>CAVTHP010000008.1:0-526400 GCA_963734515.1 uncultured beta proteobacterium | reverse complement strand
GTCCACGCAAGTCGGCGAGGAACCCCGCGACCATCAGCAGCGTGGCGGCATGCACCAGCCCGAACTGGATCCAGGCCACGCCCGCGCCGCGTATCGGCGCGCCGGTGAAGCGCGGCAGCAGGTGCTCGCCCAGGCCGAGCACGACGAAGGCGACGAATCCCATTCCGTACGCATGCACCGCCGCGGCGCGCCACGGCGCATCGCCCGCGATGCCGCTGCCGAGCACCAGGGCCGCTCCGGCGAGTGCGAGATAGATCACCGACGATGCGATGGTCCACGCGCTCGTCGCCTCGAGGCTCAGGCCGACGTAATGCGAATCCGCGCGCCGGCGAGCCAGCCCGCGACCATCGCGAGCAGGCCGAGATTGGCGAGGGCGAACTGCGCGTCGGCGAGTCGCTCCGAGAATAGCGTTCTTCCCGTGAACCGCGGCAACACGTGCAGGCCGACGCCGAAGATCATCATCGCGACGAACCCGACCAGCATCAGGTGAGCGTGGGCGCGCAGCGCAAGCGCCGGGAGCTCGCCCGGGAACGCGAGCCACGCGAGCCCGAGCAACCCGCCGAGCAACGCGTAGGCAAGCGCAGCGGCGATGAACCAGCGATTGCGGGGAAGCATGCGACGACGTTACCGTCCTGCTCGCAATCCGCCTTGACGGGGATGAAGCCGCGCGCCGGACGCGAGACCCGGTGGCTGTGCGATGATCGTCGCATTCCCACCCCACCTCGCCGCCAGCGCTCACCGCGCATGAAGAAGGAACGCGAGCCAGCGCTGCGCGAATCCGATTCCTGGATCTCCCCGTCGCTGCGCGCGCTGCGCCGCGACCGTTTCTTCCTCGGTCTCGTCGCAGCGCTCGTCATCCTCACGCTGGTCGCCCCCGGTGGGGTCGCGACCTACCCGTCGCGGGTCGACTGGCCGACCATCGCGGCACTGACCGGCCTGCTGCTGCTGACCAAGGGCGTGGAGGCGAGCGGTGCGCTGCAACGGCCCGGCCACTGGCTGATCGAGCGCGTGACCTCCGAGCGGGCCGCTGCGCTGGGCCTCGTCGTCGCCGCGGCACTGCTATCGATGGTGCTGACCAACGACGTCGCGCTGTTCGTCGTCGTTCCTCTGACGCTTGGGCTCGCGCGCATCGCCCACCTGCCCTCGACGCGGCTGGTGGTGTTGAGGCGCTCGCGGTCAACGTCGGGTCGACGCTGACGCCGATCGGCAATCCGCAGAACATCTTCCTGTGGCAGCAATGGGGGGTTTCGTTCGGCGGCTTCGTCGCCGCGATGCTGCCGCTGGTGGCGGTCCTGATGCCGCACTGGTCGCGTTGACGGCATGGGCCTTTCCCGCGCATCGGATCCGCGTGCGCGACGATGCCCGGATCGCGCCACTCGACCTGCCGCTGGTCACCGTGTCGCTGCTGCTGTACGCGCCGTTTCTGGTGCTGACCGACCAGCACCACGTCGGTTGGGCGCTGGCCGGCGTGGTCGCGATCTTCGCCGCCCTGCGGCGACAGTTGCTGCGCGAAA
This sequence comes from uncultured beta proteobacterium, assembly GCA_963734515.1. Lineage (GTDB taxonomy): Bacteria > Pseudomonadota > Gammaproteobacteria > Burkholderiales > Casimicrobiaceae > VBCG01. The sequence continues at coordinate 524,886 of CAVTHP010000008.1, read as the reverse complement.
TCGACTGGGGCCTGTTGCTGGTATTCGTGCTGATGTTCGTCGACCTGCGCACCCTCGCGAACGTCGGGCAGGTGCAAGCCTGGGTCGCAAGCCTCGGCCTCGGTGCCCCCGTGCACCTGTACCTTCGCCGGCATCGCTGCCTCGCAGCTCGTCAGCAACGTGCCCGCGGCGATCGCGCCGCCGAGCATTCACAGGACTGGCGTGTCATCGCCTGGGCCGTCGGCGTCGGGGGTTTCGACTCGATGGTCGGATCGCTCGCCAACCTGATCGCATTGCGGCTGTCCGGGGATCGCCGCGCCTGGTTGCCTTTCCACGCGTACTCGCTGCCGTTCCTGCTGTTCGCCACGCTCGTCGGCTACCTGCTGCTGTTCTGAGCATCGCCCCGCGCGGGATCCATCGGGCAGGGTCGCCGTCGCTTCGGTGACCGGACCTCGATGGCAGCGACTCCCCGGCTCTCCCTCTTCGATCTTTCACCCCCATTGCAGCGGGACTGGCTTGCGCAGCGGCTCGCGCGACCCGCTCCCCGTTCCGCGCAGGGAATGAGCGACGGCTTCAGGCTCCCCGGCCGCGAAGGCGAGCCGGTACCCGCCGCAGTGCTCGTCCCGCTGGTCAACCGGCCGCAGGGCCTGCAGGTGCTGCTGACCCAGCGCAGCGCCGATCTTCCCGATCATCCCGGCCAGATCAGCTTTCCCGGCGGTCGCGTCGACCCGGGCGACACCGGATTCGCCGCGACGGCGTTGCGCGAGACGGCCGAGGAGATCGGGTTGCCGCCGTCGAAGGTCGACATCCTGGGCGAGCTCTCGACCTACGTGACCGTGAGCGGCTACAGCGTGCGGCCGGTCGTGGGCTGGGTCGAGCCACCGTTCGATCTCGCGCCCGATCCGGTCGAGGTCGCCGACGCGTTCGAGGTGCCTCTCGAGTTCCTGCTCGACCGCGCGCATCACCAGCGGCATCACCGCACGATCGGCGAGATCCGCCGCGACTACTGGGCGATCCCCTGGCTGCAGCGCTACATCTGGGGTGCGACCCGCCTCGATGCTGCTGATCCTCGAGCGGACGCTGACCGCCGACGATTGAGGCGGATTCGCCATGCTCACCCAGATCATCCCCCCGGACACGCGGCACTTCCGCGGTCTTTCCGCGCACGGCTTCCACCGCATCGTCTATGACGAATGGGGGGCGGGCGTGAATCCGGCGGCGTGGTCTGCGTGCATGGCGTCGGACCCAATGGCCGCGATTTCGACGGGCTCGCCGCGGCGCTGGCCCCGACGCACCGCGTGGTCGCCGTCGACATGCCGGGTCGCGGCGCGAGCGACTGGCTCGCCGAGCCGATGGACTACGTGTTCCCGACCTACTGGGCGCCCTGACGGCGCTGATCGCCGCCAGCGGCGCCGAGCAGGTCGCGTGGGTGGGCACGTCGATGGGCGGGCTGCTCGGCATCGTCGCTGCCGCACAGCCCGATCCGCCCGTAGCGCGGCTCGTCGTCAACGACGTCGGGCCGGTCGTCGAACCCGCGGCGCTCGCAAGGATCGGCCAGTATTTCGGTTCCGACCCCAACTTCGGGACGTTCGTCGAGCTCGAGGCTTACGTGCGGAACATCTCGGCGGCGTTCGGCCCGCTGACGGACGCCCAATGGGAGCACGTCGCACGCAGCAACGCGCGACAGCGTCCGGATGGACGCTGGGGCCTGGGCTACGATCCGCGCATCGCGGTGCCTTTTCGCGCGCAGCCTGCGCCTCCGGCGCTGTGGCCGCTGTGGGACGCGATCCGCTGCCCGACGCGGGTGCTGCGCGGCGCCGAATCGGACCTGCTGTCGGCCGCGACCGCGGGCGAGATGCCCCGGCGGGGTCCGTGCCCGCAGGTGGTCGAGTTCGCGGGCGTCGGGCATGCGCCGGCGCTGCTCGATCCGGAGCAGGTCGGCGTCGTCGTCAGCTTCATTCGCGACGTATAATCGGCGCGCCCATCGTCGACCAGGCCCGCCTCCGCCCCCCGCGCCCTGACGATGCCTCTCGCATTGCGCCTGCCGCCGCTCACCGAGCACTCGCCAAAGGCGCCCGAGACCCGGCCGTCGCGGGTCGCATCGTGGCTGGCCGACGTCGTCAACCGCGAGCCCGCGATGGCGGCGCGCATCATCGGCGAGGCGCTGGCGGTCACCAACCGCATCCCCCTCGGCCATTCGCGGCGACTCGACGTTTCCGAGCAGTACTGGAAAGCCGCGGCATTGCTGTGGCCCCGCCTCGAGCAGCAGTTCATCGTCGCCTCGCACCCGCTGGCCGGGGAGAGCCTGGACGCGGCAAAAGCCGCGCTGACGCTCGCCAGCGAGCTCTCGATCGCCTACAAGCGCCTGCTCGCGCACGAAGCTGGCAGGCGCTTCGCGTGGGGTGGGCCGCGCCGCATCGTCGCGCTGATCCGGCGGACGTTCCAGGCGACGCTGCGCGTGCTGACCAACAGCTACCTGTCCTACGCCCCGGTGCCTTCGCACACGTGGTTCGACGCCCACGACATCTACATGTTCACGCGCGAGCGCCGAATCCACCGCCATCCGGTGACCCTTCATCAGCCCGACTCACGCTCGAGCGGCTCTACCTGCAGGCGCTCTGCTCGGCTCTCGCCAACCCCTACGGCTTCCTTCCGAGCCAGCTCGCGACGGTGCTGCAGTACCTGCAGGAGCATGCCCACCTCGCGAAGCTGACGCCGGTGCCCCCGGTGCACCGGATGGCCAAGGCCGTCGCGATCATTCCTGTCGGCCACGATTTCCCGCCGTTCTCCGCCAACAAGGGAGGTGCGACCGACGGCTCGAAGCTGTTCCTTCTGGCTTTCGACCTCGCCTTCGAACTGCAGGAGCAGATCCGCGAGATCGAGGGCGGCGCGGGGCTGCGCGAGTTCGCCAACGATCTCCAGGCGCGCGAGCAATACCTGGGACTTGCTGAAACGCCTGCTGCGTCAATGGGCGGTTCCGCCCGCCCGCCAGTTCAATCGCCTGCCCTCGCGGGCCCGCGTGGTCATGTGCGCGGGCTTGTCCGGCGTATGGCAGCACAGCCCGGCCGGTCCTCCTCGGGCGCGGTTGTCGGCGTCACCGCCCCGCCGATGACCCAATGCCGAGTGGTGAACCACACGGCAGGCGGCTACGCGCTGCGCCAGGTCGATGCGATGCCCGCCACGCTGCGGGTCGGCGACCTGATCGCGCTGCGCATCGAAGGGCGCGGCGGGGTGCAAGTGGCGATGGTTCGATGGTTCCGCAACACGCTGAACAACGGCATGCTCGAGTTCGGCTGCGAGCTGCTGTCGGATTCGCCCGAGGCGGCCGCGGCGGCCCCGGAAGATGCGACCGACGGCGAGCTCCTTCCGGTCCTCGTCCTGCCCGAGGACGACGATCCCGACGCCCACGGCGCACCGCCGCAACTGGCCGCGCCCGCCGGCGCGTTCGCGCTCGAGCAGGCCGTGAGCCTGCGACGGGGCAACGCGACCGGATTCGCAGTGTTGACCAAGCTGGTCGAGCAGGGTCCCGGATTCGATCTCTACGAGTTCGTGCCGGTCAGCTGACCGCGCATGATGCCTGCGCCGTCGATTGCCGCCAGCGCGCGTGTGGCCGTCGCCGCGACTGTTGCGCTGACGCTCCTGGAATTGCTGTGGGAGCTCGCACTCGCGCCGTTGACGCCGCACGGATCGTGGCTCGCGCTGAAGGCACTCCCGCTGGCCGTGCTGCTGCCCGGCCTGGCACGCGGCGCGCGCAGGCCGCGCCAGTGGCTCTCGTTGCTGCTGCCTTTCTATGCCGCCGAAGGACTGGTACGCGCATTCGCCGAACGCGGCAGGCATGCGACCGTCGCCGCGACTGCCTGCGTGATCGCGGTGACCGCGTTCATCGCCTTGCTTCGCTGGTTCGCTGCCGAACGCCGTGCGCGCGCAGGCGGCGCCGGCGCGTAACAGCCGCGCCTGCACTTCGTATCCGCGGGTGACAACGCGCCTCTAGCCGGCGGGGCCTGTTTCCGGCGTCTTGCCGGACGTGCCGGCGTGAAGTCCCCGCGGCATCGGGAACACGACGTGTTCGACCGCTCCGGGAAGCTCCGATACCGAGGTCGCGCCCATTGCCGCGAGGCGCTGGACGACCTGCTGTACCAGGAGTTCCGGCGCCGACGCGCCGGCGGTGACGCCGACACGGTGCCTGTCGGCGACCCACGCCGCCTGCAATTCATCGGCGCTGTCGACCAGATACGCCGGGATGCCGCGTGCTGCGGCGACCTCGCGCAGGCGGTTGGAGTTGGAGCTGTTGGGCGAGCCGACGACGAGCACCAGGTCGCATTGCGGCGACTGAATCTTGACCGCGTCCTGCCGGTTCTGCGTCGCGTAGCAGATGTCGTCGCTGCTTCGGCCCCAGGATGGCGGGAAAACGCTGCTCAACGCCGCGACCACCGTCGCGGTGTCGTCGACCGACAGCGTCGTCTGCGTGACGTAGGCAAGCTGCGCCGGATCGCGCACCGCAGCTGCGCGACGTCCGTCGGGCGTCTCGACCAGGTAGACGCCCGCCGTCGCACTGCCCCATCGTGCCTTCGACCTCGGGATGGCCCGCGTGGCCGATCATGACGATCTCGCGGCCCTGCTCGTGCATCTTGGCGACCTCGACGTGCACCTTGGTCACCAGCGGGCAGGTGGCGTCGAACACCTTCAGGCCGCGCGCCGTCGGCCTCGGTCGCGCACGGCCTGCGAAACGCCGTGGGCGCTGAAGATCACGGTCGCGCCGTCGGGAACCTCGTCGAGCTCCTCGACGAACACCGCGCCCTTGCGCGCGGAGGTCGTCGACGACGTAGCGGTTGTGCACGACTTCGTGGCGCACGTAGATCGGCGCGCCGTACTGCTCGAGCGCGCGCTCGACGATGGCGATCGCGCGATCGACGCCGGCGCAGAAGCCGCGCGGATTGGCGAGCAGGACGTCCATGTCAGCGATCTCCTGCGGCGTCTGCGCGCCGCGGCCAGCGTCCGCCTCTCGAAGCTGTCGACGATCAGCAGCGACCGCCCCGACGCTGATCGCGCTGTCGGCGACGTTGAACGCGGGCTAGTACCAGTGCCGGTAGTGGAACAGCAGGAAATCGACGACGATGCCCGAGCGTGAGGCGATCCCAGAGGTTGCCGAGCGCGCCGCCGACGATCAGCGCGAGGCCCGCGCAGAACAGCGCGCTCGCCGCCGCGCGCGCAGCAGCCAGACGATGAGCACGCGAGGCGCCGATCGCGATCGCCACGAACAGCCAGCGCTGCCAGCCGGCCGCGCCGGCGAGAAAGCTGAACGCGGCGCCGGAGTTGAATGCCAGCACGAGGCTCATGAACGGCGCGAGCACCAGTTCCTGGCCCGGATGGAACGCGGCGAGGATCAGGTGCTTGCTCGCCTGGTCGAGCGCGATCACCGCGGCCGACAGCCACAGCCACGCGAGTCCGCGGGATCCCGCGGCGACGCCCGCGTCGGTCATCGCCGCGGCCCCGGTTGCGGGCGCGAAGCGCAGGCCGACGGGACCCTGCCGCTCACGCGTAGCGGCGCGCTTCGCCCGCGCCGTACAGGTTGGATACGCAGCGCCCGCACAGGCCGGGGTGCGCGCAGTCGCTGCCCACGTCGGGGCGCCAGTGCCAGCAGCGATCGCATTTCGGGTGCCCGCTGGACGCCACCGTGATCGACAGCGCATCGCCGCGACGCACGCTGGCGGCGCGAGGTGATCAGCACGAAGCGCAGGTCGTCCTCCAGCGATCGCGAGCGCGACGTAATCGTCGAAGCCGGCGACGATGTCGACTTCCGCCTGCAGCGACGAGCCGATCGCGCCCGCCTGGCGCAACCGCTTCCAGCTCCTGCTGCACGGTCGCGCGCACCGCGAGGATGCGCGTCCACTTGGCGACCAGCGCGTCGGCGCCCGGCACGGCGGGCAGCGCATCGTTCCAGGTGCGGACGAAGATCGTGGGATCCTCCGCGTGCACGATCTTCCACGCCTCTTCCGCGGTGAACGACAGGATCGGCGCCATCAGCAGCAGCAGTGCATCGCGGATCTGACGCGAGCGCGGTCTGCGCCGAGCGGCGCGCCGAGCCGGTCGCCGCGGTCGTGTAGAGGCGGTCCTTCAGCACGTCGAGATAGAACCCGCCCAGGTCTTCCGAGCAGTAGGTCTGCAGGCGCTGCACGACCAGGTGGAACTCGTAGCGCTCGTAGTCGCCCGCGATCGCCGTCCGCGACTTCGCGCGCTCGCGCCAGCGCGTAGCGGTCGACCTCGAACATCGCGTCGACGGCAACGGCGTCGCGCGACGCGTCGAAATCCGCGGTGTTCGCCATCAGGAAGCGCAGCGTGTTGCGGATGCGCCGGTAGCCTTCGACGACGCGCTTCAGGATCTCGTCCGAGATCGACAGCTCGCCCGAGTAGTCGGTCGCCGCCCACCCACAGCCGCAGGATCTCGGCGCCCAGCGTTCCCGCCACCTTCTGCGGCGCGACGACGTTGCCCTTGGACTTGGACATCTTCCGGCCTTCGCCGTCGACGGCGAAGCCGTGCGTCAGCAGCGCCTTGTAGGGCGGCACGCCATTCAGCATGCAGGAGGTCAGCAGCGACGAGTGGAACCAGCCGCGGTGCTGGTCGGAGCCCTCGAGGTAGAGGTCGGCCGGAAAGCCGGTGTCCTCCGGCCGCGAGCCCAGATGTTTCTCGCGCCCCTGCGGACCGCCCATCACGGTCTGGTGCGTCGTTCCCGAGTCGAACCACACGTCGAGGGTGTCGGTCAGCTTGCGATAGCGCTTGCCGTCGACGCCGAAATCCTCGGCGCTCGCCTCGAACCACGCCTCGATGCCCCCGACCTCCACCTTGCCCGCGGCGAGCTCCGAGCAGCGCGGGCGTGTCCGGATGCAGGTCGTCGGTCGCCCGGTCGACGAAGAACGGCAGCGGCGTGCCCCACTGGCGCTGGCGCGACAGCGTCCAGTCGGGACGGTTGGCGATCATCGCGAAAAGCCGCGCCTTGCCCCAGGCCGGAAAGAACCTCGTCGCCTCGATGCCGCGCAGCGCGGTCGTGCGCAGCGTTTCGGCCGGCTTCGCGCCGCGATAGCCCGGAACCTCGTCCATGCCGGCGAACCATTGCGTCGTTGCGCGATAGATGATCGGCGTCTTGTGACGCCAGCAGTGCATGTAGCTGTGCGTGAACTTCTCCGAATGCAGCAGCGCGCCCGCCTCCTTCAATTTCTCGACGATGCGCGGGTTGGCTTCCCAGATCCCCAATCCGCCGAAGAACGGAAGGTCGGCGGCGAACTTGCCGTCGCCCTGCACCGGGTTGAGGATGGCGTCGTCGTGCATGCCGTAGCGGCGGCAGGAGATGAAGTCCTCGACGCCGTAGGCCGGCGCGCTGTGGACGATGCCGGTGCCCTGCTCGAGCGTGACGTATTCGCCGAGATGGACGGGTGCTGCCCGATCGTAGAACGGATGGCGGAACGCGATGTTCTCGAGCGCCGCGCCCTTGGCCGTCGCGATGACCCGGCCCTCGAGCCTGTAGCGCGCGAGGCAGGCGGTGACCAGGTCCTGCGCGAGGATCAGATGGCCGCGCTCGGTGGCCACCAGCGCGTAGACGAACTCCGGGTGGGCGTTCAGCGCCTGGTTCGACGGGATCGTCCAGGGCGTGGTCGTCCAGATCACCGCGCAGATGGCGCCTTCGGGCGCACTCGCGAGTCCGAAGGCCCCCGCGAGCTTCGCGCGCTCGGCCGGATCCCGCAGGGGGAAGGCGACGTCGATCGCGATGTCGACGCGGTCCTCGTACTCGACCTCGGCCTCGGCCAGTGCGCTCTCGCAGTCGAAGCACCAGTTGACGGGCTTGAGGCCGCGATAGAGGTAGCCCGTCTCCAGCAGGCGACCCAGGGCGCGGATCTCGTCGGCCTCGTTGCGATAGTCCATCGTCGTGTACGGACGGTCCCAGTCGCCCAGCACGCCGAGGCGCCGGAAATCCTTCTTCTGGCGCTCGATCTGCTCCTTCGCGTACGCGCGGCACAGCCGCTGCGTGTCGGCCGTCGACAGGTGCCTGCCGTGGGTGCGCTCGATCTGCACCTCGATCGGCATGCCGTGGCAGTCCCATCCGGGCACGTAGGGCGCGTCGAAGCCGGCGAGGCTGCGCGACTTGACGATGACGTCCTTCAGGATCTTGTTGACCGCGTGGCCGATGTGGATGTCGCCGTTGGCATAGGGCGGCCCGTCGTGCAGGACGAAGCGCGGACGACCCTGTGACGCCTTGCGTATCGCCTCGTAGATGCGGTTCCGCTGCCAGTCCTCCACCCACACCGGCTCGCGGCGCGCAAGATCGCCCCGCATCGGGAACGGCGTATCGGGAAGATTGAGCGTCGGCTTGTAATCGGGTCGGTTGTCGTCAGGCATGGGCAATCGGGGTTCTCGTCGGGACGGCGCGGCCGCGCTGGGGGCGTCGCATCGTCAGGCGTGGGCGGCGAAATATTCGCGCGCATTGTTGACATCGTCGCCGATCTTGCGCGCGAGCGTGTCGAGATCGGCGTAGCGTTCCTCGTCGCGCAGCTTGCTCAGGAACTCGACGGTGATGCGGCGCCCATAGATCGCCTGGTCGAAATCGAGCAGGAACACCTCGAGCAGGGGCTTGTTGTCGGACTTGACCGTGGGTCGCACGCCCACGCTCGCCACGCCGTGATGCGGCCCGCCCGGCAGGCCGTGGACGCGCACCGCGAAGATGCCGGAAAGCGGCGGGCGGTGGCGCAGCGGGAGATTCGCCGTCGGGAAACCGAGATTGCGCCCGAGCTTGTCGCCGTGGGCGACATGCCCGCTGATCGCGTACGAGCGACCGAGGAGGTCGGCGGTGCGCACGAGGTCCCCGGCAGCGAGGGCATTGCGCACTGCGGTGCTCGAGGCGCGGACTTCGCCCACGTCGATCGTGCGCATGCCTTCGACGCTGAAAGGACGTGTCCGCGCGCGGAGCAGCGCAAGGTCGCCGGCGCGGCCTCGACCGAAGCGGAAGTCGTCGCCAACCAGTACCCATCGGGCGTTCAAGCCCCGGACCAGCACGTCGTCGATGAATTCCTCGGCCGAGAGCGCCGCCAGCCGCGCATCGAAGCGGGCGACGTACGCGATCGCGACGCCGAAGGCGCGGAAAAGGTCGAGCTTGGAGCGCAGGGTCGACAGGCGGGCCGGCGCATCGGCGCGGGCGAAGTATTCGCGCGGATGCGGGTCGAAGGTCAGCACCGCCGGCCGGAGCTGCAGGTCCTCGGCCGCCTCGATCAGGCGCGCGAGCATCGCCTGATGCCCGCGGTGCACACCGTCGAAGTTGCCAATGGTCAGCGCCGCCGGCACGCCGGGCGCGCTCGTCAGGTCACGCTGTACACGCACGCTTCGCCCACCGCGGCGAAACGCCAGTTCCGCGCTGCGGCTATCTACGTTGGAAAACCATCCATTCTAGCGCAATCCAACGCCGACACCCGCGCTCATGCGGCAATGGGAACTGCGACCGACCCGTGGCGGCCGGGAAGACGGCGATGCTAGGGCCGCCCGTCGGCCGGATTGGCGGGCTCCGCCGCCACCGCGGCCAGTGCGGCGGGCGGCAGCGGCGACGACGCGCTGGAGGGAGCCGCCGCGAACGGCGACGAGGCCTTGCTCGCGGGCGACGGGGTCATCAGCGTCGCGCGCACGGCGGGGCCGCTGCCCTGCAGCAGCGATTCCATCGCCTGCTTGACCTGGGGGTCGTTGCGCTCCGCGGCAATCCATTCGCCGCACCAGTCGTCGTCGCGCACGTGCGGCCAGATCCCCTCGATCATGTATCCCTTGACCGATGCCGGGCTCAGCGCCGGCACCGAGCGCCGGCATTGTCCCCAGCGCTGGGTGCTGCCGCTGTCCGACTGCGACTGGTTGCGATCGTAGTACTGGCAGGCCACACACTTGCGCACGGCAATCTCCCTCTTGGACGGCTCACGAGGCGGTAATTGCCGCGCTCGTCGATGATCGAAAGTGACGTTCAATCGACAACGGCGGTCGGGTCCGTTGTCCCTGGATTCGTGTCCGCAGCGCTGCGGCAGGTCGCCTGTCGTGGCAGACGTTGCCCGCATGCCGGGTGTAGCGATAAAGAAACGGCCGCCGACCGCATCGCTGTTTGCAGTTAGGAAAATATTCCCGGCGACCGCAAACCGATAACGGATGGACCTCGTTACGCCGCGAGTTCCGAAAGGGTCGCTGCCAGCGACTCCGGAACCTGCTGGACGCGGGTGAAGCCTTCCAGCGACTTCGCGTCGAGCTGCGACTGGAGCTCTGCGTCGGCGGCGGCGGCCTCGTTCGACAGCCGTGCGTCATAGGCGCGCCGCTGCTCGGGATCCGACAGCACCGAGTAGGCCGCGTGGATCATGCGCACGAGACCCGAAAGGTCCTGTCCGGCGTCGGTCATGCCGTACTGGAACCGCTCGAGCAACGCGGCGTACGCTGCTTCGATCCGTTGGGACGTCGCGCAAGGCGCGAGCTCGAGGTAATCGTAATGCGTGTAGTTCACCTTCTTCTCCTGTCCGATTCGGCGGCACCGCCGCCCGTCGCCAACAATCGAGCAGCAACCGTGCCATCTGCGGGGCCCGTACATCGGGCGGGCGTAAGTCATTGACGCAAGGCATGCGCAGTCATCGGCGCAACGTGCCGAGCACACTTGGTGGTGTACGAAACCGGCCTCGCTGGCCCGGGCCCGGCGAGCGCAACGGGTCAGATCACCGACAACGACGTCGCGCGGGCCGGCGGCGGAAAGGCTGCGTCGATGGCAGCGAGAGTCGACGGGGACAGCTGCAGCGACGCTGCGGCACGGTTCTCGCGAAGATGCTCGAGATTGCCCGATTTCGGGATCGCGATCGCTCCGCGTCCGACCAGCCATGCAAGCGCGAGCTGTGCCGGGGTTGCATCGATTCCGCTGGCGATCGCCAGCAGGCGGCGATCCTGCAGCAGCGCGCCTTCGCCCAGCGGGCAATAGGCAATCAATGGAATCCCGTGGCTGCGGCACAGCGGCTCGAGCGCCCACTCGGCGCCGCGTTCCCCGAGGTGCCACAGGACCTGGTTGGCAGCGCAATGCCGCCCTTCCGGGAGCGCCAGCAGCTCGTGCATGTCGTCGACGTCGAAGTTGGACACGCCCCAGCGACGGATCTTGCCGTCCTGCCGCAGGCGTTCGAAGGCGCCAATGGTCTCGGCAAGCGGAATGCGGCCCCGCCAGTGCAGCAGGTACAGGTCCAGCCGGTCGCGTGCGCAGCCGGCGCAGGCTGCGCTCGCAGGCCGCGATCGCACTCCTCGCGCCGGCGTTGTGCGGATAGACCTTGCTGACGACGAAGACCTCGTCGCGTCGGCCGGCGATCGCGTCGCCGACCGCCTCCTCCGCCCCGCCGTCGCCGTACATCTCCGCCGTGTCGACCAACGTCATGCCGAGCGCGATGCCCGCGACGAGGGCCGCGGCCTCGCGCGCTCGCCGGCGGACCGATTCGCCCATGTGCCAGGTGCCGAGGCCCAGTGCCGGGACCTCGATGCCGCCGGGCAGCGCAACGGTGGGGATCCGTGGTTTCATCGCCTGCAGCGGGAAGGCGGTGAGCATAGCGCTTTTGCCGCCTGCCTCCCGTAGAATCGAAGGGCCATGCCGCTCGACCCCCCTGCCGGTACCCGCGATGTTCCGATTCGCGACGATAGGCGCGTCGTGCGCGCAGCGTGCCCGCACGATTGTCCCGACACCTGCGCGATGCTGGTCACCGTCGAGAACGGGCGCGCGGTCGAGGTCCGCGGGGCGCCCGATCATCCGACGACCGCCGGCACGCTGTGCACCAAGGTTGCGCGCTACCTGGATCGGACCTACTCCCCCGAGCGCCTGCGCCATCCGATGCGCAGGATCGGGCGCAAGGGCGACGGGCGCTTTGCACGCATCTCCTGGGACGAGGCGCTGGGCGAGATCGCGATCCGCTTCCGGCAGATCGCGGAGTCGGCGGATGGCCCGCAGGCGATCCTGCCCTACAGCTACGCGGGAACGATGGGGCTGCTTCAGGGCCAGTCGATGGATCGGCGCTTTTTCCATCGGCTGGGTGCGTCGCTGCTCGACCGCACCATCTGCGCGTCCGCCGGCAAGGCGGGCTGGGGCGCCGTCATCGGCGCGTCGATGGGCATGGACGTCGAGGAGTATGCGAACAGCGGCCTGATCCTGATCTGGGGCAGCAACCCGGTGACGTCCAACCTGCATTTCTGGACCCGGGCGCAGGAAGCCAAGCGTCGCGGGGCCAGGCTTATCGCGATCGATCCGTATCGCAGCGCGACTGCAGACAAGTGCCACGAGCACGTGGCGCTGCTGCCGGGCACGGATGGCGCGCTGGCCTTCGGCATCATGCAGGTGCTGATCGCCGACGGGCTGCTCGATCGCGACTACATCGACCGCCATACGATCGGCTTCGACGCACTCGCCACGCGTGCCGCCGCGTGGACGCCCGAGCGCACGGCGCGCACCTGCGGCATCGCGCCCGAGCAAGTGGTCCGCCTTGCGCGCGAATACGGGACGATCCGTCCGGCCGCGATCCGCCTGAATTACGGGATGCAGCGCGCGCACGGCGGCGGCAACGCGGTGCGTGCGATCGCCTGCCTGCCTGCGCTGGTCGGCGCATGGCGCGATCCGGCCGGCGGTGCGCTGCTGTCGTCGTCTGGCACCTTTCCGGTCGACACCGCGGCGCTGGAGCGCCCCGACCTGATCCACGGGTCGCCGCGGACGATCAACATGTCGACCATCGGCGACGCCCTCACCCGGCTCGCCGATCCCCCGGTGCGCGCGATCTACGTCTACAACTCCAACCCGGTCGCTGTCGCGCCGGAATCGTCCCGCGTGGTCGAGGGATTCTCGCGCGAGGACCTGTTCTGCGTCGTCCACGAGATCTTCAGGACCGATACCGCAGACTACGCCGACATCCTGCTCCCCGCGACGACGCAGCTCGAGCAGACCGACATCCACAACTCCTACGGCCACCTGTACGCGCTCGCCAACAACCCGGCGATCGCACCGCTGGCGGAGGCGCTGCCCAATACGGAAGTGTTCAGGCGTCTCGCCGCGCGCATGGGCTTCACCGAGTCCTGTTTCAGCGAAAGCGACGACGATCTTGCGCGCCAGGCCTTCCGCGTCGGCGATCCCCGGGTCCGGGGCATCGACTGGGACTCCCTGAAATCCGACGGCTGGCGCAGGCTCGACCTGCCCACACCCTATGCGCCATTCGCCCAGGGCGGATTTCCGACGCGATCGGGCAAGTGCGAGTTCTGGTCGGCGCGGATGCAGGCGGAGGGCGAGGATCCCCTTCCTGACCACGTACCCCCCTACGAGTCGGCGGCTTCCAATCCCGACCTCGCTCGCCGCTATCCGCTGGCGTTCATCTCCCCGCCCGCGCGCAATTTCCTGAACTCGTCGTTCGCGAACCTGGCGGTGTCGCTTGCCGAGGAGACGGCACCGCGGGTCGAGATCCACCCGGACGACGCAGCAGCACGGGACATCGGCGACGGCGACTCGGTGCGGGTATTCAACGATCGCGGCAGCATGCTCGCAATGGCCCGCATCACCGATCGCGCACGCGAGGGCGTGGTCGTCGCGCCCTCGGTGTGGTGGCGCAAGCTCGCGCCGGGGGGCGAGAACGCCAATGCGCTGACCAGCCAGGCGCTGACCGACCTCGGCCGCGCACCGACGTTCTACGATTGTCTGGTGGAGGTTGCGCCGGCCTGATTGCCGCTGCGGGAAGCGCCGACGCAGCGATCGGCGGGCGCCGGGCCGCTACAGTTTGCGGACCAGCCCGACCATCACGCCGAAGATTTCCAGCGCAGCTTCGGGCCGGATGACCGGGTAGGCCGGGTTCTCGGGCCTGAGGACGAAACTGCCGGACTCGAGGTCGAGGCGCTTCAGCGTGAACTGGTTGTCGACGATCGCGACGACGATGTCGCCCTTCTGGGCGGCCGCGCGCTTCTCGACGACCACCAGGTCGCCGTCGAATATGCCCGCATCGATCATCGAATCGCCCTTGACGCGGACCAGCACCGTCTGCGAAGGACGCTCGATCAGGTAGTCGTCGAGCGTGACGGTGTCGGCTTGCGCATCGTCGTCGACGGGATCGGGCAGCCCGGCGCGAACCGTTCCGGTCGCGAGTGGCCTCGCGAAGAAGCGCTTGGTGGGGGCGAGCCTGCGGTCCGGCGTCGATTCGAGATAGCCGGCGAGCTTCATCCTGGCCACCAGCGCGGCGACCGACGATTTGGAGCGCAGCCCAAGGAGCTGGCCGATCGAAGCGTACGAAGGCAGCGCGCGATGGCGCGCGTAGTAGTCCTGCAGGCTGCCCAGATAGGAACGATCGTTCGACATTGGTGTAGGATAGGGAACGAACGTTCGGACGTCAAGCCCAATTCGCCGCGGACGCCGGCGCGGCGTCCCGCTCGGACCTTGCCTGCGCTTGCCTGTCCCCGCCCGACCCGGCCACGATGCTGCCCTTTCCCGCCTTCGCCTTCGTCGACCTCGAAACCACCGGCACCCGGGCGGAGGCCGATCGCATCACCGAAATTGGCATCGTGCGCGTCGATCGGGCCATCGGCACCGGGCCGCCGGTCGTCGCCGAATGGTCGACCCTCGTCGACCCCGAGGTCGCCATCCCACCGGCGATCCAGGCGCTGACCGGGATCACGGACGCCATGGTGGCGGCCGCGCCGACGTTCTCTGCGGTCGCCTCGCGGGTCGCAGCGATGCTCGACGGATGCATCTTCATCGCACACAACGCCCGCTTCGACTACGGTTTCCTGAAACATGCGTTCGCGCGCGTCGGCCACGGGTTTTCCGCCCGAGTGCTCTGCACGGTGCGCCTGTCGCGCCGACTCGATCCGGGCGCGCCGGGCCATGGTCTCGACGCGCTGATCGCGCGCCACGCGCTGGCGGCCTCCGATCGCCATCGCGCCCTGGGCGACGCGCGGGCGATCTGGGCTTTCGTGCAGACGCTCTACCGTGATCGGCCGCACGAGGAGGTCGACGCGGTGGTCCGCCGCATCCTGAAGATGCCGAGCCTTCCACCTCAACTGCCTCCGGATGCAGTCGACGCGCTGCCCGAGGCGCCGGGCGTGTACCTGTTCTACGGCGACAATGCGCTGCCCCTCTACATCGGCAAGAGCGTCGATCTGCGCCAGCGGGTCGCGGGCCACTTCTCGCAGGATTGGAGGAGCGAGACCGACCTGCGCCTCTCGCGGGAGATCCGGCGCATCGAGCACGAGCGCACGGCCGGTGAGATCGGCGCGCTGCTGCGGGAGTCGGAACTGATCAAGTCGCGGATGCCCGCGCACAACCGCAGGCTGCGCCGCAAGGCCGAGGCGGGCGTGATGCACCTGGTCGACGGCATTGCGCGCTACGTCGTCGCCGAGGATGTCGACCATGCGCTGCTCTGCGGCGGGCATGGCCCGTTCTCGTCCCGGACCGCGATGCGTTCGACCTTGCGCAAGCTCGCGGACGCCCATCGGCTGTGCCCCCGGCGGCTGGGCCTGGAACGCGGCGCGGACGGGCCGTGCTTCTCGCGCCAGCTCCGGCGCTGCGACGGATGCTGCGCCGGCGAAGAACCTGCCGCGGCGCACGATGCGCGACTTGCCGCCGCGCTCGCGCCGCTCACGATTCCGCCATGGCCGGTTCCGGGGATCGGCCTGCTGCGCGAGCGCTCGGCCGACGGTGAACGCACCGACGTCCACGCGTTCCGCAACTGGTGCTGGCTCGGGACTGCGCGCGACGACGGCGAACTCGCGCGGCTGTGCGAGACGCCGCCACGCGCCGGATTCGACGTCGACATCACGCGGCTCCTGCTGCGCCGTCGCGCTGCCGGCGCGCTCCCGCTCATCGCGGCGCCCGGCGCCGCCGTCGAATCCCCGTCCTGAATCAGCGGGCCGATGCGTGGGCGGCGAGGACGTCGGCGACGCAAGCCGTCAGGCGCTTCGCGTACTCGACGTGCAGGAACTCGTTGGGTCCGTGCGCATTCGAATGCGGTCCGAGGACACCGGTGATCAGGAACTGCGCCTGCGGAAAATGCTGGCCCAGCATCCCCATGAACGGGATCGTCCCGCCCTCGCCCATGGCGGCCGCGGGCTTGCCGTAATGCGCCTGCGACGCGCGCTCCAGCGCCTGGGTGAGCCAGGCTTTGGTCGGAGGGGCGTTCCAGCCCGTCGCGCCCTGGTCCGGCGTGAACGTGACCTTCGCGCCATGCGGCGCATCGGTTTCCAGCAGCGCCTTCAGCGCGGTCGTCGCCTCGTGTCCGTCGACGGTGGGCGGCAGGCGCAACGACAGCTTGAGCGAGGTCGAGGGCCGCAGGACATTGCCGGCGCTGGCGATCGCCGGCAGGCCATCGGCGCCGACGACCGACAGCGCAGGCCGCCAGGTGCGATTGAGCAGCGCTTCGCCGCCGTCGTCGACCATCGGTTGCGTGCCTCCGGCGAACGGATACTTGCGAAACACGATATCGCCCAGGATCGCCGCGGCCTGCCCCGCCTGCTCGACCCGTTCGAGCGGAATCTGCGCATGGAAGGTCGACGGCAGGATCCACCCGTTGCCGGCGTCCTCGAGGCGGTCGAGCAGCTTGCGTGCGATCCGGAACGACGACGGAACCACACCGCTCGCGTCGCCCGAGTGCACCCCTTCGCTCAGGACCTCGACCACGAGGGTTCCGGCGGCAATGCCGCGCAGCGAGGTCGTTGCCCACAGGCGTTCGTAATCCCCGCAGCCCGAATCGAGCCCGACGACCAGGTCGACATCGCCCAGCCTCGGCTTCAGGAGCTCCAGGTAGGCAGGCAGGTCGTAGCTGCCGCTTTCCTCGCAGGTCTCGATCAGGCCGATGCACGGCGCGTGCGGCATTCGCTGCGCCACGATGGCGCCGATCGCCGACAGCGCCGCGAACACCGCATAACCATCGTCCGCGCCACCGCGACCGTAGAGCTTTCCGTTCTCGAGTATCGGCACCCAGGGGCCGCCGTCGCTGCGCCAACCGGTCATCTCGGGCTGCTTGTCGAGGTGCCCGTAGAGCAGCACCGTCTTCTCGCCCACGCCCGGCACACCGAACACAAGCACCGGCGTGCGGCCCGGCAGCCGCACGATCTCGACCGTGAGCCCTGCGATCGGCTGCGCACGCACCCACGCTTCGGCAAGCCGGATCACCCGCTCGATGTGCCCGTTCGACTCCCACTCCGCATCGAAGTGCGGGGATTTGGCGGGAATGCGGATGTAGTCGATCAGCTGCGGAACGATCTCGTCGTCCCATTGCTTCGCAATGCGCTGCGCTGCGGCGGACATCGTCATCGGCGTCGGACCTGGAAGGGGCGGAAAAGGGTCAACGATACCAAACGCCGCGTGGACGGCAGCGTGGGCACGGCAAGTCGCAATGCCGGCGCGACGACGCCTGCAAGCTGTCGACGACGACGGCAACGTAGAATCGGTGCGATGGACAATGCTCCGCAACCCCCGTACGCGGGACTCACCCCGGACTGCGTGCTCGATGCGCT
This sequence comes from uncultured beta proteobacterium, assembly GCA_963734515.1. Classification (GTDB taxonomy): domain Bacteria; phylum Pseudomonadota; class Gammaproteobacteria; order Burkholderiales; family Casimicrobiaceae; genus VBCG01. The sequence continues at coordinate 507,398 of CAVTHP010000008.1, read as the reverse complement.
CGACGGCGTCGGCATCCGCGGCGACGGCCGCCTGATCGCGCTCAACAGCTACGAGAACCGCGTCTATCAGGTCTGGCGCGAAGACGAGCCGCCGGTGGTCGCCAAGTTCTACCGGCCCGCGCGCTGGAGCGACGAGCAGATCCTGGAGGAGCATGCGCTGGTCAACGAGCTCGCCGAGCACGAGGTGCCCGCCGTGCCGCCGATCGCCATCGATGGCCGGACGCTGTTCGAGTTTGCCGGTTTCCGTTTCGCCGTCTTCGAGCGACATGGAGGGCGCGCCCCGGAGCTCGACCGCCCGGCGACGCTCGAGCATCTCGGGCGCTTCATCGCGCGGCTGCACACGGTCGGGGCCACGCGGCCTTTCGTGCATCGCCCCGCGCTGACGGTGGCGGCGTTCGGCGACGAGTCGCGCGAATACCTGCTCGCCCATGCGTTCGTCCCCGCGGACCTGCGTGATGCATGGACTGCGGCCGCCGACCTCGCGCTGGAACAGGTCAGGCGGATCATGACCGCGGTAGGCTCGGTCGCGACGCTGCGGCTGCACGGAGACTGTCATGGCGGCAACGTGCTGTGGACCGACGATGGTCCCCACTTCGTCGATTTCGACGATGCGCGCACGGGTCCCGCCGTGCAGGATCTCTGGATGCTGCTCGCGGGCGATCGCGCGACGATGGAGGCCCAGCTCACCGTGCTGCTGCGCGGCTACGAGTCGTTTCGCGATTTCGACCGCCGCGAGCTCGCGCTGATCGAGGCACTGCGCACGCTGCGCCTGCTCCATTATTCGGCGTGGCTCGCGAGGCGCTGGGACGATCCCGCGTTTCCCGCGGCGTTTCCGTGGTTCAACACCCAGAGATATTGGCAGGACCGGATCCTCGAGTTGCGCGAACAGATCGCGCTGATGGACGAGCCCCCGCTGGCGGCGTAGGCGTTCGCCCGCCGATCATCGCGACCATTGACGCCGGTCAAAGGCGCGCGAGATCCGGCGCAAAATGTTCGCCTGGCATGGAACAATGGCCGACGAATCGCCGCGTCAATCGCGCGGCACGGTCACGGAGGATTCCATGTACTCGATCCGCCATCTGCATCGCCTGCTCGCGGCGTTTGTGCTCGCCGCCGCCTGCCTCGCTGCCGCACCCGTCCGCGCGTCGCTGGGCACCAACTTCACCGATCAATGGTGGAATCCCGCCGAGTCGGGCTGGGGCGTATCCATCCACCAGCAGTACGACGTGATGTTCGTCATCTTCTTCGTGCAGGCGCCGGATTCGCTGCCGATCTGGTATGCGGCACCTGCGTACTACGAGTACAACGCCGGAATGCCGGCATTCACCGGCGACCTGTACCAGACCAACGGACCCTGGTTCGGGGGCACTTTCGATCCGTCGTCAGTGACCGAGCGCAAGGTCGGCTCCGTGACGTTCACCGCGACCAGCGTCGACACCGCGCTGCTGACGTACTCGGTCGACGGCGTCCGGGTGACCAAATCGATCGAACGCCAGCTGTGGACCTACGAGGATTTCAGCGGCGAGTATTACGGCGGCCTCGACTACAGCTCGTCCAGCTGCTCGGATCCGGCGTCCAACGGGTATTTCGAGCAATTCGGTCCGATCCACGTCGACCACGCGTCGGTGGCTTCGATGACCATCGTCACGCAATCCGCCGCCGGGAGCTGCACGATCAGCGGGACGTACACGCAGGCCGGCCACATGGGAACCGTCGTCGGCGCGTTCGATTGCGGCGGCGGCGTCGCCGGTCCGATGACGGTGTTCGAGATGGAGCGCAACGCGTCGGGCATGACCGGCCGCTTCTACGCCCAGAGCGGCTCGTGCCTGATCGCGGGCCGGCTGGGCGGGATCGAGCGTGAGGCCCCGCGGCAGTGACCCGCGCGCAGTGACGGCACGAGGCGCCGGCTCCTGCGGTGCCTCGCCACCGCGACCGCGCTGCTGCGGGCGCGGCCGGGCCCGAACGTCAGGCCGCGAGTGGGATGAGCGCCGTCCGGGCCTGCTCGCCCTGGGCCGTCTTGTGCAGCAGCACGAGCAATGCGTGCACGGCCTCGATCGTCGGCGTCGCGACGCCGGTGAGCGTCCCGAGTTCCAGCACGGAGCCGATCAGCGCGTCGATCTCGATCGGCCGTCCGGCCTCCATGTCCTGGAGCGTCGACGTCTTGTGCCTGCCGACTTTCTGCGCGCCGGCGAGGCGTTTCTCGATCGACACCCTGAACGTGGCACCGAGCTTGCCGGCGATGGTCGCGGCTTCCTCCATCATCCGCGCGGCGAGTTCGCGCGTGGCCGGCTCCTCGCAAATGTCGGACAGCGTCGCGTGCGTCAGCGCGCTGATCGGATTGAAGCTCATGTTGCCCCACAGCTTGAGCCAGATCTCCGACCGGATGTCGGGCAGGATCGGCGCCTTGAAGCCCGCCCGGGTCAGGAGCTCCGACACGGCGACGATGCGCGGCGTCTGGCTGCCATCGAGCTCGCCCAGCGGCAGGCGATCGCCCTCGACGTGGCGGATCACGCCCGGCCTCACCACTTCGGATGCGGGATAGACGACGCTGCCGATGACCCTGCGGGCCGCGATGTTCCCTTCGATCACGCCGTCGGGATCGGCGCTGCGCATCCGGTAATTCGCGTGCGGCCCGGCGAAGTTCTGGAAATACCACCACGGCAGGCCGTTCTGCAGGGTGACCACGCTGGTTTGATCGCCGAACAGGGTTCCGATCGACGGCGCGATGTCCGCGATCTGGTTCGCCTTGACCGCGAGGAACACGAGGTCGCGAACGCCGGCATCGGCGCAGGTCGGCACGGCATGCACCGATGCGTTGTCTTCAGATCCGTCGGGGCGGATCACCCGGAGGCCGCCGGCCCGGATCGCTGCGAGCTGCGCGCCGCGGGCGACGACCGTGATGTCTGCGCCGATGCTAGCGAGGCGCGTTGCCAGCAGGCCGCCGATGGCGCCCGCTCCGATGATTGCGATTTTCACCCAAGGTCCTTTGCCCTCCTTGTCTGTGTCTTTACCTGTTTTCCGCAGCGTACCGGGAGCGCCGATCACCGATGCTGCGGCGCTTTACAGCGCAGGCGCGGATTTCCGCGGAATCACTTGACCTCGATCATGATGCCCGCGGTGGGCATCGCTAGCATATGAGCCCTTTGCCGGTGTGCCCGGCGCCGTCCGCGGTGCCCGCACTCAGTCGCCCCTTGGACATGGACGCAAATTCAGTCTGCTACCACTGCGGGTTGCCCAACCCCGTCGGGCGCGCGTACCACGCACTCGTCGACGGGCGGCAGCAGCCGGTCTGCTGCCCGGGATGCCAGGCGGTGGCGGAGGCGATCGCGGGCAGCGGCCTGTCGTCCTACTACCGCACGCGCACCGCCTACGGGCACCGTCCGGAAGCGAAGGCTGCCGTGCGGGCCGACGAGCTCGCGATCTACGACCAGCCCGAAGTCCAGGCGGCGTTCGTTCGGATGCCAGACGGCACCGCGCGCGAGGCGACACTGATCCTCGAAGGGATCACCTGCGCGGCGTGCCTGTGGCTGAACGAGCAGCACCTCGCCTCCCTCCCGGGGATATCGATCGCCGACATCAACTACGCGACGCGGCGGGCGCGAGTGCGCTGGGACCCATCCCGGATCGAGCTGTCCGAGATCCTCGCCCAGGTCGCAGCCATCGGCTATCGCGCCTGGCCCGCGACATCGGCCAACGCCGAGCTGGTGCGCAGGCGCGAGAGCCGCACCGCCCTGTGGCGCCTGTTCGTGGCCGGCTTCGGGATGATGCAGGTGATGATGTATGCAGTGCCTGCCTATCTGGCGCAGGACGGCACGATGAGCGACGACCTGCAACTGCTGATGCGCCTCGCGAGCCTGGTGCTGACCGTACCCGTGGTGTTCTACTCCGCCGCGCCGTTCTTCCGCGGCGCGTGGCGCGACGCCCGGCGACGTCGCCTCGGGATGGACGTCCCGATCGCACTCGGCGTCGCCGCGACCTTCGGCGCCAGCGTCTACGCGACGTTCACAGGCGGCGCCGACGTGTACTACGACTCGATCTCGATGTTCGTCTTCTTCCTGCTGTCGGCGCGCTACCTCGAGATGCGCGCCCGGCAGCGTGCTGCCGCGAGCCTCGAGTACCTGGACAAGGCGTTGCCGCTCAGTGCCCATCGCCTTCGCGATCCCGCTCGCGGCGCGGACACCGACGAGGTCCCGGCGGTCAGCCTGAAACCGGGCGATCGCGTGCTCGTGCGTGCCGGCGAGAGTTTTCCCGCCGACGGGAAACTGGTCTCCGGCGACACCGAATGCGACGAAGCGCTGCTGACCGGCGAGAGCGTGCCGGTGCGCAAGCGCATCGGCGACCAGGTCACCGGCGGCGCGTTCAACCGGCTGAGCCCGGTCGTCGTGGACGTCGAGCGCGTGGGCGACGACACCTGCGTGTCGGGCATTCGGCGGCTGGTCGAGAGCGCCAGCATGCGGCGGCCCGACATCGGGGGCCTGGCGGACCGCTATGCAGGCGCCCTGGTCGCGGTCATCCTGCTCGTCGCCGCGATCAGCGCGATTGCCTGGATGCGCATCGACCCATCGCGCGCGCTGTGGGTCGCCGTGGCGGTACTGGTGGTGAGCTGCCCCTGTGCATTGTCGCTCGCGACGCCGACCGTCGTGACAGTCGCAGTGGGCATGCTGTCGCGGCGCGGCGTAGTCATCGTCCGCGGCCACGCCGTCGAGGCGCTGGCCGCCGTCACCCACGTCGTATTCGACAAGACAGGCACGCTGACCGAGGGCCGACTTGGCGTCGTCTCGATGTCGCCGCGATCCGGAACCGGTCGCGACGAGGCACATGCGCTCGCAGCCGCGCTGGAACGCGCGTCCGAGCACCCGATCGCAAAGGCCCTGGTCGACGCGGCGCCCGGACACAGACCCGCGGTCGCGACCGACCTGCGCAATGTGCCCGGTGCCGGGCTGGAGGGCTTCATCGATGGCGCGCGCCATCGCCTCGGAACGCAGTCGTTCGTCGCCGAGATTGCCGGAGAGATGGGCGACGATGAACCGCCGGCAGGCGGTGCGACGCGCGTCTGGCTCGGGCGCGACCGCGCATGGATCGCGAGCTTCGATCTCGTCGACTCGCTGCGACCCGAGGCCGCGGCGGTCGTGCAGCAACTGCGAGCGGTGGGCAAGCGGGTCCTGATCTGGAGCGGCGATGGGTCGCCCGCCGTCGGTGCCGTCGCCAGGAGCCTCGGCGTCGATGGTCACGAAGCAGGCTTGCTGCCGCAGGACAAGCACGCGCGCATGGTGGCGCTGCAGCGCGAGGGCGCAGTCGTCGCGATGGTCGGCGACGGCGTCAACGATGCGCCGGTGCTGGCCCAGGCCCAGTTGTCGATCGCGATGGGCAGCGGCGCGCTGCTGTCGCAGGCGACCGCCGACGTCGTCCTGCTGTCCGGGCGCCTGCAGGGGCTCTCGGATGCATTCGGGATCGCCGCTCGCGCGCGGCGCATCGTGCGCCAGAATCTCGCCTGGGCAGCGGCCTACAACCTGGTCGCGCTGCCGCTCGCCGCAGCCGGCCTCGTGACGCCCTGGCTCGCCGGCATCGGCATGGGTGCGAGCTCGCTGCTGGTGGTGCTCAATGCGCTGAGGCTGGGAACGTCGCGCCGCAAACGGCATTCGACCGCGACTGGTAGCGTCGCAGTCGCGGCGGCAGCGCCCGGCTTCGGCCTTCCCACGTCGCCCTTGGCGGGGCCCTGATGGACATCCTCTACCTGCTGGTCCCGCTGTCGCTGGTGCTGGTGTTCCTGATCGGCGGTGTCTTCTGGTGGTCGCTCAGGAACGGGATGCTCGACGACCTCGAGGGTCCGGCGTGGCGGATCCTGCAGGACGACGATGCGCCCGAAGCGGAGGCCGCGCAGCGTTCACGGACCAACGATGCAACGCGTGCGGGTTCCTGATGCCGTGTCGTCGGCGCGCGCCGGTACGCGCCGACCACGCGCGCTGCTCGGTCCCGGATTGACAAAAATCAAGCGTCCAGACGCGATTCATTCGTAAGCTCCCGATCGGGCCTGCACGCAGGCCAACGCCTGCGGCTGAACCGTGGCACCGACGAGGGAGAGAACATGTCTGCACAGGCCGTGACCGCTGCGGTCCCGATGAGCGCTGCCGCCGAGCAGGGAACGTACAACTACAAGGTGGTGCGGCAGTTCGCCCTCATGACCGTGGTCTGGGGCATCGTCGGGATGCTGGTCGGCGTGATCATCGCGACCCAGCTGATGTTCCCCGACCTCACCTACGGGATTCCCTGGCTCTCCTACGGTCGTCTGCGCCCGCTGCACACCAACGCAGTGATCTTCGCGTTCGGCGGCTCGGCGCTGTTCGCCACCAGTTACTACGTCGTCCAGCGCACCTGCCACACCCGCCTGTTCTTCGACGGGCTCGCCGCGTTCACCTTCTGGGGCTGGCAGGCGGTGATCGTCGCTGCGGCGATCACCCTCCCCCTGGGCTACTCGACTTCGCACGAATACGCCGAGCTCGAGTGGCCGATCGACATCCTGATCACCCTGGTATGGGTTTCCTACGCGGTGGTGTTCTTCGGGACGATCGCCAAGCGCAGGGTGCCCCACATCTACGTCGCCAACTGGTTCTTCGGCGCCTTCATCCTGACGGTCGCGCTGCTGCACCTCGTCAACAGCGCCGAGATTCCGGTGACCTTCTGGAAGTCGTACTACATCTACTCCGGCGCCCAGGATGCGATGGTGCAGTGGTGGTACGGGCACAACGCCGTGGGCTTCTTCCTGACGGCGGGCTTCCTGGGGATCATGTACTACTTCGTGCCCAAGCAGGCGGGCCGTCCGATCTACAGCTACCGGCTGTCGGTCGTCCACTTCTGGGCGCTGATCTTCACCTACATGTGGGCCGGCCCGCACCACCTCCACTACACGGCGCTGCCCGACTGGACGCAATCGCTGGGCATGGTGTTCTCGCTGATCCTGCTCGCGCCGTCCTGGGGCGGCATGATCAACGGGATCATGACGCTGTCGGGGGCGTGGCACAAGCTGCGCACCGATCCGATCCTCAAGTTCCTGATCACCTCGCTGTCGTTCTACGGCATGTCGACCTTCGAAGGGCCGATGATGGCGATCAAGACCGTGAACTCGCTGTCCCATTACACCGATTGGACGATCGGACACGTCCATTCGGGCGCGCTGGGCTGGGTGGCGATGATCTCGATCGGCAGCCTCTACTACATGATCCCGCGGCTGTTCGGCCGGACCGAGATGCACAGCATCAAGCTGATCACGCTGCATTTCTGGGTCGCGACGATCGGCGTCGTCCTCTACATCGCGTCGATGTGGATCGCGGGCGTGATGCAGGGCCTGATGTGGCGCGCGGTCAACCCCGACGGCACGCTGACCTACACGTTCGTCGAGAGCGTCAAGTCGACCTTCCCGTTCTACGCCATCCGGCTGCTCGGCGGACTGATGTTCTTCTCCGGGATGCTGATCATGGCCTGGAACGTCTGGAAGACGGTGCGCGGCGCCAAGCCATTCGAAGCCCCGGTGCTCGCGCCGGCGGCGGCGCACGCCTGATTCCCAACTACCGGCTTCCAAACCCATCATGGCCACGCAAAGCCCATCGGGACACGAGTTCATCGAGAAGAACCTGACGTGGATGATCGTCCTGGTCATCCTGGTCGTCAGCGTCGGCGGGCTGGTCGAAATCGTGCCGCTGTTCTTCCAGCGCTCGACCACCCAGCCCGTCACCGGCCTCAAGCCATACACGGCATTGCAGCTGACCGGCCGCGACATCTACATACGCGAAGGCTGCAACAACTGCCACAGCCAGATGATTCGGCCGTTCCGCGCCGAGACCGAACGCTATGGCCATTACTCGGTGGCGGGCGAGTTCGTCTACGACCACCCGTTCCTCTGGGGCAGCAAGCGCACCGGGCCCGACCTCGCGCGGGTCGGCGGACGCTACAGCGACGAGTGGCATCGCCAGCACCTGAACGAGCCGCGGGACGTGGTCCCCGAATCGAACATGCCCGGCTATCCCTGGCTTTTCCGCAATCCCGCCGATGCCGAATCGATCCGGACCAAGATGCGGGTCCTGCGCGAAGTCGGTGTTCCTTACACGGACGACGAGATCGCCAAGGCACCCGAGGAGCTCAAGGACAGGACCGAGGCGGATGCGCTGATCGCGTACCTGCAAAGCCTGGGCACGGCGCTGAAGGGAGTCAGGTGACATGGATCCCGTGATTGCATTCCACGCCGGCCTGACGGTGGTGTCGTTCCTGGCATTCCTGGGCATCGTGTGGTGGGCCTATGGCGGCCACCGCAAGGCGCGATTCGAATCGACGGCACTGAGCGTCCTCCACGACGAGGACGATCCGTCGTCGCCGGAGCCGAAAGGGAGATCGGCGTGAGCGATTTCAGCAGCGGATTCTGGAGCGTCTACATCGCGGTCATCACGCTGGTCAGCATCCTCGCCTGCGGGTTGTTGCTGTGGCGGCTGTCGACCAAGCGCCTGCCGTCGGGACAGAAGGCCGGCGTCATGGGCCACGTCTGGGACGAGAACCTCGAGGAGTACAACAATCCGCTGCCGCGCTGGTGGATGTGGCTGTTCTACATCACCATCGTGTTCAGCCTCGGCTACCTGCTCCTCTACCCCGGCCTCGGCAGCTTTCCCGGCCTGCTGAAATGGACGTCGAATTCGCAGTACGACGCCGAACAGGCGAAAGCGAACGCGACCTACGAGCCGATCTTCGCGAGATACGCGGCGATGCCGATTCCGGAGGTCGCCGCCGATCCCCAGGCGCGTGAGATCGGGCAGCGCCTGTTCCTGAACTATTGCGCGCAATGCCACGCGTCCGACGCGCGCGGCGGCAACGGGTTCCCGAACCTGACGGACAACGACTGGCTCTATGGCGGCGATCCTGACACGATCGTCGCGACCATCACCAACGGACGGACTGCGGCGATGCCTGCATGGGGCGCGGTCGTCGGTGACGAGGGCGTCAAGGACCTCGCCAACTACGTGAAGTCGTTGGGCGGCACGCCCTATGACTCCGTTCGCGCGGTCCACGGCAAGACGCTGTTCCAGACCAACTGCGTCGCGTGCCACGGGCCGCAGGCCAAGGGCAACCAGGCGATGGGCGCGCCGAACCTCACCGACGACATCTGGCTCTACGGCGGCAGCGAGACGACGCTGATCCAGACCATCGGCAAGGGCCGCAGCGGCGCGATGCCGGCGTGGGGCGCGTTCCTCGGCCCCGAGAAGATCCGCATCCTCGCTGCGTGGGTGTACGGCCAGTCGCATCCGGGCGGCAGGTGACGCGCCTTGCTGCGGCGCGGCCGTGAAACCATGACGACCCGAAGCTGACCGCCGGATGGACACACCGGTCAAGTCGAACAGCAGCGCCACGGTTCCCGAGGCCGCCGAGCAGGCGCTCTACGAGGTCCGCAGGAAGATCTATCCGCGGGCCGTACGCGGGAAGTTCGCCGCGTGGCGCTGGACGTTCGTGCTGCTGACGCAACTCGTCTTCTACGGAGCGCCCTGGCTGACCTGGAACGGGCGCCAGGCGGTGCTGTTCGACCTGGTCTCGCGCAAGTTCTACATCTTCGGCCTGGTGTTCTGGCCGCAGGACATCGTCTACCTGACGGTCCTGCTGATCATCTGCGCGTACTCGCTGTTCCTGTTCACCGCGGTCGCAGGCCGCCTGTGGTGCGGCTTTGCCTGCCCGCAGACCGTCTATACCGAGCTGTTCATGTGGATCGAGCGCCGCATCGAGGGCGACCGCCTCGCCCGGATGAAGCTCGACCAGCAGCCGCTGTCGCCGCGCAAGTTCGGGTTGAAGGCCGCGAAGCACGGGGTGTGGATCGCGCTCGCGCTGTGGACGGGCTTCACCTTCGTCGGCTATTTCACGTCGATCCATGTCCTCTGGCGCGAGGTGATCACGCTGCACACCGGGCCATGGGAGACGTTCTGGGTGCTGTTCTACGGCTTCGCCACCTACGGGAACGCAGGGTGGATGCGCGAGCAGGTCTGCAAGTACATGTGCCCGTACGCGCGCTTCCAGAGCGTGATGTTCGATCCCGATACGCTGATCATCACCTACGACCCGCAGCGCGGCGAGCCACGCGGCTCGCGCGGCAGGAGCGTCGACCACAAGGCCAAGGGGCTGGGCGATTGCGTCGATTGCGGGATCTGCGTGCAGGTCTGCCCCACCGGCATCGACATCCGCAACGGCCTCCAGTACGAATGCATCGGCTGTGCAGCGTGCATCGACGGCTGCAACCAGGTGATGGACAAGATGGGTTACCCGCAAGGGCTGATCCGCTATTCGACCGAAAAGGCGATGCAGGGGCACTACGGTACCGAGCGCATCCTCAGGCGCGTGTTCCGGCCGCGCGTGCTCGTCTACACCGCGATCCTGTGGATCATCATCGTCGCGGCCGCCGTGACGCTCTACGAGCGGGTGCCGCTCAAGGTCGACGTGATCCGCGACCGCGGCAACGTGATGCACGGGTCGGACGAGCCCGAGGTCCAGAACGTCTACCGGCTGCAGATCATGAACACGCAGGAGGTTCCGCGCGACGTGCGGATTTCGGTGGCCGGCGTCGACGGAGTCAGGCTCGAGGCCGAGGCACAGCCGATCCGCGTGCCGGCGACCTCGTCGCGCGTGGTCGCGGTGCGCGTCGAAGCCCCGCGTACGTCCCTCAAGGAACGGTCGAACCGGATCCATTTCACCGTCGAGGCCGCCGACCCGACGCACCCCGGCTCGGCGCCGCTCACCGTCGTCGAGAAGGCGGCGCTGGTGGTCCCATGAAACCCGAGGCTGCGCCATGACCGAGCCCCTGCTTCAACGCCCGCCGGTTCCCTGGTACCGCGAACCCTGGCCATGGTTCCTGATCGCCCTGCCGGCCAGTGTCGTCGTCGCGAGTTTCGTGACCCTCTACCTGGCAGTGACGCACGCCGACGCGCTGGTCGTCGACAACTACTACAGTGCAGGCCTGGCTATCAATCGCACGCTGGTGCACGACCAGCTCGCGCTGCAGCGAGGCTATCGCGCCGACGTGATGCTGAACCAGGATCGAACGCTGCTGCGGGTGAGGCTCACCGGCACAGAGCTTCCGCCGGCGCTGCGCGTGCGCTTCATCCATCCGACCAGGGGCGGGCTGGACGAGCTCGTCGTCGCGCGCGAGATCCAGCCGGGCGTTTACGAAGGAAAGATGCAGGTCGCCACGGCGATGCGCTGGGACATCGACCTCGAGGACGCAGCGCGGACCTGGCGCATCACCGGCGACTGGTATCCTCGCGACGATCATTTCGTGCTCGAACCGTCGGACAAGTAGCAATGGACATGGGCGGATCGGGACGATACGGCAGGAGCGGCACATGAGACTTCAGAAGCTGATCTGGGTACTGTGGCCATCGTTCATCGCCGCCGGCGCGGCGGAGGCGCTGTTCTTCACCATCTTCGATCCCGAGGAGCTCCCGCTCTTCGGCAGCATCGTCGGTGCGAGCCGCATCGCCACCTATTCGGTCGGCTTCTTCCTGTTCTGGGCCTTCGCCGCCTTCTCGAGCAGCCTGACCTGTTTCTTCCAGCGCAACTCGGACGAGATCAACCGCTGCCCGCTGCCGCCGACGGCGCGACCGCCCGGCTGTCCCAAGCGCTCGGACGGGAGCGCGTCGTGCCGCTGAGCAGGCTGCCTCGCCGGCGCGATCCGCTTCTCGCGCAGCCGCCGCGATGACGATCGCGTGGGCCGTGCTGGGCGTCGCGCTGTTCACCGGCCTGCTGGGCGGTGTCCATTGCATGGGCATGTGCGGCGGGATCGTCTCGGCGCTGACCAGCGGAACCAAGGCGACCGGCCGGTCGTGGTCGATCCCACTGTTCTACAACCTCGGGCGGATCGCGAGCTATGGCATCGCGGGCGCGATCGCGGGCGCCGTCGGCAGCCTCGGCCTGATGTTCGACGGACTGCTTCCCGTGCAGATCGGCCTCTACGTGCTCGCCAACCTGCTGCTGATCGGTCTCGGCCTCTACCTCGCCGGCATTCCAGGTCCCATCGCGACGCTGGAGCGGCTGGGCAACCGTCTGTGGTCGGTCCTCAAGCCGCATACGCGACGCTTCCTGCCGGTCGACCGTCCCGCAAAGGCGCTCGCCGTGGGCATGCTGTGGGGGTGGCTGCCCTGCGGGCTCGTCTACACCGTGCTGTTCGGCGCGCTGCTCGCCGGCAACGCGTTGAGCGGTGCTGCACTGATGCTCGCATTCGGCCTGGGCACCCTCCCCAACCTGATGGCGGCCGCGCTGCTGCTGCGCCGCTCTCGCGCGTGGCTGTCCAGCCGCGCCGCGAGACTCGTCTCGGGTAGCGTCGTGCTGGGATTCGGCGTCTATGGCCTCGCGCATGCGGCGACGCTCGGCCAGCAAATCAAAGGCGGCCTGATCTGCATCGGGTGAACCGCAGCTCCCCGCGTCGAGAATGCGGGGGCGATCCGATCCACGCAGATGTTCGAGAACCCCGCGAGCGAGTTCGAGACGCCGAGGGCGCCCGGCTACGCGCGCGCCGCCAACTGCGCGGCGCGAAGGCCGGTCGCGAGTTGCGTGTCCTCGAGAACCTCGCCCGAGGCGAGGCGCTCGCGCAGCAGGTCGGGCCCGTGGAAGTGGACGTGGCGGAATTCGTCGTCCAGTTTCCCCTGCAGCAGCAGCGCGTACCAGTGGCGGAAGCGGTCGCCAACCGTGGGCGGCAGCTCGCGATTGATCGCGTACCCGGAGCCGGCATTCTTCACCTTGGACCGGAACTGCTCGAGGCTGCGGATCGGGTAGTGACAGGTCAGGATGGCGCTGGTGGACCGCTTGTCGCGGAACGACGGCGCAAACGCGTCGTGGCAGCCCTGGACGACGACGACGTCGCCAGCACCCCGATGGATCGCCTTGGGCGCGATGCGTCGCATCGACACGTGGTTCAGCGACTCACGCTTGCGATGGATCATCTCCAGCGGCGGCGCTTCGCGATGCGGCCGATCGATCGGCACGAAGTCGTTGCGCGAGACCCACAGTAGATCGCACCCGGCGGATGTGCTCTCGAGCGCGTCGCCCAGGTTCGAGCCTGGTGCGACGAAGAATTCGTCGGCGTCGCCGTTGATCACCCATTGCGCGTGGAAGCGGTCGTGAGCCATCCGCGCCATTCGCGTCACCCACTTGCCCTGCGACCAGTCGGACGGCGGCTCGTCGATGATCGTGATCGGCGCGGAGCGGGCGAGGCTCGCGAGCAGATCGCGCGTTCCGTCCACCGAGCCATTGTCGGTGACGATGACTTCGCAGACGCCCTGGTCCAGGTGATGAGCTATGTTGCACGCGACGATGTCGATCTCGTCGCGCACCATCATCGTCAGCACGAGCGACATAGCTTCGACCTCCGGCAACGATCAGCGCGGGTTGCCGCCGCCCCGGTCGCGAAGTCGGGGATTCGATGCTCGGGCTGGGCAATCACGAGAAATCGCCTGAGGTGATAGCGACAATACATTGATTGTATTGGTATCTACGATTGTATTCGAATCGGTGTTACCGCCGTGAAAACGCGGCAAATTGAACATTTGTAATCAATCGTAGACATTTGGTACGACGATTGCTGCGCCAGTAAGTGCTGCGTTCTAGCTGGAGGAATTCAATGGGACATTACTGGCTCCCGATCGGCTTTGGTCTCGCCGTTGTCGTATTGCTTTTGTTGCTCACAAAGCTCGTCGCCAACCACAAGCGACGCCGGACCCTCATCAAATTGGGTCTTCCCGCTGACGCTAGGCTCACCGCTCAACAATTGAACGCATTCCACGTGTTCCAAGATACCGATATGCGGCTCAGGAAATCGTTTCCGGGAATCTCCGACGCGCAGCGGGCAGTGATCGGGCGCGACGTCCTGCGGGACAAGGGGATATTGCCAAAGAAGACCAGAAGCGCGAGCTGAAATCCGGGGCGGCGCGATGGGGGGCAACCTGGCCCCTCCCCCACAACACGTCGAGCGCCTCAATCTCGCCCGCCGCCACGAGATCGAGGTGCTTTGCGCCGCGTTCGCATGCGATCCTACGGATGTCTACGTCGCCGTCGCAACGGTGGGCGACAAGGTCCTGGACGTCCGACGCCACATGAGGCGGATCCTGATCCGCGAATTACTTCGGAGCGTGGGTTCGCCCTGCGCCACGGTCAGGTGATGTGGTGCTCGAAAATCCCTCGCGGATTCCTCAGGTAGTCGATCGAGTCGATTAGCTGGGATCCAGTGCTTCCCGATTCACGCTTAACGTAATCGATGTGAATTGCGTGAAGCCCAGTGAACTCCGGCTTGTCTACTGTGGAATCGGCAATTGCCCGGACTATCTTCCTCGCTTCTTCCTCCCGACCTGCCGACTGCGCGATCTCCGCGAGCTTACTGTTGACCACTGTGACAATCACGCTTGCACTCGTCGTCGCGATTTCCACCGATGCGGCGTCGTACCCTGTGGCTGCCAGGATCGCGCTCTTTACCTCCATTAGCGGCGCACCGCCTGCGGAGGGCAACTCTGCCGCGCCTGCCCAAGCTACAACGGAGAGGAGCAGCCATCCGAGAAGGGCGTGGCGCTTCTGGGTCATCGTTTTCACCGGAGGGGTAAGGGAGCAACTTGAAGTATTTTCCCTGAGATCCATACCCGGATTGACGTAAGTCAAGCATCGACGGCCACCAGAGACACCAGATGGGGCTCGGCGCGCAGCCGAAGCGGTTCCTCGACTGCCACCTTCGCCGTTTTCGTGGGCCGAACGCCGTTGGCGTTGCACTTGCGCCCGTCGATGCTGATGTGGGCGCACGCGTGTCGATCAGCGACGAGAACACGGCGGCCTGGGCGTCGAGCGCCGACGCCGACGTGCCGTTTTCTAGACCCAATGTAGACAAACGCGAGAATTGGCACGAGAATAAACTGCCAAGCGTTTGATTTTACTGGCGTCCCCAACCGGATTCGAACCGGTGTTACCGCCGTGAAAGGGCGGTGTCCTAGGCCTCTAGACGATGGGGACCCGTGCGGCAGTCGCGCCCTTGCGATGGGCGGCGACCAGGTCGGTGGTGGAGGTAAGCGGGATCGAACCGCTGACCTCTTGCATGCCATGCAAGCGCTCTCCCAGCTGAGCTATACCCCCACGGCGAACGCGAAATTATAGCGGAGGGCCCTGCCCTTATCAATCGACGGTTCACGCTTCGACCGTGTCCCCGGGCACCGTGTCCGGGCCGCCAATCTCATCCAGCGCGGGAACGGCGCGCGCGATGCGTGCCGGGTGCACCCGTTGGTAATACCGCCACCTGCGCACAAGATGGAGCCCACTACAATCAGCGCATGGCATCCCCTTCGAAAACGCTCGCCGCCGCATCCGATCTGACGCTTCAGCGACAGGACGGACGTGTCGTTCTCGTCACGGGCGCGACCGGTGGCCTCGGTCGGCCGCTAGCGCTGGCCTGCGCTCGCGCCGGCGCGACGGTCGTCCTGCACGGGCGCGTCGTGCGCAAGCTCGAGGAGCTCTACGACGAGATCCTTGCAGCCGGTGGACCCGAGCCGGTGATCCTGCCGCTCGATCTCGCGCGCGCCGAAGCCTCCGATTTCGCGAACGTCGCGAGCGCGCTGACGGCGCAGCTGGGCCGCCTGGACGCACTGGTCCACACCGCGGCATTGCTCGGCTCGCTCGGTCCGCTCGAGCACCAGTCGTTCGACAACTGGCTCGCGCTGCTGCGCGTCAACGTCGCGGCGCCGATGGGCCTCACCCGGATCATGATGCCGCTGCTCGCCGAAGCCCCGGATGCCAGCGTCGTGTTCACGCTCGACAGCCGCGGTCAGGAGCCCCGCGCGTACTGGGGCGGGTATGCGGTCACCAAGGCCGGCGTCGCCGCGCTCGCACGCGAGCTCGCCGACGAATGGGAGAACCGGCCGAACCTGCGCGTGAACGCCGTCGTGCCGGGGCCGATCGGCTCGCCGCTGCGCCGCCAGAGCCATCCGGGCGAGGACTCGAGCGTCCTCCCCGCACCGGAGGCGCTCACGCCCCTCTACCTGCACCTGATCGCAGGCCAGGCCAAGGCGGACAGCGACGCACTGATCGACGCTCAGGCGTGGCTCGCCGGATCGCCCTGCGTGGGGTCGCTGCGCCCGTAGTGAAGAAGTATCCGCAGGCGCCGGAAGTCGTCGGGCGGGAGCATGTCCGGCAGGAGCAGGATCGCCCGCGCGAATCGCGTGCGGCCGGGCTTCCAGACGATCGTCGTGACCCTCGCGCCGACGTAGCTGTCGCGCCGCACCCGCCCGCGGTCGCAAGCGCCGTTGCCAGTGGTGACGGCAATCCGCAGATCGCCATCGAGCTCGATCCGGCGGATCGCCCGGGGGCCGCGCCGCATCGCGACGACGTGGATGCGATCGCCGGCCCACACGACGATGGCGAGCATCGCGAGGCCTCGCAGGACTTCGTGGACCGGCAACGTCACGGCGACGGTGCAGGCGAACGCCGCGAGGATGCCGATCAGCGCGAATGCGCTGCGCGATGCCGCGAGCGCGATACGGACGGGAACGGGTGCGTGCACACGCCGATCTGATCACCGACCGGTGGCTGCCGCCATCGGCCGAAGGGCCGAACGTCCTCCGGCCCTAGTCCGCGGCGAGCGTCGCCGACGCGGGCGCGTCTGCTGCGGGAATTCCCTTCGCCAGCAGCATCCAGGTCGAGACCACGCTATCGGGATTGAGCGACATGCTCTCGATGCCCTGCGCCACCAGCCATTGGGCGAGGTCCGGATGGTCCGACGGTCCCTGCCCGCAGATGCCGCAGTAGGCACCGCGCTCGCGGCAGGCGTCGATCGCGAGCTTCAGCATCACCTTGACCGCATCGTCGCGCTCGTCGAACGTCGCGGCGATCGGGCCGCCGGCATCGCGATCGATGCCCAGCGTCAGCTGCGTCATGTCGTTGGATCCGATCGAGAAGCCATCGAAATGCTCGAGGAAGCGCGATGCCAGTACCGCGTTCGACGGAATTTCGCACATCATGATCACGCGCAGGCCGTTCTGGCCGCGGCGCAGGCCATTCTTCGCCAGCAGTGCAATCACCTTCTCGGCCTCGTCGAGCGTGCGCACGAAAGGCACCATCAGCTCGACGTTGGTGAATCCCATCGTGTCGCGCACGCGCCGCATCGCCTCGCATTCCATTGCGAAGCACTCGTAGAACTCCGATGCCAGGTAGCGCGACGCGCCGCGGAAACCGAGCATCGGATTCTCCTCGTGCGGCTCGTAGTGCGCGCCGCCGAGCAGGTTCGAATATTCGTTCGACTTGAAATCCGACAGGCGAACGATGACGGGCTTCGGAAAGAACGCCGCGGCGATCGTCGAAATGCCTTCGACGATCTTGCCGACGTAGAACTCGGTCGGGCTCGCGTATCCCGCGATCCTGCGCTCGATCTCGCGCTTGAGCTCCGGCGGCTGGCGGTCGAGCTCGAGCAGTGCCTTCGGATGGATGCCCACGTTCTTGGCGATGATGAACTCGAGGCGGGCCAGCCCCACGCCTTCGTTGGGAAGCTGGCGGAACTCGAACGCGAGTTCCGGATTGCCGACGTTCATCATGATCTTGGTCGGCGACTCGGGCATCTTGTCGAGCGGGACATCGACGATCTCGACGTCGAGCAGCCCCGGATAGATCTGGCCGGTGTCGCCCTCGGCGCAGCTGACCGTCACCGACGCGCCGTCCTTCAGCAACTCGGTCGCGTTCCCGCAACCGACGACGGCGGGTATGCCGAGCTCGCGCGCGATGATTGCCGCATGACAGGTGCGACCCCCGCGGTTGGTGACGATCGCGCTCGCGCGCTTCATCACCGGCTCCCAGTCGGGGTCGGTCATGTCGGTCACCAGCACATCGCCCGGCTTGACGCGATCCATTTCCTTGGCGGATTTGACCAGGCGCACGGGCCCCTGTCCGATCTTCTGGCCGATCGCGCGGCCCGAGGCCAGCGACTGCCCGTGCGACTTCAGCCGGTAACGCCGCATCGCGTTCGCATCCTCGCGCGATTTGACCGTTTCCGGCCGCGCCTGGAGTATGTAGAGCTTGCCGTCGTCACCGTCGAGCGCCCATTCGACGTCCATCGGGCGGCCGTAATGGTGCTCGATGGCGACGGCGTGGCGCGCCAGCTCCTCGACCTGCGCGTCGGTCAGCGAGAAGCGCACGCGTGCCCCCATCTCGACGTCGAGGACCTCGGTCGATTTCCCGGCCGACACATCGCTGCCGAAGATCATCTTGGTCGCCTTGCTGCCGGTGGTCTTGCGCAGG
Organism: uncultured beta proteobacterium; assembly: GCA_963734515.1. GTDB lineage: Bacteria > Pseudomonadota > Gammaproteobacteria > Burkholderiales > Casimicrobiaceae > VBCG01. Next base: position 489,122 of record CAVTHP010000008.1, on the reverse strand, counting down.
ATCGCGGGACGCCCGGCCGCGAGGTTCGGCTTGTAGACGTAGAACTCGTCGGGATTGACCGCGCCCTGGACCACCGATTCGCCGAGGCCGTAGGACGAGGTGATCAGCACGACCTGGTCGAAGCCGGACTCGGTGTCGAGGGTGAACATCACCCCGGCCGAGCCCTTGTCGCTGCGAACCATCCGCTGCACGCCGGCGGATAGCGCGACATCCTTGTGGGCGAACCCGTGGTGGATCCGGTAGGCAATGGCCCGGTCGTTGTAGAGAGATGCAAATACCTGACGTATAGCTTGAATAATATTATCCAAGCCATTGATATTAAGGAATGTCTCCTGCTGACCCGCGAACGAAGCGTCGGGCAGATCCTCGGCGGTGGCCGACGACCTGACGGCGTACGAAGCGGTCAGCGTATCGCTGCCCAGTCCTGCCCAGGCGCGCTCGATGTCGGCGATCAGCGCCTTCGGCAGCGGGGCCGCGCCGATCCACCCGCGGATCTTCGAACCCACCTGCGCGAGCGCGTTGACGTCCTCGATGTCGAGGTCGGCGAGCGCGGCGTGGATCCGGTCGCCGAGGCCATCGTGCGCGAGGAACTCGCGGAATGCCGCGGCCGTCGTCGCGAAACCTCCGGGCACGCGAATGCCGACTGCGGCGAGTTTGCCGATCATTTCGCCGAGCGACGCATTCTTGCCGCCGACCTGATCGAGATCGCGCATGCGCAGGCGCTCGAGGGGAACGACGCGGGGGACTTCGGTCATGCGGGACCTCTGGGGGAGACGAGTCGGTGGATGTGCTGCGCCGCGGCGCGCGTGCGCAGTAACGGATTCTACCAAGCCGGATGCGCGGGCCTGCCCGCATCGGCATGCACGCAAGTGCGCGGGCCGCAGCGCGGTGACGCGCGGGCGCACGAGGGACGGACCGGGGCGCCCGCTTGGGGCGCGCAGCGAGGATGCCGCTAAGCGTCGCGTCCGCTGCCGAACGGAACGCCCGACGCCGTTGCGGGGAGCATGTCGTCGGAGGCTTCCGGTGCGGGAATGTCGGGGACGCCGGAAATGGATGCCGGCGCGCCGCGGCCGCGGGCGGCGCGACGCAGGTTGCGATACAGATCCGGGTGCGACTCCTTCAGGTAGCCGATGATCTCGAAGTCGACGCGCTTGACCTGCGACAGGTCGATCTGCTCGACGTGAACGAGCCGCAGCAACTCCTTGACTGGCCGCGGCATTTCACGCCCGCTCTCGTAGCGCGAGCCTCCGCTCTGGGTGACCCCGATCTGGGTCCAGAACTGTTCCTGGTTCATGCCGAGCCGCCGCCGGATTTCGCGGGGATTCAGCACACGGTCGAAGAACTTCACTCCACAGACTCCCGGTTTGGCGGCCTGCCTGGGCGATCGCCGCAGGCCGATGCTATACCAATGGCATATCCTTGCGCGAACTTCGCGCCGATGCAAGAGGGGCCGACAGGCGGCATCCGGCGGCGAATGAAATGCGGAAAAGACGCGCCGCGGGTCGGAATTTCCCAGTTTCCGGGAAAATCGACCCTCGAGGGCCATGGACCCCCGCCGGTGGCGCTTCGCCGCGGCGCCGGAGGCGAGTTGGTAAAATGCAGGAATGCCGCGCTACGACCTGCATTGTCACTCGACCTGCTCCGACGGCCTGCTCTCCCCGGCAGACGTGGTGCGGCGGGCGGCAGCCCGCGGCGTCGACGTCATCGCGCTGACCGACCACGACCAGCTTGCGGGGCTCGCCGAGGCGCGAGATGCCGCACGGGCTGCCGAAATCACATTCATCGACGGTGCGGAACTGTCGGTGACCTGGGAAAACGAGACCGTGCACGTCGTCGCGCTCGCGATCGATCCTTCGAATCATGCGCTCATCGAGGGCCTCGCCGCAGTCCGCAGCGGCCGCGACCAGCGGGCGCGCAGGATCGGCGAGGCACTGGCGGCCGCGGGCGTGCATGATGCGTTCGAGGGCGCCCGCACGCACGCAATGAGCGACCAGTTGATCTCGCGGACGCATTTCGCGCGGCACCTTGTGGACTCGGGGCACGTGCGCGACATGAAGGACGCATTCCGCCGTTTCCTGACCAAAGGCAAGCCCGGCTACGTCGCGCACACCTGGCCGACGCTGGGCGAGGCCGTCGGCTGGATCCATGGCGCCGGAGGCCGCGCGGTCATTGCACATCCGGGACGCTACAAGCTCACCCCCACCGGCATGCGCAGGCTGCTCGCCGAGTTCCGCGATCTGGACGGCGATGCGATCGAAGTCATCTCGCCGTCGCACACCGCTTCGCAATCGGCTGATTTCGCCGCGTCGGCACGGGCGTTCGGATTCAGGGCGTCCTCCGGCTCCGACTGGCATGGACCGGGCGAGAGCCGCTGGGAGCTCGGCCAGTTGCCGCCGCTGCCCGACGCCGTCGACCCGGTATGGGCGGACTGGTAGCCGCCACCCGCACGCAGACCGCCCGATCGCCCCCATGCCAGATCACCGCACCGTCTTCTTCATCTCCGATCGCACCGGCATCACTGCCGAGATGCTCGGCAGCAGCCTGCTGACGCAGTTCGAGGACATCCGCTTCAGGCGGGTCACGATTCCCTTCGTCGATTCGGTCGAGAAGGTCGCCGAGGCGGTCCGCCAGGTCAACGCGACCGCCGCCGCCGAAGGCAAGCGGCCCATCGTCGTGAGCTCGGTCGTCGACGAGGCGATGAGCGAAATGATCCGCCGCGACGCGGAGGCACTCACGCTCGACATGTTCCAGATCTTCATCCAGCCGCTCGAAGCCGAGCTGGGCGCGAAGAGCTCGCACGCGGCGGGACGTTCGCACGGGGTCGCCAACAGCCACGAGTATTTCGCTCGCATGGAGGCGATCAATTTCACCCAGTCGCACGACGATGGCGCCGTCACCCGCGATCTGGACAAGGCGCAGGTGATCCTGGTCGGTGTCTCGCGTTGCGGCAAGACCCCGACGTCGCTCTACCTGGCGCTGCAGTTCGGCGTGCGTGCCGCCAATTTTCCGCTGACGCCCGACGACTTCGCGGATCGCCGGCTGCCGGCGAGCGTGATGCCGCACCGCGAGCGCCTGTTCGGGCTCACGATCCAGGCCGAGCGGCTGCGTGACATCCGCGAGGAGCGCCGTCCCGGCAGCCGCTACGCGACGATCGAGAACTGCCGCCACGAGATCCGCGAAGCCGAGCACCTGATGCAGCAATACGCGATCCCGATGCTCGACACGACGTCGAAATCGATCGAGGAGATCGCAACGACGGTCCTGCATCGCGCGAAGCTCTCGCGGCACGCCTACTGACTCGACGCGTCCCGGCGGGGATGCCACCGCCGGGCGTTCGTGGCCCGTCCGGGGTCAGCTACGGAGGCCGCGCTGGCGCAGGCTCTCGAACAGCACGATCGCGGCGACGGCCGCGGCGTTGAGGGATTCGTTGCCCGCTGCCATCGGAATGGTCACCCGAAGGTCGGCACCGGCGAGCAGCGCCGGAGTGAGCCCGCTGCCCTCGTTCCCGATCGCGATCGCCACGCGGCCTGCGAGATCGCTGGCATAGAGGCTCCGGCCGTCCCGCACGACGGTGGCAACGACGCGTCCCCCCAGGGCGCGAAAGTCGCGCGACCACGCCGGAAGATCGGCGTCCTCGACGATGGTCGTCAGGAAATGCGCACCCTGCCCCGCGCGCAATGCCTTGGGGGACCACGCGAACGCGCAGTTGCGCGAGAGGACCACCTGGTCGACACCCGCGGCCGCGGCGCTGCGCAGGATCGTGCCGACATTGCCCGGATCCTGCAGGTCCTCGAGCAGCAGGCAGAAGGTCCCCGGGGCGGCCGCCGTCACATGCGGACTTGCGACGACAGCGAGGGCCCCGACCTCGGGCGGCATCGTCGCGATCTCGGTGAACATCGACTTCGACACCGCGAGGACGCGCGAGGGCGGCACGCGGGCGATCAGGGCCGCGATCTCGGGGCGCGCTGCGCCGTCGTCGACGACGACCAGCGTTTCCGGCGCGCCGTGCCGGTCGCAGTACACGCCGATCAGGTGCGTGCCCTCGAGCACGCAACGCTGCGCCTTGCGGCGATCCCGCGAGGACGCGATCAGGCGGGCGACTTCGCGCAGGCGCGGATTCTGGCGGCTCTCGACGCGCTGCACCTGCTCGGCCCTCACCCCAACCCTCTCCCGCTCTGCAGGAGAGGGAGCCGAGCGAGAGCGGGGCGGGTGAGGAAGACTCGCAGCTTCAACGTGAAGCCGGCGGAGGCGTGACCGCGGTGGCCCCCGCCGCGGGCTTCGCGGGCGCACCGGGCGACTGGATCTGGAAGAACACCTCGTCCTGCCGGATCATGCCGAGGTCGGCGCGCGCGCGCTCCTCGATCGCCTCGTAACCGGTCTTCAGGTCGCGCACGTCGGCGTCGAGCGTGCCGTTGCGGGCCTCGAGCTTCGCGTTCGCATCGCGCTGCAGCGCCACCTGGCGGTCGTATTGGCGCACCTGCAGCCATCCTCCCTTGCCCAGCCACATCGGGTACTGGATCGCCAGGATCAGTGCGGCGAAGACGAGGGCGAGCCAGCGCACGGTGTGGATTCAGCGCAGGTTGAACAGCGCCGCTCGCCCGGGATACGTCGCCGCATCGCCCAGGTCTTCCTCGATGCGCAGGAGCTGGTTGTACTTGGCGATCCGGTCCGAGCGCGACAGCGATCCAGTCTTGATCTGGCCGGCATTGGTGCCCACCGCGATGTCGGCGATCATCGAGTCCTCGGTCTCGCCCGAGCGGTGCGAGACCACCGACGTGTAGCCCGCGCGCGTCGCCATCGCGATTGCCGCGAAAGTCTCCGACAGCGTGCCGATCTGGTTGATCTTGATCAGGATCGAGTTCGCGATGCCCTTGGCGATGCCCTGCTTCAGGATCCGGGTGTTGGTGACGAAGATGTCGTCGCCGACCAGTTGCACCCGCTTGCCGAGGCGCTCGGTCAGGTGCTTCCAGCCGTCCCAGTCGTCCTCGGCCATCCCGTCCTCGATGCTGACGATCGGGTACTTGTCGCACCAGGTCGCGAGCACGTCGGTGAACTCCTTCGACGTCAGCGCCCGGTTCTCGGATTCGAGTCGGTAGGCGCCATCACGATGGAACTCGCTGGCCGCGCAGTCGAGCGCGAGCGCGATGTCGGTGCCGGGCGTGTAGCCGGCCTTGTCGATCGCCTCGACCAGGAGCTGCAGTGCCGCCTCGTTGGACGGCAGGTCAGGAGCGAAACCCCCTTCGTCGCCGACCGTCGTCGGCATGCCGCGCGCATCGATCAGCTTCTTGAGCGTATGGAACACCTCCGCGCCGTAGCGCAGCGCCTCGCGGAACGTCGGGGCGCCCAGCGGGACCAGCATGAACTCCTGCAGGTCGATCTTGTTGTTCGCGTGCGCGCCGCCGTTGATGACGTTCATCTGCGGGACCGGCAACTGCATCTCCCCCGCACCGCCCAGATAGCGGTAGAGCGGCAGCGAGCATTCCTCGGCGGCAGCCTTGGCGATGGCGCAGGACACCGCCAGGATGGCGTTCGCGCCCAGCCGTGACTTGTTTTCCGTGCCGTCGAGGTCGATCAGCGTGCGGTCGACCAGCCCCTGCTCGGTGCCGTCGAGGCCCAGCACCGCCTCGCAGATCTCGGTGTTGACGTTCTCGATCGCCCGGGTGACGCCCTTGCCGCCATAGCGCGCGGCATCCCCGTCGCGCAATTCCACCGCTTCCTTGGACCCCGTCGACGCCCCCGAGGGAACGGCCGCGCGGCCCGATACGCCCGATTCGAGGACGACGTCGGCCTCGACCGTGGGATTGCCGCGGGAATCGAGTATCTCGCGGGCGATGACGTCGACGATGGCGCTCATGTTCGGGGATCCGGTAACAGGTGACAGGTATCAGCCGGCTTCGACTGCGGTCGACATCAGGTCGTTCTCGGGAAATCCTGCGGCCTTCACTGCGACGTCGATCTCCTTCAGGGTTTCCAGCAGTGCGCGCATCCTGCCCAGCGGCCACGCGTTGGGGCCGTCGGACAGTGCGACCTCGGGATTCGGATGGGTCTCCATGAACAAACCGGCCACGCCTGCAGCGACTGCCGCGCGCGCGAGCACCGGCACGAACTCGCGCTGGCCGCCCGACGACGTGCCCCTGCCGCCGGGCAGTTGCACCGAATGCGTCGCGTCGAAGACGACCGGGCAGCCGGTATTGCGCATGATCGCGAGCGCGCGCATGTCCGACACCAGGTTGTGGTAGCCGAAGGACACGCCACGCTCGCAGACGAGGATGTTGTCGGTCCCGCTCGCGGCCTTCGCCTTGGCGACGACCTGGCGCATGTCGTCGGGGGCGAGGAACTGCCCTTTCTTGATGTTGACCGGCTTGCCCGCGCGCGCCACCGCCTGGATGAAGTCGGTCTGGCGACAGAGGAACGCGGGGGTCTGCAGGACGTCGACGACCGCCGCTGCCGCTGCGATCTCGCCCTCGGCGTGCACGTCGGTCAGCACCGGCACCGCGACGTGGCGCCGGACGTCGGCGAGGATGTGCAGGCCTTCGTCCATCCCCGGTCCGCGATAGGAGGCGGCGGAACTGCGGTTCGCCTTGTCGTAGGACGATTTGAAGATGAACGGGATGTCGAGGTCGGCGCAGATCGTCTTCAATTCACCCGCGACGTCGACCTGGAGCTGCCGCGATTCGACCACACACGGGCCGGCGATCAGGAAGAATGGCCGGGCGAGCCCGACGTCGTAGCCGCAGAGCTTCACCGAGCCGCCCTTGGCCGCAGCCTGCCTCTCGCTGCGATCGCGTCGCGCATCATGCGGACGCGGAAGCGACCAGCTCGGCTGCAGACGCCGGCGCGCCGCTCGCCGCACGCTGCTGGTGCTCGATCGCCGCGCGTATGAAGCTGACGAACAGCGGATGGCCACGGCGCGGATTCGACGTGAACTCCGGGTGGAACTGGCATCCGAAGAACCATGGATGCTGCGGGAGCTCGACCATCTCGCACAGGTCGCCCGCCGATTCGCTCTTCGCCCACGCGCCGACGCGCAGGCCTGCAGCCTCGATGCGCGGCAGGTAATGATTGTTGACCTCGTAGCGGTGCCGGTGCCGCTCGGCGACCCGCGTCGTGCCATAGACGCGGTGCGCCAGCGTTCCCGGCACCACGTCGCAGGGCTGGGCGCCGAGGCGCATCGTCCCGCCCAGGTTCGACGCGGCATCACGCCGCTCGATCGTGCCGTCGCGGTTCTGCCACTCGGTGATCAGCGCGACGACCGGATGCGGCGTCCCGGGGTCGAACTCGGTGCTGTTCGCATCGTCGAGCCCCGCCTTGTGGCGAGCGTACTCGATGACGGCCAACTGCATGCCGAGGCAGATGCCGAGGTAGGGAACGCCGTTCTCGCGGGCGTAGCGTATCGCGGCGATCTTGCCCTCGACACCGCGCTTGCCGAAACCCCCGGGTACGAGGATCGCGTGCATGCCGCGCAGTGCATCGACGCCGTCGCGCTCGACCGCCTCCGAGTCGACGTAATGGATCTGCACCCGCGATCGCGTATGGATGCCAGCGTGCGTCAGGGCCTCCGACAGCGACTTGTAGGACTCGGTCAGGTCGACGTACTTGCCGACCATCGCGATGTCGACGATGCGGTCGGGATGCTCGAGCGCATCGACCAGCCGCGTCCAGGTCGACAGGTCGGCGGGCGGCGGGTCGATGCCGAGCTTCCGGCACACGATGACGTCGAGGCCTTCGGCATGAAGCGCTGCAGGAATCTTGTAGATCGAATCGGCGTCGAGCGCCGGGATGACCGCTTCGGGGGCGACATTGGTGAACAGCGCAATCTTGCGCCGGTCGCTCTCGGGGATCGGACGATCGGCGCGGCACAGCACGATGTCGGGCTGGATGCCGATCTCGCGCAGTTCCTTGACCGAGTGCTGCGTCGGCTTGGTCTTCATCTCGCCCGCCGCCGGGATGTACGGCACCAGCGTCAGGTGGATGTAGCAGACGTTCTCGCGTCCCAGCGTGATCCCCATCTGCCGGATCGCTTCGAGGAACGGCAGCGATTCGATGTCGCCAACCGTGCCACCGACCTCGACGACCGCGACTTCCGGTGCGTCGGAGCCGTCGTCCGCGCCGGCCTGGATCCAGGCCTTGATCTCGTCGGTGATGTGGGGGATCACCTGCACGGTGCCGCCGAGGTAATCGCCGCGGCGCTCCTTGCGGATCACGCTCTCGTAGATCTGGCCGGTGGTGAAGTTGTTGCGCTTCGCCATCCGAACGTCGGTGAAGCGCTCGTAATGGCCGAGGTCGAGATCGGTCTCGGCCCCGTCGTCGGTGACGAACACCTCGCCGTGCTGGAACGGCGACATCGTCCCGGGGTCGACGTTGATGTACGGATCGAGCTTGAGATTGGTGACGCGGACGCCGCGCGAGGCGAGGATCGCGGCCAGCGACGCGGCGGCGATGCCCTTCCCCAACGAGGAAACGACGCCGCCGGTCACGAACACGAACTTGGTCATGGGTGGCCAGTTCCGGAAATTGGTATTTTACCGAAACCGGGGCCGCACACCAAGCGCGTCAGATTTGCAGTCCCGCTTTCATCCGCGAACGCGTTGCGTCGCGACCGACGAGTTCGACCACGGCGTCGATCGCCGGCGTCTTGAGCGTCCCGGCGACCAGCACCCGCAGCGGCATCATCACCTGGGCAGGCTTGAGGCCGTGTCGCGTGGCGGCCGCCTTCAGCGCCGTGCCGATCATCTCGCGCGTCCAGTGAAGCTCGACGAACTCGGCATGCAGCTCGGTCAGCGCGGGGCGATTGGTCGCGTTCACCTGCTCCGCGAGCAGCGCAGGGTCGACGTCGACCGGGTGGTAGAAGTAGCGAGCGGCCTGCGCCATCTCGGCGAGCGTAGCCGCCCGCTCCTTGAGCAGCGCCGCGACGCGTGCGATGGACGGCCCCGCGCCGGCGTCGATGCCCGTCGCAGCGAGGAACGGCGCCAGGCGCGAGGCCAACTCCTGGTCCGGGAGGCGCTTCAGGTGCTCGTGATTCAGCCACTTGAGCTTGTCGGGGTCGAAGCGTCCCGGGGACGACGACAGGCCCGACAGGTCGAACCAGCCGACGAACTCGTCGACGCCGAACACCTCGGCGTCGCCATGCGCCCAGCCCAGCCGTGCCAGGTAATTGACCACCGCCTCCGGCACGTAGCCGTCGTCCCGGTACTGCAGGACGCCGCGGGCGCCGTGGCGCTTGGACAGCTTGTCGCCTTCCGGGGTCAGCACCGTCGGCAGGTGCGCATAGACCGGCGGCTCCGCGCCCAGTGCGCGCATGATGTTGATCTGGCGCGGCGTGTTGTTGACGTGATCGTCGCCGCGGATCACGTGGGTGATTCCCATGTCGATGTCGTCGACGACGACGCAGAAATTGTAGGTCGGCGATCCATCGGCGCGGGCGATCACCAGGTCGTCGAGCTCGGCGTTGGCGATCGCTATTGCGCCCTTGATGGCGTCGTTCCACGCGACGACGCCGGCGTCTGGATTGCGGAAACGGATCACCGGCGCGATGCCCTCGGGCGGCCGGCGATTTCCGGCGTTCTCAGGGCGCCAGCGCCCGTCGTAGCGCGGCTTTTCGCCGCGAGCCATCTGCTCGGCGCGCAGGACCTCGAGCTCGTCGGGCGACGTGTAGCAGCGATAGGCGAGCCCGCGGGCGAGCATGTCGTCGAGGACGGCCCGGTACCGGTCCATCCGCTGCATCTGGTAGTACGGGCCCTCGTCGTAGTCGAGCCCCAGCCATGCCATCGCGTCGATGATCGCGTGTACCGCCTCCGGCGTCGAACGTTCCTGGTCTGTGTCCTCGATGCGCAGGATGAACGCGCCGTGGTGATGGCGCGCGAATGCCCATGGGAACAGCGCCGAGCGGATGTTGCCGAGGTGCAGGAAGCCGGTCGGGCTCGGAGCGAAACGGGTGCGTATCTGATTCACGGGTGAACGGCGCGCGGGACGGGGTTCATTCTAGCCGACGCATGCGGCCGCTCCCGCCGGCCCCGGCGTCAGGGCATCCGGCGCAGATCGAGTGCCGATGGCGCCGCCGGTGGTGGTCAGCGGCAGCGCGCGGCCGTTGCAGGTCACCGCGTGCCGCGCGGCAGTCACGCCGACCACGCGCAGCTGCAGGCGCTCGACCGACGAATCGACGTAGCGCGCCGTTCCCGTTCCGCTCGCTTCCTCACGCAGCACGTGCCAGGGCTCGATCGCCTGGCGCGGCTCGATCGTGATGCCGGCGCAATCGATGCTGCCATGGGGGAAACGCATTTCGCCGTACGGCAGGATCGAAATGGCTTTTCGCGAAATGCGACTCCCCGACCTCAGCAACCCGCAGACCGGTCGCGCTATGCCATTGAAAACAATGGGCGGATGCACGGTCGTCCGGCCGGGGCCTCGCGGGGGCCTGGGCGAGTTCCGGGCGTTCGCACTAGTTTGGTGCGTCCAGAGGCCGAAAAAGCCTAGGCCCAGACTGCGTCGGGTTTGAACTGCCCCCCCGACTGTGGTTAAATCGCGGCTCCTGTCTGGGTTCGCGGGGCGGTTAGCTCAGCGGTAGAGCACTGCCTTCACACGGCAGGGGTCACTGGTTCGAACCCAGTATCGCCCACCACATGAACCAAGGGGTTACGTGCAAACGTAACCCCTCTTTTTTTGCATCACCCTTCCCCATGCACACTCCCACCGCTTTCGTGTTCGATGCCTACGGGACGCTGTTCGACGTCCATTCGATCGCGGCACTGGCCGAGGAGATGGCACCGCACCAGGGCGGAATCCTGTCGCAGTTGTGGCGTACGAAACAACTCGAATACTCGTGGCTGCAGTCGTTGATGCTGTCGCCTGTCCAACCGCGCGAGGACTTTTCCGCGCTGACCGAGCACGCGCTCGACCATGCGCTGTCGCAACTGACGATCGCCCTCGACCCAGCCGACCGCACACGGCTGCTCGACGGCTATCGCGAGCTCTCACCCTGCGCCGACGCTGCGGCGGCGCTCGAGGCCCTCGCGCCGCGCCCGCGCTGGGTGCTATCGAACGGCACGCTGGAGATGCTCGGTCCGCTGATCGCCGGATCGGGACTCGCCGGGCATATCGACGGCGTGCTCTCGGTCGATGCCGCCGGGATCTACAAGCCCAGTCCCCGCGTCTACCAGCTCGCGGTCGACCGCCTGGGGCTGGCGCCGGCCGACATCGGATTCGTCTCGTCGAACGGCTGGGACGCCACCGGCGCCAAGGCCTTCGGCTTCACCACCTTCTGGATCAACCGCAACGGCCTGCCCGTGGAGCGCCACGGTCCCGCGCCCGACTACGTGCTGGGATCGCTGGCGGAGCTCGCGGCACTCGACCTGTAACGGCGCGCATCGACGCAACGGCCTCGCCGGGTCGCGCGCTGCACGGCCTCGGGCGCCGTCACGGACGAGCGCGCGGCACCGCTCGGGTCGGTGCCTTGGCGCGACACCGGGCGACGCTGTCGCGGATCGCCGCGATGGCTTCCGGGCGCGGAAAGCTCTTCCGGTACGCCAGCGCGATGCGCCGCGTCGGCGCCGGCTGCGTGAAAGGCACCGGGACGACCAGCTGGCTGTGATAGCGGGGGGTCAGCGCATCGCGCGGCAGCACCGACACGCCCAGCCCCGACGCCACCATGTTGCGCACGGTCTCCAGCGAGTTCGTGCGCGTCACCATCGCCTCCGACCGGTTGAGCTCGGGGCAGGCATCGAGCACCTGGTTGCGGAAGCAATGGCCGACGTTGAGCAGGATCGTGTGCTCGCCCGCCAGCTCGTCCGGTGCCACGGCCTTGCGCTTTGCCCACTTGTGGCCCGCCGGCACGACGACCTGGAACGGCTCCTCGTACATGAAGTTGGTGACGACGCCGGCCATGTCGAACGGAAGGGCGATGATCGCGGCATCGACGCGGCCGCTCTTCAGCCCGGCCTCGAGGTTCTCGGTCAGCGTCTCGTCGATCTCCAGCGGCATCTGCGGCGCCACCGCGTGGAGCTCGGGAATCAGGTCGGGCAGCAGGTACGGGGCGACCGTGTGGATCACGCCCAGCCGCAGCACCCCGACCAGCTGGTTGCGCCCGCCGATCGCGATTTCACGGATGCGCGCGGTCTCCTCCAGCACCTTCTGCGCCTGCTCGACGATGCGCTCGCCCACCGGCGTCACGGTGATCTCGCCCTTGCCGCGCTCGAACAGCGCCGTGCCCAGCTCGTCTTCGAGTTTCTGGATCGCCACCGACAGTGCCGGCTGGCTGACGAAACACTTGGCCGCCGCGCGGCCGAAGTTCCGCTCCTGCGCCACTGCGACGACGTAGCGCAACTCGTTGAGCGTCATCGTGTCCTCAGCGCATGCGCTGGGCGAGGAAGCGGGCGAAGCCTTCGCCGACCTCGCCGTGCTTGAGGCCGAAATCGACGGTTGCCTCGAGGTAACCGAGCTTGCTGCCGCAGTCGTAGCGCCGGCCCTCGAACTCGTAGGCCAGCACCCGCTCCTCGGCCAACAGCCTGGCGATGCCGTCGGTCAACTGGATCTCCCCGCCGGCACCTGCGGGCACCGTGCGCAGGTGATGGAAGATCCTCGGCGACAGCACGTAGCGGCCTACGACAGCGAGGGTCGATGCCGTCGTCCCCGGCTTCGGCTTTTCGACCATGCGCGTGATGCGGCCGATGCGTGCGTTGGCGGGCTCGGGATGAGTCTCGACGATCCCGTAGCTGCTTGTCTCTGCCGGTGATACCTGCATGACGCCGATCGTCGACGCGTTTTCGCGGCTGGCGACGTCTGCCATCTGCTTCATCACCGGCACCGGCGCGTCGATCAGGTCGTCGGCGAGCAGGACCGCGAAAGGCTCGTCGACGACGACAGGCTCGGCGCACAGCACGGCATGCCCGAGGCCCAGTGCCTCGGTCTGGCGGATGTAGATGCAATTGATGCCGGGCGGGGTGACTGCCTGCACCTGCTCGAGCAATGCGGTCTTGCTGCGCAGCGCGAGCTCGGTCTCGAGCTCGTAGGCCTTGTCGAAGTGGTCCTCGATCGCGCGCTTGTTGCGCCCGGTGATGAAGATCATTTCGGTGATGCCCGCGGCGGCGGCCTCCTCGACCGCGTACTGGATCAGCGGCTTGTCGACGATCGGGAGCATTTCCTTGGGGCTCGCCTTGGTGATGGGCAGGAAGCGGCTGCCGAGCCCGGCCACCGGAAAAACCGCCTTGGTGATCTTCTTCATGATTCAGCGTGACTCCCTTTCAGCAATGCGTGCATGCCGCTCTCGTCGAGGATGGCGACCCCGAGCTCCTGCGCCCGCGCGAGCTTGCTCCCCGCGTCGGCCCCCGCGACGACGTAATCGGTCTTCTTCGAGACATTACCGGTCACGCTGGCCCCTGCCTCCTCGAGCAGCGCCTTCGCCTCGTCGCGCGTGAGCGTCGGCAGGGTGCCGGTCAGTACGAAGGTCTTGCCGGTCAGCGGCGCCGGCCCGGCGCGCCGGGGGGAGTGCTCGTCCCAGCGGACGCCGGCGCCCTGCAGCGCGGCGATCACCTCTCGGTTGTGGGCCTCGGCGAAGAAATCGCGTATCGATTCGGCGAGCACCGGCCCGACGTCGCGGACCGCGAGCAGCTCGGCCTCGCCGGCCGCCTGCAGCGGCGCCAGCGCGCCGAAATGCTGCGCGAGGTCGCGGGCCGTCGCCTCGCCCACGTGCCTGATCCCCAGTGCATAGATGAAGCGCGCCAGCGTCGTCTTTCGGCTCCGGTCGATCGCCTCGACGACGTTCGCCGCGCTCTTGTCCGCCATGCGCTCGAGTTGCGCGAGGTCCCCGGCCCGCAGCTCGTAGAGGTCGGCGACCGTGTCCACGAGCCCGGCATCGACGAGCTGCTCGACCAGCTTCTCGCCCAGCCCCTCGATGTCCATCGCGTGGCGGCTCGCGAAATGCCGCAGGGCCTGCTTGCGCTGCGCTGGACACACCAATCCGCCGCTGCAGCGCGCGATCGCCTCGTCGGGAAGGCGGACGATCGCGGAGCCGCATTCGGGGCAAAGGGTCGGCATGACGAATTCACGCGCGTCCGCCGGGCGCCGCTCGATGAGCACGCGCGCCACCTCGGGGATCACGTCGCCGGCGCGCCTGACGATCACCCAGTCACCGACGCGAACGTCCTTGCGGCGTATCTCGTCCTCGTTGTGCAGCGTCGCATTCGTGACGTTCGCACCCCCGACGAAGACCGGAGCGAGCCTCGCGATCGGCGTCACCGCTCCGGTGCGGCCGACCTGGACGTCGATCGCCTGGACGACCGTCGGCATCTCCTGGGCGGGAAACTTGTGCGCGACGGCCCAGCGCGGCTCCCGGGTGACGAATCCGAGCTCGCGCTGCAGCGCCAGGCTGTTGACCTTGTACACGACGCCGTCGATTTCGAACGGCAGCGTGTCGCGGCGCGCCGCGATCGCATCGTAGAACGCCACGAGGTCGGCCGCGCCGCGGGCGATGCGCCGGTCGCGGTTGACCGGGACGCCGAACGCCTCGAGCGCGTCGAGCAGCCCGGAATGGGTTGCCGGCATCTTCCAGCCGCTGATCTCGCCGATTCCGTAGGCGAAGAACCGCAGCGGGCGCTGCGCGGTGATCGCCGGATCGAGCTGGCGCACGGCACCCGCTGCAGTGTTGCGCGGATTGATGAAGGCTTTGAGACCGGCGGCCTCCTGCCGGGCGTTGAGCGCCGCGAAATCCTTCTTCGCCATGTAGACCTCGCCGCGCACCTCGAGCACGGCGGGCGCTGCGCGACCGGCGAGCCGCAGCGGGATCGCCCGAATCGTGTGAATGTTGCGCGTGACGTCCTCGCCGACTTCGCCATCGCCGCGGGTCGCAGCCACGGTCAGGGCACCTCTCTCGTAGCGCAGGCTGATCGCGAGCCCGTCGAACTTGAGCTCGGCCATGTACTCGACCGGCGGCGCATCCGGGGCCAGCTCCAGGTCGCGGCGGATCCTGGCATCGAACAGCTCGGCGCCGGCCGCCGTCGTGTTGGTCTCGGTGCGGATCGACAGCATGGGAATTGCGTGCCGGACCTGCGCGAACTCCGCACGCGCCGCGCCGCCGACGCGCTGCGTCGGCGAATCCGGAGTGACCAGCGCCGGGTGCTCCCGCTCGAGGGCCTGCAGCTCCCTGAACAGCGCATCGTATTCGGCGTCGCTGATCGTCGGCTGGTCGAGTACGTAGTAATTGTGATCGTGGGTCCTGATCGCGTCGCGCAGCGCCGCCGCGCGCTCGGCCGCCGCGGCCCGCGGCGTCACGGACGGGGATGCCCTGCCCGGGCCCACGCTACGCGCCGAACAGCGCCAACGCGCGGGCGCTGCCCGGCTCGATATGCACCGATCGCAGCGCGTCGGCGGCGGACTGCACCTGCTCGCGGATCAACGCCAGCGCGGGATCGTCCAGCGGCCGCCGGTTGTCGTCGACCAGATCTCCTCCAAGTGTTAGCGCCATGCGCTTGGCCGCGAGCTTCATCTGGTCGAACGCCCGCGCCGGCTCGCCGACGCGGGCGACGTCGAGCAGGAACACGACGCCGCTGGTCGAGCTGAGCCGCAGCGATTCGACCGTGAACGGCTCGGGGCGCTGGTTCTGCAGGGCATAGAGCACGGTGCCCGTCTCCTCGCTGACGAACTCGAAGCGCCCGGCCGGGGCGAGATGGAAACCGGCTGCCTCGGCAACTCCGCGCAGGCGGGTGCCGGGGATCGAGCCGGGATCGGGCTTCTGGACGGTGAGGCCGATCTGCACGTCGAGGTCCGCGCACAGGCGGTCGAGGGTCTCGGCGCGGGCGGCTTCGCGGTTGACATCGGGCGGGACGAACGCTGCCGGAAGCGTCGGCGCGATGTCCCCGATCATCCGTGCGAACGTCTCGATCTGCACCCGCGACGCAGCGCCGTTGCGGTCGGCGAGCAGCATGCACGCAATGACCTCGGCGTATCGTCCGGGCGTGTCGCTTCCGAGCTGCTGCCAGTCACTGCGCGAATCGGCGCGCCCGAACCAGCGCAGCGGCTTGCCGATCCGTGCGTGCAGTCCCGCCGCAAGCGCGCCGGCCGTCACCGGCTCGACCGGCTGCAGTGCGATGATGCACTCGATTTCGTGGTCGGGGCCGGGCGCTTGCGCCTCGACGACCCCATGCCGCGCGCCATTGCCCGAGGCGACATGCGCGCTGGTCGCGCGCTGGCCAGCGTCATCGGATTGCGCGACCGGGACATCGGACTCCGCACCTCGCGCGAACAACGTCGGCTCGACACGCTCGCCCGCACTGGGGTCGACGGCGACCCCGTCGCCGGAACCCGAAGCATCGAAGCTGTGCCGGTACCGGCGCTCCTGCCATCCGTTGTAGGCGAGGACACCGACGACGAGCACGACGCCCGCGACGATCAATCCGATCTGCAGCGAGCTCATCCGCCGTGCGCACGCGGCCAGAAAATCCGGGCTGCGCGGAAATCACAGGAGGTCGCCATGATGTCGCGAAGTATAGCGCGCAGGACCGGCGGCAGAACGGCCGGTCAGGTCGCGATCGTCGCCGGGGCGGTCTCGGCGAGCTCGAGCGCTTCGCCGATGTCGACCGCGACCACGCGCGAAACGCCCGGGCTCGGGCATCGTGATCCCGACGAGCTGGCTGGCCATCTCCATCGTGATCTTGTTGTGCGAGATGAACAGGAACTGCGTGTCGCCGGCCATGCTCTTCACCATCTCGCAGAAGCGGTGCGTGTTCGAGTCGTCGAGCGGAGCGTCGACTTCGTCGAGCAGGCAGAACGGGGCGGGATTGATCTGGAACAGCGCGAAGATCAGTGCCGTCGCGGTCAGCGCCTTCTCGCCCCCCGACAGCAGATGGATCGACGAATTCCGCTTGCCCGGGGGCTGCGCGATCACCTGCACACCGGAGTCGAGGATCTCCTCCCCGGTCAGCAGGAGCTTGGCCTGGCCGCCGCCGAACAGCGTTGGAAAGAGCTTCGAGAAGTTGGAATTGACGACGTCGAAGGTCTGCTGCAGGAGCTCGCGCGACTCGCGGTCGATCTGCCGGATCGCCGATTCGAGGGTTTCCAGCGCCTCGGTGAGATCGGCCGACTGGCGATCGAGGTAACTCTTGCGCTCGGTGGCCTGGGCAAGCTCGTCCAGCGCGGCGAGATTGACCGGTCCCAGTGCTGCGATCTCCCCCGCCAGGCGCTCGATCTCCGCCGGCAGCGTGCGGGCGCTGCCCCAGGCCTTGAGCGCATCGGGCAACGCGGCGAGCTCGGCGTGGGCCTCGGTCAGCTGTTCGGCGTACTGCTGCTCGGAAAGCGCAGCCGCCTGCTCCTTCAGCTGCATGTCCTGGATCTTCGCGCGCGCCGGATCGAGCTTCTGCTCGGCCGTGAGCCTCGCCTCGTCCGCGGCCCGAAGTCCGGCGGCGAGCGATTCCTGGTGATCGCGCGCGGCAGCGAGCGCCTGTTCCGCGCGGACGCGCTCGCCGAGCTGGCGCTGCAGTGCCTCCTCGACCGGCGACCAGTCGATCGATTGCCGCTCGGTCGACAGCTGCGCGAGCAGGCCCCGTTGCTGCGCGACCTGTGCCGCGAGGGAATCGCGCCGGCGCGAAATCTCCGCCAGCCGGTCGCGGCAGCTGCGCTCGGCGAATCCCGCCTCCTGCGCCGCGCGCTCCGCGCCGCGCAGGCCCTCGCGCGCGCGGACCAGCGCGACGTCGGCCTCGTTGCGCGCATGACGCGCCGCTTCGCGCCGCGCGGTCTCGTCGTGGAAGCGCGACTGCATGTCGGCGATCCCGGCCGCAATCCCGCGATGCTGTTCGGTCGCCTGCGCATGCTGCATCGCGAGGTCGTCGGCTTCCTGGCCGATCTGCACCCGCCGCTGGGCGGCGGCCTCGGCCTCCTGCCGCAGCTGCACGACTTCGATCTCGAGGTCGTGGCAGCGCCGCTGCTGCGATGCAAGCGCGACGCTCTCCTCGTGATAGGCACCCTGCCGGTCCTTGAGCTCGAGCTCGACCGTGTCGAGGGCGGCGCGCGCCGCGCCTGCGGCGATGCGCGCGGCGTCGATGCCCGTGGCGAGCTCGGCCAGCTCGCGCTGGCGCGCGAGCACGCCATGCAACTCGCTGTCGGGCGCGAAGAACGCGATCCCTTGCGCGAGAACGCAATGCCCCTCCGGCGTGACGAACGTCTCGCCAGGGGCCAGGCTGCCGCGATCGGCGAGCGCCGCGTCCAGGCTCGTCCGGCAACGCACGCCGTGCAGGCTGTCGGCGAGCAGGCGCGCGACCGTCGGCTGCTTGCTGCGCACCTTGGCCAGCAGGGCATCCCCGGAGACTTCGGGGAGCTCGCCGGCAGCTGCGTCGGCGTAGACGGCGAGGCGGCCCGGCGGCTTCGCGTCGCCGACGAAGCCGGCGGCGTCATCGAGGCGTGCGAGCTGGAGCGCGTTGAGGCGCTCGCGCAGCACGGATTCCAGTGCGTCTTCCCAGCCCGGCTCGGTGTCCAGCACCTGCCAGAGCCGGCGGGCATCGGCGAGGCCCCGCGCACGGAGCCAGCCGTCGACATCGGCCCCGTGGCCGATCTTCGCCTGCAGCGCCGCGAGCGCGGCCGAACGTGCCTCGAGATCGGCGAGCGCCCTGGCGCCGCCCTGCCACTGATCGGCGGCGTGCCGGTGGCGCTCCTGCAGCGACTGGACCGTGGCCTGCAACAGGGATTGCTGTTTGTGGCGTTCGGCGAGATCGGCCGTCTCCTGCGCAAGCTGTTCCTCGACCGCTCGCAACGCGCCGCTGTCCGGCGGTGCGATCGTGGCGAGCTCGGCCGCAAGCCTTTCGCGCTGCGCTGCGATTCGCGCGAGCGACTGCGCGACGCTGTCGCGGCGTGCCTCGGCGACCCGGATACCCTGCTCGGTCAGCGCGATCTGCTGCTGCAGGTCCGAAAGCACGGTCCCGGCCTCGGCAAGCGCAGCCTCGCAGGCGGGCAGCGCGGCCTGGGCATCGCGCTCGGCTGCGGCCGCACGCTCGCGCGCGTCCAGCGCATCGGCGAGGGCGACATCCGCCGCCGCCTGCTCGGCATCGAGTGACGCCTGCTGGCCGGCAAGCGTCTCGATCGCCTGCGTGATCTGCGCGACCTGCTCCGCCAGGCGCGTGGCGTTCTCGCGAGCGAAGGCAAGCTGCTGCTCGAGCCGCGTCACCTCGGCATTGGCCGCGTAGAACTCCGCCTGCCGCGCGTGCAGCGCGTCGCCCGCCGAGAAATGATCGTCGCGCAGGGTCGTGAGCCGGGTCTCGGCGTGACGCATGTCGGCCTGCAGCGCCTCCAGCGCGACGGTCAGCGTGGCGATCTCGGCGGCCGCGCGCTCGCGCGCGCGAGCGGCGTCCTGGGCACGGGCATGCCACAGCAGATGCTGCGCCTCGTGGTGTCGCCGGTCGAGGTCGCGGTACTGCGACGCGACCCTCGCCTGCTCGTCGAGCCGGGCCAGCTGATTGCCGAGCTCCTGCCGGATATCCTCGACCCGCGCCAGGTTCTCGCGCGTGTCCGAGATGCGCCCTTCGGTCTCGCGCCGCCGTTCCTTGTACTTGGAAACCCCGGCCGCCTCCTCGAGGAACACGCGCAGGTCCTCGGGCTTCGCCTCGATGACCCGCGAGATCATGCCCTGCTCGATGATCGCGTAGGCGCGCGGACCGAGGCCCGTCCCCAGGAACAGGTCGTGGATGTCCCGGCGGCGCACCGGAATGCTGTTGATGTAGTACGTCGAATCGCCGTCGCGCGCCAGCATCCGCTTGATCGACAGCTCGGCATACTGGCCCCACTGTCCGCCGATGCGCCCCTGGCTGTTGTCGAACGTCAGCTCGACCGAGGCGCGGCCGACGGGCTTGCGATCGCCGGCGCCGTTGAAGATGACGTCCTGCATCGACTCGCCGCGCAGTGCGGATGCCTTGGATTCGCCCAGCACCCAGCGCACCGCGTCGATGACGTTCGATTTGCCGCAGCCGTTGGGACCGACGATCCCGACCAGTTGTCCGGGCGAGCTGATCGTCGTCGGATCCACGAAGGACTTGAACCCGGAGAGCTTGATTTGCGTGAGCCGCAAGGGACGGGGCCGGTGTGAAGACGCGAAAGCCTGCGCAAGGACGTGCCGGCGCACGTGCAGCACGGCGCCGGCGCCGAAAACGACGCGAGATTATAGCGGAACCGCGCGCGGTTCCGGACCTACTTGGCGGGGACCCGGCAGCCCGGAATCGGTTCGACGTAATCGATCACCGGCATCCACGTCGGCCGCACCGGGTTCTCGAACTGTGCGTTGATGTAGTAGCGGTGGCAGGGCTCGACATTCACGAGCAGCTTCTTGATGCTGCCTTTGAAATGGTTGTGGACGGGGGACTGCACCTCGACGGTGTAGGTGCCGGGAGCGACCTTGAAAGGCGTGACCTGGCCCACGCTCTGGTCGCCGACCCGGATCAGGATCCCCGGGCGGCGATCGACCGACGTCCGCGTGTACTGGGCGCCCGTCACCTCGCTCCACGTCGGTCCCCAGGTCTGGCAGCCGCCGGTGACCAGCGCCGCAGCCGCCATCATCCATGCACCCAGTCTCATGTCCGCCTCCCGTTGATCGCCTTCGATCCGTTCGCCGCGCCGGCGAGCCGGCACACCGCAATTGGGCAGCGCCGCCGCCGAATGGTTGCAGCGGATGCAGGTGTCGGGCAATCCCGACGGCGCAGGTCCGCGATCCCGCTCGGCAACGCGGCCGGCGCAGCCTCAGCCCGCCGCCGCGAGCGCACGCAACGCCTGCAGCACCGCCACCCGCGCCTGCGCGTAGACCATCGCTTTCCACTCCTCGCGCTCATCGTGGAAGGCATCGCGCAGCTGGCGCTTGATCGCGGCGCGGATTCCAGCGTCCGTTCCAGGATGATTGCGCAGCCACTGGTCGGCGCGCAGCGCCTGCAGCGTCGCATCCAAGGACAGGGTCCCGTACTCCAGCGCGATGCCCGTGAATTCGACCTTCGGACAGGCTTCGAGCGCCGCGTGAAACGCCACACCGGTAAGCGCCGGCGACGTCGACGAGCCGTCGTAGAACGACGTCACGTCCACCCCATACCAGGCCCGGGCGCGCGCGGTCATCGCCGGCTCCGGCGGGCCCGAGTAGATCTTCTCGCCGTGGCCCCAGGGGCCGAGCCCGGTGTGGAAATCGATCCAGCCCAGCCTGCGGCGCGTGCTGCCGTGGCGATGCAGGACATCGCGCAGGACCACGTTGCTCCAAGCCGGCGCGACGCCGGCATAGAACAGGCCGTCGGGCCGGTCGCTCTGGCCGCTGCTGACCGCGCTCTGCAGCGCGGCGCGACCGCGGGTCGCGACGTACGCCGCGATCGCCGCGCCGTTGTCGCGCGATGGCGGCCACTCCGGCGGGACGATCATCGCGTGGACCTCGGCGTACGCCGCGTTGTGCGCCGGTGGCGAGGAAAAGTCGCGGAAATTGCGGTTGAGGTCGACGTTGTCCTCGTTGGTCCGGTGCAGCTGCGAGAAACCGTAGGGATTGACGGCGTGATGGAACAGGACCGCGGCGCCGGTGGCCTCCACGGCCGCCAGGATTGCTTCGTCGTGGAGCAATCCGACCTGGCAGCCCGATCCGCAGAAGCCCTCGACCCCATGCATGCCCGAGCTGAGGACCAGCAGCCCCTGGGCCTGAGGATCGCCCAGCAGCGCGACGTCGGCGGACAGCTCCTCGCCCTCCGCGCCGCGCGCCTCCGGGTGGACGTGACGCTCGGCCGGAAGGTGCCGGGCCGCCGCGGCCGCGACGAACTTGGCCCGCGCTTCTGCGTAGGTGGAGGCGAAGGCCTCGGTGATCGGTATCACGCGCGCGAGCTCATCGATGGAAGATCGTTGCGCGAGCGCAGCGACTGCATCGCCGCGTCGAGGATCGCCGGCGAAGATCCGGCGGCGCGCGCAGCCCGGTCATGCCTTCGCATCGGCCGGCATCGCCCGCTCTGCCAGCGCCGCCAGATAGCCCGCGCCCAGCGGCATCACGCTGTCGTTGAAATCGTAACGGCTGCTGTGCAGGAAACAGCCTCGTTCCGCGCCGCCCTGGCCAAGGCGCGCGAATGCACCCGGCTTCGCCTGCAGCATGAATGCGAAATCCTCGGCGCCCATCGACGGCTCGAGATTGCGCACGACGTTTTCGCGGCCGATCAGCGCTTCGGCCACCTCGGCCGCGAAGCTCGCCTCCGCGTCGTGATTGATGGTCGGCGGATAGACGCGCTCGTACCCGAGTTCGGCCGTGGCGCCGAACGCCGCGGCGATCGATCCGACCAGTTCGCGCAACCGGCGCTCGATCAGGTCCTGGGTCGCCGGGCGGAACGTGCGCACGGTCCCGACGAGCTTGGCGTGGGCAGGGATCACGCTCATCGCTCCAGGGTTGCCGGCCTGCATCGCGCACAGGCTCACCACCGCAGTGTCGAGCGGACTCACGTTGCGGCTGACGATCGACTGCGCGGCGGTGATGATGTGTCCGGCGACCAGCACCGGATCGACGGCGATGTGCGGGTGGGCGCCGTGGCCGCCGCGACCGTCGATCGTGATCTCGATGCGGTCGGCGGCCGCCATCGCCGGGCCCGGCGTGATGCCGATGCGTCCCGGCGGCAGCGCCGGCCAGTTGTGGAGCGCGAAGATGCGCTCGGCCGGGAAGCGCTCGAACAACCCGTCGTCGATCATCGCCTTGGCGCCGGCGTAGCCCTCCTCGCCCGGCTGGAAGATCAGGAATGCGATGCCGTCGAAGTTGCGCGTCTCGTTCAGGTAACGCGCGGCAGCGAGCAGCATCGTCGTGTGCCCGTCGTGTCCGCAACCGTGCATGCGGCCGTCATAGCGCGAGCGCCAGGCGACCTCGGTCTCCTCCTGCATCGGCAGCGCATCCATGTCGGCGCGCAGGGCCACGCGCCGGCCGCTGTTGTCGCTGCGCCCGGGAACGACCGCCACCACGCCGGTGCGGCCCACGCCGGCGTGGTGCTCGATGTTCAGCGCGGCGAGGCGATCGCAGATCAGGCGCGCGGTGCGGTGTTCCTCGAAACCGAGTTCGGGGTGCGCATGGAGGTCGCGGCGGACCTCCATCAAGTCGTCGGACCAGCGGCGGATGTAATCGACCGGCGACACGCTCGTCATGGGGTCGAAAGCCTACCATGGCCGGATGCATGCATGCGCGCGGCGCGCGACGCGTAGAGGCAGATGCCGGCCGCCACCGAAACGTTCAGGCTCTCGACGGCGCCATCCTGCGGGATGCCCACCAGCCGGTCGCAGGTCTCGCGCGTCAGCCTGCGCAGGCCCTGGCCTTCGGCGCCGAGCACCCACGCGAGCGGACCCGACAGGTCGGCATCGACCAGGCTCTCGCCGCCGGCCTCGGCGCCGAGCACCCACAGGCCCCGCGCCTTCAGGTCGCGCAGCGTCCGCGCGAGATTCGTGACCGCGATCACCGGCACCGTCTCGGCGGCACCACTTGCCGCCTTCTCGACCGTCGCGTTGACGCCGACGGCGCGGTCCTTCGGAACGATCACCGCCTGCGCGCCGAACGCATCGGCGCTGCGCAGGCAGGCCCCCAGGTTGTGCGGATCGGTGACCCCGTCCAGCACCAGCAGCAGCGCCGATTGCCCCAGGTTCTCGAGCACGTCGTCGACGGTCACGTGCGGTCGCTGGGCGTCGACGATCGCGACGACGCCCTGGTGGCTCGTCCCGCCGCCCAGTGCGCCGATGCGCGCCGCATCCACCGCATGCACCGGCACGCCCGCCGCTGCGGCACCGGCGATCAGATCGCGGGCGCGGGCGTCGCGGCGCGAAGCGTCGATGTAGATCGCCTCGACCGAGTCGGCGCGCTGGCGCAACCGCGCGGTGACGGCGTGGAATCCGAAAAGCGGGCGGGTCGGGGGCATGCCGCGTGGCCTGGGCTGCGCTGCCCTCGCCAACAGGGGCGGCGCGCAATGATTCTACCGGGGCGAGGGTTGCGCGGCGGTCGATATGCCAGAATCCGCGGCACACCCGTCATCGCGGCAATTCCGACGTGATCGCCGACCTGCGCCATTTCATCGAATGGATGTTGCTCGCGATCGCCGCGCTGATGCCGATCGTCAATCCGCTGGGCGGGGCGCCGGTGTACCTCGCGAAGACGGTCGACCTGACGGCGACCCAGCACGCCGATCTCGCGCGTCGCGTCGCGATCAATTGTTTCCTGCTGCTGCTGGCATCGCTGCTGGTCGGCGCCTACGTTCTCGACTTCTTCGGGCTGTCGATCGCCGTCGTCCAGGTCGCGGGAGGACTGGTCGTCTGCTCGCTCGCCTGGTCGATGCTGAGCGAACCCGATGAACCTCCGGCGTCGGTGAAGGACGCGACCCGTGCACTGACCCAGTCCGACCTCGGCACCCGCGCGTTCTATCCGCTGACGATGCCTCTGACCGTCGGTCCCGGCTCGATCTCGGTCGCGATCACGCTGGGAGCGAACCATGCACTGGGCGTGCGCTCGCTGATCGTCGAGTCGCTCGCGCACACGGCGGGCATCCTCCTGGTCGCGGTCAGCGTGTTCCTTAGCTATCGCTACGCCGATCGGATCCTGAAACGCCTGGGCCCGACCGGCACCGTCGTGCTGGTGCGGCTGTCGGCGTTCATCCTGCTGTGCATCGGCGTGCAGATCGGCTGGAACGGGGTCTCGGCACTGCTGCGCAGCCTCGGCCCGCAATGACCGGGGGCGAGGATCGTGGCCGGCCGGCCGAGGGCGCTCGGGCTGATATAATCGCGCGCTTCGTGCCGGTGTAGCTCAGTTGGTAGAGCAGCGCATTCGTAATGCGAAGGTCGAGGGTTCGACTCCTTCCACCGGCACCATCCTCCTCACGCAGCGCGCCGGTCGGTCTCCGCCTCCGGCGTCACCTCGCACAAAGGCTTGATCTGCGGCTGTCGCAACGGCAGCCGCACGGTGAACCGCGTCCCGCGCCCGACTTCGCTCTCGACGTCGATCCGCCCGCCATGCTTGCGGACGATCGAATTCGATACGGCGAGCCCGAGCCCGGTGCCCTGCCCGACCGGCTTGGTCGTGAAGAACGGCTCGAACAGGTGGCCGAGGTTCTCGGGGGGAATCCCGCAGCCGTCGTCCTCGAAGCGGACCCATGCCTCGGAAGCATCCACGCCGGTGCCGATGGTGATCGTGCCGCTGCCCTCGATCGCCTGGCTCGCGTTGACCAGCAGGTTCAGGAAGACCTGCGCGAGCCTCGCAGGCAGGCATTCGATCTCGGGCAGATCGCCGTACGCGCGGACGATCTTCGCTTTGTACTTGATCTCGTTGCGCACGATGTTGAGCGTGCTGTCGAGCGCCCGGTGCAGGTCGATGGACTCCCAGACCTCTTCGGTGCCGCCGCGCGAGAAATCGCGCAGGTCCTGCACGATCCGCTTGACGCGCAGCAGGCCCTCGCGGGATTCGTCGATGATCGCACGGACGTCGTCGCGCAGGAACCGGAAATCGACCCCGTTGCGCATCATGCGCGCCGGCGCGAGCGGCTCGGGCGCCGACGCGCCCATCGCATCGTCGGCCTCGATGTAGGCACCGAGCAGCCCGAACAGGGTGGACAGATAGCCTTCCAGCGACCCGAAGTTCGACAGGACGAACGCCAGCGGGTTGTTGATCTCGTGCGCAACGCCGGCCGAGAGCTGCCCGATCGACGCCAGCTTTTCCGATTGCACGACCTGGTTCTGCGCGTCCTCGAGCTGGGTGTTCATCCGCCGCATCGTCGCGTTGAGGGTCGACAGCTCGAGAATGCGGCTCTCGCGCTCGACGTGCATCCGGTGGTTGGCCACGACCAGCGCCAGCAGGCTGGTGAGGGCCAGTCCCCGGTCGAGATCGCCCACCGTGTACCGCGGCCGGTCCGCAGCGCGGTTGACGGCGACCGCGCCGATCGTGCGTCCGGCCACCCGCAGCGGCCAGCACATCGCCGAATTCGTCGAGCGCTGCCGTGCTTCCTGCAGACGCAACGGCAAGCGGGTCTCGGCGGCCTCGCCGTTGACGAGCACTGGCTGTCCGGTCGCCACGACGTGCCCGTAGACGCCCGACGCCGCGGGGCAATGCGCTTCCGATCACACCCGGCGGCAGATCGGTCCCCGCCGCGATTTCGAGCTGATCCTCGGTGCCGTCGACGATCAGGGCGATCGAGCCGCTCTCCGCTTCGAAGCCCAGGACGATGTGCCCGAGGATCTGCTGCAGCACCTCCTGCGGATGGGCGCCGTTCGCCGCTTTCTGTCCGAGCTCATAGAGCGCGCTGATCCAGGCGATGTCGGTGGTCCTGTCGGTGTCGGCTACCATCGGTGCAGTCGCTTATGGGAGTGTCGGTGAAGGTCCGGCCGCAGCGCCGCGCGCCGATCGTCGCCGTGGCCCCGGAGCGGGCGACGGCACGCCGGGCGCGCGGCCTGCGTTCTAGTCCTGCAGCAGCACGCCGCCGTCGTCGGTCCAGCGCACCCGAGTGATGCCCGGCGACTCGCGCTCGAGGCGCTCGAGCTCGAGTTGCTGCTCGGTGATGACGCCGCGCTGCCAGCGCAGCTCGTCGGCGAGCCGGCGGTTCTCGATCAGGAGATCCCGATGCGCAAGCACGTCACGGATCGCCGCCTTGAGGTCGGGATCGGACCAGGGTTTGCTGACGAAGCGGAAGATGCCGGCGCTGTTGATCGCCCGGATGATGCCGTCGAGGTCCGTGTACGCACTCATGATCATGCGCCCCGCGTCGGGCTGCAGGTCCCTGACGCGGGTCAGCAGGGCTGCGCCGTCCATCTCGGGCATCCGGTAATCCGAGAGTACGAGCTCGACCTTGTGCTCGCCGACGTAGGCGAGTGCCTGCACGGGCGAGCTGAAGGTCACGACTTCCAGGTCCGCCAGGGCCGGCGGGATCGCGCCGTTCAGAAACATGCGCCGCAAAGCGCTCAGGACATTCGGTTCGTCGTCGACGATGACTACGGTTGCCACGGCTGACTCCCAGGTCGAGTGTTCGGATGCGGGCGCTAGCCGCGCATGTCGGGAATCAATCGAGCAATCGGTATGCCATCCAAGGTGCCGGCCGACGGGCGTCGACCGAAAGATCGCGGACAGCACGTTGCCACGTCCTGTCGCCCACAACGTTGCCTACGACGTCAGGCTTCGAGTTCCATGCGCGGCTGATAGGCGCCCTGGCGCGCAAGGCCGTTGAGCCTCGCCCGCCGGTGGAACGCGCGCTGGGCCGCCACGACGTTCTCGGGCTTGCCCACCCAGGCCTTCAGGACCGGCTCCTGCAGCGCCCTGCCGTAGGAAAATGAAAGGGCCCAGGGCGGCGTCGGGCACGCGACATTGATGGCATTCAGATTGACCGTCGCCTCTTCCGGGCCCTGTCCGCCCGACAGGAAATTGATGCCCGGCACCGCGGCAGGAACGGCGCGCATCAGGACGCGCAGCGTCGCGGCTGCGACCACTTCCGGCGCGGCCTTCGACCCCGATGCCTTCCCCGGCAGCACCATGCTGGGCTTGAGCAGGGTGTGCTCGAGCGTGACGCGATGCCGGTGCAGCGCATGGTAGACCGCATGCAGGACTTCGAGCGTCACCTCTTCGCAGCGCTCGATCGAATGGTCGCCGTCGATCAGCACCTCGGGCTCGACGATGGGCACGAGGCCTTCCGCCTGGCATACGGCCGCATAGCGTGCCAGCACCTCGGCGTTGGCGGCAATCCCCAGCGGCGTGGGATTGCGCGGCCCGATGGTGTAGACCTCGCGCCACTTGGCGAAACGGGCTCCCAGCCCGCGGTAGGTCCGAAGGCGCGCGCCGAGACCGTCGAGTCCCTGCGTCACCTCGTCGCCGGGCGCGCCCGCGAGCGGCACCTTGCCCTGATCGACCTTGATTCCCGGGACGACCCCGGCGCGAACCAGGACCTCGGGCAGCGGCGTGCCATCCCCGGCGCGCTGTGCAAGGGTCTCCTCGAACAGGATCACCCCGCTGATGAATGCGCCGGCACCCGGCGTCGTGAACAGCATCGAGCGGTAGGCGCGGCGATTGTCGGTCGTCGCCTCCACGCCGACCGCAGCGAAGCGCTTGGCGATCGTGGGAAGGCTCTCGTCGGCGGCGAGGATCCCCTTGCCGGCCTGGACGATGCGCGCGATCGTGTCCTGCAGGTCGTCGTCGATGCTCATGACGTTGCTCCCAGACGTAAAGACCGGCCGCGATGCGGTCGCGCGCTGCAACCGCGCATTCGTCCACGGTCGCGCGGGCCCCGGTCGCGATTGCGGCCAGCTTACGCCGCTCGCCGTCGTCACCCTTGACTGAAATCAATGGCGACCTGCAAGAAGCGCAGCCGGGGGGCCCGCGCGCGCCACCGACGGCCGATGCGTCAGTCGGCGATGCGGCGCCCGGCCACGCTCGCGATCCAGCGCGCCGTCAGCTTCTCCTGCACGGCGTTCTGCCGCAGACGGGCGTCCAGCGCGGGGAAATCGACCTGGTCGAGCGGCTGGTCCTGGTTGAAGCAGGAAAAGACGTAGCTGGTCTTGCCGGTAACGGGATCGCGATGCGGCTGCAGGCACTGCGCGCAGATCTCCTTCATCATGCACTGCATCGGCGAGTTGATCGACCCGATCGCCTGGTGATCCGGGGCCAGGTGGGGTGCGAGCACCGTATGCCGGGCAGCGCCGACCGCCGCCATCATCCGGTCGGAGCCGATCGCGATGATCCTGCTGCAATCGGCCAGGGGAATGGTCTGCGCGCCGATTTCGCCGCTCGCGTAGGCGTGCATCGCCCTGACGATGTTGCCGACGAACGAGCGATCCTGCGCGCGCGTCGGCGCGAATCCCGGCCCCTCGTCGCAGCACCAGACGACGACGTCGGCGGCGGCCTCGATCTCGGCGATCTTGTAGCGGTCGACCATGCGCCGGTACCCGGCGAAATACAGGACCCGCGCGCCCGCCTCGCGGAACGCGCGTCCGATCGAGAACAGCACGGCATTGCCCAGGCCGCCGCCCGCCAGGACGACGCTTCGGTCGCTCCCGATCTCGGTCGGCGTGCCGGTGGGGCCCATCAGCACCACCGGCTCTCCCGGCTCGAGCGCCGCGCACAGGTTCGAGGATCCGCCCATCTCGAGCACGATCACCGACACCAGGCCACGCTCGCGGTCGACCCAGGCCCCGGTCAGGGCGAGGCCCTCCATCGCGAGCCGCGTCCCCTGGGACTTGGAAGCGCGCGCCTCGTAGTTCTGCAGCCGATAGAACTGGCCGGGCCGGAATCGCCTTGCGGCCGCCGGCGCGCGCACGACGACCTCGACGATGGTCGGTGTCAGCCGCACGACGCGCTCGATGCGTGCGCGCAGCGCGTCGTCCAGTTCCGCGAAGAACGCAGCCTCGCTGCGGCCATCGGAGGCCGCGACGCGAGCGAGCATCCGGCTGACGATCGGATAACCCTGCTTCGCGCTCGCCATCGCCTTGACGACGTTGCCGTAGTACGACGGATGCAGGTCGCCGAAGAAGCTGGTCGCACGGCCATCGTCGCGGATGGTCGTCAGCACCGCCGGCATCCAGGGCTTCGCGAGTCCCCGCAGTGGCCGTTCGACCGAGCCGTCCTCGTTGCGCAGCTCGAAATACCTCCCGTCGAGGGAAAAATGTCCGGGATCCTCTCGCGCCAGCACGGTGTTGGGCTGCGTCCCCGCAGCGACCAGGATCGTCCGTGCCGGCAGCAGTGCCCGCGGCCCTTCGCTCCAGTTGCCCTCCGCGTCGCGCTGCTGCCGCGACACCGTGAGTCCGATGGCGTGCCCCGCTTCGTCGACCTCGATCGCGAGAGGGGTCAGTCCTTCCGCGAAGCGGATGCCTTCCTCCAGCGCTTTCTCGACCTCCTCGTGGTTCAGCGTGTAGGCGGGGCTGTCGACCAGCCGCTTGCGGTAGGCGATCGTCGCGCCGCCCCACGCGCGCAGCAATTCGACGACGGCCGGCGGGCGGCCCTCGGCCGCCGCGCGCTCGCGCTCGCCGCGGATCGCCCGCGCATGCGACAGGAACTCCTCGGCGATCAGGAACTCGTGATCGGTCCACATCGCCTCGACCGCGGCGCGCCCCGAGTCTCGAACCAGCGCCTCGTAGCGCGCGAGGAACTTCTCGACCTGGGCCGGGTAGTAGGCAAGCGCCTCGGTCGCCGTGTCGATTGCGGTCAGTCCGCCGCC
Organism: uncultured beta proteobacterium; assembly: GCA_963734515.1. GTDB lineage: Bacteria > Pseudomonadota > Gammaproteobacteria > Burkholderiales > Casimicrobiaceae > VBCG01. The sequence continues at coordinate 459,003 of CAVTHP010000008.1, read as the reverse complement.
GATGACGACGACCGGCAGCCGGACCTGCATGTTGGCGATCGAGTCCGCCTTGGCCGCGCCAGTCAGCTGCAGCGCCATCAGGAAATCGGACGCGGTCCGAACGCCCTGGGCGAGGCCGTGCGGCAGGTCGAGCACCGTCGGACGCCCGGCGCCGGCCGCCAGCGCAATGTGATCGAACCCAAGCGCGAACGCGCCGTCCGCATCGAGCGTGCCTCCGAAGCGCACGCCGCCGTAGAGTGCATAGCTTGCACGGCGCTCGAGGAGCAGCCGGATCACCTTCAAGAAATTCTTGTCCCAGCGAACGGTGATTCCATATTCGGCGACGCCGCCGAAGCCCGCCATCGAGCGGTCGTCGAGGGGCTCCGCCAGCGCCGAGACGTCCTCGATCGGCTCGAAAGCCGTCCGTGTCCCGTCGTCGCGCACGCCCGACAGCTCGGGCGCGAGCGGCTCGATCTTGAGGCCGTCGATGGCGACGACCGTGTGCCCGTCGTTCAGCAGATGATGCGCGAGCGTGAAACCTGCGGGTCCCTGGCCGACGACCAGCACGCGCTTGCCGCTCGCCGGCAGCGGGCACGGTCGCCGCAGGTTCAACGGATTCCAGCGCGTCAGCAGCGAATAGAGCTCGAAGCCCCAGGGCAGCGCCAGCACGTCTTTCAGCACCCGCGTTTCCGATTGCGGGATGTCGACCGGATCCTGTTTCTGGTAGATGCACGACTTCATGCAGTCGTTGCATATCCGGTGCCCCGTCGCGGCGACCATCGGATTGTCGACGCAGATCATCGCCAGCGCACCCAGCGGCCAGCCTTCGGCGCGCAGCCGGTGGAACTCCGAGATCCGCTCCTCCAGCGGACAGCCGGCGAGCGTGACGCCGAAGGCCGATTTCTTGAACGGGTTCACGGGCGCTTCCACCCCCTCACCCGCTTGCGTGGGCGCGTCGGGCCGGGGACGCTCCCCCTCTCCCGCCTGCGGGAGAGGGTTCGGGTGAGGGCGCTTTTCCAAGAGGCCCCGCGCGCACGAATCCTTGCCCTGCTCGTGGCACCAGATGCAGTAATGCGCCTGGTCGAGCGCACCGACGAGATCGGTCCCTCGATCAGTCAGGCCGAAACCTTCGCGCCGCCGCAGTCCCTGCGCCGCCGGCAGCTGCCACACGTCGATTCCATTCTGCGCAATCGACTCGACCGGGACCAGGTGCAGCAGGTCGAGCTTGCGCGGCGCGCGAAACAGCACGCCGCCGCGGTGGGCGGCCTTGCCCGCGGTCGTGTGCGCGGCCCAGGCTGCGTAGCGCAAGGCGGCATCGAGGGCCGCTGCGTTCGCTGCTTCGTCGTCCTGCCAGCGCGTCACCGCCTGCGCGAACGCGAGCTCGAAAGCCGGCACCGCGTCGTGTGGGCCGATCAGCGCCACCATCTGCGCGCGCAGCGCAGCGCCATCGAACTGCGCCGCCGCATCGGCCTTGTAGGCGTTCATCGCCTTGCGCTGCACGAACTGGCGCTTGACGGCAAAGAGCGGCGCGAGCTCGTGGTGGCGGGCCTCCAGCGCACGCAGCTCGCGACCGATGCCGAACAGCCCGGCGAGAAAATCCTCGAGGTGTGGCGCGATCTCCATCAGCAGCGCGGACTCGTCCTTCGCGGCGAGTCGCTCCGGCTCGGCCCGCGCGCTGGCGAGCCGCCGGACCAGCGCGCCGTCGGCAGCGGCAAGATGCGCGATGAAGTGCGCATCGATGGCCGCGGCGCCTGCGGGCGTGTAGAGGTCGGCGAACGTCAGTCCGTAGGCGAGGGGCGGCATGGTGGGGTCGGCGAGGCGACACCTGTGCGGCGCGGTGTCGGCTGTTGAACCCCTCATTTTACTGCCTCGCGATTTGCTAACATCGTGGCCCCAGAGGTATGCCCGCAACCGCAGGGATCCCGCGAGACGACAGTCCTCGCGACCGGAGATCGAATGTTTCGTCTCATCGCAGCCACTGCATTCGCCGTCACCACGCTCGCTTCCCTCGCAGCCACCGCGTCGGCCCAGACGATCAAGCTGGGCGAGCTCAACAGCTACAAGCAGTTCCCGGCCTTCCTCGATCCCTACCGCAAGGGCATGCAGCTCGCCGTCGACCAGATCAACGCATCGGGCGGCGTGCTCGGCCGCAAGATCGAGGTCGTGTCGCGGGACGACGGCGGGGTTCCAGGCGATGCAGTCCGCGTCGCCGAGGAGTTGCTCACCCGCGAGCACGTCGCCCTGCTGATGGGAACGTTCGCATCGAACGTGGGGCTCGCGGTGTCCGATTTCGCCCGGCAGCGCAAGGTACTGTTCATCGCCGCCGAACCCTTGACCGACAAGATCGTCTGGCAGGACGGCAACGCCTATACGTACCGGCTGCGGGCGTCGACGTACATGCAGACCGCGATGCTCGTGCCCGACGCGGTCAAGACCGGGAAGAAGCGCTGGGCGATCGTCTATCCGAATTACGAGTACGGACAGGCCGCGACCGAGACCTTCAAGCGGCAGATGATCGCGCGTGCGGGCTCGGGTCTCGAATTCATCGAGCAGGCGGTGCCGCTGGGCAAGATCGAGGCGGGAGCGGTCGTCCAGGCGCTGCTCGATGCGCACCCCGACGCGATCTTCTCGTCGCTGTTCGGCCCCGACCTCGCACGCTTCGTCCGCGAAGGGCAGCTGCGCGGCCTGTTCAAGGATCGGCCGGTGTTCGACTTGCTGGGCGGCGAGCCCGAGTACCTCGATCCGCTGAAGGACGAGGCCCCGGTCGGCTGGTACGTGACCGGCTATCCATGGTACGCGGTCAAGACCCCGGAGCATGCGCGCTTCCTCGACGCCTACCAGGCGAAATTCCACGACTATCCGCGCCTGGGCTCGGTCGTCGGCTACAGCACGGTCGAGACGGCTGCGGCGGCGATCAGGCGCGCGGGTTCGACCGACACGCCGAAGCTCCTCGCCGCGATGCAGAACCTGCAGGTGGGCACGCCTTTCGGCGAAATCGAGTTCCGTGCGCTCGACCATCAGTCGACGATGGGCGCGTTCGTCGGTCGCATCGGCCTCTCCGGCGGCAAAGGTGTGATGGTCGATTTCCGCTACGCCGACGGCAAGGACTACCTGCCTCCCGACGACGTCGTGCGGAAGCTGCGCCCGGCCGGCCGCTAGGCGCGCCACCGCGCAAGTTGCCACCGGCTGCCGCGTGTCGCTTGCGTCGCTCGCGGTCCAGCTGCTCAACGGGCTCGCATCGGCGTCCTCGCTGTTCCTGATCGCGGCGGGCCTGACGCTGATCTTCGGTGTCACCCGCGTCGTCAATTTCGCGCACGGTTCCCTGTACATGCTCGGCGCCTACGTCGCGTGGTCGGCCGGTCGCGCCCTGTCGCCGCTGCTCCCCGGCACGGCCGCAGGATTCTGGATGGCGGCGATCGTGGCGGCGCTGGCGGTCGCGCTGATCGGTGCGTTGATCGAGGTGCTGCTGCTGAAGCGCCTCTATGCGGCGCCGGAGCTGCTGCAGCTCACCGCCACGTTCGGCGTCGTGCTGATCGTCCGCGACGCGGCGCTCGCGATCTGGGGGCCGGAAGACCGGCTCGGTCCGCGCGTGCCGGGGTTGGACGGCGCGGTCTCGATACTGGGCCGCGCGGTGCCGCAATACGATCTGCTTCTGATCGGCGTGGGGCCGCTCGTGCTCCTCGCGCTGACCTGGCTGATCCGCCGCACCCGCTTCGGCGTCGTCGTGCGGGCTGCCGCGGAGAACCGCGAGCTGACCGCCGCGCTGGGCATCGACCAGGCGCGGCTCTACACGGCGGTGTTCGCGCTGGGCTCGTTCCTCGCCGGTCTCGCCGGCGCGCTGACCCTGCCACGCGTCGGCGCCAATCTCGGCATGGACCTCGCCGTCATCGCCGACGCCTTCGTCGTCACCGTCCTGGGCGGGCTGGGCTCGATTCCAGGGGCCTTCGTGGGCGCGCTGCTGATCGGGATCGTCAAGGCGCTGTGCATCGCCGCGGGGACGGTCGCCATCGCCGGGACGACCATCGCCATGCCCAAGCTCACGCTGGTCATCGAATTCATCGTGATGGCGCTGGTGCTGATGCTGCGCCCGACCGGCCTCTTCGGCGCGGCGCCTGCACTCCACGCGCCGCCGCGTCCAGCCGTCGAGCGTGCACTGGTAGCGCGACCCGCAATGCCGCAGGCGGCGGTCGCGATCTTGCTGGCCGCCGCCGGATTGCTGCTGCCGCTCGCCGGCGACACCTACACGCTGGTGCTCGCGACCGACATCCTCGTCGCAGCGTTGTTCGCGGGCAGCCTGCAGTTGCTGACCGGCCGCGGCGGCATGACGTCGTTCGGCCATGCGGCGTACTTCGGGATCGGCGCCTACGCCGCCGCGATCGCCGCGATCCATGGTTATCCGTTCGCTGCGGGCCTTGCCATGTCGCCGATCGCGGCCGCCCTCGCGGCACTGGCGTTCGGCGTGATCTGCAGGCGCCTGTCCGGGATCTATTTCGCGATGCTGACCCTTGCGTTCGCACAGATCGCCTGGTCGATCGCGCTGGACTGGGACAGCGTCACCGGTGGCTCCAATGGCATCACCGGCGTCTGGCCGCCTGCAGCGCTCGCCGATCCGTCGCGCTACTACCTGCTGGTCGTCGCGATCGTCGCGCCTGCGCTGGCCGTCCTGGCCGTCATCGCGTTCACGCCTTTCGGGTACGCGCTGCGTGCAAGCCGCGATTCGCCGCTGCGCGCTGCCGCGATCGGCATCGACGTCGGTCGCCGGCGCATCAAGGGCCTGTGGCTTTCGGGCGCGTTCGCCGGCCTGGCGGGTGGCCTCTACGCTTATTCGAAGGGCGGAATCGGCCCTGATGCCCTCGCCATCCAGCGCTCGGTCGACGCGCTGGTGATGATGCTGATCGGCGGCCAGACCGCATGGTTCGGCCCGCTTGCCGGCTCGGCTGCGCTGACGCTGCTCCAGGACACGCTGTCGCGCACGACCGAGTACTGGCGGGCCTGGGTCGGTGCCGCGATCCTGGCGCTGGTGCTGCTCTTTCCCGGCGGTCTCGGTGGCGTGCTCGGGACCTGGTCGCGCCGACTGCGGGGGTCGCCGTGAGCGCGCCGATGCTGCGCGTCAGCGGGCTGCGCAAGGCGTTCGGAGGCGTGGCCGCGCTGCGCGGCCTGAGCTTCCGCGTCGACCGGGGCGAAGTGGTGGCGCTGATCGGCCCCAATGGTGCGGGCAAGACGACGTGCTTCAACCTGATCGACGGCCAGCTCGCGCCCGATGCGGGCGACGTGCAGTTCGAGTCCCGTTCGATCACCGGGCTTGCGTCGCACGAGATCGCGCACCGCGGCATCGGCAGGACGTTCCAGGTCGCCGCGACATTCGCGTCGATGACGGTGCGCGAGAGCGTGGTCCTGGCGCTCGCTGCGCGCGATCGGCGCGACGCGCGAATCGGCACGCGCCTGCTCCCGGCCGCCACGCCCGAAGCCGACGCGCTGCTCGCCCGCGTCGAGGTCTTTGCGCTCGCAGACACGCATTGCGCGGCGCTCGCCTACGGCGATGCCAAGCGCGTCGAGCTCGCGTTGGCGCTGGCCGGCAATCCACGCCTGTTGCTGATGGACGAGCCCACCGCCGGCATGGCGCCGCAATCCCGGCGCGAGCTGATGCAACTTGCGACCGGCCTGGTGCGCCAGGGCACAGCCGCCATGCTGTTCACCGAGCACGACATGGACATCGTGTTCGAGTTCGCCGACCGCGTCATCGTGCTGGACCGCGGCGCAACGATCGCCCAGGGCCCGCCCGCCGCGATCCGCGCGAATCCACGGGTGCGGGCCGTCTACCTGGGCGAGGACCGCCCGGCGTGACGGGCGGCCGCACGACTTTCGCGCCGGCTCGCCATGCGCTGCTGGCTGCGGATCGATCGCCATGCCCGACAGGCGCACGCGCGTGTCGAACATCTCGCCGTAGAAGGAAGGCCACACGCAGTTGGACGCGCTGTAGAACACGCCCGACATCAGGATGCCCCAGGTGAAGATCATCGGCACGTCGGCATGGCCGACCGCCGACAGGAACGGGAACATCAGGACGCCTGGAACGAGCGTGCCGAGGATGAAGACCCGCCTGCGTGCCCGACAGCGTGAAGCTGGTGTAGAACGCGCGCCTCCCCGGCGGTGCATGCTCGAGCGTCATCGAATTGGCGCCCGCCTGCTCTCCCGACGCCGAACGTCGCGAGCGCGAGCAGCGTCCCCGTCGCCGGGCTGCTGGCCGGGAAGAACACCTTGTTGAAAACCAGCGCCGCGGCCGTGCCGTAGATGAAGAAATCGTAGTACTCGAGTGCGCTGCCGATCCAGCTCGCAAGTGCCGCCTTCTTCGGCGTCTTCACCCCGGTCGGCTCACGGGTGCCTGCCGCCTCGTACTGTCCCTCCGACATGCGCTCCTCCCAGGACTGGATGAAGCCGCAAGCTGCGGAGCATCGGCCGGGGCGACCGCCCCGACCGCCGCAGCGCCTACTGGTAGCGGATCCTCGACACGGCGCGCAGGTTCTCGGGCGACGTGGTCGGAAACCCGAAGAACTCGAGGTAAGCCGGAATCATCTCGAACAGCATGTCGGTGCCGACCTGCACCGGGCAACCTCTGTCCATCGCGGCGCGCAGCAACGGCGTGTACTCCTCCTTCATCACGACCTCGCCGACGAAGGTTCCGGCCGCGATCCGCGCAACGTCGAACGGCAGCGCATCGCCGTCCTTCATCCCCAGCGGCGTCGCATTGACGACGACGTCATGGCCCGCCGGATCGTTCGATCCGGCGGCGACCGCGAGCGCCGGATAATGTTCACGCAGCCGCTCACCCAGCGCCTCGGCAGCCGCCGGATTGGCATCGAACAGCCCGATCGATGCGACCCCCGCTGCGGCGAGCGACGCCGCGATCGCCGACCCGACGCCGCCCGAGCCCACGACCAGCGCCTTCGCGCCCTCGAGCCTGCAACCCTTGCGCTGCGCGCCGCGGACGAATCCGGTGCCGTCGAACATGTCGCCCAGCAGCGTGCCGTCGGGACGCTTGAGGATCGCATTGCAGGATCCGGCAATCCTGACCGTCGGCGTCACTTCGTCGAGCAGCGCAACGGTCGTCACCTTGTGCGGCATCGTGACCAGCGCGCCGCGGATGTTCGTCATCCTGAACACGCCGCGCAGGAACTCGGCGTAGCCGTCACCTCTCACCCCCATCGGCACGACGACGGCGTCGATGCCCGCCTGCTCGAAATAGGGGTTGTAGATCATCGGCGCCTTGAACGCCTCGGTCGGATAGCCGATGTGCGCGATCAGCGTCGTCTTTCCGGTAATCATCTTGACGCTCCGAACGGGATGGGCCGAGTATACGCAACAGGCGGCCCGGCCCTGCGCGCGCCCGGACCCGGGACGCAGGCGCAGCTCGGCCGGAGGCCCCGCCTTGCGAACCATGCCGACGCCCCCCCGCTTCGATCACGAGCCGCTGACCCCGACCGCGTTCCTGCAGCGCACGGCCCGAGTGTTTCCCGATCGCATCGGTGTCGTCGACGGTGAACTCCGCTACACGTGGAGCCAGTTCCTGGACCGATGCGAGCGCCTCGCGGGCGCCCTGCGGACCGCTGGCGTCGCGCCAGGCGATCGCGTCGCGGTCCTGGCGCCGAACTCCCACGTCCTGCTCGCCGCGCACTACGCGGTCCCGTTCGCGGGCGCGGTGCTGGTTGCGCTGAACACGCGGCTCACGCCGGCCGACATCGCCTGGATCCTCGATCACGCCGGAGCGACGTTGCTGATCTGCGACGACGCCCTCGCCGCTGCGGGAGAGCAGGCCGCCGCGCGGGCAGCCTCGCGCCCGCGTCTGTGGCGGGCCGGCGGCGGGCGCGACGAGCTCGAGGCGCGGATCGTCCAATCGGCACGCTTCCTGCACCCGGTGGAGGACGAACGATCTCTGCTCGCCATCGACTACACGAGCGGCACCACCGGCGCTCCGAAGGGCGTCATGTACCACCATCGCGGCGCCTACCTGCAGGCGCTGGCGATGGCGATGCACATGCGCCTCGACAGCGACTCGGTGTATCTGTGGACGCTGCCGATGTTCCATTGCAACGGCTGGTGCTTCCCCTGGGCCGTGACGGCGATGGGCAGCCGGCACCTGTGCCTGCCCCGCGTCGATGCGGCAGCGATCTGGCGCCATCTGTGCCATTCCGGCGTCACCCATTTCTGCGCCGCGCCGACGCTGCTGACGATGGCGGTCTGGGATCCCGACGCGGCCAGGCTCGAGCGCAGCGTGCGCGTGGCGACCGGCGGGGCGCCCCCGACACCGGCGCTGCTGCAGCGCCTGGCCGCGCTCGGCATGGACATCACGCACCTGTACGGCCTGACCGAGACCTACGGACCCTCGGCGATCTGCGAATGGCGCAGCGAATGGGACTCGCTGCCGATGCCCGAACAGGCGCGGCTCAAGGCCCGCCAGGGGGTGTGCAACGTCATCGGGGCGCCGCTGCGCGTCGTCGACGCCGCCGGCGGCGACGTGCCCGCCGACGCGAAGACGATGGGCGAGATCGCGGTCCGCGGCAACAACGTGATGCTCGGTTACTACCGCGACGACGCCGCGACGCAACGGGCCTGCCCCGACGGGTGGTTCCGGACCGGCGACCTGGGCGTCATGCACGCCGACGGCTACGTCGAGCTGCGCGATCGCGCCAAGGACATCATCATCTCGGGCGGCGAGAACATCGCGTCGGTCGAGGTCGAACAGGCGATCAACAGCCATCCGGCCGTGCTCGAGGTCGCAGTGGTCGCGGGCCCTGACGAGAAATGGGGCGAGGTGCCGGTCGCTTTCGTGACCCTCAAGGCAGGTGCCAGCGCGACCGAGCGCGAGCTGATCGACCACGTGCGGGGCCGTGTCGCGCATTTCAAGGCGCCACGACGTGTCGTCTTCGGCCCTCTGCCCAAGACCTCGACCGGCAAGATCCAGAAGAAAGCGTTGCGCGACCAGCTCCGTTGACCATGGATTTCGACATCCCGCCCGACCTCGCCGACCTGCAGCTGCGCATTCGCAGGTTCATTGCCGACGAGATCATTCCCCTCGAACCCGATCCGCGACGCACTGCGCACGGGCCCAGCGAGGAGCTTCGCCGCGACCTGGTCGCGCGGGCGCGCCGCGCGGGCCTGCTGTCACCGCAGGTGGCGCGCGAATACGGCGGGCTCGCGCTGTCCCACGTTGGCCGCGCGATTGCCTTCGAGGAGGCGGGCTATTCGCTGCTCGGGCCGGTTGCTCTCAACGTGTTCGCGCCCGACGAAGGCAACATGCACCTGCTGGAGGCGATCGCCAGGCCTGCCCACAAGGAACGCTGGCTGCGCCCGCTCGCCGCGGGCGAGATCCGCTCGTGCTTCTGCATGACCGAGCCCGAGCCCGGTGCGGGCTCCGATCCCTCGATGCTGATGACGACGGCGACCCGCGACGGCGACCACTACGTGATCAACGGCGTCAAGTGGTTCATCACCGGCGCCGACGGTGCGGCGTTCGCGATCATCATGGCCCGGGCCGGCGACGCCGGCGCGACGATGTTCCTGTCGGACATGCGGGCGCCCGGCATCTCCGTCGAGCGCTCGATGTGGAGCCTCGACACCTGCTTTCCGGGCGGCCACGGCGTCGTGCACTTCGACAACCTGCGCGTTCCCGCCGACGACATCCTGGGCGAGCTGGGCCAGGGCTTCAGGTACGCCCAGATCCGCCTGTCCCCGGCGCGGCTGACCCACTGCATGCGCTGGCTCGGCGCGGCGCGACGCGCCCACGACATCGCCGTCGACTACGCACGGAGGCGCCAGGCGTTCGGCAAGCCGATCGGCGAGCACGAGGGCGTCGGTTTCATGCTCGCCGACAACGAGATCGACCTGCACGTCGCGCGCCTCGCCATCTGGCATTGCGCGTGGGTGCTCGACCGCGGCGGGCTCGCGCTGCACGAGTCGAGCCGTGCCAAGGTGATCGTTTCCGAGGCCGTGGGACGCGTCGCCGACCGCTGCGTCCAGGTGCTCGGCGGCCAGGGCGTGACCGGCGAAACGGTCGTCGCGCGAATCTTCGCCGACCTGCGCGCATTCCGGATCTACGACGGCCCCTCCGAAGTCCATCGCTGGAGCATCGCCAGGCGCATCCTGAAGGGCGCACGCGGCGGCGGCCCCGCGACTTCGCCGCCCTCGTCTTCCCGTCCGACGCCCTAGATGCCCGGGACCGCCAGGCCCGAGACGTGCGGGATCGCCGCCTGGCTCGCCGGCGAGATGGGGGCCCGCGAGGTCCGGATCCGCCGCTACGAGCGCCTTCCGGGCGGCGCGATCCAGGGCAACTTCGCGCTCGACGTCGACGTGGCCGGTGGGGCCTACACCGGAGCTCAGGCGCTGGTGCTGCGCACCGACGCGCCTTCGGGCGTGGCCGCGAGCCTGACCCGCGCGCAGGAATTCGAGGTGCTGCGCGCGGCGCATCGGGCGGGCGTGCGGGCACCGCAACCGCTGTTCCTGTGTCGCGATCCGACCATCGTGGGCCGCCAGTTCTTCGTCATGCGCCGCATCGCGGGCGTGGGTGCCGGCCACCAGCTGGTCCGCGATTCCGCCCTGGTGCCCGACGGGCCCGCGCTCGCCCATGAGCTCGGGGCGAACCTCGCCCGCATCCACGCCCTCGAGCCGCCGCAGCCCGGTCTCGATGCGCTTCCGCCGCCGCCGGCGGATCCGGCACGCGCCGCAATCGCCCAATACCGCGGGTACCTCGACGCAATGGACGAAGCCCACCCCGGCCTCGAATGGGGCCTGCGCTGGTGCGAGCTGCACGCACCCTCGTCCGCAGAGGTCACCCTCGTCCACCGCGACTACCGGACGGGAAACTATCTGGTGGATGCGGGACGCCTCAGCGGCGTGCTCGACTGGGAGTTCGCCGGCTGGGGCGATCCGCGCGAGGACCTCGGCTGGTTCACCGCGCGCTGCTGGCGGTTCGGCGCGAACGATCTCGAGGCGGGCGGCATCGCGCCGGTCGCGGCGTTCCTGCAAGGCTACGGATCGGTTGCGAAACGCGCGATCACGCGGGACGACCTCGATTACTGGCAGGTCATGGCCCACCTGCGCTGGGCCGTGATCGCGCTGCAGCAGGCGCGGCGCCACCTCGTCGGCGGCGAAAGCTCGCTCGAGCTCGCATTGACCGGCCGCGTCGTCCACGAGCTCGAGCACGAAATGCTGCACCTCACAGGAGGCACTGCGCGATGAGCGACGTTCCCGATGCTTCGGATCTGCTCGCGACGGCGCGCGAAGCGCTGTTGCGCGACCTGCTTCCGGCCCTGCCCGGCGACCGGCGCTATGCGGGACTGATGATCGCCAATGCGATCGCGATCGCCGACCGCGAGCACCGCAACGGCGACGGCGCCTTGCGCGACGAGGCCTCGCGACTGCGCGAGCTGCTGGCGCCGATCACGGCGTCGGTGGCTCCGGAGAGCGTCGACGCTGCGGCGCCCGGGCCGGGATCCGGCGGATCCGCGGCCATTCCGGTGGCGCTGCGCCGGACGCTCGCCGCAGCGATCCGCGCGGGAGCCTTCGACGCTCCGCCGCGGCGCGACGCATTGATCGCCCACCTGCGGCGGACCAGCGCCGATTGGACGGCGATCTCCAACCCCAAGGCATTGCGCGAGACGCCATGAAGCTCGACCTCGAAGGACACGCAGCGCTGGTGACCGGCGCCAACGGCGGCCTGGGCAGCCATTTCGCGAAGACCCTCGCGAGGGCCGGTGCGAGCGTCGCCATCGCCGCCCGCCGGCCCGAGACATTGCAGGAGGTCCGGGCGGCGATCGAAGGCGCGGGAGGACGTGCGGTTCCGGTCGCCTGCGACGTCACCGACCCGGCGAGCGTGGCGCGCGCGTTCGACGACGCCGCGGCGGCGCTGGGTCCGATCACCGTCGTCGTCAACAACGCGGGCATCGCGATCACCAAGCCTCTGCTCGAGCACACCGAGGAAGACTGGCGCAGTGTCATGGACGTCAACCTCGACGGCGCGTGGCGCGTCGCCCAGACTGCGGCGCGCCACATGGTCGCCCAGCAGCGCGGCGGCAGCATCGTCAACATCGCGTCGATCGCCGGGTTGCACCCGGTCGCGCAGGTGCCGAGCTATGTCGCGTCCAAGGCGGCACTGATCCACCTGACGCGGGCGATGGCACTGGAGCTCGCGCGCCACCGGATCCGCGTCAATGCGCTCGCCCCCGGCTATGTCGAGACGGCGATCAACCGCGAGTTCTTCCAGGGCGATGCCGGCCAGGCGCTGATCAGGCGCATCCCGCAGCGGCGCATCGGCAAGCCCGAGGAGCTCGACGGCGCCCTGCTGCTGCTGGCCTCGGATGCGGGGTCCTGGACCACCGGCGCGGTGTACGCTGTCGACGGCGGGCACCTCGTCAGCACGCTGTGAGCGCGCCGCGCTCGAGCCTTCGGACGCCACTCCGGCGGCATTCGGGGCCATCGCGGGGGATGGGCCTGCCATTCGCATCGCGCAACTTTCCTGGAGATCCGTCGTGAGCACACCGTGCATCATCACCGTCGCCATCACCGGCTCGGTGCCGAAGAAGAAGGACAACCCCGCGGTGCCGATCTCGGTCGCCGAGCAGGTCGAATCGACGCAGGAGGCGTTCGAGGCCGGCGCGACGCTGGTGCACCTGCACGTTCGCAACGACGACGAATCGCCGACGTCGAATCCCGAGCGCTTCGGCAAGGTGCTCGAAGGCATCCGGGCGCACTGCCCCGGCATGATCACGCAGATCTCCACCGGCGGCCGCTCGGGCGCGGGACGCGAGCGCGGAGCGATGCTGGGCCTGCGTCCCGACATGGCGTCGCTCGCGACCGGCTCGGTCAATTTCCCGGCGCGCATCTACGACAACGCCCCCGACCTGGTCGACTGGCTGGCCTCCGAGATGCGCCGCTTCGGCATCAAGCCCGAGGTCGAAGCCTTCGACCTGTCGATGATCTTCCAGGCTGCCGCGATGCAGCGCGCGGGCAGCATCGCCGGGCCGCTGCACGTGCAGTTCGTCATGGGCGTGAAGAACGCGATGCCCGTCGACCGCGACGTGCTGGAGTTCTACGTCAAGACGCTGAAGCGCCTCGATCCCGGGGCCACCTGGACCGGCGCCGGCATCGGGAAGGACCAGGTCACACTCGCGCGCTGGTCGCTGGAGCTCGGCGGCCACTGCAGGACCGGCCTCGAGGACAACGTGCGGCTCGACAAGGCGACGCTTGCACCGTCGAATGCAGCGCTGGTCGAGCAGGTCGTCGAGTTGTGCGGCGAATACGGGCGGCGCCCGGCGACGGTGACCGAGGCCCGCCACCTGCTGTCGCTGCCGCCCGCGAGCGCTGCATAGCCACCGGTCGGCGCGCCTGCGGGCCGGGGACCGGCGGACCGAGACCGGACCTGCGTCAGGCCGACATTCGGGCAAAACCGTCTGCGAGATCGGCGATCAGGTCGTCGGCGTCCTCGAGGCCGATGTGCAGCCGCAGGCACGGCCCGGCGCTTCGCCAGCGCGTCGCGCTGCGCACGCGCTCGGGCCAGGTCGGGATCATCAGGCTTTCGAAACCGCCCCAGCTCCAGCCCATGCCGAACAGCCGCATGCCGTCGAGCATCGCCGCGAGCCGCTGCGTCGTGACCGGCTTCAGCACGATGCCGAACAGCCCGGACGCCAGCGCGAAATCGCGCTTCCAGAGGTCGTGGCCCGGCGCGCCGGGCAGCGCCGGATAGAGCACCTGGTCGACCTCGGGGCGCGCCCGCAGCCACTGCGCGATGCGCAATGCGCTCGCCTGGTGCTGCGCCAGCCGCACGGCGAGCGTGCGCAGTCCGCGCAGCGCGAGGAAGCAGTCGTCGGGCGACGGCGTCACTCCCATGTCGGTCCACAGCCGGTGCAGTGCCGGGAGCGTCCGTGCGTTGGCGACGATCGCCCCCAGCAGCACGTCGGAATGCCCGCCGATGTACTTGGTCGCGGCGTGCACCGAGACATCGACACCATGGTCGAACGCGCGCAATCCCAGCGGCGTCGCCCAGGTGTTGTCGAGGACCACCACCGCCCCTCCCGCGTGCGCGGCATCGGCGATCGCGCGCAGGTCCTGTACTTCGAAGGTCAGCGAGCCCGGCGATTCGGTGTAGACGATGCGCGTGTTGGGTTTCAGCACGCGCTCGATGCCGCTGCCGATCAGCGGATCGTAGTAGTCGACCTCGATCCCGAGTCGGCGCAGGTGGTTCTCGCAGAATCGCCGCGTCGGCCCGTAGACGGAATCGGCGACCAGGACGTGGTCGCCGGGGTTGGCCAGCGCCAGCAGCGGGAAGGTGGTCGCCGTGAGGCCCGAGGGAACCACCAGCGCGGCTTCGCCACCCTCGATCTCCGCGAGCGCGGCCTGCAGGTCGTGGACCGTCGGCAGGCCGTGCAGGCCGTAGGTCAGGCCGTCGTATTCGCCGCGCGATGCGCGTTCCAGATCGGCAACCGTTCGAAACAGGATCGTCGAGGCACGGAACACCGGCGTGTTGACGGTGCCCAGGTAGCGCTGCGGATCGCGCCCCGCGTGGACGACGCGGGTCGCGGGTTGGTCGCGCGGACGATCGCTCATCGTGCTGCTCCGAAAGCAGCGATGCTACCCAATCGGGTCGAAGGGCGCCAATCGACGCAACCGCCGGCAGCGGCGGGATGGCGATTGCGGTCAGGTGCGGCGCGAGGCGACGATCGCCGCAGCGACGATCAGCGCGGCTCCGGCCAGCGTGCGCGACCCGGGGATCTCGCCCAGCAGCCACGCGGCCAGCGCGATACCGTACACCGGCTCGAGCGCGGCGACCACGCTCGCGACGTGCGCCGACACGCGGCGCATGCTGGCGATGAACAGCGTATGTGCGAGCGCCGTGCATACGATGCCCAGCACTGCGAGCAGCGCCAGGTCGCGCGCGGTCGGCCACGCCTGCGCTCCCCCGAGCGCCGCGATCGGGAGCAGGCACGCTGCCGCCACGGCGTTCTGCCACAGCGCAATGCGCGCCGGGTCCTCGGCGGCGACCAGCCGGCGGTTGCGCACGGCGAGCCATGCGAAGCTTGCCCCCGACACCAGACCCCACACCAGCCCCCGCGATGCGCGGTCGGACCATGAGAACGCGGGAACGATCAGGAGCAGGCCTGCGATCACCAGGGCTGCGGCCGCGTAGCGCGGCCCCGCGGCAACCTGCGGCACTGCTGCGCGCTCCATGACCAGCACGAACAGCGGGAAGCTCGCATAGCCCAGCAGGGCGACCGCGACGCTCGCCGACTGGACCGCCGCGAAGAACGACACCCAGTGCAGTGCCAGGATCGCGCCATTGCCGGCGAGCGCCGGCGTCGGGATGCCGGCGGGGCGGCCACGGATGCGCAGCGTCAGTCCCAGCGCGAGCGCGGCGAACGCGGTCCGGCCCAGCACGATCGCGATGGCCGACAGCGCGATCCATTTGCCGAACAGCGCCGCGAGCGCAAACAGCGCAACGGCGGCATGGACGGCGAGCAGCGCGGAACCGGTCCTCAACGGCATCCTCGATCGGCGGGACGGCGACCATTGTGCCAGCCGACTGCTTCGTGGCCCCCGGGTCCGTCCCCGCGAGCCGCGATGGCGGTATGATGCACATGAGTTCGATCGTGAAACACATCCCGGTTTCCACCCCCTCCCGCCCCGGTCGACGCACGCGACCATGGCGGTCGCGGCGCCGACGCTCCTGACCGGCCATGCCCGCGCCGCTCCTCATCGGCATATCCGCGCGCATCCACCATCCGAGCGATCTGACGCGCACGCTGGGTGGCGTCTACACCAAGACGCTGCACTACCTCGAGCAGTCGGTCACGCAGTGGGTGATGTCCAAGAACGTGCTGGTGTTCATGATCCCGGCCATCGAATCCGAGGGCCTGGTCAAGCGCAGCGAAATGCGCCTCTACCACTATGCCGACTCGCTGGACGCGCTGGTGCTGCAAGGCGGGGCGGACATCGCCCCGCCGACCTACGGCGAGGAGGCGCGCGACCCCGAGTGGGTCGGCGATCGCGTCCGCGACCGCTACGAGATCGAGCTGTTCGAGGCCTTCGTCGGCAAGGGCAAGCCGGTCCTGGGGATCTGCCGCGGCTGCCAGATGATCAACGTCGCGTTCGGGGGAAGCCTGTACCAGGACATCCCGACCCAGCTCCCGGACGCGCAGTCCCATCGCGACGTCGGCCAGTACGAGCACAAGTACCACCTCGCCCGGTTCGTTCCCGGCACCGGGCTCGCCAAGCTCTATCCCGAGTGCAGCGAGGCGCTGATCAACACCATCCACCATCAGGCGGTCAAGAAACTGGGCCGCGGCCTGATCGTCGAAGCACAATCGGTCCCCGACGGCGTCGTCGAGGCGATACGCTGGCGCGGTCCGAGCTATGTCGTCGGCGTCCAGTGGCACCCGGAATTCATGTTCGGCCCCGGAATGGGCAGCGACCATCTCGACGGGACGCCGATCCTCAACGAGTTCCTCGACGCGGTGCGCGCGCGCAAGCTGCGCCGCTGATCGGCACGCCGCGCGCTCAGCCGTCCTGCATCTCGGCTGCCTGCAGCGTGTTCGCGAGAAGCATCGCGATGGTCATCGGTCCGACGCCTCCGGGCACCGGGGTGATCCAGGCCGCGCGCTCGCGCGCCGCCGGGAAGTCGACGTCGCCGACGAGCCTGCCGTCGCCCCCCCGGTTGATGCCGACGTCGATGACGATCGCGCCCGCCTTGATCCAGTCGCCCTGCACGAGGCGCGCCCTGCCGGCGGCGGCGACGACGATGTCCGCCTGCCGCACCAGACCGCGCAGCTCGCGCGTCGCCGTATGGCAGATCGTCACCGTGCAGCGCGCCATCAGCAGCTCGAGCGCCATCGGGCGGCCGATGATGTTCGACTGGCCGATGACGACGGCGTGCCTCCCGACGAGGTCCTCCCCGGTCTCGGCGAGCAGCCGCATGCAGCCGTACGGCGTGCATGGGCGCAGCGTCGGCATCCTCAGCAGCAGCCTGCCGACGTTGTACGGATGAAAGCCGTCGACATCCTTCACCGGGTCGATCGCCTCGATGACCCGCATCGCCGAGATCTGCGCCGGCAGCGGCAGCTGGACCAGAATGCCGTTGACCGAGGGATCGCCGTTCAGGCGGCCGATCAGCGCGAGCAGCTCCGACTCCGATGCGCTCGCCGGGAGATCGAACGCCAGCGATCGCATCCCGATGCCGTCGGCCGTCCTGCGCTTGTTGCGCACGTAGACCTGCGACGCGGCATCCTCGCCGACCAGCACCGCCGCGAGCCCGGGGGCCCCGCGGCCGGAGGCGATGCGCGCTTCAATGCGCTTGCGCAGCTCGCCGGTCACGCGTTCGGCCAGCGCCTTGCCGTCCAGAATTCGCCCGGGCATGCCCGATCCTTCGGATGGAATCGGTGATTCTAGCCGCCATCGGCACCCGGCTCCGGGCCGCACTTGCGCCCGGCCCGTCCGGTGCACGACCGTTGCGCATCGATGGCGCCACCGTCGGCATCCTCGATGCGACGCGAGCCCGCCGGCTGGCCGGGTTTGCCGAAGTGTTCAAGGTCGCCCGGGATGCGATCGAATTCGCCCCTCGACTGCGCGATCCGCGCTCGCGCAGCGCAGCGATCGCGGAGGTTGCGCGCGAGCTCGCGCGCGAAGGGCAGCTCTCCGCCTGGCGCGACGAACCGTATGCGGTGTCCGAGACGTTCGGGGCGCCGCCGGCTTTCGTCGTGGAGCGCGCGGCGGCGCGCTATTTCGGGATCAGGACCTGGGCTGCGCACGTCAACGGCGTGGTGCGGCGGGCGGACGGCGCGACGATGTGGTTCGCGCGCCGCAGCCCGCGCAAGCCGATCGACCCGGGCATGCTCGACAATCTCGTCGGCGGTGGAATCGCGGCGGGCCAAGGCGTCCTGGAGTCGGCCGTCAGGGAAGCCTGGGAGGAGGCGGGAATTCCTGCGGCACTGGCATCGCAGGCGCGCCCCGCAGGGATGCTGAACGTCCGGCGCGTGAATCCGGACGGCGTCCAGCGCGAGACGATATTCGTGCACGACCTCTGGCTGCCGTCCGATTTCGTTCCGGTCAACCAGGACGGCGAAGTGGTGTCCCAGCGTTGCGTATCCCTGGCCGAAGCCGCGCGCCTGATCGCGATTGCGCAGGGTCCCGACGAGGTCACCGTGGACGCGAGTCTGGTGGTGCTGGATTTCCTGCTGCGCCACGACGCGCTGCACGGCGATGCGATGGCGCTCGATTCGCTGCGCGCGCTGCTCGAAGCGCCCGCATAGCCGCAGGACCTGCGCCTTGTCCCCCGCCTCGCGGCGCCTGCGCCGTCGCTGCCGGGCCGCGGGAAGGGCCGCGCCGCCGATCAGGCGGGCGCCACGCGCTCGATCCCCATCTCGACCAGCGTGTCGCGCACGGCGTTGACCGCGTGACGCATCTCGTCGGGGCCGATGGCGCCGATGCATCCGACGCGAAACGTCTCGACCTGCGTGAGCTTGCCCGGATAGAGGATGAATCCCTTGTCGCGCACGCGATCGTAGAACTCGCGAAAGCCGTAGCGCGGATCGGCCGGCGCATGGAAGGTGACGATGATTGGCGCCTGGACACGGGGGTCGAGGAAGCGCCGGAAGCCGAGCTCCTCCATGCCGCGGACGAGGACCTCGCAGTTGCGGGTGTAGCGCGCGAGGCGCGCCGCCTGGCCGCCTTCGGACTCGAAGGATTCGAGCGCTGCGGAAAACGCCGCCACGACGTGCGTCGGCGGCGTGAAACGCCACTGGGTCGTCCGCTCCATGTACTGCCACTGGTCGTGCAGGTCCAGCGACAGCGACGTGCTGTTGTCCGCACAGTGCTCGAGGATGCTCCGGCGCGCAAGCACGAAACCGATGCCCGGGGGGCCCTCGATGCACTTGCCCGACGCCGCGACCAGCGCGTCGAACGGGACGCCGCTCGCATCGATCGGCAACGCGCCGAACGAGCTCATCGCGTCGACGATCAGGCGCCTGCCGCAGCGCGCGACGGCGTCGGCGATCCCTTGCAGCGGATTGAGGATGCCGGTCGACGTCTCGCAGTGGACGAGGCCCACGTGGGTGATCGACGAATCGGCCCGCAACAGCCTTTCCACGTCCGCCGGCGCGGTCGGCACGTCCTCGGCGGTTTCGAATGCGCTGACGCGCCGCCCCATCATCCGCGCCAGCCGGGCAAGGCGGCTCCCGTAGGCGCCGTTGATCAGCGCGAGCAGGTGCCCGTCGCGCGGCACCAGGGTGTTGACCGCCGCCTCGACGGCGAAGGTGCCGCTGCCCTGCAGCGGAATGCAGACATGCGAGCCCTCCGCCCCGGCGATCGCCAGCAACCGCTCGCGCACGGCCGTAGTGAGGGCGTTGAATCCAGAATCCCAGGATCCCCAGTCGCGGAGCATCGCCATCTTGGTGGCGAGCGATGTCGTCAGCGGGCCCGGCGTCAGCAGGATCGGGTCGCGGCTGAAATTGCTCATGGAACGGATCCTTGGTGGTCGATTGCCGATTGTTGACAATCTACACCTGGCAGGGTCTAATCGCAACGTGCTGAAAACCAACGCTCCCCGCGTTGCCGCTCGCCGCGAGGTTCCCGGCCGCGGCATCGACGTGTCACGACGCATGGCGCCGGACCATCCGATCGCCCTGCTCCAGGCGAATTCGCTGCCGGGACTGGTGCAGCGCGAACTCGAGCGGATGATCCTCGCCGGCGATCTCGCCGCAGGCGCACAACTGCGCGAAGCGGAACTGGCGTCGATGCTGGGCGTCTCGCGTGGTCCGCTGCGCGAGGCGTTCCGCGCGCTCGAGGAGTCCGGCCTCGTGCGCCTGGAGAAGAACCGCGGAGTGTTCGTGCGCCAGATCGGCGTCGACGAGGCCGACCAGATCTTCGAACTGCGCGCCGTCCTCGACCAGTACGCCGGTCGCCGTGCCGCGCAGAACGCAGCGCCTGCCGACATCGCCGAACTGCGCGCCCTCGTCGATCGCATGGAGCGGGCCGTGGCAGGCGGCGACGTCGACGACTACCTCGATGCCGAATGTCGCTTTCCACGACCGGATCGTGCAGCTCGCCGGAAATCCCAAGCTGACGCTGCTCTACCGGCGCCTGGTCAACGAGCTGCACCTGCATCGCCGCGCCTTGCTCGGTCAGGCGGGACGCCTGCCGGTTTCGATCCGCGAGCATCGCGCGATCGTCGCCAGCATTGCATCCGGGCAGGCCGCGGCTGCCGCCCGGGCGCTCTACGACCACGCGATGGCGAGCCGCGACCGCGTGCACCGCGTCCGCGACGACCCGCCGCGAACCCGCGACGCCAGGCAACCCTGATGAAATCCATCACCGTCAACGGTCGCAGCTACCGCTGGCCCGAGCGGCCGACCGTCGTCGTCTGCGTCGACGGCTGCGAGCCGGATTACCTGAACCAGGCGATCACCGCGGGCAGTGCGCCCTGGATGGCGTCGCTGAACGGCCGCGGCATCTGCCTGACCGCGGACTGCGTCGTGCCCTCGTTCACCAACCCGAACAACCTCTCGATCGTCACCGGGACGCCGCCATCGGTGCATGGCATCGCGGGAAATTATTTCTACGACACCGAGGCGCGGGCCGAGGTGATGATGAACGACCCGAAGTACCTGCGCGTCGGAACGATACTCGCCGCGTTCGCCGATGCCGGAGCGAAGCTGGCCGTGGTCACCGCCAAGGACAAGCTGCGGACGCTGCTGGGCCACCGGATGAAGGGCATCTGCTTCTCGTCGGAGAAAGCCGATCGCGTGACGCTGGCCGAGAACGGCATCGCCGACGCGATGGCCCTGACGGGAATGCCGCTGGCTTCGGTGTACAGCGCCGCGCTGTCCGAGTTCGTCTTCGCTGCCGGCTGCGCGCTGATCGAGCGGGAGCGCCCCGATCTCGTCTACCTGTCGACCACCGACTACGTGCAGCACAAGCACGCCCCAGGAACGCCCGCCGCGAACGCATTCACCGCGATGCTCGACCGTTACCTCGCTCGCCTGGATGCGCTCGGAGCGACGGTCGTCCTGACCGCCGATCACGGGATGAACGCCAAGACCGACGCGTTCGGACGTCCCAACATCGTCTTCCTGCAGGATGTACTGGACCGCTGGTACGGCCAGGATGCGACGCGCGTCATCCTGCCGATCACCGATCCGTACGTCGTCCATCACGGAGCGCTGGGCTCGTTCGCCACCGTCCATGTCGGCAACGGCCTCGACCCCGCGGCACTGGGCCGTCGCATCGCCGAGCTCCCCGGAATCGATTCAGCGATGCTGCGTGCCGAAGCGTGCCGCCGATTCGAGCTTCCTCCCGATCGCATCGGCGATCTCGTCGTCGTTTCGGAACGACTGACGGTGATCGGCAGCCGGGTGGATCGCCACGACCTGTCCGGCCTCGACGCGCCGCTGCGCTCGCACGGCGGCACCTCGGAGCAGCAGGTGCCCCTGATCGCCAACCGTTCCGCGCCGGATCTGCCGACACGGCGCTGGCGCAATTTCGACGCCTTCGACCTGGCACTCAACCATCTCGCCTGACCCCCCGGAAAGTCGATGAACGACATCCACAGACCCGACCGGGCCCCGGCCCGCCACGAGCCGATGCGCATCGCTGGCGAACGGGTGGACGGCACCCGCAGGCTCGAGGTCCGCGATCCCTACACCGGGGCCCTCGTCGGCACCGTTCCCATGGCCAGCATCGAGCAGATCCGCAGCGCTTTCGCGCAGGCCCGCGCCTATCGCCCCCGCCTGACCCGCTACGAGCGCTATGCGATCTGCCAGAAGACGGCTGCGCTGATCCGCGAACGCACCGAGGCGCTGTCCGATCTGATCACCGCCGAATGCGGCATCTGCAAGAAAGACTCCCTCTACGAGGTCGGCCGCGCCTGCGATGTGTTCGTGTTCGCCGGCAACGCGGCGCTGCAGGACGACGGACAGGTCTTTTCCTGCGACCTCACGCCGCACGGCAAATCGCGCAAGGTCTACACGCTGCGCGAGCCTCTGCTGGGCGTCATCTCGGCGATCACGCCGTTCAACCACCCGCTGAACCAGGTCGCCCACAAGGTCGCGCCGTCGATCGCGACCAACAACCGGATGGTGCTGAAACCCACCGAGAAGACGCCGCTGACGGCGCTGGTGCTCGCCGACATCCTGTACGAGGCCGGCCTGCCGCCGCCGATGTTCTCGGTCGTCACCGGCGACCCGCGAGAGATCGCCGACGAGATGCTGACCAATCCCGACGTCGACCTCGTCACGTTCACCGGAGGCGTGCCGGTGGGCAAGTACATCGCAGCCAAGGCCGTCTACAAGCGCCAGGTGCTCGAGCTCGGCGGCAACGACCCGATCATCGTGATGGAGGATGCCGATCTCGACGAGGCCGCGTCGCTCGCCGCGGCGGGGTCGTACAAGAACTCGGGCCAGCGCTGCACGGCGGTCAAGCGAATGCTGGTCCACGAGCGCGTCGCCGACGCCTTCGTCGAGCGCCTCCTCGCGCGCACCAGGGCGTGGACCTACGGCGACCCGGCCGACCGGAACGTCGACATGGGCACCGTCATCGACGCGGCTGCGGCCGCCGGATTCGAGGCCAAGGTCCGCGCCGCGGTCGACCAGGGCGCGAAGCTGCTGTTCGGCAACCTGCGCGACGGCGCGCTCTACTCGCCGACCGTCCTGGATCACGTGACGCCCGACATGGACGTCGTGCGCACCGAGACCTTCGGTCCGGTGTCGCCGGTCGTGCGCTTCCGCGATGCCGACGACGCGATCCGCATCGCCAACTCGACCGCTTACGGGCTGTCGTCGTCGGTATGCACGAACCGCCTCGATTACGTGACCCGCTTCGTGACCGAGCTCAACGTCGGGACGGTCAACATCCGGGAAGTGCCCGGCTACCGCCTCGAGCTGACCCCGTTCGGCGGCATCAAGGATTCGGGACTCGGCTACAAGGAGGGTGTGCAGGAAGCGATGAAGAGCTTCACCAACGTCAAGACCTACTCGCTTCCATGGTGAGCTGAATGCAGGTGCTGCTCAACCTGCTGGCCGGGGTATCGCTGCTCGTCTGGGGCACGCACATCGTGCGCACGGCGATCCTGCGCATGTACGGCGGCAGTCTGCGCCGCATCCTGCGCCGCAGCGTGTCGAGGCGCGTGCCCGCCTTCTTTGCCGGGCTCGGCGTCACCGGCCTGATCCAGAGCAGCACCGCGACCGCGATGATCGTCGCCGCCTTCGCGGGTCAGGGCCTGATCGGAACGGCGCCTGCGCTCGCCGTCATGCTGGGCGCGGACGTCGGCACCGCGCTCGTCACCGTGCTGCTGTCCTTCGACCTGTCGTGGCTCGCCCCGCTGCTGATCTTCGTCGGCATCGTGCTCTACCTGTCGAGCCAGGCGACCGCCGCCGGCCGCTTCGGTCGCATCCTGATCGGCCTCGGGCTGATCATGTTCGCGCTGCAGTGGATCTCCGTCGCCTCGCGCCCGGTGGTCCAGGCGGCAGGGGTCAAGGTGATCTTCGCCTCGCTGACCGGTGACGTGATGCTCGACATGCTGGTCGCCGCGCTGTTCACGATCCTCTGCTATTCGAGCCTCGCTGCGGTGCTGCTGTTCGCGTCGCTGGCATCGCTGCATGTCCTCGCCCTCCCGGTGGCGCTCGGGCTGGTCCTCGGTGCGAACCTCGGCAGCGGCGTGCTGGGGATGCTGTCGACGCTGCGCGCGATACCCGAGGCGCGACGCGTGACGCTGGGCAACTTCCTGTTCAAGCTGATCGGCTGCGTGCTCGCGATCCCGCTGGTCGCCCATCTCGACCGGTGGATTGCGGTCCTCGGCCTCGAGCCTGCGCGCGAGGTCGTGCTGTTCCACCTCGGCTTCAACGTCGCGCTCGCCCTGCTGCTGGTGTTCTGGACCGAGAGCATCGCGCGGCTGGCCGAGCGCCTGCTCCCGGCGCGCCCGGCTTCCGCGGATCCGGCGAAGCCGCGCCACCTCGATCCGTCGGCCCTCGAGACCCCGAGCGTCGCCATCGGCTGCGCCGCACGCGAGGCGATGCGCATCGGCGACGTCGTCGAGGAGATGCTCGAGGGCACGCTGAAGGTGCTGACGACCAACGACCGGACGCTCGCCGAGCGCCTGCGCAACATGGACGACGTCGTCGACGAGCTTTACACGGCGGTCAAGCTGTACCTGGCGCAGATTCCCCGCGAGGCGCTCGAACCGCGGGAAAGCCGCCGCTGGGCCGACGTCGTCTCCTTCGCGATCAACATGGAGCAGGTCGGCGACATCATCGAGCGCATCCTGATGGACGTCGAGGACAAGAAGATCGACAAGGGCCGCAATTTCTCGGAGGCCGGCATGGCCGAGATCTGCGACCTGCATTCGCGCCTGATCGACAACCTGCGGCTCGGACTCTCGGTGTTCCTGAGCGGCGACCTCAAGAACGCGCAGGAGCTGCTGGCGCAGAAAGTGCTGTTTCGCGACCTCGAGCGCGCCTACGCGAACTCCCATCTCGCGCGCCTCGCCGAGCACACGATCGAGAGCATCGAGTCGTCGTCGCTGCACCTCGACCTGATCTCCGACCTGCGCAGGATCAACTCCCACATCTGCTCGATCGCCTACCCGATCCTCGAGGAGGCGGGAGTGCTCGCCCGCACGCGCCTCAAGTCCGCCGCCGACGGCGACGACGCCGTCCAGGCTGCGGCGAGGCCCGCCAAGGGCGCCTGGCAGAAGCACAATCCGGGCACCGTATAGGCGTGCCGCGAGCTTTCCTGCGGCTGCGCAGCGCGTGACGGCGCCGATCCACGAACTCTCGCCGGGCATCACGCTCGCCGTGCTCGGCGCCGGCCTGTTGCACGCAGGCTGGAATGCGCTGCTGAAGTCCGCCCGTGGCGGCGACCCGATGCTCGACACCGCCTCGGTCGTCGCCGGCTCCTCGGCCTGCGCATTGCTGGTGCTGCCGCTCGTACCGCTGCCCGCGCCCGCCGCCTGGAAATTCGTCGCCGCATCGTCGCTGGTCCATTTCGCCTATTACGCGACGCTTGCGCAGGCCTACCGTGCCGGGGACCTGTCTTTCGCCTACCCGTTGATGCGCGGCAGCGCCCCGCTGCTGGTTGCGATCCTGGGCGCCTTGCTGCTCGGCGAACTGCCCGGCGTGCACGCCATGGCTGGAATCGCGCTGATCTGCGCCGGCATCGTCAGCATCGCGTTCGTGCAGCGGCGCCGCCATCCGCCCGCGGCCGCCCGCTGGGCGTTCGCCAATGCCGCAGTGATCGCGACGTACACGCTGGTCGATGCGAGCGGCGCGCGCGCATCGGACAATGCCATCGCCTACGCGACCTGGCTGATCTTCGTCGAGGGCCTGCCTTTCCTCGCGTGGATTGCCTGGAGCCGCGGCGCGCCGGCGCTCGGCTACCTTGGCCGCGGATGGCGGCGGGGCCTGCTTGGAGGCATGGGAAGCTTCGCCGCCTACGGGATTGCGCTGTACGCGATGACGCGGGCGCCGGTCGCCGCCGTCGCGGCGCTGCGCGAGACCTCGGTGCTGTTCGCCGCCTTGATCGGGGCACTGTGGCTGCGTGAAGGCTTCGGCGCAGTGCGCATCGCCGGTGCCGCCAGCGTCGTCATCGGCATCGCCGCGCTCAGGCTCTAGCCGCCGAAGCCAGGCCCCGGGAAACCGCGCCGCCGCGGCCGGCGGCCGCGACGTGTACGCTATGGTTCCGTCGCACCCCGCCTGCCGATCGCGCCCATGACCACCCTGCATCGCGTCACCCCGCCCGCGCGCCGCGGGCGCACCCCCTCCAATCCCGGCGCCGAGACCGCCCAGGTGCAGAGCCTGACGCGGGGCCTGTCGATCCTTCACTGCCTCGCGAGCACCGAGGGAGGCCTTACGCTGACGGACATCGCGCAGCGCGTGCAGCTGCCGCCGTCGACGACGCACCGGCTGCTGTCGACGCTCGAGAAGATGGGCTACGTCTACCAGGCGGGCGACCTGGCGCTCTGGTACGTGGGCATCGAAGCGTTCGCCGTCGGCTCGAGCTTCCTGTCCAACCGCGATTTCGTCGCGCAAAGCCACGCCTACATGCGCAGGCTGATGGAGCAGGCAGGCGAGACGACGAACCTCGCGATCCTCGACGGCACCGAGGCGGTGTTCGTCGACCAGGTGCAATGCCGCGAGACGATGCGCACGATCGTCAAGCTCGGAAGCCGCGTGCCGCTGCACGCGTCGGGCGTCGGCAAGGCGATCTTCGCATCGCTGCCCGACGACCAGATCGACGCGATGCTGAAGGTCAGGGGCTTGCCGCGGATCACCGAGAACACGATCACCTCGCCCGAGACGATGTGGGCGAGCATCCGGGTCATCCGCCAGCGCGGCTGGTCGTTCGACGACGAGGAGCACCTGCCGGGAACGCGCTGCGTGGCGGCGCCGTTCTACGACGAGCACGCCGAACCGCTCGGCGCGATCTCGATCGCGGGCCCGACGTCGCGGCTGCCCGACGACCGGATCAAGCAGCTCGGACCGCTGGTGTCGCACATCGCCGAGGAAATCACCCATCGGCTGGGCGGCCGCTGGCCGCATCCCCACTAGCGCCTGTCGAAGCAGCTGCTCGCGCATTCGCCAGCGTCGCGCGGGCAGGCCGTCGCGTCACCCCCTGCCGGCAGGCTGCCGCATCACCGCCTGCGCAGCGCCATCGGCGCCCAGCGCCGCGCCAGCGAAGGTTGCGCAGCCGGCGTCCAGCGCGCGAGCAGGTCGTCCATCGCTTCGAAACCGTTGCAGACCAGCACGACGTCGCAGCCGGCTGCGATCGCGGCGTCGGCGCGCGCGACGATGTCGCCTGCCGAACGCGCACCCGCCATCTCGAGGTCGTCCGAGAATACAAGGCCGTCGAAACGGAGGCGGCCGCGCAGGATCCCCTCGATCCACGCCGGCGAGAACCCGGCGGGCCGCGAATCGACGGCGGGATAGACGACGTGTGCCGGCATGATCGCTTGCAGTCCCTGCGCGATCAGTGCCGCGAAAGGAACGATGTCGGTCCTGAGGATGGTGTCGAGGTGGCGCCGGTCCACCGGCGTGTCGACGTGGGAATCCGCGGCGACATGGCCATGCCCGGGGAAGTGCTTGCCGACGCCCGCGACGCCCCGCGAATCGAGGCCGCGCAGCAACGCACCGGCAAGATCGGCGACGACCACCGGATCGGCGTGAAATGCGCGGTTGCCGATCACCGCGCTCATGCCGTGGTCGAGATCCAGCACCGGCGTGAAGCTGAAATCGATGCCGTGCGCAGCGAGTTCCTTCGCGATCGTCGCGCCGTGGCGGAATGCGGCCTCGCCCGCAGCCCGCGGATCGGCATCCCACTGCTCGCCCAGCGTCCGCATCGCCGGCAGCTCCGAGAAGCGGTCGCCGCGAAAGCGCTGCACGCGCCCGCCTTCGTGATCGACGCCGATCACGAGCTCCGGGCGCAGGCTGCGGATCGACGTGGTGAGGGCGATGAGCTGCCTCGACGACTCGAAATTGCGCGCGAACAGGATCACGCCCCCCACCCGTCCGTCGGCGAGGCGTGCGCGGTCGGCGGCCGTCAGCGCGAGTCCCTCGACGCCCAGCATCACCGGGCCGCACCCGCGGGCGGCGCTGCGGGTCACTCCCTCGATCTCCCCGGACCGCCTGCGGCCTCGCCCGGCAACCTCATCGCGCCGCCTGGCGCATCAGCGCTTTCATCTCGCGCACCGCCTCGCGCAATCCGACGAAGACGCTGCGCGCGACGATCGCATGGCCGATGTGCAGCTCCCGCACGCCGGAGAGCGCCGCGACCGGCTGGACGTTGACGTAGTTGAGCGCGTGGCCGGCGTTGAAGCGCATGCCGAGCTGGCGAACCGCCTCGCCGGCGCGCCGGAGCTTTTCGAGCTCGGCGACCACGGGTGCGCTCTCCGAATCCCGGCCGCGGGCGTGGAACGCATGCGCATACGGTCCCGTGTGCAGCTCGCAGACGCGGGCCCCGACATGCGCGGCCGCCTCGACCTGCGGAAGCTCCGCATCGATGAACACCGACGTCACGATGCCCGCGTCGGCGAGGCGAGCGACCGCGTCCCTGAGCTTCGCCTCCTGCCGCGCGACGTCGAGGCCGCCCTCGGTGGTCACCTCGTGCCGGCCCTCGGGAACCAGCATCGCCATCTCGGGGCGCAGATCGCAGGCGATCGCGATCATCTCGGGCGTGGCAGCCATCTCGAGATTGAGCTTGATGTGCACGAGATCGCGCAGGTGCCGCACGTCCTCGTCCTGGATATGGCGCCGGTCCTCGCGCAGATGCACGGTGATGCCGTCGGCACCGCCCAGGTGCGCCTCGACGGCGGCCCAGACCGGGTCGGGCTCGTAGGTGCGCCTCGCCTCGCGCAGGGTGGCGACGTGGTCGATGTTGACGCCGAGTTCGATCACTGCGGATTCCTTTCGCTCATCTTGCGTCCTTTTCCTTGGCCTTGTCGTCGTCCAGTGCCGCCAGGTCCTGCACGATGCGGCGGCTGAATATGCGCCGCTCGTCGAGATGATGATCGAGCACGCTGCGCATCAGCCGCTTCGCCTCGGCTGCGACCTCGGCATCGGGATAGCGTTCGGTGGCGAGCGCGATCAGGGCCGCGCCGCGCACGACCGGCCAGCGGCCGGAGGGCGAGGCACCGGGTTCCGCGACCCAGCGCTGCGGACCGCGGTCGAACGCGTAATGGTAGCGTTCGCCGGGTTCGACCGGCGCACCGGTGTCGGCTTCGTGCGTCAGCGCGAGCGCATAGCCGAGCTCCGCCAGCAGGCGCAGCTCGAAACGACGCAGGATCTCCGCCTGTGCCGCCGGTGCCGCCGTCCCCGTCAGCGCATGCAGCGCGGACTCGTAGGCGTGCCACAGCGGCGGGTGGGGATCGTCGCGCGGCAGGAGCTTCAGCAGCAGCTCGTTCAGGTAGAAGCCGCACAGCAGCGCCGCACCGGCAGGCAGAGGCAGGCCGCCGCACCACTCCGCCTTCGTCAGCGTCTTGAGCTCGGCCGCGCCGGCCCACCCCAGCGACAGCGGCTGGAACGCCTGCAGCACCCCGTGCAGCTCGGATCGAGGACGCTTGGCCCCGCGCGCGACCATCGCGACCCGCCCTGCGCGCTCGGTGAAGGCCTCGACGATCAGGCTGGTCTCCTTGTACGCGTAGGTGTGCAGCACGTACGCCGGCTCGTCGTCGCGGCGCTCCCTTGGAGTTCTCATGTCAGTAGCCGAGCCGCGTCAGCATCGTGTCGCTCTGCGACCACCCCTCCTTGACCTTCACCCACACCTCGAGGAACACGCGGCCTCCGAAGACCTTCTCCATGTCGGCGCGGGCCGCCGACGCGATCGCCTTCATCCGGGCCCCGCCTTCGCCGACGAGGATCGCGCGTTGGCCCGTCTTGTCGACCAGGACCGTCGCGCGGATGCGCCGCATTGCCCCGTCGTGCTCGAAGCTGTCGATGGTCACCGCCGTCGAATACGGCACCTCGTCGCCGAGCTGCCTGAAGATCTTCTCGCGGATGAACTCCGCGGCGAGGAACCGCTCGTCGCGGTCGGTGAACTCGTCCTCCGGGTACAGCGACGGGGACTCGGGGAGGTGACGCGCGATCTCCTGCTTCAACGTCGCCAGGTCGGTGCCCCGCTCGGCGGAGATCGGGACGATCGCCGCCAGCTCCCGCAGCTTCGCGATCTCCGCAATGCGTGGCAACAGGGCGCGCTTGTCGGCGACCAGGTCGATCTTGTTGAGCGCCACGATGACCGGCACCCCGCCGGGGCACAGCGCCAGTACCGCGCGATCGGCGTCGTTGAAGCGCCCGGCATCGAGCACCACGACGACGACATCGACCGCCGCGAGGCTGTCGCGGACGGCGCGGTTCAGCCGGTCGTTGAGCCGCGAGCGGCGCAGCGTCTGGAATCCGGGGGTGTCGACGAAGACATACTGGACGTCGGGATCGCTGAGGATCCCGGTGATCCGGTGGCGCGTCGTCTGCGGCTTTCGGGACGTGATGCTGATCTTCTCGCCGACCAGCGCGTTCAGGAGCGTCGACTTGCCGACCGACGGGCGGCCGACGATCGCGACGTGGCCGCAGCGATGCGGCGCTGGCGGCGGACTAGCCATGGGTGCGGGTGCGCGGCCCCTGGGTCGCAGCGGCGAGCGCCTGCACGGCGGCATCCTGCTCTGCGACGCGGCGGCTCGATCCCGTCCCGGAGGTGACGATCGACAGCACCGGGATCCTGCATTCAACGCTGAACTGCTGGGCATGCGCCTCGCCGGTGGTCGCGACGATCACGTACTCGGGCACCGGCATGCGCTGGGACTGCAGCCATTCCTGCAGCAGCGTCTTCGGGTCCTTGCCCAGCCGGCGCGGATCGGCGTCGCGCAGAAGCTCGCCGAACACGCCGTTGATCACCCGCGCAGCCGCGTCGTATCCCGCGTCGATCGCCACCGCGCCGAAGATCGCCTCGAGAGCGTCGGCCAGGATCGATCCGCGGTCGGCGCCGCCGCTTTTCTGCTCCCCTTCCCCGAGGCGCATCGCCGCGCCGAGGCCGAGCTGCCGTGCCAGGCGCGCGAGGGTGTCGCGGTTCACCAGGTGCGCGCGAACGCGCGACAGGTCGCCTTCGGGAACATCGGGAAAGCGTTCGTAGAGCGAGAGCGCGATCACGCAGTTCAGGACCGCGTCACCCGCGAACTCGAGCCGCTCGTTGTGCGGGACGCCGTAGCTGCGGTGGGTCAGCGCCTGCCGTAGCAGATCGGGGTCGCTGAACTCGTGGTCGATCGCAATGCGCAAGGCGCGGCGGCGTCAGCGGGTCGAGCGCGCCTCGAAGTCGAGGAGGATGCTCGCGTTGCCGATCATGTGCAGGACCTTCTGCCACGACATCGTCGCGACGATCTTGTTGCCCTCGCGGGTCACCACGACGTCGGAAGCGTTCACAGAATCGACGTAGTCGGCCGACAGCCGACGGTCCATCGAGCGGTGGATCTCGGCCGGCGTCGGATCCTGGACGTCCTGCATCGTCTGGTCGAGGGCCTTCTGGACGGTGAAGTACTCGATGTACGAAGGGCCCACCCGGAATGCGATCAGTGCCGCGACGATGATGACGGCCGTCGTGAACAGGAACCCGATCATCGACAGTCCGCGCTCGTTTCCAGCCGTCATGTCCCCTCCGCGAAGTTGCAGTCCCGAAAGCCGGTCAATGAATGATGCTGCCGATGCGCTTGAACTCGAAGGAGGCGAGGTCGTCCCAGTTGAACCAGATGAAGAACGCCTTGCCGCGGATGTTCGCGTCGGGGACGAAACCCCAGTAGCGGCTGTCGTCGCTGTTGTCGCGATTGTCTCCCATCATGAAGTACTCGCCCGCCGGCACCTTGCACCGGAAGCCGTGCTCATTGTAGTCGCAATTCTCGCGTCCCGGGAACGCCCGCACGTTGGACGCGTAGACCGGCTGCGCCCCGAGGTTGATGCCGATCGTATGGGCCTTCTGCGGATTCCCGTCGGTGAGCTCGGTCGCCCGCCGCAGCGTCTCGAAGCGCAGGCCTTCGAGGTAGCTGTACGAATTGTCGTGCTCCTGCGGCCACGGCACCCCGTTCACCGTCAGGTTCTTGTCGCGGTACTCGACGACATCGCCGCCCACGCCGATCACGCGCTTGATGAAGTCCTGGGAGGGATTGAGCGGATACCTGAACACGACGACGTCGCCCCGCTGCGGATCGTGGACCGGGATGACCTTCCGCTCGATGATCGGGATCCGGATGCCGTAGGTGAACTTGTTGACCAGGATGAAATCCCCCACTGCCAGCGTCGGCCGCATCGACGACGACGGGATCTTGAACGGTTCGGCGACGAACGAGCGGAGCAGGAACACGACCAGGAGGACCGGGAAGAACGACTTCGCGTACTCGACCCAGATCGGCTCGCGGGAATCGGGCGCGCGCTTCGCCGCGAGGAACAGGCGGTCGGCGAGCCACGCGAGGCCGGTGACGGAGGTCAGGACGAACAGTATGAGGGCGAAGTCCATTGGAGGCGGGTCGTGTCGGGGATCGGTCGTAATCGGATGGAATGGCCGGGCGGTCAGGCGGGCAGTATTGTCTCATGCAGTTTTGCGCGCCCCGGCCGCACCCGGGCCCTCTCCCCGCTCGCGCGGAGCGAGCATCGACGAGGGGGCGTCACTTGCCGCCCACCTGCAGCACGGCGAGGAACGCTTCCTGGGGGATCTCGACGCTGCCGACGGATTTCATGCGCTTCTTCCCTGCCTTCTGCTTCTCGAGCAGCTTCTTCTTCCGGGTGATGTCCCCGCCGTAGCACTTGGCAAGCACGTTCTTGCGCATCGCCTTGATGGTCTCGCGGGAGATGATCTGCGATCCGATCGCGGCCTGGACGGCAACGTCGAACATCTGCCGCGGGATCAGCGAGCGCATCTTGGCGGCGACGTCGCGGCCGCGGTGCGTCGCGATCGAGCGGTGGACCATCACCGAAAGCGCGTCGACGCGCTCGCCGTTGATCAGGATGTCGAGCTTCACCACGTCGGCGGAACGGAACTCCTTGAAATCATAGTCGAGGGACGCGTATCCGCGCGACACCGACTTCAGCTTGTCGAAGAAATCCATCACGACCTCGGCCATCGGCAGCTCGTAGGTCAGCAGCACCTGCCGCCCCACGTACTGCATGTTCTTCTGCGACCCCCGCTTTTCGGTGCACAGCGTCAGCACCGGCCCGACGTAGTCCTGCGGCGTCAGGATCGTCGCGGTGATGATCGGCTCGCGGATCTCCTCCACCTTGGAGAGATCGGGGAGCTTCGATGGATTCTCGATTTCCAGGATGGTTCCGTCGCGCATCAGCACCTGGTAGACGACGGTCGGGGCCGTCGTGATCAGGTCCATGTCGTATTCGCGCTCGAGGCGCTCCTGCACGATGTCCAGGTGCAGCAGGCCCAGGAAGCCGCAGCGGAAACCGAAGCCCAGCGCCTGCGACACTTCGGGTTCGTAGTGCAGCGACGCGTCGTTCAGCTTGAGCTTGTCCAGCGCATCGCGCAGCGCCTCGTACTGGTTCGACTCGACCGGGTAGAGACCGGCGAACACCTGCGGCTTCACCTCCTTGAAGCCGGGCAGCGCCGTCGCGGCCGGCCTTGCGGCGCCGGTCAGCGTGTCGCCGACCTTCGCCGCCGTCAGTTCCTTGATCCCCGCGATGACGAAGCCGACCTCGCCCGCAGCGAGCCCATCCCGCAGGGCGGAGCGCGGCGTGAACACGCCGACCTGCTCGCAGGTGTAGGTCGCGCCGGCCGCCATCAGCAGCACCTTGTCGCGCGGCTTCAGCGTGCCGTGGAAGACGCGCACCAGCATGACGACGCCGACGTAGTTGTCGAACCACGAGTCGATCAGCAGCGCCTGCAGCGGCGCGGCCGGGTCGCCCTTGGGCGCGGGAATCCGGGCGATCACCGCCTCGAGGATGTCGTCGACGCCTTCGCCGGTCTTGGCGCTGGCGCGGATGGCGTCCTGGGCGTCGATGCCGATGATGTCCTCGATCTCCTCGATGACGCGGTCGGGATCCGCCGACGGAAGATCGATCTTGTTCAGCACCGGCACGACCTCGACGCCCTGCTCGATCGCCGTGTAGCAGTTGGCGACCGTCTGCGCCTCCACGCCCTGCGACGCGTCGACGACGAGCAGCGCACCTTCGCAGGCGGCCAGCGATCGCGAGACCTCGTAGGCGAAGTCGACGTGTCCCGGGGTGTCGATCAGGTTCAGGCGATAGGTCTGGCCGTCGCGGGCCTGGTAGGAAAGCGCCGCAGTCTGGGCCTTGATGGTGATGCCGCGCTCGCGCTCGAGGTCCATCGAGTCGAGGACCTGGGCTTCCATTTCCCGATCGGACAGGCCGCCGCAGCGCTGGATGAAGCGATCGGCCAGCGTCGACTTCCCATGGTCGATATGGGCGATGATCGAGAAATTCCTGATGTTCTGCATGTAGGGGTCGGATGGGTGCCGGCGCGGCGCCGGGGCGGGTCAGGGCTGCGAGCCCGGCGGGCCGCCATTGCGGCGCCGCAGTCGCGGGGAAGCCGCCGCAAAACATTGAATTTTAGCGGAATCCGCCCGTCTCCGCGACCATGTGGCCCGGCGCCCCGGCGAGGGCTCCGTCACGCGCCTCGCGGGCGCCCGGCATCCGCTCCCGTTGCGCGAAGCCGGGACGTCCCGACGATGGCGGTCACCGTCGCGTGGCGCCCTCGAGCGCGCCCCGCACCCTCGCCGCATCCAGGACGTAATGGCAGAGTTCCCGGCCCCCGTCCGGGGCCCCGAGCAGGAGCACGGGGACGCGGTCGCCGTAGCGCGATTCGAGCACCGGGTCGGCGTCGACGTCGATCTCGGCAATCGCAGCGCCGCGCTCGCGGGCGAGCGGGACGAGCGCCTCGCGCATCTCGTCGCACAGGTGGCAATACGCGCGAACGAGAAGCGTGAGCCGCTGCCCGGTCGCGCTTGCGCCCGCCGGAGGCGCGGCGATCAGGCGGCGACGCATTCGCGCCGGTGCACCGTCACTGCGCGGCCCCGTTGCCGAGCTTCACCGTCGCGAAGAACTGGTTGTCCCCCCGCCGCAGCTGCAGGGTCACTGACGCGCCCTTGTCCAGGCGCGCGAGATATTCGTTGACCTGGGTCGCGCTCTTCGCCTCGGCCATCTGCCCGTTCTGGACGATGGACAGGACGACGTCGCCCGGCTGCACGTTGCCGCGCACGACACCTACCACGTCCTCGACCAGCACGCCCCCGCTCTTGAGGTCGAGCTCCCGGCGCTGTTCGTCGGTGAGATCCGACAGCACGAGGCCCATCCGGTTGGGCTTGGCCTTGTCCTTCGGCGCGGGCTTCGCGCGTCCCGGGGTCGCCGCCGTATCGTCCTTCAGCTCCGCCACCGTCACCGCGACGTCCTTCTGCGCACCCTTGCGCCAGATCGTGAGGTTGACCTTGGTCCCCGGGTGCTCCCCGGTGACGATCCGCGGCAGATCGTTCGACGAGGCGACGTCGCGACCGTCCACCTTCAGGATGATGTCGCCCACCTCGATCCCGGCCCTGGCGGCAGGCCCGCTCTTCTCGACGCCGTTGACCAGCGCTCCGGCCGCCTGCTTCAGCCCGAACGCGGCGGCGGCTTCCTTCGAAACCGCCTGAATCTGCACGCCTATGCGCCCGCGGGTGACGCGGCCTCTCTCCTTCAGCTGGTTCACGGCGTTCATCGCCACATCGATGGGCACGGCGAATGCGAGACCCATGTAACCGCCGGTGCGCGAATAGATCAGCGAGTTGATGCCGACGACTTCACCGCGCATGTTGAACAGCGGCCCGCCCGAATTTCCCGGATTGATCGCGACGTCGGTCTGGATGAAGGGGACCAGGTTCTCCTGGGGCAGGTCGCGGCCCTTGGCACTGACGATGCCGGCGGTCATCGTGTTGTCGAGACCGAAAGGCTTGCCGATCGCGACGACCCATTCGCCGACCTTGAGCTTGTCGGGATCGCCGATCGTCACCCGCGGCAGGTCCTTGGCATCGATCTTCAGCAGTGCGACGTCGGTGCGCCGGTCGTTGCCGATGACCTTGGCGACGAACTCGCGCTTGTCGGACAGGTGCACGGTCACCTCGCTCGCGTCGTCGACGACGTGGGCGTTGGTGACGACGTAGCCATCCGAGGAAACGATGAACCCCGACCCGGTCGACTGCGTCTCGAACTGGCGCTCCTGCCCGCCGGGGCCCTGGCGAGGGATCTGCCCGAAGCGGCGGAAGAACTCGTAGAACGGGTCGTCCTCCGAGATCTCCGGACTGCGCTGGCGGCTCAGCTTCTGCGTCACGTCGATCGACACCACCGCCGGGCCCTGGCGCTGGTACAGCTCGGTGAAATCCGGCAGCAGCCCGATGCGCCCCTGCCCCATTGCGGAGCCGGATGCGACGAGCGGGACCAGCGCAACGAGCGCGGCGCGCAACAAGGCGCGCGGCGCGAATGACAGCGCGGAGAACATGGAATCCCTCTTTATGGTGTGAGTGGCGATGGAGCCGACATGCACGCTAGCGGCGTTCGACCGAGTTGGCGATCTGCCGCACCGTCGCACTGGGCGTTTCGCCCATGACGGTGATGAGGTGATCGTCGTGCCGGACGCTGTAGACGTTGAGCCCTCCCTGGTGCACGAAACCGACATGCGCCGACGGCGCGCCCTGCGGCTCGATGAACACCGAAACCGAAACCAGGCCGTCCGAGAACACGAGGTGCGCGACGCGCTCGCCGCGGCCGCGCAGCTTCCGGAAGCCTTCCATGATCTTCTCGAAACCAGCCGGCACCCGCGTCACGACCCAGCCGGTCGCCTGGCGGACGACGTCGCCGGACACGCCCTCCAGCACCCGCCAGTCCTTCGGGGCGACCGGCCACGACGGCGCGACCATCGATCGATCGATCGGGGCGTTGATCGATATGTCGGTGAACGCAAATTGCTCGATGCCCTCCTTCTTCTCGTTCAGGAGGCGCGCCTTGAGCAGCAGTCCGGTCTCGGCATCCGACCAGAACCGGTGGCCGTAGCGCAGGTCGTCCCTGGGCTCGAACACGACGACCTGCACAGGGCGGCCGCTGACACGGTCGTCGCCCATCACGCGGAAATCGTAGAACTTCGACAGCGACTGCTGCTGCTGGGGCGAAAGCGAGGGAAAGACGTTCCGGAACGTGCGCGGCTCGACGCGGACCAGCTTGGCATCCGGGTAGTAGCAACGCACCTCGCCCTGGGTGCGGATGAGCTCGCGTGCGGGCCCGTCGAGATTCACGAGCTTCTCGAACTCGCGCCCGCCGTCGTTCAGGTGCGTGATGCGCGAGGTTTCGACGCGCGGACCGATCTGGTAGACGATGGTCCCGATGTAGTTGAGCTCGCGTGCGGCCTCGGCCGCACGGGTGAGCCACTGCATCGCGTCGTCGGCGCGTGCACTGGAGGCGACGAAGGCGATGAAGAATGCGGCCGAGGCGAGTCGGCCTCTGGCACGGTGAGACGGGGAATGCGCGTGCTGCATCGGTCGTCGATCAGGGTTTCACTTCGCGCGTCACGGCGACGTCGCGCAGGTACGGTCCGACGCCCTGCAACATGATCGACGGCGCGTATTCCTGGTGCGCGAAGAGCAGGTCGGTGGGCACGGTGGCCGGGCGCACCTCGGCCGCCTGCATCGTGCCGGCATCGCGCACCCGCGCGAACCCCGCCGGCGTCGAGTCGACCAGCGAATACGCGGTCCAGCCGACGACGCTGACCGCGGCCACCGTCGCCGCGGCGGCCCACGCCCAGGATGCAGGTGTCGATGGCATGCTGCGACGCGGCGCAAGCACCGTCGGCTCGCCGGCAAGCCTGCTGGCGACCGCCCCGCGGACGTCCCGCGTCACGGCGATCTCGCCGCGCAGCGCGTCACCGATCGCGTGGTAGCAGGTCCACGTCGCCATCGCTTCGCCACCCTTAAGGCTCGCGCAGACCGAGTCCAGCTCCGCCGCATCGACGTCGCCATCCATCAGGCGCGAAATGTTCTCGCTCATTACCATCTCCGGTTGTCGTCGGTGCCGAGCATCGGCCGCAATTCAGCTGCGATCGACTCGCGCGCACGGAAGATCCGCGAGCGCACGGTGCCGATCGGGCAGTTCATCACCGCCGCGATTTCCTCGTAGCTCAGGCCCTCGATCTCGCGCAGCGTGATCGCCGTGCGCAGATCCTCGGGCAACTGGTCCATCGCGCGGTTCACGGTCGAGGCGATCTGCTTGCCGATCAGCTCGGCTTCGGGCGTCGCCGTGTCGCGCAGCTGCTCGGCGTCCTCGAAAGTCTCGGCGTCCTCGTGATTGAACCCCGTCGACGTCGGGGCCCGGCGCCCCATCGCGACCAGGTAGTTCTTCGCCGTGTTGATGCCGATGCGGTACAGCCACGTATAGAACGCGCTGTCTCCGCGAAAGCTGGGCAATGCCCGGTACGCCTTGATGAAAGCCTCCTGCGTCACGTCCTCGACCTCGGCCGGGTCGCGCACCAGCCGCGACAGAAGCCGCCCCAGCTTCCGCTGGTATTTCGCCACCAGCAGCTCGAATGCGCGCTTGTCGCCCCTTTGTGCTCGCAAAACGAGCTGCTGATCGACTTCGCGATCACCCATCCGCGGGTAGTCCCTGATTCATGTCGTTGTTATGCCCGCCGAACGGCGGGCGCTGCAGCCGGCGGCCCTCCGGCGACCCCCAGGTCCAGGGCCCCACCGGCGGCGCGTGGCGCACGCTTAGGAACAACAGACCATCCGCCGGCTTCATAGTTCAGCGATCCCCGCGTTCACCGGACGCCCGGTGGCTTCGGGCGCGTCCTCCCGCGCCACGACGGGTCCCGGACCCTCCAGCACGATGGCCGGACGGATCTCCCCGACCTGCGTGCCGCGGTAGTTGCGGATCGGGCGCCGGCCCCAGGGCGCGAGCGCTCCGCGCGCCGCTTCGTCCAGCAGGCCCAGCTGGTCGAGGATCGCCACGACGGACGGCAGGAGGCCCCGCGCCTGCCCATCGGCCACCTTGACCGCGATGCCGATGCCATGGCTACGCACGCCGATCGCCTGGACGCCCTCGGCCCCGATCTTGGCGACCCAGTCGCCGCGGCCGGCCTGCATCAGCGCGAGGTCGCTGCGGCCCTCGCCCGACACCATTTCCGGATGCGCGAGCATGGCGTCGGCAAGTGTTCGCGGGGCATTTCCATAATCGGGATCGTCGGTCGCACTTGCAAGCCTCGCGAAGGCCCGTGCCAGGGCCGACAGCGGCACCGCATAGTTGGGAGCCGAGCAGCCATCGACGCCCGGTACCAGCGCAGCGGGGGCGACCCCGGTGAACGTCGACACCGACCGCCGGATCGCCTGCTGGACCGGGTGGTCGAACTCGAGATAGGACGCCTTGGGCCACTGGCACAGGGCGCAGAACGCGAGCATGCCGCTGTGCTTGCCCGAGCAGTTGTGCTGCAGCGGCGAGTACGGCGGCGGCGGCGGGACCTCGCCGCGGGTGTCGTAGAACCTCGGCGCGTGCGTTCCGCATTGCAGGTCGGCGGGCGTGCAGCCGGCGCGCGCGAGGATGTCCGCCGCCGCCTCGGCATGGCGCGGCTCGCCCGAATGGCTCGCGCACATCAATGCCACCTGCGACAGCGACAGGCCGAAGCGCGCGACACCTCCGGCGGCGACGAAAGGCAACGCCTGCAGCGGCTTCAGTGCGCTGCGGGTGAAGGTCAGGTGATGGGGGTCGCCCGCTGCGTGCAGGACGTTGCCCTCGCGGTCGACCACCGAAACCGAACCGGTGTGCAGGCTCTCGACGATCGAGCCGCGTGTCACCTCGGCCAGCGGAACGTGGCGGGAGGCGGCGGAAGCGGGCGGCATGGTCGGCGTGCTCTGGCGTCGGATGGCGAAAACGGAGATTATCGCCTATTGGGAGGCGAGCCCCGATCGCGGCCCTTCAGGGCGCGACCGGAGATGACGCCGGCGGGACTGCCGGCGCCGTGGGTCGAGGGCCCCGATGGAGTCGATACCGATGTACAGGATCCTTGCAGCAATCGACGGTTCCGAGCACGCCGACCGGGCCATCGCTCACCTGGTACGTCTCGCCGCCAGCGGCGCGACGATCGAGGTGCTGCTGCTCAACGTGCAGCCGGAGATCGTCGACTGGCAGACGCACGGCCTCGCCACGGAGTCGATGCTGGCGCACCGCAACCAGCTCGGAGCGCAGGCCAGCGAGAGCGCCCGCAAGGGCCTCGATGCCGCCGGGATCCCCTTCCGGCTGCGGATCGAGCTGGGCGACCCCGCCCGGACGATCGCCGGCGTCGCGGCGGAGGAACGCTGCGACGGCATCGTCATGGGCACCCGGGGGGCAGGCGCGATCCCCGGCCTCATCCTCGGATCGGTGGCGAGCAAGGTCGTGCACCTCGCCGTTGTCCCGGTCACGCTGGTGAAGTGAGCAAGGGCTCGCGCTTCTGCGCCGGCCTTCATGAATCCTCGCGGGAGACCGATCGTTGCCGGCCAGCGCCGCAGCTGATGCCTGGCTGCAGTTCGGCACCTGTGCCGCGCTGATCGCGATCGCAGGCACCCGCCTTTCGCGCTACGGCAACGTGATCGCCGACAAGACCGGCCTTTCCGGGGCGTGGATCGGGCTCGTGCTCCTGGCGACGGTGACCTCGCTCCCCGAACTCGTGACCGGCGTGAGCGCGGTCACGGTCGCCGACGTTCCCGACATCGCCGTAGGCGACGTCATCGGAAGCTGCGTCTTCAACCTCGCCATCCTGGTGATCGTCGAGCTGGTTGCGGGCGGCGAGTCCATCTATCGCAGGGCGAGCCAGGGCCACATCCTGGCGGCGGCTTTCGGGATCGTCCTGATCGGATTCACCGGGGTGAACATCGTCCTCGGCAGCCACGGGTTCGCGTTTCCCCTCGGGCACATCGGGGCGTACACGCCCATCATCGTCGCCCTCTACGTCGTGGCGATTCGCGCGGTGTTCGTCTACGAACGCTCCGGGATCGCGGCGTACGTCGTGCAGTCCGCCGACCGCTACCCGCAGTTCACGCTGGCGCATGCGATGGACTGGCGGACGACCTTTGTCGGAACGCTGTTCATTGCGGGCGCGACGTCCTCTACCGGCACGGCCCGCTGCTCGCGCACGTCTCGCCGCTGCATGCGACGTCCGCGATGTCCGCCGTGGTCATGACGGGAATCGTCATCGTCGGCGTGCTGTACCGACCTCGCAGGCGGTTGGTCGGGCCGATCGGGTGGATCGGCCTCGGACTGCTGGCCGTTTACCTGCTCAACACCTGCACGCTCTATCTCCGGGCCGAATGAGGCCGCGCGACGCCGCCGGCATCACGACTGCGGGGCCAGCGCTGCCCGGATCTGGTCCAGCGCGCCCGGGTCCTCGATGGTCGTCAGGTCCCCGGGGTCGCGGCCTTCGGCGAGCGCCTGGATCGAGCGCCGCAGCAGCTTGCCCGAGCGCGTCTTGGGCAGCAGCGTCACGAAATGCACCGCGCACGGGACGCGCGATCGCGCCGAGTTCGCGATCGACCGTCTGCATCACCTCCTGCTGCATCGCAGCGACGCCGCCCGCGTCGGCGATCCGCGACGCATCCCTGACGACGGCGAACGCAACGGGCACCTGGCCCTTGATCGGGTCCTGGACCCCGACGACGGCGACCTCGGCGATGCCTGCGTGGGCCTGCACGGCTTCCTCGATCTCCCGGGTGCCGATCCGGTGCCCGGCGACGTTGATCACGTCGTCGGTGCGGCCCAGCAGGAAGTAGTAGCCATCGGCGTCTCGCATCGCCCAGTCGAAGGTCGAGTAGAGCTGGCGCCCGGGGATCGTCCGGTAGTACGTCGACTCGTAGCGCTCGTCGTTGCCCCAGACGGTGCTCATGCAGCCCGGAGGCAGCGGCGGCGCGATCGTCAGCACGCCTTTCTCGCCGGCGACAGCGTCGGCGCCGGTCGCGCCGTCGACGAGCTTCACGTCGTAGCCGTAGACCGGGAACGACGGCGAACCGAACTTGCGCGGCGTGTCCGCCACTCCGGGTTGCGCCGAAAGGATCGGCCAACCGGTCTCGGTCTGCCAGTAGTTGTCGACGACCGGCACCCCGAGTGCGTCGGCGGCCCAGCGCGCCGTCGGCTCGTCCAGCGGCTCGCCGGCGAGGAACAGGTAGCGCAGCGACGACAGGTCGTGGCGCTTCATGTACGACGGATCCTGCTTCTTCAGCACGCGGATCGCCGTCGGCGAGGTGAACATCGTCCGCGCCTTGTACTCCGCGACGATCTTCCACCAGATGCCAGGATCGGGCCGGATCGGCAGGCCTTCGTAGAGGATCGTGGGCGAGCCGTTGAGCAGCGGGCCGTAGATGATGTACGAATGGCCGACGACCCAGCCGATGTCGCTGGTCGTGAACATCGTCTCGCCCGGCGCCAGCGCGAAGATCCGCCGCATCGACGATGCCAGCGCGACCGTGTGGCCGCCCGTGTCCCGCTGCACGCCCTTGGGCTGCCCCGTCGTGCCCGACGTGTAGAGGATGTACGATGGCTCGGAGGACTCGAGCCATTCGCAGGGCACCTTCGCGCCCGCGCATTCGGCGCGCGCCGCCGCGAAATCCACGTCGCGGGGCTTCTCCATCGACAGGCCCGGATCGAGGCCGCGGTCGACGAGGATCACGTGCCGCGGCGGATGGCGCGCGATCCGCAGCGCTTCGTCGACCAGCGGTTTGTAGAGGATCGTCCTGCCTGCGCGCATGCCCGCATCCGCAGTGAACAGCAGCGCGGGACGCGCATCGTCGATGCGGGTCGCGAGGCTGGCCGGCGCGAAGCCGCCGAACACCACCGAATGGATCGCGCCGATGCGCACGCAGGCGAGCATCGCGAACGCCGCTTCCGCGATCATCGGCATGTAGATCAGCACACGGTCGCCACGGCCCACGCCGCGGGCCTTCAGCATGGCGGCGCAGCGGTTGACCTCGTCGTGCAGCTGGGAATAGGTGTAGGTCTGCGACTGCCCCGTTTCGGTCGAGACGTAGATCAGCGCCTGCTGCCCGCCGCGCGCCGCGAGATGGCGGTCGACGGCGTTGTGGCACAGGTTCGTCGTGCCACCGACGAACCAGCGCGCGAACGGCGGCCGCGAATAGTCGAGGACCTGCGCGAAAGGCTCGTGCCAGTCGACCAGCTTCGCCTCCTCGCGCCAGAAATTCTCCCGATCCTCGATCGATCGGCGGTGGAACTCGGCACAGGCGGCGATCGCCGCCTGGTCGTGCT
The DNA here is from genome assembly GCA_963734515.1 of uncultured beta proteobacterium. Taxonomy (GTDB): domain Bacteria; phylum Pseudomonadota; class Gammaproteobacteria; order Burkholderiales; family Casimicrobiaceae; genus VBCG01. The sequence continues at coordinate 416,269 of CAVTHP010000008.1, read as the reverse complement.
TCGAATTCCCGGTGTTGCCCATGACCTGCGTCCTCCTGCGGTTTGCGCCCGGCGATCCCCGGCTACGGATGCGGATCGCTCGCGATCCGCACGACGGTGCGGCCGCGAATCATCCCTTTCAGGTATGCGTCGAAATGCGTCGGCAACTCGTCGAAGTCGATCGTTCGGACCTGGTCGTGCACGCGATCCGGCCGCCACTCGACCGCCAGCTTGTTCCACAGCCGCTGGCGCAGCGCCATCGGCGTGTTCGCGCTGTCGGTCCCGAGCAGGCGCACGCCGCGCAGGATGAACGGCGCGACGGTCGTCGACAGCTTCATGTCCGCGGCGAGGCCGACGGCGGCGACGGTTCCGCCGATCTTGGAGCTCGCGAGCAACCACGCAAGGATGTCGCCGCCGAGGTTGTCGACGGCACCGGCCCAGGTCGCCTTCTCCAGCGGACGGATCTTCGACAGGTCGAGCGCCGAGCGCAGCATCACCTCCCGGGCACCGATGCCGCGCAGGTAGTTGGCCTCCTCGCCCTTTCCGGTGATGGCTACCACGTCGTAACCCTGCTTGGCGAGGACCTCGATCGCGACCGAACCGACGCCCCCGGTCGCGCCGGTGACCGCGACCGGGCCGTTCGCCGGCTCGAGGCCGTTGTGCTGCATCAGGTGGATCGCCAGCGCCGCCGTGTACCCTGCAGTGCCGATGGTCATCGCATCGAAGGCCGTCATGCTCTCGGGCCTGCGCACGACCCAATCGGCGGGCACCCGGACGAACTCGGCGTAGCCGCCGTCGTGTCCGACGCCCAGGTCGTAGCCGGTGACGATGACCTTGTCGCCGGCCTTGAAGCGCGCGTCCGCCGAAGACTCGACGGTCCCGGCCACGTCGATCCCCGCGACGGTCGGGAACTTGCGCATGATCTTGCCGGTACCGTTGTACGAAAGGGCGTCCTTGTAGTTGATCGTCGAGTACTTGGTCCGGATCACGACGTCGCCCGGATCGAGCTCGTCGATGCCGAGCGTGACGAAGCGGCTGGTCACGACGCCGTTCTCCTGGTACGTGCGATAGGCCTTGAATGTCTGCACGGGTTTCTCCTGGCGCCCGGGGGCGCGACGATGGATGGGATGTGGCGGCTACCCCGGCGCTCCGTCGGCGACGTGCGGCAGCGCCATGTAGTCGCGCGTGCGCATTTCGATCAGCCTGCTGACGGTCCGCGGAAACTCGCTCGCCTGCCGCCCCTCGATGTACAGCGATTCGGCCGGTGCGGCGGCAGATGCGACGAGCTTCACGCGGTGATCGTACAGGATGTCGATCAGCCAGGTGAAGCGCCTCGCCTGGTCCGCCGATCCGGCGCCCATTCGCGGAACGCCGGAGAGGAACACGACGGCGAAGCGCCGCGCGATCTCGAGATAATCGCGCTGGGACCGCGGGCCGTCGCACAGCGCGGCGAAGTCGAACCAGACGATGCTTCCGGCGCGGTGCCTCGCGACCACCGCCCGGCCGTCGATCTCGAATCGCAGCTCCTCGTCGGGCCCTGCCCGCATGCCTTCGAAAACCGCGAGCATCGCCGAGTCCGCGACCGGACCTGCAGGAACGTGCCAGGTCGTCAGGTGCTCGAGCGCACGCAGGCGGTAATCGACCCCTGCATCGACCTCGACGACGTCGAGCCGGTGCTCGATCAGCCTGATCGCCGGAAGAAAGCGCTCGCGCAGCAATCCGTCGGGCCACAAGCGTTCCGGCGCGTAGTTCGACGTCATCACGAGCACGACGCCGGCGTCGAACAGCGCGGCCAGAAGCCGGCCCAGGATCATCGCGTCGGCGATGTCCGAGACGTGGAATTCGTCGAAGCAGACCAGCCGGTGTCGCCTCGCGATCTGCGCGGCGACGCTCGCCAGCGGGTCGGCCTCGTCCTTGAGCACGGCGAGCGCGGCGTGTACGTCGCGCATGAAGGCGTGGAAGTGGATCCGCGTCTTGCGCCGGACCGCGACCGTCGCATAGAAGCTGTCCATCAGCAGGCTCTTGCCTCGCCCGACCCCGCCCCAGAGGTAGATGCCGCGCGGGACCGACGGGGCGGCGAACAGGCGCCGCAGCGTCGACTGGCGCGCGACGCGGAACGCCGCGAGTTCGTCGGCAAGCACCTGCAGCCGCTCCAGCGCGGCTACCTGCGCGTGATCCAGCGTCGCGTGGCGGCGATCGAGGAGGGGCTCGAGATAGTCGATCAGCGCGCCCTGGCGGCGCGTGATCTGGCCGGGAAAGTCCGCCGCGCTCAAGGTTTCGTATGCGGGAGCGGGTTCGGGCGCTGCGCCGGGCGCGGGCTGGGACCGGAGTTCAGAGGTTGAGGGTCCGCTTGTCGACTGCCAGCGCGGCTTCCTTCGTCGCTTCGGACAGCGACGGATGCGCATGGCAGATCCGTGCCAGGTCCTCGCTCGCCGCGCCGAACTCCATTGCGACCACGCCCTCGGCGATCAGTTCGCTCGCCATCGGCCCGATGACGTGCATGCCCAGGATGCGGTCGTCCGCGGCGTCCGCCAGGATCTTGACGAAGCCGGTCGTGTCGCCCAGGGCGCGCGCCCGGCCGTTGGCCGAGAACGGAAAGCTTCCCGCCCGGTACGCGACCCCCGCGGCCTTCAGCTGCTGCTCGGTCCTGCCGACCCACGCGATCTCGGGAGACGTGTAGATCACCCAGGGGACGGTATTGAAGTCCACGTGACCATGCTGGCCGGCGATGCGCTCGGCAACTGCGACGCCTTCCTCCTCCGCCTTGTGCGCCAGCATCGGCCCCCGGACGACGTCGCCGATCGCCCAGACACCGGGGAGGTTCGTGCGGCAGTCGGCGTCGACCTCGACGAAGCCGCGCGAATCGAGCTCAAGGCCGACGCCCTCGCCATTCAGGCCGGCAGTCGTCGGCGTACGACCGATCGACACGATCAGGCGATCGAAGCCGGCGCTCTGGGCGGCACCCGCGGCATCCGTGTACTCGACGTCGACGCGGTCCTTGCCGACGCGCACGGCGCCGATCGACACGCCGAAATGCATCGCGAGGCCCTGCCGGGTGAAGGCCTTTCGCGCTTCCTTCGCGATCGCCTCGTCCGCAGCGGGCAGCAACGTCGGCAGGGCCTCGAGGATCGTGACCTCGGCGCCGAGGCGTCGCCAGACGCTTCCCATCTCCAGCCCGATCACGCCGGCACCGACGACCCCGAGGCGCTTCGGTACCTCGGCAATCGACAGCGCGCCGGCATTGTCGAGCACGCGGAGGTTGTCGAACGGCGTCCCCGGCAGCGCGCGCGGCGACGAGCCGGTCGCGACGATCACATGGCGCGCGCTGAGCGACCCTGAACCCGGACCATCCACCGCGATCCTCCAGCGCTCGCCGTCCCTGCCGGCGAACGAGCCGCGGCCGTGGAAGAAGGCGATCCCGTTCTTCTTGAACAGATAGAGAATGCCGTCGTTGTTCTGCCCGACCACCTTGTCCTTGCGCGCGAGCATCTTCGCGACGTCGATGGTGAGGCCGGCAACGCCGATGCCGTGATCGGAAAACCCGTGGCCCGCGAGCTCGAAATTCTCCGACGACTGGAGGAGCGCCTTGGACGGGATGCAGCCGACGTTGGTGCAGGTGCCACCCGGCGCGGGCCTGCCGCCGGGCCGCGACCCGTCGTCGATGCACGCCGTTGCCAGGCCGAGCTGCGCTGCGCGGATCGCGGCGATGTAGCCGCCGGGACCTCCGCCGATGACGACGACGTCGAAGGACTGTTCAGCCATGGTCACAGGTCGAGCAAGAGACGAGCGGGATCCTCGAGGGCTTCCTTGATCGCCACCAGCGACAGCACGGCCTCGCGCCCGTCGATGATCCGGTGGTCGTAGGACTGCGCGAGGTAGTTGATCGGCCGCACGACGATCTGGCCGTCCTCGACGACCGCGCGGTCCCTGGTCGCGTGCACGCCGAGGATCGCCGACTGCGGCGGATTGATGATCGGCGTCGACAGCATCGATCCGAACACGCCGCCGTTGCTGATCGTGTAGGTGCCGCCGGTCAGCTCCTCGACCGTCAGCTTTCCATCCTGGGCGCGCTTGCCGTAATCGGCGATCTGGCGCTCGATGTCGGCGATCGACATCTGGTCCGCATCGCGCAGGATCGGGACCACGAGGCCGCGCGGGCTGCCGACGGCGATGCCGATGTCGTAGTAGCCGTGGTAGACGATGTCGTTGCCGTCGATCGACGCGTTCACCAGCGGGTACTTCTTCAGCGCGTGCACGGCCGCCTTGACGAAGAAGCCCATGAAACCGAGCTTGACGCCGTGCTCCTTCTCGAAGCGCTCCTTGTAGCGATTGCGAAGGTCGATCACCGGCTGCATGTTGACTTCGTTGAACGTCGTCAGGATCGCCGCCGTCGACTGCGACTGCACCAGCCGCTCGGCCACGCGCGCGCGCAGCCGCGACATCGGCACGCGCTGCTCCGGCCGCACGCCCAGCGCCGCAGGCAGCGGAACCGCGGGCGCGCGTCGCGCCTCGGGTTCCGGTGCGGGCGCGCTGGCCGCCGGTGCCGGCGCGGTCGCGCCGATCACGTCGCCCTTGGTGATGCGTCCGCCGCGTCCGGAGCCGGCGATCGCGCCCGCCTCCAGGCCCTGGTCGGCGATCAGCTTGCGCGCAGCAGGCAGCGGCGTCACGGCAGGCAGCGGCGTCACAGCAGGCAGCGGCGTCGCAGCGGGCAGCGGCGGCGCAGCTGCCGCAGCGGATGCGGTTTTCGCCGCCGCAGCGGCCGCGGGTGACGAAGCAGCAGGGCTCGCGGCCGCCGGAGCTGCGGCAGCGCCCCGTGCCTCGGTGTCGATCACCGCGATGAGGTCATTCGACGTGACGGTCGCGCCGTCGGGCCGCGTGACCTCCACCAGCACGCCGTCGCCGGGTGCCGGCAACTCGAGCACGACCTTGTCGGTCTCGATGTCGATCAGGTTCTCGTCGCGGCTGACCGCGTCGCCCGCCTTCTTGTGCCAGGTCAGGAGCGTCGCCTCGGCGACCGACTCCGGCAGTTGCGGGACCTTGACTTCGATTCTCATTGGACCACTCTCGTTGTTATCGGCAAATGGGGTCAGACCCCATTTTCCTCAGTGCGCGAGCAGCATCTCGCCGGACTTGAGCTCTTCGGCGAACGCGTCCTCGATGAGCTGCTTCTGCTCGGCGCTGTGTTTGGCCGCGTAGCCGACCGCGGTCGACGCCGATACGGGTCGGCCGGCGTACGCCAGCAGCTTGCTGCTGTCGATGTCCGCGCGCATGTACGCGCTGAGCCGGTACCACGCGCCCTGGTTCTGCGGTTCTTCCTGGCACCAGACGACCTCCTTCGCCGCCGCGTACTTCGCGACCTCGCGCCGGTAGTCGTCGTGGGGGAACGGGTACTGCTGCTCGAGACGCAGGATCGCGACGTTGTCGATCCTGCGCTCGCGCCGGTAGGCGAGGAGCTCGTAGTAGACCTTGCCCGAGCAGACGATCACCCGCTTCACCTTCTTCGGGTCGATCCGGTCGACCTCGCCGATCACGTTCTGGAACCTGCCCTTCGCGAGCTCGTCGAGCGTCGACACCGCTTCCTTGTGGCGGAGCAGGCTCTTGGGGGTCATCACGATCAGCGGCTTGCGGAAGGGGCGAATCATCTGCCGCCGCAGCAGGTGGAACACCTGTGCGGGCGTCGTCGGAACGACGACCTGCATGTTGTGCTGCGCACAGAGCTGCAGGTAGCGTTCGGGGCGCGCCGATGAATGCTCGGGGCCCTGGCCTTCGTAACCGTGCGGCAGGAACAGCACGAGATCGCAGATCCGGCCCCATTTCACTTCGCCGGCGCTGATGAACTGGTCGATCACGACCTGTGCGCCGTTGGCAAAATCGCCGAACTGGGCTTCCCAGATCACGAGCTGCGACGGCTCCGATGTCGTGTAGCCGTATTCGAAGCCCAGCACCGCGTTCTCGGTCAGCACCGAGTCGATGATCTCGCAGTCGGCCTGTCCCTCGCGGATGTGCTGCAGAGGAATCCAGATGCCGGCGTCCCATTTCTCGCGGTTCTGGTCGTGCAGCACCGCGTGGCGATGCGAGAACGTCCCCCGGCCGACGTCCTCTCCCGAGAGGCGCACTCCGTAGTCCTGGTCGACCAGCGACGCGTAGGCGAGGATCTCGCCCATGCCCCAGTCGACCGGGTGCCTGCCGTCGACCATCGCGCGCCGGTCGGCCATCAGCTTCTCGACCCGCGGATGGAGCTTGAAATCCCCGGGGACGGTCGTCGCCTTCGCGCCCAGTTCCTTCAGATGGGCGAGCGGCACCGTCGTGTCGGCGGCGTCGGTCCAGTGCCGGTCCTTGTACGGCGTCCAGTCGACGATGAACGGCGGCTTGTAGTTCGCGAGGACCGTCGTGTTGGTGTGATAGCCCTTGTCCATCGCCGCGCGGTAGGTCGAGATCATCCCGTCGGCTTCCTCGGCTGTCACCACCCCCGCGGCGATCAGCCGGTCGGCGTAGAGCTTGCGCGTGCCGGGGTGCTGGTTGATCTTCTTGTACATCAGTGGCTGGGTGATCATCGGCTCGTCGGCCTCGTTGTGACCGAGACGGCGGAAGCAGACGAGGTCGATGAACACGTCCTTGTGGTACTTCTGCCGGTAATCGAGCGCGATCTCGGTCGCCAGTACGCAGGCCTCCGGGTCGTCGCCATTCACGTGCAGGATCGGCGCCTCGATCATCTTGCCGACGTCGGTGCAGTAGAGCGTGCCGCGCGTGTCACGCGGGTCCGACGTCGTGAAGCCGATCTGGTTGTTGACGACGATGTGGACGGTCCCGCCGGTGTAGTACCCCCGCGTCTGCGCCATGTTCAGGCATTCCTGGACGATGCCCTGCCCCGCGATCGCGGCGTCGCCGTGGATCAGCACCGGCAGCACCTGGTCGCCGCGCGCGTCCTTGCGCCGGTGCTGGCGCGCGCGCACGCTGCCCTCGACGACCGGGTTGACGATCTCGAGGTGCGACGGATTGAACGCGAGGGTGACGTGCACGGGCCCGCCCGGAGTCGACACGTCGGACGAGAACCCCTGGTGGTACTTGACGTCGCCTGCGGGCAGCACCTGCGCGCCCTTGCCCTCGAACTCCGAGAACAGGTCGGAAGGCATCTTGCCCAGCGTGTTGACCAGCACGTTGAGCCGGCCGCGGTGCGCCATTCCCAGCACGATCTCCTGGACGCCCGCGGCACCCGCGCGCTGGATCAGGAGGTCGAGCATCGGGATCATCGAGTCGCCGCCCTCGCCGGAGAAACGTTTCTGGCCGACGTACTTGGTGTGGAGGTAGCGCTCGAGCGTCTCGGCCGCTGTCAGTCGCTCGAGGATGTGCCTGCGCTGCTCGGCGCTGTACTCAGGCTGCGAACGGATCGGCTCGAGGCGCTCCTGGATGAAGCGCTTGACCGGGGTGTCCGAGATGTACATGTACTCGGCGCCGAACGTACGGGTGTATGTCTGCTTCAGCGCTTCGACGATGTCGCGCAGGCGCATCCGCGCCGGGCCCGCCTTGAACGAGCCGACATCGAAATCGGTGTCCATGTCGGCCTCGGTGAAGCCGTAGGTGCGCAGGTCCAGATCGGCGATGTACGGCGGCTCCTGGCGCTTCAGCGGGTCGAGGCTCGCGTGCAGCATCCCGAGGGTGCGGAACTTGCCGATCATCTGCAGGACGAGCACCTGCTTGTGCATCGTCGTCGCGTCGACCATCGCCCCGGCGACCCGGCGGTTCTTCGCGAGCTCGCGGAAGGACTCGACGACCGGGGCGTGCGGGACGTCCGCCGCATCGCCCTTGAGCTCGTCGAAGTATTCGCGCCATTCGGGGGGAACGCGGCCCGGGTCGGCGAGGTAGCTCTCGTAGAGCTCCTCGACGAACGGCGCATTGCCGCCGAACAGCGTGCTGGTGGATTCCAGTTCCTTCATCGTCCCCATTGCCTGCACCTCGTCGCTTCGGTTCGTTGCCACCCCGGGAGTGCGCCGGCCGCCGGCGAAGCCGGCGGCGGCCCGCCGTGCATCAGCGCTCGGCGATCGGCTTGACGCTGCGCCGCGTAGCACCGGTGAAGAGCTGCCGCGGGCGCCCGATCTTGTATTCCGGGTCGGTGATCATCTCGTTCAATTGCGCGATCCAGCCCACGGTGCGCGCAAGGGCGAAGATCGCGGTGAACAGCGACACCGGGATTCCGATCGCCTTCTGCACGATGCCGGAGTAGAAATCGACGTTCGGATACAGCTTGCGCTGGACGAAATAGTCGTCCTCCAGCGCGATTTTCTCGAGCGCCATCGCGAGCTTGAACAGCGGATCGTCGTGCAGGCCGAGCGCCTCGAGCACCTCGTGACAGGTCTCGCGCATCAGCTTGGCGCGCGGATCGTAGTTCTTGTACACGCGGTGCCCAAATCCCATCAGCCTCACCGTCGAGCTCTTGTCCTTGACGTTGGCGATGAACTCGCCGACCCTGGCGAGGCCGCCCTGTGCCTGGATGTCGTAGAGCATGTTGAGCGCGGCCTCGTTGGCGCCGCCGTGCGCCGGCCCCCACAGGCAGGCCACGCCCGCCGCGATCGCCGCGAACGGGTTCGTCCCCGACGACGCACACAGGCGCACGGTCGACGTCGACGCGTTCTGCTCGTGATCGGCGTGCAGGATGAAGATGCGGTCGAGCGCGCGGACCAGCACATCGTCGACCTTGTAGTCCTCGCAGGGCGTCGCGAACATCATCCGCATGAAGTTCGCCGCGTAGGAGAGCTCGTTGCGCGGATACATGTAGGGCTGGCCGACCGAATACTTGTAGGCCATCGCGACCAGCGTCGGCATCTTGGCGATCAGCCTGATCGCGGAGATGTCGCGCTGGTGCGCGTCGTTCAGGTTGATCGAGTCGGGATAGAACGCGCTCATCGCGCCGACGAGGCCAGTCAGCGCCGCCATCGGGTGGACGTCGCGCCGGAAGCCGCGCATGAAGAACTGCATCTGCTCGTTGACCATCGTGTGCTTGATCACGCGGCCGCCGAAATCCAGCTTCTGCGCGACGTCCGGCAGTTCGCCGTAGAGCAGCAGGTGGCACACCTCGAGAAAGTCGCAGCTGACCGCGAGCTCCTCGATCGGATAGCCCCGGTACAGCAGCTCCCCCTTGTCGCCGTCGATGTAGGTGATCGCCGAGCTGCAGGCCGCCGTCGACATGAACCCGGGGTCGTAGGTGAACTTGCCCGTCCTCGAATAGAGCGAGCGGATGTCGATCACGTCGGGGCCGACGGTTCCGGGGAGCACCGGAAACGTGGCGGAAGGCGATCCGTCGGAAAAACTCAGGGTGGCTGTGCGATCGGTCATCGTGCGTCCTTCGGTTCCAGATTGCGGCCGGGTGCGACACCCGGGGCGGGTCTCCCACGGCGCTCTGCCGGCGCCTTCAGATCGATCGCAGTCGTTCGACCAGCGGGCGCACCCGGGGGTCGGCCGGCTCCGCGCGCCCTGCGATCAGGTCCCATAGCGCGTTGTCCGACAGATCGAGCAGCGCATCGAGCTGCGCGATGTCATCGTCGGTGAGCCGCGTCCCCTCGGCGTCGAGGAAACGCGCGAGCACCAGGTCGTTCTCGAGCATCCCGCGCCGGCAGCGCCAGCGCAGGCGTTCGTATCGATGCCTGTCCCCGGTCACACGCGGCGCGTCCAGAGCTCACACCGCCCGTTTGACGATCATCGTCTTGATGTTCCCGATCGCGCGCGTCGGATTGAGACCCTTCGGGCAGACATCGACGCAGTTCATGATCGAGTGGCAGCGGAACAGCCGGTATGGATCCTCGAGATTGTCGAGCCGGTCGTTCAGGTCGCGATCGCGGCTGTCGACGATGAAGCGGTAGGCATTGAGCAGCCCTGCCGGTCCGACGAACTTGTCGGGATTCCACCAGAACGACGGGCACGCCGTCGAGCAGCAGGCGCACAGGATGCATTCGTAGAGCCCGTCGAGGCTCTCGCGTTCCTCGGGCGACTGCAGGCGCTCGCGCTCGGGAGGCGGCTCGTCGTTGACCAGGTAGGGCTTGATCGAGTGGTACTGCTTGAAGAACTGGCTCATGTCGACGATCAGGTCGCGGACCACGGGCAACCCGGGCAGGGGCCGCAGCTCGACCGGTTCCTCGAGCGTCTTCAGGTTGGTGATGCAGGCGAGCCCGTTCCTGCCGTTGATGTTCATCGCATCGGACCCGCAGACGCCTTCGCGGCAGCTGCGCCGGAACGACAGCGAATCGTCGACCGCCTTCAGGCGGATCAGCGCGTCCAGCAGCATCCGGTCGTGCGGATCGAGCACGATGTCGTACTCCTGCAGCCGCGGCTTCGCGTCCTTCTCCGGGTCGTAACGGTAGATGCGGAATTTCATGGGGGCTTCAATACGTGCGGGCCTTCGGGGGGAACGAATCGACCGACATCGGCTTCAGGTTGACCGGCTTGTAGGCGAGGCGGTTCCCGTCGCGGTACCACAGCGAGTGCTTGAGCCAGTTCGCATCGTCCCGCTCGGGGTAGTCGCTGCGCGCCTGCGCGCCGCGCGACTCCCGCCGCGCCTCCGCCGAGAAGATCGTCGCCTTGGCGGTTTCGACGAGATTGTCGAGCTCCAGCGCCTCGACGCGCGCAGTGTTGAACGTCCGGCTCCTGTCGGCGATCGCAGTGCGCTGCGAGCGTGCCTCGAGCTCGAGGACCTTCTGCACGCCCGCGGACAGCAGCTCCTGGTTGCGGAACACGCCGCAGTGCGACTGCATCGACTTGCGCAGGTCGCTTGCGACCTCCGCGACGCTCTCGCCCGAGGTCGCCGAGTCCAGCCGCGCGAGCCGCGCCTGCGAGAGCTCGCCCGCATCCTTCGGCAGCGGCCGGTGCGACTGGGCGGCAAGGTTCTGCCCGACGATGTGGTTCCCGGCCGAGCGCCCGAACACCAGCAGGTCGAGCAGCGAGTTGGTGCCGAGGCGGTTGGCGCCATGGACCGACACGCAGGCGCATTCGCCCACCGCGTAGAGTCCGGGGAGGACGGCCGCGGGCTCGGCGCCCTGCGGCACGACGACCTGCCCGTGGACGTTGGTCGGGATGCCGCCCATCATGTAGTGGATCGTCGGCACGACGGGGATCGGCTCCCTGATCGGGTCGACATTGGCGAACTTGATCGCGATCTCGCGGATCGACGGCAGGCGCTTGTTGATGACCTCGGGTCCCAGGTGATCGAGCTTCAGCAGGACGTAGTCGCGGTTGGGCCCGCAGCCCCGGCCTTCCTTGATCTCCTGGTCCATCGAGCGGCTGACGATGTCGCGCGAGGCGAGGTCCTTGAGGTTCGGCGCGTAGCGCTCCATGAAGCGCTCGCCCTGGGAGTTCAGCAGGATGCCGCCCTCGCCGCGCACCGCCTCGGTGATCAGGACGCCGGCGCCGGCCACGCCCGTCGGGTGGAACTGCCAGAATTCCATGTCCTGCAGCGGCACGCCGGCCCGGGCCGCCATGCCGAGGCCGTCGCCGGTGTTGATGAACGCGTTCGTCGACGCCGCGAAGATGCGCCCGGCGCCGCCGGTGGCGAACATCGTCGCCTTGGCCTCGAGGATCATCACCTCGCCGGTTTCCATTTCCAGGGCGGTGACGCCCAGCACCTCGCCGTCGGCATCGCGGATCAGGTCGAGCGCCATCCACTCGACGAAGAACTGCGTGCGCGCCCGCACGTTGCGCTGGTAGAGCGTGTGCAGCATCGCGTGACCGGTGCGGTCGGCGGCCGCACACGCGCGCTGGATCGCCTTCTCGCCGAAATTCGCCGAATGTCCGCCGAAAGGCCGCTGATAGATCGTGCCGTCGGGGTTGCGATCGAAAGGCATGCCGAAATGCTCGAGCTCGTAGACGACCTGCGGCGCCATCCTGCACATGTACTCGATCGCATCCTGGTCACCGAGCCAGTCGGAACCCTTGATCGTGTCGTACATGTGCCACAGCCAGTGGTCCTCCGACATGTTGCCCAGCGACGCGCCGATGCCGCCCTGCGCGGCAACGGTGTGCGAGCGGGTCGGGAACACCTTGGACAGCACGGCCACCGACAGGCCCGCCTCCGCGAGCTGCAGCGATGCGCGCATGCCGGCACCCCCCGCGCCGATGATCAGCGCGTCGAAGCGACGGGCGGGGAGCTTGCTCACCCGCGACCCCACAGCAGCTGCGCGGTCCAGCCGGCGTAGGCGACCAGCACGCAGACGACGATGACCTGCAGCGTCAGGCGCAGGCTCGTCGGTTTCGCGTAGTCCATCAGGATGTTGCGCATGCCGACCCAGGCGTGGAACAGCAGCGACGCCATGAACAGGAAACTGAGCACCCTGAATGCCGCGCTGGCGAACAGCGCCTGCCACGTCGCGTAATCGAGGCCGCCGTGCCACAGCACGATCAGCGCGATCAACAGCGTGTAGAGCGTCATGACGATCGCCGTGACGCGCTGCGCGAGCCAATCGCGCGCCCCGTAATGCGCGCCCACGGCCAGCTTGTCGGCGCGCCCTACCACAGCCGCACCGCGACGATCAGCGTCAGCAGCAGCGCGACGACCATGACGATCGCCGACGCCATGCGCGCCGGCACGAGATCCAAGCCGATGTGGACGTCGAGCACCAGGTGGCGCAACCCCGCCAGCACGTGATGGAAGTACGCCCAGGCGATCGCCAGCAGCACGAGCTTTCCGAACCACGAGGACAGCGGGCCGAAGGCCGCTGCGTAACCGGCGCCCGACGCGAGGCTCGTCTGCACGAACCACAGCAGCAGCGGAATGCCCACGGCGAACAGCAGCGCGCCGCTGATCCGGTGCAGGACCGAAACGATTGCCGGCAACGGCTGCCGGATCGCCACCAGGTTCAGGTAGATCGGGCGCGACTTGACGACAGGTCGTTCGATGGCGGCCATGAATCAACCCCGGATGACGACGGGAGGGCGGAGGGGAAAGCGCATGTCCTGTTCTTTTTTGCGCAGCAGCAAATTATAGCGCGCCCCTGCGCATCGATGCCAGAACCGCGGCGGCCTTGCGCAGCGGCCTTTGCGACGCGCGACCCGCCTCAGGAGAGCTCGTTCCAGTAGTGGTGGCTGCGCGTCGAGTTGAGGCCGCGCCGAAGCTCGACCGGGCGATCGCCGTAGGTGTAGGTCACCCGATCGACGGCGAGCAGCGGCTCTCCGACCCCGACGTCCAGCAGGGACGCAACCGCGGCGTCGGCGGCCACGGCACGCAGGCGCTCGGTCGCCCGCAGCATCGTGACGCCGAACTCGGTCTCGAAGAAACCGTACATCGAGCCCCGGTGGGCGTCGTAGCGCTCGCGCGTCATGCCACGAAACAGGGCGGCGGGCAGCGTGATCTCGTCGAGCACCGTCGGCACGCCGGCGTAATCGAGGACTCGCCGCAGGACGAAGACGCCATCACCCGGCTTGAGGCCCAGCAGGCGCGCGACCTCGGCCCCGGCCCGCGCGCGCCGGAAATCGACGAGCCGGCTCGCCGGATACTCGTCCTCTCCGTCGTTGCGACGGATGCGCAGGAAGCGGAAATTTGACGTCCGCTCCTCCGTGTGGGTCGCGACGAAGGTACCCTTGCCCTGGCGCCGGACGACGAGGTTCTCGGCAGCGAGCGCCTGGACCGCCTTGCGCACGGTGCCGAGCGCCACGCCGAATCGCGACGCGAGCGCGGTCTCCGGCGGAATGGCCTCGCCGGGTTTCCATTCCCCGGATTCGAGTCCGCGCTCGATCAGCGCCTTGATCTGCACGTAGAGCGGCTGGAATGTCGGGGTGCCGGGCGAGTGGGCTCGGATCATCGGCGGACCTCTGCGGAGGAACTGTTTTATATCTTATATCAGTTATAGGACTGAATTGACAGATGGCTGCACCGCGCCTAACATTGATCGACGCCCGGCCCACGCATTGCACTGCGGCACGCCGGGCGCCGCGCCGGTTCCGGCCGGCGGATCCCGCCGCGCCTTTCTTGCTCCAGGAGTCTTCGATGAAAGCACCCGTCCGCGTCGCGGTCACCGGCGCCGCCGGCCAGATCGGCTACAGCCTGCTGTTCCGCATCGCCTCCGGACAGATGCTGGGGCCCGACCAGCCCGTCATCCTGCAACTGCTCGAGCTGCCGGTCGACAAGGCGCAGTCGGCGCTCAAGGGCGTGATGATGGAAATCGAGGACTGTGCGTTTCCCCTGCTCGCCGGCATGCACGGCAGCGCGGACCCGAAGGTGGCGTTCCGCGACGCCGACGTCGCGATGCTCGTCGGCGCGAAACCGCGCGGCCCCGGCATGGAGCGCAAGGACCTGCTGCTCGAGAACGCCAAGATCTTCATCGAGCAGGGCCGGGCGCTCGACGCCGTCGCGTCGCGCGGGATTCGCGTTCTGGTCGTGGGCAATCCCGCGAACACCAACGCGTACATCGCGATGAAATCGGCGCCATCGCTGCCGGCCCGCAATTTCACCGCGATGCTGCGCCTCGACCACAACCGCGCGCTGTCACAGGTCGCCGCGAAGGCAGGCCGCCCGGTCGACTCGATCGAGAAGATGACCGTCTGGGGCAACCATTCGCCGACGATGTACGCCGATTACCGGTTCGCCACGTCGAACGGCCAGTCGGTCAAGGACCTGATCAACGACGAGAACTGGAACCGCACGGTGTTCCTGCCGACGGTGGGCAAGCGCGGTGCGGCGATCATCGAGGCGCGGGGCCTGTCGTCGGCGGCATCCGCTGCGAACGCCGCGATCGACCACGTCCGGGACTGGATCCGCGGCAGCAGCGGCAAGTGGGTGACGATGGGCATCCCTTCGGACGGCAGCTACGGCATCCCGAAGGACATCGTCTACGGCGTGCCCGTCACCACCGGCAACGGCGAGTACACGCGGGTGCGCGACCTGCCGATCGACGCTTTCTCGCGCGAGCGGATGGATGCGACGCTGAAGGAGCTCGAGGAAGAGCGTGCCGGCGTCGCATCGATGCTCGGCTGACGATGGCCATGGCGACGGGAAGCGCAGGCGCCCGGTTCCGCGCGGCAGTCGCGGCCGAGGCGCCGCTGCAGGTCCCCGGCGCAATCTGCGCCTACCACGCACTGCTGGCCGAGCGGAGCGGCTTCAAGGCGATCTACCTGTCCGGCGGCGGCGTCGCCGCCGGGTCACTGGGCCTTCCCGACCTCGGGATCAGCAACCTCGACGACGTCCTGACCGACGTGCGCCGGATCACCGACGTGTGCCCGCTGCCGCTGCTGGTCGACGCCGACACCGGCTTCGGCGCCTCGGCCTTCAACATCGGACGCACCGTGAAGTCGCTGATCAAGTTCGGCGCGGGCGCAATGCACATCGAGGACCAGGTCGGCGCGAAGCGCTGCGGCCACCGCCCCGGCAAGGAACTGGTTTCGCAGGCCGAGATGGTCGACCGCATCAAGGCTGCAGTCGACGCGCGCAGCGATCCCGATTTCGTCATCATGGCGCGCACCGACGCGCTGGCCGTCGAAGGACTGGACGCCGCGATCGAGCGTGCACGGGCCTGTGTCGCCGCGGGCGCCGACATGATCTTTCCCGAAGCGATGACCGGGCTTGCCATGTACCGGCGCTTCGTCGACGCGGTCGGCGTGCCGGTCCTCGCGAACCTGACCGAGTTCGGAAGCACGCCCCTGTTCACCGTCGACGAGATCGCGAAGGCCGGGGTGGCGATCGCGCTCTATCCGCTGTCCGCTTTCCGGGCGATGAACCAGGCCGCGCTCAACGTCTACCGGGCGCTGCGCCGCGACGGCACGCAGAAGAACGTCGTCGCGACGATGCAGACGCGCAATGATCTCTACGACTACCTCGGCTACCACACCTACGAGCGGAAGCTCGACGCGCTGTTCGCGCAGCGCAAGGGCTGACGGGCCGCAGCGACGCCATACCCAGGAAACGGGCCACCGATGACGACCTCCCACCACGAGCCGGCGACGGCGCACAAGCCCAAGAAATCGGTCGCGCTTTCCGGCGTGACCGCCGGCAACACGGCGCTGTGCACCGTCGGGCGCACCGGCAACGACCTGCACTACCGCGGCTACGACATCCTCGACATCGCTGCCACCTCGGAATTCGAGGAGATTGCGCACCTGCTCGTGCACGGCAGGCTGCCGACGCGCGTCGAGCTCGATGCCTACAGGCGGAAGCTGCGCACGCTGCGCGGCATTCCCGGGCCCGTGCGCATCGTGCTGGAGCAGATCCCCGCCGCGGCGCATCCGATGGACGTCATGCGCACCGCGGTATCGGCGCTCGGCAGCGTGCTGGCCGAGAAGGAGAGCCACGACGCCGCGGGCGCGCGGGACATCGCCGATCGCCTGATGGCCTCGATGGGTTCGATGCTGCTCTACTGGCACCACTACAGCCAGAGCGGCACGCGCATCGAAGTCGAGACCGACGATGCGTCGATCGGCGGCCACTTCCTGCACCTGCTGCATCGCCGCGCACCGCCGCCATCGTGGGTGAAAGCGATGCACACCTCGCTCAACCTCTACGCCGAGCACGAGTTCAACGCGTCGACGTTCACCGCGCGCGTGATCGCAGGCACCGGTTCCGACATCCATTCGGCGATCACCGGCGCGATAGGCGCCCTGCGCGGCCCCAAGCACGGCGGCGCGAACGAAGTGTCGCTGGAAGTGCAGTCGCGCTACCAGACGCCCGACGAAGCCGAGGCCGACATCCGCAGGCGGGTCGAGGCGCGCGAGGTCGTCATCGGTTTTGGCCATCCGGTCTACACGATCGCGGACCCGCGCAACAAGATCATCAAGGAGATCGCGCGCGAGCTCTCGGTCGCCGCCGGCGACACGCGCCTGTTCGACATCGCCGAGCGTCTCGAGACAGTCATGTGGGATGCCAAGAAGATGTTCCCCAACCTCGACTGGTTCTCGGCGGTCAGCTACCACATGATGGGCGTACCGACGCCGATGTTCACGCCGCTGTTCGTGATCTCGCGGACCTCCGGATGGGCCGCGCACGTCATCGAGCAGCGCGAGGACGGCAAGATCATCCGTCCCTCGGCCAATTACACCGGCCCCGAGAACCGCCGGTTCGTGCCCCTCGACCAGCGCTCGTGATCGCCCGCCACGTCGACGCCTGATTCACGACCCCGCCCCTCATGTCCGCACACATCTCCAACGTCCGCCCCAAGCCCGACCAGGCACTGGTCGACATCGTCGACTACGTCGCGGGCTTCAACATCACCAGCGCCGAGGCCTATTCGACCGCGCACTACTGCCTGCTCGACACGCTGGGCTGCGGTTTCGAGGCCCTGTCCTACCCGGCATGCACCAAGCTGCTCGGGCCGATCGTCCCCGGGACGACAGTTCCCAACGGCGCGAAGGTGCCGGGAACGCCGCATCAGCTCGATCCGGTCCAGGCGGCGTTCAACCTCGGCGCGATGATCCGCTGGCTGGACTTCAACGACACCTGGCTCGCCGCCGAATGGGGCCACCCCTCCGACAACCTCGGCGGGATCCTGATGACGGCCGACTGGCTGTCGCGTACGGCGGTCGCGGCGGGACGCGAGCCGCTTTCGATGCACGACGTGCTGACCGCGATGATCAAGGCGCACGAGGTCCAGGGCGTCATCGCACTGCAGAACAGCTTCAACCGCGTCGGCCTCGACCACGTCGTGCTGGTCAAGGTCGCGTCGACGGCGGTGATCGCGCAGATGCTGGGGCTGTCCCGCGACGAGATCATCAACGCGGTCTCGCTCGCGTGGGTCGACGGGCAGAGCCTGCGCACCTACCGGCACGCACCCAACACCGGGTCGCGCAAGAGCTGGGCGGCAGGCGACGCGACCTCGCGCGCCGTCCGCCTCGCACTGATCGCGAAGACCGGCGAGATGGGTTACCCGTCGGTGCTGACCGCGAAGACCTGGGGTTTCTACGACGTGCTGTTCAAGGGGCAGCCGTTCAGGTTCGACCGTGCCTACGGCAGCTACGTGATGGAGAACGTGCTGTTCAAGATCAGCTTCCCCGCCGAATTCCACGCCCAGACCGCCGCCGAGTGCGCGATGCAACTGCATCCGCTGGTGAAGGACCGGCTGGCCGACATCTCGAGGATCACGATCCGCACGCACGAATCGGCGATCCGGATCATCGACAAGAAAGGCCCGCTCGACAACCCGGCAGATCGCGACCATTGCATCCAGTACATGGTCGCGGTCCCGCTGATCTTCGGGCGGCTGACGGCGGCGGACTACGAGGACGGCGTCGCCGCCGATCCGCGCATCGACGCGCTGCGCGACAAGATGGTCTGCGTCGAGGACGCGCGCTTCTCCAAGGAGTACCTCGACCCCGATCACCGCTCGATCGCCAACGGCATCACCGTCGAGTTCAGCGACGGCACCAGGATGCGCGAGATCGTCGTCGAGTACCCGATCGGCCATCGCCGCCGGCGCAGGGAAGGCATCCCGGTGCTGCTCGACAAGTTCCGCGTGAACCTCGCGCGCCGCTTCGCGGCGAAGCAGCAGCAGGCGATCCTCGACGTCGCGCTCGATCCGAAGAGGCTCGCCGCCACGCCGGTCCACGAATTCGTCGACCTGATGGTCGGTTGAGCGCGTCCAGACACCCATTTCCGGAGCAGCACCCATGCGCATCGCGTTCGCCGTCCTCCTGACCGCTCTCGCCGTTCCGTCCTTCGCCGCCGCCCAGGACTATCCGAAGCTCAAGCCCGGGCTCTGGGAGATGACGCGCAGCACCGACCACGCGGGCGACCATCCCGACACGACGACGATGTGCCTCGACGCAACCGTGCAGAAGGAGATGTTCGACATGGGTGCCGGTGCGATGAAAGGCATGTGCAGCAAGCACGACTTCCGGCTGTCGGGCGGGCGCGGCACCGGCGATTTCGTCTGCGACATGGGCGGCAGCAAGATGCACTCGAAGTCGGTGATGCTGATGAACGGCGACACCGGCTATCGCACCCAGATCCATACCACCTACGACCCGCCGTTCATGGGCATGACGCAGATCGACACGGTCGTGACCGCTCGTCGCGTCGGGCCGTGCAAGCCGGGGCAACGCCCCGGCGACATGACCATGGCGAACGGCCGCACCGTCAACATCCGCGACGTGCTGAAGGGCAACGGCGGGAAATGACCGCTGCCGGCGGCACGCCGGGCAAACAGGAAGGCATCATGGCTCACAATCTGTTCGACACACTGAAGGACTTCCGGCTGGCATCGGGCGCGACCGGCAGGTACTACTCGCTGCCCGCGCTGGAGAGCGCCGGCATCGGCAAGGTGTCGCGACTGCCGGTATCGATGCGCATCGTGCTTGAGAGCGTGCTCCGCAACTGCGACGGGTCCAAGCTCACCGAGCAGCATGTGCGCCAGGTGGCAGGCTGGGCGCCGACCGCCGACCGCGTCGACGAGATCCCCTTCGTCGTCGCACGCGTGGTCCTGCAGGACTTCACCGGCGTACCGCTGCTGTGCGACCTCGCGGCAATGCGCAACGTTGCCGCCGACATGAAGCGCAACCCCAAGGTGATCGAGCCGCTGGTGCCCGTCGACCTGGTCGTCGACCATTCGGTGATGGTCGACTACTACGGCTCGCCGCAGGCCCTCGATCTCAACATGAAGCTCGAGTTCAAGCGCAACGCCGAGCGCTACCAGTTCATGAAATGGGGGATGCAGGCCTTCGACACGTTCAAGGTCGTGCCGCCGGGCATCGGCATCGTCCACCAGGTGAACCTCGAGTACCTGGCGCGCGGCGTGCACCAGCGCGACGGCGTCTACTACCCGGACTCGCTGGTCGGCACCGACAGCCACACGACGATGATCAACGGCATCGGCGTGCTCGCCTGGGGAGTCGGCGGAATCGAGGCCGAGGCCGCGATGCTGGGTCAGCCGGTCTACTTCCTGACGCCCGACATCGTCGGCGTCGAGCTCAAAGGGCGCCTGCCCGAAGGCGCAACCGCGACCGACCTCGTGCTGACCGTCACCGAGATGCTGCGCAAGCAGAAGGTGGTCGGCAAGTTCGTCGAGTTCTTCGGCGAAGGCGCCGCCACGCTGTCGGTCCCCGACCGCGCGACCATCGGCAACATGGCCCCCGAATACGGCGCGACGATGGGGTTCTTCCCGGTCGACGACGCGACCGTCGACTACCTGCGGGCGACCGGCCGCAGCGATGCCGAGCTCGACGCGTTCGAGAGCTACTACAAGGCGCAGGGCATGTTCGGCATGCCGCGGGCCGGCGACATCGACTACAGCACGACGCTGGCACTGGACCTCGCCTCGATCACCCCGTCGGTGGCCGGGCCCAAGCGTCCGCAGGATCGCGTCGAGCTGCCGAGACTCGCGTCGCGCTTTGCCGAGCTCTTCAGCAAGCCCGTCGGCGAGAACGGCTTTGCGCAGCCCGCCACGCGCCTGCGCACCCGCCTGCAGACGCAGCCGACGCGCGCGGGACGCGGCGCGGTCAGCGACGCCTCGCTGCAACTCGACCGCAACGGCCTGCCGCGCGACGTCGTCGAGATGGTCAACAACCGCCCGACCCCGGACCGCATCACCCCACCCGCGGCGAGGCCGGTCGACATCGGCAACGGCGACGTGCTGATCGCCGCGATCACCTCGTGCACGAACACGTCCAACCCGAGCGTGCTGCTCGCTGCGGGTCTGCTCGCGAAGAAAGCCGTCGAGAGAGGGTTGACCGTCAAGCCGCACATCAAGACCTCGCTCGCGCCGGGCTCGCGCGTGGTCACCGACTACCTGACCAAGACCGGGTTGCTCCCGTATCTCGAGAAGCTTGGATTCGACGTCGCCGCCTACGGCTGTACGACCTGCATCGGCAATGCCGGAGACCTCGCGCCCGAGATCAACGACGCGATCGCCACCAACGACCTGGTGTGCGCGGCCGTGCTGTCCGGAAACCGCAACTTCGAGGCGCGCATCCATCCGAACCTCAAGGCCAACTTCCTGATGTCGCCGCCGCTGGTGGTCGCCTACGCGATCGCCGGCAGCGTGCTGAAGGATCTGTCGACCGAGCCGCTGGGAACCGGGACGCAGGGCCCCGTTTACCTGCGCGACGTGTGGCCCAGCTCGCGCGAGATTGCCGAGCTCCTCGGCTACGCCCGCGACCCGGCGATCTTCCGCAAGCTCTACGGCGACCTCGCCAATGCGAACCCGATGTGGAAGACCATCGAGGGCTCGACCGGCCAGGTCTACGACTGGCCGCCGTCGACCTACATCGCCAAGCCGCCGTTCTTCGACGGCTTCACGATGCAGCCCGCGGCGATCGGCAGCATCGAGGGCGCGCGGGTGCTGGGCGTCTTCGGCGATTCGGTGACGACCGACCACATCTCGCCGGCCGGCTCGATCAAGCCGACGTCGCCTGCCGGACTGTACCTGCAGGAGAAAGACGTGTCGGTGGCGAACTTCAACAGCTATGGCGCGCGCCGCGGCAACCACGAGGTGATGCTTCGCGGCACCTTCGGGAACGTGCGGATCAGGAACCTGATGCTGCCGACCAACGCCGACGGCACCCGCGTCGAGGGCGGCATCACGCTGTTTCACGGCGTGCCCGGCAAGGCGCCCGAGCGCATGCCGATCTACGACGCCGCGATGGAGTACCAGCGGCAGGGCGTGCCGACGGTCGTGTTCGGCGGCGAAGAGTACGGCACCGGAAGCTCGCGCGACTGGGCGGCCAAGGGGACGCAGCTCCTCGGCGTCAAGGCAGTCGTCGTGCGGAGCTTCGAGCGCATCCACCGTTCGAACCTGGTCGGCATGGGCGTGCTGCCGCTGCAGTTCGCCGCGGGGGAAAGCGCCGAGTCGCTGGGCATCAAGGGCGACGAGAAATTCGACATCGCGGTGCCGGCGGACATCCGGCCCCAGCAGGACCTGACGCTGGTGATGACGCGACCGGACGGTACCCGCCGCGAGATCACCGTGCGCTGCCGCATCGACACGCCGATCGAGGTCGACTACTACCGGCACGGCGGCATCCTGCCCTACGTCCTTCGCGAGCTGATGCAGAAGGCAGCGTGACGCACCAGCGCGTCGGCGCAGCGGATGCGCTGCGTGACGCGCTGGCGCAGTTCGTGTTCGCGGGGCTGTGCCTCAGCTCGCTCGACGCGATGGCGAAATACCTGGTCCGCGACCACTCGCTGCTGCTCGTCGTCTGGGCGCGCTACGCCGGCCAGATGCTGGTCGTGACCCCCTTCGCCTGGCATCGCGCCGGCGGGCGCTTCTGGCGCACGGCCAAGCTCCGGCTGCAGCTCCTGCGCTCGCTGTTCCTGCTGCTCGCCACGCTGGGCTTCTGGGGAGGCCTGCGCTACCTGCCACTGGCCGAAGCCTCGTCGATCACCTTCCTCGCGCCGATGATCGTCGTCGCGCTGTCGTGGCCGATCCTGCGCGAGCGCGCGACGCGTGCCCGCCGCCTGGCATCGGTCTGCGGTTTTGTCGGCATCCTGCTCCTGCTGCGCCCGGGATCCGCAGTCATGCATCCGGCAGTCCTTCTGCTCCTGGGTGCGGCGCTGGCCAATGCCCTCTATCAGGTCCTGACCCGAAAGCTGCTCGACGAACGCGCGCACACGACGCTCTTCTACAGCGCGAGCGTCGGCACGCTCGGATTGTCCCTGCTGCTTCCATGGGGGATCGAAGGCGCGCGCTTCGGCGCAGGGTCGGCCGCGGCGCTGGTCCTGCTTGGGGGCCTCGCGGGCCTCGGGCACTGGTTCATGACCCGCGCCTACCTGCAGGCTCCGGCGGCGCTGCTTTCGCCATTCACCTACCTGCAGATCCTCTGGGCGACCGCATTCGGCTACCTGGCCTTCGGCCAGCACCCCGATGCCGTCTCGGCGTTCGGCATGTCGGTCGTCATCGCAAGCGGCGTCGGCCTTGCGCTGTGGGAGAGGCGCCGCGCGCGCCTGCTCTGAAAGGGCCCCGGCGCCCCTGCCGGGATCGGCGCTCGGCGATGCGGTGTGCCGCGTCGGCCGCCCGCTGCGACTCTGATCTGGGTCAAATCCGACCGTCATGATCGGCTATAATGTCAGGCTGTCGGGAGGCCCCTGCAATCGATCCTTCCGCCGATCCATCACCAACTTCGATTTGCGACATTCGGGAGAATCAGAATGAAGATGCGTACGCTCGCCGCAGTGGCGGCGATGGCACTGGCCACGACGCTCGCGGCGTGCGGCCAGAAAGCCCAGGAAGCGGCCGACACGGCCAAGGAATCGGCAGCCAAGGCCGCTGACGCGGCGGCCACCGCGGCGAAGGACGCCGGCGCGGCTGCGACTGAAGCCGCGAAGTCGGCCGCCGATGCGACCAAGGAAGCGGCCTCCAAGGCCGCCGATGCGACGAAGGACGCCGCATCGACCGCAGCGGACGCGACAAAGGAGGCTGCTGGCAAGGCCGCCGACGCGACCAAGGACGCTGCCGATGCGACGAAGGACGCAATGAAGCCTGCCGAACCGGAAAAGAAGTAACGACGGCACCGCGGTTCGAAAGAAACGGCCGTCGTCGCGACGGCCGTTTTTTCTTTTGGATCGCCCTCACCCAAGCCCTCACCCGCCTCGCTCTCGCTCGGCTCCCGCTCGCGGGAGAGCTCGCGGGAGAGGTTTGGGGCGAGGGTTCGGGCGAGGATCAGCGCCGACTCGACGCCGGCCCGGCGGCCTTGATCTTGTCGAGCACGCGCCCGAGGTTCGAAAGTGCAGGCTTGTCGCCGCGCTGGACCGCACGGCGGTAATACGACGCCGCCCGGTCGAGGTCCATCGGAACCCCGCGCCCGTATTCGTACATGTAGCCGAGATTGTTCAACGCTCCCGGCAGATGCTGTCTCGCAGCGTGCTTGTAGAGCTCGACGGCTTCGCTGTCATCCTGGCGCACGCCCTGGCCGTTCGCGTACATGTAGCCCAGCGACAGGCTGGCTGCAGCGCTCCCTCGATCGGCGGCCCAGCGATACCACTGGACGGCGCGACCACGATCCTGCGGCACGCCGCGGCCGGTCCGGTACAGGTCGCCGATCGCGTTGCCTGCCGCGGCGTTCCCGTCGTCCGCGGCGCGCCGGTAATACTCGAATGCCTTGGAGGCGTCGGGTTGTGCCAGCCCGCGCCCCGATTCGTAGAAATAGCCCGCATTGAAAGCGCCCCAGGCGAGCCCCTGGTCCGCCGCTGCGAGGTACGACGCGAGCGCGGCCTTGTCGTCGCGCGGCATTCCGCGACCCGCATCCTCGAGCAGGCCGACCATGTTCTGCGCCAGCGCGTTGCCGCGCGCGGCGCCCTGCTCGGCCCACGCCAGGGCCTTTGCAGGATCGGCATGCACCCCCAGTCCATCCCGGTACATCCGCGCGAGATAGTAGGCAGCGGCGCCGTTGCCCGCGCGCAACGCCGAACGCAGGTCCGCTTCGGCCTCGACGTACTTGCCGTCGAAGAACTCCTTCAAGCCCTGCCGCAAGGCCTGGCTAGCGCCGCCTCCCGGAATCCCGCCGACCCGCGCGATGCCGTATCCGAGCGCCATGCCCAGCGCGAGCAGCGCGACGATCGCGATCGCACGAGCGCGCCAGCGACCGGGAGCGCGCGCGAGCGCCGCCTGCTCGCCGCGGCGCCCGCGAGCACGTTCCTCGAGCGCCCGGGTGAGCCTGCGAAACTCCGGATGGACGATGTCGCCGGCCCATTCGCTGAGGTTCGCCGGGCGCCCTTCGCGCAATTCGCTCGGAATCTCGGTGCCGTCGATGCGCACGGGGACCAGCTTGCCTGCGAGGCGCGCGACGCGCGCGCCCAGCCGGACGGCCTTGGAGCCGATCGCCGCGTCCGACCACAGGACGATCACACACTTGACCGCGTTGAGGGCGTCGCCGATCGCGGCGCTCGGCTGGGGACCGTCGCCGGCGCGATCGTCGTTGCTGGCGTCGCCCCAGACGTCCCAGCCCTGTCCAGCCAGTGCGTCGCGCAGACGCGCCGCAGCGGCTTGGTCTTCGCGTGCGTAGCTGATCAGGATATCGGGCATCGCATGCGTCCTGCAGGCTGGCGTCGCCGGAGTCTACGACAAAACTCGCCTCCGCTGTGCCGCCCCCGGGCAGTGCCCGGCCGGGCCGCCGGTGTCCCGATGCTTCCGCCGCGCCTGGCCCGCCGCTGTCCCGACGCTTCCGCGCCCGGCCACGTCGCACAGGTAGAATCGGGCCATGGACCGTCCTGCCGTCGCCCCGATCGTCCGCGTCGAACGCGTTGTGCCCGCCGGTCGCGCGCGCGATCCGCGCAAGGCGGAATTCGAGCTCGGCAAGCTGAAGAAGCGCCTGCGCCGGCTGGTCGGCCAGGCGATCGCCGACTACGCGATGATCGAAGAAGGTGACCGGGTCATGGTCTGCGTGTCGGGCGGCAAGGACAGCTACGGCCTTCTCGACGTCCTGCTGTCGCTGCAATCGCGCGCACCCACGCACTTCGAGATCGTCGCGGTCAACCTGGACCAGAAGCAGCCCGGCTTTCCCGCCGACGTGCTGCCGCGCTACCTCGCCGGCCGCGGGGTCGAGTTCAGGATCGCCGAGCAGGATACCTACAGCGTCGTCAAACGCGTGATCCCCGAAGGCGCGACGATGTGCTCGCTGTGCTCGCGGCTGCGCCGCGGCGTGCTCTACCGGATGGCGGGCGAGCTCGGTGCCACCAAGATCGCACTGGGCCATCATCGCGACGACCTGCTCGCGACGTTATTCCTGAACCTGTTCCACGGCGGCAAGCTCAAGACGATGCCGCCGAAGCTCGTGTCCGACGACGGGCGCCACGTCGTCATCCGGCCGCTCGCCTACGTGCGAGAGCGGGACCTCGCGCGCTACGCCGAGGCCTGCGCGTTCCCGATCATCCCCTGTACGCTCTGCGGTTCGCAGGAGAACCTCGAACGCAGGCAGGTGGCGGAGATGCTGCGGGAGTGGGAAAAGACCCACCCGGGGCGCGTCGAATCGATCTTCAACGCGATGGGCAACGTGGTGCCGACGCACCTGCTCGACCGGAAGCTGCAGGATTTCGCCGCAGTGCGCGCGACGCATCGCCCCGAGCCGGACGGCGACCGCGCCTTCGATTCCGACGAAGCGCTGCCGTCAGCGGACCGTATGCTGGTCCTGCCCGAAGAGGATCTTGCGTGACTGCTCATCGCGCACCGGCGGCGCGACGTTGACCTTCTTCCCGATCTCGTAGGCCCGCTGCGTCGCCGGGCGCGCAGCGATCGTCTCCTTCCAGCGCTTGAGGTCCGGAAACTCGTCGATGTCCTGGCGCTGCCGCTCGGGCTGCACCCACGGATAGCACGCGATATCGGCAATCGAGTACTCGCCGGTGATGAAGTCGCGGCCGCGCAGCCGGTGATCGAGGACCGCATAGAGTCGTCCGGCCTCGCGCACGTAGCGATCGATCGCGTACGGAATCTTCTCGGGCGCGTAGTGCACGAAATGGTGGGTCTGGCCCGCCATCGGCCCCAGTCCCGCCATCTGCCAGAACAGCCACTGGATGCATTCCCAGCGCGAACGCGCAGCGGCAGGGATCAGCTTGCCGGTCTTGTCGGCGAGGTAGAGCAGGATCGCGCCCGATTCGAACATCGAGACCGGCCCGCCGGGAATCGCCGGGGCATGGTCGACGATCGCGGGAATGCGGTTGTTCGGCGCGATCGCAAGGAACTCGGGTGCGAACTGCTCGCCTTTGGAGATGCTGACCGGCTTCAGGGTGTAGGGCAGTCCGGTCTCCTCGAGGAACATCGTGACCTTGTGACCGTTGGGGGTGGGCCAGTAGTAGAGGTCGAGCATGGTCGGGTACCAGGTAACGGGTGACAGGTAGCGGGACGAGGGCGCACAAGGCGGAGGAGATTCCACTGGCGTCGCCGGCCTCCGACAGACAGCGGCGGCCGCGCGCCGGTTCAGAACGTTCCGGGGTAGGCGCCGCCGTCCAGGAGGATGTTCTGGCCGGCAATGTAGCCGGCCTGGACACTGCACAGGTACGCGCAGGCCGCCCCGAACTCGGCCGGATCACCGAAGCGCCGGGCGGGGTTGGCATTCATCCTCGCCTGCCGCAGCTCTTCGGGCGACTTGCCGCCGGCCTTGGCGAGGCTTTCGAAATTCGCGCGCAGGCGATCGGTCTCGAAAGGTCCCGGCAGCAGGTTGTTGATCGTGACGTTGTGCCGGACGACCTTGCGCGCAAGCCCCGCGACGAAGCCGGTGAGCCCCGAGCGGGCGCCATTGGACAGGCCCAGCGTGTCGATCGGCGCCTTGACTGCGCTCGACGTGATGTTGACGATGCGCCCGAAGCTGCGCGCCACCATGGTGTCGATGGTCGCCTTGATCAGCTCGATCGGCGTCAGCATGTTCGCATCCAGCGCCCGGATCCACGCGTCGCGGTCCCAGTCGTGGAAATCGCCGGGTGGAGGACCGCCGGCATTGTTCACCAGGATGTCGGGCGCCGGACAGGCCGCCAGCGCCGCCGCGCGGCCCTCGCCGGTCGTGATGTCACAGGCCACCCAGCCGACGCGGCGCCCCGCCGCGGCGCCGATCTCGTCCGCGGCGCGCGCGACCTCGCTCGCGGTGCGCGCGCAGATCGTGACGTCCACACCCTCGCGCGCCAGCGCTTCCGCGCAGCCGCGGCCGAGGCCCTTGCTCGCGGCGCACACCAGCGCGCGCCTGCCTTCGATGCCCAGATCCATGCCGTCCTTTCCGAATCCCGCTTCCGGGGAATGCCGTCACGCGGCGCGCATGGTTCCCGCCCGTCGCACCTGGACGACGGTGGCGATGGCGACGACGAACAGCGCGGCGATCATGAAGAAGACCTGCTGCCCGAACCCGTGGTCGAGCATCATGCCGAACCACACCGGCCCCAGCATCGCTCCGGTGTCGAGTCCGGAGTAGACGAAACCGTAGACCCGCCCCGCGGCGCCCCTGGGCGTCGCATTGCGCACGATCAGGTCGCGCGAGGGCCCGGTGGCGCCGACGAACAGCCCGGCGAATGCGAACAGCGGCAGCACCCATTCGCCGCGCACGGCGCCGGTGCCGACCAGGCTCATCAGCGTCGCGCCCAGCAGCAGGCCACTCGCGGCCACGAGGTCGTGGCGCGATGCGCGCACTGCGAGAAAACCTCCGGCGACGATGCCGGCCGTCCCGCCGAACAGGTAGGCGGTGACGGCGGAGGTCCCCACGACCAGCGGGATCCCCAGTCCGACGTTGAGCGCGGCAGGCAGGAACGTCTGCACGCCGACGGTTCCCATCGTCTGGAACACGAAATAGAGGAAGCACAGCACGATCGGCGCCTGCAGGAACAGGCTCGAACTTCCCTTGAGGGTGTGCGCCTGGGCATCCGCGGCGCGATGCGACGTCAGCAGGCGCCGCTGGGTCGCGAGGATGCCGAGCACGCAGAGGCCGACGACCCCCATCGTGGCGAGCGCCACGCGCCAGCCGAAGCTCGACGCGAGTCCGAAGCTCACGATCGGGGCCAGCGCATAGCCGAGGTTGCCGCTCGCGCCATGCGACGAATAGGCATGCCCCAGGCGCCGCGGGGTCACATTGGCGTTGAGGATCGCGAAATCGGACGGATGGAACACGCCGTTGCCTGCGCCCATCATCGCCACGCAGGGGATCAGCCACCAGGCGTTGGTGGCGAGCGAGGCTGCCAGCGTTCCCCCGGCGAGCAGCGCCATGCCCGACAGTAGAACCGGGCGCGCGCCCACCCGGTCGACTGCGAAACCCGCGATGAACTGGACGATTCCGCTCGAGACGTAGAATACGCTGACGACGAACCCCAGCAGGGTCCACGACACGTCGAAATCCGCCTTGAGCAGCGGAAACAGCGGCGGCAGCGCGAGCTGCAGGAAATGCGACAGGCCGTGCGCCAGGCTGACGACGCCGATGACGCGGGCGTCCCGGCGGAACGACGCGGCGGGAATCGTATCCAAATCGGATGGATCAGCTGTAAGGATGCGGAGCGCGACAGCCACTATAGCGCATGCGCCGGGCACATCCGCCGATGCCTGCACATCGCCTTCATCCACTCACGAGGACGACGACCATGAACGACACCGATCGAAGCAGCGACGCCGCGGCCGGATGCTGCGGCAGCGACAAATCCGAGGCCGAGTGGCAGGCCGCACTGACCCCCGAGCAGTACCGGGTCGCGCGCCAGAAAGGCACCGAGCGCGCGTTCACCGGCGAGTACTGGGACAACCACGCGCAGGGAACCTATCGCTGCGTCTGCTGCGGAACGCCGTTGTTCTCCTCGGACACCAAGTACGATTCCGGCACCGGCTGGCCGTCGTTCTACGCGCCGGTGGCGCAGGACCGGGTGCGCGAGGAGACCGACAGCTCGCTGCTGATGCGCCGCACCGAAGTGCTGTGCGCGGCCTGCAATGCCCACCTCGGGCACGTCTTCCCCGACGGACCCGAGCCGACCGGGCAGCGCTATTGCCTCAATTCGGCGGCGCTGAAGTTCGACCCGAAGTCCGAAGGCTGACGCGCCGCGCCGACCGGGGACGCCCGCGTTCCCGGCCGGGGCGCAAGATGGACCGAAGGCGCGTCAGGGCGGGAGCAGCACCGTCGCCAGGAAGGCACCCACGGCGGCGAGTTCCTCGGGCACCGCCGAATGCTCCATCGGATAGCTGTGCCACTCGACGGGCCACCCGCCCGCGACCAGGACATCGCGCGAATGCCCGGCCCAGGCGTACTGGATCACCGGGTCGCGGGTTCCGTGCGCCATGAAGATCGGCACGTCGCGATTCGCCGCGCTCGCTTCCTGCACGGCATGTTCGGCGTCGACGAGGTAGGTCGACAGGCCGACGATGCCGGCGAGCCTCGCACCATGGCGGATGCCGGCATAGAGCGCGATCGCGCCGCCCTGCGAGAAGCCGGCGAGCACGATGCGCGACGGCGCGATGCCGCGGCCGATCTCGCGCGCCTGCAATGCCTCGACCAGCGCCTGCGAGCGCCTGACGCCGTCGAGGTCGGCGCGCTCGTTGAAATTCGCCTGCCGGATGTCGTACCACGCGCGCATGCGCATGCCGTTGTTGATCGTCACCGGCATCACCGGCGCATGCGGAAAGAGGAACCGCACCGCGAAGCGTTTCGGCAGGCCCAGCATCGGAACGACTTCCGACCAGCCGCGCCCGTCGTCGCCCAGCCCGTGCATCCAGATCACCGTGGCGTCGGGATTCTCGGCAGTCTCGACCTCGATGGCGGAGAGCAGCGCTTCGGACATGGTCTTGGGGGTCGTGGGGGTCGCGGCGGAGTCGGCCGATTCTACCTTGGCAACACGGCGCGACCGGCGAAGCGTTAGAATCCGGCGCTCGCCGCTCGAACGGCGAGCCGAGGGGGAGACGAACGTGCGGCGGACGACACGACTGCGCGAGATGATCGCAGCATCCGGGATCCTGGTGATGCCGGGCGTGCACGACGCCCTGGGCGCGAGGCTCGCCGAGATGCAGGGCTTCGCCGCCGTAACCGCCGGCGGTTACGGTGCGAGCGCCACGCTGCTCGGCCGTCCCGACTCGTCGCAGCTCACGCTGACCGAGATGGCGGACATGTACTCCCGGTTGTGCGACGCCACCGCCCTGCCGCTGCTCGCCGACGGTGACACCGGCTTCGGCAACGCCACCAATGCCACCCGCACGGTCCAGCTCTATGAAAAGGCCGGCGTCGCCGGATTGTTCATCGAGGACCAGGTCTTCCCCAAGCGCTGCGGCCACATGACCGGCAAGGCCGTCGTTCCGGTCGCCGACTGGTTGGCCAAGATCAAGGCGGCGCTCGACGCGCGGCGCGATCCCGACCTCGTCATCATGGCGCGCACCGACGCGCTGGCGGTCAACGGGCTCGACGACGCGATCGAGCGAGCGCAGCTTGCGCGCGAAGCCGGCGCCGACCTGCTGTTCGTCGAGGCGCCGACCGACATCGAACAGATGCAGAGGGTCTGCGCCGAGATCCCGGGACCGTGCCTTGCGA
This sequence comes from uncultured beta proteobacterium, assembly GCA_963734515.1. Classification (GTDB taxonomy): domain Bacteria; phylum Pseudomonadota; class Gammaproteobacteria; order Burkholderiales; family Casimicrobiaceae; genus VBCG01. The sequence goes on along the minus strand of CAVTHP010000008.1, from coordinate 385,429 downwards.
ACAACGTCGAGACCGGGCGATCACCGCTGCTGCCGGCGGATGAATTGCAGCGGATCGGCTACGCGGCGGTGGTCTTTCCGGTCGCCGCCACCTACGCGGTCGCCTTCGCGCTGCGCGATCTGTTCGCGACGATCAAGCGCACCGGGAGCAGCGACGAATTCCTGTCGCGGATGCCGAGCTTCGATGAATTCAACGAGATCGTCGGCCTGTCGTCGCAGCGGCGACGCGAGGCCGAATGGCAGGACTACGCCGAGTCGCTGGTCGAGCGACGTTCATTGACAGAAGGGGAGGAGAACCGATGATTCGCCGATTCGTTGCTTCGATGGCCGCGCTCGCCTGCGCGCTTGGCGCCGCTGCCGCGGCCGCCCAACCGGTAGTCATGCGCATCTCGCACCAGGTGCCGCCTGCGCATCACCTTTCGAAGATGCTCGAAGGCTTCGCCGCCGACGTCAAGGCGCGCACCCACGGCCAGGTCGACGTGCAGCTCTTCGGTTCCGAGCAGCTCGCCAAGGCCGGCGAGAACTTCCCGCAGGTCGCGCGGGGCAATATCGAGGCGGCCCTCTCCGTCAACTTCCAGTGGGGAACGACGATCCCCGAGATGAGCGTCACGCTGATTCCCTACGCGATGACCGACCTCGAGCGGATCAAGCGCTTTCCGAAATCGGAGCTGCGCCATTTCCTCGACCAGAAGCTCGAGCAGCGAGGCGTGCACAGCATCGCCTGGCTCTACATCACGCGCGAGACGATCTTCACGTCGGGCAAGAAGCCGATCGTCACCCTCGACGACTTCAAGGGGGTCAAGATCCGCGGCCTCAACTCGCTGACCGACCATGCGCTGACCGCGGTGGGCGCGGCGACCTCGGCCATGCCCGGATCCGAGGTCTACCAGGCGCTGCAGTCGGGCGTGCTCGACGCGGGCCTCACCGACCTGTCGGCCGCCTACAGCCGCAAGTACTACGACATCCAGAAATTCGGCACCGTCGCGCCGTACTTCACGATCTTCTTCCACATGTACGTGAACCCGGCATGGTGGGCGAAGCTCTCGCCCGAGAACCGCCAGGCGATCGAGGCGGCGGCAGCGAAAGCCGAGCAGGATGCATTCCCGATCACCGAAGCGACGGCCGCCGACGCGCTGACGCAGCTGCGCGCCAAGGGCATGGTGCTCCATGTCCAGACGCCGCAGGAAGAAGCGACGTGGAAAGCGGCGATGCAGAAGCCGGTGATCGATGCATTCCTCAAGTCCGCTCCGCAGGACGGGCAGAAGACCATCGACCTGATGAACGCGCTCTGAGCCGCGGGGCGCGCAGCGAGCAAGGACCCCCGGGACTGCCGCGCGCATCACGCATGTCCGCGCTCGAACGTTCGATGCGCGCCCTGGCCCGGGTCGGCCTGGCGCTGGCCGCGGCCGCCCTGCTCGCGTCGCTCGTCGCCATCGGCTATTCGGTCGTGATGCGCTACGTCTTCGGAGCGCCGGTCACGTGGAGCGACGAGCTGGTCGGCTACCTGCTGGTCGCGAGCGTGATGCTCGCCGCCCCCGATGCGCTGCTCGAGGGCGAGCACATCAGCGTCGACATCGTCACCGAGCGCCTCGCGGCCCGCGGCAGGAAGCTTGCCTACCTGTTCGGGCTGACGGCGGTCGCGGCGACCGCGCTGCTGCTGCTGGTCGAGGGGCTGCGCACCGTCGAGTTCTCCCGCATGGTCGGCCTGCGCTCCAATGGCTACTTCGCGCTGCCGCTGTGGATTCCCCAGCTGCTGATACCGGCGGGCGCCCTGCTGCTGCTGCTCGCCGCACTCGTCGCCTTCCTGCGCGGCCTGCGCGAAGGCGCGCCGCAGCGTGCGAGCACGATGCCGCCTGCGGGGCTCGAATAGTGCCGGCAGGCCGATGCAGTTCGCGCTGATCCTCGTCGGGCTGGTCACTGTGCTCGCGACCGGCGTGCCGGTGTTCGCCGGGCTCACGCTGTTCGCGACCGCCATCGTCTACGCTCACGAGGGACACCTGGGCGGGCTCGGCGACCTGGTGTTCGGTGAGCTCGACACCTACCTGCTGGTCGCCATCCCGCTGTTCACGCTGATGGCGCAATTCATGATCCGCGGCAAGGTCGTCGACGACCTGTTCGGCGCCGCGCACGTGCTGACCCGCCACCTGCCGGGCGGGCTCGGGGTCGCCACCGTCGCCGCGTGCACGGTCTTCGCCGCCATCTCCGGATCGAGCGTGGCGACGGCGCTGACGATCGGCGCCGCCGCGATTCCGCTGATGATCCGCTACGGCTATCCGGCGCGCGTCGCCTACGGCGTCGTCGCCGCCGGTGGGACGCTCGGCATCCTGATCCCGCCGTCGGGGCCGATGGTGCTCTACGGCGTCGTGTCCGACACGTCGATCGGCGCGCTGTTCATGGCCGGGGTCGTCCCCGGGCTGATGCTCGCGGTGATCTTCGCGGTCTACTGCATGAGCGCGGCCGCCTTCGGATCGTCGGTCAAGCTGAAGCGCGAGCCGCGGGCGTCGTGGCCCGAGATCGTCGCTGCGCTGCGGCAATCGTTCTGGGCGTTGCTGCTTCCCTTGCTCGTGCTCGGCGGAATGTATTTCGGGGTGTTCACCGCCACCGAGGCGGCGGCCATCGGCGCGCTCGGGGCGCTGGCGATCGCCATGTTCGTCTATCGCAACTTCAGCTTTGCCGACCTCTGGCGCTCGGCGCAGGACGCGGCACGCAACACCGCGATGCTGTTCATGATCCTCGTCGCCGCGGCGATCCTCGGCAACGTGCTGACCAAGCTGCGCATCCCGAACCAGATGGTCGATGCGGTGCTCCACTACAACGTGTCGCAGATCGGCTTCCTGTGCGCGGTGATGGGGCTGATCTTCGTGCTGGGCATGTTCCTCGAGACGATTTCGATCATCCTGATCACCACGCCGGTGGTCCTGCCGGTGCTCACCGCGCTGCACATCCATCCGGTCTGGTACGGCATCCTGCTGACGATCAACCTCGAGCTCGCGCTGATCACGCCCCCGGTGGGCATGAACCTGTTCGCGCTGAAGGCGATCACCCGCGCGCCGCTGCGGGAGATCATCGTCGGTGTCGGGCCCTACGTCGCGCTGCTGATCGTGGGGCTCGCGATCGTGATCGCCTTTCCCTCGATCGCGTTGTGGTTACCCGGGACGATGAATTTCCGGTAGGTCGCAGCTGCCGCACAAGCGTGGCTGGCGCCCGACCGTGGCTAGAGCGCGCGACACGGGGCAGTGCCGGGAGGTCTTCGGTGGCGCACCCGCGTCGTCGCGCGGGTCCCGGTGCGACTTCGGTCGTCAACCCACGACTCCCTCGTCGCACCACCCGCTTTGCGACGACTGCGCCACAGGCGACCTCCCGGCACTGCCCCGTGTCGCGCGCCATCGATGCGCCAGCGGCGAATCGGCGCGGAGATGCGATGCATCGGCACGATGCCTCTGGGGCGGCGGGCAAGGCGCGTCGAGCGCGAGTGGGAGCGCCTGCCACCGCGGGTGGTGCAGCGAGCGAGCCCGACAGCGACATTTGCTGCAGGATGTCCTCGAGCGACGCTGCACCGGGACCCGCGGGCAGGCGTTTGCGGACTCCGAGCGCACGACGCCACGCGCCTCGCTGGGCCGACGCGCCTCGCCGCCCATGCCACTGGCGCCTGCGGACTGTGAGCGCGCGGCCGTCGCCGGATGCCCATGGCAACGATGCGGGCATGCGCGCATTCATGGACGCGCTGTGGCGTTGAGGCGTATCATCCGCGCCGAAACGATCGAGGCCACAAGCCTTTCGGTCAACGCGCTTCCGGGACCTATCCGGTCGATTACGCGTCCAAAAGACACGAACCCTGCGGAGCTTCACGATGACCCCTGCCGGCACGAACGTCGCGCTGCGCGCCGTATCGCTCGACGACAAGTACGAACTCGGCTCCGGCCGCGTCTTCCTGACCGGCGTCCAGGCGCTGGTCCGCCTGCTGCTCCTGCAACGCGAGCGCGACAGCGCCGCCGGCCTCAACACCGGCGGATTCGTCTCCGGCTACCGGGGCTCGCCGCTGGGCGGCCTCGACCAGGCGCTCTGGAAGGCGTCGAAGTTCCTCGAGCGCGCGCGCATCAAGTTCCAGCCCGGCGTGAACGAAGACCTCGCCGCCACCGCGATCTGGGGCACGCAGCAGGTGACGTTGTACCCGGGCGCCAAGGTCGATGGGGTGTTCTCGATGTGGTACGGCAAGGGGCCGGGCGTGGATCGCTGCGGCGACGTGTTCAAGCACGCGAACTTCGCCGGCACGTCGAAGCACGGCGGCGTGCTGGTGCTGGCCGGGGACGACCACGCGGCCAAGTCGTCGACGCTGCCGCACCAGTCCGACCACCAGTTCTCGGCGGCGATGATGCCGGTGCTCTATCCGTCGTCGGTGCAGGACATCCTCGACCTCGGCCTGCACGGTTTCGCGATGAGTCGCTACTCGGGCTGCTGGGTCGGCTTCAAGTGCGTCTCCGACACCGTCGAGAGCTCGGCGTCCGTGGACGCCGACGCGGGCCACGTAGAGATCATCGTCCCCGACGACTTCCCGTTGCCGTCCGCAGGGCTTTCGATCCGCTGGCCCGATCCGTTCCTCGCGACCGAGGCGCGGATGCACGACTACAAGATCTACGCGGCGCTGCATTACTGCCGCGTCAACAACCTGAACCGCATCGTCGTCGATTCGCCCAAGCCCCGGCTCGGCATCATCACCAGCGGCAAGAGCTACCTCGACGTGCGCCAGGCGCTCGACGACCTGGGCATCACCGAGGCCGACGCCGCCGAGATCGGGATCCGCGTGTTCAAGGTGGCGATGCCCTGGCCGCTGGAGCCCGAAGGGGTGCGCCACTTCGCCGAGGGACTGGACGAGATCCTGGTGGTCGAGGAGAAGCGGCAGATCGTCGAATACCAGCTCAAGGAGCAGCTCTACAACTGGCGCGACGACGTGCGCCCGCGGGTCGTCGGGAAGTTCGACGAAAAAGGTGAATGGACGCGCCCGCACGGCGACTGGCTGCTGCCCCCGCACGCCGAGCTCACCCCGGCGATGATCGCGCGCGTGATCGCGCAGCGGATCGCGCGCCTCGGCCTTCATCCGACGCACGCCGAGAAGATCCGCCAGCGCGTCGATTTCATCAACCAGAAGGAGCGCTCGCTCGCCAGGCCAAGGATCAGCCTCGCGCGCGTTCCCTATTTCTGCTCGGGCTGCCCGCACAACACCTCGACCAACGTCCCTGAAGGCAGTCGCGCGACGGCGGGCATCGGCTGCCACGTGATGGCGCTCTGGATGGACCGCAGGACGACGACCTTCACGCACATGGGCGGCGAAGGCGCGCCATGGATCGGCCAGGCGCCGTTCACGGAGGACAAGCACATCTTCGCCAACCTGGGCGACGGCACCTACTACCACAGCGGCCTCCTCGCCATCCGCGCCGCCGTGGCGGCAGGCGTCAACATCACCTACAAGATCCTCTACAACGACGCGGTGGCGATGACCGGCGGCCAGCCGGTCGACGGTCCGATCTCGCCCGCCGACATCGCGCGCCAGTGTGCGGCCGAAGGCGTGACGAAGATCGTCGTCGTCAGCGACGAGCCGCAGAAATATCCGCAGGGCCATTTCGCGCCCGGCATCGAGATCCATCACCGCGCCGACCTCGACGCCGTGCAGAAGTCGCTGCGCGAGGTTGCCGGAACGACGATCCTGCTCTACGACCAGACCTGCGCTGCCGAGAAGCGCCGGCGCCGCAAGCGCGGCAAGTTCCCGGACCCCGCGAAGCGCGTCGTCATCAACGAGCTGGTCTGCGAAGGCTGCGGCGACTGCGGGGTCAAGTCGAATTGCGTGTCGGTGGCGCCGATCGAGACCGAGTTCGGCCGCAAGCGCACGATCGACCAGTCGTCGTGCAACAAGGACTATTCCTGCGTCAATGGGTTCTGCCCCAGCTTCGTCACCGTCGAGGGTGGACAGCTGCGCAAGCCGAAGAAGGCCGACGCCGTCGACTTTTCACACCTGCCGGAGCCCTCGCTCGCGTCCTGCACCCGGCCTTACGGCATCCTGGTGACCGGCATCGGCGGCACCGGCGTGGTCACGATCGGCGCGCTGCTGGGCATGGCCGCGCACCTCGAGGGCAAAGGCGTGTCGGTGCTCGACATGACCGGCCTCGCGCAGAAGAACGGCGCGGTGCTTTCGCATGTGCGCATCGCCGACGCACCTGGGCAGCTCCATGCGACGCGCATCGCCGCGGGCGAGGCGAGGCTGCTGCTCGCCTGCGACATGCTGACCGGTGTTGGCGAGGAGGCGCTCGCCAAGATGCAGAAAGGCGTGACCAAGGCGCTGGTCAACACTGCGCTGGTGATGCCCGCGCAGTTCACGCGCGAGCCCGATCTCGCCTTCCCCACCGGGTCGATGGAGCAGGAGATCAGGGACGGCGTCGCACCGGGCGATGCCGAGTTCCTGGACGCGACCAGGCTCGCCACCGGCCTGATGGGCGACTCGATCGCGACCAACCTGTTCATGGTCGGCTATGCCTACCAGCGGGGTCTTTTGCCGGTGGGCGAGGCCGCGATCCTGGGCGCGATCGAGCTGAACGGGGCAGCCGTCGAATCGAACAAGCGGAGCTTCAACTGGGGCCGGCTCGCGGCCGTCGATCCCGACCAGGTCGCGACGGCCGCGATTGCGATCGCCAAGCCCGAATCGCAGAGGATGTCGGAATCCCTCGACGAGATCATCGAGCGGCGTCGCGCCTACCTGACCGATTACCAGGACGCGGCGTACGCCAGGCGCTACACGGACTTCGTCGCGAAAGTGCGCGCAGGCGAAGCGGCGAAGCAGCCGGGAAGCGCCGACCTCGCCGAGGCCGTCGCGCGCTACTACTTCAAGCTGCTCGCGATCAAGGACGAGTACGAGGTCGCGCGGCTGTACACCACGACGGATTTCGTCTCACGCATCGCAGCGCAGTTCGAGGGCGACTACACGCTGCGCTTCCACCTCGCACCACCGGTGTTCAACAAGCCCGACCCGGCGACCGGCGTGCCCGGGAAATCGACCTATGGTCCGTGGATGATGTCGGCGTTCCGCGTGCTGGCGAAGCTCAAGGGCCTGCGCGGCGGGCCGCTCGACGTGTTCGGCCGGACGACAGAGCGCCAAGCCGAGCGCGCGCTGATCGGGCAATACGAGACCCTGGTCGACGAGCTGCTGGGCGCCCTCGCCCCGCACAACTACGGCATCGCCGTCGAGCTCGCGTCGATTCCCGAGCACATCCGCGGCTACGGGCACGTGAAGGAGCGGCACATCGCCGACGCGAAGGCACGCGAGGCGGCACTCCTCGAGCGCTTCCGCCGTGGTCCCGAGCCGGCGGCCATCCCGAGGAGCGCTGCGGTCGCCGCCGACTGACCGGAAATTGGGGTCAGAGCTGTAATAACTCTGCCCGAACGCGGCGCGCCGTGCTTCGGTGCGTCGCAGAGTTATTACAGCTCTGACCCCAATTTCTAGCGCCGCTCCAGCGCCTGCGCGGTGTAGTAGAGATTCGCCGAGCGCGCACCGGAGCGGCAGAACGCGAGCACCGGCTTGGGCAGGCGCTCGAGCAGCTCGTGCATCTCGGTGATCTGCGTGGAGTCCTGGTAACCGGAGCGCACCGGCAGGAATGCGTATTCGACGCCCGCGACGCCGGCTGCGTCCTGGATCGCCTGTGACGTCGGTTGCGCCGGTCCGCCTTCGAAATCCGGACGGTTGTTGATGATGCTGCGAAACCCCGCAGCCGCCGCCTGCGCGAGGTCAGCCGGGCCAATCTGTCCCGCGACCGCGAAATCGTGCGTTAGCCACTTGAATGCCAATGACACGTCGTCAACCCTCCGCCTGATGTCGGTCGGACGGCCCGGACATCAGTCCCGGCCCCCACTGCAATCCAATCGTCCGTCGCATGCCGCGCAGTCGCTATCGACCGAGCAGCCGGTAGAACCACGCCAGGCCCTCGGTCGTTCCCCTCGCCGGCCGGTATTCGCAGCCGACCCACCCTTCGTAGCGCAATTCGTCGAGCAACCTGAAGATGTGCGCGTAGTTGATCTCCCCTGCATCGGGCTCACCCCGGTCCGGAACTCCCGCGATCTGGACGTGCCCGATATGCGGCATCCAGCGCCGCAGCTTCATCGTCAGGTCGCCCTCGACGATCTGCGCGTGGTACAGGTCCATCTGCACTGCGAGGTTCGGCGCACCGACCTCGGAGCGGATCGCGTGCGCCTCGGCCTGCGTCGTCAGCAGGTACCCCGGCATGTCGCGGGGATTGAGCGGCTCGATCAGGATCGTCACGCCCTGCCCGGCTGCCTCGGTGCAGGCGTGGCGCAGGCTGCGCTGGTAGGCGCGCAACCGCCGCTCGCGCTCGGCCGCATCGGCATCGGCGGGCAGCACCCCGGCCATCACGTGCAGACGCCGGCACCCCAGGGCCTTGGCGTACTGCAGCGCGTTGGCAATCCCCGCAGCGAAATCGTGCTCGCGTCCGGGCAGCGACGCGAGGCCCCGTTCCCCCGCATCTAGGTCGCCAGGCGGGGCGTTCATCAGCGCGACCTCGAGTCCGGCTTCGCGCTGCGCCGCCACCACGTCCTTCAGCGGATACGAATAGGCGAAGGCGAACTCGACGGCGCGAAAGCCCGCATGGGCCGCCTCGGCGAAGCGCTCGAGGAACGGCACCTCGTTGAACAGGTAGCTCAGGTTGGCGGCGAATCGGGGCATGCGTGCATCCGTGGCGTCACAGCATAGCGAATCGACCTGCGCGCCGGAATCTGTCGTAAAACTGCAACGTTCGGCCCGTTCGCGTCGGACCGCCGCAGAAGATTCCCGCGCTGTGCACAAGACGGTGGGTTTCCGGTGCAGATGTGGGTGATCGTTGCGCAATCCAAGCCCAAAAGACTGTTTTTGCACTGCTTTTCTTGGTCTATTACTGTGGACGAAAAAAAGCTTGCACTCGCTGAATCGAGCCACTATGCTTGGTGCTCAGGACGTACCTGAACACAAGATGTAGTAGATTTTGATTCGCAAGCCAAATTTCGGGCGTCCGACTGGGCGCCCCGGTACCGGCAGCGGGGGGCCGGTCCCGGATAGCGGGCAACTGCCCGGCGGGCCGCGGCGGCCGCGGCGATGCGCAAATCGCATCCCTTCCGGGGAAACAGCGGCCCACGGGCACAAACAACAAGGTTCACACAGGAGTGCATCCCATGCAGATCGCGACGACGTCCGCTTCACCCGCCCCCATGCCGCCTCGGGACCTGATCGTGGGTGAATCTGGAAGTCCCGTCGCGAGCAGCAGCGATCCCCGCTTTGCGCAGTTCAAGGTCATCCGGCGCAACGGTTCGGTCGTCGCCTTCGAGCCGGCGAAGATCACGATCGCGATGACCAAGGCCTTCCTCGCCGTCAACGGCGGCCAGGGCGCGGCGTCGGCGCGGGTGCGCGACGAGGTCACCAAGCTGACCGATGCCGTCGTCGATGCACTGCTGAAGCGCAAGCCCGAAGGCGGCGCGATCCACATCGAGGAGATCCAGGACCAGGTCGAGCTGGCGCTGATGCGCGGCGGCGAGCACGAAGTGGCGCGCGCCTACGTGCTGTACCGCGAGAAGCGCACCCAGGAGCGCGCGCAGGAGCGGCAGAAGAAGAGCACCAAGGGCGAGGACACGACGCTGCACGTTCTCGACAACGGCGTGCGCAAGCCGCTGGACTTCGAGCGCCTTACCGATCTCGTCAACGCCTCCTGCGCGGGGCTCGAGGCGACCGAGCCCAACCGCGTCCTGAAGGCGACCCTCAAGGACCTGTACGACGGCGTGCCGATGGAAGAGGTACGCAAGTGCGTCGTGCTGGCCGCGCGCACGCTGATCGAGAAGGATCCCGCGTATTCGTACGTGACCGCGCGGCTCCTGCTCGATGCGCTGCGCTTCGAGGCACTGGGCGAGGAAGCCACCCAGGCCGACATGGACACGAAGTACGCCGAGTACTTCCCGCGTTTCGTCAAGCACGGCATCAAGATCGGCCTGCTCAACGAGGCGCTGTCGCAATACGACCTCGCCCGGCTCGGGGCCGCGCTGAAGCCCGGGCGCGACCTGCAGTTCGGCTACTTGGGCCTGCAGACGCTCTACGACCGCTACTTCCTGGTCGACCAGTACGCGGTGCACGCCAATGCGGGTCGCCGCTTCGAGCTGCCGCAGTGCTTCTTCATGCGCGTGGCGATGGGCCTCGCGCTCAACGAGGTCGACCGCGAGGCGCGCGCGATCGAGTTCTACGACGTGCTGTCGAGCTTCGATTTCATGAGCTCGACACCGACGCTGTTCAACTCGGGCACCCACCGCTCGCAGCTGTCGTCGTGCTACCTGACGACGGTGTCCGACGACCTCGACGGCATCTACGAGGCGATCAAGGAAAACGCGCTCCTTTCCAAGTTCGCGGGCGGTCTGGGGAACGACTGGACCAACGTGCGCGCGATGGGCTCGCACATCAAGGGCACCAACGGCAAGAGCCAGGGCGTGGTTCCGTTCCTCAAGGTCGTCAACGACACCGCGGTCGCGGTCAACCAGGGCGGCAAGCGCAAGGGCGCGGTGTGCACCTACCTCGAGACCTGGCACCTCGACATCGAGGAGTTCCTCGAGCTGCGCAAGAACACCGGCGACGACCGCCGCCGCACCCACGACATGAACACCGCGAACTGGATTCCGGACCTGTTCATGAAGCGCGTGATCGAGGGCGGCGACTGGACGCTGTTCTCGCCCTCCGACGTCCCCGACCTCCACGACAAGTGGGGCCGCGCCTTCGAGGAAGCCTACGTCCGCCACGAGGAGAAGGCGGCGCGCGGGGACCTGAAGCTCCACAAGAAGATCCCCGCCGTGCAGCTGTGGCGCAAGATGCTCTCGATGCTGTTCGAGACCGGGCATCCGTGGATCACGTTCAAGGATGCCTGCAACGTGCGCTCGCCGCAGCAGCACGTCGGCACCGTGCACAGCTCGAACCTCTGCACCGAGATCACGCTCAACACCAGCGACACCGAGATCGCGGTGTGCAACCTGGGCTCGGTCAACCTGCTCGCCCACATGAAAGAGGTGGACGGCGGCTGGGTGCTCGACCAGGCGAAGCTGAAGCGCACGATCACCACCGCGATGCGCATGCTCGACAACGTGATCGACATCAACTACTACGCGGTGACGAAGGCGCGCAACTCCAACCTGAAGCACCGTCCGGTGGGCCTCGGCATCATGGGCTTCCAGGACTGCCTGCACCTGATGCGCGTGCCCTACGCCTCCGACGCAGCGCTCGCCTTCGCCGACTCGTCGATGGAGGCGGTCTGCTACCACGCCTACTGGGCGTCGACCGAGCTCTCCGAGGAACGCGGGCGCTACGCGTCGTACAAGGGCAGCCTGTGGGACCGCGGCATCCTCCCGCCCGACACGCTGAAGCTGCTGCGCGACGAGCGCGGCGGCTACGTCGACATCGACGAATCCGCGACGCTGGACTGGGACGCGCTGCGCGAGCGCATCGCCGAGCACGGCATGCGCAACTCCAACTGCGTGGCGATCGCGCCGACCGCGACGATCTCCAACATCATCGGCGTCGCGGCATCGATCGAGCCCGAGTACCAGAACATCTACGTCAAGTCGAACCTGTCGGGCGAGTTCACCGTCGTGAACGAGCAGCTCGTCCGCGACCTGAAGGCGCTGGACCTGTGGGACGACGTGATGGTCGCCGACCTCAAGTACTTCGACGGATCGCTCGCGCGCATCGACCGCATCCCGGCCGAGATGCGCGAGCTCTACGCGACCGCGTTCGAGGTCGATACCGCGTGGATCGTCGAAGCCGGCGCGCGGCGGCAGAAGTGGATCGACCAGGCGCAGAGCCTCAACATCTACATGGCGGGGGCATCGGGCAAGCGGCTCGACGACACCTACAAGCTCGCATGGAAGCGCGGGCTCAAGACGACCTACTACCTGCGCACGCTGGCGGCGACGTCTGCCGAGAAATCGACCGGGCGCGGCGGCGAGCTGAACGCGGTCACCGAGGCCGGCGGCATGAGTGCCACCCCTGCGAGGTCCGCCGCGCGACCGGCCGCCGAGCCCATCGCGGAGCCCAAGTTCTGCGCGATCGACGACCCGACCTGCGAGGCGTGCCAGTGACGGTCGCGGTCGGCGTGCGACGAATGCCGTTGACCGGTGCGCTGCGCACCCGTCGGCGTGACCGGCGGTGAGCGCGGCGGGAGTCGCGATCCGACATGTGCCGGAGCCGGCGCAGGCGAGAGTCTCTCACCGTGGAAGCGTACAGGTCATCGAATCGCGTCCCGGTGTGCGCGAGGTGCTGCTGGTGACGAGCGTCGAGACGGCAGGGCCGGTGGGGAACGTGGTGATGATGCTGGGCAGCGGTGGCGGCGGTTTCGCCGTCGGTCCGGAGGATGGCGTCATGCGCGTGCAGGGCGGGTTTCCGGTGACACAGCACCCGCGGTTCGCTGCGGAGATCGGTGGCTCGGTCGTGGCGCTGTCGCCGCCGACCGACCAGCCGGTGATGGAGGTCGACTGGCGCCTGTCCGCGTCGCACGTCACCGACCTGCGCGCCGCAGTCCGGTGGTCGCGCGAGCGCTGGCCGAACGCCGACGTGTGGATGCTCGGTTTCGAGAGCGGCGGCATGTCGGCGGCCGTGGCGGCGGCGAACATCGAGGAGATTGCCGGTGCGGTCCTGGTCTGCGCGCCCGAGGAAGCGAGTGCACAGCAGCCCGCCTCGGAGCGCATGCGCATGCTGGTGATCCGGCAGGGGAACAGCCCCGCCGGCGCCGGCTCGCAGGGCGTCAATGCGGGCCGGCGCGGGCGCAGGACGTGGGTACGCATCGAAGACGAGCGCCAGGTGCCGCCCGCGACACCGGGCGATGGCGCGATTGCAAGCGGACGCCCTTTCGGGGGCAAGGAGACTCAGGTGATCGACGTCGTGGCACGGTGGATCATGACCGGCACGGCACCCCATGAAATTCGGTGAACCGGTGAAGCGACGGCAGCGATGGCCAGCGAGAGCATCGCGCGGCGACACCGGACGGACGGACCCCGCGCGGACCCAGACAGGACGCGAAGTTGGCGTGGACGCGCCAGGGACCAGCAAGACCGATAGGGCCGGCAACGGCTCGCTGCAGTTGAACTGGGGGCGCGCGGATTGCGGCGGCAGTCGGGCTCATGCCATCGCGCGCCGATTTTTCCCAGGATCGTCCACTTCGCGAATGGAGGTCCATGTTGGCCCGCTACGAGTACGCACCCCGACACGTCGTGGAAGCAAGATATCTCGGTGATTACAAGGTGTGGCTGGAGTTCAACGACGGCCGCAAGGGCGTCGTCGATCTCTCGGACGAGCTGCATGGCGAGGAGCTCGAGCCGCTACGCGACCGCGACATCTTCTCGCAGTTCTACCTGGACTACGGACTCGCCTCGATCGCCTGGCTCGACGGCCAGGACTTCGCACCCGAGTTCCTGTACGACAAGCTGAGCGCCATGAACTGACGGATCCGGGTGCGCGACGGGCCCCTGCGAACGGACCCGCTTCGTCCCCTGTTCGATTGCAACGGTCGACCCAATATAAGAACGAGCTTCGGAGATAGCTGCCATGCTGAGTTTCGACGACGATTTCACCGCCGCCCCCGCCACCCCGAAAACGCTGCCGCCGACGCCGGAAACGATCCGCGCGCAAGTGACGGGCGGCATCCTGTCGCGCGAGCCGGTGCACGATCTCGACGCCGAGCAGCAGGCGCTCGACAACGGCTTCCGCCGCGTGCGCGTCGAGGACAAGCGCGTCATCAACGGCCAGGCCGACGTCAACCAGCTCGTGCCGTTCAAGTACCGCTGGGCCTGGGACAAGTACCTCGCCGGCTGCGCCAACCACTGGATGCCGCAGGAAATCAACATGCAGCGCGACATCGAGCTGTGGAAGAACCCGCGCGGCCTCACCGACGACGAGCGCCTGATCGTCAAGCGCAACCTCGGCTTCTTCGTGACCGCCGACAGCCTCGCCGCCAACAACATCGTGCTCGGCACCTATCGCCACATCTCCGCGCCCGAGTGCAGGCAATACCTGCTGCGCCAGGCGTTCGAGGAGGCGATCCACACCCATGCGTACCAGTACATCGTCGAGAGTCTCGGCCTCGACGAAGCCGAGATCTTCAACGCCTACCACGAGGTGAAGGCGATCCGCGACAAGGACGAGTTCCTGCTCCCCTTCATCGAGACGTTGACCGATCCCAACTTCAAGACCGGCACGATGCAGGCCGACCAGGAACTCCTGAAGAGCCTGATCGTGTTCTCCTGCATCATGGAAGGACTGTTCTTCTACGTCGGTTTCGTGCAGATCCTGGCGATGGGCCGCCAGAACAAGATGACCGGCGCATCCGAGCAGTACCAGTACATCCTGCGCGATGAGTCGATGCACTGCAATTTCGGCATCGACCTCGTCAACACCATCAAGATGGAGAATCCGCAGCTGTGGACCCCCGAGTTCCGTGACGAGATCCGCACCCTGATGAAGAAAGGCGTCGACCTCGAGTACGCCTATGCCGAGGACACGATGCCGCGCGGCGTGCTGGGGCTGAATGCGACGATGTTCAAGGAATACCTGCGCTTCATCGCCAACCGCCGCTGCCAGCAGATCGGCATCGACCCGCTGTTCGACAAGGCCGACAATCCGTTCCCGTGGATGGCTGAGATGATCGATCTCAAGAAGGAAAAGAACTTCTTCGAGACGCGCGTCACCGAGTACCAGACCGGGGGCGCACTGTCCTGGGATTGATTGGAACGAGACAACGACCGCATCGCGACAAAGGGGCCCGGGAACGGGCCCTTTTGTCATCGGTCGCCGCCTTGGCCGGTGGCGTCCTGCCTCCTGTCGGCGAGCCGATCGAGCGGGCTCACCACCCCTCGCCCACCGCGGTTGAGGACATGGGTGTAGATCATCGTCGTGCTGACGTCGGAATGGCCGAGGAGCTCCTGCACGGTGCGGATGTCGTGCCCGGCCTCGAGCAGATGCGTTGCGAACGAGTGGCGCAGCGTATGCGGGGTCGCCGGCTTGGCAATGCCCACGTCGCACAGCGCCTGCCGCAGCGCGCGCTGGAGCGACTGGTCGCTCACGTGGTGTCGCCGGATCACGCCGCTGCGGGGATCGACCGATCGCCGATCGGCGGGAAAAACGTACTGCCACGCCCACTCGCGCGCCGCCGCCGGGTACTTGTGCGCCAGCGCACCGGGGAGCCACACCGCCCCGAAACCCTCCTCCAGATCGCGCCGGTGCAGCTGCTGCACCGCGGCAAGGTGCCGCCGCAGCGGCTGCGCCACCCGATCCGGAAGCATCGTGATACGATCCTTAGCGCCCTTGCCATCGCGGATAAGGATCTCGTTCCTACCGAAGTCGACATCCTTCACCCGAAGGCGCAGGGCCTCCATGATCCGCATGCCGGTACCGTAGAGCAGCGCCGCCAGCAGCCGGTGCGTGCCGTGCAATCGACCGATCAGCCGATCGACCTCGTCCGGGGTAAGCACCACAGGAAGGCGCCGCGGCGCCTTCGCCCGAACCACGCCGTCGAGCCACGGCAACTCCGTTGCGAGCACCTCCCGGTACAGGAACAGCAGGGCACTGTGCGCCTGGTTCTGCGTCGCCGCCGCCACGTTCCGGTCAACGGCAAGGCTGGTCAGGAAGCGCTCGATGTCGCCCGGACCAAGCTCCGCGGGATGCCGGCCGCCATAGAAACGGATGAAGCGCCTGATCCAGTCGACGTAGGCCTGCTCCGTCCGGATGCTGTAGTGCTTGAAGCGGATCCGGTCGCGGACCTGGTCGAGCAGGCGTGGGGACCTGGGCGGCACGGCATGACGCCCCCTGATAGGAGGCACTAAAGGTGAACACGCCGTTGATTCTGAAGGCGGGAGCGCCCCTCACCCATCAGCCATTTGGCCGACCGACGCCCTTCTTTCCGTCAATTAGGACGGAATTTCTGCCGCTTAGGCAGGCAACATTACGTTAGCCGTCAACCATGACGACGCGCGACGATGTGCTGAATCTAGTCATACCGCATCGCCTAGACGCCATCGCTACGCTTAACCTACTTACCAGATTGCGTATGAAATGGGGCGCGCCAAAGGCCATGGAGGTTTACTTCGCGGGCCAGCTCCAAATAACGGGCAATTCCAGCGCAATCACAAACCCTGTTGTCGAGGCCGGCCTGATTCACTGTCGCGCGCTACTGGAGTTTGTTGGCCTCGGCGTTTCATCTAACGATCCCACGAAGCTTATTCAGCGCAACTCGAAAAGGCGCGGCGACGATTGGGGTATCGAACACTTTTCGAACTCGGGGGGGCCGTTGCCGTTTGTCACGCACGCGCAGGCCATTTCCAAGTACAAGGGTAATCTCACCGAAGCGGAGAACGCATTGGCTGCTGTTCTCCACGTGGCGAACAAGGCGCTCGCGCACATTACTTCTACGCCTGGCGGCACGCTCGACATTCGCCTGCTCGAAATTGCAAGTCGAGGTGTTCCGGCGATAGTAACGAGCTACTTCTACACGCCGCTTGGGCTTCCTCCTCCAGCCGCAAGCATTAGCAGCCGCAAGCGCAATGACGGCTGACCTCTCGGTCAATCGGACGCGCCGGCACGAGCCTTCTTGGCCACCAGCGTCAGTGCGGCGCGCCGGCTAGCTCCAACGTTAGGCCGCACAAAGGGAACAGTGCCATGCTCACAGGTTCGTGCCACTGCGGTGCAGTACAGATTCAAGTAGCTTCCAAACCGCGGCGGCTCACGAGCTGTAATTGCTCAATCTGTCGCCGCCACGGTGGGCTCTGGGGCTACTACGATCCAAGCAAGGTGAAGGTTCTTGCCCGCAAAAGTGACCTGACTCGATACGTCTGGGGAGACAAATGCCTCCGGCTTGTTCGGTGTGCCAACTGCGGGTGCGTTACGCACTGGGAATCAACCAATCGGTCCGCGAACCGGATGGGCGTTAATTTTCGCAACTTCGATCCCTCCATCATCGAGTCCACTCGAGTCCGGAGGTTCGATGGCGCGAAGACCTGGAGATTTCTGGACTAAATGAATGCAAGCATTCAAGGTGGCGCGTGTGCGGCCTAACACGTTAGCCCGCTACGGAAGATGAGTTACCTCGTTCGTCGCGCAGTCGAAGCTGATGCGCCGGCGCTCATTGAGCTGCGGCGCAGACTGTTTGCCGAAACGAGCTTTATGCTCTTGGAAGCCGCGGAGTTCACCAACACGGCAGACGACGAGCGCAAACGCATCGCGCGTCTGCAAGGGCGGTCCAACTGCGCCGTACTCCTTGCCGAGGTGGCTTCGCAACCGGTTGGCGTTCTTACCGCTGCTGGTGGCGAACTCAATCGCCTGCGCCACAGCGCAACGCTCGCACTTGGCGTCGCCAAACCGCATTGGGGTCATGGCATTGCCACTGCCATGGTGCGAGAGGCAGTGCGTTGGTCCGCAACGGCCGGTCTCACGCGGTTGGAACTCACTGTCCACACCACAAACATGGCGGCCATCGCCGTCTACTTGCGCTGCGGTTTCGAGGCCGAGGGTCGCCGCCGCAAGTCACTCTTCGTTGACGGAGCGTACGTTGATGAATACCTTATGTCCCGTGTGGCCGCGGGCTAACCCTTCGTTGCACCCGACTCGCTACAGCGGGCTTCGCCCGCTTCCGCGAGCGGGTGAATTCCAACGTTAGGTGACAATGAACGCCCGCTGAAAGAGGACTTGCCGCTGATGGCTGCCGATTACGAAATTTCTTTGGCTACACTGGAAGACATTCCCGGCATCATCACCCTTCAAGACCCCAATGTGATTGACCGCGGTGGCGGGCTGTCGGTGCGTCAGACGGCTCACTGGTTTAGACAGTCAATGCTCGAAATGCCGATAATCGCAGGCCGACGCGACGGCAAAATTGTCGGCTACGTTCTATCAACATCGCTGGCCGCGAAATCGCACGTACCGATCATCCAAGCTATGCTGCGCAACTTTCCGGCGCCGCCTGATTGTTACCTTTACGGCCCGGTTTGCGTTCACACAACCGAACGCGGCAAGGGACTGGCCGGTATGATGTTCAAGGAATTGCGAGCACGCCTGCCCGGCCGCACCGCGATGACATTCATCCGTGCGGACAACGCCCCTTCGCTCCAGGCGCATCGAAAGATGGGTATGCGCGAACTTGGTATGTTCATGTGTGAAGATGTTCCTCATGTTGCGTTTACGTATACCGGCTGAGTCCGCCTCCTTTATGCGCCGCCACTTATGTCATCTAACAATCGGTTCTAGGACGACGCGCCGCGCGCCGCGCGCGCCTTAACCGGAACGTTAGACCGCAAGAAGTTTCCAAGCCGATGACAGCTCAGTTCTACGATCAACTCGCACCGTACTACCACTTGCTCTACGGCGATTGGGAGCAGTCGATCGTCAAGCAAGGCAGAGCGCTGGCCGAATTGCTCCGAGAGCTTGATGTGAATCCGGGCGAGCACATTCTGGACGCCGCAAGTGGAGTCGGAACGCAGACCTTTGGGTTGATTAAGTGTGGCTACAGAGTGACCGCGTCCGACATTTCTCCAGGAGCAATTAGTCGGCTGAAGGTGGAGTTATCACACCGAGAATTGACGGCCGAAGCACACGTTGATGATCTTAGAGAACTCAGTCGTACTCCTTCAGAGTCGGTGTCCGCTGTCATCGCGTGCGACAACAGCATCCCCCATCTGTTATCTGACTCTGATCTCTTGGAAGCCTTCCGAAGTTGCTATCGATGCCTTCGCCCAGGCGGCGCTGCAATCTTTTCCGTTCGCGACTATGCCGCAGTCGAACGAGTGAACCCGGACGTTCGACCTTACGGTCTTCGCCATGAGGCGGGCAGTAGGTTTCTCGCAGTTCAGGTCTGGGAGTGGGACCACGACCAGTACGACCTGCGCGTTTACCTGACATCGGAGGCCCCTGATGGAACTTGCAAAACCCAGGTAATGCGAAGTCGCTACTACGCCGTATCGATTGGTAGACTGCTTTCACTGCTGGTCGAAGCTGGCTTTGTTGGCGCAGAGCGCCGAGACGACGTACTCTTCCAACCTGTATTGTTAGGGCGTCGGCCGCATGCGGTCTAACCCTTCCTTCATGCGGACCCGCCTACGGCGGGCCGCTTACTGAGAATTACGTAAATGCATGACAACCGATTCGCTATCATGCGCGTTAATCGAAGTGGGAAGACTTCGAGGAGCGGGCATGGCAACGAAGCGGTACCGACGAGATTTCAAGGAACTGGAACTGCGCCGGCGCAAAGGGATGCGCATGCTGGCGCGCGGCGTGGCGCAGGCCGAAGTGGCGCGCACGCTGGAAGTCAGTCGGCAGACCACATCAAGCTGGGCCAAGAAGCTGGCCGAAGACCCGCAAGCGTGGCGACGCAAGCCGCTGGGACGCCCCGGTGGCTTGGACGCAGCGCAGAAGAAGCAGCTGGGCAAAGCTTTGCTGGCGGGCGCGGTGGCCAACGACTTTCCGACCGAGCTGTGGACGCTGGCGCGGGTGGCCAAGCTGATCGAGCGCGAGTTCGGGGTGGCGTACAGCACGGTCAACGTCTGGCGCATCCTGCGCGAGCTGGGGTTCTCCAGCCAACGTCCGGCCGGTCGTGCCATCCAGCGCGACGAAGCGGCGATCAAGCAGTGGCGCACCAAGCGCTGGCCGGCGCTAAAAAAAAGTCCCGCCGCGAAGGGCGCACCATCGTCTTCATCGACGAAAGCGGATTGAGCGAGCGACCCACGCGGGTCAAGACCTGGGCGCCCAAAGGCCAGACCCCGGTCCTGCAATACAGCTTCAACTGGAAGCAACTGTCGGTCATCGCCGGCATCAGTTTCTGGAACTTCTATTTCCGGTTCCATGCCGGCGCGATCCGCGGCCCGCAGTTCGTCGAATTCCTGCAAGCGCTGACCAAGCAGATTCGCGGCAAGCTGCTGGTCATCTGGGACGGCCTGCCGGCGCACCGCAGCCGGGTCGTCAAGGACTACGTCGAATCGCTCGACGGACACCTGGTCCTGGAACGACTGCCCGCGTACGCGCCGGAACTCAACCCGGTCGAGTACATCTGGGGCTACATGAAGCAGCGCGAGCTGGCCAATCTCTGCCTGCACACCATCGGCGAGGTCGGCACCTTCGCCCGCAACCGGCTCAAGTCGATGCAACGCCGACCGCAGCTCATCACCGCGTTCTGGCAGCAGGCCGAATTGCCGATTTGACGTCATGTATTTACGAGTCAAGCGTTAGGCGGCGCGAGTGACGTTTAGAAGCGCTTATGCCGGCTCGTCCACCAAATGACCGCTCGCTGCCGATGGACTGAGACGTACCATGTCAACGCGTAGGATATGCTCAGTCAGGTCTTTCGTACCGCGCAGGTTTGGGTACTTCTCATAGATCTACTACCTCGGAGGAAATACCATGCCCACCATAATTGCGCACCATGACATCAAGGACAAAGCTCACTGGCTTGCCTCGCCCAAGCGTAAGGAATTGTTCGGTCCCCTCGGCATCACCAACATCCGCACCTTCGTTGATCCGCAAAACCCAACGCGAGTGGCCGTGCTCATGGACGTACCCGACATGGGCGCGCTCACATCCGCGATGAAATCGAAGGCTGCCGCCGACGCAATGGCGTATGACGGCGTGTTGCCAGAGACCTTGGTGATCCTCGTCGAAGCGTAGAGTTCTCCTGATCCGTCGTCACCTCCGCTGACGTCGCGCGCGCAGCCTAACCCTGCGCTCAACCGGACGGGCCGGCGAGCGGCTCGCTGCTCGCGGGTGTCAGCGCGGCCCACCGGTTAGCTAGAACGTTAGGCCGCACGACAGACCCTCGGCTCGCACGCAAGGAGGTTCTCATGACTGACGCAGAACGCCTCAAGTACCTGCCGCTCGCATTGCGCGTTGTCGGTGCCATAGCCATCTTCGGTTTCTATCCACTTACCGTCCTTTGGCCCTCCGGTTGGGCCTGGCACAGTGGCCGATCCGAGTACTTGGAGATGATCATTGCGATCTACGCCACCTTGGGAGTCTTTCTGATCCTTGCCGCCCGCAGCCCGAATGAATACCTGAGTCTGGTCTCCTTCGCCATCTGGTCGAGCATCGTGCACGGTGCCGTCATGGCGGTTCAGTCTGTACTCCACCCACAGCACATTCATCACCTCTACGGAGACGTGCCCGCACTATTTGTCATTGCTGCCGTACTCGGGTTCCTCTCGCCCAATGCACTTCGGTTGCGCTTTGCGAGAGGTGCGGCCTAACCCTTCGCTGCAGCCGACCTGCGCAGCCGGCTGAGCTCAAACGTTAGATGTCTACGTGGCCGCCCAAAAGTCTGGAGGATGTGCAAACGTGGGCCTTCATCGTTTCCGAGCTCAACTGCCATCGGAAGGATCCACGGCATACTTGGATCGATACTCTCAACCGATTATTGCGGAAAAGCGCGTTTCTCGGGAATGCTGCTGGCGCGAGGATTGAGTGCAGGGAAATTCCAGTCCTGAACGCGACCATGCTCAATGCTTCGAGAGAAAGGTGGCCGCTGGATCAATTGCTACAGGCCCGACATTGGAAGCCGCATCAGCGAGATGCTCCTCTCTGCGATCAATGCCCTATCCTTGTTCTCGAGTTGCGTGGTGCTCAGTTTGTCGTCGACGGAGGAACCCGAATTAATCGGCGCATCCGCGATGGCGATGCGGGGCCTCATGACGTCATCCGAGTGATCGTTGAAGACATCTAACATGGCGTTCAACCGGACGGGTCGATACACGGCGCGCGTCTCGTCAGCATCGGCGCGGCCCGCCAGTTAACTGGAACGTTAGGCAGCGTATTGGAGGAGGGATCGAATCAATGTCGAGTCAAGTCCACAATGCCGTCCAGGCGCACTACGCCCGTACCGAGCTTGGTAGCGTCATCCTCGCTGCCTTAGAAAAGGCTGGTAAAGACCTGAGCCGCTTGACGCCCGAAGACTTGGCGCCGATCGACGAATTTCACATTCGCGGCCGGGCAGCAACGCTCGAGCTGGCGCGAACTGCGCGCGTCGACGCCACGAAGCACGTACTTGATGTCGGTAGCGGCGTCGGCGGGACATCACGATGTCTTGCACGGGAATTCGGATGTCGGGTCACCGGGATTGACCTCACCGATGAGTACTGCCGCGCCGCTACGATGCTTACCGACCGCATCGGCCTCGCTGAACTCGTCAACTTTCGCCAAGGAGACGCCACGAGGCTGCCGTTTCCCGATGCCTCGTTTGACGTTGTCTGGACCGAGCATGTGGCTATGAATATCCCAGACAAACCCACCCTATACCGAGAGATGTACAGGGTACTAAAGCCAGGGGGCACGCTCGCGATCTATGACGTTCTTGCGGGTCCGTCGGGCTCAGTCCTTTTTCCCGTCCCTTGGGCGCGCACATCGGAATCGAGTTTCCTCGTGACGCCAGCAATACTGCGAGGGCTGCTCGAGAACGTCGGGTTCAAGGTAGAAGATTGGTCTGATACTACAGATGCTGCGCGTGCCTGGTTCGTATCGATGGCCGAAAGGATCCGCAAAGACGGTTTCCCGCCGCTTGGCTTTCATGTTCTTCTCGGAGCTGATTTTCAGGTCATGGCGCAAAATCAGGGACGCAATCTACAAGAGGGCCGGATTGTCCTGGCGCAGGTAGTCGCAAGTAGACGAGCGCTGCCTAACCACGGCGTGCAGCCGACGCCCGCAAGCGGGCGCGGCTGACGCCGAGCGTTAGGCCACACATTCGAACCACGTTGCGACGTCAATCAAGACTCCGGGTCGAACATGATCTCGCGAACCTCCTGCGCGCACCTGCACGCCTCGGCGATCCGCGCTGCCCAAACGAGCGCCTCCTCGCGAGAAGGCACTTCGATGATCGAGAACCCGCCGAGTACTGCTTTCTTCTCTGGTACGGGACCGACTGAGATGGTCCCGTCCGTCGCAACAACGGAAGATTGCTGGCGCTGCATCCCGCCGCCGAAGATCCAAATGCCAGCGGCCTTCGCCTCCCGAACCACTGAGTGCGCCGCATCGCCTACCGCCGGCCAGTCTTCGTCGGGAATGTGGTCCATAGAGCCGTCGTCAAACGAAATCAGGTACCGAGGCATCGCATTGCTCCTTCTGTCGGCCAGCGCGGCCGCTCCGCACTGTTGCTACAGGCGCGCTGCACCTGATTCTGGCGGCCCTGGCAGCAGGAGAACACTCCCAATCCACCGTCCGAGCGCGGCGTGGCCTAACCCATCGGTCAACCGGACCCGCTACGGCAGGCAGCGTAAGGCTGGCGCGCAGCGGCTTCGCCACTGTCGCGCGCCAGCCTTACGCTGCCTGCCTCCGCGGGCCTGACCTGCCCCGGGAAATTCGGACCACTGGCTACTTGAGGATGGCTCCCTGGTGGGTGGACTCGTGATGCTTGCGGAACTCGGTGGGGGTGCGGTACTCAAGGCTCGAATGCGGCCGGACCTGCATTGTAATGGCGGCGCCAGATTTCGATCAGGACCCGGGCCTCGACGCGGTTGCGAAACCACTCCATGCTCAGGCACTCGTCGCGGAACTTGCCGTTGAAGCTCTCGTCGGCGCCGTTCTGCCAAGGCTTGCCTGGATCGATCAGGGCGAGTGTCGATCTTGACCTCGGTGAGCCATACCAAGATCCGGTTGCTAATGAATTCCGGGCCGTTGTCCGAGCGCAGAAACATCGGCGCACCGTGGACGCTGATCAGGCGGGTGAGCACGTCAATGACCCGGGCGGAGCGGATACTTCCCGCCACGTCGATGGCGAGGCTCTCGCGAGTGAACTCGTCGATCACGGTGAGGCATTTGAGCTTCTGTCCGTTGGCACAGGCGTCATGGACGAAGTCGTAGGCCCACACCTGATTCGGCCCCGTCGCCGGCAATGGGCGCGGTCGTGATGTGGCCACCCGTCGCCGCGGTCGCCGCCGCGGCAATTGCAGTCCGGCGACGCACCACAGCCGATACGTGCGTTGCGGCCCCATCGCATGACCCTCCCGGCGCAGAAAGATGCGCACGCGACGATAACCGTAGCGCGGGTACGTGGCCGCGATCCGCCGCATGGCGTCAAGCGCCGGCGCGTCGCGCTCGGCACGCACCGAACGGTACTTCAATATCGAGCGGGGCAATTCGATCAACTCGCAGGCTTGGCGCTGGGTATGCCCACGCTCCATCGCCAAAGCCACCTGGTCCCTTCGGGCCTGCGAGCTCACCATTTTCGGCGGTTGATCTCTTTCAGCGTCTCGATCGACAATTCGCGCTCGGCGACCATGCGCTTGAGCTTAGCGTTCTCCGTTTCCAACTCGCGCAATCGCTTCACGTCCGCCGGCTGGAGCGTCCCGAACCGTCGTCGCCAGACATAGATCGTCTGCTCGCTGACTTTGTGCTTTCTGGCGACGTCCGCGACCGGACTCCGATCAGCCTCGCGCAGAATAGCGACCATCTGTTCCTCTGTGAATCGGACTTTCTTCATCAGCTCCTCGCTGTCTCAGCGGGAGCCATTGTCTCAAGTTATGAATGGTCCGAAAAACCCGGGCAGGTCAGATGCGAGTTGTCGTTTCTTCGGTCGTCCATCAGGCGCAAGGCATGCGTGCGCCTAACCCGGCGTTCAACCGGACGCGCCGGTACGTTGCTTCTACTTGGCGAGCGTCAGCGCAACGCGCCGATTACCTTGGTACGCTATGCCTCAAATACGCTTCTGGAGGGTCGTCTATGACAGTGCCGGTGTGGATGTTGCTCGGATTCGCAATGTGGACGCTGCTCTTGCTGCTTTTCACGATTGGGATTTATCGCTGGAGCCGCATCCTCAGCGGACGGGTACCGATCAGGGATTTTCCGGCTGACGCCGTTGGGGGGCAGGAATGGTATCGGCGCGCGACGCGGGCTCACGCGAATTGCGTCGAAAATCTTCCCATTTTCGGCGCGATTGTCTTTGGACTCTATGTTGGTAACGTGACGAGCAGGTTGGTAGACGCACTGGCAGTGACGGTTCTAATCGCCCGGATTCTCCAATCGCTAGTGCACGTATGTCTCGTCCATACCAACACCGTAGCATCTGTGCGGTTCGCGTTCTTTTTCGTGCAGTTTGTCTGCTTTCTGTGGTTGATTGGAATCATCGTTGTCACGTACCCTGGAACCGCGTAACAACCGGTTGCAGCGGACGGTGATGGACAAGGTACCAAGGCAGGAGAATCAGCGCGCCGCCGCTGAACCGGGACGTCAGCCGCCATGAACACGCCTCTTGACCACACTTTCTGTTCCAGGTGCAAGACGCCCATTGACACGCACTTGGACGCGGCCGACCGGCACTCGCCATGTCCGACGAGCGGCTGTACAGCTCGCACCATTGCGGTTACCGTCGTTGCGAAAGCGATCGCGCACGGGGATCGGCATCAAGGCAAAGCGACCGGGGCAAAGGAAACCATACGTCGAAGATATTTCGGTGCCGACCTTCTCTCATAGTCGGAAGAGACTGGTCCACCGCGCACGCGTCATCGACAGAGACAACGCTCAATACGTGGAAACGATTACTGACTACGAGTCCGGGGAGACGAATCACCGCTGCGAGAAGCCGCTTTCGTCGCATATCGGACACGGATCGGCGAATACGAAGCGAGGTACCAATGCCGGCTAACCCCCTTCGTTCCAGCGGACCGCCTTCGGCGGCCGCTGAACTCCAACGTTAGGCCTCAACGGCCACCATTTCCATGCGCCTTCTAATCTTGACCGGCGGCTCCCGTGGAATTGGTCTCGCCATCGCGGACGAGCTTTCCGCTCGCGGGTGCACTGTCATTGAGTTCTCGCGAACAGCGCCACACCCGTATTCGGTTGCCACAGATTTTGCCGCCCCGGCCACTGCCCATCGTGCAGTCGAGGCTGCGCTTGCCTCTGTCGAACAGACACAATTGGAGGAGCTATTCGTAGTTAGCAACGCCGCCACGCTCGAACCCATTGGCCCATCCGCGTACCAGCCGCCCGAATTGGTGCTGAGCAACCTGAGCGTCAACCTGGTGTCCCCAGTACTCTTCATCTCCGCAGTAGTCGCGCGGTTTCAGGCAGTTCCCTGCCGCAAGGTGATCGCAAACATTTCAGCCGGCGGTGCTCGTCAAGGTGTATATGGCTGGTCGCTGTACTGTGCCGCAAAGATGGGAATGGAGAACTTCGTCCAATCTCTCGCCATTGAGCAGCAAGCGCAGCCTCATCCGTTTATCCCGGTCAACATCGATCCTGGTGTGGTGGACACGCAAATGCATCTTGTAGCCGGTTCGGCGTCCCCAGATGACTTTCCGGCTGCACCTCGCTTCGCTACTCGTCGCGCTCAGGGGCAACTCACTCCCCCGAATCGTGCCGGCACCGCTATTGCCCAGCTTCTCTTCTCTCCTACACTCACACCGGGAAGTACCTATGATGCACGAGACATTGAGGCCTAACCATTCGGTCACGCCGCCGCGCTCCGGCCTGCGGCCTCCGCGCGCGGCTTACCTCAAACGTCAGACCTTGTACCTCGCTCATGTGCCGGGTTCGCTTCGCTTCGTTTGGGGTCCGCGGCGATACCGCGATACGCATTGACGGGACGGGGAGGATACGTTCGTGACATCGTCAGAATCTGACTATCTTCTTCGCCTGGCGGCTCTCTCTTTGTCGTTTGTCGGCTTTTCGGCAGTGATTGTCACGCTCCGAGGTGCACTGGGCGGCGAGCTTTCCGATCGGCACCTCCGCCTCGTGCGACTCTACATTGAGGGCGGCCTTCTGGTTACTGCTCTGGCCCTCGTTCCCACGCTTCTAAATCTCCTTCATGCCCCTAACACGATCACTTGGCCGTTGTCCAGCGCAGCCGCCGCCTCGATCTTTACGTTCGTTCTCGTGACCCAATTCCGCCGTCGCCGTATGATCGAGTCGGGCCCATTTCCCCTATGGGTCCTCATCATCTACGCCACATCGATTGTCGCGGTTGCGGGTCTCTGGCTCAACGTCATAGGATTTCCCTTCTTGCCGAGTGTCGGTCCTTACGCCGTTGTTCTAACGTGGGCTCTTTGCGTATTCGGTTTCATTTTCTTTCGAACCATTGAGCTATTCCTGCACCGCGAGCGTAATAGGTGAAGGGTCGTCTAGCGGATTGCGTGCGCCTAATATTCGGAGACCTATCTTTACGGTCAACCGGACGCGCAGGTTCATGCGTTCTTGCTGGCGAACATCGGCGTGGCGCGCCGGTTACCTTCAACGTTAGGCGTCGCAACCCTCACCCTAGAGGCCAATGACTCATCGAACCGCCTCCTGCAGTTGTGGCCAGCTTCAAGCTCATGTCACGACCAACCCGATTCGGGTCTCTGTCTGTCATTGCCTTGCCTGCCAGCGCCGGACCGGAAGTGTTTTCGGCGCACAGGCTCGCTTCGCCTCCAACTCTGTCACGATCACCGGCGCCAGCAAGGAGTTCATCCGTGTCGGAGACGAAGGCACACGAACCACCTTCCGGTTCTGCCCAGAGTGCGGCTCAACGGTGTACTTCACAGCCGAAGGCCTTGAAGGTTCCATCGCAGTTCCGGTCGGTGCCTTCGCCGATCCGAAGTTTCCGAGTCCCACGTTCTCGGTCTACGAGGAGCGCATGCACAGTTGGGTGTCCATGCCTCCAGGCATCGAGCACATGGCGTAGGAAAGAACGCGACGCCTAACATGTCGGTCAACCGGACGCGCTACGGCATGGCACCCTGGCCGCGAAGCGCTCTCTGTCCATGTTGCGCCTCGCGGCCAGGACACCATGCTTTCGCGCGCCGATTTCCTCTACATTAGGCCTCATGGGCGCCATCCTCATACGCGATGCGGTAGCTCGGGACGCCGCTGCGTCGGTCGCCTTGCGCAAAGCTATCTTTGGCGAAACTGACTTCTTGCTCTACGCGCCCGACGAGTATGTGACGACGCCCGACGACTTCTCGGCGCAACTCGAGCGTATTGCCGGTTCTGGGCACAGCCGCTCCCTATTGGCCGAAATCGATGGAGTGCCGGTTGGGCTAGTTGGCGCGGTCGGTTCCTCAATTCCCAGACTTCGGCACGCGGCTCAAATCTTCATTGGCGTCTTACGAAGCTACTGGGGCTGCGGCGTCGGAAGCGCATTGCTTGCGGAAGTCATAGCATGGGCCCCGACCGCCGGAATATCGCGGCTTGAGTTGTTCGTGATGAAGGATAATGTTCGCGCCATTGCGTTGTATGAGCGGCTTGGCTTTCGTGTGGAGGGTGCACGGCGGCGCGCGTACATCATCAATGGGCGGCCTGTCGACGACCTACTCATGGCCTATGTCTATGAGGCCTAACCCGGCGGTCAGCCGGACGCGCCGGTTCATGCCCTCTTGCTGGCCACCGTCGGCGCAGCGCGCCGGTTACCTCCGACGTTAGGCCGACATCCGGAGCCGCGAAAGGAGAATCATGAGCAAGCTATTCATAAACATCGGGCTTAGCCTCGATGGCTACATGGCACCGGAAGGAATGACCATGGAGAATTGGGACCAGCCTGAGTACAAGAACTGGGGCGCCAAGTGGGGTGCGCTGATGGGCTGGATCTTCAATCAGCAGTTCTTCCGCGAGAACCTCAAGCTCGGACCAGGCGGAGAGACCGGCCCCGTCAATGACATGCTTCGCAAAACCACGGAGCGCATCGGTGCCAACATTATGGGCAAGCGAATGTTCGACCAGGGCGAGCGCGCCTGGCCTGAGGAGGCTCCGTTTCACACACCGGTATACGTTCTTACCCACGCGAAGCGCGAACCCTGGGTCCGCCCGGGTGGGACGACCTTTTACTTCATCAATGACGGGCCGGAGCGTGCCCTTGAGCTCGCTCGGGAATCCGCGGGCAGTCGCGATATTCGCATCGCGGGTGGAGCGGATGTGATCCAGCAGTACTTGAACATGGGTGTCGTGGGCGAGCTTGAAATCGCCTTGGCGCCCGTGCTGTTCGGCGGTGGGCGGCGTCTCTTCGAGAACCTTCGCGAGCCCGGGCCGCAGTTTCGCATTGACAGGGTTGTTGATAGTCCAACTGCTACGCACTTGCGCTATGTGCGTCAGTGAGAGCGGCCTAACCACCGGTTGCAGCGGCCGGTCCGCGGCGCGGCCCGCCGCTGAACCGGAGTGTTAGCTGTCGCGTTCACCCGCCACACTTGCATCGGTCTCGTTCGTTTGCCGGAATCGGCGCCGCTGTGTAAACTGCCACACACGGACGCGCACATGGCAACCAACCTCGCAATCGATCCAGACCTGCTCGACCACGCACTTGAGGTGAGCGGTGAGCGCACGAAGAAGGCCGCTGTTACCAAGGCCCTTCAGGAGTTCATCGCACGGCGCCAGCAGAAACGAGTACTCGACTTGATGGGAAAGCTTGAGTGGGACCAGTCGTATGACTACAAGGCGGAGCGTTCGCGCAAGTGACGCTCCTCGTCGATACGAGTGTCTGGGCGCTCGCGCTCAGACGCGATGTCGAGGTTGAAGAACCTGAGGTCCAGGCACTCAAAGAAGCGCTCGCCGGAGCAGAGGTCGTCGTTACCACGGGCCTCGTCTTACAGGAACTCCTCCAAGGCTTCGCAGGCACCAAGGCAAGCGAGCAGATAGTCGAGCGCTTCTCTGCGCTCGCATTGATCCAGCCGGACCGCGAAGACCATGTTGCTGCGGCGGGCCTTAGAAACTCATGCCGAAGAGCGGGCGTGCAAATTGGCACAGTCGATGCGCTCGTCGCGCAACTCTGCATCAGGCACGAAGCTGTTCTGTTGAGCACTGATCCGGACTTTGTACACGCGGCGAAACATTGCAGTCTCAAAGTCTGGTCGTCCAAAGGCCCAAAGCCGCGCCGGTGACGGCTAATCCTTTGGTCGAGGCGGGCCCAACGGCGGGACGCCAGGCCCGCCTCACCTCGAACGTCAGGGCGCATCCAATGGAGCCGACCCGCTCGCTATCCGACCACATTCGAGAGCTCGAGGAACGGTTACTGCAGCCCGACGTGCGCTGCTCTCGGCCAGATCTCGATCGCATGCTCGCTAGTGAATTCGTTGAATTCGCAAGCGACGGCAGGGCCTACGACAGGGAGCGCGTCATCGAGGTGCTCCAGCATGAGACCCCATTTCGACGATGGCTCACCGATTTTCAGATCACGGCTATCGCTGAGAATGTATTGCTGGCAACTTACCGCGCCAGTCGCCAGAGTGGTGAATCGGGCGAGCTCGTTCAATCCCTGCGAAGCTCAATCTGGAAACTACGCGACGATCGTTGGCAGTTGGTTTTCCACCAGGGGACAGTTCTTGCTGCGCCTTGACCTTACGGTCAACCGGACGCGCCGGCACATGCCTTCTCTTTCTCGACCATTGGCGCGGCGCGTCGGTTACCTCGGAGGTTAGGCCTACAAGTTTGCGTACAGGCCGCACCGGCCCGAGAATTAGCCATTCGCTTTCCGGAGCCAAGCCGTGAAAACATATTCCGCTGTAATCGAGCGCGACCCGGAGACCGGACTCTTCGTTGGTTTCGTTCCTGGCTTCCCCGGCGCGCACTCGCAAGGCGCCACGGTCGACGAGTTGAACACCAATCTTCGCGAAGTCATTGCGACGCTCCTCTCCGCTTGCTTCAGCACGGCGACGATCTGCTCGACCGAAAACCGCTTCCTCTTCATGACAAACTCCTTCTTCCAAGGTCGAAGTTTGCCAAAAAACTAACATTCAGGCTGGTCCGAGATTCCTAAACCACATCAGGCGCCGCGGACGCCGAACGTTAGTGAGCCTCTTCAATTCAGGAGACAGTGCCATGCGAATGAACTGGATGGCGGCTTTGGTGCTGGGATTGCTGGTCAGTGCTTGTGCGGGCGTTCAGACGGCGCCAACTCAGGAAGAGAAGCTTGCACTGGCGCCTACTGGCAAACTCCGCGGTGCGTTTTTTGCCAACCAGCCCGCCCATGCGACGAAGGACCCGGTTTCGGGTGAGCCGAAAGGCATTGCGATTGATCTCGGAAAAGAGCTGGCGCGGCGCTTGGGGGTGCCTTTCGAGCCCGTCACCTATCCCACGCCCTCGGCGCTCGCTGGCAGCATCGCGTCAGGACAATGGGACATCATCTTCACGGGAATCATTCCGGGGCGCGCAAAGGAGCTGAACATAAGCGCCCCATATGTCCAGATCGAAATCGGCTACTTGGTTGCCAAGGGTGGTTCCATCTCGGACATCTCCGATGCAGATAAACCGGGAGCGCGCATCGGGGTCCTGCGGAGCGGCGCTACCGATGTCCTCCTTACACACAGCCTCAAAGCCGCGACGCTGGTTCGGACTCCGACAATCGCCGCCGCGGTGGACATGGTGAGGTCCGGAAAAGCAGACGCGGTGGCCGCGGTCAAGACAGTCCTATACCCCATCACGGACCGGGTGCCCGGACTGCAGGTCCTGGAGGGCCGAATCGCGGCGGAAGATATCGGCATTGGAGTTCCGAAAGAGCGCGCTGCAGGCGCAAACTACGTACGGAAGGTCGTTGACGAGTTGAAGGCGACAGGCTTCGTCAAGGCAGCGGTTGAGAGAGCGGGAGTGCGAGGTGTAGTTGCAGTTCCATAACGCTCTCTAACCCGTCCCTGCAGCGGAGCGCCTGGCGGCAGGCATGCACCCGCGTTTGCGCGGCAGCTGATGGGCGACGTTAGGCGGCACGGACGCAATCACCGCGCACAAGCTGGGCTGCGGCAGATGGCCGGTGTAGAGTCTGCTCGAAGCGGATAGTCCCTCAGTCGCCGAATTGCTTCAGGTGTCCCATGCCAGACAAGCCATCCTACTGGTTTCCAGCAAAACGCTACGGTTGGGGCTGGGGCTTGCCCACCGTCTGGCAGGGTTGGGCTGTCATGGTGATTTTTGCCGCGCTGCTTCTCGTCGGCGCGGTGGCATTGCTTCCCACTCGTGGTCCGGCAGCGTACGTCGCATATTCAGCGCTTCTTTGCCTGCTGCTCGTGGCAGTCTGCTGGCTCAAGGGCGAGCGGCCCACTTGGCGTTGGGGCGGCAGGTGAAGGCGCAGCCTAACCCACTGTCGTCGAGACCAAGCTGTTCACTCGCCCGGCGCAGGAGTACTTGAGCGACGATGAATACGTCCGACTCCAGCAAGCGCTGGTTGAAGATTCCGAGGCCGGAGCGGTCATTCCCGGTTCCGGCGGCATTCGGAAGATGCGGTGGGGAGTCGCCGACCGCGGCAAGCGGGGCGGCCTGCGGGTCATTTACTTTCCTCGCACCCGACATGTCCAAATCTGAATGCTGACTCTCTACCCAAAGAATGTGGCAGAGAGCATTCCGGCCCACATTCTCAAACAGATTAAGGACGAGATCGATGGCTAAGGTTACGGTAAACCGCAATGTCGGGAGGGAACTCTTGGAAGGCCTGCGTGAGCTCAAGCGCGGCGAGATCGGGCGCGTCATCAACGTTCCGTCGGTTGCGACTATCCGCGAACGCACCGGCCTGTCCCAAGCCAAGTTTGCCGCATTGCTCGGAGTGTCCGTGCGGACGCTTCAGGATTGGGAGCAAGGCCGTCGCGCCCCTTCCGGTTCAGCTCGCACCCTTCTTATGGTCGCCGCGAAGAACCCACAGGCCCTGCTCGCGGTTGCATAGTTCGTGCGGCCTAACTTCACGGTCAGCCGGACGCGCCTGCACATGGTTTGTTGCTCGCGAGCATCGGTGCGACGCGCCAGTTACCTCCAACGTTAGCAGTCTGAGTTCCCCACCGCGAAGCAACATCAAGGTCTAACCGAACGGAGGACTTTCGTGGCCGAACAGCAACCCTCATTCGACGCGGCGAAGTACAAGAACGCGCAGCGAGAGCAATGGAACAAGGACGGCGCAGCATGGCGACGCTGGAATCCCACTCTGGATCGTTGGTATGGCGAAGTCACCCGCCAGATGCTTGACCGGGCCCGGATTCAGCCAGGTCAGCGCATCCTGGACATCGCCGCCGGCGCAGGTGAACCGGCTGTCAGTGCCGCCGAACGAGTTGGCCCTGGCGGTTACGTGCTCGCGACCGATATCTCGGAAGGGATCGTCGAGCTTGCCCTCCAGGTCGCCCGTGAACGTGGGCTCAAACAGGTCGAGACCCGCGCCATGGACGGCGAGAAATTGGATCTTCCAGACGCTTCCTTCGATGCGGTGCTATGTCGGCTTGGTCTGATGTATATGCCGCACCCGGTGACAGCGCTACGCGAGTGGCGCCGTGCGCTGAGAACGGGCGGTCGGGTCGCCGTCGTTGTCTTTTCCACGCCCGATCGAAACAGTTGGGGGGCCATGCCGGCTTCCATCATCCGCCAGCGCGCGCAACTCCCGCCTCCCGTTCCGGGACAACCCGGACCGTTCAGCCTGGGTGGCCCCGGGGTGCTCGAAGGCGTCTTCCGTCAAGCCGGATTTGCCAACCCCGAGATTCGCGCTGTGCCGGTGCCCCATAGAATGGCCAGCGCCGCCGAGTACGTGCGGGTCGCTCGAGAAGCCTTCGGTGCATTCAATGCCATGATGGCTCACCTGTCCCCTCAGGAACGCGAATCTGTGTGGAACGAAGTGGAAGGCGCCATGCGTAGTTTCGAATCGCCTGGTGGGTTCGAGGTGCCGGGTGAGTGCCTTGTCGGCGCGGCTACGAAGTGATCGTACGCAGACTGCCAGGCATCAGTGGCAACCGGTATCCTTTGGAAAAATCACCAAGCGCTCGCCACTTCACGACGAGACGCCAGAACCACGGACGCGACGACCCGCGCGTCGCAACCCCTTCGGTGACCGCCGCAGGCATGCCGCCCGTGGTGAGGCGTCTGGGGAATGTCGGGCAAGCCGGAACGTCAGGCCTCACACAATGCCATCCACCATGCTTCACCCCGACCGGTTCCGCGCTGACGAAGTCTGGATTCTCTTCAAGCTCAACGATGCACCACTTGCCACCGAGCAGGACGGCGACCTCAATATCTGGGCCCTAATGGATGCAGCAAGCCGCTTCATTCTGGGTACCGCGCCCGTACCCATCACGACGACCGAACCATTGCAATTCGAGGCCAGGCGGCTGCTGAAGAAGGGGCAGTCCCACAACAAGCGGTTGCCGAAGCAGCTGTTCATCCCGAGCGGGCAACTCTCAAGCCATGTTGCGGCCGAAGCGGAGCGCCAGGGCATCACCGTCCTGCGGGTCCCCGAAGCCGATCTCGGGCCCTTCATCGACGAGGCGAGGGAATCGTTCAAGGAGCGCTTTGGTGGCGGAAGGACGCAGTGAGGCCTGATCCTTCGGCCGAGGCGAAGCCCGGCGGCGAGCACCCCTCCCGAGCCCTCCGTACCGCAAGGCCGAGCCTCGTGTATGCGATCAAAGCCGAAGTCTGCGATCCGAACGCACCAGCCTGGACCTTCGCGTCGCAGAAGACCATGTACGGCGGCAAGCGCGTCCGGACAGGCGACGCGATCTTCATCTTCGCAAGCGAGAACGAAGGTGGCGCCGGCCTCATTGCCAGCGGTGTCGTGACCTGGGCCGACGCCACCCCACGGAAGCAAGGCGTCGAGCGCCAGACGCCGTGCGTCAGCATCAGCGTCAAGCGCACAGGCAAGGCGCAGCGCCGCTTGGGAAGGACCGAGCTCAAGCGCTTCAGTGACTGGAACGACGGCCGGCCAGAGACTGAACTCAACTTCAAGTTCTATCGTCAAGCCACCGACAAGATCGTCGGCATCTCGGAAGAAACCGCTGCATTCCTCGGCAGCTTCTTCCAGCGAGCCCGAGGCTCAGGTGCTCTACACGCCACCAGTGACGCCTAACCCCTCGGTCGAGGCGAGGCCCAACGGCAGGCCGCAAATGAGAACTCTCATCGCGACGCGCTGCACTTTGGAGCCCCAGGTTGTCGCGCACGCCAAGGAGATGTTCCTTGTGCTCAGCGACCCTGCCATCTACGAGTTCGAGAATGCCCCACCCTCCTCCGAGGCTTGGCTATCCGAGCGCTACGCAAAGCTCGAGTCTCGCACTTCCGGGGACGGCACGCAGCGCTGGCTCAACTGGGTGATTCGCCTGTCAAGCGGCGAGTTGGCAGGGTATACGCAGGCGACCGTCGAGCACGGCGGAACTGCCTATATCGCATACGAGCTTGCAAGCAAGTTCTGGCGTCAAGGCATAGGCAGCAGCGCGGTATCTGCGATGCTGGCTGAGCTTGCCGCAGAGTACGGCGTACACACGTTTCTGGCAGTCCTCAAGCTGCGCAACTTCAGATCGACTGCTCTGCTCGAGCACCTCGGGTTCTCTCCAGGCACGCCGGCCCAGGTTCCAGACGCAGGCGCAGGTCCAGACGAAATTGTCATGCACAAGCAGGTCGGCACTGTGGCGAATGCGTCCTGACCCTTCGGTGAGGCGCCCGAGGCACGCATCGACTGGAGGTCTGCCATGAACGATGGAACGAGTTCATTGAACGGCGTGAAGACCAGGCTCAGGGCGAACGAGCCCACTTTCGGGGTGATCGTCACGGTCCCGAGCGTCGCCGTGATCCAGTCGCTTGCTTCGGCGGGCGTCGACTGGGTGATCATCGATATGGAGCATGGGCCCGTCGACGCGACCGCGCTCCACGCCATGATCGCGGCTACGGCGGGAACCAGGACAGTCCGCTTTGTCCGGTTGCCGTGGTCATTGCAGTGGCAGGCGAAGTCGGCCATGGATCTCGGTGCGCTTGGCATCGTGTTCCCGATGATCTGCACGCGCGAACAGGCGGAACAGGCAGTCCGCGCCGTGCGATATCCGCCTGACGGCGATCGACTCTGGGGGCCGTTCTACGCACCTATGCGATGGTCGATCCCGATGCCGGATTACATTCGATCGGCCAATGACAACATGCTTGCGATTGCCACGATCGAGCACCCGGACGCGATCCGCAACATCGACGAGATCGCGAGCACATCCGGCCTCGATCTGGCCTTCATCGGGCCTGGAGATCTGGCCATGTCGCTCGGGGTCCCGGGTCAGTTCGACCATCCGGACTTCACCAAGGCCGTCGCCGCGGCGGAGGCCGGAATCCTGGGCAGCAGGGTAGCTCTCGGTGGCGTCGCCAGGACGCCCGAACAAGCCAGGCGGATGATCGATCGAGGCTACAGGGCCCTGGTGTTCGGTTTCGACTGGCTGCTGCTTCAGCAAGCTGCTGCCCGCTTCATCGAAGAGGCCCGTAGCTGAGCAGCCGGGCCATGGAGCGGACGGCTGACCCGTCCATCGGGCGGACTCGCCTGCGGCGCCCCGCTCATGGCGAACGTTAGCCGTCACGGTCAACCGGTGCTTCGTTCATAGCCGTGACTCTCGGTAGCAACGAGACGCGGCGGGATTGCGCGGCGGAGCACCGGGAGTTATCTTGCGCCTCGCGTCGACGCTGCTGCCACGAGCCTGCCGAGGATCGCCCAGTGAAGAACCCGAATCGATGGCTGCTGACGACACTGTTCGCAGCGCTGGTGACCGCATGCGGCAACTTACCTTCCCCCGCGAAAGGTGACACCTCGGAACCGGACAATCTGGTCGGCGCGTGGCGATCGCAGATCCGCTTCGCTGGCGGCGCGCTGGCGGAGATCAAGGATCTCGAATTCATGTACGTGTTCAACGCCGGAGGCACAATGACGGAGTCCTCCAATTACGACGCGGCACCGCCCGTTCCGCCTGCGTATGGGGTGTGGAGGAAGAGCGGTCCACATCAATTCGAGGCCAGGTACGCCTTCTACGCCACCAGGGCCCCGGGAACGTTCGAAGAAATCGCGAAGGGTGGCGGTTGGTCGCCCAGCGGGCACGGGGTCCTGACCGAAAGGATCACGCTGTCCGGCGACGGCAAGTCGTACCGGTCGACGATCACCTATGCCGCGTTCGATCGAACGGGAAAGCCCGTCGATGGTGGCGGCGAAGGCGTCGGCGTCGCCACCCGGATGGGGTTTTGAGCTCTCGCAAGACTCGGTCGCCGTCCAACCTCAGACATCGACAGGAGCACAGGACCCGATGATGAACTGCCTGGACATCGCAAGCAGATACTTCGACGCATGGAACGCGCGCGA
The DNA here is from genome assembly GCA_963734515.1 of uncultured beta proteobacterium. Classification (GTDB taxonomy): domain Bacteria; phylum Pseudomonadota; class Gammaproteobacteria; order Burkholderiales; family Casimicrobiaceae; genus VBCG01. The sequence continues at coordinate 348,405 of CAVTHP010000008.1, read as the reverse complement.
CGCGGACGCGATCGTCAGGACCTTCGCTGGCGGCGGCACCTATCGCGATCCCACGACCGGCGAGATCTCGGGCGACGCCATCGGCGCCAATGCGATGCGCCTGTGGGATGCGTTCCCTGACCTGTCGTTCGAGATCGTCAGCGTCGCGGAGTCGGGCCCGGGCAGGGTGGTGGCCGAGTGGATCATGAAGGGCACGAATGCGGGATCCTTCCAGGGACTGCCGCCGACGGGGCGGACGGTATCGCTCCCGGGGGTCGATGTCATCGAGATCGGGACGGACGGGATCAGGTCCGTGAAAGGCTACTTCGATACCCGGGCCGTTCCGGAGCAGTTGGGGCTGCAGGTGTTGGTGCAGCCGCATACGGTCGGGCCGTTCTCCTTCGGCATGTCGGTTGCCGTGCAATCCGGCAAGAAGACGAAGCCGGGAGCGTTCGGCATCACCACGATCTGGAACACCGACGAGGAGACCGAGGACATCCGCTCCCTGACCCGCGCTACCGCAACCGAGATGCTGCGCATGGACGGGTTCATCGGCGTAACGACGCTTCGGATCGGCGGCCGCGGCGTCACCATCTCCGCCTGGGAGAAGCCGGAGCACACCAGGCAGATGATCCGAGGCGGCACGCACAGGCAGGCCATGCAGCGGTTCTGGGCCGACCTGGGGAAAGCGGCCTACACGAGCGTATGGGTTCCCGATCACATCAATCCCCTCTGGGTCCGGTGCAGCGCGTGCCGCAAGATGAGTGACCACGAAAAGCAGGCGGGCGTGTGCGCCTGCGGCCAGCCGCTGCCGGAAGCCCCTCCCTATTTTTAGGGTCGCGGCGATTCGAAGTGTGGCCGTCACCGGCGTGCAAGCCCGAGTCCCTCGCGTCTCCCTGATGCCGCGCTTGCCCCAACGATGCTGATCATCGACGATATCCGGGCCATTCCCTTGTTCTCCGCGCTGGCGGTGACCGAGCTCGAGCATCTCGCCCAGACGTCGGCCGACATTCATCCGGGTGCCGGGGAATTTGCCGCTCACGAGGGTGGCGACCGCGCGCTCTACGCGGTCCTCGCGGGCAAGATCGAGGTCGTCAAGCTGGTCGACGGCATCGAACGCACGATTGGCTGGCGCACTCCGGGCGTCATTTTCGGCGAAGTACCGATCGTCTTCGGCACGGCGTTCTGGTGGTGGAGCGCGAAGCGCCCGGAGGTCAGGCCGGGACGTCCTCGCGGATCGATCCCGAGACGCGTCAGCTCTACCTCGATGGGAACGATGCCGTCCGCGCCCGGACCGTCATCCGTGCGACGGGTGTCACGTGGCGCCGCCTCGCCGTCGAGGGCTTCCATCGGCTCATCGGCAAGGGGATCTACTACGGCGCGGCCCGCAGCGAAGCGAGCGCCGCCCACGGCCTCGACGTCCACCTCATCGGCGCCGGAAACTCGGCCGGTCAGGCCGGTCTGTACTTCGCCATTCATGCACGCCAGGTGACCCTCGTCGTCCGTGGCAATTCGCTGGAGGCGACCATGTCGCGCTACCTGATCGAGCAGCTCGACGGGCAGTCGAACATCGCGGTCCGGCTGGGTTCGGAAGTGGTCGCCGCTCACGGCGACACCCACCTGACCGCGATCGACATACGCGACGCGCGAGGGTATGTCCTGACCGGCGACGACGTGGTGAAAGCCGGGCGCTGGCTGCACAGCCGCGATCCCTACCTCCTCGAATCGAGCGTCCCCGGTGTCTTCGCCTGCGGGGATATGAGGCTGAGCCCGGTCAAACGCGTCGCCTCCGCCGTCGGCGAGGGAAGCATGGCGATCGCTTTCGTCCACAAGTACCTGCAGGAGGCCGCAGGTCAGCGCGCGGCGCGATTGCCATGACTCTCGTCGTCCGCCCCCTGACGCCGGGCCGCTGGAACGATCTCGAGGCAATCTTCAGCGCGAAAGGGTGCTCGATCGCGCGGGGCTGCTGGTGCATGTACTACCGCGTCACCGGCAAGGGCGCGTGGACACAGCCCGGCGACAGCCAGGGCTTGCGCAGCAAGGAGGCCCTCAAGGCTCTCGCGGCACGGGACCCTCCGCCGGGCCTGCTCGGATATCGAGGGAAGACCCCGGTAGGCTGGATATCCCTGGGGCCTAGAGAACACTACGCGAAGCTCGCGCGATCGCCGACCATGAAGCCGGTCGATGCCGAGAACGTATGGTCCATCGTATGCTTCGTCGTGCCGTCGGAGTACCGCAGGCAAGGCGTCGCGGGAGAGCTTCTCGCCGGTGCTGTCGCGTACGCGAAGAAGCGCGGTGTCCGCCTGCTGGAGGCTTACCCCGTCGACAGGGGCGAATCCTCGGCGCCCGAAGCGCCATGGTTCGGATCGAAGAGCATGTTCGACGAGGCGGGCTTCGTGGAGGTCGCTCGACGCAGGCCCGCCCGGCCCGTCGTCCGCCTGAGGCTGGTTCGAGGCTAGCGAGTGCGGGACGCCCGCTCCCCTACCGTCGCCGAAGCCGATCAACCAGCCTGATTGGACACCGATGCGGAGGACATCGTTGCGGCCATCGAACGGATGTACGCGGCCGTCGGCGACGACGACCAAGCGCGCCTCGATGGCAAGCGATATCGAGGGTCGGCTGCTGCGACTCCACGCCCGATGATTTCCATCCGCGAGATCGATCACCTTGTATTGCGCGTGATCGACCTCGATCGCATGCTTCACTTCTACTGCGAAGTCCTCGGGTGCAAGATCGAACGACGCCAGGACGCCATCGGGCTGGTCCAGCTTCGCGCCGGACGCTCTCTCGTCGATCTTGTCCCCGCAAGCGGTCCGCTGGGCAGGGCCGGTGGCGCGCCGCCGGGAAAGGCGGGGCGGAACCTGGATCACTTCTGCCTTCGCATCGAGCCGTTCGACGAAGCAGCCATTCGAAGCCAGCTCCAGGCGCACGGAGTGGTCGCGGGGCCGTTGGCAACGCGCAACGGGGCCGAAGGAGAAGGCCCTTCGATCTACATCTGCGACCCGGAAGGCAATGTGGTGGAGCTCAAGGGCCCCCCGGGCGGCTGAGCGCGCATTGCCGCCGATGTGCCGTCCGCGACGGCACCGGTGTCGATCGGCGAGCGTATGATCCGGCCACGATGCCCGAATCGGTCGGGCAAGCCCGTAGTGTCGGTCAGGACTCTCCCATGCATCTCGATGCCCGCGGCCTCCCGCTCTCGACCGCCAGCCCCGAGGCTGCCGCTGCCTTCGACCATCTCGTCGCCGGCTACCTCACCCAGCGCGCCGATACGCCCGACCGCCTCGAGGCCGTGCTGCAGGCCGATCCGGACTTCGCGCTGGCGCATTGCATGCAGGGCTATTTCGCCATGCTCGGGTTCAAGCAGGCGGTCGTTCCGGTCGCGGTCCAGGCAGCGCGCACTGCACAGTCGCTGGCCACCGGCGCCACCCCGCGCGAGCACGCTCACATTGCCGCGCTGAGCGCCTGGGCCGAGGGCGAGATCGATCGCGCCATCGGCGTGTGGGAGGCGATCCTGCGCTCCCATCCGCACGACGTGGTCGCCTTTCGTCTCCACCATTTCGCCAATTTCTGGCTCGGCCGGCCGCAGGACATGGTCTCCTCGGTCGAGCGCGTGATTCCGGCCTGGTCGCAGGACGTCCCGGGCTACTCGTCGATGCTCGCCTGCCAGGCCTTCTCCCACGAGGAGACCGGGAACTATCTCGCAGCGGAGCCCGCCGGTGCGCCGCGCCATCGAGCTCGACCCCGGCGATCTGTGGGCCGCGCACGCGATCGCCCACGTGATGGAGTCGCAGGGCCGCCGCAGCGAAGGCATCCTGTGGCTCACCGCGCTCGCCCCCAACTGGGAGGGCAGCCACAATTTGCAGCATCACCTCTGGTGGCACCTCGCGCTGTTCAAGCTCGAGCACGGCGACCATGCCGCCGCGCTCGATCTCTACGACACGCGCTTTCGCAACCTCGCAGCGCCGCTGACAGTCGCCTCGCCGGATGTCTACATCGACGTGCAGAACGCGGCATCCATGCTCTTTCGCCTGCAGCGCCTCGGCGTCGATATCGGCAAACGCTGGGAGGAACTGGCCGACAGGGCCGAGGCCCGTATCGGCGACTGCCAATCCGCTTTCACGCTGCCGCACTGGCTGATGGCGCTGACCGCCACCGGCCGCATTGCCGCTGCCGAGCGCATGGTCGAGGCCATGCGCACCTACGCCCAAGGCCGCGGCACCGTGCCTCGCATCGTGCGCGACTACGCACTGCCGATTGCGAAGGCCCAGCTCGCCCACGCCGCCGGACGTCACGCCGAGGCCGTCACCCTGATGCGTCCGGCCATCGGCGGCATGTACCGCCTCGGTGGCAGCCACGCCCAGCAGGACGTGCTCGAGCAGCTGTTCGTGGACGCCGCCCTCAAGGCCGACAGCAGCGCGGACATCCGTCTCGCCGTCGAGCGCGTCGCCGGTCGCCGAGCGATTCCGCCCGAGCGCTTCGTCGGCTGGCGCGAAGCCGCCGGCCGGGCAGCAGCGGAGGCGCCGTAAGGCCATGTTGCCCAACCTCGCGCTCAACGGCCCCGCCTTGGTGGGACTGCTCGCCGGAAGCTCGGTGCGGCAGCACTGGGCGTCGATGGACCCCAAGGGAGCGTGGGTCACCACGTTCGATGGCCTGTACCCGCACAACTAGCAGGAGCAGGCGCTGGAGCTCGGGCTAGCTACTTCGCGTAACGCAAAACGCGGCCGGTACCCGGAGGAAGTGGGCATGGACACTTCTCGTGAAGCATGCAAGTTGCGATGCTCGATGCTCCGCGAGAGTCAGCCACATGCCTCTGCGTTCACCTGCCGATGCCTGAAAGCAATCGAGATCGCGCTGTTGCTCGCAACGGGGTTCTACCCGGGGACGAGGTAGATGAAATCCGCGTCAATGCTGGCGACGGCCGCCTCGACAGCACGCCCGTCGTCGCTGTGTGGCATGGGCATCTGGTTGGGAGCAGTGTCACGCTTGCAGCGCAGGCACAGCCGATCTGGGTCATGGAAATGAGCGCGCGCGCCAAGGCGGCGCAGTACCGGGTGCGATGATGGCTTTCGTGGCACTGGGCATCTTGGTTGATGTTGGGCGCGACCCGACTTCGCACAACCTGTGGCCATTCGAGATACTGCAGGTGGGTGCCTTCAGCGTCGCCGTGATGGCCGCGCTGTGGGCAGTGCGGAAACGATACGGTGCTGAGCGCTGACGTGACCTCACTGCCCGGTGCTCTCCTCCTGATTGCGTTCGGTGCGGGCGTGCTCGCGGTCGCCTGGCGTGGCTACCGCATCGGCGAGTTGCCAGCGGGCACCCGCGGATTTCACCCCTGGCGCCTCAATCGAGTAGACAACTCCCTTGGCTTTCATCTATTTTTGCGTTCTATCTGTGCGCAGGCATCGCGTTGGCGGTGTGGGGTCTGCTCATACTGCTGGGAATGGCTCCTCCACTGAAGTTGCGTTGAGCGCGAGTCTGCCGAACCAAGCGAGGGAAGGACCGTCTCGCGCGGTCGTGAACAAGGGCGACCTGGTTACCTCGGGCGTTGGACAGCATTGAACACCCTGCGAGTCGGGCATCTTCTCCTGGAGCCCCAGGTTGCGAGCCACGCGGCAGAGATGTTCGTCGTTCTCAGCGATCCTGCGATCTACGAGTTCGAGAACAGCCCGCCCGAGGCGGAAGCGTGGCTCGAGCGCAGGTTCGCCCGGCTCGAGTCGCGCAGCTCGAGCGACGGCACCGAACAGCGGTTGAATTGGGTCGTACGCCTGCCCGCGGGAAACCTGGCAGGCTACGTCCAGGCCACGCTTGCACGGGACTCCATCGCGTACATCGCCTACGAGTTCGCAAGCAGGCACTGGCGTCAGGGCATTGGAGGCGCCTCGGTCTCAGCCATGCTCCGCGAGCTGCATGCAACCTACGCTGCGCAAACCTTTGCTGCGGTCCTGAAGGCGCGGAACTTCAGATCGGTGGCCCTTCTTCGGAGCCTGGGATTCGCCGCCGACCCCCCGCCCGCGCCATGCTTCCAATCCATCGTTACGCCTTTCCCGTCATGTGGCTGAGCTGGATGGTCTACTGGTGGGCGCAGTCCCGGAACGTCAAGGTCGACCTGCGTCGCGAGCCCTGGACCTCCCGGCTCCTGCACATCCTTCCGCTTGCAGTCGCGGTCCTTCTCTTCTCGACACCCCGCGCGGCGACCGCGCTGCTTGCAGAACGTTTCTTGCCTGCGGGCGGATGGCCCTTCTGGATCGGGTCGTTGCTTACCGGCGGCGGCCTGCTATTTGCGGTCTGGGCGCGCCTGCACCTCGGCAAGAACTGGAGCGGCACAGTCACGATCAAGAAAGATCATCAGCTCGTTACGAGCGGGCCCTACGCTATCGTCCGTCACCCCATCTACACGGGACTCCTTCTGGCATTTCTCGGCTCGGCGTTGGCGCTTGGCGAATGGCGGGGAGTTGTCGCCTTTGTGCTTGCGGCGGGCGCGTTGTGGCGCAAACTTCGGTTCGAAGAACGCTGGATGCGCGAGCAGTTTGGGCAGGTGTATCAGCAGTATGCCCAGCGGGTTGCGGCGCTCGTGCCGTTCCTCATCTGAGCACCATCGGCCAACCAGAATCGAAAGGCGCAGCCATCATGCCCACAAACACAGTCCGCCTTCACCGCGTGCTTCGTTCGCCCCCGGAAAGGGTCTATCGCGCATTCCTCGACGCTGATGCGATGGCCAAGTGGCTTCCCCCGAACGGCTTCACCGGAAAGGTCCACCACCTGGACGCCAGGGTCGGCGGCACCTACCGGATGTCGTTCACGAACTTCACGACCGGCACGAGCAGCTCCTTCGGCGGGGAGTACCTCGAGCTGGTGCCCAATGAACGTATCCGGCACACGGACAAGTTCGACGACCCCCACTTGCCCGGCACGTTGCAGGTCACTGTCTCCTTTACGAAGGTATCCTGCGGGACCGAACTGAACGTCGTGCAGGAGGGAATACCCGATGTCATTCCGCTCGAAGCCTGCTACCTCGGGTGGCAGCAGTCGCTCGCACTGCTTGCCGAACTGGTCGAAGCTGAAATTTCCGGTTAGCAAGTGCGGCCTGTTTCCTCGCTCGAGCTGAGAATTCCTCCACCGATCGTGGCGCTGCTCGTGGCACTTGCGATGTGGAGCATCTCGAGACACGCTGGCGCTCCGGCGGCACCCGCGCTCGTTCGCGTGCCCCTCGCCGTCGCATTGGCCCTTGCCGGTGCCGCCTTCGATGTGTCGGGTCTCATGGCGTTTCTTCGCGCAAGGACCACCGTCAACCCGATGAAACCCCAGTCGGCATCTGCGATGGTTGAATCCGGGATATACCGGGTCACGCGAAACCCGATGTACGTGGGTCATGTGTTCATCCTTTTCGGTTGGGCTGCGTTCCTGTGGTCGTGGTGGGCGCTGCCTGGCCCCTTCGTGTTTGCAGCGTACATCCGGCGATTTCAAATTGCGCCCGAGGAGAAGGCACTCTCCAGGCTGTTTGGAGCCGAATACCTGGCGTACAAGGCAAGGGTGCGCAGATGGCTTTGACCCCTGCAGCGGTTGCGCGCCGGGACGCTGGCAGCTCATGCGCGAGCTCGTGGACGAGCCCGCCGAGGTCGTGGCGCGGGAACGGGCGCTGGCCGCTGAACGTCGTGCGCTCCGATCGGATTCCTTTCGACATGGAGCCCGGCACACGCAAGGCCAGTCGCTGAAATATCCTGCGCGCCCTTCGTGTCCAGAAGTGGTGCGGAAAACAGACAAGCAACGCGAGGAAGAATATGCCGGAGTCTGGAAACAAGCCGATCTTCGACCACAGCTACTCGTTCACCGCTAACGGAACCGCCGAAGCCGGCGCCGCCTTGACCGGCGCAGCTGGAGGTGCCGCGGCCGCGCAGCGGCCGGCGGTAGCGGTTGACCAGGAGTGGCGGCGGTGGGTGGCTGAAAACGTGCTGCTTCGCAACGAGCCACCGTCTATCGTCGAAGCCATGGTCAACGCCGGCATCGACCGCGCGACTGCCACGCGCGAGGTGCAGGCGGCGCTCGACCACCCGTACATCCGCGCGGCCCGGCAGATCCATGCGTCGGCCGCAGATGCGGACCGGAACCTGGATGCCAAGGTCCAGAAGCGCGACTGGGTGCTGGAGTGCTATCGGCGCACGGCGCGGCAGGCCACCACGCACGGGCAGGTCCCACGCATGCCGAAGCTGTCGCGACAGACGTTTCTGGACGAATTCTATGCACTGAATCGCCCGGTCGTGATGACCTGCGCGATGGACGACTGGCCGGCGATGACCCGCTGGACTGCGAAGGAACTCAAGCGCCGGTTCGGTGACCGGGTTGTCTCGGTGCAGGCGAACCGCGACAGCGACGCGAACTACGAACTGAATTCGGCCCGACTCCGCAGCGAGATGACGTTCGGCGAGTTCGTCGACATCACCGAGACCATCGGTGAGACGAACAACTATTACATCACCGCCAACAACTCGGAGACGAATACCGCCGCCTTGAAGGATCTGTGGAACGACATCGTTCCTTTCCCGGAATACCTGCGCGACGACCCCGCGAACCGCGGATTCTTCTGGTTCGGTCCCAAGGGAACGGTCACCCCGCTGCACCACGACCTGACGAACAACTTCATGGCCCAGGTTCGTGGCCGCAAGCTCGTGCGTCTGATCGCGCCCTGTGAATTGCCGAACTTGTACAACAACCGCCACTGCTACTCGGCGGTGAACCTGGACAGGATCGACTACGACCGGTTCCCGCTGTTCAGCAATGTGACCGTGCTCGACGTCGAGATCGGGCCCGGCGACCTCCTGTTTCTGCCGGTCGGCTGGTGGCATTACGTCCGCGGACTGGAGGTTTCGATCACGATGACGTTCACCAATTTCGTCTTCGACAACGACTTCTACTCGATGTACAAGACGTACCAGGAGATCTGACCGCGCTGCCTGACAGCGAACGGACTACTGCAGGCAGCGACCGCTCGGCCACGCGGTCCGCCTGGCATCCGACGCGCCCTGCCCGGACGGCAAGCGGTGCTTCGCAACGCTGAAGCGCTTCCTCGCAGCGAGTACCATTCGATGCCATTGCACGTTCGCGATCCCATGAGCCGTCACTTCATGCCCGCCTCGCCGCGCGACGGCACCGGATTCGAGAGCCGCTGCGCCGATGATCTGGCGCAGATGTGGCGCGAGAGCTTCGAGCACGGCGTGGGAGTCATCGAGCCGCATCCGACCGCGCAGCGGCGCCATTGCTTCCTCGAGGAAGTCGCTCCGACGTTCATGGTTCGGGTGGCGCTGGAAGGTGATGAGAGCGTGGGATTCATTGCGGCGGATCGGGCGCCGATCGCGGCGCTCGACCGCCGGGCCCAGGTGAAGGCCTTCCACGAAATGGGCCTCGCGGCGGGGGGCCGGGACAACGGTCGCCCCGCCGAGCGCGAGTACCATCCGGGCTACTATGCCGCGTTCGTGCTCGACCCTGATGGAAACAACATCGAGGCCGTGTTCCACGGCGGCGCCTCGCGGGCGGCACCATCGGTCGTCGTCACGCCACGCACGTGAGCGCCAAGTTCCGCGAAGTCGGCTCGGGTCCGGGCGTCGTGTGCCTGCACTCCAACGCGAGCAGCGCGAGTCAGTGGCGAGCACTGATGGAGAACTTGGCGCCCAGCTTCCACGTGCTGGCCGCAGACTCCTACGGCGCCGGGAAGAGTCCATCCGTGCCGAAGGATCGTCCGCTCCGGCTACGCGACGAGGTCGCACTGCTCGAGCCGGTGTTCGCTCGCGCCGGCGATCCCTTTGCGCTGGTCGGTCATTCCTATGGTGCCGCGGTGGCGCTCATCGCGGCAGTGATGCGGCCTGATCGCGTCCGGGCGCTGGCCCTGTACGAACCTACGCTGTTCGCCCTGATCGATGCGGACTCACCTCCGCCGAACGATGCAGATGGCATTCGAAATGCAGTCGCCATGGGCGCCGCCGCGCTCGACGCTCACGATCCATCCGCTGCGGCCCGGTTCTTCATCGACTTCTGGATGGGCAGCGGCGCCTGGAACCGGATGCCGCAACAGCGCAAGGGCCCGATCGAAACGTCCATCGCCAACGTGCGCGACTGGGCAGGTGCACTGTTCGAAGAACCTACGCCGCTGCGGGCATTCGGCGAATTGCGAATCCCGGTCCTCTACATGCTCGGCGAGAACTCGCCGGCGTCGTCACGAGGCGTTGCGCGGCTGCTGGCGCCGGTGCTGCCGCGGGTCGAGGTCGTGAAATTCGCCGGCCTCGGTCACATGGGACCCGTCACTCATCCCGAGGTGGTCAATGACGCGATCTGCAGCTTCCTCGCGCGGGCCTGAGCCAGCCACGGCAGACCGACATTCAGGGGATTCCTCTGCCGGGGCTCGCGGCCACCCTCATCGAGTGAATCGGTCCCGCCTGCGGCAGGTGATGCAACAATGACGCCGAATCACATCGCAGATCTGGCCGTGGTCGTCGTCACTGATCGGCGCGGTACGCCGGCAATGTTCAACACCAGGCTTTCGAGGGGGCAGCGATGGGCAAGAGTCGGCTGGAGGCGTTCAGCGATGGGGTGCTGGCGATCATCATCACCATCATGGTGCTGGAACTGAAAGTTCCTCATGGCACCGACTTCGAGTCGTTGGCCCCGTTGATGCCGCGATTCCTCAGCTACGTTCTGAGCTTCGTCTATGTCGGCATCTACTGGAACAACCACCATCATCTGCTGCACGTGGCCCAGCGCGTGTCGGGCGGAGTTCTGTGGGCCAACCTGAACCTGCTCTTCTGGCTTTCCCTGTTCCCGTTCTCCACGGGATGGATGGGCGAGAATCACTTTGCGCCGCTGCCATCGGCGGTGTATGGCTTCGTGCTCCTCATGGCCGCGATCGCCTACTTCCTGCTGCAACAGTGCATCATCGCCACCGAGGGCCCGGGGTCGGTCTTGAAGCGTGCAGTCGGAACGGACTGGAAAGGCAAACTCTCCCCGATCTTCTACATCATGGCCATTGGCGCCTCGTTCTGGGCGCATTGGATGGCACAGGCGATCTATGTCCTGGTCGCGCTGATCTGGCTCGTGCCGGACAGAAGGATCGAGCGGGTCGTCGGCGAAACCAAAACCTAGCGCCATTGCGGGACAAGCATCGAGTTCGGAATAGTCAACGTTCGGAAGCCCCATGCCCTTCCCTGCCATCGCACGCATCGAGTCGCCCCGACTGACGCTTCGACCCGTGCAGGCCTCCGACCTTGCGGACCTGCTCGAGGTCAATGGCGATCCACAGGTGACCCGGTTCCTTCCCTATCCAACCTGGCAGTCGCCCGAAGACGCCGCGGCCTGGCTTTCGCGGATGGACGCACTTGGCGCATCGGGCTCGGGTCGACAACTCGTCCTCGTGGCAAATCTCGATTCGAAAGTCATCGGGACGCTGCTTCTGTTCAGGTTCGAAGAAGCGAGCGGCCGGTTGGAGCTGGGCTATGCCCTGGCTCGCAACCGCTGGCGCCAGGGTCTCATGCGAGAAGCTGTCGACTCAGTGTGCTCCCATGCCTTCGGCGAATTGGACATCCGGCGCATCGAAGCGGAGGTGAACCCGGCCAACGAGGCCTCCTGCCGGCTGTTGCTCGGCGCAGGCTTCGCACTGGAAGGAACGTTGCGCCAGCGATGGGTGGCGAAAGGGGTGGCTTACGACACCCGCATCTACGGGTGCCTGGCAGAGGATTGGCGACGAAACCGCGTTGCCATCTGACCCTTCCAGCGTCCGACCCCGAGCGCCGCACATACCTCCATGAACGTCAGGCGACTCAGGGATTTCTGCGGCCGCCTCTGCGGGGCGGATGAAGCGCTCTACGGCGAGCCGAGCAATTGGCTCGTCTACTCCGTCGGCGGCAAGCCCTTTGCCTATTTCAAGACCAGCGACCCGGAAAGGTGGCGTTTCAGCACGAGAGTCACGCCCGATCGGTTCATCGAGCTGACCGACCATCCCGGTGTCAAGCCGGCCCGGTACCGGGGACGGTTCCATTGGATCACCATCGTCGATGTGCGCCGTTTTCCAGCCGGCTATCTGACCGAGCTGGTCGAGTGCTCGCACCAGAGGGCTTTCGCGTCCCTGAGCAAGGCGCGGCAGCTTGCCATTCGCGCCGCCTGTAGCTGATGCATCGAAGCTGCCGGCAACGAGACCGGGTCGACGATGGCGCTTGACAAGCTCGCCGCATTCGTCGAGAAAGGCGAGCCGAACGACAAGTCCAACCTCGCGATCGAGCCGATCATGAAAGTCAATGGTTCATGCCATTGCGGTGCCATCACCTACGAAGCCGAGGTCGATCCGGACCGCGTGAGCATCTGCAACTGCACCGATTGCCAGGTGCTCACGGGCTCCGCATTCCGGGTATCGGTGCCTGCAGCGGCGCAGACGTTCCGGATTCTCACCGGCCGCCCCAGCGTCTACGTGAAGACCGCGGACAGCGGGACGAAGCGCAGGCATTCCTTCTGCCCGACCTGCGGAGCGCCGGTCGCTGCTTGCGCGGACTCGGACGATCCTCCGAGCTACTCGCTCCGCGTAGGCTGCCTGGCGCAAAAGGCCCGGTTGCCGCCCAGGCAGCGCATCTGGTGCAAGTCCGGGCTGGCGTGGGCGCAGAACGTCGGCAGCATTCCCGGCATCGCCGGCCAGTAGCCCGACCCGCGGTTTCCGATTCGAGGTGAACGCCCAGCGTGCCGTGGCATTCAAGCCAGAACGCGCAACCTGGAGACCGAACATCCGTGGACATACGAGTCGACGACCTCTCCAGCCACGAAATACGGGCGCTGCTGGAAGAACACCTCGCCAGCATGGCTCAGCTCTCGCCGCCCGAGAGCATTCATGCGCTGGATCCGGACGCGCTGCGCAAGCCCGGGATCACGTTCTGGACGGCGTGGTCGGGTCAGAAGCTGCTGGGCTGCGGCGCGCTCAAGCAACTCGACCCCGGGCACGGCGAGGTCAAGTCGATGCGCACCTCGTCGGTCCACCGAAGGACAGGCGTGGCGCGCACGATGCTCGCCCACATCATCGCCGAGGCACGCGCGCGTTCGTACCGGCGCCTGAGCCTGGAAACCGGCTCGATGCCGGCGTTCGAGCCCGCACGACGGCTCTACGAGAGCTTCGGCTTCGAATACTGTGTGCCATTCGCGGACTATGTCGACGATCCGAACAGCGTGTTCATGACGCTCGTGCTCTGAGCAGGGCAACTGCTCCAATGGTCCGGGCCCCGTCGATCTTCGCGGCCGGGTTCGGGGCCCCGGTCTGCATCGGAACGTCTCCACCAGCCATGCTGAAGATCCTCGGAAAATCGTCGTCGATCAACGTGCGCAAGGTCCTGTGGCTGTGCGCCGAGATCGACCTTCCCTTCGAACAGGAGCAATGGGGTTCGGGGTTCCGCTCGACCGATGCACCCGGGTTCAAGGCGCTCAATCCCAACGCGACGGTTCCGGTGATCGTCGACGGCGATTTCGTGCTCTGGGAATCGAATGCGATCTGCCGCTACCTGGCGGGCCGCCAGCAGCGCTCGGACCTGCTCCCTGCCGATGGCGCAGCGCGCGCGCGGGTCGAGCAATGGATGGACTGGCAGGCGACCGAGCTCAACAACTCGTGGCGCTACGCGTTCATGGGCCTCGTGCGCCAGAGTCCGGCGCATTCGGATCGCGATGCCATCGCCACGGGCGTCGCGAGCTGGAACCGCCACATGTCCATCCTGGACGCACAGCTGTCGCGCACCGGTGCCTACGCGACGGGTGCCGGGTTCACGCTGGCCGACATCGTGCTCGGGCTCTCCACGAATCGGTGGTTCATGACGCCGATGGACCGGCCGAACCTGCCGGCGGTGCAGGCGTACTACGATCGCCTCGGCGAGCGGCCCGGTTTTCTCCGGCATGGGCGCAATGGCACGCCCTAGGCACAATGCGAAGCGATGGGTCGCGCGTCCGCGCGTGCTCACGCCAGGGAGCTTGCCCGATGGCGATCGGTGATTTTCCGGACCGGAAATACCTGATCAGCGCGCGCGAGCTCGGCGAGCGGCTGGAGGCGGTCACCCTGATCGATCTGCGTCCGGCGGAGAGCTTCGCCATTGGCCACATCGAGGGAAGCCGGCATCTGGACATCTATGGCGTGAGCCTGAACGACTCCTCGGATGCCCCCTTGAACGCCTTCCTCGCCATGTTTCGGACACTGTTCGGAGCCCGGGGCGTATCCGATGGCAAGCCGGTCGTGGCCTACGACCACGAAACCGGGGAGCGCGCGGCACGAGCGGTCTGGCTGCTCGCGGTGCTGGGTCACGGGGACGCCAGGATTCTCGACGGGGGAACACAGGCATGGGCTGCGTCGGGCAGGCGGCTCGTCCGCCCGACGGCCGCCCCTCCGCCCCCCGACCCGACGGTGGCGCCGCCGCCGTCGCCGCCGTACAAGGGAATACCCGATCTGGATCTGCTGGCGACACGCTTCGACGTCCACCGCGCGATCGACGAGGAGCAGGCGGTGATCGTCGATGTCAGACGCGAGTCCGAATTCCGTGGCACGGAACGGCGCGCGCGGCGGGCCGGGACCATCCCGGGCGCGGTGCACATCTTCTGGCGCGATCACCTGGACGACCAGGGTGCGCTGCGGCCTGCCGCGCAAATCCGCGATCTCTACGCCTCGAAGGGCGTGACACCGGACAAGACCATCATCCCCGTCTGTCATGGCGGTTACCGCTCGGCCAACACTTTCCTCACCCTCAAGTCCCTGGGTTACCCGCGTGTGCGCAACTACGTCGGGTCCTGGGCCGAGTGGGGGAACCGGGACGACTCGAGGATCGTCGTCCCGGGCGGGGCGACGCAATGAAACCGCCTTCCAACATCGCCTGGCACGCCCTGACCGGGCCGCAGGCGCGACACGCGACCGGCGCCGGCGATGCGCGCCGATACGCTCTCGGGCTTTCGCCGATCGTGGCTTTCGCTGACGTCGAGCATCCCGATTTCGACGCCCTGGCGCCGTATTGCGAGCCGGGCGAGCAGCTCTACTGCGCAGGATGGATGGGCGCTGCCCCCGACGGTTGGCGCGTCGAAGCCGAGGCGATCATGTACCAGATGGTGTGGGAAGCTCCGATGCCCCCAGCCGACGACGCGCTGGAGGCCGTGCAGCTCGGCCCCGGCGACGCCGCGACGATGCTCGCGCTGGCCGACCTCACCCGCCCCGGGCCCTTCGGTCCGCGAACGGTCGAGCTCGGCGAGTATTTCGGGGTGCTCGATGGCCGGCGCCTCGTGGCCATGGCGGGGGAGCGCATGCATGCCGGCGGGTTCAGGGAAATCAGCGGCGTCTGCACCCATCCGGATTTCCAGGGGCGCGGCCTCGCACGGCGCCTGGTCGCCAGGCTGGTGCGGCGCCAATTGCAGCGCAACGAGATGCCGTTCCTCCATGTCATGCGGGGGAACGTCAATGCCCACCGCCTTTACGCGAGCATGGGCTTTTGCGGACATCGCGAAGTCCCCGTGCGCATCGTTTCTCGCTGCGCCCATCGCATACCCACCGGGATAGACCCCCTGTGCACTCGGTGATCCTGACCGTGGGCCTTTTCGCCCTCACGTTCCTGAGCCCCGGGCCGAACCTCCTCGTCGTCGTGCAGGCGAGCCTGGTCGCGGGCCGCGCGGCCGGCTTCGCCGCGGGCCTGGGCGTCGCGGTCGGCGACGGCGTCTATGCGGGGCTCGGCCTGCTCGGCATGGCAACGCTGATCGGTCGCGGCGGCGAGCTCTTCTCGGCCGTGCAGGCGCTGGGCGGCGCCTATCTGCTGTGGCTCGCCTGGAAGCTGGTGCGGCGTCACCCGTCGGCGCACATCGACGACCTCGCGCCGGCGCCACAGCGCTCGCTGGGTGGTCACTTCCTGCGCGGCCTGATGACCGACCTCGCGAATCCGCAGACGGTGCTTTTCTTCGCGAGCATCTTCGCCGTCACGCAGTCGGCGAACACGCCGTCGTGGGCGAGAGCGCTCTCGTGGCTTGGCATTTTCGGCGCGTCGGTGCTCTGGCGCGGTTTTCTGAGCGTGGCCTTCTCGCGGCGGCGCCTGCGCGTCGCCTACGGACGCTGGCAACGCGCGATCGAGCGGGTCGCAGGCATCGTCCTCGCGGGATTCGGCGCGAAACTGCTGCTCGAGGG
This sequence comes from uncultured beta proteobacterium, assembly GCA_963734515.1. Lineage (GTDB taxonomy): Bacteria > Pseudomonadota > Gammaproteobacteria > Burkholderiales > Casimicrobiaceae > VBCG01. The sequence goes on along the minus strand of CAVTHP010000008.1, from coordinate 332,270 downwards.
GGTCTGGCGCCGCTAGCGCTTCATGCTCGGGTGGCTTCGGCGGGGTCTTGCCCACACATATCAGGCAACGAACAAACGGTTTTGATTACAATATCTTAGGGCTGGGACCTGAGACACGAATTTAACGCCGGGCGGAGGAGCCGTGACAGCGACGATCATCCGTTTCATCGACCTGTTGCTCGTCGCACTCGTTGCCGGGACGACGTTCGGCATCTGGGTCGGCTACGATCCTGCCGGCCTTTCGGCGGCGACCTATCTCGAGCAGCAGCAGCACGCGATCCGCGCGCTCAATTCGCTGATGCCGGCGCTGGGCGCGATCTGCATCGTCCTCACCCTTGCCCTGGCCGTCATGACCAAACGCAGCCCTGGTGCACGCTATCTGACGGTCGCGGCCCTCCTCTGTCTCGTCGCTGCGGGCGTGGTCACGCGCTTCGGGAACCAGCCGATCAACGTCCAGGTCATGACCTGGACCGCGCAGACGCTGCCGCAGAACTGGATGCAGTTCCGCGACTGGTGGTGGCAGTGGCACGTGATCCGCACCGTCGCGGCGGTCTCGGCACTGTGCCTGCTGATCATCGCGACGCTCACCCGGCAAAATGGGTCCCGCTAGCTGTGCCGCGCCGCCCGACCGATGACGCTGCGCACCCGGCCCCTCGACCCGTCCGACCAGGCCGCGCTTTGGGAGCTGCTCCACGTCGCGCTCTGGGATCCCCCGCCGGCCCCGATGCGGCCGAAGGAGGTCCTCGATCTGCCGCAGGTGCGCATCTACGCCGAAGGCTGGGGCCGCGCCGGTGACGTCGGGGTGGCCGGCGAGCTGGCAGACGTCGTCGGGCCTGTCGGGGCGTGCTGGATGCGCCTCGTCCCCGGTGGACAGGGCCTGGCCTATGTCGACGAGCGCACACCCCAGCTCGGCATCGCGGTACGTCTGGGCTTCCAGCACAGGGGCTACGGGCGCTCGCTGATGCAGGCCGCGCTGGGGGCCGCGCGGGAAGCCGGCTACCGGCAGGTGTCGCTGACCGTTCATCCACAGAACCCGGCGGTATCGCTGTACGCGCGCTGCGGATTTGCCGTTACGGGGATTCGTCATGGCTACCATCTGATGCTGGCGACGCTCTGAAGCGGACCCTCGGGCGGTGCTGGCCCACTTTGTGCTCTGCAAAGGCATGCAGGCGCGTGACCCCAGCTCCGGCCGCCACACGATACGCGCTCAGCTCGCTGCCCTCGCGCTCGCGACCGTCGTGCCGCTCGCGGCCGCTGCAGGGTATGTGATCGTCGACCGGTACCGCGAGGCGCGCAGCCAGGCGGAGAGCGAGCTCCAGAACCTCGCCGCGACCACCGCCACCAACATCGACCGGCAGGTCTCCGAAAGCACGCGGCTGCTGGAGGTCCTGGCGAAGCGGCCGCTGGTGGCGGCCCTCGACCCTGCGCGCTGCGATCCCTTCCTGGCCGAGTTCCAGAAGCTGCACCCCGAATTCGCGAACCTGGTGACCCGCACGGTGCGCGGCGATACCGTGTGCTCGCTGCTTCCGCAACCGCTGTCGGCGAGCGCTGCCGCCAGGTTTCCGTGGCTGCAGAAGGGCATTCGCAGCGACGGTTTCGCTGCGGGTGACGCCTTCCTCGGCACCGCGAGCGGGCGCTGGGTCTCGGTGCTCACCTACCCGCTACGCGACTCCGACGGCGCGATCGCCGGCCTGCTCGCGCTGCCGCTGGACCTGCTGAAGCTGCAGTCGCGGATCCTCCCCGCGATGCCAGGCGACGTCGTCGTCTCCGTGGTCGACACGCAGGGCCGGTTCCTGATGCGCTCGGCCGACCCCGACCGGTGGATCGGCAGGCGCGGCGCCGACGTGCAGGCGGCGAGCGGCAACCGTGAAGGTACGTACCGGGTATCGAGTGTCGACGGGGTCGCCCGGTTCATCGCCTACCAGAGGAGTCCGCTGACCGGGTGGCTCGTCACCGTCGGCATCCCCGAGGACACGCTGTTCGCACCGGTGCGCTACCGGATCATGAAGGCGATCGCGCTGGTTCTCGCGACGCTCGCGTTCGCGCTGATGCTGGCGCGCCGATTCGGCATCGCCATCGCGCGTCCGATCCGAAGCCTCGAGGCAACCGTCGAAAAGGTCGCCGACGGAGACCTCGGCGCGCGCGCGGCGCTCGGCGGACCCGACGAGCTCGCGAAGGTCTCGCGCGAATTCAACCGGATGCTCGACGTGCGCGAACGCGACGTCGGCGCGCTGCGGGACCTCAACCGGACCCTGTCGGTCCTGATCGAATGCAACGAAGCGATGGTGCGCGCCACCAGCGAGCGGCAGTTCTTCGACGAAATGTGCCGCATCCTGGTGCAACGCGGCGGGCACGCGCTCGCCTGGATCGGCTACGCCGACGACGACGAGGGAAAGAACGTGCGGCCTGCCGCCATGTACGGCGCGACCGGATATCTCCAGGGCTCGAAGGTGTCCTGGGGCGACGACATGCTCGGCAGGGGCCCCACCGGCACTGCCATCAGGTCCGGGCAGCCCGCCGTCGTCCGCGACACCCTGACCGACGAGCCCTTCGTTCCGTGGCGCGAGAGCGCAAGCCGCTACGGCTTTCGCAGCAGCATCGCCCTGCCTCTCGGCAGCGAGCTGCCGGCATTCGGAGCGCTGTGCATCTACTCCACGGACCCGGAGCGGTACAACGACGAGGAAGTGCGCTTGCTGGTCGAGCTCGCCAGCGACCTGACCTACGGCATCGAGTCGCTGCGCGCCGAGGCCCGGCGCCGCGAATCGGAGCGCGCACAGCGGGAAAGCGACGAGCGCCTGCGACAGATCGCGGAAAACATCAGCGAGGTCTTCTGGCTGACCGATCCGGTCAAGAACGCGCTGCTCTACGTGAGCCCCGCCTACGCGGAGATCTGGCAGCGCAGCGTTGCGGAGCTCTACCTGCAACCTCGCCAGTGGTTCGAAGCCATCCATCCCGACGATCGCGATCGCATGGCCAAGCTCGCCATCGAGCAACATTCCGTCGGCGGCTACGACGAGGAATACCGCATCCTGCGGCCCGACGGCAGCCTGCGCTGGATCCGCGACCGCGCGGTCCCCGTTCGCGACGCGTCCGGGAAGGTCTACCGCATCGTCGGCACCGCGCAGGACATCACCGAGCGCAAGCTGGCCGAGCTTCACATCAAGAACCTGAACCGCATCTACGCGGTGCTGAGCCAGACCAATGCGCTGATCGTGCGTGTCCGTGAGCGCGACGAGCTGTTCCGCGAGGCCTGCCGCATCGCCGTCGACGCCGGGCAGCTCCCGATGGCGTGGATCGGCATCGTCGACCGCGCGGCCGAGAGGGTCGTGCCGGTCGCATCGGACGGCGACGTCCGCGATTTCTTCGAGACCGCACCGCGCGCCATGACCGAACTCGGGTCCGCGGGACCCGGGCTCGCGCGGCAGGCGATCGCGCAGATGAAGCCGGTGATCTCGAACGACGCGCAGAACGACCCGCAAATCGTCACCAAGAAGGAGTTCCGCGAGCGCGGCATCAACGCGGTCTGCGTCATTCCACTGCAGATGGGCGGAGAGGCGGTCGGCGTGATCGCCCTCTATTCGCGCGAAGCCGGCTTCTTCGACGACGAGGAGATGAAGCTGCTGCTCGAGCTTGCGGGCGACATCGCGTTCGCTCTCGACCACATCGAGAAATCCGAGCGCCTGGACTACGTCGCCTACTACGACGTGCTGACCGGGCTTCCCAACCGGTCGCTCTTCAGCGAGCGGCTGACGCAGCGCCTCAAGGGCGTCGGGCCCGAGCAGACGCGGCTCGCGCTGGTGTTGCTCGACATCGAGCGCTTCAAGGCCGTCAACGACTCGCTGGGACGCCGGGTCGGGGATGAGCTGCTCAAGCAGGTCGCCCACCGCCTCCTGCGCTGCGCCGGGGATTCGAGCCAGGTCGCGCGCTTCAGCGCCGACCACTTCGCGATGCTGCTTCCCGCCGCCGGTTCGCGCGAAGCCGTGGGACGCACGCTGGACGTTCAGCTGCGTGCCTGCTTCGGCGAAGCGTTCGTCCTCGGCGGCACCGAGCTGCGCGTGTCCGCGAGAACCGGGGTCGCCCTTTCGCCCGAGGACGGCGCCGATGCGGAGACGCTCCACCGCAACGCCGAGGCCGCGCTGAAGAAAGCCAAGGCCCTGGGCGAGAAACAGCTCTTCTACGCGCGCCACATGACCGAGAGCGCTGCCGAGAAGCTTTCGCTGGAGAACAAGCTCCGGCTGGCGCTGGAGCGCGACGAGTTCGTGCTCCACTACCAGACGAAGGTCGACGTCCGGACGCGCCGGATCTGCGGTGTCGAGGCGCTGATGCGCTGGCAGAGCCCCGAGCTCGGGCTGGTGCCGCCGGCGCAGTTCATCCCGCTGATGGAGGAAACCGGAATGATCCTCGAGGCCGGCGAGTGGGCGTTGCGCCGGGCTGCGCTCGACCACCGCCGCTGGCATGAGCACGGTGTCGAGGCGCCGCGGATCGCCGTCAACGTGTCGCCGATCCAGCTGCGCAAGCCGGACTTCGTGCAGACCGTGCAGGCTGCCGTCCTGCGCGGAAGCGCAACCTGCGCCATCGACCTCGAGATCACCGAGAGCCTGATCATGGAGGACGTCGAGGACAACATCACCAAGCTCGCCGCCGTCCGTGCGATGGGCGTCGGCATCGCCGTCGACGACTTCGGGACCGGCTATTCGTCGCTGAACTACCTGGCGAAGCTCCCGGTGCAGACGCTGAAGATCGACCGCGCGTTCATCAGCGCGATGCTCGACGATTCGAACACCATGCTGCTCGTGTCGACGATCGTTTCGCTCGCGCATTCGCTGGGGCTCAGGGTCGTCGCCGAAGGTGTCGACTCCGAGCGTCAGGCCGACGTCCTGCGCGGCCTGAAGTGCGACGAGATGCAGGGCTACCTGATCAGCCACCCGGTCCCGCCCCAGGAGCTCGAGGCGATGCTGCGCGCCGACGGCGCTCTCGCAGTCGCCGCATCGCGTTGACCCTTCGGCGACAGGCTCCCGCCGGCCGCGTCGCTTCGATCATCGCATCCACCGTCGCGGCGGGCGCCCGGCATCGCTGCGTATAATTCGCGCACAACGACAGCTCCCCGGCATCATCGATGATTTCCGCACGCGCCGCCCTCGACCGCCTGATCGAGGGCAACCGCCGCTTCGCATCGGGCCTCCGCAGCCGCGACAGGCTCGCGAGCCCGGAGCGACGCGATGCGCTGGTCGCAGGCCAGGAGCCGTTCGCCATCATCCTCGGCTGCTCCGACTCGCGGGTGCCCGCCGAGATCGTCTTCGACCAGGGCCTCGGCGACCTGTTCGTGATCCGCGTCGCCGGCAACGTCGTCGCCGCATCCCAGGTCGGCAGCGTCGAGTTCGCCGCCGCACGCTACGGCACGCGGCTGGTCGTCGTGCTCGGGCATACGCAATGCGGAGCGATCCTCGCGACGCTCGAGGAGCTTCAGCAGGCGAGCGAGAACCGGTCGCGCAACCTGCGCTCGATCGTCGACCGGGTGCGCCCTTCGGTCGAGACACTGCTCGCGACCGACCTGCGGCACGATCCAGAGGCGCTGGTGCAACAAGCCGTACGCGCGAACATCCGCGTCTCGGCGAACCACCTGCGCCATGGATCGGAGATCCTCGAGCAGCTGATCCAGAGCAGCGGCCTGACGGTCGTCGGTGCCGAATATTCGCTCGAGACCGGGGTCGTGGATTTCTTCGACGGCATCCCCGGCGGCGGCTAGTCCTGCGCCGCTTCCGGGCCGCACTCCGAACGCCCGCCACAACCCCTTTCCCCGAGGAGGCGCGATGATCGTCACCGTGTTCCGCTCCAGGCTCAAAGCCGGCGTCGACGCCGAATACGCGCAATGGGCTGCCCGCATCAGCGCGCTCGCCAAGTCGATGCCCGGCTACCTGTCGCACAAGGGATTCGTCGCCGACGACGGCGAGCGCGTCACCATCGTCGAGTTCGAGTCGATGGATGCGCTGCGCGCCTGGAGCGCGCACCGCGAGCACGTCGAGGCGAAGCAGAAAGGGCGCAGCGACTTCTACGCCGAGTACCGGATCCAGGTCTGCGAAGTGCGGCGCGAATCCGCATTCCCCGCAAGTTGATTGGTCGACGCCGATCATGCGCGTCGAGCAACGGATCGCAGCGCTGGGCCTCGACCTGCCCCGGCCGCCGGCGCGCACGCCCGCAGCGCGGTGGGACTCGCCGAGCTTCCTTTCGACATTCCGGTGGAGATCGAAGGCGAGGTCGAGGTCGCGGATTGAGTCACGCGACGAGCACGTTCAGCGCATCCGGCGGAAACGCGACGGTCAGCGCGCTGCCGGGCGCGAGGGCCATCTGCCGGCATTGCGCACGGGTCACGTAAGCGGTCAACGGAAAGCCGCAGTCGCAGCCGACGCGGACCAACGCGCCGTGACCGGCGAGACGCAGCACCGTCGCCCGGACGGCAACCTCCCGCGCCGGGGCCGCCTGCCCCGCTGGAAGCAGCGACAGCTCCTCGGCGCGGATGCTGACCGATACGCGCTGCCCCGCCGCAGCGGCGCGGTCCTGCAATGACACGCGAAACTCGGTCGCACCCAGCGCGACGACCGCGACCGCACCGGTGACCGTGCGGACCTCGCCTTCGACGACATTCTCGACTCCGATCAGGCGCGCGATGCGTTCGGTTCGCGGCGCGGCGAACACGCTCTCGGTAGGCCCCGCCTGGACGACCGTCCCGCCGTCGACGACGGCGACCCGATCGGCCAGCGCCATCGCCTCCGCATAGTCGTGGGTCACGTAGACCGTCGGAACCCGGGCGCCCCTCAGGAAATCGGCGAGCTCGTCGCGCAATGCATCGCGGGTCGCCGCATCGAGCGCCGAAAAAGGCTCGTCGAACAGGAATACCGCCGGGTCGGTCGCCAGCGCCCGGGCCAGGGCGACGCGCTGCTTCTCGCCCCCGCTGAGATCGGCCGGCCGGCGGTCGGCCAGCCGGGTAAGGCCGAAGCGCTCGAGCAGCGCCCCGATCCGTCGCTCGCCCTCTGACCGCTCGACCCCTGCGCTTCCCCGCGCCTGCGTGGCAAAGCGCAGGTTCTGCTCGACGGTGAGATGAGGGAACAGCGCGAAGTTCTGGAATACGTAGCCGACGTGCCGCGCTTCCGGCGGCAGCGACGTCACGTCGCGCTCGCCGATCCGCACACGGCCCTGCGAGGGCCGGTGGAAGCCCGCGATCGTCTCGAGGATCACGCTCTTGCCGGCGCCGTTCGCGCCAAGCAGGACCAGGATCTCGCCCGGTTCCACCGCCAGCGAGACCTCGCTCAGCGCGAAGGCGCCGACCGCGACCCGGACGTTCTCGACCGACAGCGCCTGCATGCTCACCGGCCGAACCCCCGGTTGCCGCTGCGCCCGTAGGCGAATTGTCGCAGCACGATGAACAAAAGAAGCACGATCGCGAGGAACAGCACCGCCGTCCCGGTCGCATCGTCGAGGCCGAAGCTCAGGAACAGCTCGTAGATCTTGATCGGCGCGGTCATCGGGTAATACGCGAGCAGCGCCACCGTGGCGAACTCGCTGATCGCGCGGGCGAAGGTCAGCGTCACGCCGGCCATCACCCCGCGCCAGGCCAGCGGCAACGCGATGCGCGTGAACACGCGCCAGGGACCGGCGCCCAGCGTTCGCGCCACCTTCTCGAGGTGGGGATCGATCGCCTCCTCGAAGCCGATGCGCGCCGCATTGACGGCGTAGGGCAGGCTCACGAACAGCATGGCGACGACGATGCCGGCGAAGGTTCCCCAGAAGCGCAACCCGAACCAGGCTGCCGCGGGTTCCCCCAGCACGCCCTCGCGGCCGAAAGCGAGCAGCAGCGCGATGCCGGCGACGGTGTGCGGCACGGTCAGCGGCAGATCGACGACCGCCTCGACCACACCCTTGCCGGGAAACGCGCTTCGCGCCAGCACGTACGCCAGCGGCACCCCGAACGCCGCCGCGAACAGCGCTGCGACGGCCGCAGCGCCGAGGCTCAGCGCGATCGCCGCGCGAACGTCCGGCATCGCCGCCGCGCGCAACAGCCCCGGAAGTCCCGGGGCCGCCACCAGCGACAGGAGCGGAACGACGATGAAAGCCAGCACCAGGCTGCCGAGCAGCCAGAATGCCAGGAACAGCGTCGGTCGCCGCATCCCGCCCGCGACCGATTCAGGCCCGGCGGAAATGAGGCAGGATCACTGTGTCGTCCATGGCTGCGTCAGCCCCAGCAGCGGCGCCGGCATCCTGTCGCCGTGCACGACATAGGCGGGCGAAAGCGTCTTGAATCCGTTCTGCGCCGAGATCCGCTGCCCGTCGGGTCCCAGGATGAACTTGACGAACTCGATCGCGGCCGCCTTGTGCGGCGCGTCGAGCGGAATCGTCAGTGCGTAGACGATCGGCTTCGCCGACAGCGCGCCGTTCTTCGTGTGCACGACCGACTTCGCGTAGTCGGCCGCGTACTTCGGATCGCTCAGGTCGATCGCTGCAGGCAGCTTCAGGTATTCGAAGTGGTGTTGCAGCGCATCGGAGCGGTAGATCGCGAGATAATCGATCTGGCCGAGCTGCAACGCGGAGATGAGGTCGGTCTCGGTGTCGCGGATGTTGGTCTCGGGCGCGTTCTCGAGGATCGCCTCCGCGAGGCCGGGTCGGCGGTAATGCGCCGCCGCGAGGTTCAGCATCTGCAGCGTCTGGTAACCCGACGGATCGGTGTCGGGATTGGAGCGGCCGATCTCGACACCACCCTTGCGCGACAGGATGTCGTACCAGTTGTCGGCGGTGATCTCCTTGGCGAACCTGCTCTTGGGCGTGTAGATGAACGTGATCGCGTTGCCGACGAACCCGACGTACCAGTCGGCCCAGGCCTGCGACCCGTTGCCGCCGAACATGTACTTGGGGATCACCGTGTAGTCCGCCACCGCGACGATGTCCGCCTGCTGCTTCAGGGCCGTCACCTGCTTGACCATCTTGACGCTGCCGCCGAACTGCGGCTGGATCGCGATGTCGGGATGCGACTTCTCGAACTCGCGCGCCATCTGGGTGAAAGGCCTGGCGAGCGTACCTGCCGCGAAGATCGTGACCTTGACCGGATCGCGCGTGGCTGCCCCCGCCGTCCCGGCGCCGGCTACCGCGAGCGCCGCCAAGGCCAACGTCGCCCCCGTCATCAAGCTCGATGCTCGAAATCGCAAGTCCACGTCAGTCCTCCTCGTCGAAGATGAATGGGCCGCTCAGGCCCGGATGAGATCGGGTCGGGCCGCGCCGACGATCCGACCGCAGTCGCGCAGGTCGTATCCTGCATGGCGCCGTGCTTCGCTCCGAAACGACCGCCCGCGCAGCACGGCCATCAGGCGCCTGCAGGCCGCTGCATCGAGCACTTCGCGCGGCAGCGCGATGTCGTAGCGTTCCTGCGCGAGCGGCACGAAGTCGAGGTCCCACGCCGCCGCGACCGCGCGAAGTCCGGGCCCGACGTCCGCGAGTCCGAGCACGATCGCCCGGGCCACGGCGTCGTGGCTCGCGACCGAGTTGTCCCAGCCCGGAATCGACGACGGATCGATCGCCCCGGCGCGCAACGCGTGCGTCAACAGCGCCCGGGTACCGGCCCCCCGCTGGCGATTCACGAAGCGCAGGTCCTCGCGCAGCAGATCACCGACTGCGGTTACGCGCCGGGGGTTGCCCCGCGCGACGATCATGCCGTTCTCCCGCCACGCGAGATTCACCAGCACCCAGTCGCTCTCCGGCAGCAGGTGGCGCAGGAACGGTGTGTTGTAATCGTTGGCTTCGGCATCGAACAGGTGCAGCGACGCCGCGTCGGCCTCGCGGCGCTGCAATGCCCACAGGCCGCCGTAGCTGCCGACGAACTGCGCCTCGCAGCCGGTCTCGCGCGCGAGCCATCCGAGCAACGGATCGTCGCTGCCCGCGATGCGCAGCTCGCGCGGGTCGCCACCGCCGCCCGTGGCACGCCGCGTGCGTCCGATCCGTGCTGCACCACCGGAGCGCGCCATCGCGCCGGCCCGCGCCGGGAGCCCCGCCTGCGCGAGGGCGAGAGACGCCTCGATCGATTCGCAGCGACGACGCAGCGCGTCGCCTGCGATGATCCGGCCACGGTCGCCGGACTCGAGTGCATTGCGGTAGGCATCGCGGGCCTCGTTGAGGCGGACGGCGGACCGCCGGCGATTGGCGGCGGCGACGTGCGCCGGCCGGCCGGCGCCCTGCGCTGCGAGCATCAACTTGACCATCAGCTCGTCGTCGTCCTCCGCGGGCTCGGCGAGCCAGGCGGCAAGCGCGGCGCGACCCCCCGGAGTGAGCCGGTAGAACGTGCGCGCCGGGCCCCGGTCGCTCTTGCGGCGACCGGCGACCGCGATGAGCCCTTCGCGCAGCGCGCGATGCAGGACGCGGTAGAGCTGCCCGAAATCGATGCGCCAGAACGGCTGCAAGTCGCGCTCGACGCGGCTCCTGAGGTCGTAGCCGTGGGAAGGGCCCTGCGCAAGGAGGGCGAGGATCGGGGCGACGGGTTCCATCGATGGGCCGGTATATGCGTTGCATATACTAGCATCGCGATCGGATGTCGTGCGCAATCCGCGCACCGGGAGGCAGAGCGATGTCGATCGAACAGGCTTTCCCCGCCGACGGCGGCTGCGGCTGCGGTGCCGTCCGCTACCGGATGACGACCCCGCCGCTGTTCGTCCACTGCTGTCACTGCCGCTGGTGCCAGCGGGAGACCGGCGCGTCGTTCGCGCTCAACGCGCTGATCGAGGCCGATCGCGTGATCGTGCTGAAAGGCGATCCCGAGGTCGTCGACACGCCGTCGAACAGCGGCAAGGGCCAGAGGATCTCGCGTTGCCCGCGATGTCATGTCGCCGTGTGGAGCAACTACGCGGGCGCGGGTGATGCGCTGCGCTTCGTGCGCGTCGGCACGCTGGACAATCCGGACCTGCTGCCACCCGACATCCACATCTTCACGTCGTCGAAGCAGCCGTGGGTCGTGCTCCCGCCTGACGCGCGCGCGGTCGCCGAGTTCTACGAAGTGGAACGCGAGTGGCCACCGCGAAGCCTCGAGCGCAGGCGCATCCTGCGCGCCGCCCATCCGCGCTAGCGGCGAGACCGTTCGACGACGCGACATTTGCCGCAACGCTGCGATTCGATCGCCTGAAAGGTGTTGCGCGCACCGTCGACGACAAGCTAATCTCCGTCAGCAAATGCGGCGCCGGAATCGGCTCCGCCTCGTCGGCCAGCGTCGGTCGACTGTTCGTGGCAGAGCAGACCTTCGTCGCCACGGCCTGCAAGACAAGAAAAAACCGGACGCATCGATTCATCAAGGAGGAAATCGGCGATGAGCCAAATGTCAGCAATCGGCAGGACTGGTCCTGCGTCGGTCCACGCGGAGGCAGCGCGCCTCAACATTCCCGGGCGGCTCGAGAGGCTGCCCATGACCTCGTACCAGAAGCGGATCTTCGCGATCGTCGCGACGGCGTGGCTCGCCGATCAGGTCGACGTCGCGCTGCTGGTCTTTCTGATCGGGGCGCTCACCGCCTACTTCCATCTGACGCCGGTGCAGATCGGCTATCTGGTGTCGATGACCTTCCTCGGCCAGCTGGTCGGCAACCTGCTCGCGGGTTCGCTCTCCGATCTCTTCGGCAGACGGATCGCGTTCCAGAGCACGATGATCGTCTGGGGACTGGCAAGCTTCCTTGCCGCCACCTCCTGGAGCGTCGCCTCGTTGATGGTGTTTCGATTCCTGATCGGTGTCGGCGTGGGCGGCGAGGCCCCCGTTGCGCAGGCCGTACTGTCGGAGATCATTCCGGCCGGGCAACGCGCCAAGTACATCGCGTTCATGGAAGGATTCTGGGCAGTTGGATTCGTGATTTCCGGCGTCATCGCCTACACCGTGCTGCCGATCGCTGGATGGCGCTGGGTGTTCGTGGTCGTCGGATGCCTGTCGGTGGTGGTCTTCTGGGTGCGGCGCAGTCTTCTGGAGTCGCCGCGGTGGCTGGCGGATCACCATCGATTCGAGGAAGCGGATGCCGTCACGTCACGGATCGAAGCGGCCGTGGCCAAGGCCCACGGCCAGGCGCTGCCTCCGCCGAAGCCCTACCTCGGGGAAACGAAGCTGGAAACCCGCAATCCGCTCGCGGTGCTCTTTTCTCGCTTCTATCTCAAGGCGAACGTCATGGTGTTCACCCTGTGGTTCTTCGCGCTGCTCGGGTATTTCGGCCTCACCTCGTGGCTGGGAGTGATCCTTGGGGAGCACGGATTCTCGGTGGTGAAATCGATCGGGTTCATCACCCTGATCAGCCTCGGCGGGATTCCGGGCTTCTACGTCGCCGCCCAGATGCTCGAGAGAGTCGGGCGCAAACCCACGACTGCGATCTTCCTGTTCCTGAGCGCAGTCATGGCCTACGTCTACGGGCACTCGACCAACAACACCACGCTGTTCATCAGCGGCTTCGTGATGCAGTTCTTCATGTTCGGCATGTGGTCATGCCTGTACGCATACACCCCCGAGTTGTATCCGACCCGGGCCCGCTCGACCGGCGCCGGACTCGCCTCGGCGTTCGGTCGCGTGGGTGCGATCACCGGGCCGATCGTCGTCGGCTACATCATCGGCACGGTGGGTCATACGGGCGTGTTCACGCTGGGAGCGGCCAGCTTCGCGATCGCCGCGCTGGTGGTGCTGGTCCTCGGGATCGAAACCCGCGGCAGGACACTGGAAGAAATCTGCCAGATCGAGGAACAAGCGGCTTGATCGAGGATACCCGCCTGTTCGACGAGCAGGCGGCGTGACGCGACGGGGCTTCGCCGCCCGTCGCGCTCAGCTTCCCTGGCGCAGATAGGCGAGCAGCGGCGAGCCGACCGGCCGCCTGACCAGCGCGTCCTCGGCGACCCTGGCATGCGCAGGATCCAGTGTTTGCAGCCAGCGGACCTCGCCGGCGATGAGCGCGGCAATCGGGATGCCGTCGCGATAGAGCACGCGATTGCCGGCGAGCGCGGGAATGCGCGCGCCGGGCACCGCGATGCCGACGAGATTCAACGGGTCGGCTCCGCTGACGCAGACCAGGGCATCGGCCACCGGCGCACGCCGGGTTTCGCGCAACATCGCCACGGCTTCGGGCAGCGAGAACTGCTCGCCGGTCATGCCGGCGATGAAGCGCCCGCCGCGCAATTCGCCACGCGCTTCGAGTCTGCGCAGCGCGCGCAACAGGTCGCGCCAGGGAGGAAGCCACGCAGCCTCGCGCTCGAGCATGCGCCAGGCGACCACGCCGTAGCGACGCAGCAGCGCCCGCACGATGTGCTCGACCGCATCGGCATCGGGTGGCGCATCCCCGGCCCGGGATCGCTGCGCGGTTTCGTCGGGGGCGCCGGCGGCACGATCCTGCGTTCCCCCAGGCGATGCCGGCCGTCGCACCAGCGACCAGCGTCCGGCATCCTCGATTCCGGGCAGCGCGCCGCGCCGATGGCGCCCACCCCCGCCGAAGCGCTTGCGGCGCTCCGAGGGCGTCAGCAGCGCGCGCAGGCCCGCAAAGCTGTCGGAGGTCACGACACCGCGCGCCACGAGCTCGGCGAGCGCATCCTCGACCTGGCTGCGCAGCAGCCGGGTGGCGTCGACGATCTCGTCGTAGAACGATGCGCCGTGCAGGCGCAGGTGCCCGGCGACCGCCTGCGCGCGCGAGCTCATCCTTGCGGGATCCGCAGGCACCGGGGCAGCGCGGGTCCACGACGGCGCGATGCGACGCGGCAGCAGCGTCACCGGTGTGGTGCGGATCGGTCCGGCGGCACTCCCGCCGGCGCCCGACGCGACCGCCGCGAGCCGCGCCCAGACGACGCGGCCCGACAGGCAAAGGTCGTCGAGCCACGTGAAGTCGTAGCCGTCGAGGCGCGCAGGCAGGATCTCGGCTTCCCACGACGCGACCGGCGCCTCGAATCCCTGCAATTGCGCGATGACGGCGTCGAGCGCGTCGGGGCCCTGCTGCCGGTCTCCGGGATTGACGTGCTGCCAACGCAACAGGAAGCGCATCAGGTCCTGCCCCGACACCGGCTCGATCTCCTGGCGCAGGCGCTTGATCGTGTAGCGATGGATTCGCGCGAGCAGCGCGCGGTCGCAGCACTCCTCTTCAGTCGCACCGGGCGTGTAGCGGCCGCGCATCGCCATGCCTTCCGCGACCAGCGCCGCGAGCGCGGCCTCGACCTCGTCGTCGGCGACGGACAACGAGCCTGCGATCGAGCGAGGCGTCACCGGACCGAGGCCTTCGAGGCGGCTGCGCACGATCTCGCGGATCGCTTCCTCGCGCGTCCAGCTGCGGCGCGCGAACTCCGCAGGCGCGTCGATCGAAGGGGCGCGCGGCACCCCGGGGTGTACCGCGTCGAAAAGCGGAAGGCGCTCGGCCGCGACCCAGACGCCCCGCGGCGCGCTCGGGCCCGGGCCGTCCGCCGGCGCGCACTCGCGCGGCACTACGCGGGCGGCGCGGCGCGCGTTCGCGAGCGTATCGAGCAACGCGGGCCATCCGGCGCCCCTGCGCGCCTCGTCGTCGCCGACGAAACCCAGGCTCAGCAATGCATCGTGCATTTCGTCGGCGTTGCCGGCCTCGGGCCAGGCCTCGGCGCGCACGCGCTCGATCGCGGCCGCATCGAGACTGCCGAAGGCCGTCGCCGTCTCGTCGTCGAGCCAGCGCCGGCCCATCACCGCCTGCGTTCGGCGCTCCTCGAGCGGCGCATCGTCGAGGAAGGCATAAGGCCGCGCGTTGAGGATTTCCATTGCCAGGGGGGATGGTGCGGTCAGGTCGCGCGCGACGACGCGAATGGCGCCCGCCTCCAGCGCGCGCAGCACGCGCTCCAGGCCCTCGATGTCCATCGCCTGGTGCAGGCAGTCGTCGATCGTCTGGCGCACCAGCGGGTGATCGGGAATCTCGCGTTCGCCGACGATGTTCTCGGCGCAGGCGATCTGGTCCGGAAACACCGCCGCGATCAGATCCTCGGCACGCATGCGCTGCAGCGGGGCCGCCACCTTGCGCCCGCCCCGGAAACGCGGCAGCGCGAGCGATATTCCGGCGACCCAGCGCCAGCGCGCAGCGAACATCGGCGCCGCGAGCATCGCCTGCACGACGACGTTGCGCACCGTGTTCGAATGCAGGTAGTGCGCGACGTCGGCGAGCGCAAAGCTGTGGCTGGTCGACAGCGAGATCACGATCGCGTCCTCGGTCGCGGCGGCCTGCAATTCGAAATTGAACTTGACGCAGAAGCGCTTGCGCAGCGCGAGCCCCCAGGCACGGTTGATGCGGCTGCCGTAAGGCGAATGGACGACGAGCTGCATGCCGCCCGATTCGTCGAAGAAGCGCTCGAGCACGATCGTGTCCCAGGTCGGCAGCGTGCCCAGCGCCGCGCGCGCGGACGCGAGGTAATCGACGAGCTGGCCGGCAGCGGCAGGCACGACGCCAATCTGCGCGAGCCTCGCAATCTCGCGCTCGCGGCCGCCGGGCGCGTCGGACCGGGCCGCAACCTCGGCGCGCAGCCGCGACACCGCCTGCGACAGCTCGTCGCTGCGCCCGGGCGCCTCGCCCAGCCAGAACGGAATGCCGGGAGCCTGCCCCTGCGCATCCTCGACGCGCAGCTTGCCCGCCTCGATCCGGCGGATCCGGTACGAGGTATTGCCGAGCTGGAAGATGTCTCCCGCCAGGCTCTCGACGGCGAAATCCTCGTTGACCGTGCCGACCTTGTGCCCGGAGGGCTCGAGCAGGACGTCGTAGTCGGCCGCGTCGGGGATCGCGCCGCCCGAGGTCAGCGCGGTGAGCCGCGCACCGGGGCGCCCGCGCAGAACGCCGTTGACGGCATCGCGATGCAGGTAGGCGCCGCGATGCCCGTGGCGCGTCGTGAAGCCCTCGGCGAGCATTCGCAGGAGCTCGAGGTATTCGTCCCGGGTCAGGTCCGCATACGGCGACGCGCGAGTACAGCAGGCGTAGAGCTCGTCCTCCCGCCACTCGCGCGCTGCGACCTCGGCGACGATCTGCTGCGCCAGGACGTCGAGGGGCTTGGCGGGAATGGTCAGCCGATCGAGCTCGCCGCGCTGCACGGCATCGAGCAGCGCCGCACATTCGACGAGCTCGTCGCGCGAGGTCGGGAAGATCCGCGCCTTGGGAACGCCGCCGACGGTGTGGCTCGCGCGGCCGGCCCGCTGCAGGAAGGTCGCGATCGAGCGTGGTGAAGCGATCTGGCACACCAGCTCGACGTCGCCGATGTCGATGCCGAGTTCGAGTGAGGCGGTGGCCACCAGCACTTTCAATTCGCCGTTCTTCAGCCGCTGCTCGGCCGCGAGGCGGATCTCGCGCGCCATGCTGCCGTGATGCGCCATGACCTGGTCGCGGCCGAGGATCTCGGACAGGTGGCGCGAGACGCGCTCGGCCAGGCGGCGCGTGTTGACGAAGACGAGTGTGGTCCGGTGCCCGGCCGCGAGCTCGGCCAGGCGCGCATAGACCTGCTCCCAGACCTCGTTGGACATCACCGCCTCGAGCGGCGACGCCGGCACCTCGACCGCGAGGTCGCGCTCGCGCACGTGCCCCATGTCGACGATGGCGCAGTCGCCATGCGCGCCGACGAGGAACCGCGCCACGTCCTCGATCGGCTTCTGCGTCGCCGACAGCCCGATGCGCTGGAGCGGCCGGCCGGCGAGCGCGTCCAGGCGCTCGAGCGACAGCGCGAGGTGGCTGCCGCGCTTGCCGGATGCGAGCGCATGGATCTCGTCGACGATCACCGTGCGCGTCGTCGCGAGCATCCGGCGTCCCGATTCGGAACCGAGCAGCACGTACAGCGACTCGGGGGTCGTGACGACGATGTGCGGGGGCCGCCTGCGCATGCCCTCGCGCTCGTGCTGCGGCGTGTCCCCCGTGCGCACCAGGGTACGGATGTCGACGTCGGGCTCGCCACGCGCCGCCAGCACCTCGCGTATGCCCGCCAGTGGCAGCGCGAGATTCCGGTGGACGTCGTTGGACAGCGCCTTCAGCGGTGAGACATAGACGACGAAAGTCTCGTCACTGAGGCCGCCGACATGGCCCTGCGCCAGCAGCGAGTCGACGGCGGCGAGGAAAGCCGCGAGCGTCTTCCCCGACCCGGTGGGTGCGGCGATCAGCGCGTGGCGCCCGGCCTGGATCAGCGGCCAGGCGCGCGCCTGGACCGGGGTCGGTGCCGGAAACTGACGGTCGAACCAGTCCCGTACCGAGGGATGAAAGGAAGCGCTGGGCTGCAACGAGGAACCGATCGGGCGAATCACGCCCGCCAGATGGGGGCGCGCGGGAGCCGGTTCCAGGTCACTCGATCCTGAATCCGATCTTCAGTGTCACCTGGTAGTGGGCGATCTTGCCGTCGATGACGTGGCCGCGCGACTCGATCACCTGGTACCAGTCGATATGCTTGATTGTAGCCGAGGCCTTGCTGATCGCATTGCTGATCGCGTCATCGCTGCTGCTGGGCGACGAGCCGACGAGCTCCACCAGCTTGTAGGTATGCGAGGCCATCCTTGTCTCCTGGGTGTGGGGTTGTGGCAGTGGGCGGCCGGCGCCGGGCGGCTGGCACGGTCAGTCGCGCATCGTCTCGCGCTGCTCGAGACCGACGCGCAGCTCGTAGAGGTCCTGGTCGAGCGCGTCGCGCACCGACACCATGCCCAGCGGGCGGTCGAACTCGACGACGGGAAGGTGCCGGAACTTGCCGTCATACATCATGCGCAGCGCGTTGCCGAACGGCTCGTCGGGATGGACGGTCTGCGGCTGGGCGGTCATGACGTCCGCGACGCAGGTCAGGGCCGGATTGCGCCCTTCGGCCAGCAGTCGGAACAGGGCGTCGCGCTCGGTGAAGATCCCGATCAGGCGCGTCCCGTCGACGACCAGCAGCGCGCCGACGTTGTGCCGCTTCATCAGGCGTGCGGCGTCGACGACGCTCGTCGTCTTCGACGCGGTGATCGGCGTCTGCCCCGCGACTATCGAACGCAGCGATCGTATCGGCATGCCCGACCCTCCTCGCCGGATGCTGGCGCCTCAAGCATACGCAGCCGGCGCGTCAGCGCAAGGGGTGCCTTCAGCGCAGCGCATTGGAGACGATCCTGTCCCAGCTCAGCGTCAGCGTGTTCACCTCGCGCCGGGCCCCCTCGGCCGCGAGCTGGGCCGCCGGAACGACGATCTTGAAGCCGCCGCCGGCGGCGCGCTCGACGTCGAGGACGAATTGCAGCTTGAGCGCGGCCAGGCGGATGCAGGGGGCGTCGGCGC
Organism: uncultured beta proteobacterium; assembly: GCA_963734515.1. GTDB lineage: Bacteria > Pseudomonadota > Gammaproteobacteria > Burkholderiales > Casimicrobiaceae > VBCG01. The sequence goes on along the minus strand of CAVTHP010000008.1, from coordinate 314,022 downwards.
TCGAGCGCACGAAGCCGTCGATCGAGGCGTTCACGGCCTGGGCGAGCGGGCTTCGCGCGCTGGACGCCTCGTCGATGTCGTGGACGGGCGCATCGCCGGCGACCTCGAGCTTGATGGTGATGTCCTGCGACGAGCGCCGCGCCACCGATCCCGACAGGCTCGGGGTGGATGTGGTGCCCGCGAGCGGGAGCGCAACCAGGCGGATCTCGCCATCGACGCTGGCCTCGGCGACCCGGCGCATGTCCAGCGTCACCGACGCATTGCGCAGGTCGACCTCCCGCGGCTCGGCGCTGCCGCATGCCGCCGCGTGCCCCCTCACCCGCCAGTGGACCTCCCGCAACTCCGCCTTCAGCTCGTCGAAGAATTCGCCGACGGGCTTGCCGGTCACCTCCGGACCGGGATCGAGCGTCACGCAGCCCGCGCACAGCGCAGCGGCGCCCAGCCAGGCCTGCGATCTCATCGCTTGCCCCCGCCCCGCCGGATCGCGCCTGCGCGCAGGCGCAGCTCGGCGACAAGCTCGCGCATGCTCGCGTCGGCGATCGGCTCGCCGAGCGTGAGCGTCCGGCACTGCAGGCCGTCGTCGATCGCGATCGTGTAGGCACGGGCATCGGGCACCGGCGCCGCGGCCGCCGGCTGCGGCACCCCGAAGAAATCCGCCCTGCGCACGAGCTCGTCGAGGCGTGCAGCGTCGTTCGCGGGCAACGCCGCGCAGTCGATGCTGACGGGCTTCGCGAGACCGGGAAATGCCGCGAGGCCGCCGTCGATTCGAAAATCGATGTGCATCGCCACCCTGTCACCTCGCGCTGTCGGCGAAATTGCGCGTCCGCATGGTCATGGCGTCACCGACCGACGTCGATGCCGACTTCCTTCCACGCCACGGCGACCGCCTTCCGCCCCGAAACCCCGAAGAGCTGCGCCGCATTCTGCGCGGTCAGCACTGCGAACTGCCGGAACGTCGACGTCTGCTTGAGGCGCCGGTCGCGCAGCGTCTCGTACCAGATCCGCCCGGCCTTCTCCCACGCGTATCCGCCGAAGGCCATCGCGGCGACGTAGAACGCGTGATTCGGTATCCCGGAGTTCGTGTGCACGCCGCCGTTGTCCATCGTCGTGTGGACGTAGCCGGCCATGGTCGCCGGCTGCTCATCACGGCCGAGCACCGGGTCGTCGAACGCGGTCCCGGGCGCCTTCATCGAGCGCAGGGCGACACCGCTGACCTTGGAGGTGAACAGGCCCGCGCCGATCAGCCAGTCGGCCTGCTCGGCCGTCTGCTTTTTCGCACGCTGCTTGACCAGCGAGCCGAAGACATCCGAGATCGACTCGTTCAGCGCCCCGGCCTGGCCGAGATAGACGAGCTTCGCTTCGTCGCCGGTCACGCCGTGCGTCAGCTCGTGGCCGATCACGTCCAGCGAAACGGTGAAGCGGTTGAAGAGGTCGCCGTCACCGTCGCCGAAGACCATCTGGCGGCCGTTCCAGAACGCATTGTCGTAGCGTTGGCCGTAGTGGACCGTCGCATCGAGGTGCATGCCCGCGTCGTCGATCGAGTTGCGGTCATAGACGGTCGCGAAGAAGTCGAAGGTGGCGCCGAGGCCGTCGTAGGCTTCGTTGACCTCGACGTCCTTGCCCACGCGCGACCCTTCTGCGCGCACCGCACGCCCGGGCAGCGTTTCCTGGTGCCCGGCATCGTAGATCGTGCGCTGCTTCGCGAACTCGGGCAGTCCGAGCGGCGGCCTGCGCGGCCCGAGGTCGAGCAGCTGCTGGGTCGCGCGCGCGAGGCGCAGCGTCTGGTCGGTCGCGAGCGTCGCCAGCGCGGCCTCGCGCTGCGCGCGCGTTCCGCGCGACGCGATGCGCCGCAGCATCTCGGGCGGCAGGATCGTGCATGGACATCGAAAACGGCTTCGGTGGACGGCCATGGCCCCCCGCTTTCGCCTCGATCCCGTCGACCTCCGCCAGTGCCTGCAGCGCGACGCGACGGGCTCCCAGGCGCCGTTTTACCACGTGGCACAGCGCCCTGCCTACGCCCTTCGATTCAACGCCGGTAACCCCGCGGCCCGCTGCGCCAGTAGCGCAGCAGCAGGTAGCCCCCGACCATCCCGCCCAGGTGCGCGAAATGGGCAACGCCTTCCTGGGTGCCGGTCACGCCGAGGAACAATTCGAGCGCGGCGTAGCCGAAGACGAACACGCGCGCCGGCATCGGGATCGGCGGAAAGAGCAGCATCACGCGGTTGTGCGGAAAAAATTTCGCGTAGGCCAGCAGCAGGCCGAACACCCCGCCCGACGCGCCGATGGTCGGGTAGATGCCCCCGGTGAACGCGGCGAAAGCGAGCTGGGTGAACGCCGCCGTGAGCACCGACACGAAGTAGTAGATCAGGTAGCGACGGGTCCCGAACACCTGCTCGACCGGGCTGCCGAACATGTACAGCGCAAACATGTTGAAACCCAGGTGCAGCAGGCTGCCATGCAGGAACGCGTAGGTGACGAGTTGCCACGGGTAGAACCCGACGCCGACTGCTGCCTGCGATGCGCCCAGCGGCCACAGCGCGAAGGGCACGACCAGCCCGGGCAGGATCGTTTGCAGCAGGTAGATCGCGACGTTGGCGACGATCAGCGCGGTGGTGACGGGTGGCATGGGGCGGAGGCCTGGCGGAGCGCGTCAAACGCGCAGCATACCTGCTGCACGCGACGCAGCGTCGCACGAAGTGATCAGGAGGAGCCGCCGGTTGGATCGCGCGTTCGCCGATGCGTTCCCCCCGCGCCCGTCGGCGCTGCCGACCGCCCTGCGCGCGTGAAGCGCCGTGCGGCCCCGGGCCCCTGCACTGTGCGCGCGTGAAGCGCCGTGCGGCCTCGGGCCCCCGCATTGCCCGCGCCGTGGCGCTAGTGGTTCGCGGCGACCTCGGTCCTGCGTTGCGGGGCCGTTTCCCTGCCCGGACCATTGGCATGCGACGCTCGCGCTGCCGCGTCGACGCCCTCCATGACCGATGCCGTATATCTCGCCGGGGAGCGCCCCGGGTGCAACCCCGCCACGATCGCGAGCGCAACCGCGGCGACCAGTGCGAGAGTGGTCGTGCGCGGACCCCGCTTTGTGCGCCACAATTTGAACGACGTCGCAGCGTCGGGCTGCGACGCGTCGGCCGGCGGCACCGATTGCGGCAGGGCGTCAGCCGTACCCACTGAGGGCAGGTCCGAGTCGCCGCCCGAGGCTGCGACCTGTGCGGACTCCAGTTCCCACTCGCAATCCTGACAAAGCTTGCGCCGGTCGTAGAGCACCTGGCTGCACATCCTGCACTTCGCCACTCGCGCCTCCGTCGCTTTCGGTTCAGGGCATCGGGCGCAAGGCGGGTGCGCAGCGAGGGCGCGATCCGCCCGGCGCAAGGCCCGGGTACCGGACCAAAGCAATTCGCGGACCCGGTGCCGTGCGGCTGCGGTTGCATAACCCTTTGTTATCGTCGCAATTTATTATTTAAGCTTGAGTTATTGCCATGACGGCCCGACCATTGCGACATCGAGGCATCGCCCTCTCTTTGATCCAGGAGCCGTCGCAATGACCCAGCCAGCACTGCAGGACCGGACCGGCCAACGTGTCCCTGACGTTTCGTTCCGCATTCGCCGCAACGGCGACTGGGCGAGCGTCACCACCGACGAGATCTTCGCCGGCCGGAACGTCGTCGTCTTCTCGCTGCCCGGTGCCTTCACGCCGACCTGCTCGTCGACGCACCTGCCACGCTTCAACGAGCTCGCGCCGGTGTTCAAGGCTCACGGCATCGATGCGATGGTCTGCGTGTCGGTCAACGACCCGTTCGTGATGGAGGCCTGGGCGAAGGATCAGGAGGCCGACAATGTCGTGCTGCTGCCTGACGGCAACGGCGAGTTCACGCGCAGAATGGGCATGCTCGTCGACAAGAGCGACCTCAATTTCGGCCCGCGCTCGTGGCGCTACTCGATGCTCGTCCGCGACAGGAAGATCGAGAAGATGTTCATCGAGCCGCAGGAGCCCGGTGATCCCTTCAAGGTTTCCGACGCCGACACCATGCTTGACTACGTGAGCCCGAACGCGCGCCGGCCCGACCGGGTTGCGATCCTGACGCGCGAAGGCTGCGGTTTCTGCGCGACGGCCAAGCAGCAGCTCACCGTTGCCGGCTACGATTACGTCGAGATCCCGCTGCCGCACATGATTCGCAGCCGCGCCATCGGTGCAATCGCCGGCGCAGCGACCGTGCCGCAGGTGTTCATCAACGGGCGGCTGATCGGGGGTTCGGCGGAGATCGAGGCCTACCTCCGGAAAGCGGCGTAAGGCAACCTGGCGAACCAACCGCATCGAGGCACGAGCACATGCAACTGACGAGAACGGACGTCGCGGTCATCGGTGCCGGCACGGCGGGCCTCGCGGCTTACCGGGCCGCCCGGGCCGCCGGCCGACGCGCGCTGCTGATCGAGGGCGGGATCCACGGAACGACCTGCGCGCGCGTGGGCTGCATGCCGAGCAAGCTGCTGATCGCGCCGGCGGAAGCCGTGCATTCGATCGACCGCTTCGACGCCTTCGGTCTGCGCCTGGAAGGACGCGTCCGGGTCGACGGCCCTGCAGTGATGGCACGGGTGCGCCGGGAGCGCGACCGATTCGTCGGGTTCGTGACCCAGGGCGTCGATGCGATCCCGGCCGCCGACAAGGTCGCCGGCCATGCGCGGTTCGCCGGCGACACCCGGCTCGAGGTCACGCTCAAGGACGGAGGCTCGCTCAACATCGATGCGGGCGCCGTCGTCATCGCGACCGGGTCGTCCCCGTCGCGGCCTGCTGCGTGGAGCGCGCTGGGTGAGCGCCTGGTCGTCAACGACGACGTGTTCGAGTGGACCGACCTGCCGTCGAGCGTCGCCGTCTTCGGTCCCGGCGTCATCGGCCTCGAGCTCGGGCAGGCGCTGCATCGCCTGGGCGTTCGAACCAAGATCTTCGGCCGCGGCGGCGGCGTCGGGCCCCTGTCGGATCCGGAACTGCTGGACGAAGCGCGGCGCGTGTTCGGCGCGGAGTTCTATCTCGACACCGATGCCCAGGCCGAGGTCACGCGCGATGGCTCGCAGGTCGTGGTCCGCTACCGCGCCCTCGACGGCCAGGCGAGGGTCGAGCACTTCGATTACCTGCTCGCTGCGACCGGCCGCAGGCCGAACCTCGACCGGCTGAACCTCGAGGCGACATCGCTTGAGCGTGACGCGCAAGGCGTGCCGCTCTTCGACCGGGAAACGCTGCAATGCGGGACGGCGCCGATCTTCATTGCCGGGGACGTCGACAACGACGTCCCGCTGCTCCACGAGGCGGCCGACGAGGGACGAATCGCAGGCGACAACGCGGCCCGCCATCCGGAGGTCCGCAGGGGCCTGCGGCGGGCGCCGCTCGGCATCGTGTTCACGGATCCGCAGATCGCGATCGTCGGCGGCGGGCACCGCGCCGTGCGCGACATCCCGCACGTCACCGGCGTCGTGTCGTTCGAGGACCAGGGCCGCTCGCGGGTGATGCTGAGGAACAGGGGACGCCTGCACGTCTATGCCGATGCGAGGAGCGGCGCGCTCCTCGGCGCGGAAATGATCGGGCCCGATGCCGAGCACCTTGCCCACCTGCTCGCGTGGGCGGCGCAGCTCGATCTCACCGTGGCCGACATGCTGAAGCTCCCGTTCTATCATCCGGTCGTCGAGGAAGGCCTGCGCACTGCGCTTCGCGACGCCTTTGCGAAACTCGAAGTCGCGAGGCGCGAGCGCGACGCCGCATAGCGGCGGCCCTCGCCCCAGCCCTCCCCCACTTCGTGGGAGAGGGAGCCTGGCGACAGCGAGACGAGTGAGCGAGCCGAGCGACAGCGAGGCGGGAGAGGCAGCGAAACCGTGGCGCGTCGACTGCGCCGCGCTTTACAGATCACATCAGGCACCGCGACAATATGGCCCCGCCATACGTGGAATGCAGATGAACTCGATCCTCAATCGCGCGACCGGCGCGCTCGCCGGCAGCGCCGTGGCCGCTGTCGCCGCCCTTTGCATGCTGCCCGTCGCCGATGCGGCCGGTGCGCAACCGTATCCGGATCACTCGATCCGCATCGTCGTCCCCTTCTCGCCCGGCGGCGCAGTGGACGGGCCGACGCGGCTGATCGCCAAGGAACTCGCCAAGCGCCTTGGCCAGGGCGTCATCGTCGAAAACAAGCCGGGTGCGGGCGCGACCATCGGCGCAGACATCGTCGCCAAGGCACCGCCCGACGGCTACACGCTGCTCCTTGCCTCGCAGACCAACGCGATCAGCGCGACGCTCTATTCGAAGCTGCCCTACGACGCGGTCAAGGATTTCGAGCCGATCTCGCTGATCGCGCGCGAGCCGGGCGTTGTCGTCGTGAATCCCAAGGTGTCCGCGAAGACGCTCCAGGAGTTCATCGCCTACGTCAAGGCGCGCCCCGGCAAGATCGATTTCGCTTCGTCGGGCAACGGCAGCGGGCAGCACCTGTTCGCCGCACTGCTTGCGTCGAAGACCGGCATGAAGATGAACCACGTGCCCTACCGCGGCAGTGGCCAGGCGACGACCGACCTGCTGGCCGGCCGGGTGGCAATGTCGATTCCCGGCATCGCCGGCATGATGGGCCACATCCGCGACGGCAAGCTGCGCCCGCTGGCGGTCACCGGCGCCCATCGCTCGCCGTTGCTGCCCGACGTGCCGACGGTCGAGGAGTCCGGCGTCCCCGGCTACGAGGCCTACGTCTGGATGGGACTGTTTGCCCCCAAGGGAACCCCGCAGTCGATCATCGATCTGCTGCACAAGGAACTCGTCGCGGCGCTCGCGACCGACGAGGTCAAGCGTTACTTCGCGAGCGTCGGCACCGAGATCGTGGGCTCGACGCCCGCCGAGTTCGGAGCGTATTTCATGGCGCAGAAGGAACTGTGGGCGAAGGTGATCCACGAGACCGGCGCAAGGATCGACTGAGGGCCGGGCGACGATGGATACGATGGCGAGCGCGTCGGTGGGCGATGCAGCCGTCCCGGGCGTCGAGCACTGGACGAACAAGGGCGACGTGCGCCTGTTCCTGTGGGAGAAATTCACCGGCTCGCCCGATGGCAAGCCGGTCGTGCTGTTCGTGCACGGGTCGTCGATGGCGTCGCAGCCGACCTTCGACCTGCGGGTACCCGGGCGGTCAGATTCGTCGGTGATGGACTGGTTCGCGCGCCGCGGCTTCGCCTGCTGGTGCGTCGACATGGAAGGCTACGGGCGTTCCGACAAGTCGCGCGACATCTACTGCGACATCGCCAACGGCGCCGACGACCTGGCCGCGGCGACCGATTACATGCGCAAGGCGCGCGGCATAGAAAGCGTCATGGCCTACGGCATCTCGTCGGGCGCGCTGCGCGCGGCGCTGTTCGCGCAGCGCCATCCCGACCGCGTGTCACGGCTTGCACTCGACGCGTTCGTCTGGACCGGCGAGGGTGCGCCCACCCTCGAGCAGCGGCGCAAGAAGCTGCCCGAGTTCATCGCGAAGAAGCGGCGGCCGATCGATCGCGCATTCGTGTACTCGATCTTCGAGCGCGACCATCCGGAATGCGCCGAGCGGCGCGTCGTCGACGCCTTCGCCGACGCGATCCTGGCGCTCGACGACTCGATGCCCAACGGCACCTACATCGACATGTGCTCGAAGCTGCCCGTCGTCGATCCGGCGCGGATCACCATGCCCACCGCCGTGCTGCGCGGTCAGTACGACGGCATCGCGGCCTTGGACGACCTGATCGAGTTCTTCAAGCGGCTGCCCAATCCGGACAAGCAGTTCTCGGTGATGGCCGGCATTTCGCACGCGAGCTTCCAGCAGAAGAACTACCGGACGGTCTATCACATCCTGCACGCCTACTTCACGCAACCGTCACCGGTCTACGTCGGTCACTGACCGCCGGCGGACTCCACGACGCCGTCGGCGACCAGCGCGTCGATCTCGCCTTCGGCATAGCCGTATTCGCGCAGGAGCTCGCGCGTGTGCTCGCCCAGCAGCGGCGCCGGGCGCGTGACCTGCGTCGGGGTGTCAGAGAAGTGGATCGGGCAGCCCAGCGATTTCGTGCGGCCTGCCTGCGGATGCTCGGTCTCGACGATCATGCCGCGCGCCAGCATCTGCGGGTGCTCGACCGCCTCGCCGATCGTGTGCACGGGTCCGACGGGCACGCCGGCGGCATCGAACGCCGCCACCCACTCGGCCCGGCTGCGCTTCGCGAGGACCGCATTCATCGACGCGACCAGCGCGTCGCGATTGGCGATCCGCGCCGAGTTGGTCGCGTAGCGCGGATCGTCGCGCCATTCGGGGTGGCCGAGCACCTCGGCGATCCGCTCCCAGTTCGCCTGGTTCGCGCCGCCGACGTTGATCCAGCCGTCGGAAGCGGCGAAGGCCTGGTACGGTGCCGTAAGGAGGTGCGCGGAACCGGTGGGTCCCGGCGACTTCCCCGTCGCGAAATAGATCGCCGCCTGCCAGTAGGTCTGCTGCAGCGCGGCCTCGGCGAGCGAGGTGTCGACGACCTGCCCTTTCCCCGTCTTCAGCTTGTGCGCGTAGGCGGCGAGGATGCCCAGTGCCGCGAGGATGCCTGCATTGATGTCGGCTACCGATCCGCCCGCCTTGACCGGGGGCCCGTCCGGCTCGCCGGTGATCGACATCAGTCCTGCGTAGCCCTGCGCGATCAGGTCGAAGCCGCCCTTGTCGGCGTCCGGACCGCTGCGCCCGTAGCCCGAGATCGCGCAGTAGATGAGGCCCGGATTCGCCGCCGAGAGCACGCCGTAGCCCAGCCCGAGCTTCTCGAGCGTGCCGCCCCGGAAGTTCTCGGTCAGCACGTCTGCGTCGCGCACCATGCGCAGCAGCACTTCTCGACCCGCAGGATGCTTGAGGTTCAGCGCAATGCCGCGCTTGTTGCGGTTCAGCGCCAGGAAAGGCGCCGAGACGCCGTTCACCCGCGGCTCGCTATAACTGCGCGAATCGTCGCCGCCGGGGAGCTTCTCGACCTTGACGACATCGGCGCCCATGTCGGCGAGCAGCATGCCGCAGGTCGGGCCCGCCATGATCTGGGCGAGTTCGAGCACGCGCATCCCGGACAGCGGACCGGGATGCCGACTCCCGGCGGAATCCGACGACGCCGGCGCGGCGGCAGTGCGACCTGTCGCGGCCATCAGCGCCCCGTGAACCCGGGCTTCGTCTTGGCGAGAAACGCAGCGTAGCCGATGCGGAAATCGTCGGTGTCGAAGCAGTCGAAACACTCGTCTGCTTCGGCGGCCGAGATCGGCGCGGGATCGGCAAGGCGGCGAGCGAACTTCTTGTGCCAGCGCGCGGCCAGCGGGGCGCCGTCGGCGATGCGGCCCGCGGCGGCCGCCGCCTCGGCAGCGACTCGGTCGTCGGGAACCACGCGCGACACCAGGCCTTTGCGCAATGCCTCGGCAGCGTCGAAGATGCGCCCTTCGAGCAGGATCTCGAGAGCGATGCTCGAGCCGACCAGACGGACCAGCGGCGCCATCTCGGCGTAGGCCATGACCAGGCCCAGGTTCTTGATCGGCGCACCGAAGCGGCTGCTCTCGCCGCAGATCCGCAGGTCGCACATCGCGGCGATCTCGAGACCCCCGCCGACGCAGATGCCGTGGATCTGCGCGACCAGGGGAATCGGACAGGCGGCGAGCGCCCGGGCAGTCGCGTGCATGACGGCGCCGTAGCTGCGGGCCTGCTCCTTGTTGGACCGCTCGCGGGCGAATTCGCCGATGTCGTTGCCCGGCGAGAAGGCGCGCTCCCCTGCGCCACGCACGACGATGCATCGCAGCTGCGCATCGGTCGAAAGGGAATCGATCGTCGTGCCCAGGGTTCGCCACATGTCCCGGGTCAGCGCATTGAGCTTCGCGGGGCGGTTCAGCGTGACCGTCGCCACTGCGGCGTCGCGCGCTACGAGGATGGTGTCGCTCACTGCCGCCTCGCTCATCGATAGAACAGGTCGACCAGGCCCATGCCGGTGATGGGAACGTAGGTGACCAGCAGCAGCACGCCGACCAGCACCGCGATGAACCAGATGTTGATCCGCGTCACCTCCCAGACCGACGCCTTGGCAATCGAGCTCGCGACCATCAGCACACTCGCCACCGGGGGCGTCTGCTGGCCGATGCCGAGGTTGACGGTGACGATCAGCCCGAAGTGCACCGGATCGATGCCGACCGCCTGCACCAGCGGCATCACGACGGGTACGACCAGGATGATCGCCGCGGCGGAATGCAGGAACATGCCGAGTAGCAGGAACAGCACGTTCAGCATCGCCAGCACCAGCCACTTGTTGTGGGTCATGCCGGCCACGGCATGCGCAAGCTGCTGCGGCGCCTGCACTTCGGCCAGGTAGGTGCCGAGCAGTGCGCTGGTCGCGACCAGCAGCATGACGACTGCGGTCTGCACGCCGCCTTCGAGCACGGCGCGCCGCAACTGGGCCAGGTCGAGCTCGCGGTAGATGACCAGCCCGACGAACACCGACGCGACGACGGCGAGGGCAGCCCCTTCGGTCGCCGTGACGACACCGCCGAAGATGCCGCCCAGGATGATGATCGGCAGCAGGAAGGCCCACAGCGCCTCGCGCGCCGTCTTGCGCACGCGCGCCCACGAGAACGCTTCCTCGCGCGGCAGGTCGTAGCGCCGCGCCATCCAGTACGCCATGCCCATCAGCCCCGCGCCGCCGATGATCCCGGGCACGATGCCGGCGACGAACAGCTGGACCACCGAGGTCCCTGCCATCACCGCGTACAGGATCATCGGGATCGACGGCGGGATGATCACCGCGAGCGTCGCGGCCGACGACATCACCGCCGCGGCGAGCGGCGCCGGATAACCCTTGGATTTCATGCCCGGGATCAGGATCGAGCCCAGCGCGGCGACGTCGGCGACCGCCGAGCCCGAGATCTCGGCGAAGAACAGCGACGCCCCGATCGAGACCTGGGCGAGCCCGCCGCGGATCCATCCGAATATCGAGGACGCGAAAGCGATCAGGCGCCGCGAGATCCCCGATGCGTTCATGATCGCGCCGGAGAGGATGAACAGCGGGATCGCGAGCAGCGGGAAGCTGGTCGCGCCGCCGTAGGTGACCAGCGCGAGGTTGGGCAGGATCCCGAGGCCGTGCGTGGCAACCATCGCAATGAGGGCAATGATCCCCAGCGACACGGCAATCGGAACGTTGATGACGACGAGTGCCAGCACCGCGACGAACACCAGCAGCATCGAGCTCATGACCGGGCAGGCCCCTTCTTCATTGCAGGGCTTCGGATACCGCCGGCGCCTCGGCGGGCGGAGGCTCGCCGCGTCCGAGGAGGTCGATCAGGTGCAGGCTCTCGGAGATGATGATCAGCACCGACGAGATCGGGATCACCGACTGGACGACGCTCATCGGCACCTGCGGCAGGCTGGTCAGCGAATCCGTCGCGAGCACCGGCATGATCCACGCGCCGACTGCACCCAGGAGCACGAAGAACGCGATGACCAGCAGCTGCACGAGAATGCCCGCCGCACGCCGCCAGCGCCAGGGCAGCGCGTCGACGAGTTCGGGGCAGCCGATGTGCGCACGCTTCAGCGACGCCAGCGCAGCACCGTAGAACGTCAGCCAGGCGAGCAGCACCGACGCGACCTCGTCGTACCAGTCGAGCGAATGCCCGGAAAATCGGAACACCACGCCCAGCGTGACCTCGACCGCGAGCACGACCATCAGCGCGGACACCACCCACTCGAGGAAGCGCTCGTATCCCCGGCGGAATCGCCCGGTGGCGCCGGCCGTCATCGCTCGGCCGGCGCCACCGGCATCGCGCCCGCCACCGCCGTCATTGGCGCAGCGCGTTGGCGCGATCGATCAGCGCCTTGGCGCCCGGCACTTCCTTCTCGAACTCCGCGTAGATCGGCTTGCTCGCGGCGACGAACGCGTCCTTGTCGACCTCGTTGACCTGCATGCCCGCCGCCTTCAGCTTGCCCAGCAGATCGGTTTCGTCCTGCTCGGCGGTCGTGTAGACGTAGGCTTGCGTCTCCTTGGCCGTGTCCTCGAGGATCTTGCGCACGTCGGGTGGCAGCGTCTTCCAGTGCTCGATCCCGACGGTGACGTAGGCCGGCGTGTAGACGTGGCTCGACAGCGACAGGTATTTCTGGACCTCCTGCAGCTTGGCCGAGTAGATCTGGGTGAACGGATTCTCCTGGCCATCCATCACGCCGGTCTGCAGCGCGGTGAAGAGCTCCGAGAACTTCATCGGGCTGGGGTTCGCGCCGTAGGCCTCGAACATCTTGACGCGCCACTTGCCCTGCGGCACGCGGAGCTTGATGCCCTGCAGGTCGGCCGGTACCCGGATCGGATGCTTGTTGTTGGTGATCTGGCGGAAGCCGTTCTCCCAGACCGCCAGCACCTTGAGACCTTTCTTCTCGATCGCGGGCTCCATCGACGGCCAGAAGATCTCCTTCTCGATCCGATGCATGTGCGCCCGGTCCTTGACGATGTAGGGCATCTCGAAGAAGCCCAGCAGGTCGACTTCGGAGCTCATCACCGTCGACGGAAGCGCCATGTCGAGCGTGCCGAGCTTCAGCTTCTGGAGCATCTGCTTGTCACCGCCGAGCTGGCTCGACCCGTAGACGACGACCTTGGCCTTGCCCTTGAGCGCGGCGTTGGCGCGCTTCGCGAATTCCTCGGCGCTCTTGTCGAACAGCGAGCCGGGGTGGCCGACGTGGCCGAACTTGATCTCGAGCTGCGCATACGCGGGCAGGGCGAAGACGCCGAGGCACAACGCTGCCAGCAACGGCACAATGGCGCGGACGCGCGCCGCACGGGCGATAGGGTGTTCCATCGAGATTCCTCCTGGGGTGAGCGCAACCGCGCCTTCATTCGCCCGCCGCGAGTTGCGGCAGGGTCGAGCGGCGTCTTGTGCGCGCATACTACACAACGAACCTCAACATTCACAAGGGTCGATCGACGCGAGGCCGCCGAGCGTCCGCCGACCTGCGTCCTATAATGCGCGGTGCCGCGGACGCGTTCGAACGGCGCCGACCCCGAAGCCCCGACGAACATCCCGAGCATGACACTCCCACGCGCGCAGCCGCTGGTGTTCCATCGGCGCGGTGCGGACGACGGTCTTGCGCGACGGTTGCGCGCCGCCGTGCGCGGCGCCGTCCTCGTCGACCCTGCATCGCGCGCGCGCTATGCGACCGATGCCTCGATCTACCAGGTCGAACCGCTGGGCGTCCTCGTGCCGACATCGGACGACGACGTGCGCGCCGCGTTCGACGTGTGCCGCGAACTCGGCGTGCCGGTGCTGGCGCGCGGGGCGGGCAGCTCGCAGTGCGGGCAGACCGTCGGCGCCGCGCTGGTCATCGACCACAGCAGGCACCTCGACCGCATCGTCGATTTCGATCTGCAGGGTCGGACCGTCACCGTCGAGCCGGGGATCGTGCTCGACGCGCTCAACGCCTGGCTGCGCCCGCACGGGCTGTGGTTTCCGGTCGACGTCAGCACCTCGGCGCAGTGCACGCTGGGCGGCATGGCGGGCAACAACTCCTGCGGCTCGCGCTCGCTCGCCTACGGCAACATGGTCCACAACGTCGTCGCGATCGACGCAAGACTCGCCGACGGCACCGAGGCGCGCTTTTCCACCGAGTCGCGCATGGGCGACGCGGCACCGCGGCTGCGCGACCTCGTGGCAGGCCTGAACGCGATCGGCGTGCGCGAGCGCGACGAGATCGGCCGCGTCGTGCCCAGGCTGCTGCGCCGGGTCGGAGGCTACAATGCCGACGTCTTCAACCCGCAGAGCGTGCGTCCCTACACCGACGACGCGAGCGTCAATTTCGCCCACCTGCTGGTCGGCAGCGAGGGGACGCTGGCGTGGACGCGCGCGCTGACGCTGGCCCTCGCCGCGCTCCCCGCCCACCGCGCGCTCGGTGTGGTCAGTTTCGACACGCTGCACCAGGCGATGGAATGCACGCGCCATCTCGTGCAGCTCGGTCCTTCCGCGGTCGAGCTCGTCGATCGCACGATGATCGACCTGGCGCTGGCGAATGCCGCGTTCCGGCCGGTGATCGGGCCCGCGCTGATCGGCGAGCCCGCGGCGATCCTGCTGGTCGAGTTCATCGGCGACGACCCCGAGGGCCCCGCCCGCAAGCTCGCCGATCTCGAGGCGACGATGGGCGACCAGGGAATGCCGGGCCGGGTGGTGGCGATGACCGACACCACTGCGCAAAAGGCCCTGTGGGAAGTGCGCAAGGCCGGCCTCAACATCATGATGAGCATGCGCGGCGACGGCAAGCCGGTGTCGTTCATCGAGGATTGCGCGGTGCCGCTCGAGCATCTGGCCGCATACGTAGACCGGCTGACCGAGATCTTCGCGCGCCACGGAACGCGCGGGACGTGGTACGCGCACGCCTCGGTGGGCACGCTGCACGTGAGGCCGATCCTCGACATGCGGCGCGACGGGGCGGTGAAGATGCGCGCGATCGCCGAGGAAGCCGCCGCGATCGTCCGCGAGTACAAAGGCGCCTTCTCGGGCGAGCACGGCGACGGGCTGGTGCGCAGCGAATGGGTCGCGTGGCAGTACGGCCCGCGCCTCACGCGCGCGTTCGAGGACATCAAGGACCTGTTCGATCCGGCCGGCATGATGAATCCGGGCAAGATCGTCCGGTCGACCCGGATGGACGACCCGCGCCTGTTCCGCTTTCCGCCCGGTCACCGTACGCTTGCGCTCGCCACGGCGCTCGACTGGTCCGCATGGAACGTGCAGAACGATCCGGTGGCCGCGACGCTGAGCGCACCGGGCACCGGCGGCGATCCCGCGCAGGGGTTCGCCAAGGCCATCGAGATGTGCAACAACAATGGCCATTGCCGCAAGTTCGACGCCGGAACGATGTGTCCCAGCTATCGCGCGACCCGCGACGAGATCCACCTGACCCGCGGGCGCGCCAACACGCTGCGGGCAGCGCTGGCAGGACGCTTCGGCGACGACCTCGCGTCCCACGAGGTCCATGAAGCCCTCGAACTGTGCGTGGGCTGCAAGGGATGCCGCCGCGAATGCCCGACCGGTGTCGACATGGCGAGGATGAAGATCGAGTTCCTCCACCACTGGCAGCGCCGGCACGGCCTGGTGCCGCGCGATAGATTGATCGCTTCGCTTCCGCACTGGGCGCCGTGGGCTTCGCGCGTTCCCGGATTGTTCAACCTGCGCGATCGCGTTCCCGGGCTCGCGCGCCTGACCGAGCGCATCACCGGAATCTCGCGCCATCGCTCGCTGCCGCGCTGGCGGCGCGACACGTTCCTGCGCGAATGGCACGCGAGCGACCGGGGTGGCGGTGGCAACGGGCGAGACGGGGCCGCCGACGTCGTGCTGTTCGTCGACACCTTCACCGACCGCTTCGAGCCCGAGAACGCGCACGCAGCGCTCGCCGTCCTGCGGGCGGCCGGCTGCCGCGTCGACATCGCGACGCCGGCGCCGGGTGACGCGGAGCCCTCACGTCCGCTGTGCTGCGGGCGGACCTATCTCGCCCACGGCCTCGTCGACCAGGCGCGGCGAGAAGCGAAGCGCGTCGTCGAGGCGCTGGAGGGGCCGGTGACGCGGGGTGCGACCGTCGTCGGCCTCGAGCCGTCGTGCCTGCTGTCGCTGCGCGACGAGTTCCTGGTGCTGGGTCTCCCCGAAGCGGCACAGCGCGTCGCGGCGCGGTCCCTGCTGGTCGAGGAATACCTGGTGCGCGAGCACGCTGCCGGCAGGCTCGAGCTCGCGCTCGGCCCGCTTCCCGAAAAGCGCGCCCTCGTGCACGCCCACTGCCACCAGAAAGCCTTCGATGCAGCGGCGGCGACCCACGCGGCCCTGCGCCTCGTTCCCGGCCTCGCCGTCGAACCGATCGAATCGAGCTGCTGCGGGATGGCGGGAGCGTTCGGTTACGCGAGCGCCCGCTACGACGTGTCGATGCGCATGGCCGAAGCATCGCTGCTTCCCGCCGTGCGCGCCGCCGGGCCGGACGCTCTCGTCGTCGCCAGTGGCACGAGTTGCCGCCACCAGATCGCGGACGGGACGCGCGCGAGCGGTCGCGTCGATGCATTGCACGCGATCCGCGTGATCGAGCGCGCGCTGGCGACCGCGCCCGGGGCCTGAGCCGGCGATGGCCGCAACCGGCACCACCGACGACCTCGCCGCGATCGCCGCGGCAACGCTCGCCGATTACGAGCTGCGGGCGCAGACGTTCTGGGAAGGCACGCGCGACCACGATGTCAGCCAGAACCTCGATGCGCTGCTCGCGGCGATCGAGGGCACGCCTCCGTTCGCGATCCTGGACTTCGGTTGCGGGCCGGGACGCGACCTGCGCGCGTTGCGCGATCGCGGTCACCAGCCGATCGGCCTCGACGGAACCCCGCGGTTCGTCGCGATGGCCCGCGACTACAGCGGCTGCGAGGTCTGGCAACAGGACTTCCTGTCGCTCGCCCTGCCCGACGCCCGCTTCGACGGAATCTTCGCGAATGCGACGCTACAGCACGTGCCGACCGCTGCCCTGCCCCGTGTCCTGGGCGAGCTGCGCGCGGCGCTGAGGCCGCGCGGCGTGCTGTTCGCGTCGATTCCCCGCGGCGGCAATGAGGAAGGCTGGAGCCGGGGCCGCTACAGCGTCTATCACGACCCGGCCGCGTGGAAGCGCCAGCTCGAAGCGGCGGGGCTCGTGCTGTTCGATCACTACTATCGCCCGGCAGGACTCCCCCGCGAGGCGCAGCCTTGGCTCGCCACCCTGGCGCGCAGGGCGTCCTGAGGCAGTTGCCGGACGGCCTTCCGGCCGGTCAGAGACCGGGCTCGGCGGGCGTAGCCGTGGAGTCCGCGGACTCGGCCCCGTCCGCCGGCTGTGCGGCAGCGCGATCGAGCTTGCGCTGCTTCTTCTCTTCCTTCTTGCGTTTCTTCTCCAACTCCTTCTGGCGTTTCTGGAATTCGAAATTTGGCTTGGCCAAGTGGGCGTCCTCTCTGATGCCGCATCCGAAAGTAAGCGGCGAATGGATGTCGCTGGTCTTTTACCTCAAAATGGCGCCCGACACCACCCGCGGGCCGCGCTTCCGGCGCGACCGCAGCCCACCAACGACCTCAGGGAGAGACCATGCGCACCCGCACCCATCGATTTCGATTTCTCCTCGCATCGTTCCTCTTCGTGACCGCTGCGGTCGGCGCGCAGGCCCAGACGCTGCGCATCGGGCTGGCAGAGGACCCCGATGTCCTCGATCCGACCCTCGCACGCACCTTCGTCGGGCGCATCGTGTTCTCGGCGATGTGCGACAAGCTGTTCGACATCGACGACAAGCTGAACATCGTGCCGCAGCTCGCGACCAGCTACCAGTGGTCGGCCGACGGCAAGGCGCTGACGATCAAGCTTCGGAGCGGCGTCAAGTTCCAGGACGGCGAAACGATGGACGCGGCCGCCGTCAAGTACAGCATCGAGCGCCACAAGACGATGCCGGGATCCAACCGCCGCGGGGAGCTTGCGCCGGTTTCGAGCGTCGACGTCGTCGACGCGTCGACAGTGCGCCTCAACCTCTCCGCGCCGTTCGCACCGCTGCTCGCCCAGCTTGCCGATCGCGCCGGCATGATCGTCGCACCCAAGGTCGCGCAGGCCGAGGGCGACAAGTTCGGCAGCAAGCCGGTCTGCGCCGGTCCGTACAAGTTCGTCGAGCGCGTGGCCCAGGATCGCATCGTCCTCGAGCGCTTCCCCGACTACTGGAACAAGTCGGCGATCCACTTCGACAAGATCGTCTACCTGCCGATCCCGGACTCGACTGTCCGGCTGGCCAACCTGCGTTCGGGCCAGCTCGATTTCATCGAGCGCGTGGCCGCGTCCGACCTGCCGCAGATCAAGGGTGATCCGCGCCTGCACGTCTCCAAGATCACCGAGATCGGCTACCAGGGCATTACCATCAATGTCGGCAAGAGCGACCAGGCGCAGAAGAATCCTCTGGGGCGCGATCCGCGCGTGCGCGAGGCCTTCGAGCTCTCGCTCGACCGCAACGGCATCGTGCAGGTGGCCATGGATGGCGAGGCCGATCCGGGCAACCAATGGGTCGCCCCGGACAACCCGTTCTATGCGAAGAACGTTCCCATCCCCGCACGCAACCTCGCGCGCGCCAGGGAACTGCTGAAGGAAGCCGGCGTCACGAACCCGAGCTTCACGCTGATGACACCGACGACGGCCGATGCCCAGCGGGTCGCGCAGGTCGTGCAGGCGATGGCCAAGGAGGCTGGATTCGACGTCAAGATCCAGTCGACCGAGTTCGCGACCTCCCTCGACCTCGCCGACAAGGGCCAGTTCGACGCCTACGTGCTCGCATGGAGCGGCCGTGCCGACCCTGACGGCAACATCTACAGCTTCGACGCCTGCAAGCAGCCGCTGAACTACGCGGGCTACTGCAAGCCCGAGGTCGACGAGCTGCTGAAGCGCTCGCGCACGACGGGCGACCTCGCCGAGCGCAGGAAGATCTTCGGCGAGATTGCCGCGATCGTGCTCAAGGACCGGCCGATCATCTACCTGTATCACCGGCACTGGCTGTGGGCCTACACCGACAAGTTGACGGGATTCCATCCGAACCCCGACGGGCTGGTGCGCGTGCAGGACCTCCGCTTCCGCTGAGACTCCCGGGCACCTCGCCCCGGCATGCCGGCCGCGCGCGGGCGGCGCGCGCCGCCGGCATGCGGGCACCGGCTGTCGCATGCTGACATTCCTCGTTCGCCGCGTCGCGACGATCTTCCCGACACTGGTCTTCGTGTCGATGCTGATCTTCGGGCTGCAGCAGCTCCTCCCCGGCGATCCGGCAATGATCCTCGCCGGCGAGGAACGCGACCCCTCGGTCATCGCCCACCTGCGCGAAACGCTGCACCTCGACAAGCCGCTGCCGCTGCGCTACCTGTACTGGGTGCGCGGGGTGCTCCACGGCGACCTCGGGGAATCGCTGCGCACCCAGCAACCGGTGCTGCAGCTCATCCTCGAGAAGCTTCCGGTGACCGTCGAGCTGGGTGCCTTCGCCATCGTCATCGCGCTGGTCATCGGCATACCCGCCGGCGTCGTGTCGGCGGTCAAGCGCGGCACCGCCTGGGACTACGGCGCCAACATCGTGGCGCTGTGGGGCCTGTCGACGCCGAATTTCTGGCTGGGGATCATGCTGATCCTGCTGTTCTCGGTGACGCTGGGCTGGCTCCCTGCGTCGGGCTACGTGAGCCCGTTCGAGGACTTGCGCGAGAACATCGCGTCGATGATCATGCCGGCCTTCGTGCTGGGCAATGCGATCGCCGCCGTTCTGATGCGCCACACGCGCAGCGCGATGCTGCAGGTGCTGTCGTCGGACTACGTCCGCACGGCGCGCGCCAAGGGCGTACCCGAGAGCCGGGTCATCATGAAGCACGCGCTGCGAAACGGCCTGATCCCGATCATCACGCTGGGCGCACTGGAGCTCGGCACGCTGCTCTCGGGCGCCGTGCTGACCGAGCAGGTGTTCACGATTCCCGGTTTCGGCAAGCTGATCGTCGACGCCGTCTTCAACCGCGATTACGCCGTCGTGCAGGGCGTCGTGATGTTCACGGCCACCGCGTACATCGTGCTGAACCTGATCGCGGACATCGCCTACGCCGTCGTCAACCCGCGAATCCGCTACCAATGAGCGCGGCCACCACGGAAGTCGCGCCGGGCGAACTGCCCGCAGGCAGCGCCGCCGCGCCGCGCCCCCATGCCTTGCGCCGCCTCCTGCGCAGGCCCGCGGCGGCGATCGCGCTGGCCGTCATCGTGGCGTTCGTCGGCATCGCGATCTTCGCGCCCTGGATTTCCCCCTACGATCCGATCGCGACCGATTTCGCCGCTGTGCGCAAGGCGCCCTCCGCCGCCCACTGGCTCGGCACCGACGAGATCGGCCGCGATGTGCTGTCGCGCGTCATTTTCGGCTCGCGCGCATCGCTGCTCGCCGGCGTCGTCTCGGTGCTGATCTCGCTGGCGATCGGCGTGCCCACGGGACTGCTCGCGGGTTACGCTGGCGGGATCACCGACATGCTGATCTCGCGGATGACCGACGCACTGCTCGCCTGCCCTTTCCTGATCCTGGCGATCGCGCTGGCGGCCTTTCTCGGTCCCAGCCTCGAGAACGCGATGATCGCGATCGGCATCTCGGCCACCCCCGCGTTCATCCGCCTTGCGCGCGGAACGACGCTGGCGGTCAAGGCCGAGGAATACATCCTTGCCGCGCGCGCGATCGGGAATCCGCCGTGGCGAGTCGCCCTGCGCCACGTCCTGCCCAACATCGTGCCCCCGCTGCTCGTCCAGGCGACACTCGCCATCGCCGCGGCCGTCATTGCCGAGGCCAGCCTGTCGTTCCTCGGGCTCGGCCAGCAGCCGCCCGAGCCGAGCTGGGGCAGCATGCTCAACACGGCGAAGAACTACATCGACAACGCGCCGTGGATGGCGTTGTGGCCGGGACTGTCGATCTTCCTCCTCGTGCTGTCGTTCAATCTCGTGGGCGACGGATTGCGCGACGCGCTCGATCCGCGCCACGCCTGACCGCGCACCGGCGGGCGGAGAGGCGGTTTCTACGGCCGCCCCGGCATCGGAAGATGGGTCGGGCCGGGGGGTACCGGCCGGCGCAGTTCCTTTGCTCGGGGATCGGGTGCTAACCGATCGTCAGGACCTGCCCGCAAGGGCGGGGCCGTGTCATTCCCGTCCGGCCCGACCCCGCCGATCGAGCCCGTCGTCGGCATTTGGTTGCGAAGGCGATGACAGCGGCATACGATGGGCTGCAGCGCCGCACCGTGCCGGCGCCTTCGATGGAGAGCCGAAATGCCGTACCGTCACGCTTGGCTGCGCGCCGCGGTCGCGGGCCTGCTGTTCGCAGCAGCGCCCGCCTGGGCGCTGAACTGCTACATGGTCGTCGACCGGACCAACAACGTCGTGTACCAGAACCTGCAATCGCCGGTCGATCTGAGCGACCGGGGCGCCCCCGCGCGCGATGCGATGCGCGCCCGCGGCGACCAGCTGATCGCGATGGACACCGACGATTGCCCGTCGATCGACACGCGACACCTCGCGACCGGCGACAAGCCCGCGACAGTCGATGAGATCGTCGCCGGAATGCGGCCTGCGCTGCGTTTCGGGAGCCGGACGGATCCCGGTCCGGCGTCAGAGTCGGTCGGCGGTGGCATACGCCTGCCGTCGATCACCGTCCCGCGCGACACTGGCGGGGACATGTCGACCTCCGGTCTGCCCTCGGGCGTGTCGATCCGCTGAGAGGGATTGGCGACGCGCCGGCGGCCGCCCTAGCGGTTGTCGGCGACTGCGCCGGACGGGCACTGGGGAACGCGTCCCCAGTAGCCGTCGCAATACCTGAAGCGCGCGCGCTGGCCGCAGACGATGCGCTCGATGAAATTGCCTCCGCACTGCGCCAGTGCGTCGTCCAGTGCCTGCAGGCGGTCGTCCGGGGAAGCGACGGCCTGAAGCGTGTCCATGGAATTCGCAGCGACGACATCCGGTGCTCGTGCAGCGCCGCCATCGACGGCGCCTGCCGCGTCGGCTGGCGTTGCTGCATTCGCCTGCGCATCGGCGGCGACATCCGGTCGGGGTCTGCGCGGTGACGCAGGGAGCGGGCGACCGATCAGCTCCCGGCTCTTGACGTAGCGCGCAGGCTCCGAGGGGGTCCCGCCGACGGCAGCGGCAGCGGGTGGGGCGGTCTCGGCAGGACCGCGCCCGGCGTCGGGCGCCCGGGCCGGGGCCGGGTGACCGGCCGGAAGCACGACCGCCACTGTAGACCGGTGCCCGGCACCGCTTCCCAGCCAGGTATAGGCCGTAGCCGCGCCGATCACCGAGGCGATCATGACGGCCGCCGGCCAGCGGCGCAGCTTCGGTCCCGAGCCGGCGCCGACGCCGGGGCGCGAATCACCCGGCGGAGTCCCGCCGCGGATGTCCGCCGTGATCGTCGATGCATCCAGCGCCGCCGCCGCAGCACCGGCGTGACGCGCCCGATTGAGCGCGGCCCGGCATGGGCCGCACAGCCGCGCCCCGGGCAATGTCGCGCTCTTGCAGATCCTGCATTTCATCGCTGCGGTCGATGGTCGCGCGCTCGCACGCTATGACGTTGTCATTGCGATTGTAGCAGCCGCGCTGCGCGGATGCGACCCGCGGCCGCCCCGTCCGTCGGGCGGGCGCGTCGGTACCGCCCGACCTGGCGGCCGCCCCCTGGCGCGTCCTCAGGGGCGCTGCTCCTTGTCCTTGGCGTCCTTGGCGTCCTTGTGTCCTTGTCCTTCTCCTTCCCGGCCCCCTGCCGGGGCTTTTCCTGCTTGGGCGCGGGTCGCGCCTGCGGTGCCGGAGCGGGTCGCGCCTGCGGTGCCGGAGCGGGTCGCGCCTGCGGTGCCGGAGCGGCCCGCGTCTTGGGTGGCTGCTGCACCACCGCCGAGGGGCGTTCAGGCGCCCGCTGCTGAACCTGCGGTGCGCGGATCTCGCGCGTTTGCGCCGGCTTCGCTTCGGGTGCCGGGCGGACCTGCGGCGCCGCCGCGGTTCGGGTACGGTGCGGAGCTGCGGGCTGGACCTCGACTCGGGCACCGGCTTCGCCTGCGGCACGACGCGCTGCGGCGGCGGCGTCACCTCCCGCACCACCTCGCCCGTTCTGCGCGTCTCGGATGGCGGCTGGCCCGGAGCTATCGCCGCGTTGGGCCGCCGGCGACTGGGCTGCGCGCGGGCGCCTGGAGGGGCGCCGGCACGACGCTGCGCGCCGGAGTCGCAGGCGCCGCCGACGGGACGGTCCTTCGCTGCACGGGAGGCGACGTCGTCGGCGCCGGCTTGACCTGCCCTCCGACGATCCTGACGGCCGGTGCGGTGACGGGCGTTTCTGCACGCAGCGTCCGGACCTCGGCGCGATTCATCGGCTGCCCGGGGTTGCGCTCGAGCGCCGGCAACTGGCGGGCGATCGGCAGCGGCGGCGGCGGCGGCGCCATGCGCGCGACGACCGGCCGACGCTCGGCTGCCGCCGGAGGCTTGGTCCGCGCGAGCGGAGCCGCCCCGACGAATGCGGACCGCGCCGGCACGATCCGCGCGAGCGACTCGACTCGGGCGGCTGATATCACTGCCGGCGTCAAGGGCAGCGCGACGCGATGCACCTGCTCCGAACTCGCGAATGCCGTCGGCGAAACCGCCGTCACCGCATTGGGGACGCGCATGTTGACGTAGTTGACCTGCGTCACATTCACGTTGTTGTAGATGTTCGTGATCGTCGTATTGTTGACGACGGTGTTGCTGACATTGACCCGACGGAAATAGTCGCGGCTCACGTGATAGGGCGGGCGATAGACCTCGCGCGGTCCCAGCGGGAACCACCCGATCGCCGGTCCCGCCGAAATCGAGATGCTGAACCCGGAACCTCCGACGAATGCAACCAGCGCCGGCGCGTAATACGGCCGCACGTTGACCGGACCCGGCACCCAGCCCCAGCCGCGGTCGGCGTGCACCCAGCGACCGTAATGGAAAGGCGCGAATCCCCATGGCGCGTCGTCGACCCAGGTCCATCCCCAAGGATCGATCCAAGCCCAATGCCCGTAGCTGTACGGCGCCCAGCCGACGGCGACCTCGCGCGGGAACCACACGTTGCCGTAGCTCGCGACGGTGCTCCAGCTCCCATAGCTGTCGAGGTCCGCGTAGCCGACGACCTCCGGCGACACATAGCGCGCCGACACCGCATTCGTGTACCGCCGCTCGCGCTCGGCCGTCCAGCGATCGAACGCATCGTACGGCGGCGGCGCGACGAACTCGTTGTCGGCGAGGTCCGTTCCGAAGAACCGATAGGCCTGACCCCCGGTGACGACGTAGGAGGTCTCGTCCCCGTAGACGATACCTGACCCGTTGCGCACGATCACCGCCGTCGATCCCCCATCCGGATCGACGTCGATGCGATAGCGCCCAGGGCGCGTCAGCGAGAACGCGACGTTCGGCGTGTCGATCTCGACGACGTTGCCCGCCGGAAGGCGGCGCAGCGCTGACGTCGAGCGTGCCCTGCTGCAGCTGCAGTTGCGTCGTGCGGTCGTCGAGGTTCGACACCGTCACGCTGGTGGCGGGACCGAGGTACCACGACCCGTCGTCGATCGAGACCTCGACGCGGCCATCCTCGTCCGACCACAGCCGGTCTCCGATGACGATCGGCCGGTTGACCTGCGCACGGACCCATTGCTCGTCCCCGGCCGGCGAGTAGCTGACATCGCCGCTGTAGTAGGCGAGGCGCCCGACGCGCATCGGGGGATCCCCCTCCTCGACCGCAGACGAAACCTGTGCGGCTGCGCCGAAACACGCGAGCGACGCCAAGGCGATCAGCAGCCGGGTCATCCAGGCATTCATGTTCGTTCGAGTCATCGCTGCCGTCCCCGTCGAATGTTGCAAGCTGTTGCAGGAAATCGGTCGCTCGTCGCCATCGGCGATCGACCGGTCGCGGCCCAGAGGGCCCGACGCCATGTCAATCTGGGGCCGAGTTCCCATGTTCACAATGCACCGCGCGCCTGCGAAGATTGACCTCGCACATTGCGCGGACCCATGGAGCAACGTCCATTGCCACCGCGGGGATGACAGGATCCGCCGGCAAAGCCTCGGTGTCGGGCTGCGGCAACAGGTCGCGGCCGGGAGGCTGGGTCCGCGCGACGTCGCAGCGCCGATTTCGCGCATCGCGCGCGGCGACATCACCGCCGACGAAGGCGATCGTCTGCTCAAGTGGCGCGAATGGCAGATCGCGAGGCAGATCGCGCGGGACTCGTGCCATCTCGTTCCGCCGCTCGAGAGGAAAGACGAATCTCCCGCGCCCTACTATGGGCCATACGTACGGTATCCCGCAGGCGACTACTGGAGCACGCCACCGTGGGTCTACTGGGGCCCGACGATCTGCACCAGCGGCTTCGGCCGGCACTTCGGAATGAGGATCTGCTTCTGAACGCGGTCCCGGCTGCAGCCTGACGCAGCGCCGCTGCGTCCCCCTTGGCATCGGCGCTTCGCGCGAAGGCGCCCTCCCGCGCGCAGGTTGCATTCCACGCGCTGACCGGGAACCTCGGTGAGCGACAATCGCAATTTATGCCTGCATCAACTCGCTCCACCCCCCTCCGCGGATCGCTGTCGACGCTGCTACCGGCATTTGCACTCTGCACTGGCGTTCGCCGCCGTCTCGTCCGCGGGCGTCGCCTCGGCGTTCGACTTCAACGACGTCGCGCAGCGTGCAGCGCAACTCGCCGCGACGTCGTACAAGAGGCCTTCCGCGAAGCTTCCCGACGCCCTGCAGGCGCTGACCTACGACCAGTACCGCGACATCCGCTTCAAGCCCGAGCGCGCCTGGTGGCGCGCGCGCAAAGCTGCCGTTCGAGCTGATGTTCTTCCACGAGGGCTCTACTACGACCAGCCGGTGCGCATCAACGAGATCGGACCCGAGGGCGTGCGCGAGATCCGCTTCGACCCGTCGATGTTCGACTACGGCACGAACAAGCATCGACCCCAGGGCGCTGCGCGGCCTCGGCTTCGCCGGCTTTCGCGTCCACTACGCGATCAACACGCCCAGGTACAAGGACGAGGTGCTGGTGTTCCTCGGCGCGAGCTACTTCCGCGCGCTGGCCAAGGATCAGCGCTACGGCATCTCGGCGCGCGGACTCGCGATCGACACCGGCACTGATGTCCGGCGAGGAATTTCCGCGCTTCACCGAGTTCTGGATCGAGCGTCCGGCGCCGTCCGCGCGACGAGCTGCGCGATCTACGCGCTGCTCGATTCGCCGCGCGCGGCCGGCGCCTACCGCTTCGTGCTGAAGCCCGGCGTGGAGACCGTCGATGGACGTCCGCGCGGCTCTTCCTCCGCGCAGACCGTCGCGCAAGCTCGGCCTCGCGCCGCTCACCAGCATGTATCTACTTCGGCGAGAACCAGGCCCGGCATCGACGACTACCGCCCCGAGGTGCACGACTCCGACGGCCTGTCGATCGAGGCGGCGACCGGCGAGTGGATCTGGCGCCCGCTGGTCAATCCGCAAGCGCCTGCTCGTCACCTCGTTCGCGCTCGACGAACCCGCGCGGCTTCGGCCTGATGCAGCGCGACCGCAGCTTCGCCAGCTACGAGGACCTCGAGGCGCGCTACGAACTGCGCCCGAGCGTGTGGATCGAGCCGAAGGGGCACTGGGGCGCGGGCCGCGTCGAGCTGGTGCAGATTCCGACGCCCGACGAGACCAACGACAACATCGTCGCGTACTGGGTGCCCGACAAGCTCCGCCGCAGCCGGGCAAGCCGCTCGATCTCGAGTACCGGCTGCTGTGGCAGAAGGACAACGAGACGCGCCCGCCGCTGCGCGTGGGTCGCGCAGACGCGGCGCGGCCACGGCTACATGCGCAAGCCCGACGACAGCATCGCGCTCGATGGTCGATTTCGAGGGCCCGGCGCTGCGCAAGCTCGGCCGTCGACGCCGACGGTGAAGGCGGTCGTGACCGTCGACGCGAACGTCGACGCTGATCGAGTCGAACACCGTTCCGCAACGACGCGACCGGCGGCATGGCGTCTGCCTGCGCGTCAAGCGCCTGCGACGACGAGCAAGCCGGTCGAACTGCGCGCCTTCCTGCGCAGCGGCAACGCGATACTGTCGGAGACATGGAGCTACATCCTCCCGGCAAGCTGAGCGCGGGCGCGGGCATCGCAGGCGCGTTGCAGCGCTATCTCGCGCGACTGCCTCTGGCGGCGGAGCGGCGCGCGCAGCTCGAGGCGCATGCGCTCGCCGCAGGCGAGTCGATCGTGCCGGTGCTCGCCGACGTGCACGCGCGACTGGGCAGTGCGGCCGCGGCCGGGGCCAATCCTGCCCAGCGACGATCGGTGAGCGCATCCGGCTGGCGCAGGGCGATCCGCGAGCGCCCGCGGGCCCGCTGCTGACGCGCGACGTCCACGGCCGCGAGCGCCTCGATACGACCCGCCGCTCGCCAGCAGCTCGATGGCGCCGCAGGCGTGGCCGGCACGTCGTGCACATCGTGCGCTGTCCGGCGACGCCTGTCCTCCCGAACCCGACAGCGCGGCGCGCGCCGATCCTGCGGCGCATTGGCGCCGGCGAGCCGCGCGGCGACGACTGCTGCTGCTCGCCCTGATCGTCGGCGCAGACCGTCGTCGCGACCGAGTTCATGACGCGGGTGCTGCCCTACCACGGCCGACAGCCGCTCGAGATCGCGAGTCCTCGCGCTGTTCGCGATCCTCTTCGGCTGGGTCTCGGCCGGCTTCTGGACCGGCGATCATGGGCTTCGTGCTGCTCGTGTCGGGGCGCGACCGCTTTGCGATCTCGCGGCGAGCCTGCTGCGACGAGCGCCCGGCGATCCGCCGAGGACGCGCGCACCGCGATCGTCATGCCGATCTGCAACGAGGACGTGGCGCGACGTGTTCGCCGGACTGCGCGCGACCTACGAGTCGCTGCGCGACACCGGCGCGCTCGACCGCTTCGATTTCTTCGTGCTGTCGCGACAGCAGCAATCCGGACATGCGCGTCGCCGAGATCGCACGCCTGGGCGAAGCTCTGCCGCGCGGTCGGCGGGTTCGGCCGCATCTTCTACCGCTGGCGCCAGCACCGCATCAAGCGCAAGAGCGGCAACATCGCCGACTTCTGCCGCCGCTGGGGCGCGCAACTACCGCTACATGGTCGTGCTCGACGCCGACAGCGTCATGAGCGGCGACTGCCTGACGACGCTGGTGCGCATGACGGAGGCCAACCCCGACGCCGGCATCATCCAGACCGCGCCGCGCGCCGCGGGCCGAGACACCTTCTACGCGCGCGTCCAGCAGTTCGCCACCCGGGTCTACGGACCGCTGTTCACCGCCGGCCTGCACTTCTGGCAGCTCGGCGAGTCGCACTACTGGGGCCACAACGCGATCATCCGCGTCGCACCTTTCATGCGGCACTGCGCGCTCGGCCGCCTGCCGGGCCGCGGGCGCGCTTTCCGGCGAGATCCTGTCGCACGACTTCGTCGAGGCCGCGCTGATGCGTCGCGCCGGCTGGGGCGTCTGGATCGCCTACGACCTTCCGGGCAGCTACGAGGAGATGCCGCCGAACCTGATCGACGAGCTGTCAGCGCGACCGGCGCTGGTGCCAGGGCAACCTGATGAACTTCCGCTTCTTCTGGATGGAGGGCCTGCATCCCGCGCACCGCGCGGTGTTCATGACCGGCGTCATGGCCTACCTGTCGGCGCCGCTGTGGTTCCTGTTCCTGATCCTGTCGACGGTGCTGCTCGCCGTGCACACGCTGCTGGAGCCCACGTATTTCGTCCAACCCTACCAGCTCTTTCCGGTGTGGCCCGAATGGCGTCCCGAGTGGGCGGTGACGCTGTTCTCCGCGACCGCGATGCTGCTGTTCCTTCCCAAGGTCCTCGCCGCCCTGCGCGTCGCGCTGCGCGAAGCATCGGCGCACGGTGGGCGGCTGCATCTCGCCGGCGAGCCTGATCGGAGAGATGACGATCTCGGCGCTGCTGGCGCCGATCCGCATGCTGTTCCACACGCGGTTCGTCGTGACCGCGCTGGCCGGAAGATCGGTGCGCTGGAAATCGCCGCCGCGCGAAGATGCCGAAACGGGATGGCTGGACGCGCTGCGGCGCCACGGACTTCACACCCTGCTCGGCGTCGTCTGGGCAGCGTTCGTCTGGTGGCTCAATCCGTCTTTCCTGTGGTGGCTCCTTCCGGTCGTCGGCGCGCTGATCCTGTCGGTGCCGATCTCGGTGATCACCAGTCGCGCGGGACTCGGGCGCAAGCTCCGCCGCCGGCGGTTCTTCCTCATCCCCGAAGAATCGCACCCGCCGCCGGAGATCAAGGCCACCCGTCGCTACTGGCATCACGCGGCGCCCGCGGCCGACTTCTCGACCGCCGTCGTCGATCCTGTCGTCAACGCGCTGGTATGCGCGCAGGCGGTTGCGCGCCCGGCGATCCTCCCTTACGCACGCGAGGCCGCCGCCCGCGTCGACCGGGCGCTGCGCGAAGGTCCCGACGCGTTGTCGCCTGCCGACAAGACGGCGTTGATCGCCGATCCCACGTCGCTGTCGGCGCTGCACTGGGCGGTGTGGACTTCACCGTCGCGCCACGACAACTGGCGGAAGGCATGCGAGAATCCGGTGACGCGCAAGCCGCCCGCCGCCCCCGATGTTGCGATGCCGAATGTCGATGCCGCGCGGCACGCAGACCCAAGATGAACGACGCCTCGATCCCGGCATCGGTGTCCGCAGCGGACAGGCGCCTGGTCGCCATCGCATGGCCGTTCGTCGGCGCGATGGCGCTGCTCGCTGCGCTTGCCTGCGCGGCGCTCGGCGTCATCGCCTACTCGCCCGCGGCAGGCGCGGGCCCGGGGCCGTTCACGCTGCCGCTGCTCGCGGCCACGCTCGTCGCGACCCTCGCGCTCTCCGTCGTCGCCCTCGCTCGCGCGCGCGTCGCCCTGCACCGCATGGCTCGCGAGGTCGAGCGCGACCCGGCCGAACTGAGGTTGTTCGAGGAAAAGGAGCGCGCGCAGGTGACGCTGGCGTCGATCGCGGATGCCGTCATCACCGTCGACACCGATGCGCTGATCGAGTACCTGAACCCGGTGGCCGAACGCCTGACCGGATGGCGCAACGCCGAAGCCCGGCGTCGTCCGGTGGCGGAGGTGTTCGCGATCGTCGACGAAGCCACCGGCGCCCCGATTCCCGACCCGGTCGCCCGCGCGCTCGCCGAAGGCGCGACCGTCGAGGCCGAGGGCAACGTCGTGTTGCTCTGCCGTGGCGCCGAGTCGATCGCGATCGATCACAGCGTCGCGCCGATCCGTGATCGCAGCGCCAGGATCGTCGGCGCGGTGCTGGTGATCCAGGACATGAGCCGCGAGCGCCGGTACGCGGCGCAGCTGTCGAACCTCGCGAGCCACGACGCGCTGACGGGACTGCTCAATCGCCGCGAGTTCGAGCAGCGCGTCCGCGCCATCGTGGATCGCCCCGCCGACGACGGCGCGCAGCACGCGGTGCTCTACCTCGATCTCGACCAGTTCAAGGTCGTCAACGACACCGGCGGCCACGCCGCGGGCGACGAGCTGCTGCGGCAGATCGGCGCGTTGCTGCGCCCGAAGCTGCGCGAGGGCGACGTACTCGCGCGCCTCGGAGGCGACGAGTTCGGCGTCCTGCTGCCGCATTGCCCGCCGGCGCCGGCGCTGCGCATCGCCGAGGCCCTGCGCAAATCGATCGTCGATTTCCGCTTCGCCTGGCGCAACCGCGCGTTCACCATCGGGGTCAGCATCGGGCTCGTCAACCTCGCCGACGCCCCGCACACCCTCGCGAGCGTGCTGTCCGCAGCGGACGCGGCGTGCTACCTCGCGAAGGACAAGGGACGCAACCGCGTGCAGGTCTACCGTCCCGAGGACAGCGAGGTGACCCTGCGCCGCGGCGAGATGGAATGGGTGAACCGGATCCATCGAGCACTGGCCGAGGACCGGCTGTGCCTCTACGCCCAGCCGATGCAGGTCCTGAATGCGCCCGCCGGCGAGGCGCGGCACCACGAGCTGCTGGTGCGGCTGATCGACGAGCGCGGCGAGCTGATCCCGGCGATCGAGTTCATACCGGCCGCCGAGCGCTACCATCTGATGCCGACGATCGACCGCTGGGTCATCCGGAGCGCGTTTCGGGTCCTGGCCGAGCGCATCGCCGCCGACAGCGCCCTGCGCGCGTGCACCTACGCGATCAACGTGTCCGGGGCGTCGATCGGCGACGATCAGTTCCTCGATTACGTGCGCGAGAATTTCTCGCGCTTCAGCCTTCCGCATTCGACGATCTGCTTCGAGATCACCGAGACGACCGCGGTGACGAGCCTGTCGCGGGCGGAGCAGTTCATCGGCGCCTTGCGCGCGCCTGGATGCCGGTTCGCGCTCGACGACTTCGGCGTCGGCGTGTCGTCGTTCACCTACCTGAAGCACCTGCCCGTCGACTACCTGAAGATCGACGGCAGCTTCGTCCGGAACATGCTGCAGGATCCCGTGGACGCGCGCGATGGTCGAGGCGATCCATCGCATCGGCCGGGTCATGGGCAAGCAGACGATCGCTGAATCGGTCGAGACGCCGGCGACGCTCGAGGCGGTCCGCCGCGCGGGCATCGATATGGCGCAGGGGCACGCGATCGCGGCGCCGGCGCTGTTCGCGCCGCCCGGCACCCGCAAGCTCCGCCTCGCGCCGCGCGGGCAGCCCGCCGCGGCCAGCTCCTAGCGTTCGAGGCAGGACGCCGCGCGCTGCGCGGCGTGCTACCGTCGGCGTTCCCACGCCCCGAAGGACGACGATGGACGGACAACTGCGTGTCGCGCTGGTCACCGGCGCAGGAAGCGGCATCGGCAAGGCGGCGTCGCTGGCGTTGCTCGAGGACGGCTACCACGTCGCACTCGCCGGCCGCCGCCAGGCGGCGCTCGACGAGGCGGTTCGCGAAGCCGGGGCCAACGGCGCCCGGACGCTGGCGGTGGCCACCGATCTCACGCAGCCCGAGTCGGTGCGCGCGATGTTCGACGCGGTATCTTCGCGTTTCGGCCGCCTCGACCTGCTGTTCAACAACGCCGGGATCAGCGCGCCCGCGGCGCCGCTCGAGGACCTCGGCGTCGACCAGATCCGCAGCGTGATCGACACCAACCTGCTCGGCGCCTTCCTGTGCACGCAGGCGGCGATCAGGCTGATGAAATCGCAGTCGCCCCGCGGCGGCAGGATCATCAACAACGGATCGATCTCCGCGCATGCGCCCCGACCGAATTCCGCGCCCTACACCGCGACCAAGCATGCGATGACGGGCCTGACGAAATCGACTTCGCTCGATGGCCGCAAGTACGACATCGCCTGCGGGCAGATCGACATCGGCAACGCCGCGACAGACATGACCGCGCGGATGTCCATCGGCGTCCCGCAGGCGAATGGCGAAATCGCGCCCGAGCCGCGGATGGACGTCGCCCACGTCGCCCGCGCGGTCGTCTACATGGCGAGCCTGCCGCTCGATGCGAATGTCCAGTTCATGACGGTGATGGCGACCAGGATGCCCTACGTCGGCCGCGGCTGACCGGCGGTCGCGCGCTATCCGTGGTCGCTGGCCGGACTGCCGGGACACTGCGGAACCTTGCCCCAGTAGTCACCGCAATAGCGGAACTTGACTCGCTGGGCGCAGATGACGCGATTGATGAAATCCTCGCGTGTGCATTTCGCGAGGTCCGCTTCCATTCGCGCCCAGCGATCGGGCGGCGTGGCCGGTGTCGCCTTGGTTGCCGGCACTTCCGGCTTGGCCGTCGCAGCCGGCTTTGCCGCACCAGCCGGGGGCCTCGCCGCAACCGCAGGTCGCGCGGGACGGGAGAGGCGCTGTCCAGCCTCGTGCTCGCCGGGCCGACGCGCAGCCTTGGCCGCCCTCGCCGGAGGCGAGCTGCCGCCCGCAGCGGCGGGAGCGCTAGCCGCCATCGCGGCCGACTCCTCCAGGGGCGGGGTCTCGGCGCCAGCGGCATCGCTGCTGCCGCCGGTCTCGGTCGAGGGCTTGCCCGCGCCCAGGGGCGGCAGGGCGCCGGGGGCCGGAAGCGGCGCCGCACTCTGGTCGGCAGGCGGCGGCGGCTCCCCCGTCGGCACGCTCGTCGACGGGCTCCCCGATGCCGGCGCCTCGCGCGGAGGCGACCCGCTGTCCAGCACGCGCCAGGCAGCGACCGCGACCAGCCCGATCGCGATGCAGGCCCCGATGGTGAACGCGACCGAGCCGCTGCGTCGCGGCGCGGCGGGCGTAGCCGCTGCGGTTCCCGGTGCATTGGCCGCTTCGCCCGCGGGGCGCCCGGCCCCCGCGGTCGCCAGCGGCTGCACGGCACCGCAGTGGATGCAAGAACGCGCAGTCTGCGCAATTTCCTTGCCGCAAGCGGCGCATTCCATTCGATCGATCTCCGATGCAATCTGCCCTTCGGCGCCCGGGCGCTGCGAACGATGATCGCATATCCCGGCGGCCACCGGCACCCGGCCGGCACGTGGCCGCTCGCAGGGAGATGCTCCGCCCGGCGGGCCGCCGGTCCATCGTCGCCGGCGAGGTCCAGGTTGCATCGACGCTGGCATCGCCTGGGCCGATCTTCCATACTGTGCGCCCGCAAGGCGGCGGACCGGCCCGTGCCTGCCTTGCCCCCACGACTGTCACGCCATGTCCATCGACGTCCACAGAATCGAGCGCCTGACCCGGGAACTGCTGGAGGCCCTGGGTGAGGACCCGCAGCGCGAGGGACTCCTCAAGACGCCCGAGCGCGTCTCGAAAGCGCTCGCGTTCCTGACCTCAGGCAACCGCACCGACATCGGGACGGTGATCAACGATGCGATCTTCACGCAGACGACCAACAGCATGGTCATCGTGAAGAACATCGAGGTCTACAGCCTCTGCGAGCACCACATGCTCCCGTTCTTCGGGCGCTGCCACATCGGCTACATCCCGACCGGTCGCGTGTTCGGCGTCTCCAAGCTGGCACGCCTGGTCGACATGTACGCAAGGCGGCTGCAGCTGCAGGAGCGCCTGACCGAGCAGATCTCCCACGCGGTGCAGGAATCGATCGACGCGCGCGGCGTCGGCGTGATGATCGAGGCGCAACACCTGTGCATGATGATGCGCGGCGTCGAGAAGCAGAACTCGCAGATGATCACCTCATCCGTGCTCGGCACCTTCCGGGAATCGCAGGCGACGCGCGACGAGTTCCTTGCGCTGATCGGTCCCCGCGGCTGAGGCGGACCCGCTCGCCGCACGCGCATGCTGTTGCACCTGGTCGCGCTGACGGCGCCACTGTTCCTGCTCGTGCTGCTCGGCTACGTCCTGACGCGCTTCGGCTGGCCGCGCAGCGCGTCCGATGCGCTGACGCGCTTCGTGTTCACCGTCGCCGTGCCGACGCTGCTGTTCCGGCTGATGAGCGACTTCTCGCGACTGCCGCGAGTCGACGCCCGCCTGCTGATCGCGTTCTTCGGTGGCTGCCTCGTCGTCTACGCGATGGGACGCGCGCTGGGCGCGTCGGCGTTCCGCATGGACGGCGCCACGCAATCGGTGTTCGCGATGGGCGGCATCTTCTCGAACAACGTGCTGCTCGGGATCCCGCTCGCCAAGGTCGCGCTGGGGGAGGCATCGCTGCCAGCGGTGTCGCTGGTGCTCGTGTTCAACTCGCTGACGCTGTGGACGCTCGTCACCGTGTCGGTCGAATGGGCAAAGCATCGCGACCTGTCGTTCACGGGGATCGCGAGGACCGGGCGCGGCGTGCTCCGCAATCCCGTCGTCGCGAGCATCCTCGCAGGCACCGGGTTCGGATTCCTGGACTGGCCGCTGCCGCCGGTCGTCGACCAGACGCTGCAGATGGTGAGCCAGGCCGCGGTTCCGCTGTCGCTGATCGCGCTGGGCATGGGGCTGGCCGAATTCGGCGTGCGCGCAGGCTGGCGCGAAAGCGCTGCGATCGCGGCGCTCAAGCTCGTCGCGCAGCCGCTGGCGGTCTGGACGCTGGCACGGATGATCGGCTTGCCACCGCTCGAAACCTCGGCGGTCGTGATGCTGGCTGCGTTGCCGGTGGGCGCCAACGTGTACCTGATGGCCCGCCAGTTCGACGTGCTTGGCGGCGCCGTGGCGTCGTCGATCGTCGTGACGACGGCGCTCGCCGCGGTGACCACGCCGATCGCGCTGACGCTGATTGGCGCCGTGCCGGGCTGATGCGCCCCCGTGCGACAATCCGGCGCCCCGGACAACCCCTCCACGTTCGCATCCGATGCCTGTCAAGCCCCGCACACCCTCCTCCGGTGCCTCCGCCCGCAGCACCCGCGCCTATGCAGTGCGAAATTCACCGATCCACGGCCACGGCGTGTTCGCCACGCGCACGATCCGCAATGGCGCCGACATCGTCGAGTACCGGGGCCGGCGCATCTCGATGGAGGCGGCGGACGAGCTGCCCGACAGCGATCCCGACAACCCCTACCACACCTTCCTGTTCGAGTTGAACGACGGCCGCGTGATCGACGCGGGCGTGCGGGGCAATGCGGCGCGCTGGATCAACCACAGCTGCCAGCCCAACTGCGAGCCCTACGAGGACGATCAGGGGCGCGTGATCATCGCTGCGAAACGCACGATCCGCGCCGGCGAGGAACTCGCCTACGACTACAAGCTGAACGTCCCCGGGCGCCTCACGAAGCGCGTGCTCGCGGCGTATGCCTGCCGCTGTGGCGCGCCGCGCTGCCGGGGCTCGATGCTCGACCCTGAAAAGGGCAAGGCTGCGAAAGCGAAGCGGGCGAAGTCGAAATAGGAGGGCGCGGGCCCGGGGACGCCCGCGCGAGCCGCCGCCCCCGCGCTCCTCAACCGGCGCTCACGCGATCCCGGAGACGCCGGCCAGTGCGGCGACTCCAAGCAGCCATAGCGGATTGATGCGGGTGAACGCGAGCGCGGCGGTGGCGGCGATCGTGAGCACCACCGCACCGGGCGAGCGGTCCGCGCCCTGCGCCAGCGTGTAGCCGCTGGCCATGATCAGCCCGATCGCGATGGGCGCGAGCGCGCGCTGGACGATCGCCCGCCATCTCGATTCCTGCAGGCGGTCCGACCAGCGCCATGCGTAGTAGCAGGCCAGCGACGACGGCCCGCAGGCGGCAGCCATCGCAACCAGCCCACCGGCGACGCCCGCGACCTTCCAGCCGATCAGCGCGACGACCATCGCGTTGGGCCCCGGCGCTATCTGCGCCAGCGCGAACAGGCGCGCGAACTCGGCGCTGGTCATCCAGCCCTGCACGTCGACGACGACCCGGTGGATCTCGGGAAGAATCGCGTTGATGCCGCCGATTGCCACCAGCGAAAGCGCCGAGAACCGGATGGCCAACTCGGCCAGAGCGTGCATCGTGGGTGTCATCTGGACGCCCGCCATTCCGCGACCACGCCGACTGCGATCAGCACGATGATGACCCACAACAGGGGCAGGTGCAGGATGCCGACCAGAACGAACGCGGCGCCGCCGGTCAGCATGCCGCGCAGCGGCGGACGCGCCTGCACGAGCAGCCTGGTGGCCGTTCCCAGGATGAGGCCCGCCGCCGCCGCCGACGCCGCGGCGATCGCGTCGCGCACCCATGGATTGCCCGCGACATGCGCGTAGAACGTCGCGATCACCAGCATGATCCCGACGGGCACGAACAGGATCGCCGACACCGCGAGCAGCGCGCCGGTCGCGCCCCGGCTGCGCGTGCCGATGATGACCGCGAGGTTCACGACATTCGGGCCTGGAAGCACCTGGCAGAGGCCGATCAACTCGACGAATTCGCGGTCGCTCAGCCAGCGTCGCTCGTCGACGACGACACGGCGAGCCCACGGCAGCACGCCGCCGAATCCCAGCAGGCCCATCTTGAGGAAGCTCGCGAACAGCTCGGTGCGGCTGATCGCTTCGAGGCGCGCACGAGTGGCGCCGGAAACCGTCGATGTCATCGGTGCGGGCAAAAGCTGCGATTCTAGCCTTGTCGCGCGCGCATTGCCCTGCGACCCAACCCCCGGCACAATCCCGGCGCCCCCCCACGACCACAGACCACGCCATGACACGCAAGGCAACGACGCACGCTGCCGGGACCACGATGGTCCTCGACTTCGACTCCCGGGTGCTCGCCGACAATCCTCTGGGCGATCCGCATCTGCGCAAGCTCGCCGTCTGGCTGCCGCCCGGCTACGACCAAGGCACGAGCCGCGGCAGGACGGCCGGACGCGGTCGCCGCTACCCGGTGCTGTTCGACCTGGTCGGGTTCACCGGGTCGGGGCTCGCCCACCTGAACTGGCGGCCTTTCGACGAGAACGTGCCGGAGCGCGCGGCGCGCCTGATCGCCGAGCGCCGGATGGGTCCCACGATCTTCGTGTTCCCCGACTGCTTCACATCGATGGGCGGCAACCAGTACGTCAATTCCGGCGCGATCGGGCGTTATGCCGATTACCTCACCCGCGAACTGATTCCCTTCGTCGACCGCGAGTTTCGCACGCTCGCCTCGCGCGACCACCGCGGATGCTTCGGCAAGTCCTCGGGGGGCTACGGAGCGATTGTCCATGGCATGCGCTACGCCAGCCACTGGGGCGCGGTCGCCGACCACTCGGGTGATGCGCTGTTCGACTTCTGCTACTACACCGACTGGCCCCGAACGCTCAACGAGCTCGACCGCTTTCGCAGACGCCCGCGCAGACCGGGGCGGATCGACGTGCGGCACGACGAGCACGGCGCAGGCGACGGCCGCGACGACG
This sequence comes from uncultured beta proteobacterium, assembly GCA_963734515.1. Lineage (GTDB taxonomy): Bacteria > Pseudomonadota > Gammaproteobacteria > Burkholderiales > Casimicrobiaceae > VBCG01. The sequence goes on along the minus strand of CAVTHP010000008.1, from coordinate 276,837 downwards.
GCCGCGTCAGGCGCTTCCTCGAGCATGTCTGGTCGCGCGACAAGCTGTCGGATGCCGAGGCGCACGCGCTGATGAATCTCGCCATGGCGGCGACCTACGATCCCGATCCGAAGGCACCGCTAGGCTTCCGCGTCCCCTTCAATCTCGAGACCGGGGAGATCATTCCGGCGCGGTGGAAGCGGTGGCTGCGCCACGATCCGGTCAACATGGTCGCCGACCACAGGGACAATCTCCGGTCGCTGCGCGGCATCTACGTCGACTGCGGCTGGCGCGACCAGTACCACCTCCACTACGGCGCGCGGGTGCTCTCGAAACGCCTGTCACAGCACGGCATCCCCCACGTCTACGAGGAATTCGACGACACGCATTCGTCGATCGACTACCGGATGGACGTCAGCCTGCCGTTCCTCTATCGTTCGCTGAAGCCCTGACACTGGAGCCAAGCCATGCGATGGGGTGATTTCCGGCGCAGCGACAACGTCGAGGACCGTACCGGCGGCGCGCCCGAGGGTTCCGGCGGTGGCGGAGGCGGCGGCCTTCCGTTCGGCGGCATGCGCCTCGGCGGCGGCGCGTTGATCCTGATCGTCATCGTCGGCTGGCTCTTCGGCATCAATCCGATCGAGATGCTCGGCCTGCTGAGTGGCGGGACGGGCGGAGAGCCTGCCACGCAGTCGGCGCCCGCGCCGGGCTACGGCCCGCAGACCGGCCCCGGGACCAACGGCGCTCCGCCGGAAGCCCGGTCGCAAAGCGAGGCCAACAAGGACTTCTCCGCACGCGTGCTGGGCGACACCGAGGACGTGTGGGGCGCCGTCTTCAAGGCAATGGGTTCGCGCTACGAGCCGCCCAAGCTCGTGCTGTTCCGCGGGTCTACCCCATCGGCCTGCGGACGCGCCGAAGCCGCGGTCGGTCCTTTCTACTGCCCGGGCGACCGCGACGTCTACCTCGACACGACATTCTTCAGCGAACTGCACGCGCGTTTCGGGGCGCCCGGCGACTTCGCCCAGGCCTATGTGATCGCGCACGAGGTCGGTCACCACGTCCAGAACCTGCTCGGCACGATGCGCCAGTTCGACGCGCAGACGCAGCGCAGCGACCAGCGCACCGCCAACGCACTTTCGGTGCGCCTCGAGCTGCAGGCCGACTGCTACGCGGGCGTCTGGGCGTTCTTTGCCGAAAAGCGCGGGCTGATCGACACCAACGACATCGACAGTGGACTGCAGGCGGCCGCGGCCGTCGGCGACGACCGCATCCAGAAGATGACCCAGGGCTACGTCGCCCCCGACTCGTTCACGCACGGCTCGGCGGAACAGCGCGCGCACTGGTTCAAGACCGGCCTGCAGTCGGGCGACCTGCGCGACTGCAACACCTTCGCCTCGCGCTCGCCTTGAGGCCATCGCCGCAACTCCCGGGAGCGGGGCCGGGTGGCTCCGGCGCAGGCGGCCCTTGCGCCGCGCACACTGCCCTCCTATGATGGCGTGGCAAGGAGGGCATGCCATGAAGACAGTGCTGCTGCTTTCCACGCTGGCCGTGGGGATCCTGGGCTCCGGATGTGCGCCCGTCGCGCTGACCAGGAACGACGCCAGCAACCGCGAGGTCTGCGACACGGCCCAGATGGCGCGGGTCGAGTACGCCGCCCAGCGCGCATACACCGAAGTCCACTGGATCAACTGCCCGACGATCAAGCAACCGGCCGGCTGAGCCCGGCGGGACGCAGTGGCAACCCCCGGCTGCATGGCGGGGGTACTGTCCTGTCCGCAACTGGGATGCGGCAATCGCGTTTCCGGGCAGGTAGAATGCGGGCCATTGCATCGAGGAGCCCGCCATGATCCTGCGCAACACCGTCGCCTGCGTCGCCTTGGCCGTCGGCCTGGTAGTCGGCGTTCCCGCAATCGCCCAGCAGGCCGCCGCACCCGCTGGCGCCGCGCCTGCCGCCGCGATTCCCAAGCACTCCTGCGTCCACCCAGAGGAATTTCCCGGCAAGCTCGCCAGCGAAACGCGGCTCAAGGGGTGGCAGAAGGACTTCGTCGCCTACGTCGACTGCCTGAAGAAGTTCTACGACGAGCAGCAGGCGCTCGCGAAGCCGCATGTCGATGCGGCCAACGCCGCGGTGATCGAATACAACAACAGCGTCAAGGAATACAACGAGACGATGCAGAAGGCGAAGGAGGACTGAGGTCCTCCACCGCGCTCCGATCGCGCGCGACCGGGGTCACGCGACCCCGGGCAGGCTGCGCCCCCGATGAGCGACGATCCCGATCAGTCCGCCGACCTGCACGGCGCCGAGGCATCGCCACGGCAGATCGCCCGCGTCGTCCTCGAGGGCTTCGACCGCCACTACGCGCTGTTCCGGGACTGCGCGAGCGCCGCCAAGCGGCATTTCGAGGCCGGCAACTGGCTGGCGATCGGACATGTCGGGCGCGATCGCATCGACTACTATGACCGGCGCGTCGCGGAAACCGTCGAGCGCATCGAGCGCGATTTCCGATTCCGCCGGCCCGACTCCGGGGGCGACGACGAATTCTGGGCGCAGGTCAAGCGCCATTTCATCGGATTGCTCGCCGACCATCGGCAACCCGAGTGCGCCGAGACGTTCTTCAACACCGTGTCGTCGAAGCTCCTGCACCGGACGTATTTTCACAATCGCTGCATGTTCGTACGGCCCGCAGCGTCGACCGAGTACCTCGACGCAGACGCACCGTCCTACCGCAGCTACTATCCGAAGCAACAGGGATTGCGCAATGCGCTGATCGACCTGGTGCTCGATCTCGGGCTGTCGACGCCTTTCGCCGATTTTCGCGGGGACCTGATCCACGCCCTGTCGGCGATGCGCCGCCGCCTGCCGCGGCCCTTCGTCGTCGACGCGAACTTCCAGATCCAGGTCCTCTCGAGCCTGCTGTTCCGCAACCAGACCGCGTACGCGGTCGGGCGCGTGGTCAACGGCGTGCACACGTATCCGTTCGTCGTCGCGATCAAGCATTGCCAGGGCTCCCAGCTCTACATCGATGCGCTGCTCACCGATCCCGCCGAGCTCGCGCTGCTGTTCTCGGCCAACCGCGCGTATTTCCTGGTCGACATGGAGGTGCCGTCGGCCTACGTCGCATTCCTGCGTGCGATGCTGCCGGACAAGACCGCGGCCGAGCTGTACACGATGATCGGGCTGCAAAAGCACGGCAAGACGCTGTTCTACCGGGACTTCCTCCACCACCTGAAGCATTCGACCGACCGCCTGGTCGCGGCACCCGGCATCAGGGGCCTGGTGATGACGGTGTTCACGCTGCCGTCGTACCCGTATGTGTTCAAGGTGATCCGCGACCGCATCGCAGCGTCCAAGGACACCGACCAGGCGCGAGTCAAGCAGAAATACGCGCTGGTCAAGCATCACGACCGCGCGGGCCGGATGACGGACATCCTCGAGTATTCGGACGTCGCGTTCCCGGTCGCCCGCTTCACGCCGGAGCTGATCGCCGAGCTCGAGGACGTGGCACCGTCGCAGATCGAGCGGGACGGCGACCACGTCGTGATCCGGCACGTCTACATCGAGCGCCGCCTCGCCCCGCTCAATCTGTTCCTCGCCGGCGCCGACGACGGCGAACGCGTGCGGGCGATCCGCGACTACGGCAACGCAATCAAGGATCTCGCGAGGGTCAACATCTTCGCCGGCGACCTGCTGTTCAAGAACTTCGGGCTGACGCGCTACGGCCGCATCGTGTTCTACGATTACGACGAGATCGAATACCTGACCGACTGCAGCTTCCGGCGCATCCCGCCTCCTCCGCCCGGCTTCGACGAGATGTCAGGGGACGTCTGGTACCCGGTGGGCCCGCGCGACGTCTTTCCAGAGGAATTCGCGACGTTCCTGCTGACCGATCCGCGCGTGCGCGAGGCCTTCGTGGCGTTCCACGCCGACCTGCTGGCGCCGGACTGGTGGCGGCAGACGCAGCAGGCGATACGCGAGGGCCGGCAGATCGAGGTCCTGTCCTACCCCGAGAGCGTCCGCTTTCGCCCCCCGGCCGCACGCTCGCGCGTCACCGCCTGAGCGTCGCGACGCGCGCGAACGCGGTGTTATCCTCGATCCATTCTCCCGCTTCCCGGAGTTCGCGCATGTCCCTGCGACCGTTCCGCATCTGCTGCGCCCTCGCCGCACTCGCCCTCTGCGCCTGCCAGACAGGTCCGACGGCCAAGGAGATCGAGGAGGCGAAGCAGACGATCGACTGCAAGCACACGGACGATCGCTACGTGATCCGATTCACCGAAGGCGAAGCGAGGATCCTGATGCCCGACGCGTCGCGCGTCATCCTCTATCAGGTGCCGACGGGATCGGGATTCCGCTACATGAACGGATCGATGGAGCTCCGCGGCAAGGGGCTCGACGTCGAGCTGCTGCGCAACCAGTCGGGGATGCGACTCGCCTGCAAGCCTTACGAGATTCCCAAGGCCAAGTGACGGCGACTAGCGCGGCTTCGCGCGCATCGCGGGATCGACGTCGAGGTATTCCCAGGATTCCTCGCGGAGCGGGTTCGGAACGAAATTGCCGATCCACGGCTGGTGCAGACTGTCGGCGATCAGATGGTAGGTGAGCCGCCACGGCGCGTAGGCGATCGCGATCTGGGTCATCCGGTCGAACAACCGCGTGCGCTGCGGCGAATCGGGAAGGCTGCGCGCCTGTTCGAACAGGCGGTTGAATTCGGGCAGGTCGAACTGTGCGTTGTTCTCCTGCGCCGCATTGGGCCCGTAGAGCAGCTGCATGAAATTCTCGGCGTCCGGGTAGTCGGCGTTCCAGCCGTCGCTGCGCGTCTGGATCTTGCCCAACCGCGCCATCTTGCGCAGCTCCGCCAGGCGATCCTGCCGGAAAACCATCCGGATGCCGATCGCGTCCATGTTCCGCTTCCACAGCTCGTCGCCCTGGCGCGCCGCCGAGCCCGGCGTCGACCAGCGAACGATGGTCAGCGGCTTGCCGTCTGGCATCTCGCGGTAGCCGTCGCCGTTCACGTCCTTGTAGCCGAAGCGGTCGAGCAGCGCCCTCGCGGCGGCCGGGTCGTAGATCTGCGCCTGGGTACTGAGCGCCGGGTCGTAGCCTGCGATGTCGGGCGGAATCGGCCCGTTCGCCGGGATCGCGCGTCCTTTCAGCAACACGCGGATCAGCGAGCCGACGTCGTAACCCATCGAAATCGCGCGACGCAGCGCGATCCGGTCGGACGTGTAGCCGCCGACCACCGGGTCCTTCATGTTGAAATAGGTCCAGTAGGTGTTCGGCCGTATCAGCACATCGTGGACCATGCCACGCGCAGCGAGCGAAGGCTTGAGCTTGCCGTCGTCGAGCGCCTGGTCGATGAAATCGGTAGGAATGTTGTCGAGACTGTCGATCTCGCCCTTGAGGAAGGCGAGCCAGCGCGCCTGTCCCTCCTCGATGATGCTGATCTCGATGCGGCCCGCGAGCGGAATGCGCTTGCCCTTCAGCGCCGCCGCGACGGGCTGCGATGCGCGCGGAATCGGCCCGACCGGCGTGTAGTACGTCTCCCGAAAGCCGGGATTGGCGACCAGCTCGATCTTGGTGCTGCGCTGGTAGGCCCCGAGCACGTACGGTCCGGTGCCGACCGGGTGTGCGCCGATGTCGTTGCCGTAGGTTTCGACCACCTCGCGCGCCTGCGCGGCGACATTGGGAACGGCCAGCGCATAGGCGAAGCGCAGATCCGGGCTGGTGAGGCGGATGCGCAGCGTGTAGCGGTCGACGACCTCGAGGCCCGCGATCGGCGAGTCGTAATCGAAGTGCCCCGTCTTCATGGCCCGGGCGCGCGCTTGGTCGCCGCCGACGATCTTGCCTTCGAACATCCACAGCCAGGGCGACTTGACCGCGGGATCGAGTATCCGCTCGATGCCGTAGGCGAAATCAGCGGCGGTCAGCTCGCGGCGCCTGCCCTTGAACGCGGGGTCCGGCGTGAAGTAGATGCCTTTGCGGACCCGGCAGACGTAGGTTCTGCCGCCATCCTCGACCGTGGGCATCGCCTCGAGCGCGCGCGGAACCAGCCTGACCGGGCGTGTGAGGTAGTCGTAATCCAGCATCGTGTCGAAGACGTTTTCGATGACGCTGTCGGAGGCCGCATCGGAAGCGAAAGCCGGGTCGAAGCTCGTCTCGGCGCCCGGAAACGCGATGTGCAGGACCTTCGACGGGTCGGCCGCGTGCGCAGAGCGAGGCGCGACTGCGGCGACAAGGACGCAGAGTAGCGCGGCGAACAGGGCGGGACGCCGCGGGACGCGAGAGAATGCGCAGGGCATCGGGTGCGGCGAGGTCGGCAGCAAAGGCGCGCATCGTAGCACTCGACCTGCAATCGCAGCCGAACCCCGTGGAGGAGCCCCGATGGAGATGAAACGGATGAGCGGCGGCAGCCTGCGCGCCGCCGGTTACGACGAGCGCAACCGCAAGCTGATCGTGGAGCTGACGTCGGGGACGCTCGAATTCAGCGGCGTCCCCGGCGAGGTCTGGCGACGCTTCTCGGGCGCGTCATCGCCGTGGAGCTACTTCCGCGACAACATCGAAGAGGAATACACGGCCCACCGCATTCGATGACGACCCCCGCCGGCGAGAGTCCTCGGCGGCGAGGGTCGGTGACGACGACCGCGGTGGACGGGCTTACTGGACCGTCAGCTTGCGGGCCGTCGTCGCGGGCTTCTTGGCCAGCGTCAGCTCGAGCACGCCCTTGTCGAACTTCGCCGAGCTCGTCGTCTCGTCGAGCTCGACCGGCAGCGTGAAGCTGCGGTAGAAGCGCCCGAATTGGCGCTCGGTGCGCAGCACGCGGGCGTCCTGGGCCGGTTCGCTCGTGCGCTTCACCTCGGCCGTGATCGTGACCTGGTTGCCCTCGATCGCGACCTGGATGTCTTCCTTGCCGACGCCGGGCATGTCGGCGTGGACGACGTACGCAGCGTCGTTCTCGCTGACGTCGATGCGGATGCTGCGGGGCGTGTCGCGCTCGGCCGCGACCGGACGGAAGAAGCTGCGGAGCAGGCTGTCGACTGCGGTGTCGGCGAACGGATCGTAGATCTGAAGTCTGGTCATGGCGGATTCCTTTGCGTTGTTGGTGGGCCATGTCGGCAGGCCGGCGGGTTGCGCTAGCTGCCGGCGTACGGCTGTACTCGCAATCTAGGGGCCCCCGGCCCGGATTCAAGCCCCCTCGCGCTCGGGCGGGAGCCCGGACCAGAGGCGGCCGCTCTCCCGGGTGCGCCCGGACCCGATGCGCGCCGGAGGGAAGTGGCCGATAATCCCCGCCCATGAGCCCACCGGATGCCGCACCCGCCCTCACGCCCGCCCAGCGCGGCGAACTCGATGCGCGGCTGCGCGAGCGCCAGCAAGAGTTGCGCGGCGACGTCGCCGCCAAGCTCAGGACCCAGGACGACCCGCGCCTGGTCGGCTTGCGCAACCGGATGGAGGACACCGACGACTGGGCCGCCGCCGACGCGATGGCCGCCCAGGACATCGCGCAGGTGTCGCACGATCTCGCCGAGCTGACGCATGTCGAGCAGGCGCTCGCGCGCATTGCCGACGGCAGTTACGGCGAGTGCGCCGACTGCGGCAGGCCGATCCCCCACGCGCGCCTGCATGCCCATCCGACCGCGACCCGCTGCGTCGCCTGCCAGGAGCGACGGGAGGCCGCCGAACGCCGCAGCGGCATGCCGGGCGAAGCGCGCTAGCGCCGCTTCGCTCTCGCGCCCGCGGGGGCCCCGGCGCGCACAGCACCGCCGTGGGCGGCGAGCCACGCGAAGAACTCCCGGTACCAAAGTCGCGAGTTCTGCGGCTTCAGGATCCAGTGATTCTCGTCGGGAAAGCAGACGAGGCGTGCAGCGACGCCCTTGGCTTTCAGCGTGTTGTAGTACTGCAGCCCCTGGGTCGCCGGGACGCGGTAGTCGAGCTCGCCATGGATGACCAGTGTCGGCGTCTTCGCGTTCTTCACATGGTGATGCGGTGACTGGCGCATCACCCGCGGCTCATCGTCCCAATGAAAGGCGCCCAGCTCCTTGGCGAAGAACTCGTAGCCGTCGGTCGCCATCATGCTCACCCAGTCGTAGCAGCCGGCATGGCAGACGTAGGCGCGATAACGGTCGGTGTGGCCGTTCATGTACGCCACCATGAACCCGCCGTAGCTGCCGCCGGTGGCCATCAGGCGCTTGCGGTCGATGCAGCCCTGGCGCAGCAGGAAATCGGTGCCCGCCTCGGTGTCGGCGAGTTCCTTCTCGCCATAGCGCCCGGCGATCGTCTCGAGGAATTTCTGTCCGAATCCCGACGAGCCGTGATAGTTGACGGCGGCGACGACATAGCCCTGTCCGGCGAACACCTGGGGGTTCCAGCGGAAGTGCCATCCATCGTGATGCGCCGCGTGCGGGCCACCGTGGATCGAATGCACCAGCGGCCACTTCTTCCGGGCATCGAATCGAGGCGGATAGTTGACGAACATCTGCACCGGCTCGCCGTGCCAGCCCTTGATGGTGAATTCGCGAACCTCGCCCAGCGCATGGCGTGCGAGCAGCGCGCGGTTCATCGACTCGATCTGCCGCTCGCCGCCACCATCGCCCTGGGCCGCAAACAGCGCGGGCGGATGCGTGGAGCTGTCGCGCGTGTAGGCGAGCACGCGACCGTCGGCGGAACGCGCGAATCCCGAAATCACCCCGCCGGCCACGACCTGCGTCGGAAGCTCGTTCGACAGCGGGTGGCGCCACAGCCCCACCCGCCCGCGGTCCTCGACGAGCGAAAGCAGCGCCTTCGAATCCGGGGCCCACTGGAGGTGCGTCGTCGCCCGGTCGAATGCCGGCGCGATCACCGCCACCTTGCCCGACCTGCGCTCGATGATCCGCAGCTTCCCCTGGTCATTGAACGAGCGCTCGGTATCGTAGGCGTGGTAGGCGATGTAGCGGCCATCGGGCGAAAAGCTGGGATGCTCGTCGGACATGCCGCTGGTAGCGGTCAGGTTTCGCCAGCGCCCGTTCTTCAGGTCGACGACCGCGATGTCGGCACGGTTCATCATCGCCGGCTCGGGATTGGGGTCGATCGTCAGCGCCAGCTCGCGACCGTCGGGCGAGATGTCGTAGTGCTCGGGCGTCGGCTCCCAGGGCTGCAGTGCGAGTCCGGTCCCGGCGAGGAGGTCGCGGCAACGCCCGGTGTCGACATCGCAGGCGAAGACGTGCGGCTCGCGACCGTCGGTCAGCCAGTGGTCCCAGTAGCGGTATGCGCCGCGCTCGCTGATGTGCGCCTTGACCTTGCGATCCTTGCGGTCCTTCAAGCGCTTCGCCTGCGCGGCGTCGCCGTCGAGATCGCGCCACACCCACGACACGAACGCGATGCGCCTGCCGTCAGGAAACCACTTGACCGCCGTTGCCCCTGTCGAGAGGTTGGTGAGTCGGACCGCCTCGCCGCCGTCGGGGGCGATCAGGTAGACCTGTGCCTCGGCATCGTCCTTGCGCTTGGCGGTGAACGCGACTCGCGAGCCGTCGGGCGACCAGCGCGGATCGCTGTCCTTGTCGCCCGCCGTCAGTCTTCGGGGCTTCGCTTTTGCGCGGGCCGCCGCATCGGCCTGTCCCGTCGGGAACAGCCACAGCTCGGTCGAGCCGTCGTTCCGGTCCATGTCGTAGGACGTCACCGGCGCGCAGGCGAGCCGGCCGTCCGGCGAGAGCGTCGGAGCGCCGATGCGCTTGATCGCCCACAGCGCTTCGGCATCGAGCGGAGGCTTGCGGCGCGGGGGGCGGACGCGGGGCGTCGTCGGCATGCGCGATTCCTGTCGGAGTAGAATGAAAGGCGTGATTCTAGCCCGGGTGTGGCGTCGCGCCCGCCGGTTGGCGACTGCGAAACGCCCCGGGCTTTGCATCGACTCCCCGACCCCACCCGTCGCCCGAAGGCTCCGATCATTCACCCGCCCGCGTGGGCCTGAATCGAACAATGACTGCAATGAACTATCGCCGGCTCGGGCGTTCCGGCCTCAAGGTGAGCGAGCTTTCGTTGGGATCGTGGGTGACCTACGGCAACCAGGTCGACGAGGGCATCGCGCGCGAATGCATGGCCGCCGCGCACGACGCCGGGGTCAATTTCTTCGACAACGCCGAGGTCTATGCGAAAGGGCGCTCCGAGACGATCATGGGCGACGCCCTGTCGAAGCTCGGGTGGCGCCGCGAGTCCTACGTCGTGTCGACCAAGTTCTACTGGGGGCTCCACGACGGCCCCAACCAGAAGAACACGTTGAGCCGCAAGTACCTGATGCAGGCGATCGACGGCTCGCTGTCGCGCCTTCGCCTCGACCACGTCGACCTCGTGTTCTGCCACCGCGCCGACCCCGAGACGCCGATCGAGGAAACCGTGCGCGCGATGCACGACATGATCGTCATGGGCAAGGCGCTCTACTGGGGCACCTCGGAATGGAGCGCCGCAGAGATCGCCGCCGCCTGGGAGATCGCCGAACGGCACCACCTGCACAAGCCAGTGATGGAGCAGCCGCAATACAACCTGTTCCACCGCGAGCGCGTCGAGAAGGAATACGCGCGGCTCTACGGCGACTACGGCATCGGCACGACGACGTGGAGCCCGCTGGCCTCCGGGCTTCTCACCGGCAAGTACTCCGACGGCGTCCCCGCCGATTCGCGCGCAGCGCTGAAAGGTTTCGAATGGCTCGCCGAGCGCATCCTCGAACCCCGCCGCATCCAGCAGGTCAAATCGCTTGCGCCTGTCGCGGGCGAACTGGGCTGCACGCTCGCCCAGATGTCGCTCGCCTGGTGCCTGAAGAACCCCAACGTTTCCACGGTGATCACCGGCGCGAGCCGTCCGTCGCAAGTGACCGAGAACATGAAAGCGCTCGATGTGGTTCCGAAGCTGACGTCCGACGTGCTGGCCCGCATCGAGGCGATCGTCACCGCCTGACGCGGCATGATCGACGACGGCTCCGAGATCAATCGATCGCCCCCGACCCACGCTGACGGCGCGCCGGCATGAACCCGCTCGAATCCTGGACCGAAGAGCAGCGCTCGGCGTTCCTTTATCGCGCCTGCGCCGATGCCGAGTCGGGAACCGTTCGCGCCGAGCTGTTCCGGCGTCTCGCCGGTGAGGCCGAAGCGCAGGCGACGATCTGGCGCGCCCAGCTGACGGCGCGCGGCCACCCGGCGCCCGGACCGTTCGTGCCCGATGCGCGCACGCGCCTGGTGGCAAGGCTGGTCCAGTGGCTGGGGCCGCGCAGGCTGCGCAACGTGCTGTCGGCGATGAAGGTTCGCGGCATGACGATCTACGGCAATGCCCCGCCGTCCGAGCCCGGCCACAGCGCCCCCGCCGTGGGGTCTCAGTTCGAACGCCGCCATCGGGGCCTCGGCAGCGGCGGAAACCTTCGGGCCGCGGTCTTCGGCGTCAACGACGGCCTGGTGTCCAACGCGAGTCTCATCCTCGGCGTGGCCGGCGCGAGCACGGACGTCAAGGTCGTCGTGCTGACGGGCGTCGCGGGCATGGCTGCCGGGGCGTTCGCGATGGCCGCCGGCGAATACGTGTCGGTGCAATCGCAGCGCGAGCTCTACGAATACCAGATCGGGCTGGAACGCGACGAGCTGAAGGAATACCCGGAGGCCGAAGCGCAGGAGCTGGCATTGATCTATGCCGCCAAGGGGCTTCCCGCCAGGCAGGCCGACCGCCTGGCCAAGCGGCTGGTCGCCGACCCGGAGCATGCGCTCGACACCCTGGCGCGTGAGGAACTCGGTCTCAATCCCGGGGAACTCGGATCGCCGCTGGGGGCGGCGTCGAGCTCGCTGATCTCGTTCGCCGCCGGCGCGTTCGCGCCGCTCGCACCGTACCTGTTCAGGGGCGGCGACCAGGCGCTGCCCTGGATGATCGGCATCACGGCGACCGGGCTGTTCGGCGTCGGTGCCGCGCTGTCACTGTTCACCGGCCGCAATGCGCTGTACTCGGGTGCGCGAATGCTGCTGCTGGGCGCGATCGCGGGTGCCGTCACTTTCGCGATCGGTCGCACGCTGGGCGTCGCTGCAGGGTGATCGATCGGGTTTCCGCCCTCCGGCTCCCGGACGCGCGGCGCAGCCTGCGCGCGGCATGACCGCGTCCAAAGGCGTACTCCGGCTCAAGGCCGGACGCGAGCGGTCGCTCGCGCTGCGGCATCCCTGGATCTTTTCCGGCGCGATCGAGAAAGTCGAGGGCAACCCGGCCCCTGGTGCGACCGTCGATGTCGTCGACGCCGCCGGTGCGTTCGCGGCACGCGCCGCGTGGTCGCCCGTCTCGCAGATCCGGGCCCGCGTGTGGAGCTTCGAGCCCGACACGGCAATCGACGCTGCGTTCTTCACGCGTTCGATCGCGCGCGCCGTGGCAGCGCGCGCCGGGATGCTCGATGCCGGGCACAGTGCGTGCCGCATCGTCCACGCCGAATCCGATGGACTGCCGGGTATCGTCGCCGACCGCTACGAGGATACCGTCGTCGTGCAACTGCTCTCGGCCGGCGCAGAGGCCTGGCGCGACTCCATCGCCGGCGCCCTGCAGCAGGCGACCGGCGCGCGCTGCGTGTTCGAGCGCTCGGATGCCGAAGTGCGCAGCCTCGAAGGACTGGACAGCCGCACGGGTCCGGTCATCGGCACGCTGCCGCGGGAGATCGGGATCGTCGAAGGCGGATTGCGCTACCGGGTCGACGTCGAGCATGGGCAGAAGACCGGCTTCTACCTCGACCAGCGCGACAATCGCGCGATCGTCCGCCGTCATGCCGCGGGCCGGCGCGTCCTCAACGCCTTCTGCTATTCAGGGGGATTCACCGTCGCGGCGCTTGCCGGAGACGCGAAGTCGGCGCTGTCGATCGATAGTTCCGCGGACGCACTCGCAATGGCAAGCAGCAACCTGGCCCGGAATCCCGCGCTCGACGGCGCACGGGCCGAATGGCGCGAGGCCGACGTGTTCGCCGAGCTGCGCAACCTGCGCAATCGCGCCGAGCAATACGACCTGATCGTGCTCGATCCGCCGAAATTCGCGCCGACCGCGGCGCACGCTCAGCGCGCGGCGCGCGCTTACAAGGACATCAACCTGCTCGCGTTGAAGCTGCTCGCCCCCGGCGGTCTGCTCGCGACGTACTCGTGCTCGGGCGGGATCGATGCGGCACTGTTCCAGAAGATCGTCGCCGGCGCCGCGCTCGACGCAAAGGTGGATGCTGCGGTCGTCATGCGCATGGGCGCGTCGGCAGATCATCCGGTCGCACTGAACTTCCCCGAAGGCGAGTACCTGAAAGGCCTGCTGATCCTGAAGCGCTGAAGCGCAGACGCCGGACGCCCCAAAAAACAAGGCCGCAACGGGTTGCCCCGGGAAACCCTGGAAAACAGGGACGCACCACGTTTTAAAACGTGGTGCGTCCCTGTTTTCCAGGGGGATGCGCCAAAAACAAGGCCGCAACGGGTTGCCCCGTGCGGCCTTGTCATCTCGATCGGACGGACAGGAGATCGCCCGATCGTGTTTGGAAAACGTCGCGCTAAGCGAAGGCTCCCAGACTCATTTTGCCGACATGCACGCCGACATGAACTTCTTGCGTTCGTCGCCCTTCATCCCCTTGGACTTGGTGTTGCACGCGCCCATCTTCGTGTCGTAGGCCTTCTTTTCGGCGCTGAGGCAGTCCTTCATGAACGCCTTATATGCATCGCCCTTCTTGTCGCCCTTCTTGGCGTTGCAGGTCTTCATGCGCTCCTGCTGGACGTTCGCGGCGAAGGCGGGGGTCGCGATGGCAGCGAATGCGCCGATCAACGCCAGCGCAAGAAGTTTCTTCATGGAATGGCTTTCCTTCGGTTGATTGTTCGTGAGGTCGAACTGCGCGTACTGGAGTCGGGCGCCGGTCGCAGGCATCCGCCTGAAGCTCGAGCCCAGTCTACGGCAAGCCAAACGCGCGCGGCAATCAATTCGCTGACATGGGCGCGCCGCCTGTTGCGCCGGCGCCATCTTGCGGCGCAGCACGGCAATTGGCATGCCTCCCCGCCGGTGGGGCCCGGGAGGGGTTAGAATCGCCAAATGCATGAAAAATCTGGGAAAAGCTTTCGACCATGATCCTCGTACTCGAACCGAATAGCCGCCCGGAGAGCGCCGATTACCGGATGCTCATCGCGCAGCTCGAGCGCCTGCCCAAGGTCGATTTCCGTGTCCACAGGGAAGTCGGCAGCGAGGTGACGCTGACCGAGATCTACCTGATCGGCGACACCGGAGCGCTGACAGTCGAGCAGATGCAGGTGCTGCCCAGCGTGGCCAAGGTGGTGCGGGTATCCGAGGCCTATCGCGTGCTCGGGCGCCACAAGCAGGGCGACGACCGTCCGTCGTCTTTCGAATACAACGGTGTCCACTTCGGACAGGACAGCCTTAATGTCTTCGCCGGGCTCTGCGCGGTCGATTCCCCCGATTCGGTCGAAGGCATGATGAAAGCGCTGCGTGACCGGGGCCAGGTCTGCACGCGCATGGGTGCCTACAAGCCGCGCACCTCACCGTACGCGTTCCAGGGCTTCGGAGCGAAGTGCCTGCCGTATGTGTTCGAGCTCGCCGGCAAGTACGGCATTCGCGTCATCGCGATGGAGATCACCCACGAGTCCCACGTCGACGAGATCCGCGCCGCGCTCGCCCGGACCGGCAATCCCACCGGCGTGATGCTCCAGATCGGCACGCGCAACACCCAGAACTTCGAGCTGCTGAAACAGGTCGGCAAGCAGCAGGAGTTCCCGGTGCTCATCAAGCGCGGATTCGGCATCACCCTCGACGAATCGCTGAACGCGGCCGAGTACCTCGCCACCGAGGGCAATCGCAAGATCGTGTTCTGCCTGCGGGGGATGAAGACGAACATGGGCGACCCGCACCGCAATTTCGTCGATTTCGCGCACATCCCGGTGGTCAAGCGGCTGACGCGCATGCCGGTGGGGATCGACCCGTCGCATTCGGTCGGCACGCGTGCCCGCGCACCGGATGGGCTGCTCGACATCTTCCACGTGGTCGCGCAGGGCGTCGTTGCGGGCGCCAACATGATCCTCGTGGATTTCCATCCCGATCCCGCGCGCGCGCTGGTCGACGGGCCCCAGGCGCTGCTGCTGTCGGAACTCTCGCATTTCCTCGATGACGTCGCGCTGGCGCGGGATGCGTACGACAAGCGCGCCGAGCTCGCGCGGCGCGAGGTCCCGGCCGCCGCGTGAGCCCGACAGGCGGCCCCGAGGGCGAACCACGGAGTGCGCAGCACGAAGCTGGCCCAGTGAGTGCCGGGCGCCGATGAGATCGCCGCCCCACCCCGGCCCCTATCGCGCACCACGCTGGCTCGTCGGCGGCCATGCGCAGACGGTCTGGCCCTACCGCCTGCGCCGGCACCAGGTCCCGCTGCGACGCGAGCGGATCGAGACCCCCGACGGCGATTTCTGGGATTTCGACTGGCTCGATGCCGGCGACGACCTGCAGCGTCCGGTCGTCATCGTGTTCCACGGCCTCGAGGGAGGTTCGGGATCGCAATATGCGCGCGCACTGCTGAACGCGCTCGCCCGCATCGGGTGGCGGGGCGTGGTTCCGCACTTCCGCGGCTGCGGCGGCGAGCCGAATCGCCTGCCGCGCGCGTATCACTCGGGCGATCACGCCGAGATCGGATCGATGCTCGCAGCGGTGCGCGCGCGGATCGATCCGGCCACACCTGCATATGCCGTCGGCGTCTCGCTCGGCGGCAGCGCGCTGCTGAACTGGCTGGGCCGTGCGGGCAGCGATGCAGCCGGGCTCCTCACCGCGGCCGCGGCGGTTTCGACGCCCCTCGACCTCATGGCGGCAGGCATCGCGATCGGGCAAGGGTTCAATCGCGCCTACACCAGGCATTTCCTGACGACGCTGAAGCCCAAGTCGCTCGCCATCGCCAAACGCTTTCCCGGGCTGCTCGACGCGGCCCGCATACGCCGCGTGCGCACGATGTGGGAATTCGACGACGTAGTCACCTCCCCGCTGCACGGGTTCGCCGGCACGCGCGACTACTGGACGCGCGCATCGTCCAAACCCTGGTTGAAACGCATCACCCTGCCGACGCTGGTCATCAACGCGCGCAACGATCCGTTCATCCCGGCACGATCGCTGCCCGGGCCCGCCGACGTGAGCAGCGCAGTCCTGCTCGAGCAGCCACGACACGGCGGTCACGCGGGATTCGCCCAGGGCCCATTTCCCGGGAACGTCGATTGGCTGCCGCAACGGTTGCTACACTTCTTCATCCATGGCTCCTGAACCCCACACGATGAGTCCCGAGATCTTCAAGGCCTACGACATCCGCGGAGTCGTCGGGCGCACGCTCACCCCCGACGTCGTGCGCCGGATCGGCCAGGGTCTCGGCAGCCTTGCCCGCGAGCGGCAAAGGAGCGCCATCGCGGTCGGCCGCGACGGGCGGCTGTCGGGCCCCGAGCTCGCCGGCGCTCTCGCCGACGGCATGCGCGCGGCCGGGGTCGACGTGATCGACCTCGGGATGGTCGCGACGCCGATGACCTACTTTGCCGCCCATCATCTGGGTACCGAGTGCGCCGTCATGGTTACCGGCAGTCACAATCCTCCCGACTACAACGGGCTCAAGATGGTGATCGACGGGACGACGCTGTCGGGCGCCATGATCCAGGGGCTGCGCGAGCGCATCGAGCGCGGCGAGCTGGCATCGGGCGCCGGCGGGATGCGCCGCGTGGACGTCGTCCCTGCGTATCTCGATCGCGTCACGGCCGGCATCCACCTCGCGCGCCCGATCCGCATCGCAGTCGACTGCGGCAATGGCGTGGCAGGCGCCTACGCGCCCGAGCTCTATCGGCGGCTGGGCTGCGACGTCGTCGAACTGTTCTGCGAAGTCGACGGAACGTTTCCCAACCACCATCCCGATCCGTCGCAACCCAAGAACCTCGAGGACCTCAAGCGCAGGCTGGCGCAGGGCGACTGCGAGCTCGGACTCGCGTTCGACGGCGACGGCGACCGCCTCGGGGTCGTCACGCCTGCGGGCAACGTCATCTATCCGGACCGCCAGCTGATGCTGTTCGCCGCCGACGTCCTGTCACGCGTGCCTGGCGCGACGATCATCTACGACGTCAAGTCCACGCGGAACCTGAAGCCGTGGATCGAGCGCCATGGCGGCGTCCCGCTGCTGTGGAAGACCGGCCATTCGCTGATCAAGGCCAAGATGAAGGAAGTCGGCGCCGCACTGGCCGGGGAGATGAGCGGTCATACCTTCTTCGGTGAACGCTGGTACGGTTTCGACGACGGGATGTATGCCGGCGCGCGACTGCTCGAGATTCTCACCCGCGGCGCCGATCCCGCGGCGGTCCTCGACGCACTGCCCGACGCCGTGTCGACGCCCGAGCTCAATCTCTCCTGCGCCGAAGGCGAGCAGCATTCGCTGATCGCGACGCTCCAGGCGGATGCGAGGTTCCCCGGCGCCTCCGACGTGATCCGCATCGACGGCCTGCGCGTCGAGTATGCGGATGGTTTCGGACTCGCCCGTGCCTCGAACACGACGCCGATGATCGTGTTGCGCTTCGAAGCCGACGACCGCGCGGCGCTCGAGCGCATCCAGCACGAATTCCGCCGCGTGCTGACCGCCGCGAAGCCGGGCGCTCGAACTTCCCTTCTGACCGCATGCTGGGCGTCGCCGACATCGAAGCCGCGCGCGAGCGCATCCGCGGCGGGATCTACGTGTCGCCCTGCGTCGAATCGATTCCGCTGTCGAATCTCACCGGCGCCCACATCTACTGCAAGCTCGATTACCTGCAGCGCACCGGAAGCTTCAAGGAGCGGGGCGCGCGCAACGCCCTGCTCCAGCTGACGCCCGAGCAGCGCGCGCGAGGGGTGATAGCCGCCTCGGCCGGGAACCATGCGCAGGGCGTCGCCTACCACGGCTCGCTGCTCGGCATTCCGGTCACCGTCGTGATGCCGAAGTTCGCCGCGCTGGTCAAGGTGACCAACTGCCGCCACCTCGGCGCAACCGTGGTCCTCCACGGTGCGGACCTGAACGAGGCGCGCACCGAGGCGGAGGCCATCGCCGCGCGCGACGGCCTGACGTTCATCCACCCGTTCGACAACGAGCACGTGATCGCCGGCCAGGGGACGATCGCGCTCGAGATCCTCGAGCAGACGCCGACGTGCAGGCAATCGTGGCCCCGGTCGGCGGCGGCGGCCTGCTGGCGGGCATCGGCACCGTGATCGCCGCGCGGCGCCCCGACGTGCGCGTGATCGGCGTCGAGCCGGCTCGTGCCGCCTGCCTCACCGCGGCGTTCGATGCAGGCCGCCCGGTCCAGGTACGCCTGTCACCGACGCTCGCCGACGGCCTGGCCGTGGCACAGCTCGGTGCACGACCCTACGAGATACTGAAGCGCGTCGTCCACCAGGTCGTGACTGTCGACGAGGCGGCGATCGCGCTCGCCGTGCTGCGGCTGATCGAGCTCGAGAAAAGCGTCGTCGAAGGCGCCGGCGCGGCACCGCTGGCGGCATTCCTCGCCGGCAAGCTCGCTTCCCTCGAGGGCGAGCGCGTCGTCCTCGTCGCCCCGGAGGCCTCGCGCGGCTGGCCGAGGTCATCGCCTCGGCGGGAGCGTCGATCAAGGAGATCGTCCACGACCGCGCGTTCGCGGGGCCCGATCTGTCGGAAGTGCGTGTCGTCTGCATCGTCGAGACGACCGGGCACGACCATGTCGCCACGCTGCACCGCGCCCTCGACGCCGCAGGAGTCCCGGTCGTCGGGTGATGCCGGCACACCGCGCGGGTCCGCGCATGACGGCGCGCGTTGCGGCCTTGCACTATAATCCCGGCGCAGCACGGGCGCCGCGCGCGCCCACCGTCAATGATCGTCGTCTGTCGCGCGAATGCGAAACGAATCGCGAAGCGCACTCATCTGGGAGGATGCATGAATCCGTTTCGCAAGGCCCTGGGCCTTCTGGTTGCCGGCGCGATGGCGCTCGCTGCGCCCGCCGCGTTCGCGGCGGAAACCTATGTCAACGTGCTGACCGGCGGAACCAGCGGCGTCTACTATCCGCTTGGCGTCGCGCTGGCCAATGCGATCGGCAAGCAGCTGCCGTCGGTCAAGACTTCGGTGCAGGCGACCAAGGCGTCGGTCGAAAACCTGAACCTCCTGCAGGCGGGGCGCGGCGAGCTCGCTTTCACCCTGGGCGATTCGCTGTCGGACGCCTGGAAAGGCAACAAGGATGCAGGGTTCAAGGCGCCGCTGAACAAGCTCCGCGGTGTCGCCGCGATCTACCCGAACTACATCCAGATCGTCGCGCTGGCCGATTCGGGCATCAAGACCCTCGCGGACCTCAAGGGTAAGCGTGTCTCGGTCGGCGCGCCGGCCTCCGGAACCGAGCTCAATGCGCGCGCGATATTCAAGGCCGCCGGCCTCAAGTACGAGGATTTCAGCAAGACCGAATACCTGCCGTTCGGCGAGTCGGTCGAACTGATGAAGAACCGCCAGCTCGACGCGACGCTGCAATCCGCAGGGCTGGGCGTCTCCTCGCTGCGTGACCTCGCGGCCTCGGTGGCCATCGTCGTCGTGCCGATCCCGGAGGACATCATCAAGAAGGTCAACGATCCCGCCTACGTCTCCGCGGTGATCCCGGCCGACACCTACCACGGCCAGACGACCGACGTCCCGACCGCGGCCGTGCCGAACTTCCTGGTAACGCGCGAAGGCGTCAGCGACGACATCGTCTACGGCATGACCAAGGCGCTGTGGACGAGCCTTCCCGACCTCGTCGCAGCGCATTCGGCGGCCAAGGCGATCAACCTGCAGCACGCGCTTGCCGGCATGCCGATCCCGCTGCATCCGGGCGCGGCGAAGTACTACAAGGAAATCGGGATCCTGAAGTAATGTCCGACGACGCCGCCTTCGACGAAACCGGCGTCAAGCGCGAACTCACCGGCTACGCAGCCAAGCTCGTAGCCGGGGTCGCGCTCGCATTCTCGACCTACCAGCTGATCATCGCGGCGTTCGCGCCGCTGTCGAGCCTTCCGACGCGGTCGATCCACGTCGGCTTCCTGCTCGCGCTCGCCTACCTGATCCATCCGATATCGGCCAGGGCGAACCGCAGGCGCATCGCGGTACACGACGGACTGATCGCGCTCGGCTGCTTCCTGATCAGCCTCTATCACCTGGTGTTCGAGCAGGCGCTGATCCAGCGCGCCGGCGACCCCAGCATGACCGACCTCGTGATCGGTGCGCTCTTCATCATCCTGCTGTTCGAAGGCGCGCGCCGCGTGCTGGGCAACGCGCTGCCTACGATCTGCGCGATCTTCCTCGCCTACGGCATGTTCGGCCAGTACCTGCCCGACGCGATCGCGCATCGTCCGTTCGGTATCGACCAGTTCATTTCGCAGCTCTATCTGGGCACCGAGGGGATCTTCGGGATCCCGACGCTGGTGTCCGCGACCTACATCTTCCTGTTCATCCTGTTCGGGACCTTCCTCGAGCACGCCGGGATGATCAGCCTGTTCAACAGCATCGCGCTGGGGTTCGTCGGCCAGTCGCGCGGCGGCCCCGCGAAAGTCGCGGTGATCTCGTCCGGGATGATGGGCACGATCTCGGGCTCGGGAATCGCGAACGTCCTGACCGTCGGCCAGTTCACGATTCCGCTGATGAAACGCTTCGGCTATTCGTCGATCTTCGCGGGCGCCGTCGAAGCTACGTCGAGCATGGGCGGGCAGATCATGCCGCCGGTGATGGGTGCGGTCGCGTTCATCATGGCCGAGACGCTCAACGTGCCCTACGTCAGCATCGTCAAGGCCGCGGTCGTTCCCGCGATCCTCTATTACGCCACGGCGTTCTGGATGGTGCACCTCGAGGCGGGCCGCGCCGGCCTGATGGGCCTGCCCAAGGAGGAATGCCCGAATCCCTGGCACGCGATCGCGCGGCGCTGGTACCTGCTGCTTCCGCTCGCCGTGCTGGTGTTCATGCTGTTCGATGGCTTCACCCCGATGTTCTCCGGCATCATCGGGCTCGCGCTGACCGCGATGCTGATCCTCGGCGTGGGGATCGCTTCGGGATTCGGGTCGATGGCGTTCCGGGTCGTGTTCTGGGTCGCGCTCGGCCTCGTCACCGCGTCGTTCTTCAGGTACGGGATCTGGCCGATCATCATCGCCATCGCGCTGCTCGTCGCCGTGAATTTCAGGATCAAGGGCGGGCACGCGACGCTGCGCATCATGCGCAACAGCCTGGTCGACGGCGCGCGCCAGGCTATCCCGGTGGGCATCGCCTGCGCGATCGTCGGCGTCATCATCGGCGTGCTGACGCTGACCGGCACCGCGTCGAACTTCGCCGAGTTCGTTCTGCACGTTGGCTCGGAGAGCCTGTTCCTGTCGCTGCTGCTGACGATGGTCGTGTGCCTGATCCTTGGCATGGGCATTCCCACGATACCGAACTACATCATCACCAGCGCGATCGCGGCGCCCGCGCTTCTGAAGCTCGGAGTGCCGCTGATCGTGTCGCACATGTTCGTGTTCTATTTCGGCATCATGGCCGACCTGACGCCGCCGGTCGCGCTGGCTGCATTCGCCGCCGCATCGATCGCCAAGGCGTCGCCGATGAGGATCGGCTGGAAAGCCACCCACATCGCCATCGCGGGATTCGTCATTCCGTACATGGCGGTCTACGATCCGGCGCTGATGCTGCAGACTGCCAGGAGCCGGGGCGAGCCTGTCGATCGTCGCCGTCCTCTATGTCGTGTTCAAGGCGATCGTCGCAATCGGACTGTGGGGTGCCGCAGCCGTCGGCCACCTGCGTGCCCCGCTCAACTGGCTGGAGCGCTTCGTCGCTTTCGCCGCGGCGGCATTGCTGGTGGCGGCGGTGCCCTGGACCGACCAGGCCGGATTCGCCGCAGCCGCCGCATTCATCGCGTGGCACGTCTGGCGCTCGCGCGGCACACAGGCGGCGGTCAAGGCGCCCGCGTGAGCGTGGACGGCGGTCTGCCCAGGTTCCTGTATCGCCGTCGCGCTTGAACGCGGTCTGCCTGCTTGTCGCGGGAGCGCTACGCGCCAGCATTCCGGCGCAGGAGTTCACCGTCGCCTGGACCCATTCGGTGGAAAAGACGCGCTGGGAGGAACACTACCGGATCGATGGCGCACGGCTGGTCCTCGACCATGCACGCGTCCAGGGTTCCGGGGCCGGGATGGAACCCGGCCCGGGCGCCCGGCTGCAGGATGGTTGGTGGACCTGGCGTCCGAAGCTTCCGCCGCTTCCGCAGTTGCGGCTGACGCTGTCGCCGTACACGCGCGACTACGACATCTGCTGGGCAGGCCGTTGCACGGCGCTGCACACGCTGGTCGGCACCGGGAACGACGTCGATGTCGTCGACGTTCGCGCCTGCCGGCGCCGACTCAGCCGGCGGCGAGCAGGTCCGGGGGCAGCGGCGGGCGTCGCTCCAGGGCGCTGACGTGCATTCCGAACGATCCCATGCGGCGATCGAGAAAGTAGCTGCGCAGCGTCCGCGCAATGGTCCGGAACGCGAGTTCCTCCCAGGGAATCCCGCTCTCCTCGAACAGCGCGACCTCGAGGCTTTCGGGTCCGGGTGCGAAATCGAGGTCGCGCAGCCGCGCGCGAAACATCATGTAGACCTGATTGATCTGCGGCAGGCTGATCACCGTGTAGAGCGGCCCGAGTTCCACGCGCGCGCCGGCCTCCTCCAGCGTTTCGCGCATTCCGCCTGCCGCCAGCGTCTCGCCGTTCTCCAGGAAGCCCGCAGGCAGCGTCCACAGCCCGAAACGCGGCTGGATTGCGCGCCGGCAAAGCAGGACCTTGTCGTTCCACTCGGGTAGGCAGCCGACGACGATCTTGGGGTTCTGGTAGTGGATCGTTCCGCAGGCACCGCAGATGAAACGCGGCAGCGAGTCGCCGTCGGGAACCCGGAGTTCGATGCGGTCCGAGCCGCATTGGCTGCAGAATTTCATCTTGGTGCGATCCTCGCCTCGTTGCGCGTGCGCTGGGGCGATCGCGCCGCAGGCCCTGTCGCGCGATTGTAGATCGTCCGTCGCCACGTGACCGCGACCGAATCAACGCTCCTGCGTCGTCGCCGCAAGGCGCGCGGTGACCACCTGCCGCTGCGGTGCCCGCTGCGGTGCCCGCTGCGGCGTCCGCTGCGGCGTCCGCGGCGGCGTCCGCTGCGGTGCCTGCAGGCGGCGCGCGGCGACAGGAGTTTGCCCGAGGCTTCGGCGGCGCACCCGCGTCCTCGCGCGGGTCCCGGCTCGCGGCGGCCGCTAAACACATGAGCGGCCGCACTCGAGCCACCCGCTTCGCGACGACTGCGCCGCAGGCGCCCCGGGCAAACCCCTGTCACCGCGCGCCATGCGATGCGCCAGCGTGGATCGCCGCGAAAATCGTGGTCAAACCACGATTTTCGGGTGCGTCACCAAACGACCCGCTGTGTCGGGGGCCGCGGGCAAGGCGCAGCGAGCGCGAGCGGGCGCGCCGGCCGTCGCGGGTGGTGCAGCGAGCGAGCCCGACAGAACCGTCTGCGGCAGGGTGTCCTCGAGCGAAGCTGCACCGGGACCCGCAGGCAGGCGGTTGCGCCCACCGAGCGCACAGATGCGCCTTGCCCGCGGGCCCCATGCACAGCCAGCGGGGCCCGATGCATAGACGGCGGGTCCCGATGACACAGGCAGCGGGACCCGATGCGCAGACGTCGGAGGCACGGCGCGCGGCCGACCGAGGTGCCGGTCGTGCGTCAGAGCTTCAGCAGGTGCTCGCGGTAGTAGCGCAATTCGGCGATCGACTCGTGGACATCGGCCAGCGCCTCGTGCTTGCCTTCCTTCGGAACGCCTTTCATCAGCTCCGGCTTCCAGCGCCGCGCGAGCTCCTTCAGCGTCGAAACGTCGAGGTTCCGATAGTGGAACCAGTCCTCCAGCGCCGGCATGTGGCGGGCGAGAAAGCGGCGGTCCTGGCAGATCGAATTGCCGCACATCGGCGATGCCTTGGCAGGAATGTGCTCCCCGAGGAACGCGAGCGCGGCGGCCTGGACTTCAGCCTCGGTGGCAGTCGACGCCTTCACCCTGTCGATCAGGCCCGACCGGCCGTGCGTCGCCTGGTTCCAGGCATCCATCGCGTCGAGCACGGCGGCGTCCTGATGGACGACATACACGGGAGACTGCGCCACGGTCTCGAGCTCATGGTCGGTCACGACCAGCGCCATCTCGATGATGCGGTCGCTGTCCGGCTTGAGACCCGTCATCTCGAGGTCGATCCAGATCAGGCGATTGGGGTCTTGCGGCATGTGGCGTAGGCGTAGAATGAATCGGTCAATTTAGCATACGGCCCGGCGCCTTCGAGGTCCGGAGCATGACCGATCGGTTGTGACCGCCACAATCTTCACCGCTGCATTCGTTGTCGCAATGGCGTCATCGGTCGCGCTGCGCCTGTGGCTCGCTCGCCGCCAGGTGTCGTACGTCCGGGCGCATCGCGACGCGACCCCGGCCGCGTTCGAAAGCAGGATCGACGTCGCATCCCACCGCAAGGCGGCGGACTACACGGTGGCCAAGCAGGGCTTCGGCCTCGTCGAGACTGCAGCCGACGCCGCGGTCCTGCTGGGTCTGACGCTGGGCGGGGGCCTGGCGGGGCTGATTCGCGCCACCGAGGCGCTTTCGCTGTCCCCGGTGTTCCGCGACGTGCTGCTGCTCGGCGCCGTCGCAGCGATCGGCGGCATCGCCTCGCTCCCGTTCTCCTGGTGGCGCACGTTCCGGATCGAAGAGCGCTTCGGATTCAACCATACGACGCTGCCGGTCTGGATCGCCGACATCGCGAAGGCCCTCGCCGTCGGAATCGTGCTCGGCCTGCCCCTCGTCCTTCTCGTCCTCTGGATGATGCAGGGCACGGGGGCCCGCTGGTGGCTCTGGGTATGGCTCGCCTGGTCGGCGTTCCAGCTGCTGCTGCTCGTGCTTTATCCGACGGTGATCGCCCCGCTGTTCAACCGCTTCTCGCCGCTGCCGCCGGGCGATGCGCGCGAGCGTATCGAGCGGCTGCTCGCACGATGCGATTTCCGCGCCGCCGGGCTGTTCGTCATCGACGGATCGAAGCGATCGGGTCACGGCAACGCGTATTTCGCGGGTTTCGGTCCCGCCAAGCGCGTCGTATTCTTCGATACGCTCCTGACGCGCCTGTCGCCCGAGGAGATCGAGGCGGTGCTGGCCCACGAGCTCGGGCACTTCCGCCTGCGTCACATCGTCAAGCGCATCGCGTGGTCGATGGCGCTGTCGCTGGTACTGCTTGGGCTGCTCGCCTGGCTGATCAACGCGGACTGGTTCTACGCCGGCCTCGGCATCCCTGCCCAGGAGGTCGCTGTCGCGATGTCGCGGCCGGGCGTCGCACTCGCGCTTTTCATGCTCGCGCTTCCGGTGTTCACGTTCGCCCTGGCACCTCTCGCCACCGCGTATTCGCGACGCCACGAGTTCGAGGCCGACGCCTTCGCCGCCCGCAACGCATCGGCCGCGGCGCTGGGGGCTGCGCTCATCAAGCTCTACGATGACAATGCATCGACGCTGACCCCTGACCCGATCTATTCCGCATTCTACGATTCGCATCCGCCGGCGAGCCAGCGCGTCGAGCGCCTGATGTCGCTTGCATCCACACCTGCCACCGCCTGAGGACCCATGACGATCATCCGCGTCTGCCTTGCAGCACTCTTCGCCGCCACAGCTGTCACCGCAATGGCGCAGGAACCCGCACCCTTCGCCAACGGCGACCCGCACAAAGGCGAGAAGCTCGTCACCAAGGATTGCGAGTCCTGCCACGCGAGCAAGTTCGGCGGGGATCCCGACGCGATCTACCTGCGAAAGGACCGCCGCGTGAAGAACGCGTCGCAGCTGCTGTCGCAGGTCACGATGTGCAACACGCAACTCAACTCGGGCTTCTTCCCCGACGACGAGAAGGATGTCGCCGCCTACCTGAACCAGCACTATTACCACTTCAAGCAATGACGCTGCAGCCCGCATTGGCGGAACTCGCCGCGCTGCATTGCACGCCCGGTGCAGCACGACTGCCGGCGGGCGAGCTCGCGACCGCGCTGGCGGCGCTTCCCGGCTGGTCGCAGCGCGGCGACGCGATCGCGAAGACCCTGAACTTCACCGATTACAACGAGACGATCGGCTTCGTGAACGCCCTCGCATTCGTTGCCAACCGCGAAGACCACCATCCCGACCTCGAAGTCTCGTACAACCGCTGCGTGGTCGCATGGTCGACGCATGATGCGGGCGGCGTGACGCGCAACGACCTGATCTGCGCCGCCAAGGTCGAGCGCCTGCTCGCCGGGTGAGTGCCCGCCGCCAATCCCCGGACCCAGGGCTACGGCACCCTGCCGCGGACCGTGTCTCCGGGCTCGTCGTCGCCGCCCATCGCAGGCATTACCTCGTCGATGTCGACGGCGACGGCACCATCGAGTGCGTGCTCAAGGGCCGCCGGATGACGCTCGCCTGCGGCGACCGCGTCGACGTCGAGCGCAGCGCCGCGACCAGCGCCATCGTCGACGTGCTGCCCCGCCGCAATCTTTTCTACCGCTCCGATGCGTTCCGCGAGAAGCTGATCGCCGCCAACGTCAGCCAGGTGCTCGGGGTCGTTGCGCCCGACGTGCCCGTCGACGAGCACCTGCTCAACCGCTGGATCATCGCGGCGGAGACCGAGCGCTGCCGCTTCGTGCTGATCGTCAACAAGGCCGACCTCGCGGGCTCGGAGGCCTTCGCGGCGCGCTTCGATCCCTATGCGAGACTCGGCTACCCCGTGCTGCGCGTGTCCGCAACGCGCGATGTATCGCCACTGCGCCCGTGGATCGAGGCCCAGCACAGCGTCGTCATCGGACAATCGGGCATGGGCAAGTCGACATTGATCAACGCGCTGCTGCCGGACACCCGGGCCCGCATCGGCGAGATCTCGCAGGCCCTGCGCAGCGGGAGACACACGACGTCGTCGACCGCGCTCTACCGGCTCGCCGATGGCGATGGCTGGATCGTCGACTCTCCCGGAATGACGGTGTTCGGTCTCGCCCACTGCGCGCCGTCGGCGATCCAGCACGCTTTCGTCGAGTTGCGCGATCTCGCAGGTCAGTGCCGATTTCGCGATTGCAGGCACGACACCGAGCCCGGCTGTGCGGTGCAGGCTGCCGTGCGTGCCGGGCGGATCCCGGCGCAACGCGTCGAGCTGCTGCATGCGTTGCTGCGGGAGGCGCGATCGGCGCACGACCCCGCGCGCTGATCCGCGGATCGGTTGCCACGCCCTGGCGGCGACGGCGCCGTCGCCTCCGCGGATACGCTACGGCGCCCAGTTCGCGAGCGACAGCAGGAATACGAGCAGCAGCCACAGCACCAGCGCCCGCCATACGAGGCCGACCGCCGAAGGCAGCACCTCGACTTCGACGGGCTCACCGGTACCGACATCCGGGCGCAACTCGGGCTCGCCGCCGATCCCGGGCAGCGGCCCGCCCAGCTGCACCCCGAGAGCCCCACCCCCGGTCGCGAGCACGAGGCCCATCGTCTCGCCGCCCATCGCCGCGGGCCAGTGACGCGCCTGGGTGCGCCAGCAGTAGATGGCATCCTCGAAGTCCCCCACCGCGGCGAAGGACAGCGCGGTGAGACGCGCCGGCAGCCAGTCGAGCAGCCAGAGCAGACGCCGCGCGGGGCGCCCGAAGACCGCGAGCGATCGCGCGATGACGCTGGCGTCGTCGCCGGGAAGCACGCCTTTCCATTGGGTCGCGAGCAGCGCCGCCGTCCGGTACAGCACCGCCCCGGCGGGACCGGGAAGCACCACGAACCAGAACAGGACCGCGAACACCTGCCGATAGGCATCCGTGAAGCCGCGCTCGATCGCGAGCCTGGCGACGTCCTGGCTCGAAAGCTCGGAGGACGACACCCCGCGCCAGGCGGCGAGCGCACGGCGAGCGCCGACGAGGTCGCCGCCCTTCAGCGCGACGATGATCAGCGAGATCGCGTGGCTGAAATGCCGGAATCCCATCAGCAGGTAGAGAACTGCGACATCGAGCAGCAGACCGAGCAGCGGATGCGCGCTGTCGAGGAGCACCCAGACCAGGGCGACGGCCGCTACCGGCGGCAGGATCGCGATGACGGCGGCGATGATGCCCTGTCCGCGCGTACCACCATTGAAACGCTGTTCGATGGCGCGCGCATACTCGCGGAAGCCGCGCTCGATCGCCACGCGCCATTCGAACGCCCGCCACTGCTCGAACGCCAGCGCGGCGAGGATCGCGAGCAGCTTCATTCGGGCAGGATGCCCCGCTGGCCCGGCGTCGATGCGCCGGCGCCGTCGGCCGCCGCCCGTGCCCGTTCGATGCGTGCCTGCTCCATATCGGGTCATTATAATTGACCCCCTTTCCCGACTGGTGCGCTGCGGCGCCCGAGGTCCACGATGACACGCGAGGCGATGGAGTACGACGTGGTGATCGTGGGCGGCGGACCGGCGGGCCTTGCCGCGGCGATTCGCGTCAAGCAGCTCGCAGCCGCCGCTTCGCGCGAGGTCTCGGTATGCGTCCTGGAAAAGGGCTCGGAGATCGGCGCCCACATCCTGTCCGGCGCCGTCATCGATCCCAAAGCGCTCGACGAGCTCCTTCCGGACTGGAAAGCCCGGGGCGCCCCGTTGAACACCCCGGTCAGCGAGGACCGCTTCCTCGTCCTGACCGAGCGTCGCGCCTGGCGCATCCCCAACTGGACGCTGCCGCCGCTGATGGGCAATCACGGCAATTACATCGCGAGCCTCGGCAACGTCTGCCGCTGGCTCGGCGGCCAGGCCGAGCAGCTCGGCGTCGAGATCTATCCCGGATTCCCTGCAGCCGAAGTGCTCTACGACGAGCGGGGCGCGGTGGCGGGTGTTGCGACCGGCGACATGGGCATCGCCAGGGACGGATCGCACAAGGCCGATTACCAGCCCGGAATGGAGCTGCGGGCGCGCTACACGCTGTTCGCGGAAGGCTGCAGGGGTTCGCTGTCGCAGGAGCTGATGCGCAGGTTCAACCTGCGCGACGACGTCGATCCGCAGAAATACGGCATCGGCATCAAGGAGCTTTGGCAGGTTGCGCCGGAGCGCCATCAGCGCGGCCTGGTGATGCACAGCCAAGGCTGGCCGCTCGACGACGCGACCGGCGGCGGATCGTTCGTCTACCACTTCGACGACAAGCTGGTCGCCGTCGGCTTCGTCGTCCACCTGAACTATGTGAACCCCCGGCTTTCACCGTACGACGAGTTCCAGCGCTTCAAGCTGCATCCGGACGTCCGTCCGACTTTCGAAGGAGGCAAACGCATCGGCTACGGCGCGCGCGCGATCAACGAAGGGGGATTGCAGTCGGTGCCGAAGCTCAGCTTCCCCGGGGGCGCACTGGTGGGCTGCGCCGCGGGTTTCGTCAATCTCCCGCGGATCAAGGGTTCGCACAACGCCATGAAGACCGGCATGCTCGCCGCCGAGTCGGCGTTCGCCGCGCTTTGCGCCGACCGCTCCCGCGACGAGCTCACCGACTACGCGTCGTCGTGGCGCTCGTCGTGGGTTTACGAGGACCTGTACAAAGTGCGCAACGTCAAGCCCGGCCTGCGCTGGGGTCTGTGGGCTGGAACGCTGCACGGCGGGGTCCACATGTGGCTGAACGACCTCGGCCTGGGGGCGCTCGTCCCCTGGACGCTGCGCCACGACAAGCCCGACAACGAGGCGCTGCGCCCGGCGGCCGAAATGCCACCGATCGCCTACCCGAAATTCGATGGCGTCGTCACCTTCGACCGGATGTCGTCGGTATACCTGTCGAACACCAACCATGTGGAGGATCAGCCGGTGCACCTGCAGCTGCGCGATCCGGCGCTACCGGTCGACGTGAACCTGCGGATCTACGACGGCCCCGAGGCGCGCTATTGCCCCGCGGGCGTCTACGAATTCGTCGACGCGGAGGCGGCAGGCGGCGCGGAAGACCCCGCTGCGCGCGCAGCGTCCGGACCGGCGCGCCGCCTGCAGATCAACGCGCAGAACTGCGTCCACTGCAAGACCTGCGACATCAAGGATCCGCGGCAGAACATCCGGTGGGTCACCCCGGAGGGCGGCGGCGGACCGAACTACAGCGGGATGTGACCCGCGCGATCCGGGAGCCGCGGTCGCGTTGCGCGGGCGCGGCTCAGGCTGCGATCCAGGCCGCACCGCGCACGCCGCTGGAATCGCCGTGCACATTGCGCAGGAGCCGCGTGTCGACGCGATCCGAGAACACCCACCGGCCCCACAATCGCGGCACCGACTCGTACCAGCGATCGACATTGGACAGCCCGCCGCCCAGCACGATGACGCCGGGATCGAGAATGTTGATCAGGTGGGCGAGCGATCTCGCGAGCCGCAACTCGTAGCGCGCGAGCGTCGCCCCGCAGGCACGATCGCCCGCGGCTGCGCGCGCGACGATGTCCTTCGCCGTCGATTCTGCGGCCGGCAGCACGCCGACGTGGTCGCGGACGAGGCCCGGCCCCGACAACCAGGTCTCGATGCAGCCGCGGCGTCCGCAGAAACACTCCGGTCCTGGACATTCGCCGGCGGCCGGCCACGGAAGCGGGTTGTGGCCCCATTCGCCGGTGATGCCGTTCGGTCCGTCGACGAGTTCTCCGCGGATCACCAGGCCGCCGCCGACACCGGTTCCGAGGATCGCCCCGAACACGATGTCGGCGTCGCATCCCGCGCCGTCGGTCGCCTCGGAAAGAGCGAAGCAGTTCGCGTCGTTGGCGATCGCTATCGATCGACCGAGCCGCGACTCGAGGTCGCGCTTGACCGGCATGCCGTTCATGCACACCGAGTTGGAGCCGCGCAGCAACCCGGTTGCGCGCGACAGCGAGCCTGGCGTGCCGACACCCACGCGTGCGCTGCCGGGGGCGGCGCCGCAGGCGCGCTCGGCGTCGGCGACCAGCGTCGCGACCAGTTCGAGCGTCGCGAGATAGTCGTTCTGCGGCGTCGACTCGCGCCTGCGCAGCCGCTCGCATCCGTCCGCATCGAGCGCGATGACCTCGGTCTTGGTGCCGCCAAGATCGACCCCGATCCGCAGGCTGCCGGTGCCCGCGCGCCGGGCACCGGTGGCGAGATCGAACACCTCGGCCCCGTGCGATGGACGTGGAGGAGAGTTGACGACCATGATCCCGAGAACGCTCCGGGGTGCTTCAGGTTGACGTCCCTGCGGCCATGCCCAATATTACCGCCATCATGGACGATCGCGGACTCGACCTGCGCGCCCGGATCGCGCAGCGGCTCGCGCGCGATGCAGGCGCGCTCGCCCGCCGCTACTTCGAGCGCGAGCTCGATTACACGGCCGAATGCAAGGGCCCGCTGCAGGACTGGGTCAGCGTCGCGGACCGGTCGGTGGAGCTGCTGTGCCGCTCGCAGCTCGCAGCGGTCTTCCCGGACGACGCCATGCTGGGCGAGGAAACCGGTGGCGACGTCGCGCAGCGCACGTGGGTCGTCGATCCGATCGACGGCACGCTCAACTTCGTCCACGGCGTGCGGTACTGGTGCGTGTCGATCGCCTTCGTCGAGGGCGGCGTCTGCAGGATCGGCGCGATTCACGATCCGTTGCACGACGAGCTCTTCTTCGCGGTCGCCGGCCGTGGTGCGACTGTCAACGGCCGGGCGATGCGGGTGTCGGCGTGCGCGTCGCTCGATCGCGCCCTGGTCATGCACGGCTACGTCGCGCGGCAGGATCTCGATGCGCACCTGCGCCTGCGCCGCGAATTGATCGCCGCCGGCTCCGAGGTCAAGGACCACGGCGCAGGCGCACTGATGCTGGCGCACGTCGCCGCGGGCCGCTTCGACGCCTACGTCGAGCCGCACATGCACCCCTGGGACGCGGCGGCGGGCCTGCTTCTGGTCCGGGAGGCAGGCGGACGCGTGCTGCCCTATCCCGGGCCGCGCGGGCTGCGCGCAGGCGGCGCGGTGATCGCCGCAGCGCCTGCGATCTACGATCGGCTCGCGTCCGTCACCGGCTGGACCTGATCGCGCGACGGCGCCATCCGCGGTAAAGTTCCCGGCTTTTGCCGGAGGTTCCGATGACCACGATGGCTTGCGCCGACATCCTGGCCGGCCGTGCGCCCGCCGACCGCGCCATCACCGTCAAGGGCTGGGTGCGGACCCGTCGCGATTCGAAAGCGGGCATATCGTTCGTGCACGTTTCGGACGGGTCGGCATTCCATCCGGTGCAGGTCGTCGTGCCCAGCGCATTGCCCAACTACGAGAGCGAGGTGCTCCATCTCACGGCGGGCTGCGCGGTCGAGGCGACCGGCAGCGTCGTGCCTTCGCCCGCCAAGGGCCAGCCGTTCGAGATGCAGGCGACGGAGATCCGCGTCGTCGGCTGGGTCGAGGATCCCGATTCCTACCCGATCCAGCCCAAGCCGCATACCCTCGAGTTCCTGCGCGAGGTCGCGCACCTGCGGCCGCGGACCAACGTGATCGGCGCCGTGACGCGCGTGCGCCATACGGTCGCGCAGGCGATCCACCGGTTCTTCGGCGACCGCGGCTTCTTCTGGGTCAACACGCCGATCATCACGGCGTCCGACGCCGAAGGCGCGGGCGAGCTGTTCCGGGTGTCGACCCTCGACCTGATGCATCTGCCGCGACGGCCCGACGGCGGCATCGACTTCGGTGCCGACTTCTTCGGGCGCGAGGCCTTCCTGACGGTCTCCGGCCAGCTGAATGTCGAGACCTATTGCATGG
The DNA here is from genome assembly GCA_963734515.1 of uncultured beta proteobacterium. Taxonomy (GTDB): domain Bacteria; phylum Pseudomonadota; class Gammaproteobacteria; order Burkholderiales; family Casimicrobiaceae; genus VBCG01. The sequence continues at coordinate 244,192 of CAVTHP010000008.1, read as the reverse complement.
CGATGTCGAAGGTCTACACGTTCGGCCCGACGTTTCGCGCCGAGAACTCGAACACCAGCCGCCATCTGGCCGAGTTCTGGATGATCGAGCCGGAGATCGCGTTCGCCGACCTCGCCGACGACGCGACGCTCGCAGAAGCGCTGCTGAAGCACACATTCCGCGCCGTGCTGACCGAGCGCGCCGACGACATGGCTTTCTTCGACGAACGCATCGAGAAGGGATTGATCGCCAAGCTCCAGGGCATCGTCGATTCGGAATTCGCGCGCATCGACTATTCGGAGGCCGTCGGCATCCTCGAGCGCGCGAAGCAGAAGTTCGAATTCCCGGTCCGATGGGGCATCGACCTCCAGTCGGAGCACGAGCGCTACCTGTCGGAGACGCACATCGGCAGACCGGTGATCGTGATGAACTATCCGAAGGAGATCAAGGCGTTCTACATGCGCGCCAACGACGACGGCAGGACCGTCGCGGCGATGGACGTGCTCGCGCCTGGCATCGGCGAGATCATCGGCGGCAGCCAGCGCGAAGAGCGCCTCGACGTGTTCGATGCGCGCCTCGCCGAAGCGGGGCTCGACGTCGCGCACTACGGCTGGTATCGGGACCTGCGCCGTTACGGCAGCGTGCCTCATGCCGGATTCGGGCTCGGCTTCGAGCGCACGATCGCCTACGTGACGGGCCTCGCCAATGTGCGGGACGTCATTCCGTTTCCGAGGACTCCCGGCAACGCGCGCTACTGAGCGGGCCGGCGCCGCGCTGCCGTGCGTGACCGGCGCCCGCGCTCAGCGCAGACCGTGGCCGTTGAACCAGTATTCCTGCAGGCCCACGAGGTCACGGTGGGCGTCGGGCGGGAATCCTGCGCGCCCGCCGCGACGATCGCCCAGGAGATCCTCGAACAGCCGCGGGCAGGCACCCCGATCGGTCCATTGCGCGGCGATCAGGTTGACGATCCTCGGATAGCGCCTCGACAGCGCGTTCGGATGCACGTCGGCCGGGAGACTTTCGATCCATTTGCGCGTCGACGGCAGCAGATAGTTCGCAGGAGCGGCCTTGCGCGCGTCCAGCCATTCGTCGCTGCCGACTGCAGCCGTGGCCGCAGTCTCGCCCGGCCCGCCGCCCGCCGCGCGCTTCTGGAAAACGTCGTTGAAGTCCTTTCGCCCTCGGCGTCCGCCGTAGATCGACATGACCCGCTCCCTGAGGCCGCCGCGGCCGGCATTCCGCACCGTGACGGACAGCCCGCCGCGAACGGATCAAGGATACCTCGCACCCGATGCGCGGGCAACGCGGGCGGGCCACGCGCGGCGCGGCCACGACGCAGTCCAGCCCGATCACCCCGACCGCAGGATGCCGAGCGAGCGGCCCGCGGAGGCGAATGCCTCCATCGCTCGGTCGAGCTGCGGGCGCGTATGCGCGGCTGAAACCTGCACCCGCACACGGGCCTGGCCCAGCGGGACGACCGGATGGAAGAAGCCCGAGACGAGCACGCCGGACCGATAGAGGCTTTCGGCGAGCTGCTGCGCGAGCGGCGCCTCGAACACCATCACCGGAATGATCGGGTGCGTTCCGGGCTTGAGGGTGTATCCCATCCTGGCCAGCGCGCCGCGCACATGGGCCGCATTGTCGAACAGGCGGTCACGCAGCGCAGTCGATCCGGTCAGGCGGTCGAGGACGTGCAGCGACGTTCCGACGATCACCGGCGGCAGGCTGTTGGAGAACAGGTACGGGCGCGACCGCTGCCGCAGCATGTCGACCAGCACCTTGCGGCCCGCCGTGAAACCGCCCATCGCGCCACCGAGCGCCTTGCCCAGCGTGCCGGTGACGATGTCGATGCGCTCCATCACGCCACGGTGCTCGTGCGTGCCGCGCCCGGTCCTGCCCATGAATCCGGTGGCATGGCTGTCGTCGACCATCACCAGCGCATCATGGCGATCGGCGAGGTCGCAGATCGCATCGAGCCGCGCGATCGTCCCGTCCATCGAGAACACGCCGTCGGTCGCGATGAGCCGGTACCTGCACGAGGCGGCGGCCCGGAGCTTCGCCTCGAGATCCGCCATGTCGTCGTGGGCATAGCGGAACCGCTGCGCGCCGCACAGCCGGATGCCGTCGATGATCGACGCGTGGTTCAATGCGTCGGAGACGACTGCGTCACTGTCGTCGAGCAGGCACTCGAATAGCCCGCCGTTGGCGTCGAATGCGGCGGCATAGAGGATCGCATCCTCGGTTCCCACGAACTCGGCGAGCCGCTTCTCCAGGGCCTTGTGGATGCTCTGCGTCCCGCAGATGAAGCGCACCGACGACATGCCGTAGCCGAATGCCTTCAGCGTCTCGATCCCGGCCTCGACCAGTTCGTCATCGCCGGAGAGTCCGAGGTAGTTGTTCGAGCAGAGATTGATCCGCAGGACGCCGTCGTCGCCCATCACCTCGGGCCCCTGCCGCGACAGCAGGACGCGCTCGGTCTTGTACAGGCCGCTTGCACGCGCCCGGTCGAGCTGGCGTTCCAGCTCGGAATAGAAAGACGAACGGTCGGCGGTCGGCATGGGGCCCGCGGTGGACGAGATCAGAACTGCTCGGTCGCCAGCGCCAGCGCGCTGGCGCTGCCGTCTGCCATCGCTCGCGCGCATGCCGCAGCCTGGGGCAGCAGCGCCTCGGCGTAATAGCGCGCGGTCGCGAGCTTCGCGCTCCAGAACGCGGCGTCGCCGCTGCCGTCGCGCAGCCGGCCCGCGGCAATCAGTGCAGCGCGCGCGAGCTGCCATCCGCCCGCGGTCAGGCCCCACAGCTCGAGATACGGCACCGCCCCGGCATGGGCGACTCGAGTGTCCTTGCCGTAGCTCGTCGCCACCCAGTCGATGGCGCCCTCCAGCACGCGGCAGGCCGCGCCCAGGCGCAGGCCGATCGCCTGCAGCGACGGGTCTGCGGCGGACGTGCAATCGGCGGCGACGCGCCCGATCTGCTTCGCCACGGACCGTGCGACCGCACCGCCGTCGCGGGCGGTCTTGCGCCCGATCAGGTCGTTGGCCTGGATGCCGGTCGTCCCTTCGTAGATCGTGATGATCCGCGCGTCACGGTAATGCTGCGCCGCGCCTGTCTCCTCGATGAAACCCATGCCACCATGCACCTGGACACCCAGGTAGGTGACCTCCTGCGCGATCTCGGTGCACCAGCCCTTGACGATCGGGATCATCAAGTCGACGAACGCCTGGTGCTCCTTGCGCAGCTCGGCGCTTTGCGCGTGCCTGGCGTTGTCCAGGGCTGCGGCAGTGACGTAGCCGATCGCGCGCATCGCCTGGGTGTACGCCCGCATGGTCATCAGCATGCGGCGGATGTCCGGATGCTCGATGATCGGCGCTCCTCGTGCGGCGCGGTCGGCGCCGACCGGCCTACCCTGGACGCGCTCGCGGGCGTAGGCGACCGCGCGCTGGTACGCACGCTCGGAGAGCCCCACGCCTTCCATGCCCACCGAGAATCGCGCGAGGTTCATCATGATGAACATGTACTCGAGGCCGCGATTCTCCTCTCCGACCAGATAGCCCACCGCGCCGCCATGGTCGCCATAGGCGAGCACCGCGGTCGGGCTCGCGTGGATGCCCAGCTTGTGCTCGAGCGAGACGCAGCGCACGTCGTTGCGGTCCCCGAGCGAGCCATCGGCATTCACCAGCACCTTCGGAACGATGAACAGCGAGATGCCCTTGACCCCTTCGGGGGCGTCGGGCGTGCGCGCCAGCACGAGATGGATGATGTTCTCGGTGTAGTCGTGCTCGCCGAAGGTGATGAAGATCTTCTGTCCGTGGATCCGGTAGCTGCCGTCGGCCTGCGGCAGCGCCCGGGTGCGTACCGCGGCCAGGTCGGAGCCCGCCTGCGGCTCGGTCAGGTTCATCGTGCCCGTCCACCTGCCCGAGACCATCGCCGGCAGATACCGGGCCTTCTGCTCGGCAGTGCCGCAGAGCTCGATCGCGTCGATCGCCCCCTGCGTCAGCAGCGGGCACAGGTCGAAGGCCATGTTCGACGCGTGCCACATCTCCTCGACCGCGGTGGCGACGAGTTGCGGCAGGCCCTGCCCTCCGAACTCGACGGCCTTGGTGAGGCCGTTCCAGCCGTTCTCGGCATATCGCGAATACGCGTCCCTGAAGCCTGCCGGCGTGCGCACCGAGCCATCGGGGAGCAGCGTCGCGCCTTCCCGGTCACCGCTCGCGTTGAGCGGGTCCAGGACCTCGGTCGCGAACCTGCCGGCTTCCTCGAGGATCGCAGCGACGGTGTCGGGCGTGGCATCCTCGAACCCCGGCAGCGTCGCGACCTGCGACAGGCCCGCGAGGTCGTTCAGCACGAACTGCATGTCTGCGAGGGGCGCGTGGTAGGTGCTCATGGCGATCCGCGGCGAGTGGCGACCGCAATAGCGTAGCGCATCGCGCCGCGCGATGCCTGCAGGCGGCTTTCCGGCGCCGCGGCCACGGCGTTCCTAGGCCGACAGCTCGCGGGTCAGCGCGGGAATGATCTCGAAGAGATCGCCGACCAGGCCGTAATCGGCGATCTGGAAGATCGGCGCCTCGGCGTCCTTGTTGATCGCGACGATGACCTTGCTGTCCTTCATCCCCGCGAGGTGCTGGATCGCCCCCGAGATGCCGACGGCCACATAGAGGTCGGGCGCGACGATCTTGCCCGTCTGCCCCACCTGGTAGTCGTTGGGAACGTAACCCGCATCGACCGCCGCACGCGATGCGCCGATGGCCGCGTTGAGCTTGTCGGCGAGCGCCTCCAGCAGGCGGAAGTTCTCGCCACTGCCCATGCCGCGTCCGCCCGACACGACGATGCGCGCGCTGGTGAGCTCCGGCCGCTCGGACTTCGAGAGTTCCTGTCCGGTGACCTTCGAGGTGGGAATCTCAGGCGCCGCGGGAATCGGTTCGATCGCGGCGGTTCCTCCGGTCGCTTGCGCGGCATCGAATGCCGTCGTGCGCACCGTGATCACCTTGACCGGATCCATTGAGCGCACCGTCGCAAACGCATTGCCGGCGTAGATCGGGCGCACGAAGGTGTCCGGCGCCTCGATGCCACTGATGTCCGAGATCTGCGCGACATCCAGCCTGGCGGCGATGCGCGGCGCCACGTTCTTGCCGAAACTCGTCGCCGGCGCCAGTACATGCGTATAGCCGCCGCGCGCGACCAGCGCCAGCGTCGCCGCAGCGACGTTCTCGGCAGTCGGCTGCCGCAGATGGCCCGCGTCGACGCTCAGAACCCGGTCGACGCCCGCGACCGCAGCGGCCGCGGCGACCGCGGCGCCGGCGTCGGCGCCCGCCACCAGGACGTGGACATCGTCACCGAGCTTTCGCGCTGCGGTTACTGCATGCAGGGTCGCCGACTTGAGCGACGCATTGTCGTGCTCGGCGATGACGAGAATGGACATCGGAAACCTCTCTGCGGCGACCCGGACGGGTCTGCCCTAGGGCAGGATCTTGGCCTCGTTGCGCAGCTTGGCGACCAGCTCCTTGACGTCGGCGACGCGTCCTCCGCCCTTGCGCTTGGCAGGCTCGGTCACCCTCACCGTCACGAGCCTCGGGGCGACGTCGACCCCCAGCGCCTCTGGTGCGAGGGTGTCGAGGGGCTTCTTCTTCGCCTTCATGATGTTCGGGAGCGTCGCATAACGCGGCTCGTTCAGGCGAAGGTCGGTCGTCACCACCGCGGGCAGTGCGACCTCGACCGTCTCGAGGCCGCCATCGACCTCGCGCTTCACCGTTGCGGTGGTCCCCGCGATGTCGATCTTCGACGCGAAAGTGGCCTGGGGCCAGTCGAGCAGTGCGGCGAGCATCTGGCCGGTCTGGTTCGCATCGTCGTCGATCGCCTGTTTGCCGAGAAGGACGAGCTGGGGCAGCTCCTTCTGCACGACCGCGCGCAGCAGTTTCGCCACCGCCAGCGGCTGCAACTCGACGTCGGTCTGGACCAGGATCGCACGATCGGCGCCGAGCGCGAGCGCCGTGCGCAGCGTTTCCTGGCACGCCGCGCCGCCGCAGGACACCGCGACGACCTCGGTGGCGATGCCCTTCTCCTTCAGCCGGACCGCCTCTTCCACCGCGATCTCGTCGAACGGGTTCATCGACATCTTGACGTTCGCGGTCTCGACGCCGCTGCCGTCGGGCCGCACACGGACCTTGACGTTGTAGTCGATGACGCGCTTGACGGGAACGAGGATCTTCATGTTCGGGACGTGGACACGATCGGTCGGGCGTTCGATCCCGACCGCTAGTTCATCGATTGGACGCTGCGCACCGGTCGCGATTGCACCGGGGGCGACTCACCATTCCAGCATACATGATGCCCAGGTGAACCCGCCACCCACGCTGAGCAGGAGAACGTGATGCCCGCGCCTGATCCTGCCGTCGCGAACCGCCTGATCGAGTGCGAGCGGGATCGACGCGGCCGACGTGTTCGCGTGGCGATCGACAGTCACCACCACGCGATTGGCGTCGACCTGGAGCTTCCTGGCGGACGCTTCGATGATCCTGAGGTTGGCCTGGTGCGGAATCAGCCAGTCGACGTCTTTCGACGTCATGCCGTTGGACTGCAGCGCTTCGTGCCCCCCTTCGACCAGCGAACGAACGGCGAACTTGAAGACCGCCCCGCCCTCCATGTGGAGATAGGGGCTGCCTTTGGAAGGAGCGCGGAGCACGTCGGGCGCGGATCCATCGGCGTGAAGGCTCGTGGTCCGCACGCCCGGACGCTCGCTGGCGACCAGCACCGCGGCGCCCGCGCCATCCCCGAACAGGACGCAGGTGCTGCGCTCGCTCCAGTCGAGCAGCCGCGACATGCGTTCCGCCCCGACCACCAGCGCCGACCGGCACTTGCCCGACCCGATCATTCCGTCGGCCATCGCGAGCGCGAATACGAAACCGGAACACGCTGCGGACAGGTCGAAGCAGCCGACGGTGCGTGCGCCGATCTGCGCCTGGACCATCGCCGCGGTCGTGGGGAAAATGAGATCCGGCGTGATGGTTGCGACGATGATCAGGTCGATGTCCGCCGCGCTCATCCCGGCAGCCGCAAGCGCCTCCTTCGCGGCGAGCGCCGCCATGTCCGTGGTCGATTCGCCGTCGCCCGCGATGTGCCGCTGGGCAATTCCCGTCATTGCCCGGATCCATTCGTCGCTCGTGTCGACGGACCGTGCAAGCTCGCTGTTGGTCAGGATGCGCCTGGGCAGGTAGCTGCCGGTGCCGGCGATTCGGCTGTGCATCTATGCCGTTCCCGGTTGGAAAACGTGTCGAGCGGCGCCTTGCGGCCTGCGCGGACAGGTGCGTCGAAGCGTCATTTCTGGTCCAATTTCGAAACCCCCAGGACCGCCCGACGCAAAAGTGTCAGGGTTCGGCAACGGGGCCGGCCCCGCAACGCCTCGAATGGTTGCGGCGCAGTAGATCGCGGCGACGGGCAATGGACGAGGATAGATGATTCGTAAGTGACTGTTTTCACGGCATTCCAAGGCGACGATGCCGACGGACCCAGCCCCGGTCACCGACGCCGAGTTCGCCGTAAGCATTGTATTCCAGGCACCTGCAAAAATGGGGCGCCGGCAGCATCATTTGGTACGAACCTTGCTGCAATATTCCAAAAAACCACGCCGTTCCGACCCCCGATGAAATTCCTGCGCAAACTCAAAGCCCGCCTCCACGCCCGCTCCGACAGCGAGCACGAGCAGGCCGGCCTGCGCATCCTCATCGTCGGGGCCATCCTGACGTACATGGCGCTGTTCCACGGTGCCCCCAGCCGCTGGTCCAGCAACGACCTGGCCATCGTCGTGACCCTGACGGGTTTCTTGGTGGTTGCCATCGGCATCTTCACCGCGATCTGCATCTGGCCCGCAGCGAACGTGCCGCGGCGGCTCCTCGGAATGCTCGCCGACAATGCAGGCGCGACCTGGTACATGGCGGTGGCCGGCGAGTACGGCTATTCGATGCTCGGCGTGTTCCTTTTCGTGACCTTCGGCAACGGCTTTCGTTTCGGCCGGCGGTACCTGTTCGCCAGCCAGATCCTCTGCCTCGCCGGATACGTCGGCGTCATCACCTTCGCGCCTTTCTGGCAGAACCACCGCACGGCAGGGATCGGACTGCTCATCGCGCTGTTCGTCCTTCCGCTCTATGTGGCCACGCTCCTCGAGCGGATCCAGGAAGCGCTCTCGAAGGCCGAGGAGGCCAACCTGGCCAAGACCGCCTTCCTGGCGAACATGAGCCACGAAATGCGCACGCCATTGAACGGGATCGTCGGGCTCGTCGACCTGCTCAAGGTGACGCCGCTGTCGACCCAGCAGGGCGAGCTCGTTTCGTTGCTGCGCCATTCGATCTCGGTCCTGAGATCGCTGGTCGACGACGTGCTGGACATCAGCAAGATCGAAGCAGGACGGCTGACGCTCGAGGTCGCGCCGTTCGACCTGCACGCGTCGATCAACGGACTCGTGCAGCTCCTCCGCCCGCACGCCCGCTCGAAGGGCATCGCCCTGCATGCCGTCGTCGATCCGGCGCTCGAGTTCCGGCTGAAGGGCGACTCGCACCATCTGAGGCAGGTCCTTCTCAACCTGCTCGGCAACGCGATCAAGTTCACCGAGCGCGGTGAAGTCGCGCTGACGGTCAGCCAGAAGCTGGAGACGCCGGAGGCGGTGACGGCACGATTCGAAGTGAAGGACACCGGGATCGGAATCGCACCGGAAGCGCTCTCGAAGATCTTCGAGCGCTTCGTCCAGGCGGACCAGTCCACCACACGGAAATACGGCGGGACCGGGCTCGGCACGACGATCGCCAAGCAGCTGGTCGAGCTGATGGGAGGAACCATCGGCGTCGAGAGCACGCTCGGCCAGGGAAGCACCTTCTGGCTGGAACTGCCCTTCCTCAAGGACGCGCCATCGGACGCAACGGTGCCATCCGCCCCGGCGGCCTCCGACGAGGACATGGCCCAGGCGGCCGGCGACGAAATCACCCTCGTGATGGCGAGTGGCGCACTGGCCCGGATCACGTCCACGTTGCGCGCCATCGGCGAACGCTACGAGATCGTCACGCCGATGACGCCGCTGGGGGCGCGCATAGACGCGCTGGTCAGCTCCGGCATCAAGATCCGGGCGATCGTTGCCGCCTGCGAGATCGACCAGGCGTGCTCGGCGTTCGCCGTCGCCGCCCAGCGGCTCCACGACAAGAACGTCGCTCTCGTCTACATCGCCAACGGCGAGCTCTCGGTCGTGGACAAGGCCCGGGTCAACAGCATAACGGGCGCGTTCGCACTGGAATACCCGTCGGCGAGGCTGCTCGCGAACGCCATTCACTCGGTCACGGTCGGCAACGAGCAGGGCACCACCGGCGCCGGCGACCTGTCGATCGTGCTGAAGCGGGAGCGCCTGGCGCTGAAGGTGCTCGTCGCCGAGGACAATCCGACCAACCAGAAGATCATCTGCCAGTTGCTCGAGAGCGCCGGCCACCACGTCATCCTGGCATCCGACGGCGAGGAAGCGCTCGATCTCTACGAACTCGAGCAGCCCGACCTCGCGGTTCTGGACTTCAACATGCCCGAGCGTTCCGGCATCGAGGTGATCCAGGCGATACGCGTGATGGAGCCGGCGAACGCGAGAATGCCCGCCCTGATACTTTCGGCCTCGGTCACCACCGAAGCGCGCGATCGCGCAAGGAAGGCGGGCGCGGACGAGTTCATGGGCAAGCCCTTCGATGCGGCGACCCTCGTCGCCGAGATCGACCGGCTGGGCAAGCGCAGCGAGCGCGCCAAGAAGAACGCCGCGATCGATCCTGCCGTGCGGGCCCCGGAAGTTTACCGGCCTGCGAAGCCCCGGCACGCGGGCGTTTCCCCGCAACCGGAGCTCCGGTCGAAGGCATCGACGCGGTCCAGGGGCACGATCGCCGAGAGCGACACCGCCCTGATCGATCCGGCGCGCATCGCCCAGCTCGAGGACATCGGGCGCGATCCGTCGTTTCTCACCGAGCTCATCCATGGATTCGCCGGCGACGTCGACGCCATAATCGCGAAAACGCGCGAGGCGATCACGACGGCGACGATCGGAGAGATTCCCGACCTGATGCACTCGCTGAAGGGTGCGGCCGTCGGCGTCGGAGCCAGGAAGCTCGCGAGCCTGGCGGTCGACCTCGAGACCGCTCCGCAGTCCCGGTCGAGCCAGGAACTCGCCAGCAAGCTGGAGGCAATATCGGCCTGCTACGAGGCGACCTCCGCCTGCCTGAACAACTACATCCAGGCCGGCCACCCCGCGTCGATGTGACGCGGGGCCGCTCCGCTATCCGTTGATGACCTGCGGCGACGAAGGGTAGAGCTCCTCGACGAATTCGTCCTCGACGGTCGACGTCAGCAGTTTTTCCTGCGCGCGCACCAGGCGCGCCATCATGCGCAGGTCGCGGTTCTCGAGGCGCATCGCTGCGTCGACCCAGACGTCGACGATCGCCTTCATTTCGGCGTGCGTCACTGGCTGGAACTCCCTCTTTGCAAGGGACATCGCGCGATACGTATTGCGCTTGCGCTGGCGCGACTTGATGAGTCCGCGCACGGTCTCGAGCCCGGCACCGTCCTCGGCGAGGTGGTCGATCACGCCCAGGTCGTACATCTCCTTGGCGGTGAAGACCTGGCCGCTCATGACGATGTCTTCGGCCTTCCGAAGCCCGACCTTCCTCCCCAGCAGCGAAAGCGCCCCCATGCCCGGGAACATGTTGAAGAGCACCTCGGGAAACGACATCGTCGCGGAACGCTCGGCCACGAACACGTCGCTCGCCAGCGCGCATTCGAAGCCACCGCCGAACGCCTTTCCCTGCACCAGCGAAAACGTCGCCACATCCGCCCCGAACCCGGTCAGTCGCCGATGCATGTTGTCGACGCACAGGTTTCCGTAGAACGCGAGCGAATCACGATCCTTGCGAAGGATCGCCTGGATGAACATCGACAGATCCCCGCCGAGGTTGAAGACGCCGGCGATGCGGCTGCCGAACACTGCGTTCTCGACCTTGCATTGCTGGCCTTCGTGAACGATCCATCCCTGGTGCCGTTGCAGCCTGCTTTCGAACGCCGCGACCTCCTCGAGGAAGGCTGCGTTGAAGCACGGACGTGGCGAAGGCTTCATCCACCAATAGAGCGTCAGCGTCTCGCGGTCATATTCGACTTCGATCTGACGTAGCGAATTCGTGTTGGCGAATGCGGGAAGCTCGGCGACGGCGTTCATGAAAACCCCCAAAGAGACAACGAAATCGTACTCGGACGACCTAGGGCAAAAACTGCCGCTTGGCGGCACGTGTGTAATCTACATCAAAATTTCGGTGAACACGCAAGGCCGCTCGTCAATCCACACCATAAATCCGATGCGCGTTGTGAAAAGGCAAAGGGCGTCGGCGCTTGTGGAGCGGACTGCGTTTGCTTTCGCAAGCGCCGATCGGCGCCGCAGTCCGAAGACCTCGATCGGATTGTCGTCTACATAGTGTTTATGGACTCCGATCCCGACCCGGGCCTGGGATGTGGTCGCAGGCGCCCTACGGTCGGCAGTTAGCCGATGCGGCCCCATCTGCCGCCGGCAAACCCTTCGATCGGCCTGAAGCTCGCCTTGTACGCCATCTTGTGGCTCTGCTCTATCCAGTACCCAAGATATAGATAGGGCAGCCCCAGTTCGCGGCAACGGGCGATCTGCCACAGGATGCTCAGGGTGCCGTAGCTCGCGCTCGCAGGCTCGGGGTCGAAGAACGTGTAGACCGACGACAGTCCGTCGTCGAGCCTGTCGACCAGGCTCACGATCCGCAGCCCGCGATCGTCGCGGAACTCGTAGAGTTCGGTCGCGACATTGCTGTGAAGCAGGAAATGCTGGTACTGCTCGCGGCTGTCCTGATCCATCCCGCCTCCGGGATGGCGAACGCGCTGGTACCTGAGATAAAGCTCGTAATGGATCGGATCGTACGCCAACTCCCGCCTAACTACGGCCATCTTGACGCTATCTCGCCAAGCGCGGCGCTGGCTGCGGCTGGGCTGGAATTCTGCGACGGGCACCCGCACCGGCACGCAGGCGCGGCAGTGGTCGCAATAGGGCCGATAGGTAAAAGCGCCGCTGCGCCGGAAGCCGAAGCGGACCAGTTCGCTGTAGACCCGGGCGTCGATCAGGTGACTGGGGGTTGCCACCTGCGAACGCGCGGCGCGGTCGGGCAGGTAGCTGCAGGGATACGGCGCCGTCGCGTAGAACTGCAGCGTCGCCAGTGGGAGGTCGTTGAGCTTGCTCACCCGATGTCCGAGAGGGGCCCGGGTTGCCAGCCGTCCGGAGCCGCGGTGGAGTGTATCAATTCGCCGAGGTGCCGCGCAAAGCGCTTGCGGGGAATCGGTCGCGCACCCAGCGATGCGAGGTGCCGCGTCTCCTGCTGGCAATCGATCAGCGGAACGTCCAGGCCCCGCAGCAGCGCAACCAGGCCTGCCAGCGCGACTTTCGACGCATCCGTGGCGCGCGCGAACATCGACTCGCCGAAGAACACCCTTCCGAGGGCTATGCCGTAGAGGCCGCCGGCGAGTTCATCGTCGCGCCACGCCTCGACCGAATGGGCATAGCCAAGCCGGTGCAGGCGCCGATAGGCATCGATCATCGCGGGCGTGATCCACGTTCCGCCGCCCTGTCCGCGGGGAACATGCGCGCAGGCGTCGATGACCGCGTCGAATGCCGTGTCGATGCGCAGGTCGAATTCGTGCCTCCGGATTCTCTTTTCGAGCGAACGCGAGACGCGAAACTCCCGGACGCGCAGCACCATCCTCGGGTCCGGACTCCACCAGAGGATCGGCTGGCCTTCGCTGTACCAGGGAAAAATCCCGTGACGATACGCATCGAGGAGCCTCGCAGGCGACAGGTCGGCACCCGCTGCCAGCAGGCCGTCGGGCTCGGTCAGCGCGGCATCGATCGGCGGAAACGGCGTCGAGGCGTCGAGCCAGGGGATCACCGGACCCTCCGCAGCCCGTCGTGCCGCGACCGCGACGCCCGACGACGCGCTGTCCGTCGCAGCGCAGGTCCGGGTCCAGGCAACGGAGCAGTCGTGCGCGCGATGCGGTTCATCCGGGGCGGATGCTACCCGCGGCGGCAGCCGGCGTCGACCACGCCATCGGACATGAGGATAGAATCCCGGTCCATCGCCCCCGTAGCTCAGTGGATAGAGCACGCCCCTCCTAAGGGCGGGGTCGCACGTTCGATTCGTGCCGGGGGCGCCATCGCCGATGCTCGCCGTCCACTATCGAATCCGACCGCTCGACCCGCATGCGCACGAGTTCGAGGTGTGCTGTACCGTCGATGCACCCGACGCCGCGGGGCAGCGCTTCCGTCTCCCGGCCTGGATCCCCGGCAGCTACCTGATCCGCGAGTTCTCGCGCCAGTTCGTCGACGTCCGCGCCGAGGCCGCCGGGCGCCCGGTCGCGATCGTCAAGGAGGCGAAGGACCTCTGGCGCGCGGATCCCGCGGAAGCGCCGCTCACCGTCGTCGCCAGGGTCCATGCGTTCGACGTGTCGGTGCGCACCGCCTACCTCGACGCGACACGCGGCTACTTCAACGGCGCCTGCGTGTTCCTGTGCCCCGAAGGGTTCGAGGGCGCGCCCTGCACCGTCGACGTTCTTCCGCCCGAAGGCCCGGGATTCGCGCATTGGCGGGTCGCGACGACGCTGCCCTCCGACGGCGCGCCGCCGCAGGGTTTCGGCCGCTATCGCGCGGCCGACTACGACGAGCTGATCGACCATCCGGTCGAGCTCGGCGATTTCACGCTCGCGAGCTTTGCCGCCGGCGCAGTCCCGCACCAGGTCGCGCTCACCGGTCGCCACGATGCCGACCTCGAGCGGTTGACGGGCGACCTCGGCCGCATCTGCCAATGGCAGAACGACCTCTTCGGCGGCGGTCCCGCAAGCCGCGCGCCTTTCGACCGCTACCTGTTCCTGGTCACCGTTCTGGGCAGCGGCCACGGGGGCCTCGAGCACCGGACGAGCTCGAGCCTGCTGTGCTCGCGCAACGAGCTGCCGCGGCGCGGGCACGCCGAAGTCGGCGACGGTTACCTGGCGTTCCTGGGCCTCGCGAGCCACGAATACTTCCACGCCTGGAACGTCAAGCGGATCAAGCCCGCCGCGTTCACGCCCTACGATCTCACGCGCGAGAACTACACGCGGCAGCTGTGGGCGTTCGAAGGCATCACGTCCTACTACGACGACCTCGCGCTGCTGAAGAGCGGCATCATCGACACGACGCGCTACCTCGAGCTGCTCGGCCTCACGATCAGCAACGTGCTGCGCACGCCGGGCCGTCGCGTGCAGAGCGTCGGCGATTCCAGCTTCGATGCCTGGATCAAGTTCTATCGCCAGGACGAGAACTCGCCCAACGCCATCGTCAGCTACTACGCAAAGGGGGCGCTGATCGCGCTGGCGCTCGACCTGACGCTGCGCCTTGGCGGACGAGCGTCGCTCGACGACGTGATGCGCGCGCTGTGGAACCGGCATGGACGCACGGGCGTGGGCGTCGCCGAGAATGGCATCCAGTCGATCGCCGAGGAGCTCACGGGCATCGGCCTCGGGGATTTCTTCGGGCGCTACGTGGACGGTACCGACGATCCGCCGCTCGCCGCCCTGCTCGACGCCTTCGGCATCGACCTGCACCTGAGACCCGCGGGCGGCGCGAACGATCGCGGCGGCAGGCCGGCAGCAGGCCCGCTCCCCGCATGCTGGCTGGGCGCCAGCGCCGACGGCGACATGAAGCTGCGGCACGTGTTCAGCCGCGGCCCCGCCGAGCGCGCTGGACTCGCGCCACAGGACACGCTGCTGGCGCTCGACGGCCTGAAAGCCTCGGCGGCGACGTTGGAGGCCCTGCTCGCCGCGCGCGCCCCCGGCGATCGGGTCGAGGTGCACGCGTTTCGCCGCGACGAGCTCATCGCCGTCGAAGTCGAGCTCGAGGCAGCGCCAGCGGACACCTGCCACCTGACGCTGCGCGCCGAGACCCCTGCACAGGCGCTCGCGCTGCGCGACGCCTGGCTCGGTTCCGCGTGAAGATTCGAGCAGCGACGTAGCGGCGCCGACGGATCGCCGCGCAGCCCAGCCCGGCAGGTCAGGCCTTGCGCGGCCTCGAGCCAGCCTTGCGACCGGTCGACGCCGGCGCGTGCGCTCCCTGCAAAGCCTCCAGCGACGCCCGCTGCAGCTCCAGCGTCTTGATGCTCATCTGCATCAGGTTCAGGGTCATCGCGAGCCAACCCTCGATGATCCTGAGCTCGCCGATCTTGCGGTCGACCTCGGCGGGGTCGAGCGCCGCGAACATGGCCGCCGGATTGGGGAAAGGCATCATCCCGGCCATCATGCCTGGCATCGTGGCGCTCGCGCCGGCAGGCGCCGCGTCCTGCGGCGCGGGCCCCGCTCCGGGCATCGGCAGCGCGAACGGATTCCACATCCGCTGCATGAACGCCATCGCCTCCTCGGCGGAGAACGGCGTCGCAGCGCCTGCGGGTTTCGTGGGTTCGTCGCTCATCGCTCCTCCGCAACGCGGGCGAAAGCGCCTGCGCGGCACGCGCTTTGCTGTGCGCTAATATCGTGCGCCATGACGAACTCCGCCGCAACCCTGCTCGCAGACCTCGCCGGGGCCCTCGGCCAAGCGCAGGTCCTGACGGCAGCGGCGGACATCGAGCCCTACCTCGTCGATCAGCGCGGGCGCTACCGCGGTGCCGCGCGCGCGGTCGTGCGCCCTGCCGATGCGTCGCAGGTCGCCGCCGTCGTGCGCATCTGCGCCGCGGCCGGCGCGCCGCTGGTCGCGCAGGGGGGCAACACCGGGTTGTGCGGCGCTGCGACGCCCGACGCGTCGGGGACGGCCGTCGTCGTTTCGCTCGCCCGCATGCGCAGGATCCGCGCGCTCGACAGCGACAACGCGACCATCACGGTCGACGCCGGCGCGACGCTGGCCGACGTGCAACGGGCGGCGACCGGCGCGGGCCTGCTGTTTCCGCTGTCCCTCGCCTCGGAGGGCAGCTGCACGATCGGCGGCAACGTCTCGACCAACGCAGGAGGCACCGCGGTACTGCGTTACGGCAACATGCGCGAACTGGTGCTCGGGATCGAGGCCGTCCTCGCCGACGGGCGCGTCTGGAACGGCCTGCGCGGCCTGCGCAAGGACAACACGGGCTACGACCTGAAGCAGCTTTTCATCGGCAGCGAAGGCACGCTCGGGATCGTCACCGCGGCCGTGCTGAAGCTGTTCCCGGCGCCGCGGACGCGCGTGACTGCGTTGGCGGCGCTGCGCGATGTCGCGCAGGCGCTGCGGCTGCTGCATCGGATGAAGCAGGCGCTGGGCGATCGCCTCGTCGGCTTCGAGCTGATGGGCGCAGTCGCGCTCGCCCTGTCGCGCGCCCACCACCCCGACCTTCCAGACCCGCTTCCCGGCCATCCGTGGTACGCGCTGCTGCAGGCCGACGACAGCGCGGCGACGACCCCGCTCGCCACGGAGGTCGAAGCGGCGCTGGCGAGCGCCGCCGAGAACGGCGACATCGCCGACGCGACCCTCGCGCAGTCGCAGGATCAGGCGGCACGGCTGTGGGCGCTGCGCGAGAACATCAGCGAGGCGCAGCGGCGCGAAGGCCCGAACATCAAGCACGACATCGCCCTGCCGGTCTCGGCGATTCCCGCGTTCATCGCAACCACCGCTCCGGCACTGGCGGACGCGTTCCCCGAATCGCGCCTGGTCGTGTTCGGCCACATGGGTGACGGCAACCTCCATTTCAACGTCGCCGCACCCGTCGGAGCATCCGGGGCGGCGTTCATGGACAATACGTCCCGGGTGAACCGCATCGTCCACGACCGGGTCGTCGCCGCAGGAGGCAGCATCAGTGCCGAGCACGGGATCGGTCAGCTGAAGCGCGAGGAGCTCGCGCATTACAAGCCTGCCCTCGACATCGAGCTGATGCGTCGCATCAAGGCCGCGCTCGATCCACGCGGCCTGCTCAACCCCGGAAAGGTCCTGCCGTGAACGCCACACCTCGCGCGACGCCCGGCCACCGACCCCATGCGGCCGGTCCTGCGCCCGGCGCGAACACCGGGCCGCACCCTCACCTGCGGCGTCGCGACGAGCGCTGACCGATGGGCAAGCTCATCTTCTGGCTGGTCGTCGTGTTCGCGGCGATGTTCGTGCTGCGGCTGGTCAATGTCGCCAAGAACGGGGCGGGCCGCCGCGGGAGCGCGCCCCGAAACGGCGCCAAGCCGGCTGCGATGATCCGCTGCGTCGACTGCGGCGTGTTCCTGCCGAGCACCGACACGGTCAAGAGCGCGCGCGGGCCGGTCTGCGGCGATGCGCAATGCGAGCGCAGACGCCGCGCAGCCGCGTCCTGAGCCCCGCCGTGGCCCGAACGTCGACCCTGCCCGCGCTCGATCCTCCGCCGCTGCCACCGTCGATCACCGGGTCGACGCGGCGCATCCTGTGGATCATCGGCCTGTTCCGCGCCGTCTGCGGCGCGCTGCTGCTGGGGCTCGCGCTGCTGCTCGACCTGCGCGTGCTCAACGTCACGACGCCCAACTCGTTCGTGATCGCGACGTCGCTCTACTTCGTGTTCGGCCTGGCGGCGTTCGGATGGATCCAGCAGGAGCGCCTGCCGCTGCCTCTCGCGCAGACGCTGCTGGCGCTGCTGGGCGGCGACATCTTCTTCCTGGGCCTCGCGATGATCGCGGGCGGCAGCTCGGGCGCACCGCTGCCCATCCTGCTGTTCCCGCAGCTGGCGGCAAGCGGCTGGCTGCTGCGGACGCGGACGGCATTCTTCCACGCCGCGCTGGCCGCGATCGTGCTGCTCGGGCTGGAGGCGTGGCGCGCACTCAACGGCACCATCGGCGGGCCGCAGCTCTTCCAGACGGCGCTGATCTCGATCGGGTATTTCGCGATGGTCGGCATCGCCGTCGTGATCGGCCGGTACACGAAGGCCTCCGAGGATCTGGCCGCGCAGCGCGGGATCGACGTCGCCAACCTCGAGCATGTCAACCGCCTGATCATCCAGGACATGCAGGACGGCGTGCTGGTCGTCGACCTCAACGGCGTCGTGCGCGGCCACAACGCACAGGTCACGCGCCTGCTGGGCGGGTTCGGGCGCATGCGCGGCGGCATGCGGCTGGTCGAATTCTCGACGACGCTGCACGACTACTGGCGCCGCTGGAACGAGGATCCCTCCGAGACGCTGCCCCCGTTCAAGGTCGAGACGACGCAGCGCCTGCTGCGCGTGCGGCTGGTGCGCATCGGCTCGGGATTGAACGGGGGCACGCTGATCTACCTCGAGGACCTCGGGCGTGCGCAGAACGAGGCGCAGCAGATGAAGCTCGCCGCGATGGGACGGCTCACGGCATCGATCGCCCACGAGGTCCGCAATCCACTGTCGGCGATCAACCAGGCCGCGCAGCTGCTCGAGGAGGACGGCGCGGTCGCGCCCGAGGGCGCGCGCCTGCTCTCGATGATCCGCAACAACGCCAAGCGAATCGACCGCATCGTCGGCGAGGTCCTGCAGCTGAACCGCCGCGACCGGCAGCAACCCGAGGCGATACCGCTGGGCGATTTCGTGCGCTCGATCACCGACGAGATCGTGCAGGCCGAGGGCATACCGGCGCGCGGGATCACCATCGACATCCCCGACGACCTGCTGGTCGTGTTCGACCGGGGCCACCTTTCGCAGATCGCATGGAACCTGGTGCGCAATGCCTGGCAGCACTGCCAGAAGCGCGAGGGGAGCATCTCGATCGCCGCGCGCGCGGGTTACATGGGCGACCGCGTGATCTGCGAGCTCGGCGACGACGGGCCCGGGGTTCCCGCCGAGTATCGCGTCCATATCTTCGAGCCTTTCTTCACCACCCGGCCGGGCGGGACGGGGCTCGGGCTCTACATCGCGCGCGAGCTCGCCGATGCCAACGGCGCGGCGCTGGAGCTGCTGCCGAGGGCCCCGGGCGCAAGCTTCAGGGTGACATTCAGGCGCGCGATGATGTCCGCATCGTCGACATAGCACTAGAATGGCGGCCTGGATCCGCCTGGCCGCGCGGATCCAGGGGCCACCAGTCCGCGAACCGATGCGGCCCGGGATCGGCCGATCGCCGGCACCCCCCAACCACTCGAGCCTTTCGACACCATGTCTCGCAGAACCCGCGGTCAACCCAGAGTACTGGTCGTCGACGACGAGCCGGATCTCCTCGAACTGCTCGAGCTGACGCTGTCGCGCATGGGCCTCGACACCATTCGCGCCGAATCGGTGGGCGAAGCGCAGCGCCTGCTCGACAGCGGGCCGTTCGACCTGTGCCTCACCGACTGGAACCTGCCCGACGGCGAAGGACTGCGCGTCGTCGAGCACATCACCCAGAAGGCGCTCGACGTTCCGGTGGCGGTCATCACCGCGTTCGGGAGCGCCGAGAACGCGGTGGCGGCGCTCAAGGCCGGCGCCTTCGACTACCTCGCCAAGCCCGTCGCCCTGGAGCAGCTGCGCGCACTGGTCAAGCAGGCGCTGAAGGTTCCCGAAAAGCCGCAACCGGGCAACAACTACCAGCTGCTCGGCGACTCGCCCGCGATGCAGCAGGTGCGCGGCATGATCGACCGCCTGGCGCGCAGCCAGGCGCCGGTGTTCATCAACGGCGAGTCCGGGAGCGGCAAGGAGCTCGCCGCGAGGATGATCCACCTGAAGGGCCCGCGCGCCGAGCTGCCTTTCATCGCGGTGAACTGCGGGGCGATACCCGAGAACCTGATGGAGAGCGAGTTCTTCGGCTACAAGAAAGGTGCGTTCACCGGCGCCGAGGCCGACCGTGACGGATTCTTCCAGGCGGCGAACGGCGGCACGCTGTTCCTCGACGAGGTCGCCGACCTGCCGCTCGCGATGCAGGTCAAGCTGCTGCGCGCGATCCAGGAGAAGAAGGTCCGCAAGGTCGGCTCGACCGGCGAGGAGCCCGTCGATACCCGGATCATCAGCGCGACCCACAAGAACCTGTCGGCGCTCGTCGACAGCGGCGATTTCCGGCAGGACCTTTATTACCGACTGCACGTCATCGAGCTGTCGATGCCCAGCCTGCGCGACATGCGCGAGGACATTCCGCCGATCGCCAACGCGATCCTTACCCGGCTCGCGCGCGGCAACGCCGCCGCCCTCGAGCCCGAAGCGGTCGTTGCGCTCGAGCGCTATCCGTTTCCCGGGAACGTGCGCGAACTCGAGAACATCCTGGAGCGCGGCCTGTCGCTTGCCGCCGATCCGCAGCGGATCTCGGCCGAGGACCTGCACCTGACGCCGGTGGCGGAGGAGAGCGATGCGCCGGTGCCCGCCGGCGAGAAATGGCCGCTGCAGGACTACCTCGATCGCGTCGAGCGGGCCGCCATCAACGAAGCGCTGGAGAAGACGCGCTACAACCGCACCGCCGCCGCGAAGCTGCTCGGCATCACGTTCCGGGCGATGCGCTACCGGATGGAGCGGCTGGGGATCAAGTAGGAGCCCGCCGATGCGTCAGCGCGCAGGCCGACTTCGGGTCGATGCGCTGGGGTTCGCCAACTTCGCGATGCAGGTGCCGTCGCCCAACTGCGACGAGCGCCCGGACGGCTGCGCGATCTCCCTGATCGTCGTCCACGGCATATCGCTGCCGCCGGGCGAATTCGGCGGCGATGCGATACTGCGTCTGTTCACCAACCGCATCGAGGCGTCGGCACATCCGTATTACGCGACGATCGCCGATGTCCGCGTGTCGGCGCATTTCCTGATCCGTCGCGACGGCACGCTGCTGCAGTTCGTCGCCTGTGCGAAGCGTGCGTGGCACGCCGGCGCATCTTCGTGGCGCGGCCGCGGGCACTGCAACGACTATGCGATCGGCGTCGAACTCGAGGGCACCGATACCCTGCCCTACACCCGGGCGCAGTACGCGATGCTGTCCCGGCTCGTACGGGCGCTGCGCCGGCGCTATCCGATCGAAGACGTCGTCGGCCACAGCGACGTCGCGCCGGGGCGCAAGACCGACCCGGGGCCGGCCTTCGACTGGGAGCGTCTCGCGCGGCTGCTCGCGCCGCGCCCGTAGCACCGCCAGCCCGGCGGCCGGAGGCGCCTGCCAGGCGGGCGCCGCGGACCGGAACCGGCACCGATTGAAGGTATAATGGGCGGTTTATGCGCTTCCTCGCGGACTATTTTCCGCTGTTCCTTTTCTTCCTCGCCTACAAGTGGCAGGGAATCTGGGTCGCCACCGGGGTGGCGATCATCGCATCGGTGCTGCAGATCGCCTGGCTGCATTGGCGCGGCGTGGTCTCGCCGGTGCATTGGCTGTCGCTGGGGATCATCGTCGTCTTCGGTGGGGCGACCTTGCTGCTGCACGACGACACGTTCATCAAGTGGAAGCCGACGGTGCTCTACCTCGCGTTCGCCGGAACCCTCGCCGCGGGCAAGCTCCTGTGGCGCCGCGATCTGCTGGCGCTGGTGATGAAGGAGCTGCAATTGCCACCGGCGATCTGGACCCGCCTGACCTGGGCGTGGGTGGTGTTCTTCGGTGCGATGGCGCTCGCCAACTGGTACATCGCGTTCCACTTCCCGACTGCCACCTGGGTGAATTTCAAGGTCTGGGGCGGCATCGGACTGTTCGTCGCGTTCGCGGTCGCGCAGGGGCTGTTCCTGGCGCGCCACGTCATCGAGCCTTCGCAGTGAGCCTCGCCGCCACGCTCGAGCAGCGGCTCGCGCCGCTCGCCCCGGTCGAGCTCCTGATCCAGGACGACAGCGCGCAACACGCAGGCCATGCCGGCGCGGCATCGGGCGGGAGGCACTTTTCCGTCACGATCGTGTCGGAGCACTTCCACGGGCTTTCCCGCATCGCCCGCCACCGCGCGGTACTGGAACGCGTTGGCGACCTGATTCCTCACCCGGTGCATGCGCTGGCGATTCGCGCCTACGCACCGGGCGAGACACATCCCTGACGAAAGGACGACCAAGATGAAACGCATGACGATTGCCGTTGCGGCTATGGCCGCGCTGTGCTCCACCGGCGCGCTGGCCCAGGCCGCCGCACCGGCGAAGCCCGCCGCGGCCGCGAAGGCGCCCGCCAAGGCGGCGGGCAGCGAGAAGACTCTCTACAGCCAGAGCCAGTTCGACCTCGTGCTGAAGCAGCAGCTCGCCAAGGGCGGGCAGGATTCGCCGGAACTGCGCAATGCGATAAAGCAGAGGCTGAACGACGTCGCGATGCTCGCGCGCGAGGCGAAGAAGCAGGGCCTCGACAAGGATCCCGACGTCAAGACGGAAGTGGACCTGAACACCGAATCGATGCTTGCAAACGCCTATGTCGGCGACTGGCTCAAGAAGAATCCGGTTCCCGAAGCCGACCTCAAGAAGGACTACGAGTCGGCCAAGGCGCAGATGGGCGACAAGGAGTACAAGGTCCGCCATATCCTCGTCGACAAGGAAGACGAGGCGAAGGAGATCATCGCCGAGCTGCAGAAAGGCGCCAAGTTCGCGGATCTCGCCAAGGAGCGGTCGAAGGATCCCGGCTCGAAGGACAAGGGCGGCGAGCTCGGCTGGAGCCTGCCGACCAGTTTCGTGAAGCCTTTCGGCGACGCGATCAAGGCCACACCCAAGGGCAAGTTCAGCGCAGAGCCGGTGCACACCCAGTTCGGATGGCACGTGCTCGAAGTCGAGGATGTCCGGGCTGCCAAGGTCCCGAGCTTCGAAGAGGCGAAGCCCCGGCTCGAGCAGCAGGCCCAGGGGCAATGGATCGAGAAGCACATCAAGGATCTGCGCGCCAAGAACGGCATCTGATTTCCTGACGCAGGGCCGGCAACGAGGGCAGGCCGCACGCGGTCTGCCCCATTTTTCCGAGGGAGCGCCGCATGGTCAGGATCCGGCATCCGAAGGACTTCTGGTCCGGCGTGCTGTTCGCCGCCGTCGGGGTCGGCGCCATCGTGCTCGGATCGAGGTACACGCTGGGCTCCGCCGCGCGCATGGGGCCCGGCTACTTCCCGCGCGTGCTCGGGATGCTGCTGGTCGCGCTGGGCGGCATGCTCGCGCTGCGGGCGCTCACCGTCGACGGACCGAAGGTCGAGCGGTTTCGCTGGTGGCCAACCCTGCTGGTCCTGGGCAGCGTCGTCGTGTTCGGTCAGATCGTGCAGACGGTCGGGCTCGCGCTGTCGACGATACTGCTGATCGTCGTCGCGAGCTCGGCGAGCCGCGAGTTCAGGTGGAAGGAAGCACTGGTCGCCGGCGTCGCGCTCGCGACGCTCGCAACCGGCGTGTTCATCGTCGGTCTCAACCTGACCCTGCCCATCTGGCCGCGCTTCGCCTGAAAGCGCCCTGATGGACGTCCTCTCGCACCTCGCGCTCGGCTTCGGCGTCGCGCTCACGCCGGTCAACCTGCTGTATGCGCTGATAGGTGCGCTGCTCGGCACGCTGATCGGGGTGCTTCCAGGGATCGGTCCGGTCGCGACGATCGCGATGCTGCTGCCGACCACGTATGCGCTGGAGCCCGTCTCGGCGCTGATCATGCTGGCCGGGATCTACTACGGCGCGCAGTACGGAGGCTCGACGACCTCGATCCTGATCAACATGCCGGGCGAAGTCGCTTCCGCGGTGACCTGCCTCGACGGCTACCAGATGGCGCGCCGGGGCGAGGCCGGCGCAGCCCTGACCGTCGCCGCGGTCGGATCGTTCTTCGCCGGCTGCGTTTCCACCGTGCTGGTCGCCGCATTCTCGCCGCCGCTGTCGTCGCTGGCACTCAGGTTCGGGCCCGCCGAATATTTCTCGCTGATGGTGCTGGGCCTGATCGGCTCGGTCGTGCTCGCCCAGGGATCCCTGATCAAGGCGATCGCGATGGTCGTCCTCGGCCTGCTGCTGGGCATGGTCGGCACCGACGTCAACTCGGGCGTCTCTCGCTTCGATTTCGGCCTCCCCGAACTGACCGACGGGCTGGGCCTCGTCAGCATAGCGATGGGACTGTTCGGTTTCGCCGAAATCGTCGGCAACCTCGAGCTCGGCGAGAAGCGCGAGGTGCTGTCGCGCAGGATCAAGGGTTTCGGGCTGTCGCGAAAGCAGCTGCGCGACGCCGCACCCGCTGTTGCGCGCGGAACGGCGATCGGCTCCGTGCTCGGCATCCTGCCCGGAGGAGGCGCGATGCTTGCGTCGTTTGCCGCGTACTCGCTCGAGAAAAAGCTCGCCCGCGACCCGTCGCAGTTCGGCAAAGGCGCGATCCAGGGCGTCGCGGCTCCCGAATCCGCGAACAACGCCGGCGCCCAGGTCGGATTCATACCGCTGCTGACGCTCGGAATCCCTGAGAACGCCGTGATGGCGATGATGGTCGGTGCGATGACCATCCACAACATCCAGCCGGGGCCGCAGGTGATGACGTCGAATCCGGGCCTGTTCTGGGGGCTGATCGCATCGATGTGGGTCGGCAACCTGATGCTGATCGTCCTGAATCTGCCGCTGATCGGCATCTGGATCCGGCTGCTGACCGTGCCCTACCGCATGCTCTACCCGGCGATCCTGCTGTTCTGCGCGATCGGCGTCTATTCGATCAGCAACACGAGCTTCGACGTTTCGCAGACTGCGTTCTTCGGCCTGATCGGCATCGCATTCGTCAAGCTCGCCTGCGAACCCGCGCCGTTGCTGCTCGGATTCGTGCTCGGGCCGATGATGGAGGAGAATCTGCGGCGTACGCTGCTGCTCTCGCGCGGTGACGCCTCGGTGTTCCTGACACGGCCGCTGTCGGCCGTGCTGCTCGCCGCCGCCGTGCTGCTGGTCGTCGTCATCACGCTTCCCGACATCCGCCGGCGATTCGGGGCGCAATGATCGGCGGCCCCGCCTTGAACCCAAATCACTCATGAAATTCGACATGGACTGGTCCCTGCCCTACGCTTCGCACCGCCAACCGATCTTCGCCCCCAACGCGGTCTCGACCTCACAGCCGCTGGCGACCCAGGCAGGCATCGCCATGCTGGCACGAGGCGGCAACGCGGTCGACGCGGCGCTCGCGACGGCGATCGCGCTGACCGTCGTCGAGCCCTGCAGCAACGGCATCGGGTCGGACCTGTTCGCAATCCTGTGGGACGGCGCGGGCCTCGCCGGGCTCAATGCATCGGGGCGCGCGCCCGCCGGATGGTCGACGCAACGTCTCGCCGGCCATGCGGCGATGCCACAACGCGGGTGGGAGACAGTCACGATTCCCGGCGCGGTCTCGGGATGGGTCGCGCTGTCCAAGCGCTACGGCAAGCTCCCTTTCGGCGACCTGTTCGAACCCGCCATGAGGTACGCGCGCGACGGCTACGCGGTGTCGCCCGTCATCGCGGGCAAATGGCAGCTCGCGGCGCCGCTGATGCCGCAGGGGCTGGGCTGGCACGAGCATTTCCTGATCGAGGGTCGCGCGCCGAAGCCTGGCGAGCGCTGGGCCTCCCCCGCAATGGCCCGGACGCTCGCGTCGATCGCGGCGACGGCCGGCGAGGCCTTCTATCGCGGCGAGCTCGCGGATGCGATGGCCGCGCACTCGAAGGCGAACGGCGGCGCGCACACTGGCGCCGATTTCGAGGCCCACACGGCCGACTGGGTGACCCCGATCGCAGCCGACTACCGCGGCATCACGATCCACGAGATTCCGCCCAACGGCCAGGGCATCGCTGCACTGATGACGCTGGGCATGCTCGAATCCTTCGACATCGGGTCGATGCCGCCCGACTCGGTCGCGAGCCAGCACCTGCAGATCGAGGCGATGAAGCTCGCATTCGCCGACGCGTATCGCTACGTCGCCGACCCGAAGTCGATGACCGTCACGCCGGCGGCGATGCTCGACCGCAACTACCTGCGCGAACGCGCGCGGCTGATCGACCCGAAGCGCGCGCAGGCCTACGGACCCGGCGAGCCGCCGAAAGGCGGCACCGTCTACGTCTGTGCGGCGGACGCGAGCGGCATGATGGTGTCGCTGATCCAGTCGAACTACATGGGCTTCGGGTCCGGTGTCGTCGTGCCCGGCACGGGCATCAGCCTGCAGAACCGCGGTACCGGTTTTTCGCTGCAAAGCGGCCATCCGAACGAGATCGCCGGCGGCAAGCGGCCATACCACACGATCATTCCCGGCTTCGCGACGCGCAACGGCAGGCCACTGATGGCTTTCGGCGTCATGGGTGGGCCGATCCAGCCGCCCGGGCACGTCCAGATCCTGGTGCGGATGATCGACCATGCGATGAATCCACAGGCCGCGCTCGACGCGCCGCGCTGGAAAGTGAACGCAGGACGGTCGATCGATCTCGAGGGGGCGGCGTCAGCCGGGCTGCGCGACGGGTTGATCGCACTGGGCCACGAGATGGAGTCGATTCCGGATTCCTACATGGACTTCGGTGCGGGCCAGGTGATCATGCAATCGGACGCCGGATACATCGCCGCATCCGACCCGCGGCGCGACGGGCAGGCCGCGGGGTTCTGAACCGGCTCCGCGACGCAGTGCGCGCAGCCGGTCGGCGGCTGCGCAGCCCGTTCAGCCCTCGCGCTGCTTGAGGGTCGACAGCGGCAGCAGTTCGGGCAGGTCGAGCCGCCTGCGGTCGGGTTCGACCGCCGAAAGCGGCACCGTACGCCGCATCGTGGCGCGGCTGCGCTGCGCGAGCTCCTGGTAGCTGCGCGTCCCGTCGACCTTCCAGGCCATTTCCTGATCCGTCAGCTCGCGCAGGATGCGCGCCGGAATTCCGGCAGCCAGCACGCGCGGCGGCACCACCATCCCCGCCTTGACGAAGGCCATCGCCGCGACGATCGCGGACTCGCCGATCTCGGCATTGTCGTTGACGACGGCATTCATCCCGACCAGAGCATTGCGCCTGACGATGCACCCGTGCAGGATCGCGCCGTGGCCGATGTGGCCCTCCTCCTCGACGATCGTGTCGGTGCCGGGAAAACCGTGCATCACGCAGACGTCCTGCACGTTGGCGCCGTCGCGCAGCTCGATCCTGCCGAAATCGCCGCGCAGCGACGCGCAGGGACCGACATAGCAGTTCGCCGCGACGATCACGTCGCCGATCAGCACCGCGCTGGGATGCACGAACGCGGTCGGGTCGACGACCGGCGTCACGCCATTGATCGAATAGACATTCGGTTCCATCGAGATCTCCTTGTCGCAGGCCCGGGGAGCGCGCGGTGGAAGCGCGAACCCGGCCACGGCGTCCGCGCGTCAACCCACCCAGCGCCTCGCATTGGCGAACATCCGGTACCACGGCGAAAGCTCGCCCCAGCCGCGCGGATGCCACGACATCTGCGCGCTGCGAAAGACGCGCTCCGGATGCGGCATCAGGATCGTGAACCGGCCATCCGCCGTCGTGAGTCCCGTGATGCCCTCCGGCGAGCCGTTGGGATTGCAGGGGTATGCCTCGGTCGCGCGCCCGCGGTGGTCGGCAAAGCGCAGCGCGACATGCGGTCGTGCGGCCGCGAGGTGGGCGGCGTCACTGAATTCCGCGTAACCCTCGCCGTGCGCCAGCGCCACCGGCAGCAGGCTTCCTTCCATTCCCACGAAGAACAGCGACGGCGTGGCGAGCACCTCGACCAGGACCAGGCGCGCCTCGAACTGCTCCGACGCGTTGCGGACGAAATGCGGCCAGTGGCCGCTGCCGGGAACGATCTCGTGCAGGTTGCTCATCATCTGGCAGCCGTTGCACACGCCCAGCGCGAAGCTGTCGCCGCGGGCGAAGAACGCGGCGAAGGCGTCGCGCAGCCGCGAGTTGAAGAGGATCGATTTCGCCCAGCCCTCGCCCGCCCCCAGCACATCGCCGTACGAGAATCCGCCGCCGGCGACGACGCCGCGAAACCCGCCGAGGGACCGGCGACCTTCGGCGAGGTCGCTCATGTGGACGTCGAATGCGTCGAAACCCGCGCGCGTGAACGCCGCCGCCATCTCGACCTGGCCGTTGACCCCCTGCTCACGCAGGATCGCAACGCGCGGGCGTGAGCCGACCCCGATGAAGGCGGCGGCAGGATCCTCGTCGATGGCGAAGCAGACGCGCGGCGCGAGGCCCGGATCGCCCGCGTCCGCGATCCGCGCGTACTCCTGGTCCGCCGCCTGCGGGTTGTCGCGCAGGCGCTGCATCGCGTGCGTCGTCGACGACCACGCGCGGTGCAGGTCGGTGCGCGCCTCGTCGAGCACCGGCGCGGCGCCATGGCCGACCTTGATGCGGTCGCCCGGGACGGGTGTACCGACGACCTGCGCGGCGACCCCCGCGACCTGCGCGCGTGCAAGCACGGCGGCTGCATCGCCGGCTGCGACCTGGACGACCGCGCCGAGCTCCTCCGCGAACAGCGACGCCAGCACGTCCGCGCCGTCGCCGGGCAGCACGATGTCGAGGCCGCAGCGCGAGGCGAATGCCATCTCCGCCAGCGTGACGAAGATGCCGCCGTCGCTGATGTCGTGATAGGCAAGCACGAGCCCTTCGCCATGCAGCGCCTGCACCAGCGCGAAGAACGCCGACAGGCGCGACGGGACATCGAGGTCGGGACACTCGTCGCCGAGTTGCCCGTGGACCTGCGCCAGCGCCGAGGCGCCGAGGCGCCGCCTGCCGTCGGCGAGATCGAGGTGCAGCAGCACCGTGTCGCCGCGGTCGAGACGCAACAACGGCGTGAGGCAGGCGCGCGCGTCCGCCACCGGCGCGAAAGCGGACACGATCAGCGATACCGGGGCCGTCACTGCCTTGTCGACATCGCCATCGCGCCAGGTCGTGCGCATCGACAGCGAATCCTTGCCGACCGGAATCGCCAGTCCGAGCGGAACGCAGAGGTCGATCGCCACGGCGCGAACGGTGTCGTAGAGCGCCGCGTCCTCGCCCGGATGCCCCGCCGCTGCCATCCAGTTCGCCGACAGCTTGACCTCGCCCAGGTCGCGTATGCGCGCCGCCGCCATGTTGGTGATCGCCTCGGCGACCGCCATTCGCCCCGATGCGGGCGCGTCGATCAGCGCGACCGGCGACCGCTCGCCCATCGCCATCGCTTCGCCTGCATGGCCTGCGAAGTCGGCCAGGGTGACTGCGACGTCGGCGACCGGCACCTGCCATGGCCCGACCATCGGATCGCGCGCGCAGAGTCCTCCGACGGTGCGATCGCCGATCGTGACCAGGAAAGTCTTGTCGGCGACCGCGGGGAGCTGCAATACCCGGTATGCGGCGTCGCGAACCCGGACGCCGCGAAGGTCGAGCGGCGGCAACGCGCGCGCGATGCGTCTGGCATCGCGCTCCATCCTCGGCGGCTTGCCGAGAATCACCTCGAGAGGAACGTCGACCGGCGCGTTGCCGAAATGCGGGTCGTCGACGACGAGGCGACCCTCGCCGTTCGCGCGGCCGACGACCGCGTAGGGGCAGCGCTCACGGGCGCAGATCGCGTCGAACCGCCCAAGCTCGGCCGGTTCGATCGCCAGCACGTAACGCTCCTGCGCCTCGTTGCACCAGATCTCCCGCGGCGCCATGCCAGGCTCCTCCGAGGGAACCGCCCGCAAATCGAAGCTGCCGCCGACGCCGCCGCCATGCACGAGCTCGGGTAGCGCGTTGGACAGGCCGCCGGCACCGACATCGTGGATCGAAGCGATCGGATTGCTCGCACCGAGCTGCCAGCAGCAGTCGATGACCTCCTGCGCGCGACGCTCCATTTCCGCATTGCCGCGCTGCACCGAATCGAAATCGAGGTCGGCGGCGTTCGCGCCGGTCGCCATCGACGACGCGGCACCGCCGCCCATGCCGATCAGCATTCCCGGCCCACCGAGCTGGATCAGCAGCATCCCCGCCGCCAGCGGATGCTTGCGCACCTGGGCGTCGGCGACGTTGCCCACGCCGCCGGCGATCATGATCGGCTTGTGATAGCCGCGCCACTGCCCATCGACTTCGAGCTCCAGGGTCCGGAAGTAGCCGGCGAGATTCGGCCGCCCGAACTCGTTGTTGTACGACGCGGCTCCGATCGGGCCCTCGGTCATGATCGACAGCGCCGACGCGATGCGATCCGGTTTGCCGATCCAGCACCGGGGCGCACCAGCCCCACCTTCCCTTTCTCCTCTCCCTCCGGGAGAGGGGCTGGGGGTGAGGGGCAGCTCCCACGGCTGCGGCAACTCCGGAATCCGCAGGTCCGACACCGTGTAGCCGACGAGCCCCGCTTTCGGCTTCGCGCCTCTGCCGGTGGCACCCTCGTCGCGAATCTCGCCACCCGCGCCGGTGGCGGCACCCGGGAAAGGCGCGATCGCCGTCGGGTGGTTGTGCGTCTCGACCTTCATCAGGATCTCGGCGCGTCCGCGATGCGCGGCATAGCGCCCGCCGGCGTCGGGATGGAAGCGATCGGCCACCGCGCCTTCGATGACCGACGCGTTGTCCTCGTAGGCGACGAGCGTGCCCTGCGGGTGCGCGGCATGGGTCGCGCGGATCATCGCGAACAGGCTCTGCGGCGCTTCGACGCCGTCGATGCGCCAGGTGGCGTTGAAGATCTTGTGCCGGCAGTGCTCGGAGTTGGCCTGCGCGAACATCATCAGCTCGACATCGGTCGGATCGCGACCCAGGCGCTCGAAGGCCTGGGCCAGATAGCCGATCTCGTCGCCGGTCAATGCCAGCCCCAAGCCGCGGTTCGCCTCGTCGAGCGCCGTGCGCCCACGCGCGAGCAGCGCGACGGTCGCCATCGGACGCGGCGTCACATGGCGAAACAGGACCTTCGCGTCGTCCACGTCGTCGAGGATCGCCTCGGTCATCCGATCGTGGACCAGCGGCAGCAGCGCGGCGCGATCACGGGCGCCGAGCGCCGCGCGATCGACGGTACCGATGCCGAACGCGATGCCGCGCTCGATGCGCGCGATGGCGTCGAGACCGCAGTTCCTCGCGATGTCGGTCGCCTTGGACGACCACGGCGATATCGTCCCCGGCCGCGGGACGACGAGGAGCTTGCCGTCGCTCGCCTCGCCGCCCCGATCGACCGGCCCGTAGGTCAGCAGACGCTCGAGGGTCGCGCGCTCCTCGTCGCGCAACGGACGCAGTGCCTCGGCGAGATGCCAGTAGCGCGCGGAAAGCGACGCGATCCGGTGGCCCGGACGCGCAGCGTCCAGGGCGGCCCTAAGCTTGGCGATGCGGAACGGCGACAGTGCTGCACGTCCGCGCAGCGCGAGAATTTCGGGCATTGGCTTTTCGCAGCGGGCGAGAACGCAATTATAGCTGCGCTCCTCCTGCCACCTGCCCGTGGCGCACGCGTGGACCGCCGGCCCATCGCTTGCGCCTCCTCCCGGCACCCTCAGTGGTGCAGGATCTTGGCGAGGAACTGCTGCGCGCGCTCGGAGCGTGGCTTGCCGAAGAAATCGGCCTTGGCCGCGTCCTCGACGATGCGTCCCGCGTCCATGAAGATCACGCGGTTCGCGACGCGGTTAGCGAATCCCATCTCGTGGGTGACGACCATCATCGTCATGCCGTCCTTGGCGAGCTGCACCATGACGTCGAGCACCTCGTTGATCATCTCGGGATCGAGCGCCGAGGTCGGCTCGTCGAAGAGCATGCAGATCGGGTCCATCGACAGTGCGCGGGCGATCGCCACCCGCTGCTGCTGGCCACCCGAAAGCTGGCCGGGAAACTTGTCCTTGTGCGCCGACAGCCCCACGCGTTCGAGGTAGCGCAGGCCGCGGGCGTCGGCCTCGTTCTGCGAGCGCCCGAGCACCTTGACCTGCGCGAGCGACAGGTTCTGGCGGACGCTCAAGTGCGGAAACAGCTCGAAATGCTGGAACACCATCCCGACTCGTGCCCGCAGCTTTGGAAGATTGGTCTTCGGATCGTTGACCTTGATGCCGTCGACCCAGATCTCGCCCTGCTGCACGGGCTCCAGCGCATTCACGGCCTTGATCAGCGTCGACTTCCCTGACCCCGACGGCCCGCAGACGACGATCACCTCGCCCTTGTCGACGCTGGTCGTGCAGTCGGTCAGCACCTGGAAGCTGCCGTACCACTTCGAAACGTTGCGGATCTCGATCATCGGCATCGCGCGCTCGCCACGGGTCTCGATCAGGTTGAGGGATGTCTGCCTGCAGCAGCGGCGCCGGTCAGCGGACGATCGCGATCCTGCGCTGCAGGCGCTTGACGAGATACGAACCTGCCACGCATACGACGAAGTACACCAGTGCCGCGAACACGTACATCTCGACGAAGCGGCCATCGCGCTCGGCGACCTTCGACGCCGCGCCGAGGAAGTCGGTGATCGACAGCACGTAGACGAGCGAGGTGTCCTGGAACATGATGATCGTCTGGGTGAGCAGGATCGGCAGCATGTTGCGGAACGCCTGCGGCAGCACGATCCTGCCCATCGTCTGCCAGTAATTGAGGCCCAGCGCATAGCCTGCCCAGACCTGGCCGCGCGCCACCGACTGGATGCCGGCGCGCATGATCTCGGCGTAGTACGCCGCCTCGAACATCGAGAAGGTGATCACCGAGGACAGGAACGCCCCGACCTGGACCGGCCGGCTGGCACCGATGATCCACGCGCCGATGTACGGAACCAGGAAATAGAACCAGAAGATGACGAGCACCAGCGGCACCGAGCGCATCAGGTTGATGTAGCCGGTGGCGAGGAGCGACAGCGCCTTGAAGCCCGACAGGCGCATCATCGCGAGCAGCGTCCCAAAGAAGACGCCGAGGACAATGGCCAGCGCCGTCAGCGTCAGCGTGAACGTCATCCCCACCTTCAGGAGGTAGGGCAGGTTGCGCAGGATGACGCCGAAATCGAAGGGTCCGAACACGGGTCCTCGCCTCCCCTTCGCCGGATCCGGTCAGTGGCCGCCGCCCTGCACCGCAGGGCCGATGAATCCCGGGACGGCGACGCGCTTCTCCAGCCAGCGCATCGCGAGCACGACGCCGACATTGACGACGATGTAGATGATCGTCGCCGCCGTGAACGCCTCGAACACCTGGAAGCTGAACTCCTGCATCGCCCGCGCCGCCGCGGTAAGTTCGACGACGCCGATGGTGAGCGCCACCGACGAGTTCTTGATGATGTTCAGGAACTCCGACGTCAGCGGTGGCAGGATGATACGGAACGCCACCGGCAGCAGCACGTACCGGTATGTCTGCGGCAGCGTCAGGCCCAGTGCCGTCCCGGCCATCTGCTGTCCGCGAGGCAGGGCCTGGATTCCCGCCCGCACCTGCTCGGCGACGCGTGCCGCGGTGAACGTGCCGAGACACAGCACGGCCGGCACGAACGATGCCCAGGGTGGCGGCATTTGCTTGATCGCGTCGCCCATCGCCTTCGGCAGGAACTCGGGGAACACGAAGTACCACAGGAACATCTGGACCAGCAGCGGGATGTTGCGGAACAGCTCGACATAGCCGTTGGCGAACCTCGCCGCCCACTTGCGCGGCGTCGTCCGGATCACGCCGAGGACGGATCCGACGGCCAGGGCCAGGATCCACGCCGACAGCGCCGTCGCCAAAGTCCACATCAACCCGACCAGCAGCGTGTGCAGGTAGGTGCCCGTGCCCTCGGGCGTCAGCGCCCAGAAGATCTTCCAGTTCCAGTGGTAGTTCATCCAGGCACGCTCACGGTTCCACGCCGGCGAACGAGCCGCCGATGGAAAACGGGGGGCACCGCAGCCCCCCGTCGTTCCTCGTCAGGACTGCTTCGACCGCGTCACTTGTAGACGTTGGGGTCGGCCGAATCGGTCGGATTCGCGAACACCCTCTTCAGCGAATCGCTGATCGGGAAGTCGAGCACGATGCCCTTGGGCGGGATCTTGCTCAGGAACCACTTGTCGTAGATCTTCTCGATCTCGCCGCTCTTGTAGACCTTGGTCATCGCGTCGTCGACGACCTTCTTGAACTCCGGATCGTCCTTGCGCAGCATCAGGCTGTAGGGCTCGACGCCGAGGCTCGCCGAGGAGATATGGAAATCGGCGGGGTTCTTCGAGTTCGCGACCAGCCCGTAGAGCAGGATGTCGTCCATCAGGAAGGCCTTGGCGCGACCGGTCTCGACCATCAGGAAGGCCGCGGCGTGGTCGTTGGCCGACAGGATGTTCATTCCCATCTTGTCGGCGGTGTTGAGCTCGTTCAGCGCCTTGATGTCGGTGGTCCCCGCCGTCGACACGACGGTCTGGCCCTTCAGGTCGGCGATCGTGTCCATGTTCGCCGCCTTCTTCGCGACGTAGCGATACTTGATCACGAAATACGTCATGCCGAAATCGACCTGCTGCTTGCGCTCGGCGTTGTTCGTCGTGGACCCGCATTCGAGATCGATGGTGCCGTTCGCCATCAGCGGGATCCGCGTCGACGGCGTCACGGCGTTGAGCGCGACCTTGAGGTTCGGCATGTTCAGCTTCGCCTTGACCGCGTCGACGACCTTGTAGCAGATGTCCATCGCGTAGCCGACGGGCTTCTGGTTCTCGTCGAGATACGAGAACGGGATCGACGCCTCGCGGTAGCCGATGGTGATCGTGCCGGTGTCCTTGATCTTCTTCAGCGTGCCCGTGTCCTGCGCAAAGGCGGGTGCCGCGACCAGCATCAGCGCGGCGAGCAGCATCGAAAGCGTGTGCTTTCTCATGAGAGTGGCTCCCTTTGTGTTCTGGTAGGTTCGGCCCGCCCCGGATGCGGCGGCCTGTGACCGGTCGATTCTACGGGGGGCCGACTCGATTGTCCAAGGCGCCGCCGGCGTACCATGGCACACCGGCTTCCGGGCGATGCCCGGGTCCCGGCCGCAGACGATTCCCGAAGCGATGCCCCTGTCTCCGATCCTGACCATTCCCGCGCTGCGCACCATCGAGGGGCGCCACGCGCACGAGCCGCTGATGGAGCGCGCCGGTGCCGCCGCGACCGACATCGCTGCCGCGATGCTCGGATCCGAGCGGGGGCCGGTCGTCGTCCTCGCGGGCCCCGGCAACAACGGCGGCGACGCTTTCGTCGTCGCCCGAAGGCTGCGCGAGCGCGGCGTCGACGTCCACGTCGTCGCGGCCGGCGACATCGCGGCGCTTCCAGCCGATGCGGCGGCGGCGTGCCGGAGTCTGCGGACGACCGGCGCGGAACTGCTCGCGACACCCCCTGCCGGTCGCCCCGCCCTCATCGTCGACGGCCTGTTCGGCGTCGGCCTGTCGCGACCGCTGACTGCGCCGCATGCAAACTGGGTCGAGTGGGCGAACGCGAGCGGTGCCCCGATCCTCGCGCTCGACGTGCCGAGCGGCCTCGATGCCGCGACCGGCGTCGCGCACCCGCCGACGATCGTCGCGACCGCCACGTCGACGTTCATTGCCCTCAAACCGGGGCTGCTCACCGCCGACGGCCCCGACCACTGCGGCGACATCTCGGTGCATGCGCTGGGCATCGGTGCGGTCATCGATGCCTCGGCGAATCTGCGTCTCGAGTGGCCCGGGCTTGCAACCGATCTGCCGGCGGTGCTCGCGCGCCGCAAGCGCGCGACGCACAAGGGCAGCTATGGGAGCGTGTGTGTCATCGGCGGCGCCGACGGCATGATCGGAGCGCCGCTGCTCGCCGGTCGCGCGGCACTGCGCTCGGGTGCGGGGCGCGTCGTTGTCTGCTTCGTCGCCGGGCATCCGCCCGGCGTCGATGCGCAATCGCCGGAGCTGATGCTGCGCGATGCGCGCTCGCCCGAGCACAGTGCGAACGCGTGGGTCGTCGGCCCCGGGCTCGCCCGCGGCCCGCGCGCGAAGGAGCTGACTGCCGGCGCGATCACGCGCGACGAGCCTCTGGTGCTCGATGCCGACGCGCTCAACATCGTCGCGGTCGACGAAACGCTGCGGCAGGCGATCGCGGCGCGCCGGGCGCCGACCCTCCTGACGCCGCACCCCGCGGAGGCCGCACGCCTCCTGCAGAGCGACACTGCGGCGATCCAGGCCGATCGAGTCGGATCGGCGGTGACGCTCGCCACGGCGCTGCGCGCGCAGGTCGTATTGAAAGGCAACGGCAGCATCGTCGCGCGCCCCGACGGCAGCTTCGACATCAACGCGAGCGGCGGCCCGGCGCTTGCGACGGCGGGCTCCGGCGATGTCCTTGCCGGCATGCTGGGTGCGCTGCTCGCCCAGGGCATCGCTGCGGCGACCGCCATGCGCATCGGCGTCTGCCTGCACGGCGCGGCCGCGGATGCGCTGGTCGCGCAAGGGACGGGCCCGTTGGGCGTCTGCGCATCGGAACTGATCGACGCTGCGCGCGCGCTGGTCAACGAGGCGACCCGCCGCTCCGCGCGACGCTGAACCCGCGCCTGCGCGGGCGCGTCGCCGCGCCGCGGGGCTGCGCCCCGGTCAGGGCAGGAGCAGCGTTGCTCCCGTCGTCTGGCGCGCCTGGAGCGCGCGATGCGCGTCCGCGGCGTCCTTGAGGGCGAAGACCTGGCCGACTTTGGCCCGCAGCTTGCCCGACTCGACCATCGCGAACATCTCGTCGGCCATCGAAGACAGCGACGCGCGATTCGCGGCATAGGTGAACAGCGTCGGCCGCGTCGCATAGAGCGAACCTTTCTGCGCGAGCATGCCGATGCTGAACGCGGCGATCGGGCCCGACGAGTTGCCGAAGCTCACGAACATCCCGCGAGGCATCAGGCAGTCGAGCGATTGCGGGAACGTGTCCTTGCCGACGGCATCGTAGACGACCGGAACGCCCTTGCCGCCCGTGATCTCCTTCACGCGCTCGACGAAATTCTCGCGCGTGTAGACGATCGTGTGCGCGCATCCATGCTCGCGCGCCAGCGCGGCCTTGGCCTCCGAGCCCACGGTCCCGATCATCGTGACCCCGAGCGCACGCGCCCACTGGCACGCGATCAATCCGACGCCGCCCGCGGCGGCGTGGAACAGGATCGTCTGGCCGGCCTGCAGCGGAAACGTCTGCCGGAACAGGTACTGGACCGTCAGGCCTTTCAGCATCAGCGCCGCGGCGCTGCGGTCGTCGACCGCGGCAGGCAACCGGACGAGCTTGTCGGCAGGCACGACGCGCTCGGTGCTGTAGGCGCCTAGCGGTGCCGTGCAGTAGGCGACGCGGTCGCCGGGAGCGACCCAATCGACGCCTTCGCCGACTGCCAGGACCGTGCCGGCAGCCTCGGTGCCCAGTCCCGATGGCAGCGCCATCGGATACAGCCCGCTGCGATGATAGGTATCGATGTAATTGACGCCGACTGCCGTGTGGCGCACGCGCGCCTCACCCGGTCCCGGCGCGCCGACCGCGACCTCGTCGAAGGTCAGGACCTCGGGACCGCCTGTGGCGTGGAAGCGTATTGCATGGGGCATGGTGGTGCTCCGATCGAAATTGAGTGAGACTCCCAGGTACGTCCTCGACAGTCTGCATTCGAACATGAGCGTCCGCAACCTCGAGAAATTGTTTCGCCCCCGCTCGGTCGCCGTGATCGGCGCCTCCGACCGCCAGGGAAGCATCGGCGCCGTCGTGATGCGCAACCTGCTCGCTTGCGGGTTTGCGGGGCCGATCCATCCGGTGAACCCCAACCATCCGACGGTCGCCGGGAGGCGTGCCTACGCCAGCGTCGCCGACATCGACGAAGCCCCCGATCTCGCGCTGATCGCAACTCCGCCCGCCACGATCCCGCAGATCGTCTCCGAGCTCGGCGAGCGCGGGACCAAGGCCGCGATCGTCCTCACCGCAGGCCTTTCCGGGCTCCGCGATTCCAGCGGACGGAGTCTCGAGCAAGCAATGCTCGACGCAGCGCGTCCGTATCTGCTGAGGATCCTCGGCCCGAATTGCCTCGGGCTCCTGGTCCCGCCGCTCGCGCTCAACGCGAGCTTCGCGCACATCGACGCCCTCCCCGGGAGCCTGGCTTTCGTCTCGCAGTCGGGCGCCCTGACGACGGCGCTGCTCGACTGGGCGCGGTCGTCGGGCATCGGCTTTTCGCATTTCATCTCGCTGGGCGAGGCCGCCGACGTCGATTTCGGCGACATCCTCGACTACCTGTCGTCGGATCCCGCGACCTCGGCGATCCTCCTCTACATCGAATCGATCCGCGAGACCCGCAAGTTCATGAGCGCTGCCCGCGCGGCATCGCGCAACCTTCCGGTGATCGCGGTCAAGGCCGGCCGCGTCGCCGAGGGCGCAAAGGCGGCGGCGTCGCATACGGGGGCGCTGGCCGGCGCCGACGACGTCTACGACGCGGCGCTCGCGCGCGCCGGCGTGCTGCGAGTCGACACCACTCTCGACCTGTTCGATGCCGCCGAAACGCTGGCGCACGCGGGCCGCTATGCGGGCGAGCGGGTCGTCATCGTCACCAACGGCGGCGGCCCGGGAGTCATGGCCACCGATGCGCTGATCGCCGGCGGCGGCAAGCTCGCTTCGCTGTCGACACAGACCCTCGAGCGCCTGGACAAGCACCTGCCGGCGACGTGGTCGCGCGCGAACCCCGTCGACATCATCGGCGACGCACCGGTCGAGCGCTACGTCGAGGCGCTCGACACGCTGCTCGCGGACCCGGCGGCCGACGCGGTGTTGTTCATCCACGCGCCGACGGCCGTCGTGTCCAGCCAGGCGATCGCGCAGGCCTGCGCGCCGGTGATCGCCGCGTCGAACCGGATGCTGCTTTCGTGCTGGCTGGGCGGTGACGGCCTCGATGCCGCGCGCGCGGTCTTCACTGCCGCCGGCATTCCGGTCTACCTGACGCCGGAAGCCGCCGTCGGCGCGTTCCTCGACATCGCCAAGTTCTTCCGCATCCAGCGCCTCTCCGCAGAGACTCCGCCGTCGATCCCCGAGGAGTTCGAGCCCGACATCGCGACTGTGCGCGGCATCGTCGCGCAGGCGCTCGCAAGAGGCAGCGCGCTGCTGAGCGAGCCCGAGTCCAAGGCGGTGCTGGGCGCCTACCGGATTCCCGTCGTCGAGACCAGGATCGTCGAATCGGTCGAGGCGCTGCGCGACGCGGCGATCGCGATCGGCCTGCCCGCGGCGCTCAAGATCCTGTCACCGGACATCAGCCACAAGTCCGACGTCGGCGGGGTCGCATTGAACCTCGAGACCGCCGAGGACGTCGAGGCTGCCGGGCGCGCGATGCTCGCGCGCGTGCAGAGGCTGCGCCCCGACGCCGCGATCGCCGGCTTCACGCTGCAGCAGATGGTGCGTCGAGGCGGCGCGCTCGAGCTCATTGTCGGCGCGACCACGGATCCGGCCTTCGGGCCCGTGATCCTGTTCGGGCAGGGTGGAACCGCAGTCGAGGTGATCGGCGACCGCGCAATCGCGCTGCCTCCGCTCAACATGAAACTCGCGCGCGAACTCGTCGGGCGCACGCGGGTTTCGAAGCTGCTCGCGGGCTATCGCGAGCGGCCGGCGGCGGACCTCGACGCCATCGACCTGACACTGGTCAAGATCGCCCAACTGGTCGCCGACATCCCGGAGATCGTCGAGCTCGATATCAATCCGCTGCTCGCCGATGCGGCAGGCGTCATCGCGCTCGACGCGCGCATCAAGGTCGCCGCGACGACCACGCGGGGCGCGGCGCGGCTCGCGATCCTCCCCTACCCCAGCGACCT
Source organism: uncultured beta proteobacterium (assembly GCA_963734515.1). Taxonomy (GTDB): domain Bacteria; phylum Pseudomonadota; class Gammaproteobacteria; order Burkholderiales; family Casimicrobiaceae; genus VBCG01. The sequence continues at coordinate 204,814 of CAVTHP010000008.1, read as the reverse complement.
CGAGGAACGCGTCGAAATCGCGGGGCAGCCATTGCTGCTGCGCCCGACCCGGCCCGAGGACCAGACCGCGCACGTCGCGTTCCTCGCCCGCACCGATCCGGATGCCATACGCACCCGCTTCATCCACCCGGTGCGCGCATTCGCGCATCCGAACCTCGCGAGCCTGACGCAGATCGACTACAACCGGCAGATGGCGTTCATCGCGACGCCGACCCGCCCCGATGCGCGCGATTCGATCCTGGGCATCGTGCGCGCCGTCACCGATCCCGACAATGACAGCGCCGAGTTCGCGATCCTCGTGCGCTCCGACCTCAAGGGGCGCGGACTGGGATTCGCATTGCTCGGCAAGATGGTCCGCTATTGCCGGAGCTGTGGAACCCACGAGCTGTGGGGGGACGTGATGGCGGACAACGCCTCGATGCTGGAACTCGCGACGACGCTGGGCTTCCGGGTTGCAGCGCCCGAGCAGGGTCTCGTCCGCGTGACGCTGGCCCTCTGATCGTCCTCGACCGGGGGGCGCCGCGCCTACATCCTGCGGGCCGCTCAACGCCCGTCGGACGGGGCTTGGGGTTCGCTGCGGCGGTGCCGCGCCGGCCGGCGCGGCTGCGCCTTGCGCACCGTGACGCGCTCGTGGCCGGCGAGCTCGCGCACGACCTGGCGCAGCTTGCCGCTGCGGGCGTCGACGACCGGCGCGCAGCCGTCGAGCTCGACCACGATGTCCGAAAGACCCTGGGCGTCGAGGTAGCGGCGCAGGCCCGCCACGGCGGCTTCGAATACCTGCGATCGGTGCCGCGGATCGTCGACGTCGAGGCGCAGCGCGAGGGCGTCTGCGCGTCGTTGCACGATTTGGAAGCGGTGCACGCCGGTCGCCTCCTCGACCACTGTCGTCAGCGCGAGGGGAATGAGCCGCACCGGCGCGCCGTCACGCGCCCCGAGCGACAGTACGTCGTCGCGCCGGCCGACGACGCGAATCGCCGGCAGCGGATTCCCGCAACTGCAGCGCTCGGGATTGGCGGTGACCGCATCGCCGAGATCGTAGCGGATCACGGGCTGGACCCGGTTCGCGAGGTTGGTGAGGAGCACCGTGTGCGACGGCTGGCCGGGGGGCGTCGGCGAATGATCGGCCTCCACCGGCTCGACGATCACCCAGTCCGCGTTGACGTGCAGCCAACCGGCCGGACAGCCGAACGCGATGCTCATGCACTCGGATGCGCCGTACTCGTTGACGACAGGGCATCCGAAAGCGCGCTCGAGATCGGCATGCGCGGCAGGTGCCAGGTATTCGCCGCCCGACCAGACCACGCCGGGATCGATGCGCAGGCGACCCGCGCGCCGCTCGTCCGCCAGCACCATCAGCATCGTCGGATAGCTGGCGAGATAGGCCGGCGCGAAAGCGTTGAGGCCGGCGACCAGTCGATCGAGCGGCTCCATGATCGAAAAGCCGCGCGCAGCCAATCCGGGCGCGGCGCGGACGACGCGCGTCCACGACGCGATGCTCGCGAAGTGGTCGCCAGTCGCCGCGACGAGCGCCGCGCGTCCGCCCTTGATCATCCCGGCGAAGCAGTGCGCTGCCACCCTCCCCGCGCTCATCTGCACTGCGATGAGCGCGTCGTAGACGTCGAGGGCGAGGCTGTCCTGCACGAAGATACCGGGCTCGCCGCTGGTCCCGGAACTCTTCCACACGACGTAGCGACCCCGGAAGCGCTCGCCCACGTGCGTGCGATCCTCCAGGAAGCGATCGATGTCCTGTCTGCGGATTTCAGGGTCGGTGACCCAGTCGTCGAAGCGCGCCATCAGCGCCGACCGGGTCATGACCGGCAACCGGTCGATCCGAACGTCGGGCGGAAGTCCGCGGTACGCCTCGCGGTACAGCGGCGAATGCGCGCGCGCATGGCGGACCAGTTCGCCGAAGCGGCTTTGCGCAGCCCCGCGGATCGCATCGATTCCTGCCATCCGACCCCACCACAGCTGCCAGATGCCTGGCCACCAGGTGGTGAGCCGCCTCGTCGTCTCCGGCGCAGGCGGGTCCGCCGTCGTCGGCTCGGGGTGCAGGTCAGGCGGCGATTTCCCCGGGGCCGGCATCGCTCATCCGGACGGGTCGCCGGAACATCCGGGCATGGCGATCACGGATGGCGCGCGGCGCCCGAAGACCCGCACTACTCGGCCGAGCGGTCCGGGATCGCGGCGTAGGCCGCCTCGCGCATCCTCTGCGCGGCAACCGCCGTCCGGGAGCGCGGCGCCGCCGCCTTGCTGCGCGCGGCGGCGGCGCGCTCAGGGGCGCGCACCAGCAGCACCGGAACTCGGGACTCGCGCAACACGGCTTCCGCATCGCTGCCCATCAGCACCCGGCGCAGGCCACGCCTGCCGTGGGTTCCGAGCACGATCACGTCTGCGCGAACCTTGCGCGCTTCGCGCACGATCACGTCCGAGATCGGCTGCCCCTTGGACTCGACCAGCAGGGTCTTCGCGGTGACGCCGTTGTCGCGCGCCAGCGCCTCGGCCTTGGCGAGCAGCTTGCGGCCGTTGGCGCGCAAATCCGCGAGCAAGGTGTCGACGTAGTCGGCGGGGATGTATCCCATGTCACCGACGTAGGCCACGCTCGCGACGTTGTCGATCACGTGCAGCACCGTGAGCGTGGCGCGCTGGTCGGACGCGAGGCCGATCGCCGCCTTGAGGCCGCGGGTGGACGTGGGACTGCCGTCGACTGCTACGAGTACCTGCTTGAACATGAAATCCTCTCCCGATGAACGCATGGCGAAGGGGTTCGCCGGCCCGCACGCGGCCCCTCGCCATCCTGCCGCCATTGGGCGCGCATCAGCGAGCCTGCGCGTTGATCCCGGTCAATCCCGGGACACGGATAAGTAGCTTGCCGCAGCCGGCGACGCCGATCAACCGCCATCGCGCCGAAGCGGCCCGCAACGCACGCAGCCGTGACGCGGGCGCGGTCCGGGCTGCAAGCCCGGGGCAACGTGCGATCGCAGCGCCCTCGGCCGGACCCGGCGCCGGTCATCCGGCGCTGTCGATGACGCCGAACTCGACCGGCGCCCGCATGTAGAAAATTCCGACGCCCTCGGCCGTGACCAGATCGATCAGCCGCTGGGCATCGTCGTCGCTCACGGCGAAATCGACCTGCACCGTGAGGTCGCCGGCGAGTTCGAAGAAGTGCTCCTCACGCATCACGCCATGGCGCCCGAATCCCGCGATCGCGCGAAACGCGGACCCGCCGCGGATCCCGAGGCCTTTCGCCTGCTCGAGCAGCCATTCGTAGAGCAGGATATGGCGATGCTTGCGACTCTCGTGGACGTAGAAGCGCAGCAGCGTGCCTTTCATGACGAAGTCCCCCAGGCGAACAGCGCTCGCACCAGCATGATCCCGGCGACCGTCATCAGCAGGGAGCCCGCGACATGGGCGACGATTCCAACGGCGCCCCACAGCCACTCGCGGCGGATGAGGAGGGTCGTCATCTCGGCAGAAAACGTCGAGAACGTCGTGAGTCCGCCGAGGAAGCCCGTCGTCGCGAACAGGCGCAGCTCCGGCGACATGATCGAGTGGCGGGTGATGAGTTCCATCGCGAGGCCCATCAGCAGCCCGCCCAGCAGATTGGCCGCGAGCGTCCCGAGTGGCAGCGTGGGAAATGCGGGATTGAGAGCGATGCCCAGGCCCCAGCGAATCCACGCGCCTGCGGCCGCGCCGACACCCACCGCCAAGAACGATCCCCACGCGAGCATGCACATCCTCCTGCCGTCATCGCGGCACAGGCACATACTTCCGGGGCGCTGACGCAGAGGGCGCGCCTACCCACCCCGTACGACGGGACTGCGGGCAGGCATCATCGGCCTTGCGGCGATTCGGCGATCGGTCCCCGCGAGACCGCGGCGACGTGAGCACGGGAGGAATGCCATCTCCGTCGAACCATTCTAGCGGGCGCGCCCGGCGGAAACAAGCCGCGATCGTCCCGAGACACGCCGGGATCCAGGACGGTCACGTTGCAGGGCGGGCCGAGGAACTCGGTGAGGGGCAGCCGGCCGAACCCCGGAATCGCGATGTCGATCATGTCGTCGCCCCGCAATTTCCTGCAACATGTCGAATCGGCGCATTCACGGCACTCGCCGCAACGCGCGTGGTCAATGGCAATGGCGGCGCCGCGGGCGCCCGGAGGAGGATACTGCTGCCAGGCTGACCTGGCATTTGCGAGGCCTGCGGGATGGGTGATGGGAGCGGAGGATTGGCGATGCGAATGGAGAATCGGCGATGCGCATGACCAGGGTCGGGTATTTCGCGGATTTCGTCGTCTATCCGGTGCTGCTGGCCGTCCTGGCCTGGGAGACGCTGCGCCACGCCCTCGCACCGCAGCGCGAGGACTGGATTCTCGCCGCCGGGGTAGGGCTCGGCGGCTGGACGCTGCTCGAATACGCGCTGCACCGCTACGTCCTTCATCACGCGCCCCCGTTTCGCAGGATGCACGCCCTGCACCACGCGAGCCCCGCGGCGCTGATCGGCACTCCGAGCTGGCTCAGCGTCTCGCTGATCGGCGGTCTCGTCTTCCTGCCGCTGCTGCACGCGCTGCAGCGCGACGTCGCGAGCGGGGCGACCGCCGGCCTGATGCTCGGCTACCTGTGGTACGTCGGCGTCCATCACGCCGCCCACCACCGGCGTGCGCGGCCGGGCAGCTACCTCCATCGGGCCAAGCAGCGGCATGCGCAGCACCATCACTCGCCGCAGGCGTGCAACTTCGGGGTGACGACCGCATTGTGGGACAACCTCTTCGGATCGGCGCGATCGCGCGCCGGCAGCTAGGATGCCGGGCGCTTCCTGATCGCGGCCGCCAGCGCGTCGATTTCGGGCCCGGCCTCGCGGGTGACGGGAAATGGCCGCCCCGCCTTGCGGTACCAGTAGCGCGCGTTGCCCAGGTCGCCCTCGATCAGGTGCGCAATGCCATGCGCCCAGCATCCCGGCTGCGTGTCGTCGTTGCGCACCATTTCATGCGCCTTCTCCCAATCGCCGTGCTTCAGATGCCGGATCGCCGTGCCGATGGTCATCCCGCCCTCCGCCCGATGGTCATCCCGCCCCTCACCCGAGGGTCATGCCCCGCCGCATGCGCCCGCGCTTTCGTTCAGCCGCCTGGGCCCATTGCATGCGCCACGTCCGCCGCGCGGGGCAGCGGCGCGACCGCGCCATAGCCAAGTGTGGTCAGCGCCGCTGCGACGTTCGCATAGCGGGCGGCAACGAAAGGATCGTCCCCGGCCAGGATCCGCGTGACGAACGCGCCGTCGAAGCAGTCTCCGGCGCCGGTCGCGTCGACCGCATCCACACGCTTGCCGGGCAGATGGTCGCGGCGCCCGCCATCCGACACCAGGCACCCCTGCGGTCCCAGCTTGAGGACCACCGTCCTCGATCCGAGCGCGTGGCAGGCGTCGACGATCCGCGGGGGATCGTCGAGATCGAACAGCAGCCTGGCGTCGTCGAGGCTGGGCAGCGCCCAGTCGGCGCTGCCCAGGGTCGCGAACACGATCGCGCGCGCGCGCGCCAGCGGCCACAGCTTGAGACGCAGGTTGGTATCGTAGGCGATGCGCACGCCGGCTGTGCGGGCCGCGCCGATCGCGGCGAAGCAGGCGTCGCAGGCCGACGCCGAGATCGCCTGGCTGATCGCCGACACGTGGAGCACCCGTGCCGACGTGATCAAGTCCAGAGGCAGCGACGCCGGCGCGAGGCGCGAAGCCGCGGATCCGCTGCGCAGATACGCGAACTCGTGGCCACCCGCCTCATGTGAAACGAAGTAGACCCCGGTCGGCGCCTCGGGATCGACGGCCACGCCCGAGGTGTCGACGTCCTCGGAACTCCACAGATCGAGCAGGCGCCGGCCGAACGGATCGTCGCCCACGCGCGTGACGTAGCCCGTGCGGGCGCCGAGGCGCGAGGCGGCGATCACGGTATTCGACGTGTCGCCCCCGAAGCCCTGCAGCCAGCTGCCCGGATCGTCGCGGCGAACCTGGTTGAACTCGATCATCGCCTCGCCGATCGCGACGATGTCGAGACTCTTGCTCACCGCCAGCCGCTCCGGCATCGCGCCGCCCCGGTCACGCGCTGCGCGCGGGCAACGCGCGGAATGCTGCGGCATAGGCTGCCGCTCCCGCGCGCACCCGCGCCGGGTCCGCACCCGGCTTGTACAGGTTGGAGCCGGTGCCGAATCCCGCCGCGCCCTCGGCCCACCACGGCCCCATGTTGTCGGGGCGGATCCCGCCGACTGCGAACACCAGCGTCCCCGCGGGGAGCACCGCACGCCACGCGCGCAGTGCGGCCGGGACCATCGCTTCGGCGGGAAACATCTTGAGCCCGTCGGCGCCCGCGGCGAGCGCAGCGAAAGCCTCCGTCGGGGTCGCGACGCCCGGCAGGCAGATCATCTGCAGGCGCTTCGCTTCCCGCACGATCGCGACATCGGCATGCGGCATGACGATCAGGCGGCCGCCGGCGTCGCGCACTCGCGCGACATCGCCGACATCGAGCACCGTGCCCGCCCCGACGAGGCAGCGATCGCCCAGAGCTCGTGCAAGGTGCCCGATCGATTCGAAAGGCCGCGGCGAGTTGAGCGGCACCTCGAGGATCCGGAATCCCTCGGCGTGGAGCGCTTCGGCGACCGCGGGGATCTCATCGGGGGTGATTCCGCGCAGCACCGCGACCAGCGGCAGGGGTGCGAGGTAGTCTTCGATCTTCATCGGCGGGCATTCTCAGCTCGGTTGCAGCGCGGTGACGAGCCCCGCGTGCAGCGCGATGCGCCAGAGTCCATGCGCGGCCGCGTCGGGCTCGCCGGTCTCGGCGACGATTCCTGCATCGGCCAGCGCAAGCGCGTAACGTTCGGGCAAGACTCCGTCGCCGATGACGCGCACGGTGCCGGGATCGGCGCCTGCGCGCCGCGCCCATTCGCGCGCAGCGCGGATCTCGCGCCCGATCAGCAATCCCGACAGCCAGTCGGCGACGTCGTCGGGAGCCAGCGTTCCCGCGAGCGCAAGCGTGCGCGCGCCGAAGATATCATGCGCGAGCTCGCCCGCAGCGAGCCCGCGGGCGACGCCGAGCGAGAACGACTCCTGCGCGGGGGCGTCCGGGCTGCCTTCGGCGAGGCGGCCGAGCATGCTGTGCTCGATCAGCACCGAGTAGATCTCGCCGGTCATGAACGTCGTGAAGTCGACGACGCGGCCATGATCGACCCGCGCCCATTTGCTGTGCGTGCCCGGGAGCACCGCCAGCACCGCGTGCTCGCCCGCGTTCACTGCGCCCAGCAGCTGGGTCTCCTCGCCGCGCATCACGTCGGGCATGCCCGCGGCATCGACGGTCGCGACTCCGGGAACGATCGTCAGGCGCTCGACGCGGGTCTGCACGACGCGGTCCGCAAGCGCCGCCAGCGACGCCGGGCAATCGACATAGGGGGCTTCCATCCAGCCCTGGCGGCTGCCGATCATCCCGCAGGCGATCAGCGGCACCGGCTCCGCACTCCAGTCGCCGAGCAACTGCGCGAGCGCGAGGTCGAAGCGGCCGTTGCGCACCTGCTTGACGCCGAGCGGGGCCTTGCGCGAGCCGAGGAGCCGCCCCGCTCCGTCGAAGCGGTATGCCCGCGCGCTGGATGTGCCCCAATCGATGGCGATCAGTGCGGTCTCGGACACGTCGGTTCCCGGAACGCGGCGCGCGCGAGCCTGGCGAGCCCGCGTCGGGCTACCAGCGCTGCGCCGCTTCGGCGTCGCTCTCGCGCGCCTCGACCCAGCGATCGCCCGCGGGCGTGCGTTCCTTCTTCCAGAACGGCGCGCGGGTCTTGAGCAGGTCCATCACGTAACGACAGGCATCGAATGCCATCCCGCGGTGCGCGCTGGTGACGGCGACGAGCACGATCTGATCGCCGGGGGCGAGCGCCCCGACACGATGGATGACCAGCGCATCGCGGATGTCGAAGCGTGCGCGGGCTTCGGCCACGATCTCGGCCAGCGAAGCCTCGGTCATGCCGGGGTAGTGCTCGAGCGTCATGCCGTCGATGCGCGCGGACTCGTTCATGTCGCGCACGGTGCCGATGAAGGTCGCGATCGCGCCCACGCCGGTGTCGCCGCCTCGCAGCCTCGCGAGCTCCTTCGCGACGTCGAAATCGGCGGTCTGCACCCGAACGTTCATCGCCGAAGCCCCGTCAGCCACCGGTGACGGGCGGGAACACCGCCACTTCGTCGCCGTCCTTCACCGGGCTGCCCGGATGCGCGACGCAATGATTGATCGCGTAGCGCACCGCCCGCCCGTCGGCGAGTTCTGCGGCCCATGCTCCGCCGCGCGAGCGCAAGGCCGCGACCACGCTGCGGACGCTGGGAGAATCATCCGCGGTGAGCACGAGGGTCTCGCCCGTCGAGCCGAAGGCCTCGCGCAACCGCGCGAGGTAGACGAGCCTCACGGTCGTGGTGACGAGGGATGCGGGGGAGTTCGTCATGAGCATGGTGCAGGAGGATACGGCGCAGCGCCGCAGTGGCGTCGCGTCGATGCCCGGATTGTACAACCGCGGGAAAGAGCGCTGCGAAACCGGTGCCGGCGAGCGCCGTTGCGGCGCATAGCGCGCGGGCGACTCGTCCTAGAAGCGGAATTGCACGCCGAACTGGACCTGATCGGAGTCCGGAAGCGGTCCGGTGACCGTCTCGCCGGCGAAGCGCGGGAAACGTGCATACTCGAGCCGCAGGCCCAGCGCGCGGGTGACGTCGTAGCGGACGCCTACGCCGTAGTTGACGCCGTCGCGCAACGGCCTCGCGTCGCCAGGCGACAGCGCCGCGACCGCGTAAGAGGGCAATCCGTCGCTCTGTGCGTAACCCAAGCGCCCGTAGAGCGAAAAACTCCTGAGGAACGACCACGCCGTGTAGACGTCGGCGTTCCAGCCGTGCTCGCCGAGGCCCGGCGGCGGCGCCAGCGCCAAACCGACACCGCGCGGCGCGCCGGCGTCGAGCTGCCACAGCTGGCGGCGATCGGTCGTCGAGAACGAGCCTTCGAGCGCGACGTCGTTGGAGAACCGATAACCGCCGAAGAGCAGGGATCGGCGCGTCGCCGCGTCGTCGATCACGGGCGGCGCATAGCGCCCCCAGGTCGACGCCAGGTGCCCTAAATTGATCCCGCCCGAGTCCAGGCCGTCATCGCGCAGGGCGACCCCGCCGTAGAACCCCGAAGCCGGTACGCGGACGATCGCGGCGGTCTGCGCGTAGGTCGGAGCCGCAGCGAGGCCCGCCGCGGCAAACAACACAGCAAGTATCTGATTCCTCGGCATTACTTTGAAAACCCCGTCGAATGCCGCGCTGCCCGACACCCCGCGCGAACCCGGCCGTTGCCGCATTGGGCAGGGGCCGGGCGCAGAGGTTCAAGCTACTCGCCGCGAGGAGGCTCGTCAATCGGCGGGCGGACGATCGGCGCCCCCCAAGGCCCGGCCGCCGCATGGTCTGCGACAAACGACGCAATGGCCTGCACGTCGCCGAGATCGAACAGCGGCAGGCCTGGCGGGGCCGCCGCCCGGTCGTCGGTCGCCAGGGCGATGACATGGGGGTCCCCGGGATGCAGCAGCGGCTTCCCGACCGACGGGCGCCAGACCTCGAGCTTGGGGATGGGGGCCGCCTTGTAGCCTTCGACCAGCACGATGTCGCAAGGCGAAAGCCGGGCCAGGCCCTCCGCGACCGTCGCCTCGGCGGCGCCGCGCAATTCGTGCATCAGCGCCCAGCGCTGCGCCGAACTGACCAGCACCTCGGTACAGCCGGCGCGCCGGTGCCGCCATGAATCCTTGCCCGGCTGGTCGATGTCGAATGCGTGGTGCGCGTGCTTGATCAGCGACACCGCGAGCCCGCGTCCGACGAGGACCGGCACCAGCGCCTCGATCAGCGTGGTCTTGCCGCTGCCCGACCAGCCCGCGAATCCGAATGCGCGCATTGTCTGCCGTCGACGTCGTTGCCCGTTGACCGAAGCGGCCATGCGCAGTCACGCCACTCACGGGAATGGGGAGATTGTAGACGGTCGCGGCGATTCCGCGTTCGCATCGCCGCTGCGGGCCGCAGCGCCGACCGATGTAGACTGGGGGAATCCTCGGCAGGGAGTGGGCATGGAGCATCCCAGCAATCCCGCGGGACGCGGCTCTGGGTCGGCACGGCACGGCGCGATCGTCGGCGCGCTCGAGCGCGTGATCGCGGACATCCCGGCGCCCGCCACGCGCCCGGCCGATCGCCCGGGCGATCATGCGCATGCGATCGCCCGCCGCGCCGCCAAGCGCGCGGCCCTGCTCTCGGGCTCGCTGGCGCTCCCGCCCGGCCCGCTGGGACTGGCGACGCTGCTGCCGGACCTGTACCTGATCTGGAATACGCAGCGACAGATGGTGTCGGACATGTTCGGCGTCTACGGCATGAGCGCGGAACTGACGCGCACCCACATGCTGTATTGCCTGTTCCGCCACGCGGCGAGCCACGTTCTGCGCGACGTCGCGGTGCGCGGCGGCCAGCGGCTGGTCGTGCGGCAGCTCTCCGGAAGCGTATTGAGAGGCGCACTCGGCGACGTCGGCGTCACGGTGACGCAGCGCCTGGCGGGCAACGCGGCCGGCCGCTGGATTCCGCTCGCAGGCGCCGCGGCCGTCGGTGCCTACGCCTACTGGGACACGATGCAGGTCGCGGGGACCGCGAGGCGCCTGCTCGTTTCGATGCCGCAGGACCTCGCGCCGCAGCCGATCCGGGCCTGAGCCGCCGATGTGCGGGCGCTACGAGCTCTCGAGCCACCCGACGGCGATCGCGCTGGCGTTCGGGCTCGCCCATCCGCCCGATCTCTACCCACGCTACAACATCGCGCCGACGCAGCAGGTGCCGGTCGTGCGCATCGATTCGACCGGCCGCCGCGAACTCGTGCAACTGCGCTGGGGTCTCATCCCGCGATGGGCGAAAGACCCGTCGATCGGGTCGCGCATGATCAACGCCCGCGCCGAGACCGTCGCCGACAAGGCGGCTTTCCGCACCCCCTACGCGCGGCACCGCTGCCTTCTGCCCGCCAGCGGCTTCTACGAGTGGCAGGCACTGCCCGCCCGCAAGCAACCCGTGCACATCGGGATGTCCGACGGGCGCCCGTTCGCAATGGCGGGTCTCTACGAACGCTGGCGTGCGCCCGACGACCAGGTCATCGACACCTGCACGATCGTCACGACGCGCGCCAACGACGCCCTGCGCCCGATCCACGAACGGATGCCGGTGATCATCGCCGAGGCCGGGCACGCGCGCTGGCTCGATGTCGCGAATGCCGACGTCGCCGACCTGCTCGAGCCGTGGTCGGGCGAGCCCTTGCTCGCCTATCCGGTGTCGACCCGCGTCAACGCCGTGGCGAACGACGACCCGACGCTGCGCGAGCCGTTGCAGCCGTCGCTGCTGTAGGCGCGGCCCCCCCTGCGGTCGGGCGCGAGTCTTCCGCGCGCGTCAGCGCCCGAAAAGCTTGTCGAAGGCCTTGCCCAGATCGCCGGGCAGGCCGACGCTGCCGGCCGGCGCGACCGGCGCGCGGCTGCCGGCGGCAGGTGCATGTGCCGCGGCGCCGCTCATCGCCACGGCGCATGACTCGACGCTGCCCCCCGAAGGCGCGACCAGCGCGCGACCGAGTGCGGCGAGTCCTCCGCCCTTGGCGGCGAGAATGCCCAGGCTCGCGATGGCCTGCGCCGACTGCGCGGCGTCGACCGCCACGCCAGGGTGCGCGAACGGTCCGCGCACGCGCACCAGGCCCGCGATTCGCGAAACGTCGAACGAGACGCCCTGGCGCAACTGCGGCTGAAGCGCAAGGTCGATCGTTTCATTGCGGAAATCGATCGTGCCGCTCGCGCTGACGCCGAGCTCGTCCGTCTCGGCCGCGATCGAGCGGTCGACGCGGGCGACGCCGCCGGCGATCGGCAGGCGCACCACGGCGCAGCGCAACTGGGTCGCCTTGCGAGCGGCGTGCAGCGGATCGAGCAGGCCGGTGATCCGCGACAGCGTCGATTCCGCGCCGCCCGCGGCGCCGGTCAGCGTCGTCGGCCCGGCCACGGCAAGGATGTTGCCGCTCATGCTGCTCGCGATCTGGTGAGGTGTCGTCCCGGTGCCGGCGACGTCGACACTCGCGCGGAGCTTGCCGCCACCAATGTCGCCCGTGTTCCCCGCAGCCGCCGCGAGCGCGGCGAGGTCGACTCCCTGTGCCGAGATTCGCAGATGCAGCGAACCCGGACCGCCCCCCGCGTCGAACGCGACATCACCGGTCAGCGACCCACCGAGCGCCGCCCCCGACGACACCTGCAGATCGAGCCTGCCCCCGTGCGACGCGAGGCGGGCGTCGACCTTGCCGATGCGCTGGCCGCCGCGCAACTCCACCTGGCCGATCGACACCGAGCCGTCGGCATCGAGTGCAGCCACCGCCGCCAGCGGCAGCGGCGTGTCCGGGATCACCCACTTCGCGCCGCTGGCGGCCCCTTTGGCGGACCCCGGCGAGGTCGCAGCGCCCGGTCCGCCACCGGCCAGGGACAGCGACGGTATGTCCAGCGCGACGACATAGCGCGTCCCGCCTGCCGTCGACACGGCCTGGAGGCTGCCGCGCACCGCGACCGATCCCCATGCGGCATCCAGGTTGTCGAGCGTCGTCGTGGTTCCCGATCGCGCGAGCTTGGTCGACAGCTTCACACCGGTGCCATCGACCTGCCCCGCGACGGCGACCGGGTAGGGCCCGCGTTGCGCGAGCAGGGCTTCCGCCGGGCCGAGATTGCCGGAAAGCGTCACCGGCATCCCGTCGACCTTGCCGCTGAAATCGACGGCCATCGGCGACGTGAAGTCCCGCGCGTGCAGCGCCATCCGGTCGATCGCGATCGCGGTCGTCCTGCCCGACGCGCCGTCACGCCAGCTGACCGAGCCGTGGTCGACGACCACGTTCGAGATCCCGATCGCGGCCATTGCACCCGCCGCACCCGCAGCAGCGGACGGTGCTTTCGCCGCCGCGCCGGCCGCTGCGCCGAACTCCCAGTTGCCGCGGCCCTGGAGGTCGGTCTCGAGCGCGATCACCGGCTGGTCGAGCACCAGCTCCACGACCTCGAAACGGCGCCTGATCAACGGCAGCAGGGCGACCCGTGCCTCGATGCGCTTGGCGCGGACCATCTCCTTCGCCCGCCCCCAGGGTGCGTTGCTGAAACTGACGTCGCCGAGGACCACCTTGGGCTCCAGCGACAGCTCGAGCTTGACCGGACCGGCGATGACGAGCTCGCGCCCGGTCAGCGCCCTGACCCGCGCCTGCACCGGAACGACCAGCGCGCGCGGATCGACGGTCGCGACCGCGATCGCCACCGCGAGCAGGACCAGTACGGTGATCCCGGCGGCGACGCCTAGGATGATCAGGGCTGCGCGGCGCATCCGATCATTCTAAGTCAGCGACGCAGGACGCCGCACCCCACCCTCACCCCGGCCCTTTCCCGCAAGCGGGCGACGGAGCGATGCGCGCGAGGGTCGCGCGGGTGAGCGGCGACGCTAGCGCAACGACGCGTTGACGCCGCCCAGCGCCGCGCTGCCCGGGACGAGATCCGCATCGGACAGGGCGTTGAGCGGCGTGTCGACGGTCTGCAGCGCCGCGTGCATGTCGGCGCTGCCGGCGTGGAGATACAGCAGCCCGGTGACGACCTCGCCCCGCGCCCGGCGGGCTTCGAGGAACGACATCGCCTGCACCTTGTCGGAAGGATCGTAGCCGGCATCGAGCTTGCGCAGCCGCAGCGTGCCGCCGTCGTGCAGCACGACGTCGCGGGTACTCCCGTCCGGATACTCGACGCCGATCGGTTCGCGCTCCGGCATGAAATCGAGGCGGTTGACGGCCTCGTTGTGCTCGCGCACGTAGTCGTAGCTCTTGGTCGATCCCGGATGGTTGTTGAAAGCGACGCAGGGGCTGATGACGTCGATGAACGCCGCGCCGCGATGCATGACCGCCGCCTTGATCAGCGGTACCAGCTGCGCCTTGTCGCCCGAGAAGCCGCGCGCGACGAAGGTCGCGCCGAGCGCCAGCGCGAGCAGCACCAGGTCGATCGGCTCGTCGTTGTTGGCCGCGCCGCGCTTGCTGCGGCTTCCCCGGTCGGCGGTGGCGGAGAACTGCCCCTTGGTCAGGCCGTAGACGCCATTGTTCTCGACGATGTAGACCATGTCGACGCCGCGGCGCAGCACATGCGCGAACTGCCCGAGCCCGATCGAAGCCGAGTCACCGTCGCCCGAGACTCCGAGGTAGATCAAGTCGCGGTTGGCAAGCGCTGCACCCGTCAGCACCGAAGGCATGCGCCCGTGCACGCTGTTGAAACCGTGCGAGTTGCCGAGAAAATACGTCGGCGTCTTCGACGAGCAGCCGATGCCCGACAGCTTGGCGACGCGGTGCGGCGCAATGTCGAGGTCGAAGAACGCCTGGATGATCGCGGCGGAGATCGAATCGTGGCCGCAGCCCGCGCACAGCGTCGAGATCGCACCTTCGTAGTCGCGGCGCGTGTAGCCCAGTGCGTTCTTCTGCAGCTCGGGATGGTGCAATCGCGGCTTGGCGAGGTAGGTCATGGATCAGGAGACCTTTCTGATTCCGGACCTCTGGAACCCCAGACCCGGGATGAGCAGCCGGGCCTGCTCGGCGATCTCGCGCGTGATCATCCGCTCGGTGATCGGGGTCCCGTCGTAGTGCAGCACCGACGAGAGCCGGGCCGGATCGATCCTGCATTCGTTGACGAGCAGCATCTTGAGCTGGGCGTCGCGGTTCTGCTCGACGACGAACACGTGCTCGTGGGTGGCGATGAACTCGGCGATCGAGTCGTGGAAGGGAAAGGCGCGGATGCGCATGCGGTCGAGGTGGATGCCCTGCCGCTCGAGCTCGGCCAGCGACTCCGCCATCGCCGCGCCGGTCGATCCGAACCAGATGACCCCGGCGGTCGTCGGCTGGGCGGCGTCGGCAATCTCCGGCCTGGGCAACATCGCGCGCGCCGTCTCGAACTTGCGCAGCAGCCGCTGCATGTTGTCGACGTAGGCCGGCCCCTCCTCGGTGTAACGCGCATAGCGGTCCTTGGTGGTGCCGCGCGTGAAATAGCTGCCTTTGGACGGATGGGCGCCGGGGTAGGTGCGCCAGGGAATGCCGTCACCGTCGACATCGAGATAGCGTCCGAAATCGCGGCCGGCGTCGAGCTCCTGCGCGCTCATCACCTTGCCGCGATCCATCGTCCTGCGATCATCCCATGCGAGGGGCTCGCACAGCCAGTCCTGCATGCCGATGTCGAGGTCGAGCATGACGAACACCGGCGTCTGCAGGCGATCGGCGAGGTCGAACGCAAGTGCACCGAGCTCGAAGCATTCGCGGGGGTCCTCGGGGAAGAGCAGCACGTGCCGGGTGTCCCCGTGCGACGCATAGGCGCAGGAAAGGAGATCGGCCTGCTGCGTGCGGGTCGGCATCCCGGTCGAGGGACTGCCGCGCTGGACGTCGAACAGCACGGCGGGGATCTCGGCGAAATAGGCGAGTCCCAGGAACTCCTGCATCAGCGAGATGCCCGGACCCGAGGTCGCGGTGAACGCCCGCGCGCCGTTCCAGGCCGCACCGATCACCATGCCGATCGAGGCGAGCTCGTCCTCCGCCTGCACGATCGCATAACGCCTGCGGCCGGTCGCGGGATCGCTGCGGAACTTTCCGCACCACTTCGCGAAGCTCTCGGCCAGCGACGACGAGGGCGTGATCGGGTACCAGGCCGCGACCGTCGCGCCGCCGTACAGCGCGCCCAGCGCCGCTGCCGAGTTGCCGTCGACGAAGATCCGGTTGCCGACGCGATCGCGCCGCTCGACGCGCAACCCCAGCGGGCAGTCGAAAGTTTCGAGCGCGTGCTCGCGGCCCAGCGCCAGCGCCTTGCGGTTGGAATCGAGCAGCGCCTCCTTGCCGCGGTACTGCTCGGCGAGCAGGCGCTCGATCTCGTCCACGTCGATGCCGAACAATGCCGACAACGCCCCCAGGTAGACGATGTTCTTGAACAGCTGGCGCTGCCGCGGATCCGCGTACTGCGCATTGCAGATCGCGGTGAGCGGCATGCCCAGCACGGTGACATCCTCGCGGAACTTCGACGGAGGCAAGGGCTTGGTCGAATCGTGGAACAGGTACCCGCCCGACTCGATCTCGGCGACGTCCTTGTCCCAGGTCTGCGGGTTCATCGCGACCATGAAATCGACGCCGCCGCGCCGGCCGCGCCAGCCGGCCTCGACGATGCGCACCTCGTACCACGTCGGCAGGCCCTGGATGTTCGATGGAAAGATGTTGCGCGCCGCCACGGGCACGCCCATGCGCAGGATCGACCGGGCGAACAGGCCGTTCGCCGACGCCGATCCCGATCCATTCACGTTCGCGAACTTGACGACGAAATCGTTGACGCGCGCGAGCGGGGTCGGATGCACGGTTGCCATCGCGGTCTCAGTCGGCAGCCATCGCGCCGATGGCGGCGGCGTCCGTGCGGTCGCCGGCGTGCGCGCAATCGAGGAGGAACTTCTGCATGTCCCAGGCACCGGTCGGGCAGCGCTCGGCGCACAGGCCGCAATGCAGGCAGACGTCCTCGTCCTTGACCATCACGCGCCCGGTCTTCACCGGCGCCGAGACGTAGAGGTCCTGGGCGACGTCGTGCGCAGGCGCCGAAAGCCGCGTGCGCAAGTCCGCTTCGTCGCCGTTGGACGTGAACGTGATGCAATCCATCGGGCAGATGTCGACACAGGCATCGCATTCGATGCACAGCCGGTCGCTGAACACCGTCTGCACGTCGCAGTTGAGGCAGCGCTGGGCTTCCGCAAAGGCGACCCGCGGATCGAAACCCAGCTCGACCTCGGCGCGGATGTCCTTGAGCGCGATGACGGTGTCCTTCAGGGGCACGCGGTAGCGCCGGTCGGCGTGGATCGCATTGTCGTAGCTCCACTCGTGGATGCCCATCTTCTGCGACAGCAGGTTCACGTGCGGCGGCGGCCTGTTCGACAGGGCCTCGCCGCGGCAATGGAGGTCGATCGAGATCGCGGCGTCGTGGCCGTGCGCGACCGCCCAGATGATGTTCTTGGGGCCGAACGCGGCATCGCCCCCGAAGAACACGCCTGGCAGCGTCGACGCCATCGTCGTGCGGTCGACGACCGGCATCCCGTGGTCGTCGAAAGCGAGCCCCAGGTCGCGCTCGATCCACGGGAACGCGTTCTCCTGCCCGATCGCGACCAGCACGTCGTCGCAGGGAAAATGCACGGGCGCCTCGCCGGTCGGCACGAGCTGCCTCCGACCGCGCGCGTCGACGCCGGGCGCGACCTTCCGGAAGGCGACTCCGGTCAGCTTTCCCTGGTCATGCGTGAATTCGACCGGCACGAGGTAGTTGTGGATCGGGATGCCCTCGTGCATCGCGTCTTCCTTCTCCCAGGGCGACGCCTTCATCTCGTCGAAACCCGAGCGCACGACGACCTGCACATCCTCGCCTCCGAGGCGGCGCGAGCTGCGGCAGCAGTCCATCGCCGTGTTGCCGCCGCCCAGCACGACGACGCGCCTGCCGATCTGCGTCGTGTGCCCGAACGACACCGACGACAGCCAGTCGATGCCGATGTGGATGTTCGCGGCCGCCTCGCGTCTGCCCGGAATCTCCAGGTCGCGCCCGCGCGGCGCCCCGCTGCCGACGAACACGGCATCGAAGCATCCTCCAACCCCGCCGGCGAGGAGCTTGGCGAGCGAGTCGATGCGCATGCCGCCCCGGAACTCGATGCCCTGGTCCAGCACGTAGCCGACCTCCTCGTCGATCACGCGGTCGGGCAGACGGAACTTCGGGATCTGCGTGCGCATCATGCCCCCGGCCTTCGGGTCGCCATCGAACACGATGCACTCATAGCCCAGCGGCGCCAGGTCGCGAGCGACGGTCAGCGAGGCCGGCCCGGCACCGACCAGCGCAACGCGCTTGCCGCTGCGAAACGTCGACCGCGGCAGCAGTCGCGGCCGGACGTCCTCCTTGTAATCGGCGGCGACGCGCTTGAGTCGGCAGATCGCGACCGGCTCGGGCTTGGCCACGTTCTTCCGATGTTCGGGCGAACCCGCCTCGACGCGGCCGCGCCGGCACGCGGGCTCGCACGGCCGGTCGCAGGTGCGCCCGAGAATTCCGGGAAAGACATTCGAGCGCCAGTTGACGATGTAGGCGTCACCGTAGCGCCCTGCCGCGATCAGGCGGATGTATTCGGGAACGGGCGTATGGGCCGGACACGCCCACTGGCAATCGACGACCTTGTGGAAGTAATCGGGTCGCTTGGTGTCCGTCGGATCCAATCAGGCTCCTGTGCGTGATGCATGCCGCTTGGCGGTGCCGGCTGCGTCGCCGACGCCCCGTCCGCGCGTGCCGTTGCCATGCTACGCCGCCGGACCATGCAAGAAAAGCGCCAGCGGACGAAGCATCCGACCAACGCCCACATTGTTGCAGCGGCGCAGCGGCGCTGCCCGGATCGACTGCGATAGAATCCACGGCGCGCGCCACGCCTCGCCGCGACCCGCCGATCTCGTGCCGGCCAGGCTTCGGCGGCGCCCTCCGTCGATGAATGCACCCGAAACCTCGCCGATCAGGCTGACGCAGTACTCGCATGGAGGAGGCTGCGGCTGCAAGATCGCGCCCGGCGTCCTGCAGGAAATCCTCGGCGGCGTTCCCGGATCGATCGTCCCCAAGGACCTCCTGGTCGGCATCGAAACTGCGGACGACGCTGCCGCCTGGCGCCTGAACGATCGGCAGGCGATCGTCGCGACGACCGATTTCTTCATGCCGATCGTCGACGATCCGTTCGATTTCGGTGCGATCGCCGCGACCAACGCGATCTCGGATGTCTACGCGATGGGCGCGACGCCTCTGTTCGCGCTGGCCGTCGTCGGCATGCCCGTCGACAAGCTTCCGCTCGAGGTGATCCGGAACATCCTCGCCGGCGGAGCGTCGATCTGCGCACGTGCGGGCATTCCGGTCGCCGGCGGCCACACGATCGATTCCGCCGAGCCGATCTACGGCCTCGTCGCCATCGGCGTCGTCGATCCGCGGCACCTGAAGCGCAACTGCGGCGCACGTCCGAGGGATCGCATCGTCCTCGGCAAGCCGCTGGGTGTCGGCGTCTACAGCGCGGCGCTCAAGCGCGGCGTCCTGTCGGCCGAAGCGTACCGGACGATGGTCGCGAGCGCGACCAAGCTCAACACCCCGGGGATCGCGCTCGCCGCGATGGAGGATGTCCACGCACTGACCGACGTCACGGGTTTCGGACTGCTCGGTCACCTGCTCGAAGTCTGCCGCGGCTCGCAGGTCGGGGCGCGGCTCGACCTGGCGCGAATTCCGTTGCACCCGGGTGTCGTCGATCTCGCGCGCGGCGGCTGCATCACCGGCGCGTCGGGCCGCAACTGGGCGAGCTACGGGTCGCAGGTCTCGCTCGCCCGCGGCATCGGCGATGCCGAGCGCGCCATCCTGACCGATCCTCAGACCTCGGGCGGGCTCCTGGTCGCCTGCGCGCCCGAGGCAACCGACGCGGTGCTCGCGGCGTTCTCCGCCGATGGGTTCACCGCGGCGGCGGTCATCGGCGAATTCGCCGCGGGCCCGCCCGGCGTCGTCGTCCGATGACCGGCACCGCCCTGCGCGCAAGCCCGGCGCGGGGCGGCCTCGCGCAACGCTACCGCGACGCCCGCGCGCATACCGGGGCACTGGTTGCGACGCTGTCCGCGGAGGATTGCGTGCTGCAATCGATGCCCGACGCGAGCCCGGCCAAGTGGCACCTCGCGCACACGAGCTGGTTCTTCGAGACATTCGTGATCGAGCCGCGGGTGCCCGGCTATCGCGTGTTCGATCCCGCCTACCGCGTGCTGTTCAACTCGTATTACCAGGCGGTCGGCGAGCGCCATCCGCGGCCTGAGCGCGGCATGCTGTCGCGGCCGGACCTGGCGACGATCTTCGCCTACCGCGCGCATGTCGACCGCGCGATCGGAGACTGTCTCGAGGCTGCCCGCGGCGATCGCGCACTTGCCGCGCTGATCGAGCTCGGGATCAATCACGAGCAGCAGCATCAGGAGCTGCTCCTCACCGATATCCTCCACCTGCTGTCGCGCAATCCTCAGCGCCCGGCATACGCGAGCGCCGCGAGCTTGGCGCCAAGGCCGGCCTCGGGCAGTTCGCGGTGGCTGCGACTTGCAGGGGGCGTCGCGCACATCGGTCACGATGGCACCGGCTTCGCCTTCGACAACGAGACGCCGCGGCACGGCGTCCTGCTCGAGACCTTCGAGATCGCGACGCGGCCGGTCACCAATGGCGAATATGCCGCATTCGTCGACGACGACGGCTACGGGCGCCCCGACTTCTGGCTGGCCCTGGGGTGGGAGACGCTGCGCGATCGCCAGTGGTTCGCGCCGCTGTACTGGGAGCGGCGCGACGGCCGCTGGTGGACGTTCACGCTCCGGGGCATGACCGAGCTCGACCCCCACGCGCCGGTCGAGCACCTGAGCTACTTCGAGGCGGATGCCTACGCGCGCTGGGCGGGAGGGCGGCTGCCGACCGAGTTCGAATGGGAGGCGGCGATGAGGGGCGCGCAGCTTGGCAGCGCACTCGGCGCAGGCAATGCCGCAGGCACCGCCTCGGTGCGCCATGGCGCGGGCGCAATGCGCGCGGGCGGGGTCTGGGAGTGGACCTCCTCCGGTTACGCGGCCTACCCGGGCTTCCGCCCAGCCGCCGGCGCCATCGGCGAGTACAACGGCAAGTTCATGTGCAACCAATACGTGCTGCGTGGGGGGTCGATCGCGACGCCCGCCGGTCACTCGCGCATCACCTACCGCAATTTCTTCGCCCCGGATGCTCGCTGGCAATTCAGCGGCGTTCGCCTGGCGCGCGATGTCGATCCCGGCACCCCGGGTCCTTCGCCCAAGCGCGCCCCTCGTCTCCCGCGCGGGACCCGGCCCGGGTGACAGCGGGCGTCATTGGGCGTGGAAGACCGCGAAATCCCCGGCGTCGTCCTGCCAGCAGCGCACGCGCTCGAAGCCCGCGCGATCGAGCATCGTCGCGAACTGCGACGGCGTGTACTTGTACGAGTTCTCGGTGTGGATGCGCTCGCCGGCCTCGAAGCTGCGGGCGATGCCTTCGACCTGGACCGTCTGCACGCTGCGCGCCTCGAGGTGCATCTCGACGCGCCCGAGGTCCTCGTCGTAGCGCGCGACATGATCGAACGCCGCCGGATCGAAACGCGTGCCCAGGACCCGGTTCACGTGATTGAGCACATTGCGGTTGAATGCCGCCGTGACGCCCGCGGCGTCGGCGTAGGCGGCGCAGATGCGCCGGGGATCCTTGCGCGTGTCGACGCCGATCAGCAGCCCGCTGCCGGCGGCGACCCGGCAGTGGCGCAGTATCGACCGCAGGAAGCGTTCCGCCTCGTCCGGCAGGAAGTTCCCGATCGACGAACCGGGATAGAAGAAGGTCGCCGGTCGGGGCGCGAGAATCCGGTGCAGGTCGAGCCCCGCCACGAAATCGGTCACGACGCCGACCATCTCGATCGACGGATGCTCGACCGCGAGCTGCCCGAGGGCCCCCGCCAGCGCGCTCTCGGCGACGTCGACGGCGACATAGCGGCGCGGCGATAGCCAGGACAGCCATGCCGCGGCCTTGCGGCAGTCGCCGGCCCCCAGGTCGACGAGCTGCTTGCCCGTTCCTGCGGCAGCGACGATTTCCCTCCGGTGCCGCTCGAAGATGGCGGCCTCGGTCCGGGTTGGGTAATACTCGGGCAGTTCGCAAATGGCGCCGAACAATGCGCACCCGACCGGATCGTAGAGGTACCGCGGAGCGATCGATGCGGGCACCGCCAGCAAACCAGCGACCAGCGCCTTGCGCTCGGCGGCGCGATCCGGAAGATCACGCGCGACCAGCCGGCTGCCAGCCTCGCCGACGCGCCGCAGTCCCTCCGGCGCGACGTCCGATCGAGAAGGTCCGGTTCGAAGCAGCATGGTCATTCCCCCGCGCCAAGAATCGATGACGGCGAACGGCTGGCCGGACGCCCTGGTACCCGCGACGGCCGACGGTCGCCTCGGCCTCTATGCCGCCGCCGATTTCGAGATCGCAACCGGCGCGACCGTGCCGACCCGGATCACCCCGTCTGCCCAATTCTATTTCCGGGGCGAATGCATTGCCGTTCCGCGACCGGGCATCGCATCCGCCGGCTTCGCGCGTCGCACGCGCACCCTCGACGACATCACCGCGTGGAGCCGGGACCCGCAACGGGACCGGCAGGAGGATCGTCCGCCGCTGATCCTGCTCGGTGCGCCGCTGCGCGCCGACCACGCCAACCTGTCGCCGGATGGGCGCACGGTCACGCTGTCGGGCATCGGCCATCCGTTCGCGCTCGCACCCCGGCTCGCGCTCAATCGCTCGTGGTTCGACGCGTCCTCGGCGGCGTTCCTTTCCCGGCGACCGCTGCGCCTGCGCGCATCCGTCGACGGCGGAACGATCGTCGGCCGGACCTTCTGGCCGGCGGACTTCCGGATCGACGATGGCCTCCCCTTCGCGCCGTTGTCGCAGGACCTTCCCCCGACGCTCGCCCTGCGCGAGGCGATGCGCGAGGACCCGCGCGGCGGAGCGCAATTGCCTTTCGCATCTCGCATCATCTGGGAACGGGTAGGCAGTTCGCGGGAATGGAAGGATAAACCCGCACTCGCGGTGATCGTCAACGGTGCCCAGGGCGACGACGACGAAGCCTGGGCCGGCCATTTTGCGGTCGGGACGGGTCTCATCGGGGCAGACGGCGCCGTGGCCGACGTTCTGGTGAACAATTTCTACGCTCTCGACATCGTCAGCGAAAAAGGCATCCTGGCCGCGCCGGTCCCGCTCGACGGCTACTTCGGCGACCTCAACAGCGGGCAGTCATGGTACCGGCCGTCGTTCATCCTGCTTGCGAAGCTGCGCGACGAGGGCGTCCTGCACCGGGTCCAGGGCGCGTTCAACCGGGTCTATCAGCAGTTCTGGCGCCATCAGCTCGAGTACCGGCATTCGACGATGAACTGCACCGGGATCAGCGTCGACGTCCTGCGTGCATCGGGCTGGAGCATCCCGGCGCGACCGTCCAGGCAGGCGCTGCGCGCGTGGCTCGCGATCCCCTGGATCCTGGCGCGCGACCATTCGATCGCCAAGGCGCGCATGGCCTCCGAATACCTGTCCGAGGACGCGACGCGCCTGTTTCCCGCCGCGGCCTTCGAGGAGATCGGCGCCGACCTGCTGCGGCTGGCCAAGGTTGGCGCGAATTCCGGCGACGGACCGCTCGCGGCGATGCTAGCCGGCGCCGTCGAGTCGCTGGTGCTGCTGCGCATCCCGCAGCTTCCGTCCTCGCGAAAATTCGGCGCCGCGCCAGTCGTCGAAGTCGACGAATACCGGGGCGTCGTTCCCGGCAATCCCGCCGACATGCAGATCGTGCCGGTTCCACCCCGCACCTTCCCGCCGGAGCTGCGCGACGCCGATCTCCTCCCGTCGCCACGCAAACCCTCGGACATCCCCCTTGCGGCCTGGATCGTGACCCTTGCCGCGGTCGCCCTCGCCGGCGCTTGGGCGCTCATCCGCGCGCTACTCGCCTAGCCCGCGGCTGCGCTCGCGTATCGCGGCGCGATAGGCGAAGTACGCGGCGACACCGGCGGCCGCCAGCGCGTAGAGCGCGATGCGGCGAGTGTGGTCCAGCGCGAAAAGCAGCGTGACCATCACGGGCGCGATGGCCTTCAGCATGAACTGCGGTCGCGCGAGCCTGCCGAGCAGCGCGCCGTAATCGCGCTGTCCGAAGAGCTCCGCAGGAACCGTTCCGCGCACGATGGTCATGACGCCGTTGCTCCATCCGTACAGCAGCGCGAACGCGAGCGCCACGATCCATGTGCCGTGCACGAATGGCAGCACGACCACGGCCAGCGCCATCAGCACGAATGCCAGCGTGCCGACCGAAAGTGGCCGCATCCGATGCGAGAACGTGAACTCCATGATGCGTCCGGCGACCTGCATCGGTCCGATCAGGGCCCCAACCAGGACTGCATCGCGCGCGCCGATCCCGCCGGCCCCCAGCAGCGCCACGAGGTGCGCCGACACCGCGGACGAGAGGAACGCCGCAAGCGAAAGTGCCGACGCGAGCCACGCGAACGTCGCATGGCCGGCGACCGGGGTGCCCGTCGGTGCCGGAGCCACCGGCCGCTGCGCGCGCGGGCCTCCCGACGGAACGAAGGCGACGTGCAGCGGCAGGCATACGCACAGGTTCAGCGCCGCATGCACGGCGAACGCGACGCGCCACCCGCGCGTTTCGAGCAGGTATTGCGAAAGAGGCCAGAACACGGTGCTCGCGAAACCCCCGAACAGCGTCAGCGCCGTCACCGCCGTGCGGTAACGGCTTCCCGCGCTGCGATGCAGCGTCGCGAACGCCGCATCGTAGAGGCACATCGCCATGGCCGCGCCTGCGATGAGCCACCCGGCGAGCATCATCGCGCCATTGGCCGCCATCGCGAGCATCGCGCAGGCGGCTGCCCCCAGCACCGATCCCAGGCCGAGGACCCCGCGGCCGCCCCGGCGGTCGATCCGGCGCCCCGCCCAGGGCGCGAGCAGGCCCGAGACCAGCAGCCCCGCGGTGAAGCTCCCGTAGAGGCCGACCTCGGGAACGCCGAGCGCCTTCGCCATCGGTGGCCCGAGGACCGCGATCGTGTAGAACAGGGTGCCCCAGGAAACGATCTGCGTGATGCCCAGCGCGCAGACCAGTCGCGTCAGCGCGCCCACGCGCACGTTCAACGATGCTTGAAGTCCGGCTTGCGCTTCTCGACGAACGCGCGCATGCCTTCCTTCTGGTCGTCGAGGGCGAACGTCGAATGGAACTCGCGCCGCTCGAACGCGAGTCCCTCGGTCAGCGACGACTCGTAGGCGCGGTTGACGGCCTCCTTGACCTTCATGACGACGGGCAGGGAGAACGATGCGATCCTGGCGGCGAGCGCGAGCGCCTCGCGCTCGAGGTCTGCTGCCGGCACGACGCGGGCGACGAGCCCCGCGCGGTCGGCCTCCTCGGCACCCACCATCCTGCCGGTCAGGCACCATTCCATCGCCTTGGACTTCCCCACCGCACGCGGCAGGCGCTGCGTTCCGCCGAAGCCCGGCATCGTGCCGATGGTGACCTCGGGCTGGCCGAATTTCGCGCTGTCAGCGGCGATGATGAGGTCGCAGGCCATCGCGAGCTCGCAGCCTCCGCCCAGCGCATAGCCCGCCACCGCGGCGATCACCGGCTTGCGCACCCGGCGGATCGACTCCCAGTCCCGCGTGATGTAGTCGTCGCCATAGACCTTCGCGTAGGTCCACTCCGCCATCGCGCCGATGTCGGCGCCGGCGGCGAAGGCCTTGTCGTTGCCGGTGACGATCATGCAGCCTATCCCCGGATCGTCGTCGAAGGCCAGCAGCGCATCGCAGATCTCGCGCGCCACGGCGTCGTTCAGCGCGTTCATTCGCTGCGGACGGTTTATCCGCACGAGCGCGACCCGCTCATGCACCTCGAGAAGGATGTGTTCGGGCATGTCGATTTGCTTTCGCGCCGGGAGACGATGGATTCGAGACCTGCAAGCGTACCGGTAATCGCCGCCCCGGGCTAGGATCGACTGCGGGTCTGCCCATCGCGAGACACCGCGCAGAAGGATCCGGCAGCGGCGCTTGCGGCGTGTCGTCGGGCGGCGCCGGAGTGGCAGCGAGCGGAACCTTCAGGCCCGGTGCGCCTGCGACGCGCTCAGCCGAGCTGACGCTTGTCGACGACCCGGCGCGCCTTCCCGACCGAGCGCTCGATGCCCCCGCTCTGCAGCACGCGCACCACCGCACTGACGCCGATCAGGCTCTTCACGAGATGCGCGAGGCGCTCGCCCGCGGCGTTGCCGTCGGCACTGCCCGTGGCCGGCGCGCGCTCGACGAGGATCGTCATCTCGTCGAGGTTCTTCGGGCGGGTGATCTCGACCTGGTAGTGCGGCGCGAGCACCGGGTCGCGCAGGATCAGCTCCTCGATCTGCGTCGGGAAGACGTTGACTCCGCGGATGATCATCATGTCATCGGAACGGCCGGTGATCTTCTCGATCCTGCGCATGCTGCGCGCCGTTCCCGGCAGGAGCCGTGTCAGGTCGCGGGTCCGGTAGCGGATGATCGGCATCGCTTCCTTGGTCAGCGACGTGAAAACGAGCTCGCCCTTCTCGCCCTGCGCAAGGACCTTTCCGCTCTCGGGATCGATGATCTCCGGATAGAAATGGTCCTCCCAGACGGTGAGACCGTCCTTGGTCTCGATGCATTCCTGCGCGACGCCCGGACCCATGACCTCCGACAGTCCGTAGATGTCGATCGCGTCCAGGCCCAGAACCGCCTCGATCTTCTCCCGCATCGTCGGCGTCCACGGCTCGGCGCCGAAGATGCCGATGGAAAGCGAACTCGCGGCCGGGTCGATCCCCTGGCGCTGCATCTCCTCGGCGATCGCCAGCATGTACGACGGCGTCACCATGATGATGTCGGGCCGGAAATCGTTGATCAGCTGCACCTGCCTCTCGGTCTGGCCGCCCGACATCGGGATCACCGTGCAGCCGAGCTTCTCGGCTCCGTAGTGCGCGCCCAGACCTCCGGTGAACAGTCCGTAGCCGTAGGCGACATGCACGATGTCGCCTGGGCGGCCGCCGGCAGCCCGGATCGAGCGGGCCATCGCACTTGCCCAGGTGTCGATATCGGTCTTCGTGTAACCGACCACCGTGGGCTTGCCGGTCGTCCCCGACGACGCGTGGATGCGCGCGACGCGCTCGCGCGGCACCGCGAACATGCCGAACGGATAGTGATCGCGCAGGTCCGACTTTACGGTGAAAGGGAATTTCGCCAGGTCGGCGAGCTCCCGGCAGTCGGTCGGGTGGACGCCCGCGCGGTCGAATGCCTGCCGGTAATGCGCGACGTTGTCGTAGGCGTGGCGCAGCGACCATTGCAGGCGCGAAAGCTGCAGCGCCTCGAGCTCGTCCCGGCTCGCGGTCTCGATCGGCTCGAGATCGCCCGGACGCGGCGACTTGACCGGCATGGGTGTCCTCCTCTGCGTCGCCGGCGTCACTCCGCCGGCGGCTCCTCGACGACGTTCCCGTCGATCCGATAGCTCTTGCCGCGAAACAAGGCGATCGTCCTGCCGTGCTGATCGCGCACCTCGATGTCGTAGACCCCCGTCCGGCCGCTGCGGCTGCGCTCGACCCCCGTCGCCCGCAGCACGTCGCCGGCATGGGCCGGCGCGAGATAGTCGATCGTACAGCCCTGCGCGACGGTGTTGCGGTTGTGGCTGTTGCACGCGAACGCGAACGTGCTGTCGGCGAGCAGGAAGAGGTAGCCGCCGTGGCAGATCGCGTGGCCGTTCAGCATGTCGGGGCGCACGACCATCGAGAGCTCGGCGCGGCCGGGCGCGATGCTTTCGATGCGCATTCCCAGGGCCTGCGACGCAGCGTCCTTCGCGAACATCGCGCGGGCGACCCGCTCGGCAAGCGCCTGCGCCTCCTGCGGAGACCGCGCGGGGCTCGCGGCCCTGCCCGTGCCCGGAAGCCTGCCGGTCGCCAGGAGCGCTCACGTCGCAACCTTTCCCGGTGGCGCGTCGCCGGGATCCGCGGACGCAGCCGACAGCCTTCCCGCGCCCGCCTGACGGCGAGCGATCAGCGGGGCGAGCCGGTACCGGTCCTCGCCGTAATGCGCAGCGAGATTCGCGATGACTTCTCGGACCCGCCCGACGCCGATCGCGTCAGCCCATTCGAGCGGACCGCGCGGATAGTTGACCCCCTTGCGCATCGCGACGTCGACGTCGCGCGCCGAGGCGGTTCCGATCGTCACCGCATCGGCCGCCTCGTTCGCGAGCATCGCCACCGTGCGCAGCACCGCCAGCGCCGCGACGTCGTCCAGTCTCGAAACGGCAATGCCGGCCGCCTGCAGTGCGCCGACCGCGGCAGCATAGGCTGCACTGTCGCAGCCGTCGGCGCACGCAACCGCGACGCGCGCGCAGCTGGCATAGTCGAGCGCGAGGTCGAACAGCACCAGGTTGCGGGTACCGGTCGCCGCGGCTCTCGCGGTGGCCGTGCGGCCGTCGCTCAGCGCGAGCCATGCGTCGCCGATCGCCATCACGCCGTCGGGGAATGCGGTCTGCGGCGCCTGCCGGTCGACGGCAATGCCGGCGCGCGCGATCCTCTCGACCAGCGGCGCGACGATTCCCGGCCCGCCGTGGAGCACGACTCGCTGCGGCGCGGGCCTGGGAGCCTCGCTGTCCGCGACGGGCTGCGCGGCATCCGTCCCGTAATCGAAGAAACCGCGGCCGCTCTTCCTCCCCAGGTATCCGGCCGTCACGCGCTCCTGCTGCAGCAGCGACGGCGCGTAGCGCGGATCGTTGAAATGCGCTTCCCAAATGCTGCGCGTGACCGCGTAATTCACGTCGTTCCCGATCAGGTCCATCAGCTCGAACGCTCCCATCCTGAAGCCACCGGCTTCCCGCATCAGGGCATCGAGCGTGCCGGCGTCGGCGGCGCGCTCTGCGAGCAGGCGCAGCGCCTCGCCGTAGAACGGCCGCGCGCAGCGGTTGACGATGAATCCCGGCGTCGATTTCGCGTGCACCGGCTGCTTGCCCCAGGCGATCGCGGTCGCGTGCACGGCGTCGGCAATCGCCTCGTCGGTCGCGAGGCCGCTGACGACTTCGACCAGCTGCATCCGCGGGACCGGGTTGAAGAAGTGCATGCCGACGATGCGGCCGGGCGATTTCATGCCCGCGGCGAGGGCGGTGATCGAAAGCGACGACGTGTTGGACGCGAGGATCGCGGTTCGCGGCACGATCACCTCGAGCTCGCGCAGCAGCGTGCGCTTGGTCTCGAGGTCCTCGACGATCGCCTCGACGACGAGGCTCGCGCTGACGCAGTCGCCGAGCGCGTGGATGGCTGCGATCCGCGCGGTCGCCTCCGACGCGGCTGCGGCGTCGACCCGGCCCTTGGCAGCGAGGCCGGCCAGCGACTGGCCGATCGCATCCCGCGCTCGTTCCGCAACGCCGATCCGCGTGTCGAACAGGCGCACCGGGTGCCCTGCCTGGGCCGCCACCTGGGCGATGCCGCTCCCCATCGCACCGGCGCCGATGACGGCGACGGTCGCGTCGCGCGAAAGCGCAGCGGCCACGTCAGCGCCCGGAGAACAGGGGCGGCCGCTTTTCCAGGAATGCGGCGACGCCTTCGCGATAGTCTGCACCGAGGCCGAGGTCGCGCTGGAGATCGCGCTCCAGGTCGAGCTGCTGCTCCAGCGCGTTGCCAGCCGAGGCATGCATCGCGCGCTTGAGCGCCGCGAGACCGCGGGTCGACGACTGTGCAAGCTGTGCGAGCAGCGCGTCGACGGCGGGAACGAACTGATCGTCCTCGACGCACTTCCATATCAGGCCCCAGGCCGCAGCCTGATCGGCGGGGATCCGTTCGCCAAGCATCGCGAGTCCCATCGCACGCGCACTCCCGACCAGCCGCGGCAGGAAGTACGTCCCCCCGGAATCCGGAACGAGCCCGATCCTGCAGAAAGCCTGGATGAAACTGGCCGACCTGCAGGCGACGACCAGGTCGCAGGCGAGCGCGAGGTTGGCGCCGGCGCCGGCCGCGACGCCGTTGACCGCGCACACGACAGGCAGCGGCAGGTCGCGCAGCGCCAGCACCAGCGGCCGGTAGTTTTTCTCGATCGACTCGCCGAGGTCGACCGGGGCGGCGCCTGGCGCAACCGCACGGTCGGCGAGATCCTGGCCGGCGCAAAAGCCGCGTCCGGCGCCGGTCAGGAGCAGCGCGCGCACGCCGGTGTCGGCGGCGATGCGGGCCAGGGCGTCGCGTAATTCGGCGTGCATCTGCGCGGTGAAGCTGTTGAGCCGGTCGGGCCGGTTCAGGGTGATGCGGGCGATCCCGTCGCCCGTCTCGAAGCGGATCTGCTCGTAATTCATGCGTGCGCGCGATGCTGGACGACGCGGAACCGATTCGCGACGTAGGCCGCGTCGGTCAGCGCGGCGTTCGCGGCGGGGTTCGCCCCGGTGCCGTGGAAATCCGAAAACGCCGCCGACTGGTTCACGAAAACGCCCCCGGTCAGGTTGATCGACAGTGCGACGCCGACGTCCTCGGCGACCTCGATCGCGCGCTCGATCACGTCGCTGCGCGTCGAATAGACGGCCATGGTCAGCGCCCCGTGGCCGATCACCGCGTCACGGGCGATTGCCAGGCTGTCCGCCGTGCTGTCGGTGGCAATGACGAAAGCGATCGGGCCGAACCACTCGTTCAGGTAGGTCGCGCGGTCGGCCTTCGACAGTTTGACGATCAGCGGGGTTCGCACGGTCGCCTCGGGGAACTGCCCGTGGGTGATCGTGCGCGTGTCGAGCGCGATCGTGCCAAGCGAGCGGGCCGCCTCGAGCCTGCGCAGCACGCTGTCGCTCTGCACGGCGCCCAGGATCTCGACCGCCCGCGCGGGATCCTCGAGCAACCGGTCGACGGCTTCGGCCAGGCCCTTGGCGACGTCGTCGAACCCGAGGTGCCCCTCTTCGGTGTCGATGCCGCCCTTCGGAACGTAGAGGTTCTGCGGCGCGGTGCACATCTGGCCGGCATAGAGCGCGAGGGAGAATGCAAGGTTGCGCAGCATGCCCTTGAAATCCGCCGTCGAATCGACGATCACCTGGTTGACGCCGGCCTTCTCGGTATAGACCAGCGCCTGGCGCACGTGCTCTTCGAGCCAGCGGCCATTCGCGGTGCTGCCGGTGAAATCGACGATCTTGATCTCGGGGCGCAGCGCGAGGGTCTGCGCAGTGGCATCGCCGGCTTCGTGCGCGACCAGCGCGACGACATTCGGATCGAACCCGGCTTCGGCCAGGACCTCGCGGGCGATGCGCACGGTGATGGCCAGCGGCAGGATCGCGTTCGGATGAGGCTTGACGACGACCGAATTTCCCGTCGCGAGGCTCGCGAACAGGCCGGGATAGCCGTTCCAGGTCGGAAACGTGCTGCAGCCGATCACGAGCGCCACGCCGCGCGGGACGATGCGAAAATGCTTCTCCATCTTCAACGGCTCGTTCCTGCCCTGCGGCTTCTCCCACGTCGCCCGTTCGGGGATCCTGCGCATCTGGTCCCAGGCGTAGGCAACGGCCTCGAGCCCGCGCTCCTGCGCGTGGGGCCCGCCCGCCTGGAATGCCATGACGAACGCCTGTCCGGTCGTATGCATGATCGCGTGGGCGAGCTCGAAGCTCGCCTTGTTGATCCGCGACAGGATTTCGAGGCTGACGCCGACCCAGGCCCGTGGGCCGGCCTTGCGCCAGGTCGCCTGCGCCGCTTCGACCGCGGCGAGCAGGCCGTCGAGGTCGGCCTTCGGGTAGGTGATGCCCAAGCGCATGCCGTAGGGGGAGCGCTCATTGCCGACCTCGCCGGTCGTGGCCGGCTGGGTCAGGGCAAAGCGCTTGCCGAGCAGCGCGTCGAACGCTGCCTTGCCCTTTTCCGCTGCGCCTTCGCCGTAGACCTTCGGGCTCGGCGACTCCGGGAACGGCGACCAGTAGCCGCGCTGCCCAATCGCCTCGACCGCTCTCTCGAGGGTTTCACGGTGACGCTCGAAGAATGGATGTGACACGCGAACTCACCTTCAATGCATTCGATCGGCCAACTCTAGCATGCGTGGAGGTCCGTCAGCCGCTATCCGGTTCCGGTCTGGTCGAAGTCCACGGTCACCCGGTCGGTCACCGGGTAACTCTGGCAGGCGAGGATGAACCCGCGCGCGATCTCGTAGTCCTCGAGCGCGAAATTGACGTCCATGTCGACTTCGCCCTCGACGAGCCTGCAGCGACAGGTCGAGCACACGCCTCCCTTGCACGAGAACGGCAGCTCGACGCCGTTGCGCAGGCCGGCATCGATGATGCTTTCGTGCCCCTTCTCCAGCAGGAACGTTCGCCGCGACCCGTCGATGACGACGTTCACTTCGCACTCGGTCCTGCTCGCCTGGGGCAGCGGCCGCGGAACGTGCGTGTGCTTCGGAATGCTCGCGGCAAAACGCTCGATCCTGATCCTGGACCCCGGGAATTCCCTCGCGACCAGCGCCTCCTTCACCGCATCCATCATTCCTTCGGGACCGCAGATGTAGACGCAATCGACGTCGTCGAGCGGCGCGAAGGTCGAGAACAGCGCGTCCGCCTTCGCGCAGTCGATGCGCCCGTTCAGCAGCCCGATGTCCTGCGGTTCGCGCGAGAGCACGTGGATCAGCTGGAAGCGGTCGAGGTGGAGGTCCTTGAGCGCCGCGAGTTCCTCGCGAAACATCACCGTCGACGACGCGCGGTTGCCGTAGACCAGCGTGAAGCGCATCCGCGGCTCCGACGCGAGGGCGCTTCCGATGATCGATACCAGCGGCGTGATGCCGCTTCCGGCCGCGAACGCGAGGTGATGCCGTGCCGTGCCCGGCTCGGCGGCGACGCCGAAGTGCCCGAGCGGCGGGACGACCTCGAGGGTCATGCCCTCACGCAGCGTGTCGTTGGCCCAGCTCGAGAAGGCGCCGCCTGGCGCGCGCTTGATCGCGATCCGCAACGGCTCGCCGACGGCTGCGCAGATCGAGTAGGAGCGCCGCAGGTCCTCGCCGTCGACGTCGGCGCGGACCGTGACGTGCTGCCCAGGCTCGAAACGGAACATCGGCTGCAGCGGCTCGGGAACCGCGAACGTGATCGCGATCGCGTCGCGAGTCTCACGGTCGACCCTCGCAATCGTCAGCGCATGGAATTTGCTCATCGCGATCGGCAGGCGCAATGCAGGGCGATCATCGCCGCGCGGGCTCCGGCAACCTCAGTAGGGCTTGAAGTAGTCGAAAGGCTCGAGGCAGTCCGTGCAGCGGTATTGCGCCTTGCACGCGGTCGACCCGAAACGGGCGACCAGAACCGTGCGCAGGGAGCCGCAGCGCGGGCAGGCAACGACGCCGGCGTCCGAACGGTTCGCGCGGACGACGTGAATTGGCGTCGCGCGCCCCGGACCGCCGGGCTGCGGAGGCGCGATGCCGGTCTCGCGCAGCTTGCGCCGCCCCTCCGGCGCGATCCAATCGGTCGTCCACGGCGGCGCGAGCTGCGTGACGATGCGGACACCGCGGCCTGCGATTGGCGCGAGCGCATCGCGGATGTCGGATTCGATCACGCGCGTCGCCGGGCAGCCCGAATACGTCGGCGTGATCGACACGAGCCAGTCGTCGCCGCTGCGCTCGACGCTGCGGACGATGCCCAACTCGACGATCGAAATGGATGGAATCTCGGGATCGACGACTCCGGCCAGCGCACCCCAGATCGCGGCGGCGCTCACCACCGGGCACCCGGATGCGAGCGCGCGACGATCTGCATCTCGGCAAGCATGTGCCCGAGGTGCTCGGTGTGGATTCCCTGTTTGCCTCCGCGCCCGTTCGCGCCCTGCATCCACCCGTCTCCGGGCATCGCGAGGGTCGCCTCGTCGAACACCGCGGCGACCGCGGACCGCCACGGACCCTGCAGCGACGCGGCATCGGTAGCCACTCCCGCGGCGACCAGCCTGCCTTCGATGGCGTCGACGCTGAACATCTCGCCCGTGTACATCCACAGCGCATCGACGGCATCCTGCGCTCGCCGATGCGACAGCTCGGTGCCATCGCCCAGGCGGATCATCCAGTCGGCGGAGCGTTCGACGTGGTAGCGGACCTCCTTGCCCGCCTTGGCGGCGATCGCGGCGATGCGCTCGTCCTTCGACCCCGCGAGCGCAGCGAGCAGCATCAGGTGCCACTGGTCGAACAGGAACTGGCGCGCCATGGTGTCCGCGTAGTTCCCGTTGGGCTGCTCGACCAGCAGCAGGTTGCGGAATTCGCCGCCATCGCGCAGGAACGCGAGCGCGTCCTCGCCTCGGCCCGGCGGCGCGTAGCGCGCCTCGATCTCCTGCGCGTACGCAAGCCACATCCGCCCCTGCCCGAGCAGGTCCAGCCCGACGTTGGTGAGGGCGATGTCCTCCTCGAGCACCGGACCCTTGCCGACCCACTCGCCAAGGCGCTGCGCGAGCACGACCCCGTTGTCGGCCAGCCGCAGCACGTAGTCGAAGAGGCGGGGATCGTCGTCCATCGGGGCAGGCGCAAGCGAAGGCCGCGGCTTCAGATGTGCTTCACTTCCTCGGGCATGGGAAAGAAGGTCGGATGCCGGTAGACCTTGTCGTTGGACGGCTCGAACAGCGCCTCCTTGTCGCCGGGAGACGAAGCATGGATGTCTGCCGACCGGGCGGCCCAGATCGATACGCCTTCGTTGCGTCGCGTGTACACGTCGCGGGCGTTCCGGATCGCCATCTGCGCATCGGCAGCGTGCAGACTCCCGACGTGCTTGTGCGCCAATCCATGCTGCGAGCGTATGAAGATCTCCCACAACGGCCATTCGCTGCTCATTTCGCCCCCTCGATTCCCCTCACCTGCATCGCATTCGCCCGGCGCCCTGTCCCGCGTCCCGGAGAGGGTCGGGGTGAGGGAATCGTCGTCATGCGGCCTGCCGTTCGCGCGCCGCGTGCTTATCGGCGTGTGCCAGCGCAGCCTCGCGCACCCAGGCACCGTCCTCCCACGCCCGGATCCTTGTCTGCATCCGGTCGCGGTTGCACGGGCCGTTGCCCTTGATGACCTCGTGGAACTCCTGCCAGTCGATCTCCCCGAAGTCGTAATGGCCACGCTCGGCGTTCCACGCGAGCCGATCGTCGGGAACCTTCAGCCCCAGGTAGTCGGCCTGCGGCACCGTCTGATCGACGAATCGCTGGCGCAACTCGTCGTTGGAGAGGAGCTTGATCTTCCACCGCGCGGACTGCGCGCTGTGCACGCTCGCCGCGTCCGGCGGGCCGAACATCATCAGCGAGGGCCACCACCAGCGATTCAGCGCGTCCTGCGCCATGGCCTTCTGCCCGGGCGTACCGCGGCACAGGGCGAGCATGATGTCGTAGCCCTGCCGCTGGTGGAAAGACTCCTCCTTGCAGACGCGGACCATTGCGCGCGCATAGGGGCCGAAGCTGCACCGGCACAGCGGAATCTGGTTCATGATCGCCGCCCCGTCGACCAGCCAGCCGATGGTCCCGATATCGGCCCAGGTCAGGGTCGGGTAGTTGAAGATCGACGAGTACTTCACCTTGCCTGCGTGAAGGTCGGCGACCATCGCGTCGCGCGACACGCCCAGGGTCTCGGCTGCGCAGTAGAGGTAGAGCCCATGGCCGCCTTCATCCTGCACCTTGGCCATCAGCGTCGCCTTGCGCTGCAGCGACGGCGCCCGCGTGATCCAGTTTCCCTCGGGCAACATGCCGACGATTTCCGAATGCGCGTGCTGCTGGATCTGGCGAATCAGGGTCCTGCGGTAGGCCTCGGGCATCCAGTCCTTGGGCTCGACCTTGACGTCGGCGTCGATGCGGTCCTGGAAGGCCCGCTCCTCCGGCGTCATGTCCGCGGCGTCACTGACCTTGCTGACGCCGGTGTCGACCATCTGCGCATACATCGGATCTCCGTTCGCGGCCCTCAGTGGCCGCCGTCGCGACGGGCCCGCGGACCGGATACCTGGATCGGGTCCTCGTCGTCGTCATCGTCGTCGTCGTCGTCTTCCCAGTCGTCCTCGTCCCAGTCGTCGTCCGGCGGGTCGCCGATCGGCGACTCCTGGTTGTCGTCGTCGTCATCTTCGCCCGGCCCCGGGATCGGGAGCGCCCGCAGACGGAAGTACGCCGCGACCGGCGCGACGGGCCCATCGAGCGGCATGGCCGGCATCATTGCGGCGGGATGCGCAGCTTCTGCCCGGGGTAGATCCTGTCGGGCGACGTCAGCATCGGCTTGTTCGCTTCGAAGATCTTCATGTACTTGTTGGCATCGCCGTAGTACTGCCTGGAGATCTTCGACAGCGTGTCGCCCGACACCACCGTGTAGTACTGCGCCTCGGGCTGTCGCTGGTCGACGCTCATCATGTCCTTGACACCGGCGACGCCCGCGACGTTGCCGCAGCACAGGACGATCTTTTCGCGCGTCGCCTGGTCGGGCGCAACGCCGAAGACGCTGGCCGTGGATGTCGCACCGTCGAAGGTGACCGTCAACGCGGTCGCCGACAGGTTCTGCGACTTGACGTAGTCGAGGATCGCGTCGCCCGCTGCGGCGTTGGCCGCCTGCACCTTGGCGTTGTTCGTGGGATCGGCGGCGGCCTCCTTGGCCGTCGTCTGCGCCTGGCCGCGTCCGAAAAGCTTCTCGCCGGCGTCCTTCACAAAATCGATGAGACCCATGAGTGCTCCCGAAATGATGGAGAGTTGGACCCGCTTCCCGCCCGCACGCACGACGACCCCGGACCCGCCAGGCCAGCATACACCGCGGGGCCGCGATTGGCAGCCGGGATCGCTCCACCAGCACCCGGCGCCGCATCGATCCGCGGCCCGCAACCGGGGCCGTCGCCAGGCGCCTCAATGCAGCTTGACGTGCGGCTCGGTGCGCCGCGTGATCATCCGCGCCGCGGTATCCAGTGCCATCTTCCAGAAACCATGCAGCGCCAGCTCGTGCATCTTGTAGAGCGACAGGTACATCATCCGCGCAAACGTCCCCTCCAGCCAGAGGTTGCCGCCCGTAAGGCTTCCCATCAGGTTGCCGACCGTCGAATACTCGCCCAACGACACCAGCGATCCGAAATCCCGGTACCGCCACGGCCGCAGTTCGCGCCCGCGCAGGCGATTGCGGATCTGCCCAACCATGTGCGAAGCCTGCTGGTGCGCGGCCTGCGCGCGCGGGGGCACGACCACGCCTTCCCTGCCCAGCCACGGCGCGGCCGCGCAATCGCCGATCGCGAAAATGTCGTCGTCGCGCGTCGTCTGCAGCGTCGCACGCACGACGAGCTGGTTGATGCGGTTCGTCTCGAGCCCCTCGATGTCGCGCAGGAAATCGGGCGCCTTGACGCCGGCGGCCCACACCACGAGTTCGGCCGGGATCGACTCGCCGTTCGCGAGCCTCACGCCATCCGGCAGCACCTCGGCGACGCGTGCGCCGGTGCGCACGGCGACGCGCATCCGCTCCAGCAGGTGCTGCGCCGCGGTCGAAAGCCGCTCGGGCAGCGCCGGCAGGATGCGATCGGCCGCCTCGATCAGGACGAGGCGGATGTCCCTTTCGGGATCGATCCGGTCGAGCCCGTAGGACACCAGCGTGCGCGTCGTGTTGTGCAACTCGGCGGCGAGCTCGACGCCGGTGGCGCCGGCGCCGATGATCGCGACCTGCAGCTGCTCGGGGCGCAGCGCCCCGGCCTGCGCGTGGGCGCGCAGGTACGCGTTGACGAGCCTGCGGTGGAAGCGCTGGGCCGCGGGCGGGTCGTCGAGCGCGATCGCATGCTGGCCGGCGCCGGGCGTTCCGAAGTCGTTGGTGCGGCTCCCGACCGCAAGGACCAGCGTGTCGTAGCCGATGGTCCGCGCGTCGGTCACCTGGTCGCCATCCTCGTCGACGAAAGGCGCGACCTGCACCTGGCGCGCGCGTCGGTCGAGCCCGGTCATCTCCCCGATCAGGTAACGGAACGAGTGCCAGTGCGACTGGGCGATGTAGTCGGTTTCATAGACGTCGATGTCCATGCTGCCCGCCGCGATCTCGTGCAGGTGCGGCTTCCAGAAATGCGTTCGTGCCCGCTCGATCAGCGTCACCTCTGCCCGGCCGCGCCGGCCCAGCGTGTCACCCAGTCGGGTCGCCAGCTCGAGCCCCCCGGCCCCGCCGCCCACGATGACGACTCGGTGCAGCCCGGCGGGCGATGCCGTTCCGGTCGCCTCGGGTCCGCGGG
The DNA here is from genome assembly GCA_963734515.1 of uncultured beta proteobacterium. GTDB lineage: Bacteria > Pseudomonadota > Gammaproteobacteria > Burkholderiales > Casimicrobiaceae > VBCG01. The sequence continues at coordinate 167,036 of CAVTHP010000008.1, read as the reverse complement.
TGGGTGGCGTGCCGGTCATGCGCAGCCTGGCGTCGCGCCCGCTAGCGCTGCGCGCCGGCTTCGGCGACGGCGACGGCGGTCATGTTGACGATGCGCCGCACCGTCGAGGTCGGCGCCAGGATATGCGCCGGCTTCGCCGCTCCGAGGAGGAAACCACCGACCGCGATTCCCTCCCCGGCGATGACGCGCAATGCGTTGTAGGTGATGTTCGCGGCATCGATGTTCGGCATGATCAGCAGGTTCGCGTCGGCGACCAGGCGCGAATCGGGGAACTCGCGATCGCGGATTTCCTTCGACAGCGCGGCGTCCGCGTGCATCTCGCCTTCGACGGCGAGGTCGGGCATCCGCTGCAGGATCAGCTCCAGCGCATCGCGCATCTTCTGCGCCGATGGCGCGTCCGAGCTGCCGAAGCTCGAGTGCGACAGCAGCGCGACGCTCGGTTTCTGCCCGAGACGAAGGACGTCCTCGACGGCCATCAGCGTCATCTCGGCGATCTCCGCGGCCGAGGGATCGCGATTGACGTGGGTATCGCAGATGAAGAGCTGTCGCCGCGGCAGGATCACCATCTGCATCGTCGCCAGCACGTGGACGCCCTCGCGCATGCCGATGACGTTGCGTATGTAGCGCAGGTGGTCGGGGAAGTTGCCGAGCGTTCCGCACAGCATCGCATCGACGTCGCCGCGCCGCAGCAACATTGCTCCTATCAGCGTCGGCCGGCTGCGCATCTCCTCCATCGCCGGCCCGCGCGTGACCCCCTTGCGGCGCATCAGCCGATAGTAGTCGAGCGCGTATTCGCGGTGCCGCGGGTCGTCGAGGATGTTGACGACCTCGCAGTCACGCCCGGGAACGAGGCGCAGTCCGAGCTTCCCGATGCGCGACGCGATGATGTCGGGGCGTCCGATCAGCACCGGATGCACGATGCCTTCGTCGATGCAGGCCTGGGCCGCGCGCAGCACCCGCTCGTCCTCGCCTTCGGCATAGGCGACCCGCTTGGGCGCGCGCTTGGCCGAGGCGAACACCGGCGCCATCGGCGTGCCCGAGTGATAGACGAACTGCATCAGGCGCTGCCGGTACGCATCGAAGTCCGCGATCGGTCGGCCGGCCACGCCGCTGTCCATCGCGGCTTTCGCCACCGCCGGCGCGATGTTGACGATGAGGCGCGGATCGAATGCCCGCGGGATCAGGTACTCCGGCCCGAACGCCGGCGTCGGCTCGCCGTAGGCGATCGCGACGATCTCCGAGGGCTCCGCCTGCGCGAGCTCTGCGAGCGCACGCGTCGCGGCGAGCTTCATCGGTTCGTTGATCGTGCTCGCGCCGCAGTCGAGCGCGCCACGGAAGATGAAGGGGAAGCACAGCGAGTTGTTGACCTGGTTCGGATAGTCCGAACGCCCGGTTCCGATCAGGCAGTCGGGGCGCGCCGCCTTCGCGATCTCGGGGCGGATCTCGGGCTCGGGGTTCGCCATCGCGAGGATGATCGGCCTTGCGGCCATCCGCTTGACCATGTCGGCGGTCAGCACGCCACCGGTCGACAAGCCGAGGAAGATGTCGGCGCCGTCGATCGCGTCGGCGAGCGTGCGCGCCGCAGTGTCCCGCGCATAGCGCGCCTTGTCGGGGTCGATCGACCCGCCGCGCCCGGTGTGGACGACACCCTTGCTGTCGACGATCGTGATGTGCTCGCGCTTCATCCCGAGGCTCGCCTGCAAGTCGAGGCAGGCGATCGCGGCAGCGCCGGCGCCGGAGCACACGAGCCTGACGCTGCCGATGTCCTTGCCGACGACCTTGAGGCCGTTCAGGACCGCCGCGGCGGCGACGATCGCCGTGCCGTGCTGATCGTCGTGGAACACCGGGATCTTCATCCGCTCGCGCAGCTTGCGCTCGATGTAGAAGCACTCGGGCGCCTTGATGTCCTCGAGATTGATGCCCCCGAACGTGGGCTCGAGCGCCGCGACGACGTCGACGATCCGGTCGGGATCGCTCTCCCCGACCTCGATGTCGAAAACGTCGATGCCGGCGAACTTCTTGAACAGGCAGGCCTTGCCCTCCATCACCGGCTTGCCGGCCAGCGCGCCGATGTTCCCGAGCCCGAGCACCGCGCTGCCGTTGGTGACGACCGCGACGAGGTTCGCGCGCGCCGTATAGCGCGCGGCGAGCGCCGGCTCGTGCTGGATCGCCGTGCAGGCGTAGGCGACCCCGGGCGAATACGCGAGCGACAGGTCGCGCTGGTTGGCGAGCGCCTTGGTCGGCGCGATCGAGATCTTTCCCGGCGTCGGCGACTCGTGGTATTCGAGGGCCGCTGCCCGCAGTTGCTCTTCAGCCATGAAGCCTCCTGCCGTTCATGCGTCGCGCCGCGACGCCGCGTCGTGGACTTGCGCCGTGCGCTATTTCTTCTTCTGCGGCGGCAGATCGGTGCAGACGCCTTCGAACATCTCGGCGGCCATGCCGATCGACTCTCCCAGCGTCGGATGCGGATGGATCGTCCTGCCGATGTCGGTCGCATCGCAACCCATCTCGATCGCCAGGGCGATCTCGCCGATCAGGTCGCCCGCATGGGTGCCGACGATGCCGCCGCCGATGATCCGGTGCGTGGCGGCGTCGAACAGCAGCTTGGTGAAGCCTTCGTCGCGCCCGTTGGCGATCGCGCGCCCCGACGCCGTCCACGGAAACACCGCCTTGCCGTATTCGACACCCTGCGCCTTGCATTCGTCCTCGGTCGCCCCGGCCCACGCGACCTCGGGGTCGGTGTAGGCCACCGACGGGATCTGCCTCGCGTCGAAGTACGACTTGTGCCCCGCGGCCGCCTCGGCGGCGACGTGGCCTTCGTGCACGGCCTTGTGGGCGAGCATCGGCTGCCCGACGATGTCGCCGATCGCAAACACGTGGGCGACGTTCGTGCGCATCTGGCGGTCGACCTCGATGTAGCCGCGGTCGGTCACCGCCACGCCGGCCTTCGCGGCATCGATCGCGCGGCCGTTGGGACTGCGGCCGACGGCGACCAGCACCAGGTCGTAGACCTGCGCCTCGGCCGGCGCCTTGGCGCCCTCGAACGCGACGCGGATTCCGGAAGGGGTCGCCTGCGCCGACACCGTCTTCGTGCCGAGCATCATGTTGTCGAAGCGTCCCGCGTTCTTCTTCTCCCACACCCGCACCAGGTCCCGGTCGGCGCCCAGCATCACGCCGTCGAGCATTTCGACGACGTCGATGCGCGCTCCCAGCGTCGAGTAGACGTTGGCCATCTCGAGGCCGATGATGCCGCCGCCGACGACCAGCATGCGCTTGGGAACCGACTTCAGCTCGAGCGCGCCGGTCGAATCGACGACCCGCGGGTCCTCCGGCATGAACGGGAGCTTCACCGCCTGGCTGCCCGCGGCGATGATCGCCTTGTCGAAACGGACGACCTTGGTCGCCCCAGACGTCTTCTTCCCGGTCCCCGACGTGAGGGCGACCTCGAGGTGATGCGCATCGAGGAAGCGGCCGATCCCCTGCACGACCTCGACCTTGCGCATCTTCGCCATCGCACCCAGGCCGCCGGTGAGCTTCCTGACCACGCCGTCCTTGAATGCGCGCAGCTTGGCGAGGTCGATCGTCGGCGCGCCGAAGCTCACGCCGTGCGCAGCCATCGTTTTCGCTTCGTCGATCACTGCCGCCGTGTGCAGCAGCGCCTTCGACGGAATGCAGCCGACGTTGAGGCACACCCCGCCCAGCGTCGCATAGCGCTCGACGATGACGGTCTTCATCCCCAGGTCGGCCGCACGGAACGCCGCCGAGTAGCCTCCGGGGCCTGCGCCCAGGACGAGCATCTCGCATTCAACGTCGGCGCGACCGCCGTATGCCGCCGCTGGCGCCGGAGCCGGGTCGCCCGTGCCCGTTGCCCCGGGAGCCTGCGCCGCAGGTCGCGTAGCGGCGGCAGCCGCCGCCCGCGCGCCCGCGTCGGGCGGCGCCGCCGCGCCGCGCGGACTGGCGGGGGCACCCCGGGCTGCCGCAGCGGCGCTCTCCAGCACGAGCAGCGCGCTGCCCTCCGACACCCTGTCTCCGACCTTGACGACGATCGATTTCACGACCCCGTCGGTGGGCGAAGGAACGTCCATCGTCGCCTTGTCCGACTCGAGGGTGACCAGGGGATCCTCGGCCTTGACGGCGTCCCCCGGCTTGACCAGCACCTCGATGACCGGAACGCCCTTGAAGTCGCCGATGTCAGGGACCTTGACTTCGATGAGTGCCATGCGCAATTCCCTCGTAGCATCGGGCCACATCGAAGTATATTCGACGCATGTTCCCGCGGGCCTGCGTCCGCGACCGCCCTCGAGGAGACCCCGATGATCTTCAAACCGCTGACCCACGCCCTCGCAAGCGCCGCCGGCCTCTCGGTCGCCGACGCGGCCCCGCGCGATTCAAGCTGACCAGTCCCGACATCGCGCCCGGCGGTGCGATTGCCGACGAGCAGGCCTATGACAGTTTCGGCTGCACCGGTGGAAACCTTTCGCCGGCGCTCGAGTGGTCCGGCGCGCCGTCGGGCACGCAGAGCTTCGCCCTGCTGGTGCACGACCCCGACGCGCCGACTGGAGGCGCAGGCTGGTGGCATTGGCTGGTGATCGACATCCCGGCGGGAACGTCCGGGCTGCCCAAGGGTGCCGGTAGAACCGACGGCAGCCGCCTGCCGGCCGGCGCGTCGAGCATCACGACCGACTACGGCGTGCCCGGCTACGGTGGCCCGTGTCCGCCGGTCGGAGACCGGCCCCACCGCTACAACTTCACGCTCTATGCGCTCAAGGTCGCCAGGCTCGAGCTTCCCAAAGGCGCGAACGCATCGCTCGCCGGATACATGGTCAATGCCAACGCGATCGGCAAGGCGACGCTCACCGGGACCTATGGTCGGTCCAAATAGCGCCGTGCCGCCCTCGCACACACGCCCGTGAGCCGGGCGCGGTATATTTGAAGCATGTCCACGCTCGACTCACGCCAGGCCGGGCGCGCAGGTGTCGAACCCCGCGGCCTGTCGCGGGCGCTGCGCAGCGCCCTCGCGCGGATGGGCGGGCGCAGCGACATTTCGTTCCGGGTCGTGTTCGCTGACGGCACCGAATACCGGAACCGCGAAGCGGCGCCTGAATTCACGCTGCACTTCAGGCATTCCCGCGTCGAGCGCCGCGTTGCCGCCTACGGCCACGTCGGCCTGCTCGAGGCGTATTTCGACGGCGACCTCGATGTCGAAGGCGATTTCGCGCTTTCTTTCCGGGCCGCGTTCGACGGGGGTTTCGACCAGCATACGAGCCCGCTGGTCGCGCTGCGCAACCGCTGGCACGAAGCCCGCCATTCGAACCGCTCGATCGCGCAGGCCAAGGCCAACGCGCGTTTCCACTACGGGCTGGGACAGGCGTTCTATCGCCCCTGGCTCGACCGGGTCGGCATGCTCTACACCTGCGCCTACTGGAGCGAGGGTACGACGACGCTCGAGCAGGCGCAGACCAACAAGATGGACCATGTCTGCCGCAAGGTGCGGCTCGCCGCCGGCGAAACCTTCGTCGACGTCGGCTGCGGCTGGGGCGGACTGCTGCTCCATGCCTGGGAGCGCTACGGGGCACTCGGGACCGGCATCAACACGACGACCGAGCAGGTCGGGGAGCTCCGCGCCGAGCTCGCGCAGCGCGGGCTCGAGGACCGGATCAAGGTCGTCGAATGCGATTTCCGCGAGATGCCGGGCCAGTACGACAAGCTGCTGTCGATCGGCACGCTCGAGCACGCGGGACGCGACCAGGTGCACGAGGTGATACGCGCGCACGCGGATGCGCTGAAGCCCGGGGGGCTGGGCGTCATCCATTTCATCGGTCACGTGGGCGTGCGCGACACCGAGTTCTACATCCGCAAGCACATCTTCCCCGGCGGATGGATACCGAGCCTCGCCGAGGCGATCACGGCGATGGAAGCCTGCGGTCTCGAGGTGCTCGATGTCGAGAACCTGCGGCGCCATTACGCGCTGACGCTGGACTGCTGGGCACAGCGCTTCGACGAGAGCTGGGACGCGATCTCGGCGCTCGATCCGGTCCGTTTCAACGAGCGCTTCCGCCGCGCCTGGCGCACCTACCTGTGGTCCTGCGCCGAGATGTTCCGCTCCCCGAACGGGCGCACGTACCTGTTCCAGGTCACCGTCAGCAAGGGCAACATCTCGACGGACCAACCGATGAGCCGCGGGTACCTCTACCGGCCCACCGGATGACGACCTACGCCGAGAAGAAGGCGCAGCTCGAATCACGACTCGCCGCTGCGGGCGGCGCCCGCGGCATCAGCGTCAGGAAGGCCACGTCGAACCTCTTCCGCGACCGCGGCGAGCATCGCGGGGCGCGCGTCGACCTGTCCCATTTCAACGGTGTCGTGCGCGTCGACGCCGCGGCCGGGGTGGTCGAGGCCGAGGGCATGATCACCTACGAGGCCCTCGCCGACGCGACCCTCGCGCAGGGCGCAGTCCCGGCGGTCGTTCCCCAGCTCAAGTCGATCACGCTGGGCGGGGCGGTCGCGGGCATCGGTATCGAGGCATCGTCGTTCCGGTACGGTCTCGTGCACGACACGATCACCTCGGTCGACGTGCTGACCGGTGCCGGGCAGATTCTCACCTGCACACCGGACAACGAGCACCGCGACCTCTTCTTCGGCATTCCGAACTCCTACGGCACGCTGGGCTACGCGCTGAAACTGACCGCGCGCACCGTCCCGGCACGGCGCTGCGTGGAGCTTCGCCACCTGCGGCACAGCGACCCCGCAGCGTACTTCGCAGACGTCGAGCGCCGGATGGCCGACAGCGGCATCGATTTCCTCGACGGCGTCGTGTTCTCGCGCGACGAACTCTATCTGACGCTCGGGCGCTTCGTCGACGACGCACGCGAGGTCAGCGATTACGGGTTCGAACGGATCTATTACCGATCGATCCGCGAGCGGTCGAGCGATGCACTGACCGCGCGAGATTTCCTCTGGCGCTGGGACACCGACTGGTTCTGGTGCTCGAAGAACGTCGGGGCGCAGTACCCGCTGGTCCGGCGCCTGCTCGGCCGCAGGCACCTCAATTCGATCACCTACCAAAAGGTGATGCGCTGGAATGCGCGCCACGGCGTGACGCGCGCATGGAACCGCATCCGCCGTATCCACTCCGAGTCGGTGATCCAGGATGTCGACATCCCGATCGCCCGCGCGGCCGAGTTTCTCGCGTTCCTGCACGCCGGGGTCGGCATCCTGCCGATCTGGATCTGCCCGATCCGCGCGCCGGATCCGGTCCGGCGCGCAACGCTCTATCCGCTGGCGCAGGAGACGGCATCGATCAACTTCGGCTTCTGGGACGTCGTCGCCACGCGCGAGCAGCGCCCAGCCGGGTTCGTCAACCGCGCGGTTGAACGCAAGGTCACCGAACTGGGCGGCGTGAAATCCCTCTACTCGGACTCGTATTTCACCGAGGCGGAGTTCTGGGCGATCTACGACCGCGAGGCCTACGCCGCGCTGAAGCGCAGATACGATCCGGACGGCGCGCTTGGCGACCTGTACGCCAAGTGCGTCCGCCGCGCCTGAGGCGCGGCGGGTCAGTGCGACATCAGCACCGGCACCGTCATCGATGCGAACATCGTCCGCGTGACACCGCCGAGGATCAGCTCGCGCGCACGCGAATGGGCATACCCGCCCATGACGATCAGGTCGGATCCGAGATCGGCCGCCTGTGACAGCAGCCGCTCCCCGCCTTCGATCTGGTCGCCGTCAAAGCGCTTGAACTGCGCGTCGATGCCGTGCGCATGCAGGTACGCTGCGAGCCGCGGCTGCGCCAGCGCAATCGCATCCGCATCGGCGCGCTCGCGGGCGAGCGAGACCACGACCACCTGCTTCGCGGTTTCGAGGATCGGCAGTGCGTCGTGGAGCGCGCGCGCCGCCTCGCGTCCCGCGTCCCAGGCGACGAGCACGCGCGTCCCGGCGTCGGCGCCCGCACCGGCATAGGGGACGAACAGCGCCGGACACGCGCCCCCGAGCAGCACGTGCTCGGCGAGCCGCCGGGCGAAGCCGCTCTCGCCGTCGTCGGGGTCCGGCTGTCCGATGATCGCGAGGTCGACGCAGCGCGCCTGCGCTGCCGCGGCGTCCATCGCGAAACCTGCTGGCGCCCGCCATTCGATGCTCCCGACGCGTCCGGCAGCGGCCGCCTGCCGGAACCGCGCCTCGGCGCGACCCTGCGATTCGCCGCTCTCCGCCAGCCTGAGCCTGACCGACTCCGCCGGGAGCAGCGCCGCGACCGTCGGCGTCAGCTCCGACGTCGGCACGAGGTAGACGCCGACGAGGCCTGCGCCAAAGCGCGACGCCAGGCGCACCGCGAGATCCATCCGCTGCGCGCTGCCTGCGCCGTCGTCCAGGTGAACCATCAACGATTTGAAAGCCATCGTAACCTCCGCGTCGTGGCGCCCGCGCGCCGCCCTTCATCTTCGCACGATGCTAGGCCCCGGGGCATGCCGGGGTGTTGCGCGAAATCAAGCCGGCGGGCCGCGACCGCGGGAATGATGGGTGCCAGGCGCCCGCGCTCGCAGCGCGCCGGGGGAACGCCCGGGCGGTGGCACAAGCTGCAGGCGGCTCGCACGTCGATTGATCCGGATCAAGATGCGGGGTGGGGTCCGCTCTAGGATGAACAGACCGGAAACCCGGGAAGCGCCCGCGTGGAGCCCATGCGGCATCCACGGCACCGTTCCCCCGAAAGGACCGCAATGACCATCGGTGATTTCTGCGTACGCAACATCGTCAGCACCGGCCGCGGCGCGACCGTCATCGAAGCTGCGGCGCTGATGCGCCAGCACCACGTCGGCAACGTGCTCGTCGTCGACGAAGGCCCCGATGGCGGGATCCCGGTCGGGATCCTGACCGACCGCGACATCGTCATCGAAGTCGTCGCCGCCGGGCTCGACGCGCGCTCGATCACCGTCGGCGAGCTCACGCAGCGACCCGTCGCGACCGTGCGCGAAGATACCGGCTACGCGGAGACGGTGCGCCTGATGTCGGCCAACGGCGTGCGCCGCATGCCCGTCGTGAATGCCAAGGGCGTGCTCGTCGGGATCATCGCCGCCGACGACATCCTTCACCAGTTGGTGGCGCCGCTGGTCGCGTTGTCCGACCTCGCGGTCCGCGGCCGGCACTTCGAGATGCAGACGCGGCGCTGAAGACCCGGCGCGGAGACACGGCCCGATGCCAGCCAAGATCCTGCGGTTCCATCGCGATGCCCGCGAGCGGGTATGCGCGGGGCTCAACATCCTCGCCAACGCGGTCAAGGTGACGCTCGGTCCGAAAGGTCGGCTGGTGATGCTCGAGCGGGCCTACGGTCCGCCGACGATCATCAATTCCGGCGTCATCGTCGCGAAGGAGATCGAGCTCACCGACCACTTCGAGAACCTCGGGGCACAGATGGCGCGCGAGGTCGCGGCGCGCACGTCGGAGACTGCCGGGGACGGCACGACGACCGCGACGGTGCTCGCACAGGCGATCGTCAACGAGGGCCTGAAATACGTCGCGGCGGGCGTCGATCCGATGGAGATCAAGCGCGGCGTCGACATGGCGGTCGAGGCGGTCGTTGCCGACCTGAGGAAGAACTCGAGACCCTGCAGCACGAGCCAGGCGATCGCCCAGGTCGGTACGATCTCCGCCAACGGCGACGCGTCGATCGGCGACATGATCGCGAAGGCGATGGAGAAAGTCGGCGACAGCGGCGTCATCAAGACCGAGGACAGCCGCGGCATGGAGAACGAGCTCGAGGTCGTCGAAGGCATGCAGTTCGAGCGAGGCTTCCTGTCGCCGTACTTCATCAACGAAGCGGACAAGCAGCGCTGCGTGCTGGAAAACGCCAGCGTGCTCGTCCACGACCGGGCAGTGTCGACGGTCCGCGACCTCCTGCCGGTGCTCGAGCAGGTCTCGCGCGAGAGCCGGCCGCTGCTGCTGATCGCCGAGGACGTCACCGGCGAGGCGCTCGCGACGCTGGTCGTCAACTCGATGCGCGGCATCCTGCGGAGCTGCGCGGTCAAGGCCCCCGGGTTCGGCGACCGCCGCAAGGCGATGCTGGAGGACATCGCGACGCTGACTGGCGCCACGGTGATCTCCGAGGAAACCGGCCTCAAGCTCGAGCACGCCACGCCCGCGGAGCTGGGCCGCGCCCGGCGCATCGAGATCGACAAGGACACGACGACGCTGATCGGCAGCGGCGGCGACCCCGAAAAGCTGCGCGCGCGCATCGCGCAGATCCGCAAGACCCTCGACGAGACGACCGGCGACTACGACCGCAAGCAGCTCGAGGAGCGCATCGCGAGGCTCTCGGGCGGTGTCGCGCTGATCAAGGTCGGCGCATCGACCGAAACCGAGCTCAAGGAGAAGAAGTCGCGCGTCGAGGACGCCGTCCATGCGACTCGCGCCGCCGTGGCCGAGGGCATCGGCCCCGGCGGCGGCGTTTCCCTGTTGCGCGCCCGCCAGGCGCTCGACGGACTGCCGAGCACGACGCTCGGGCAGGACGCTGGCATCAAGATCGTGCGCCGTGCGCTGGAGGAGCCGCTGCGGCAGATCGTCACCAACGCCGGCGTCGAGCCGTCGGTCGTCGTTCAGCGCGTCCTCACCGAGAGCGGCAACTTCGGCTACAACGCCGCGACCGATCGCTACGGGGACATGGTCGAAATGGGAATCATCGACCCGACCAAGGTCACGCGACTGGGCCTGCAGAACGCCGCGTCGATCGCCAGCCTGATCCTGACGACCGATTGCGTGATCGCCGAGCCGCAGAAGCCCGAGGGCGCCCCGGTCGAGGGCACGGCGACCTGAATCCGCCGCCCGCACGCATGGACGATCCTGGGCGCGCGGCATCCCCGGTCTTCGTCGCGCGCGACCTGTGCAAGATCTACCGGATGGGCGACGTCGAGGTGCACGCCCCGATGGACTGCGCGATGAACTGCCGCCGAAGCAAGAAACCCCGGGTCAGCCCGTCATGACCAACTGATGCAGCGCCTCGCGGTCGACGAGCTTGATGATGCGGCCGTGCACCTCGATCACGCCGTCCTGGTGGAAGCGCGAGAACAGCCGGCTCACCGTTTCGAGCTTCAACCCGAGGTGGCTGCCGATTTCCTCCCGCGTCATCCGGAGCAGGAACTCGCTCGGCGAATAGCCGCGGACCTGGTAGCGCTGCGACAGGTCGAGGAGGAACGATGCCAGCCGTTGCTCGGCGCGCATCGTCCCGAGCATCAGCATGACATTGCGCTCGCGTACTATCTCCGCGGCGAGCATCCGGTGCAGGCTGCGCTGGAACGCGACGTCTTCGCGCGCCAGCGCCTCGACGCGGTCGAATGGCAATGCGCAGACCTCCGCGTCCTCGAGCGCGATCGCCTGCGAATCGTGGACATCCATGCCGATGCCGTCGGTGCCGAGGATCTCGCCGGGCATGTGATAGCCCGAGACCTGCTCGTGGCCATCGTCGGTCACCATCACCGTCTTGCAGGATCCGAGTCGGATCGCGTACAGGGCCGTGAAACGGTCGCCGGCGCGAAACAGCGTATCGCCCTTGCGCAGGCGTATCCGCGTGGCGGGGATCTGGCCGAGCATCGGCGAGGCATCGGCGTCGAGCCCGGCGCGGGCGCACAGGGCGTGCTGGTGGCAGGTCGAGCAGGCGAGCGCCGGCCGGCTCACGTCGCGCAGCACCGGCCGCGCGGTCTTCACCTGTTCACGTCGAAACGGCGTCACGGCGGGGGCAATGATTGCGGCTTCCATCTGGGGCATCCTCGGGTGGTTGCGTTCTCGGGCTTCGTCTAGTGCAGCGTCGCGTCGATCTCGGCAATGGCCGACCTGATGCTGCCGAACTCGGTGCTCTTGTCGAAGAAGAAGCGCGCGCCGGCGTCGAGGCAGGCGCTGCGATGCTGCGGCGTTGCATGGTTGGTCAGCACGATGAAGGCGATCTGCGGCGAATGCGCACGCACGGCGCGCAGAACCTCGACGCCCGTACCGCCGATCAGCTGGTAATCGAGCAGCACGCAATCAGGATGCGTCCGGAGGATGCCGGCGATGGCGTCCGCCGGGGTTCCGGCGTCGCCGACGATCGCGACACCGTCGATGTCCGCGACCAGCTCGCGCAGACGGTCGCGCATCGACGGAATGTCGTCGACGATGAATATGTCCATGCATGCCCCCGTGTTCATGGAGGCCAGTATCGGCGGACGGGAGTGCGCGGCCTATCGTCCCCGTCTGACAAGCGGGGTCGGGATCCACCGATTCAAGGGGTCAGGCGCCGCCGATGCGGTGTAGGAATCGCCCTACCGCCTGCACGGGGGTCAGCTGATGGTGCCCGGGCCGTCGGACAGGCGATGCTTGAGGGCGTAGTGGAACAACTCGGCGTTGTTGGCGACCTGGAGCTTTTCCATCAGCCGCGCCTTGTGGGTGCTGACGGTCTTGGCCGACAGGTGGAGGCGCTCGGCGATCTCGGAGACGCTCGTTCCCGCGACCAGCATGCGGAACACCTCGTACTCCCGGTCGGACAGCGTCTCGTGGGGCGGGCCGTCGCTGTGGGGCATCGCGTCGAGCGCGAGGTGCTCGGCGACCTCGGCGCTGATGAACGCGCCCCCGCGAGCGACCTTGCGGATCGCGGCGACGAGCTGGGATGCCGCGCCCTCCTTGGTCAGGTAGCCCGAGGCGCCGGCCCGGATCGCCCGCACCGCATACTGGTGTTCCTCGTGCATGCTGAGCACCAGGATGCGCAGCCTCGGGCGCTCCGCCTTGACCTGCTTGATCAGCTCGACGCCGCTCTTGCCGGGCATCGACATGTCGAGCAGCAGCACGTCGAAATCGGCCTCGCGGACCTGCTGCAGCACGCCGTGACCGTCGCCCGCCTCGCCGACGACCTCGATGTCGCCGGCGGCCTCGAGCAGCTGCTTCAGGCCTTCCCTCAGGATCTGGTGATCGTCGGCGACGACGACGCGGATCATGCCGCCCCCGCCGCGGTCGCAAGCGGCAGCCGCAGCTCGACCGTCGTCCCCTTGCCCGGGGCGCTGGCGATCGTCGCCTCGCCCGACAGCAGCGATGCGCGCTCGCGCAAGCCGAACAGACCGAGCGAGTTCGGCTTGCGCGGTGCGTCGGTTGCGAACCCGACGCCATCGTCCTGGATGCGCACGGTGAGCATTCCGTCATCCTTTCCGAGCTCCACCGTCGCCCGGGTCGCCTGCGCGTGCTTGGCGATGTTGGTCAGCGATTCCTGGACGACGCGGAACACCGCCGTCGACTGTGCTCCAGGCAGCTCGAGCCGGGGATCGTCGATCACGAGCTCGCAGGGCATGCCCGTGCGCTGCGTGAAGTTCTGCACCAGCCATTCGAGCGCCGGGACGAGCCCCAGGTCGTCGAGCACCAGGGGTCGCAGATCGGCGGCGATGCGCCGCGTCGCCGCGATCGTCGTCTTCAGCAGCTTCTCCATCCTGTCGAGCTTGCCGGCGAAGGCCGGTGCGTCGCCCGGAATCCTCTCCTTGAACCAGGCGACGTCCATCTGCAGCATGGTCAGCGCCTGGCCGAGTTCGTCGTGAAGCTCGCGCGCGATCCGGCTCTTCTCCTGCTCGCGCGTCATGTGCGCCGCCGCGCCGAGCTCCTGCAACTCGTTACGCGACCGGCGCAGCGCCTCCTCGGCCCGGAAACGCGCCGTGACGTCGCGCAGAATCACCGTGTAGTACCTGGTCCCGGACTCGGTGATCTGCGAAATCGACGCGTCGATCGGGAACTCCTCGCCATTGCGCCGCAGGCCGGTCACGATCCGCAGCGCTCCTCCCATGCGCCTCGACACCGTCGCCGACTGCCCGAATTCCGTGATGTGGCGCGCATGGGCAGCGCGATCGCGCTCGGGGATGAACCACGAGATCGGCGCACCGATCGCATCGTGGCGCGGACAGCCGAACATCGCTTCGGCCGCCTGGTTGAAGAGCATGATGTGCTGGCGCTCGTCGACGGTGATGATCGCGTCCATCGCCGAGTCGAGGATCCCGCGCAACCTCGCCTCGCTGTCCGAAAGGCGCTTCTCGGCGCGCACGCGCTCGCTGACGTCGCGAAGGATCGCGGTGTAGCCCCTGCCGCCATGGTCCTCGTGCTGGGAAATCGACGCCTCGATCGGGAACTCCTGCCCGTCCGCGCGCAACCCCACCAGCACGCTGCTCGACAGGACGCCGTCGGATCCCATGCGGCGGGCGGTGCCGCCCGTCTGGCCGAAACGCTCGACGTGCTCCCGATGCACGATGCGAAACCGCTGCGGAATCAGGCAGTCGACCGGCTGCCCCAGAACCGCCTCGCGCGGCCAGCGGAAAGCCTGCTCGGCCGCGACATTGAAGCCGACGATCCGCTGGTCTGCGTCGATGGTGACGATCGGATCCATCGCCGACTCGACGATGTTGCTGACCTGCACCTCGACCTCGTGAAGATCGCGACTGGCATCAAGGCGGCCCCGCGACTGGCGGTAGAGTTGGTACAGACCGAGCATCCCGGCGATCACGCCGCTGATGTCGGAAGCCAGCAGCAGCCTGGCGCGGTGCGGGGGCGGCGAAATCCAGCCCAGCACCCCGAAGACCGCGGCCACGGCGAGCAGCCCGACGATCGGGGCGAAGACGCGCCACAGCCCATCCGATCTCGGAAGCAGCCAGCGCAGCACTGCCCGGCCGCGAACCGGTCGCTGGCGGGGCTGTCCGGCAATGTGCGGTTTCGGCATCCAGGATGGGCGCCATGGCATGCGGGGCCTTGATCGGCGTCAAGCGGCGGCCCCCTCCGGCGCGAGAAAATTATAGACAGTTGTGGCCAACCGCGCGAACGAGGGCTTGAATCGATGATCGAACGGCATCCGCCGGCCAAGGACAAGGCGCGGCGCAGAGGGGTCCGTCGCGACTCGCGCGTGCGTGGGGCGGATGGCACGCGCGGGGCACCGGCCGCGGACCCGCCGCAAGCGACCCGTCCCGCGCAAGGCGATCCGTCCGACGCCAACCGCACGCCCGGCGCCGGCCATCGACCCGACGCCGGCCGACCCGGCGCAGGACGAGTCGTTCATGCGCGACTCCTACGCCGCCACGGCGTTCGCTGACATCGCCGACCGCTCGCTGCACGCGGGAGTGTCGCGCTTCACCGCGGGCCTGTCGCCGATTGCGCTGGCCGATGCGTATCTCGACCGGGCTTCCCACCTCGCCTCGCTTCCGGGCAAGCGGCTCCAGCTGGTCGAGAAAGCGGTCAAGAAATGGCTGCGGCTCGCGAGCTACGTGAGCCGCCACCAGGCGCAGCAGGACGTGCCGCCCTGCATCGTTCCGCTGCCTCAGGATCACCGGTTCGACGGGCCGGGCTGGCACAAGCCGCCGTTCGACGTCATCTACCAGTCGTTCCTGCTGACCCAGCAGTGGTGGCACAACGCCATGACCGGCGTGCGCGGGGTCACGCAGCAGCACGAGAACATGGTCGCGTTCATGACGCGGCAATGGCTGGACATATTCTCGCCATCGAACGCCGTCGCGACCAATCCCGAGGTGCTGGCGCGCACGCAGGAGGAGCTCGGTCTGAACCTGGTGCGCGGCGTCCAGAATTTCATCGAGGACTGGGAGCGGGTCGCGGGAGGCCGGAAGCCGGTCGGCGCCGACGCGTTCGAGGTCGGCCGCAATGTCGCCGTGACGCCCGGGAAGGTCGTTTGGCGCAACCGGCTGATCGAGCTCATCCAGTACGAGCCCGCACCGGCGCGCGTTCGGCCGGAGCCGGTGCTGATCGTGCCGGCATGGATCATGAAGTACTACATCCTCGATCTTTCGCCGCAGAACTCGCTGGTTCGCCACCTGGTTGCCCAGGGGTACACGGTGTTCATGATCTCCTGGCGCAATCCGGGGCCCGAGGACCGCGACCTGACCTTCGACGACTACCGGACACTGGGTGTAGGCGCGGCGCTGGACGCCGTCGGCGCGATCGTGCCGAAGCGGAAGATCCATGGCGTCGGCTACTGCCTGGGCGGCACGCTGCTCGCGATCGCCGCCGCGGCGATGGCGCGCGACGGCGACGAGCGCCTCGCGACGCTGAGCTTTTTCGCCGCGCAGGTCGACTTCACCGAGGCCGGCGAGCTGACGCTGTTCATCAACGAAAGCCAGCTCGCGTTCCTCGAGGACACGATGTGGGAGCAGGGTTTCCTCGACTCGCGGCAGATGGCCGGCGCGTTCCAGCTGCTGCGCTCCAACGACCTGATCTGGTCGCGCATCATCCGCGAATACCTGATGGGCGAGCGCCCGCCGATGACCGACCTGATGGCATGGAACGCGGATGCAACCCGGATGCCGTACCGGATGCATGCCGAATACCTGCGGCACCTGTTTCTCGACAACGACCTGGCCGAGGGCCGTCATGTCGCAGGCGGCCGGCCGGTCGCGATCTCCGACCTGCGCCTGCCGATGTTCATCGTCGGCACCGAGGCGGACCACGTCGCGCCATGGCGGTCGGTGTACAAGTTCCACCTGTTGACCGAGGCGGAGATCACGTTCGTGCTGACCAGCGGCGGGCACAACGCGGGCATCGTGTCCGAGCCGGGGCATCCGCGCCGGCACTATCGGATCGCGATGCAGGCTGCCGATGGGCGCTACGTCGATCCGGACCTCTGGGTCGCGGACGCGGCCCTGAAGGAAGGGTCCTGGTGGTCCGAGTGGACCGCGTGGCTTGCCGCGCGGTCGGGTGCGCCTGCCGCGCCGCCTTCGATCGGCGCGCCGAAGGCAGGCTACCCCGCGATCTGCGACGCGCCGGGAACCTACGTCCGTCTCAGGTGACGAGCCGCGCGACTCGCCGCGATCCCCGGCACGATCGCGATGCCGCGGTCGCCGGCTCGGGCGGGCGGGCGCCTGCCCGCTCGCGCAGCCACCGCCGCATGCGTCAGAATGGCGCATTGCCGGCGCAAATCCGGCCTGCGGAGAGCCCATGAACGAGATCCGACGCTCGAACGAGCGCGGCCATGCCAACCACGGCTGGCTCGATTCGTACCACAGCTTTTCCTTCGCCGACTACTACGATCCGCGCCACATGGGCTGGAGCGCGCTGCGCGTCATCAACGAGGATCGCGTGCAGCCAGGCCAGGGTTTCGGCACGCATGGCCACCGCGACATGGAGATCATCAGCTACGTCCTGGAAGGCGCGCTGGGCCACGAGGATTCGATGGGTAACGGATCGACGATCCGGCCGGGCGACGTGCAGCGGCTCTCCGCGGGCACCGGCATCACGCACAGCGAATTCAACCACGAGAAGGCGGGCGCCACCCACTTCCTGCAGATCTGGATCGAGCCTTCGGCCACCGGCGTCGCTCCCTCCTACGAACAGAAGAACTTTTCCGCCGAACGGAAGCGCGGACGCCTGTGCCTGATCGCCTCGCCGGACGGACGCGACGGCTCGGTGTCGATACGCCAGGACGCGCTGGTGTTCGCGGGACTGTTCGACGGCGCCGAGACTGCCCGCCGCGCTCTCGCCGCCAATCGCAAGGGCTACGTCCACGTCGTGCGCGGGTCAGCCAGCGTCAACGGCAATGCCCTCGGCGCGGGCGACGCGCTGAAAGCCGATGGGGGCGACATCGTGATCGACGCCGGCACGGACGCGGAGCTCCTGCTGTTCGACCTCCCGGGCAACTGGCCGGCACGCTGAAGCGCGGCGGGCGGCGCCCGTCGTACCGGACCACCACGACTCGAGACGAGACGACGATGCCCAGCAGCCGCACGCAGGTCGCGATCATCGGCGCCGGTCCCTCCGGCCTGCTGCTCGGACAGCTCCTCCGCAAGGCCGGCATCGACAATGTCATCGTCGAACGCCAGACCGGCGAATACGTGCTTGGCCGCATTCGCGCCGGCGTCCTCGAGCAGACGACCGTCGACCTGCTCGACGAGGCTGGCGTCGGGAAGCGGATGCACCGCGAAGGCCTCGTCCACGGCGGCTTCGAGCTCTCGTTCGGCGGAGCGCGCCACCGGATCGACATGTACGGCCTGACCGGGGGCAAGCAGGTGATGATCTACGGCCAGACCGAGGTGACGCGCGACCTGATGGAAGCCCGCGCTGCGCTCGGGCTTTCGACCGTGTACGAAGCCAAGTCGGTCGCGCTCCACGATTTCGACGGCCGGCACCCGACGCTCACCTGGCGCAAGGACGGCGCCGAGCACGAGCTCCAGTGCGACTTCATCGCCGGCTGCGACGGCTACCATGGCGTCAGCCGCGCCAGCGTTCCCGAAGGCGGCGTCGCCCATTACGAAAAAGTCTACCCGTTCGGCTGGCTCGGCGTCCTCGTCGATCAGCCGCCGGTGTCGCACGAGCTCATCTACTCCAACCACGAGCGAGGCTTCGCGCTGTGCTCGATGCGCTCCACGACGCGCAGCCGCTATTACGTCCAGGTGCCGCTCGAGGACCGCGCCGAGGACTGGAGCGACGCCGCATTCTGGGACGAGTTGCGGCGGCGTCTGGACCCGCGGGCGGCCGACAGCCTGATGACGGGGCCGTCGATCGAAAAGAGCATCGCACCGCTGCGCAGCTTCGTCGCCGAGCCGATGCGCTTCGGACGGCTGTTTCTCGCCGGTGACGCCGCGCACATCGTACCGCCGACCGGTGCGAAAGGCCTGAACCTCGCCGCATCCGACGTGCGCCATCTCGCGCGCGCGCTGATCGAGTTTCACGCCGAGCGCAGCGAGGCTGGCATCGACGCGTATTCCGACCGCTGCCTGCGCCGGATATGGAAGGCCGAGCGATTCTCGTGGTGGTTCACGTCGCTGACGCACAAGTTTCCCGAGACCGGCGCGATCGGGCGCAAGCTGCAGCGCGCCGAGCTCGACTACCTGGTGGGCTCCCGCGCCGCCTCGACGTCGATGGCCGAGAACTACGTCGGTCTGCCGTTCGAGGACTAGGCCGCGTCGATCGCGTCCTCGATCCCCGATGTCGAACCCCAAGATCACGACCCAGGCGTTCCTGGCGCGACTGCCGCTGTTCAGCGATCTCGCGCCGGCCGAGCTCGACCGGATCGCCGCCGGCACGACCGAAGTGCACGTCCCCCGCGGCGAGGTCATCGTCAACCGCGGCGATCCATGCGTCGGCTTCCATCTCGTCGTGTACGGCCAGGTCAAGCTCGCGATCGTCACGCCCCAGGGCGGCGAGAAGATCGTCGAGCTGATCGGGCCGGGCTACTCGTTCGGCGAGGCGGTCATGTTCATGGAACGCCCCTATTACGTGATGGCACAGGCGGTCGCCGACTCGTTCCTGCTCCACATCTCGCGCCGCGCGGTGTTCGAGGAGCTCGAGCGCGACCCCGCGTTCGCGAAGAAGATGCTGGCCGGGCTTTCGCGCCGGCTGCACGGACTGGTCACCGACGTCGAGTCCTACTCGCTGCAGAACGCCACCGAGCGCCTGATCGGCTACCTGCTGCGCCAGGATGAAAGGCCGGACGCGGCGCAAGGGTCACCCGGCGCTTCGTACGTGATCACGCTGCCCACGTCCAAGACCATCGTCGCGTCGCGCCTCAACCTGACTCCGGAGCACCTGTCGCGGATCCTGCACGAGCTCGCGGCGGCCAAGCTGATCAGCGTCGACGGCCGCGACATCCACATCCTCGACGTCGCCAAGCTACGCGCCTATCCCCGCTGAGGGCCGCGGAGGCCGCCGCGATCCGGCCTCACGCGTGCCGGACCTCGAACGATTCGAAACCGCGCGCGAGCTTCGCGACCCAGGCGCCGTCGAATGTCGATGCGGGGGCGTCTCGCGCGAGTTCCGCATTCGCGCAGCCCTGACTGCGGAACTGCTGCAGGACGTAGCGCCGCACGCCGAGGCCGGCAAGGCACGCAGCAATGCGCTCGATGGCCGCCGGCGAAAGCTGGCGCGGGTGCACCGTCGTCCGGAATTCGCAGTCGACGCCGCTTTCGATCAGCAATCGCGCGCTTTCCATCGCCGGCTCGCCACTGCCCGGCACCGCGGTGATCCGCGGGTAGTCGTCGAAAGGCGCCTTGATGTCGAAACCGACCCAGTCGACCAGCGGAAGCACCTGCGCGAATCGCCGCGGATATGCGCCGCCCGTATGCAGCCCGACGCGAAAGCCCTGCTCCCGGACGCCGATGATCGCCGCGCGCAGCGCCGGCTGCGCGAGGGGCTCGCCTCCGGAGAAGACGACGCCGTCGAGCAGGCCGCGGCGGCGGGCGAGCAGCGCCCGGACGTCGCCCCAGGGCAGCGCCCCGCGGCCGTCGACGGCAAGGAGCTCCGGGTTGTGACAATAGGCGCAGCGCCAGGGGCACCCCTGGCAGAACACGACTGCACAGAGCTCCCCCGGCCAGTCGGTCGTCGACAGCGGCGTCAGGCCACCGACGCGCAACTCGCCGCGCGCGTCGCGCACGCGCTCACGCGGCGGCGTCGCCGAGCCGCGCCTGCGCCTCGGTGAAGAAACGCCGCTCGGCGTGCTCGCCTTTCTTGCCGATGTTGAACGACGCGACCGGGCGGTGGTAGCCCATCACGCGCGTCCACACCTCGCAGCGCTGGCGCTCGGCGCCGGGCAGCACGTTCCTGCCGACCGGGGCGGGTTCATGCCGCGCGCTTTCGGTCGGGTCGCCAATCGTCGTCATCGTGTCCATTGCGTCTCCTCGGGTCACAGGGCGCCGTCGCTGGCCGGATCGCCTTCGCGCCGGCCCTTCGGGCTCATGCTGCGGCGAGGTCGCGCTGCCTTCGGGCCAGCAGCACCTCGTCGCACTTCGGGCAGAACTCGTGCTCGCCGGCCAGGTAGCCGTGGGTCGGGCAGATCGAAAACGTCGGCGTCACCGTGATGTAGGGCAACGCGAACCGCTCGAGTGCGCGGCGCACGAGCTTCCTGCACGCCGCGGCCGACGAAATCCGCTCACCCATGTACAGGTGGAGCACGGTGCCGCCCGTGTATTTCTTCTGCAGCGGCTCCTGGCGTTCCAGCGCCTCGAACGGATCGTCGGTGAACCCCACCGGAAGCTGCGACGAATTCGTGTAGTAAGGCATCTCGCGCGTTCCCGCCTGGAGGATGTCCGGATGGCGCTTGCGATCCTCCTTGGCGAAGCGGTAGGTCGTGCCTTCCGCGGGCGTCGCCTCGAGGTTGTACATGTGGCCGGTCTCCTCCTGGAAGCCAAGGATGCGCGATCGGATGTGATCGAGCAGGCCGAGCGCGAGCGCGTGACCGGCCGGCGTCGTGATGTCGTCGCGATCGGCGGTGAAATTGCGGATCATCTCGTTGATGCCGTTGACCCCGATCGTGGAGAAGTGATTGCGCAGCGTCCCGAGGTAGCGACGGGTGTACGGAAAGAGCCCGCCGTCGATGTGGCGCTGGATCACCTTGCGCTTGACCTCGAGGCTCTCCTTGGCGAGCTCGAGCAGCGCGTCGACGCGCGCCAGCAGCGCCGTCTCGTCGCCCCGGTGCAGGTAGCCGAGGCGCGCGCAGTTCAGGGTCACGACGCCGATCGATCCGGTCTGCTCGGCGGACCCGAACAGGCCGTTGCCGCGCTTGAGCAGTTCGGTGAGATCGAGCTGCAGCCGGCAGCACATCGACCGGATCATGTTCGGCTTGAGCTCGGAATTGATGAAATTCTGGAAGTACGGAAGGCCGTACTTGGCAGTCATCGCGAACAGCGCCTCGGTGTTCGGATGGTCCCAGTCGAAGTCGGGCGTGATGTTGTAGGTCGGGATCGGAAACGTGAACACCCGCCCCCTGGCGTCACCGGCGGTCATCACCTCGATGTAGGCGCGGTTGATCATGTCCATCTCGGGCTGCAGGTCACCGTAGCTGAACGGCATTTCCTCGCCAGCGATCACCGGGATCTGCGCGCGCAGGTCCTCGGGGGAGGTCCAGTCGAAGGTCAGGTTGGTGAACGGCGTCTGCGTGCCCCAGCGCGACGGCACGTTCAGGTTGTAGATCAATTCCTGGATGCACTGCCTGACCTCGCCGTAAGCCATGCGGTCGTGGCGGATGAAAGGCGCCATGTAGGTGTCGAACGACGAGAACGCCTGCGCGCCCGCCCACTCGTTCTGCAGCGTGCCAAGGAAATTCACGATCTGGCCGACGGCGCTCGACATGTGCCTCGGCGGTCCCGCCTCGACCTTGCCCGGAACGCCGTTCAGGCCCTCGTGCAAGAGCTGGCGCAGCGACCAGCCGGCGCAGTAGCCGGCGAGCATGTCCAGGTCGTGGATGTGCAGGTCGCCTTCGCGATGCGCGAGCCCGATCTCCGGCGCGTAGACCTGCGACAGCCAGTAGTTCGCGACGACCTTGCCCGAGACGTTGAGGATCAGGCCTCCCAGCGAGTAGCCCTGATTGGCGTTCGCGTTGACCCGCCAGTCCTCGCGGTCGAGGTATTCGTTGACCGACGCCGCGACATCGACGATGGTCCTGCGGTCGTCGCGCAGCCGCGCGTGGCGTTCCCGGTAGACGATGTAGGCGCGCGCAGTCTTGCGGTGACCTGCGTCGAGCAGCGCCGACTCGACCCGGTCCTGGATCGCCTCGACGTGGATGGGTGGCCCCGGCGGGTGCGCCAGCAGGCATTGCGCGACGGCGTCGGCGAGCGCGCCTGCGCGGTCGGCGCCGAACTCGCCCGAGGCCGCCCCTGCGCGTGCGATCGCCGAGGCGATCTTGCCGCCGTCGAAGGCCACCTGCGCGCCGTCGCGCTTGGTCACCCGCCGTGGCGCCGCCGCACCCGTCCCGCGATCCCTCTCGGCCATGACCCGCCCCTCCGGATACAAGATATTGTGGTTCCGGAGGACGATACCCGCAATTCGTTGTACCCGCGCAGCCGGCGGGCGTCCGGCAGCGACAATTTTCGGATTGCTTGATTTCGGTCAAGCGAGCCGGGGACCGGACCGCCGATCAGATCAGCGCACGCTCCGGGGCGACCGGTGCGAGCGCAGTCGCCAGTGCCTGGTCGACATCCTCGATCCAGACGAATTCGAGCCTGCCGCGCGCTTCGGCGGGAATCTCCTCGAGGTCGCGCCGGTTGCGCGCGGGCAGCATCACCGTGCGTATCCCGGCGCGCAGTGCCGCCAGCACCTTCTCCTTGACTCCGCCGATCGGCAGCACGAGGCCGCGCAGGCTGATCTCCCCGGTCATCGCGACGTCCGAGCGCACCGGCCGGCCGGTGAACAGCGACGCCAGCGCGACGAACATCGCCACGCCCGCGCTCGGCCCGTCTTTCGGGGTCGCCCCTGCCGGGACATGAACGTGGACATCGGATTTCTCCAGCATGTCGGCCGCGATCCCGAGCTGCGCCGAACGTGCCTTGACCAGCGACAGCGCTGCCTGCGCACTCTCCTTCATCACGTCCCCGAGCTGGCCGGTCAGGATCAGCCTGCCGCCGCCGGGCATCCGCGCAGCCTCGATGAACAGGATGTCGCCGCCGACCGGGGTCCACGCGAGTCCGGTCGCAACCCCGGGAATGCTGCTCGCCATCGCCACCTCGGCCTCGAACCGGCGCGGGCCGAGGATCACCGCCAGGTCCGCGGGACCGACGGCGACGTGCTGCACGCTGCCCTCGGCCACGCGCACGGCGACGCTCTGGAACACGCGCCCGATCTCGCGCTCGAGGTTGCGCACCCCGGCCTCGCGGGTGTAGTCGTCGATGATCGCAGCCAGCGCGTCGTCGCCGATCTCGCACGACGACGGCGTGAGCCCGGCGGCCGCCAGCCGGCGCGGCACCAGGTAGCGCCGGGCGATCTGCAGCTTCTCCTGTGCCGTGTACCCGGGGAGCTCGATCACTTCCATCCGGTCGCGCAACGGCCCGGGAATCGTGTCCAGCACATTCGCCGTGCAGATGAACATCACCTTCGACAGGTCGAAAGGCACCGCCAGGTAGTTGTCGCGGAAAGTCGCGTTCTGTTCCGGATCGAGCACCTCGAGCAGCGCCGACGCCGGATCGCCGTGGAAGCCTCCCGCGCCCAGCTTGTCGACCTCGTCGAGCATCATCACGCAGTTGCGGGTGCCGGTCTTGCGCAGCGCCTGGATGACGTTGCCCGGCAGCGAGCCGATGTAGGTGCGCCGGTGCCCGCGGATCTCGGCTTCGTCGTGGACGCCGCCCAGGCTCACCCGCGCGAACTTGCGCCCGGTCGCCTTGGCGATGCTCTGCCCGAGCGAGGTCTTGCCCACGCCGGGCGGACCGACGAGGCACAGGATCGGACTGTTGCCCGTCGGGTTCAGCTTGTGGACGGCGAGGTACTCGAGGATGCGCCGCTTGACCTTCTCGAGGCCGAAATGATCTGCATCGAGGATGCCGCGCGCCTGCCCGATGTCGATCGGCGGCTCGGGGTCGCTCGCCCATGGCAGCTCGGTCAGCCACTCGAGGTAGGTCCGGACCATCGACGACTCGCCGGCGCCTTCGGGCATCCGCTCGAGCCGCTTCAGCTCCTTGCGCGCCGCCTTCTCGACCTCCTCGGGCATGCGCGCCTCGGCGATCGCGCGGTCGAGGTCGGCGATTTCGGCCGCGCCCTCCTCGCCTTCGCCGAGCTCCTTCTGGATCGTGCGCATCTGCTCCCGCAGCAGGTGCTTGCGATTGACGTCGCTGATCGATTCGCGCGTGCGCTCGTCGACTTCGCGTGACACCCTGAGGACCTCGACACGATGCGACAGCAGCTCGAGCAGCCGGTCGAGCCGGTCCTTGAGGTCGAACTTCTCGAGCAGCGACTGCTTGTCCTCGGGCGTCGCGTCCATCATGCCCGCGATGAAATCGGCGAGCCTCGCGGCGCCTTCGATCGCCTGCACGCCGGCGACCATCTCCTCCGGAACGTTGGGCAGCAGCTGCAGGATCTCGACGGCACGCTGCTTGACGGCGTTCGCGCGCCCCTCGATCTCGGCGTCGGCGGTCTCGGGATCGTCGACGAACTGGACCCGTGCGACCGTGTATGGGTACCCGTCGAGGAACTCGAGTACGCGGAAGCGGCGCAGACCGCGCGCGATCGCGTGATGGGTGCCGTCGGGGGCGGTGATGTAGCGCACGACCGTCGCACTCGCACCGACCCAGTGCAGGTCGTCGGGGGTCGGCTCGTCGACCTCGGGCTTGCTCTGCAGCAGCACGCCGAGCGGGTGCTCCAGGCGCACCGCTTCCTGGACGGCGGCGAGCGATCGCTCGCGACCCAGGGTCAGCGGCAGCACGACACCGGGGAACATCACGGTGTTGCGCACCGGAAGGATGATCAGCGCGTCCTCGGGCAACGGGCGCGCGGCCGCCTCGGCCCGCGGCCGCGGCTCCGCTGCCGGCACCGTGGCGTCGGGACGCAGTGAACCTTCCGCGGAGACCGCGTCGGTGTCGTGAATCTTGGTCTCGTTCATGTTCCGGTCAATCCAGTCTGCGCAGGCGCAGCACCAGGCACCCGTTGGCGACCTCGGGCGGGCTCGCTTCGAGCCGGCCGGGAGGCAGCGCGATGCGGCGCTCGAAAACACCATAGGGAATCTCGAGGCGCCGGATCGCCAGACAGGCCCCGGCGAAAGCGAGCGGACGGACGCCCCGCACGATCAGCGCTCCGGGCTCGCTCGTGATCTCGATCCTCTCGGGCGCGACACCAGGCATCGCGACGACAACGACGATTTCCCGCTCGTCCTCGAACACATCGGCCGGCGGTTCCCAGGACGTCTGCGTCCTGGCCGAGTTCGCGAGCCGGAAGAACTGTCGGTGCAGCCGCTCGGCCTGCTCGATCATGCCGAACGCCTGCGACAGCATCCAGTCCGACGGGTCAGTTCCCCGCGGCATGCGCCCGGATCCATTGCAGCAACTGGGAGGTTCCCAGCGCGCCGGACTGGCGTGCGATCTCCCGGCCGTTGCGAAAAGCGACCAGCGTGGGGATGCTGCGGATGCCGAAGCGCGACGCGATCTCCGGTTCAGCCTCGGTGTCGAGCTTCGCCAGATGTACCCCTGCGCCGACCTGCGAGGCGGCCTCCTCGTAGGCGGGCGCCATCATCCGGCAGGGGCCGCACCACGGTGCCCAGAAATCGACGATCACTGGCACCTCCGACGATCCGACATGGCGGTCGAAGTTCGCCGCGGTCAGGCCGAACGCATGCCCCGGGAACAGCGGCTCCTTGCAGTTGCCGCAGGCCGGGTGGTCGCCCAGGCGCTCCCGCGCGACGCGATTGGTCGTCGCGCAATGCGGGCAGACGACGTGGAGCTTGTCGACGACGGTCGAGGGGTTCGCGGTCATGGCGGTCGTTGGCAGGGACGATGGGTCGATGGGGCCGCGCCGGGCCATGCACCCATAGTGAGGGGCGGGATGCCCCGATTCAAGCCGGGTGGCTGGGGTCCAGGGTAATTGGGGTCAGAGCCGTAATAATTGGATTCGCCGAGAGCCGGCAATTATTACGGCTCTGACCCCAATTACCCTGGACCCCAATTACCGACCCCAATTACCGATCAGGCAGCGCACTCGATGACGGGGCCGACGCTCTCATCCGCCTCGTGGGTCTCGAGCCGCACGGGGAAGCCCCAAAGCCGCCGCAGGTGCGCCACGACCTCGGCCGCAGCGTCGGTCAGCGGCCGGCCGCGGCGCAGCTGGTGGCGCAGCGTCAGCGAGCGGTCGCCGTCGCGATCGAAGCGCAGGATCTGGACGTCGGGGACCCACGACTCCTGCGCGTACTGCTGCGCGAGCAGCTTGCGCAGGCGCCGGTACCCGCGCTCGTCGTGGATGCTGTCGACGACGAGGGCATCCTCGCCGGAGTGATCGGCGATCGCGAACAGGTGGAACTCGCGCATCAGGCGCGGCGACAGGTATTGGGCGATGAACGATTCATCCTTGAAATTGCGCATCGCGAAGTCGAGGGCGGCGTGCCAGTCGCTGCCGGCGACGCCGGGGAACCACGCACGGTCCTCGGCATCCGGCGCCTCGCAGACCCGTTTCAGGTCGGCGAACATCGCGAACCCCAGCGCATAGGGATTGATGCCGCCGTAGCCTTTCGAGTCGAAGGCCGGCTGGGCGACGACATTGGTGTGGCTCTTCAGGAACTCGAGCATGAACGCGTCGTCGACCCGGCCCTGTTCGTGCAGCCGGTTGATGATCGTGTAATGCCAGAACGTCGCCCAGCCCTCGTTCATCACCTTGGTCTGGCCCTGCGGATGGAAGTACTGCGCGAGCTTGCGCACGATGCGCACCAGCTCGCGCTGCCAGGGCTCGAGCTTGGGCGAGTGCTTCTCGACGAAGTAGAGGATGTTCTCCTGCGGATCGGCGGGAAAGCGCCGCTGCGAGGGTGCCGCGGCGTCGCGGGGACTCTCGGGGACGGTCCGCCACAGGTCGTTGAACTGCCGCTCGCGGTGCGCTTCGCGCGCCGCCAGTCGCGCGGTCTCGGCCCGCAGCGTCGCCGCCGCGGGTCGCCGGTAACGATCGACCCCATGCGGCATCAGCGCGTGGCAGGCATCGAGGACCTCCTCGACGGCGACGGCGCCGTGCCGCTCCTCGCACTCCATCACGTAGCGGCGCGCGAACACCAGGTAGTCGAGGATGGCGTCCGCCTGCGTCCACTGGCGGAACAGGTGATTGCCCTTGAAGAACGAGTTGTGGCCGTAGCTGGCGTGCGCGATCACCAGCGCCTGCGTCGCCGCCGTGTTCTCCTCCATCAGGTAGGCGATGCAGGGGTCGGAGTTGATCACGATCTCGTAGGCGAGGCCCTGCATGCCGTGGCGGTAGGCCTGCTCGTTGCGGATGAACTCCTTGCCGTAGGACCAATGGGGGTAGCCGATCGGCAGCCCGCTCGACGCATAGGCGTCGAGCATCTGCTCGGAGGTGATCACCTCGATCTGGTTCGGGTAGGTGTCGAGCCCGAACTCCACGGCGACCCCGGCGATGGCCGAGTCGTAGCGTTCGAGCAGGTCGAAATCCCAGTCGGCGCCTCGGGAGATCGGGGTCATGAGGCGGAATCCTTTCGGAACAGCTCCCGGAACACCGGGTAGATCTCGTCGCGGCGCGTCGCCCGGCGCATCGCGAAATTGTCGGCGGATTCCGCGACGCGCTCGTACTCGGTCCACAGCGCCGATGGCCGGTCGGCCGACCGCGGGTCGGCCAGTTCGAGGTACGTGTAGTAACGCGTCGCCGCGAGCAGCTTCTCGCGCAGGAAACGCGCGCTGCGGGCCGGGTCGGCCCCGAAAGCGTCGCCGTCGGAGGCTTGCGCGACGTAGACGTTCCAGTCCTGCGCATAGCGCGCGCTGCGCACCGTGTCGGCAAGATCGAGGGCCGACAGGACGACGGTGCCGCCGGAACGCGTGTCGTGGAAGAAGGCGTCCTCGTCGACTTCCTCGGCATCCTCGGTGTGCCGGATGAACACCAGGTCGACCTCGCCGTACTTGCGCATCAGGAACAGATGGAGCAGCGTGAAGAACCGCTTGGCGAGGTCCTTCTTGTCCTCGTCCATCGACGCCGAGACGTCCATCAGGCAGAACATCACGGCCCGCGCGATCGGTTCGGGACGCCACGCGCGGTTGCGATAGCGCAGGTCCGGCTCGTCGATGAAAGGCAGCGTGCCGCGCCTGCGCTGGACCCGCTCCAGCTCGGCGTAGAGGCCGGCGGCGTGGGCCGATTGCCCCGCCGCGGTCGCCATGCCGAAGCCTTCTTCGAGCGCCTGCGCTTCGCGCCCGAGGCTGCCCTGCAGCGCGATCCGGCGCGCCAGCGACTGGGTCAGCGTACGCACGATCGAGAGGTTGGCCGGCACGCCCGTCTTGGTGAACCCGGCGCGCACGCTGCGCTTCTGCTCGGTGCGACCGAACTGCGTGCGCGCGAGATGCGGCAGCTCGAGGTCGTCGAAGAAGATCTGCAGGAATTCCTCGCGCGACAGCGAGAACACGAACGCATCCTCGCTGTCGCCCGCACCCCCGGCATCGCCGGCTCCGCCACCACCGCCGGTCCCGTCGGGCCTCGGGATCCGGTCACCCGCGACGTACTCGCGATTGCCGGGCAGCACGAACTCGCGGTCGCCGCCGGTGCCATAGCCGAACGAGGGCTCCGAGATGTCCTTCTTCGGCACCCGGACTTCCCCGCCCTGCTCCATGTCGGCCAGGCGCCGCTCGCCGACCATCTTGCGGACCGCCTGCTGGATATGCGACTTGTAGCGACGCAGGAAGCGCTCGCGGTTGACGGCACTGCGCCCGCGACTGCTCGCGCGCCGATCGATCAGATGCACCATGTGCGGCTCTCCGCCGGCAGCCTTGCGCCGGTCACGACGACTTGTGGACTCGCAGGTACCACTCGGCGAGCAGGCGCACCTGCTTCTCGGTGTAGCCCTTGGCGACCATGCGCGCGACGAAGCTCTGGTGTTTCTCGCGCTCGTCGGCGGACGCCTTCGCGTTGAACGAGATCACCGGCAGCAGGTCCTCGGTGTTCGAGAACATCTTCCTCTCGATCACCTCGCGCAGTTTCTCGTAGCTGTTCCACGCCGGGTTCCGGCCGGCGTTGTGGGCGCGTGCGCGCAGCACGAAGTTGACGATCTCGTTGCGGAAGTCCTTGGGATTGCCGATCCCGGCGGGTTTCTCGATCTTCTCGAGCTCGGCATTGAGCGCCGCCCGGTCGAAGCTCTCGCCGGTCTCGGGGTCGCGGTAATCCTCTTCCTGGATCCAGCAGTCCGCGTAGGTCACGTAGCGGTCGAAGATGTTCTGGCCGTATTCCGAGTACGACTCGAGGTAGGCGGTCTGGATCTCCTTGCCTATGAATTCGGCGTACCGCGGCGCCAGGTAGCCCTTGATGTGCTCGACGTAGCGGCGGCGCGTCTCGTCGGGCAGGTCCTCGCGTGCGAGGCGCTGCTCGAGGACGTACATCAGGTGCACCGGGTTGGCGGCGATCTCCGTCTGGTCGTAGTTGAACACGGCGGACAGGATCTTGTACGCGAAGCGCGTCGACATGCCGGTCATGCCTTCGTCCGCACCGGCATAGTCGCGGTACTCCTGGATCGTCTTGGCCTTGGGATCGACGTCCTTCAGCGTCTCGCCGTCGTAGACGCGCATCTTCGAATAGATGCTCGAATTCTCGGGGTCCTTCAGGCGGGTCAGCACCGAGAACTGCGCCATCATGTCCAGCGTTCCGGGCGCGCAGGGTGCCTTTGCGAGCGACGAGTTGGCGAGCAGCTTGTCGTAGATCCTGACCTCTTCGGACACGCGCAGGCAATACGGCACCTTGACGATGAAGATGCGGTCGAGGAATGCCTCGTTGTTCTTGTTGTTGCGGAAACTGTGCCACTCCGATTCATTGGAGTGTGCGACGATCAGCCCGTTGAACGGGATCGCCGAGAAGCCCTCGGTGCCCTTGAAGTTGCCTTCCTGCGTCGCCGTGAGCAACGGATGCAGCATCTTGATCGGAGCCTTGAACATCTCGACGAACTCGAGCAGCCCCTGGTTGGCGAGGCAAAGCCCTCCCGAGTAGCTGTAGGCATCGGGGTCGTTCTGCGACAGGCTCTCGAGCTTGCGGATGTCGACCTTCCCGACCAGCGACGAGATGTCCTGGTTGTTCTCGTCGCCGGGCTCCGTCTTGGTGATGGCGATCTGGCGCAGCACCGACGGATTCACGCGCACGACGCGGAATTTCGACAGGTCGCCGCCGTATTCCTGCAATCGCTTGACCGCCCACGGCGACATGATCCCCGACAGATAGCGCTGCGGGATGCCGTAGTCGTTCTCGAGCACGGTGCCGAAACGCTCGGGCGCAAACAGGCCGAGCGGCGATTCGTTGACCGGCGAGCCCTTGAGGGCGTAGATCGGACGCGTCTCCATGACCGCTTTCAGGCGCTCGGCGATGGACGACTTGCCGCCGCCCACCGGGCCCAGCAGGTAGAGGATCTGCTTCCTCTCCTCGAGTCCCTGCGCGGCATGCCTGAAAAAGGCGACGATCTGCTCCACCGCTTCCTCCATTCCGTAGAACTCGCGGAATGCCGGATAGCGGCGGATGACCCGGTTGCCGAAGATCCGCGACAGCTGCGGGTCGTTGCGCGTGTCGACGAGCTCGGGCTCCCCGATCCCCGCGACCATGCGCTCGGCTGCGGTGGCGTAGGTGCCCGGGTCGCGCTTGCACGACCCGAGATATTCCTCGAGGCTCATCTCCTCCTCGCGCGCGGCCGAGTAGTCGGAGCGGAACTGTTCCAGCAATGTGGTCATGTCATGTCCCAATCAGGTGGCTGCGCGGACGACCGGAGCGCGGACGCGCCTTTCCTGTCCCGGCATACCTTTTTGGTCTTGTGGAAATTCACGTGGCAGCCTGCCATCCGCCGGCCACAGAAGAGGCGTGGCACGGGCGGTGAAGCCTGGCATCCGGACGCGACCGCATTCGATTCGAAGGGTTCGCAGAGCTGCCGATCCTTGAAGAAACTCGAGACATCTGGCGCATAAGTCGTGCCAATCCCACAGCCGCGCGATGCACGGGTCGTGCCAATGCCGCAGCGCGGGGCCCGGGAGCATCCGGCGCCATCCCCGGCGACGGGGCGACGGCGATCCGGAGACAGTGCCGCGGCAACGGCACAGGCGGCGGTGTCGTGCTCCGCAGACGCCGGCTGTCCATCGACATCGAAGCCTGCCGCGGCTTCGCGGCCCACGGCGTTGCGCATTGCGCTGTCGATGCATTCGACAGCGGAGGACCGCTCCGAGCTCCCGCGGGAGGATCAGCACTCACCAGGCGCGTCTGCCAGCAACGCGCACCAGGACGGAACGCTGCGCGCCACGTCGTGGTGCGGGTGACGTTGCGCGTCCGGCTGCCGCGACGACAGGAAAATGCCCGACGGCTAGCGCCGCCGTGCCGCTCGGGCGCAGATCAAAGCAGGACCGGAAGCGGCGGAGCCGGCATGCTAAGCTCGTCGGCTCCTCCGCACCCCATTTCACTGGAGCTGACCGTGCCCGGCTTACTTCCAGACATCGATCCCGAAGGCCTCCTCGAGTACTCGGTCGTCTACACCGACCGCGCGCTCAATCACATGTCGCGCAGGTTCCAGGGCGTCATGCGCGACGTCTCGGACACCCTCAAGCGCGTCTACCAGGCACGCTCGGCGATCATCGTGCCGGGTAGCGGGACCTTCGGCATGGAGGCGGTCGCGCGTCAATTCGCGACGGGAAGGAAGTGTCTGGTGCTGCGCAACGGTTGGTTCAGCTATCGCTGGACCCAGATCTTCGACGCGGGGAGCATCCCGTCGGCATCGACGGTCCTCAAGGCGCGCCCGGTCCGGGATGGCAGCCGGGCACCCTATGCGCCCGCCTCGATCGACGAGGTGACGCGCACAATCGAGCGCGAGCGGCCCGCGCTCGTCTTCGCGCCCCATGTCGAGACCGCCTCGGGGATCATCCTGCCCGATCCATATCTGCGTGCGGTCGCCGACGCCGTGCATCGCGTCGGCGGCATGTTCGTCCTCGACTGCATCGCGTCGGGCGCGATGTGGGTCGACATGGTCGCCACCGGCATCGACGTCCTGATCAGCGCGCCCCAGAAAGGATGGAGCAGTTCGGCAGGCTGCGCCCTGGTGATGCTGGGCGACAAGGCGCGGGCTGCGATCGACTCGACGACCGGCACGAGCTTCGCCTGCGACCTGCGCAAGTGGCTCGGCATCATGGAGACCTACGAGGCCGGCGGGCATGCGTACTACGCGACGCTCCCGACGGATGGCCTCGCACGCCTGCGGGACTCGATGAAGGAGACCGAGCGCTTCGGCTTCGAGAAGGCGCGTGCCGCGCAGCAGACGCTGGGGGACCGCGTGCGCGCCATGCTGGCCGAGCGTGGTTTCGGCAGCGTCGCGGCCGATGGCTTCGGCGCGCCGGGAGTCGTCGTGAGCTACACCGACGACCCGGACATCCAGTCCGGCAAGCGATTCCTCGGCATGGGACTGCAGACGGCGGCGGGGGTGCCGCTGCAATGCGACGAGCCAGCCGACTTCAGGACATTCCGGATCGGCCTGTTCGGCCTCGACAAGCTTCAGAACATCGAGCGCAGCGTCGGCTTCCTCGAGGAAGCGCTGACGCCGGTGCCCGCCCAGTAATCGCGGCTGCGCTGCCGGTCAGTCGCCGGGCAGCGTGGCGCGCGCCGGCGTCCCCGGGTAGGGAACCGCGCGCTTGGCGTGCCTCTTGGCCCACGCCGCCCGCGCCGCGAAGAACACCTGCACCGCGATCAGCAGCGCGCACAGCGAGACGAAGGTCAGGCTGATCGGCCGCTCCAGGAACACCCCCATATTGCCGCGCGACAGCAGCAGCGCGCGCCGGAAGTTCTCCTCGACCAGCGGCCCCAGCACGTAGCCGAGCAGGATCGGCGCGACCGGGAAATCCAGCGCCATGAAGGTCGCACCGACGATCCCGAACACCAGCACCTCGTTCACCTCGAACAGGCTGTTGTTGGTGCTGTAGACCCCGACCGCGATGAAGAACAGCGCGCAGGGGAACATCAGCCGGTACGGAACGCGCAGCACCTTGACCCACACGCCGATCAGCGGAACATTCAGGATCAGCAGCAGCACGTTGCCGACCCAGAAGCTCGCGATCAGGCCCCAGAACAGGTCGGCGTGCTCGGTGATGAGCTGCGGACCCGGCGCGATCCCCTGCACCATCAGCGCGCCCAGCAGCAGCGCCATCACCGGGTCGCCGGGAATGCCGAGGCTCATCGTCGGGATGAAATCGACCTGGGTCTTGGAGTGCGATGCCGCCTCCGGACTCGCGACGCCCTCGATCGCGCCGTGGCCGAAGCGCTCGGGCGTCTTAGAGATCTTGCGCTCGAACGCATAGGCGATGAACGTCGTGATCGTCGGCCCGGTGCCCGGCATCGCACCGAACAGCGTCCCGATCAGCGTTCCGCGAACCATCGGGAAGAACGACTGCTTGAGCTCGGCCCGGCTCGGGCGCATGTCGCGCAGGCGCACCTTGGTCTCGTTGCCGATGAACTTCATCCGGTTGACGCTGCGCAGGAAATCCGCCGCGCCGAACAGCCCCAGCGCCAGCGCCACCAGCTCGACCCGGTCGGTCAGCTCGGGAAAGCCGAAGGAAAAGCGGATGACGCCGCTGTTGACGTCGGTGCCGACGGTACCGATCAGGAGCCCGATCACGGTCATCGCGATGCCCTTCAGCGGCGAGCCCCGCGCCATCGTGCCGCCGGCCAGCAGGCCGAGCAGCATGATCGAGCAGATCTCGGTCGGACCGAACTTCAGCGCCGCATTGACCAGCAGTGGCGAGGCAAAGATCATCACCGTGATGCCGAACGACGCCGCGAAGAACGACGCGATCATGGTGACGCCCAGCGCCGCACCGCCCCGGCCCGCACGGGTCATCGGATAGCCGTCGAGGCAGGTCACCGCGTGCGGCGGGTGCGACGGCAGGTTGAGCAGGATCGCCCCGATCGCACCGCCGTACATCGAGCCGTAGAAGATGCCGGCCAGCATCAGGAACGCCGGCACCGGGTGCATCGTGTAGGTGATCGGCAGCAGCATCGAGATCGCCGACAGCGCCCCCATGCCGGGCAGCACGCCGATCAGGTTGCCGACCAGCACGCCGAAGAACGACCACATCAGGTTGTGCGGCTCCAGCGCGACGCCGAAGCCGTACCAGAGATCGACCAGAGCCTGGTGCACGATCAGCCCCCTCCCCACTGGAACAGCGGGAACTGCAGCTGCAGCGCCCACCAGAACACGACGATCGCCACCACGACGGCCGCCAAGCCCAGCACCACGGCCCCCAGGAACGTGTTCTGCCGGTCACCCAGCGCCGAGATGAACACGATGGCGAAAGTCGCGGGGAGCAGCCCGCCGTACTTGCCCAGCACCACGAAGGCGACCAGCGCCCCGATGATGCAGGCCCAGCCGCGCCACTCGGGCGCCAGGACCTCGATCTCGCCTTCGTAGCGGGTGAAGCGCGCCGTGATCGCGATCGCGACGCCCACGGCCGCGAGGATCACGCCCAGCGCCGTCGGGAAGAAACCCGGACCCATGCGCTCGAGCGTGCCGAGCTGGTAGCTCGAACCCTGGAATGCCGCCGCCAATCCGATCGCAGCCATCAGCATCCCGCCGGCATAGTCGCGGCCACGCTTGCTCTTCAATGCCCACATCGACGATCCTCCAATGCCCTGACTTGCTGTTCCGACCCGAGAACTCTGTCCCGGTGGCGGCGCGCCGCATCGACCACCCCGCGGCGGCATCGCCGGCGCACGGGGCCGCAAGGCGGCCTATGCGCTTGCGGCTACGAGATTGTGCATCGAAAAGCCGATCGCCACGAGATCGGCGACCAGCGCCGCCGCTTGGGCCTCGTGCAGCTCGACCAGCGGCGGGCGCACGCGCGTCCACGCAAGATCGCGGCCCCAGTGCGCGATCGCATGCTTGAGTGCCGGAATCATCGGATATTTCTCGAAGGTCGCGCGCACGCGGTCGAGGCCCCGCTGCATCGCATCGGCGTCCGCGGTCTGCCACTGCCCGTACAGCCGATGGATCGCCGACGGATTCACGTTGGCCGTCGCGCTGATGCAGCCCTTGCCGCCGTGTCGCAGGTTGGCAAGCAACAGGCTTTCGCTGCCGACGAAGACGTCGAATCCCGCGCTGCCGAAGCGGTCGAGCATCGCTTTCGAGTTGTTCCAGTCCCCCGAGGAATCCTTCACGCCCGCAACCGTCCCCGGATAGCTCCTGAGCAACCGCTCGATCAGCGCGAGCGAGAGCGGCACCTGCGACACCGGCGGGATGTGATAGAGGTAGATGCGCAGCCGCGCATCGCCGACGCGCTCGATGATCTCCGAGTAGCTGCGATAGAGGCCCTCGTCGGTGACGCTCTTGTAATAGAACGGCGGGAGCATCAGGGTTCCCGCGCAACCGAGCCTGACCGCGTGCGAGGTCAGCCGCACCGAGTCGGTCAATGCGCAGGTGCCGGTCCCCGGCATCATCCTCGCCGGATCGGCGCCCGCAGCGACCAGCCGGTCCAGCAGCTCGATGCGCTCGTCGATGCCCAGCGAATTCGCCTCTGAATTGGTACCGAACACGGCGAGACCGACACCTTGGTCGAGCAGCCATCTGCAGTGGCGCAGGAAGCGCCCGACGTCCGGCGCATGGTCGGACGCGAACGGCGTCACCACCGGCGCCAGCACGCCGCAGATGCGCGCCTCCCCGCTCATGTCCATCGCCTTCCCTCCTCCCTGATCCCGCCGCGCGCCGACAACGACGCCCGCGGCGAGGCTCCGCGCCAAGCCGCAGGAACGTAGACGTCTTCAGCCGGGCCGAGTTCGATCAAGCGGCGCCTTGCACATCGCAGATCGACACATCACGCCCGGGACTCAGCCCGCGGTCGCGCCAGGTGCGCCCGCGCTCATCTCCAGCATCAGCTGGTTGATGCGCTTGACGAACGTCGCGGGATCGTCGAGCTGGCCGCCCTCGGCCAGCAGCGCCTGG
The DNA here is from genome assembly GCA_963734515.1 of uncultured beta proteobacterium. GTDB lineage: Bacteria > Pseudomonadota > Gammaproteobacteria > Burkholderiales > Casimicrobiaceae > VBCG01. Next base: position 130,732 of record CAVTHP010000008.1, on the reverse strand, counting down.
TCGAACAGCACGCTGGCCCAGTCGTCGAAGCTGCGTTGGTCGTCGCGCATCCGGGCGACGACCGGGTGGCGGGGATTGACCTCGAGAATGGGTTTCCACGCGGGGCCCGGCTGGCCGGCGGCCCGCAGCATCCGCGCGAGATTGGCGCTCATGTCGTGCTCGTCGGCCACCAGGCACGCCGGGGACTCGGTCAGCCGACGCGTGACCCGGACATCCTTGACGCGCTCGCCCAGGCTCGCCTTGAGCCTGTCGACGAAGGGCTTGAACTCGTCGGCCTCGCTCCGGTCTTCGTCCTTCTCCGCAGCGTCTTCCAGCGCGCCGAGGTCGAGCCCGCCCTTGGCGACGGACACCAGCGGCTTGCCCTCGAATTCCGTCAGGTGCCCCACCACCCATTCGTCGACCCGGTCGCAGAGCAGCAGGACCTCGATGCCCTTGCTGCGGAACACCTCGAGATGCGGGCTGTTGCGGGCCGCATTGAAGGTCTCGGCCGTGACGTAGTAGATCCCCTGTTGCGCACTCTTCATTCTGCCGACGTAGTCGGCGAGCGACGCGGATTCATCCGCAGTGTCGGCATGGGTCGACGCGAAGCGGAGCAGCCCCGCGATCCGCTCGCGGTTCGCCGGGTCCTCGCCGATGCCCTCCTTCAGCACGCGCCCGAACTCGCCCCAGAACTTCGCATACTTCGCCTTGTCGTCGCCTGCGAGGTGCGCCAGCAGGTCCAGGACCTTCCTCGTGCAGCCGCCCCGGATCGCCTCGATGTCCCGCGACTCCTGCAGGATCTCGCGCGAGACGTTGAGCGGGAGGTCTGCCGAATCGACGACCCCGCGGACGAACCGGAGATACCCCGGCAACAGCTGCTCGGCGTCGTCCATGATGAAGACGCGGCGCACATAGAGCTTGATGCCGTGCCGCGCGTTGCGGTCCCACAGGTCGAAGGGCGCCCTCGACGGGATGTAGAGCAGCTGCGTGTACTCGGATCGCCCCTCGACTCGCGCATGCGTCCATGCGAGCGGATCCTCGAAATCGTGGCCGACGTGCTTGTAGAACTCCCTGTACTGCTCGTCGCCGATCTCGCTGCGTGGCCGGGCCCACAGCGCCGAGGCCTGGTTGACCGTCTCCTCTTCGGCGAGCTTCTCGGACTTCCCGTCCTTCCAGTCCTCCTTCCTCATCCGGATCGGCTGGACAATGTGGTCGGAATACCTGCGGATGACCGAGCGCAGCTTCGAGCCTGCGAGGAGGTCGTCCTGTCCCTCGCGCAGGTGCAGCGTGATCTCGGTGCCCCGGCCGGGCTTCGCGATCATCTCGACGTCGAATTCGCCGCCGCCGTCGGACTCCCAGCGCACGCCCTGGTCGGGCTGTTCCCCGGCGCGACGCGTCAGGACCGTGACCCGGTCGGCGACGATGAACGACGAATAGAATCCGACGCCGAACTGGCCGATCAGGTGGGCGTCCTTCTGCTGGTCGCCCGACAGTCGTGCGAAGAACTCGCGCGTGCCCGACTTGGCGATCGTCCCGAGGTTCGCGATCACCTCGTCGCGGCTCATGCCGATGCCGTTGTCGGCGATCGTCAGCGTCCGTTGCGCAGTGTCGTAGTCGATGCGGATGACGGGCTCGGGCTCGTCCTCGAACAGCGCCGGGTTGTGCAGCGCCTCGAAACGCAGCTTGTCGCAGGCATCCGACGCATTGGAGACCAGCTCGCGCAGGAAGATCTCGCGATTCGAATACAGCGAATGGATCATGAGGTCGAGCAGTTGCCTGACCTCGGCCTGGAAGCCAAGGGTCTCGCGTTGGGTGCTGGAAGCGGTGGTGTCGGTCATGATCGATGGTTGCGGAAGGCGGTGGACAGGGCTTTGCGCCCGGATTTTACGGCAGTTGCCTCGCCTCCTGCTCGATGCGACACTCCACGGGCCCACGGGCTGGCGGCATCGCCGCCGGGGCCTGGATGCAAGAAGCCGGAGGTTCCTCGATGATCGACAACACGGTGGTCGAGCTGTCGCGATGGCAATTCGCCGCAACCGCGCTCTATCACTTCCTGTTCGTCCCCCTGACGCTCGGCCTGACCTTCCTGCTCGCCGCGATGGAGACGGTCTACGTCACCACCGGGCGCGAGATCTACCGGCGGATGGCCCAGTTCTGGGGCAGGCTGTTCCTGATCAACTTCGCGCTGGGGGTGGCCACCGGCCTGACGATGGAGTTCGAGTTCGGGACCAACTGGTCGTTCTACTCGAGCTTCGTCGGCGACACCTTCGGCGCACCGCTCGCGATCGAAGGTCTGATGGCTTTCTTCATGGAGTCGACGTTCGTCGGCCTGATGGTGTTCGGCTGGGAGCGCCTGTCGAAGGCCCAGCACCTGATCGTCACCTACCTGGTCGCGCTGGGATCCAATCTGTCGGCCGTGTGGATCCTGGTCGCCAACGGATTCATGCAGGACCCGCAGGGCGCGCGCTTCAATCCGCTGACGATGCGGATGGAACTGACCAGCTTTGCCGACCTGATCTTCAACGCCGACGCCCAGTCGAAATTCGTTCACACCAGCATCGCGGGCTACGTGACTGCCGCGATGTTCGTCGGCGGCATCAGCGCGTTCTACATGCTGAAGAAGCGCCACCTGGAGCTCGCGAGACGCTCGTTCCGCATGGCCGCGCTGTTCGGCGTGCTCGCGACCGCCGGCGTGATCACCCTGGGTGACGCGCTCGGCTTCGTCGGCGGCCAGGCCCAGCCGACGAAGCTCGCAGCGATGGAGGCGCTGTGGACGACCGAACCCGCCCCGGCAGCGTTCAACGTCGTTGCAGCGCCTTCGCAGTCCGAGCGAAGAAACCTGTGGCAGTTGCAGGTCCCCGCCGCCCTGTCGCTGCTCGTCACCCATTCGCTGGACGGCACGGTTCCCGGCGCCGACGAACTCGAGAAACAGGCGGCCGAGCGCATCCGCAACGGCATCCCCGCGGTCGTCGCGTTGAAGCGTCTCGCGCAGGACCCGTCGGACGCTCAGGCGATGGCGCAGTTCACGTCGCACCAGAAGGACCTCGGCTACGGGTTCCTCGTGCAGCGCTACGCCCCCGGTCAGGACGCCTCGAAGGCCACGCCCGACGCGATCGAGCAGGCCGCGCGCGGCACGATCCCCCAGGTGGCGCCGATATTCTGGTCGTTCCGCATCATGGTGGGCCTCGGGCTGCTGATGCTCGGCTACTTCATCCTCGCGGTCATCTACACGCTGCGTAACCAGGTGGAGCGCCAGCGCGGCTTCCTTCGCTTCGCGCTGTGGTCGATTCCCGTGCCTTTCATCGCCTGCGAGATGGGCTGGCTGGTGGCCGAGATCGGCCGCCAGCCATGGACCGTCTACCAGATCCTGCCGACCTGGATGTCGGCCTCGACCCACAGCGTCGCGTACATGGCATTCTCGCTCACGGGCTTCGTCGTGCTCTACTCGATATTCATCGCCATCGAGATGTACCTGATGGTCAGGGCCGTGCGTGTGGGCCCCGACGCCCACGGGCCGGACGCCGCCGGGCCGCAGGGGGAACCGACCGCAGCCCAGGCTGCGCAGGCGCCTGCGGGGCGGCTCGCGAGCCGCTGGGAGGTCTGACGATGGAAACCTATCTGGTACTCAAGTTCGCCTGGTGGCTGCTGCTCGGCGTGCTGCTGATGGGGCTGGCCACCATGGTGGGCATGGACATGGGCGTGGGCACGATCCTGCGCTACGTCGGCCGCAACGACACCGAACGCCGCGTCGCGCTCAACATCGTCGGCCCCCACTGGGACGGCAACCAGGTGTGGTTCATTCTGGGCGGCGGCGCGATCTTCGCCGCATGGCCGTTGATCTATGCGACCGCATTCTCGGGCTTCTATGTCGTGATGCTGCTGCTGCTGTGGAGCATGATCGTCCGGCCGCTGGGCTTCGAGTACCGCAGCAAGCTCGCATCGGCGCAGTGGCGCGGGGCCTGGGACTGGGCGCTGTTCGTCAGCGGCTTCGTGCCGATGCTGGTTTTCGGGGCGGCAGTCGGCAACATCCTGCAGGGCGTGCCGTTCCATTTCGAATGGAACCTGACGTCCCGCTACACCGGCAGCTTCGTCGCGCTCCTCAACCCGTTCGCGATCCTGTGCGGCCTGCTGTCGGTGTCGATGTCGGTCTGGATGGGCGCGACGATGGTCATGAGCCGAGGCGAAGGCACGATCCGCGAGCGCGCCCGGCGGCTGGCGCTGTGGAGCGGCATCGGCGCACTGCTGCTGTTCACCGTCGGCGGATTCTGGGTGAGTGGCATGCAGGGCTACCACCTCGTGCGCGGGCCGGACCCGGCGACGGCCCAGACGCCGCTGCGGCAGATCGTCGAGCGCTCGACCGGCGACTGGCTGGTCAACTTCCACGGCCACGCGACCCTGTGGCTGGTGCCCGCGGCCGCCTATGCCGGCCTGCTGCTGGGCCTCGCCGCAGTCGCGCAAGGGTGCCTCGCACCTCGCCTGGTGGCTCGGGGCGCTCGCCTGGATCGGCATCATCGGCACGGTCGGTGCCGCGATGTTCCCGTTCATGATGCCCTCGTCCTCCGAGCCCTCGCACAGCCTGACCGTGTGGAACGCGTCGTCCAGCGAGTACACGCTGGCCTGGATGTCGGGATTCACCGCGGTGTTCATGCCGCTGATCCTCTGGTACACGAGCTGGGCGTTCTGGGTGATGCGCGGCAAGGTGAGCGCGCAACGCATCGAATCCGACGAGCACGCCTACTGAGGAGCCGATTTCGTCATGCGGACGTTCGCGCGTTTTGTCGTCTATATGTTCATCGCCATCTGCGTCATCGTCATGGCGGTCATCCTCGGCGCCTACGGGTCGTGGTACTTCGCCTGGCTGGTCGGCACCGTGATGATGGTGCTGATCGCTGCCGCAGGCGCCGCGATGCTCGATACCCAGGAAGAGGAACGGCGGCGCAGCGGCGGGGGTTGACGGTGCGCCGCGAGCCCGGGCAGCGGCGTTCGCGACCGGCCACGCCGGGCCGTCAGCGCGGCCCCTCCGGGAGGGCGAGGTAATCCTGGTAGCGGGCATAGGGCCCGCCGCGACGCAGCAGCTCGGCATGGGTTCCACGCTCGACGACGCGACCGCCCTCGAGCACGAGCACCTCGTCGACGCGATCGCCCAGGTAGGCGGGCTTGTGCGTGATGACGAGGACGCTGCGCCCGGCCATCAGGGTTTCGATCGACTCGATCAGCGCCTGCTCGGTCCCCGGATCGAGGCCCTCGGTAGGCTCGTCGAGCAGCAGGATCGGCGCATCCTTCAGCAACGCGCGGGCGATCGCGATGCGGCGCGCCTGCCCGCCCGAAAGCCTCACACCCGCTTCGCCGACGAAGGTCCGGTAGCCCTCGGGCAGCGAGACGATGAAATCGTGTATCTGCGCGGCACGCGCGGCGCGAATGACCGCTTCGTCACCGGCACCTGGATCGGCGATGCGCAGGTTCTCGATGATCGTCGTGTCGAACAGGTAGGTCTCCTGCGACACCACCGCGACCCGGCGGCGCAGGTCCTCGCCACGGTAACTGCGCAGGTCCCATCCCCCGAAACTCACGTCCCCCTCCTGGTACTCCCGGAATCGAAGCAACAGCGAGACGATGCTGCTCTTGCCCGCGCCGCTCGGCCCGACCAGCGCGACCCGCCGCCCCGGCGGCAGCTCGAGGTCGAGGCCGTCGAGCGCCCATGACTCGTCGGCGCCATAGCGCATGCGGACGCCGCGCATCGCGATGCCGCAGTCCCGCGGCGTCGGCGAGTCGCCGGGCGGCTCCTCGACCTCCGGCGCCGCATCGACGAGTTCGAAGACTCGGCGCGCCGCGGCGAAGGTCTCGCCTGCCTGTTGCAGCGCCCCGGACAGCGGGCCGACTGCATCGAAGCTCGCGAGCACGAACAGCGCCAGCATCGGCAGCTCCGCCGGCATCAGGCTGCCGCGCGACACCAGCGTGACGCCCAGCAGCGCGACGCCCCACATCGCCAGGCTCGCGCACAGCCCCACCGCCGCGCCCGACAGCCCCGAAAGCCGCGCGAGGCGCAGCTGCTGCGCGTTCAGCGTCCGCGTCAGCGCGCCGATGCGCCGCGACTGCGCTTCCGCGGCCCCATAGACGCGAAGCTCGGCCATGCCCTGCAATCCGTCGATCACCGCCACCCGAAGCGCCGCCCGCGCTTCGATCCGGGCGACGCCGGGCGCCTCGCCCAGATGCCGCATCGCCACCGGCAGCGCGACTCCGGCGACCAGCAGCACGGTGACCACCGCGGCCGTTGCCTGCGGCATCGTGCCAGCGAGGACGATCGCCACGACCAGCACGCCCGCCACCGCGACGACGACAGGGACGAGCAGCCGGAGGTACGCGTTCTGCAGCGTGTCGATGTCGGCCTGGATGCGCTGCAGCAGATCGCTGCCGCGATGGCGTTCGAGCCGTGCCGGTGCGAGCGGCTCGAGGCGCTGGAAGAACCAGGTCCGCAGATGCGCCAGCAGGCGGAACGTCGCCTCGTGGGTGACCACGCGCTCGAGGTAGCGCCCGCCGGTGCGCAGGATCGCGAACAGGCGGATCAGCGCAGCCGGCAGGAAATAGTTGAGGAGCACACCCGCCGCCCCGGCAAGCGCCATCGCGGCGATGAACCTGCCGGCGACGGCCATCAGGCCGACGCTCGCGAGTTGGGTCAGCACTGCGCAGAGCGCACCCAGCGCGAGCCATCCGCGATAGGGACGGGCCAGGCCCAGCAGCCTGCGCGCGAGCTGCAGGTCGCCGCGCATCTCAGTGCGTCCGCAGCGCGGGCGCCCGCTGCGGCGCAGCGTCGTGCGCGCGCACGAGCCGCGCATACAGCCCGCCTGCCTGCGCGAGCACCTCGTGCGTGCCCTGCTCGACCACGCGACCCGCGTCGAGGACGACGATTCGGTCCGCCGTGCGAACGCTGCGCAGGCGGTGGGCGACGATCAGCAGCGTGCGTCCGCGCGCCAGCCGCGCGAGCGCCGCGATGACCCGCGCCTCGGTCTCGGGGTCGAGGCTCGCTGTCGCCTCGTCCATTACCACCAGCGGGGCGTCCTTCAGGAACGCCCGCGCCAGTGCGATGCGCTGTACCTGGCCGCCCGAAAGGTTCTGGCCGCGCTCGCCGAGCGGGGTGTCGTAGCCCTGCGGCAGGCGCCCGATGAATTCGTCGGCATCGGCGTCGCGGGCGGCGGCGCGAACGGCCTCGATCGACGCGCCGGGAACGCCCAGGCGAATGTTGTCCAGGATGCTGCCCTCGAACAGATGCGGTCGCTGCGGCAGCCACGCGACATGGGCGAGCCAGTGCGCAGGACCGACGCCCGCCAGGTCGTGTCCGCCGGCCTCCACGCGTCCGCGCTGGGCGCTGGCGAAGCCGAGCAGCAGGTTGAGCACCGTGCTCTTGCCCGCGCCGCTCGGCCCGACAAGCGCGGTGACGCGCCCGGCTTCCAGCGTGAAGCTCGCGCCGCGCAGCGCGTCACGACCGGGCTCGTAGGCGAAATGCACGTCGTCGAAGCGCACGTCGAACGGGCGCCCGAGGGCCGGGCGCGCCGCCGCCCCGGCAGGCTCCGCCGCCGGCGCATCCAGCACGTCGATCATGCGCTCGGCCGCCGCGATCGCGTCCATCCGGGCGTGGTAATGTGTCCCGAGGCTGCGCAGCGGAGCGTAATACTCGGGGGCGAGCAGCAGCACGAAAAGCCCGGCTTCCAGGCCCAGGTGGCCCTGCAGCAGCCGAAAGCCGATCAGCACCGCGACCAGCGCGATGCCCACCGCCGAGAAGAACTCGAGCACGACCGACGACAGGAAGGCGATGCGAAGCACGGACATCGTGCTGCGGCGATAGTCGTCGGACACGCGGGCGATGACGTCGGCCTCGCGTCGCGATGCGCCGAAGAGCTTCAGCGTCGTCAGGCCCTGCAGCGCGTCGAGGAAATGCGCGCTCATCCGTGCCAGCTCCCGCCATTGGCGCTGGTTGCGCCGCTCGGCGCCGGTGCCGACCAGGATCATGAACACGACGATCATCGGCGCGCTCGCGACTAGCACCAGGCCGGAGATCCAGTCGCGCGGGACCACGAAGGCGAGGATTGCGACCGGCACGCTGATCGCCAGTGCCTTCTGCGGCAGGTAGCGTGCGTAGTACGACTCGAGTGCCTCCACGCCGTCGACGACTGTCGCGGCCAGCTCGCCGCTGTGCCGCGCCTGCAGGAATGTCGGACCGAGGCGCTGGAGATGGTGGAAGATCCTGTCGCGCAGGTCTTCCTTGATCGCCACCGCCCCGCGCACGCCGACCTGCTCGGTCGCCGCCGCAACCGCGAAGCGGGCCGCGAGTATCGGAACGAGAGGCCACAGCGAGGGCAGGAGCTGGGCGAGCGGTGTCTCGTGCAGCACGGCGGCGGCCAGCGTTCGCGCGAGCAGCCACGCCTGCGCGATCAGCAGCAGCGCCGCGAGCGTGCCGAGGCCGATCGCGCCGGCGACCGCGCGCTGCGCCAGCGCGCGCTCGGCCGCGAGCCAGGTCTCGGATCGGTTGCTGTCCCTGCGCGACATCGTTTGGCTATCGTACCCGAGGGGGGGCACGAAAAGAGACAGGGGGCTCGCGCCCCCTGTCTCCCGGTCGAGCCTCTCGAACCCTACTTGAACAGCGCCATCGACTTCCCGATCGTGGAAATGACCCCCCATGCGAGGGGAACGCCGACGTAGAGCCAGAACACGATGAGCAGCCAGCCGTTGCCGTGCTGACGCGGGACGATTTCAGCCATTTCTTAGCTCCTGATTCGTTGAGTCCGGTATCGGGCAATCTCCGCGAAGCCTGCAACCGCTAGTCCGCGGCTGCGCTGCCCGCCAGCGCGATCGCGTCGGTCTCCGTGACCTCGTCCTGGGGCATGTGGTGCTTCTCGTGAACGGGGCGGATGAACAGGTTGCACAGGAAGCCGACCACCAGCAGCGCCGCCATGATGTACATCGTCACCGTGTAGGCATCGGCCTTGGCCACGCCGTGGTCGATCTGGTACTGGCGGATGTAGTTCACCAGCACCGGGCCGAAGACCCCGGCCGCCGACCACGCGGTCAGGATCCGGCCATGGATGCCGCCGACGAACCTGGTCCCGAACACGTCGGCGATGTACGCCGGAATCGTCGCGAAGCCCCCGCCGTACATGCTGATGATGATCAGGTAGCAGAGCACGAACAGTGCGACGCTGCCAATGTGTCCGGTGCCGGGCACCACCGCATACAGGAAGATTCCCAGTGCGAAGAACACGTAGTACGTCGTCTTGCGTCCCAGGTAATCCGACGCCGAGGCCCAGACGAAGCGTCCGCCCATGTTGAACAGGCTCATCAGGCCGACGAAACCTGCAGCGGCGGCGGCGCTCACGCGTCCCGAAAAGCTCTCCTGAATCATCACCGACGCCTGGCCGATCACGCCGATGCCGGCGGTGACGTTCAGGCACAGCACCCACCACATCAGCCAGAACTGCGGCGTCTTGAGGGCCTGGTCGATGTGCACGTGATTGCTGGTCACGAGTTTCTTCGGCGCCGCGGGTGCCACCCAGCCCTCGGGTTTCCAGTTCGCAGCCGGCAACCGCACGGCGAAGGCGCCGATGCACATCGAGATGAAGTAGACGATCCCCATGACGACGAAGGTCTCGGCCACGCCGACCGAGGTCGCCGACTTGAACGCACTCATCAGGTACACCGACAGTGGCGCCCCGATCATCGCGCCGCCGCCGAAGCCCATGATCGCCATGCCCGTCGACATGCCGCGACGGTCCGGGAACCACTTGATCAGCGTCGACACCGGCGAGACGTAGCCGATGCCCAGGCCGCAGCCCCCGATCACCCCGTAGCCGAGGTAGAGCAGCCAGATCTGGTGGGCCCAGACACCGACCGCCGAGACCAGGAATCCGCCGCCGAAGCAGCACGCGGCAGCGAACATCGCGACGCGCGGACCGACCTTCTCGATCCACCGTCCGGCAAACGCCGCCGACAGGCCGAGGCTGACGATCGCCAGGCTGAAGATCCAGCCGAGCGTCGTCAGCTTCCAGTCGTCCGGGGCCGATTGCGTGATGCCGATGACCTTGGTCAGCGGGGCGTTGAACACGCTGAACGCATAGGCCTGGCCGATGCACAGATGCACGGCGAGCGCAGCGGGTGGAACGAGCCAGCGATTGAAGCCCGGCCCGGCGACGATTCTCTCCCTGGAAAAAAACGCGGGTGCAGCGGTCATCGGTCTCCTCCTACTGATGGTTTATCGCGACGCGCCGGGGCCGGCGCGACGATGCGCGCGCGCCTTTCATCCGGCGCTTCGCGCACTTCCACGGCCACTCTGTTTTTTTGGTTTCAACCATATCAGCTATCCACGTATGTCGCAACACGCTATATCGTGAACGGACATACACGCGCCGGGTGGCCCAAGGCGGCGTTGTGCAGCGCACAGCGACACAGTCCTTTGCAGCGTTGTGCGGCGCACAGCGGCACGTATCCCGCGGCGGGCGAGGCCGCCGGGCGATGCGTTCGGGAAGCGCAGCTGCGGCCGGGCCGGCCGCCGCCTAGTCGCGCTTGAGGCCGGGGAAGTCTTCCTCGAAATACTCGAGGGGCTCGCGCAGGCCGCGCTGGCGCCGCTCCGCCTCCGCGTGGCGCAGCTCGACGCGGCGGATCTTGCCAGACAGCGTCTTGGGCAGCTCGGCGACGAACTCGATCCTGCGCACGCGCTTGTACGCGGCGAGCTTGCCGCGCGCGAAAGCGAGGATGTCCTCGGCGAGCTCGCGCCCCGCTGCGCTTCCGGCGGCCAGCGTCACGAACGCCTTGGGCACCGCGAGCCTGATCGGATCGGGGCTGGGGACGATCGCGACTTCGGTGACCGCCGCATGCTCCAGCAGTGCGCTCTCGAGCTCGAACGGGCTGATCCGGTAGTCCGAGGCCTTGAACACGTCGTCGGCGCGCCCGACGAAGGTGACATAGCCGTCGGCGTCGCGCGTCGCGGTGTCGCCGGTGTGGTAATGGCCGCCGCGCATCGCCTGGGCCGTCGCCTGCGAGCTGTCCTCGTAGCCGCGCATCAGTCCCAGCGGATGCGCATCGAGATCGAGGCAGACCTCGCCCTCCTCCGTGGCACGGCCCTCGGTGTCGAGCAGGCTTATGCGGTAGCCGGGCAGCGGCCGTCCCATCGAACCGGGCTTGAGCCTCTGGCCGGGGGAGTTGCCCAGCAGCGCCGTCGTCTCGGTCTGGCCGTAGCCGTCGCGCAGCGTGATTCCCCAGGCCTCGCGCACCTGGTCGATGATCTCGGGATTCAGCGGCTCGCCCGCCCCGACGACCTCGCGCAGCTTCAGGCGACCGCGCCAGGCGGCGAGGTCCTGCTGGATCAGCAGCCGCCACACGGTCGGCGGCGCGCACAGCGTCGTGACCTCGCAACGCGCGAGGGCCGCGAGCAGGCCTTGCGCGTTGAAGCGCGCACTGTTGTAGATGAACACGCAGGCACCCGCGTTCCATGGCGCGAACACGCAGCTCCACGAATGCTTCGCCCATCCCGGCGACGAGATGTTGAGATGCAGGTCGCCAGGCATGAGCCCGATCCAGTACATCGTCGACAGATGCCCCACCGGATAGCTCTGGTGGGTATGCAGCACCAGCTTGGGCTTCGACGTCGTACCGGAGGTGAAATAGAGCAGCAGCGGGTCGCTCGCCTGCGTCGGGCCGTCGGGAACGAACGCGGCAGGAAACCGGTCGGCGTCGTCGTGGTTCGTCCAGCCCGCCGCGGGCGCGCCTACGCAGATCCGGGTGTAGCTTCCGGCCACTTCGGCGAATTTCGCCGCGTGCGCGCTCGCCGCAACGACATGGCGCACGCGGCCGCGCTCGATGCGATCGCGTAGGTCGTCGGCCGTCAGCAGCGCAGTGGCGGGAATGACCACTGCGCCGAGCTTCATCGCTGCCAGCATCGTCTCCCACAGCGCGAGCTCGTTGCCCAGCATCAGCAGGATGCGATCGCCGCGCAGCACCCCGAGGCCCTTCAGGTGGTTGGCGACCTGCGACGAGCGCTCGGACATCTGCCGGAACGAGCGCCTGTGCTCGCTGCCGTCCTCGCCGACGATCCACAGCGCAGGCGCGTCGTTGGCGCGCGCCATCGGATCGAAGTGATCGAGCGCCCAGTTGAACTGCGACAGCGCGGGCCAGCGGAATTCGCGGATGGCCGTTGCATAGTCGGTGCGGTGCGCGAGCAGGAAATCGCGCGCGGCGGTGAAGGCTGTGCAAGGAGCGCTCATGGTCGTGTTCCGGGGTTCGGTGACGCGATTACACACCAATCGCGCCGCCGAATGAAGCTTCCCCGCGCAAATCGGGGGGAGCAGGATCAGGCACGCCGGAACATCGTCCGCCGGGTGTTGACGAACGTCGGCCGAACGCGGTCGCTCCACGGCGTCGCGCGCACGGCCAGCCAGGGCGGGCTGCCCAGGATCTCGGGCCGCACCAGGTCGTAGCAGGCGAGGTAGCGCGGATGGCCGTCGACATCGCAGTAGCGCATCGCGCGCACGGTGCCCGGAACCGATGCCAGCCCAGGCAGGTGCTCCTGCTCGTACTAGGCGTCGAAGTCCGCTTCGCTCCCGGGCAGCACGTCGATGCGACCGAATGCGTCGCGCGCCATCGCGGCCGTCGCCGCGACCGACCCCGCATCGGTGACGTCGCACTGCGCGGCCGTTGCCCCAGCCAGTGCCGACGCAGCCGGCGCCGGTGACGATCGCGAACTTGCCTTCGAAACGCTTCATGACCGGGAACCGAAACCGTAGAGGCGTTCGGGGTTGGCCACGAGCAGCGCCTGCCGCTCGGCCTGCATCGGCGCGACCTGCGCGATCAGGTCGGTGAGCAGGCCGTCGTCGGGCACGTGATCGAGGTTCGGATGCGGCCAGTCGGTGCCCCACAGCACGCGATCCCCCGCGTCCTCGACCAGCGCCTTCGCGAACGGTACCGCGTCGGCGTAGGGCGGACCCTGGCGCGACGCGCGCTCCGGACCGCTGACCTTCACCCAGAACCGCGGATCGCGCATCAGTTCGCGCAGCTTGCGGAAGTCGGGCTGGTCGAGACCACGCGAGGCGTCGATCCGCGCCATGTGATCGATGACCACGGGGACCGGCGAGCGCAGCAGCGCAGGGGCGAGCTCGTGCACCAGCGAGCTCTCGAAATGCAGCTGCAGGTGCCAGCCGATGCGCGCGAGCCTCCCGCCGAACGCGACGACGTCCTCGATCGGTGTCGCGGCACCCAGGTGGCGCATGAAATGGAAACGCGCGCCACGGAAGCCTGCGGCGTCGAGCCGCGCGAGCTCGGCGTCGTCGACCGACAGCGGCAGCAGCGCGATGCCGACGTAGGCGCCGTTCTTCACAGAGAGCGCATCCTCGGTCACCGAGTTGTCGTAACCATGGGCATTCGACTGCACGACGACACAGCGCTCGATGCCGAGCAGTGCGTGCAGCGCGAACAGCTTCTCCTTCGGCGCCTCGCAGGGCGTGAAATTGCGCCCGGGCGCGAAAGGAAACCGCGGCTGCGGCCCGAACACATGGACGTGCGTGTCGCATGCACCGGCGGGCAACCTCAGCTTCGGTCGGCTGGGGGATGCGTGATACGAAAGCGGTGCGGATGGAGGTGACGGTGGCGACGACACGAGCGGATCGAGCCTCACGCGACGATGCGAAGAAGACAGGGAGCGATTCTGCGGTGGCGCTGGCCAGAACGGTAGCGCATCGGTAGCATAGCAGCGATGCGAATATTCGATGACCCATCCATTGCCGGGCCCCTTGCCGCAGCCGATGCTGCAAGCGCTCGATCCGTCGGCCCTTGATAGTCCCGTGGACCCGACGCAACGCGCGCGCGACGAATTGCGGGGCTGGAACGCGAGTCCGCGCGGGCGTGTCTCGGTGGGCTTGCCGCCGCGCGTTGCCCACGTGATGGCCGCGCCCCTCGTCCACCGCTTCCGCCAGCGCTTCCCCGACGCCGTCATCGCGGTTGCCGAGTCGCTCAGCACGCACCTGCGCGAATGGCTGATCGCGGGGCGGCTCGACCTGGCCCTGCTGTTCGATCCGCCGCGCCCCCCAGCTCGAATACCGGATGCGGTCGCGCGAGCCTCTGGTCCTCGTCGCGCCGGGCTCGGGTCCCGCGCTTCCGGCGCGCGTGCGGCTGGCCGCATTGTCGAATTACGATCTCCTGCTGCCGAGCGTGCCGAACGCCCTGCGCAGCCTGATCGACGGCGCGACGCGCGCGCCCGCAGACTCGCCTGATGCGCGACACGGCGACGCTGCTGGCCGGTCTCGATTTTGCGATACTCGAGCATGCCGACAGACCCTGACACGAACAAGCTTCCTTACACGACCGCCCTGATCGTCGGCGCAGGCATGGGGCTTTCTGCCTCGGTCGCCCGCAGGTTGGCCGGCCGGGGGATGGCCGTCGCGCTCGCGGCCCGCGATCCGTCGAAGCTGACATCGCTGTGCGACGAGATCGGCGCGAAGGCGTTTCGCTGCGATGCCCAGGACGAAATGGAGGTCGCCCGGCTCTTCGATGCGGTCGACATGCAGATGGGGCCGCCGGACGTCGTCGTCTACAACGCCAGCGCCCGTGCGCGCGGCCCGCTGACGGCGCTCGACCCTGGCGAAGTCAGGCGCGTGTTGCTGGTGAACGGATTCGGCGCCTTTGCGGTGGCGCAATGTGCCGCCTCCCGGATGCTGGTCCGGGGCAGGGGTGCGATCCTGTTCACCGGGGCATCGGCAAGCGTCAAGGGGTATGCCGAATCGGCACCGTTCGCCATGGGAAAGTTCGCGGTGCGCGCCCTCGCGCAGAGCATGGCGCGGGAACTCGCACCCCGGGGCATCCACGTCGCGCACTTCGTGATCGACGGCGCGATCGGGCGTCCTGGGCAGGCCGCGCCCGGGGACGCTCCCGATTCCAGGCTCGACCCCGACGCGATCGCGAGCAGCTATCTGCACGTGCTCGAGCAGCCCCGCAGCGCCTGGACCTGGGAGATCGAACTGCGGCCCTGGGTCGAGCGGTTCTAGGCGCTCCCCGGCCGGGATTCGCGACGCGCGACGCACGACTTGCGTTCGCGGTTCGCCGGCCCCAATTGAATGATTTCGGACCCCGATTGCCGACGACATGACTGCGATCAACGTTACGCGCACCAACTTCGACGACGTGGTATTGCAGGGTTCCGGACGGCGTCCGGTCCTGGTCGACTTCTGGGCGCCGTGGTGCGGGCCCTGCCGCACGCTCGGGCCGATCCTCGACCGCATCGCCACCGAATACGCCGGCCGCCTGACGCTCGCCAAGCTCAATACCGAAGACGAACCCGAGCTCGCAGGGAGCTTCGGGGTGCGCAGCATTCCGAACTGCAAGCTGTTCATCGACGGCAACGTCGTCGACGAATTCACCGGCGCCTTGCCGGAAGGGGCGATACGCGATTTTCTCGCGGGGGCCCTGCCCTCGCCCGCCGCCCCGCTCGTCGCCGCGGCCAAGGCGCTGATGGCCACCGGGAATGCGGATGCCGCGCTCATCAAGCTGGACGAGGCGCAGGCGATCGACGCGCAGGACGAGGACCTGCTGCTGACGCAGGTCGAGGCGCTGCTCGCGGCGGGTCGACCTGCGGACGCGAATGCGCTGATCGGCGGGATCGAGGCATCGCGGCGCAACATGCGCGACGAGCGCAGGCTCGCCGCCATCAAGGCGCGCGCGGCGTTTGCCGGCGACGCCGGCACCGACCTCGCCACGCTGGCGCGCCAAGCCGCCGCAGTGCCTCCGGATTGCGCGGCGAAGCTCGCGTATGCACGCGCGCTTGCGGCGAGCGGCGATTACGAGCCCGCGCTCGAGCAGCTGCTCGCGATCGTGCGCACCGACCGCAAATTCGGCGACGACGTCGGGCGCAAGATGATGCTGACCGTGTTCGCGGCCCTGCCCGGCGACAGCGACATCGTGCGCCGCTACCGGCGCGAGCTGGCGGGCGTGCTGAACTGACCGCTGGCGACGTGCCCCGCGTCAGCGCACGTGCCGCAGCGCCAGCAGCGCCTCGAACAGCTCGGGCTCGTCCCAGGGAATGTCGACCGGGTGGTCGGTCAGATACCGGCTTTCCGGATCGCGCAGCCATTCGCCGGGAAAGAACACGTTGATGCCCTCGTCGCCCTCGGCGATGTCGGCGCCCGAGGTCGACGGCCTGCCATGCACTCCGGCATACAGCGCTGCGCAGAAATCCACGTTGCGCGTGCTGCCGCGGTGGGATGCGGGCGTGATGCGCCGGTTGAGTTCGAGCAGGCTGGCCTCGCCTCCCTGATCGGAGACCACGAATTCCGCGAAGAAGTGCCCGCTGATCCCGAACCCCCTGACGAGCCTCGCGGTGATCTCGCGCAGCGCCGGCGACCGGAAGTAGCGGGTGACCGTCGGAGGGCCGACCGGCTCCGGATCTGCGACGACCTTCTCGGCCGCATATCCGGCGAGCAGTTCGCCGTTCCACGCGGTCGCGATGCAGTACTGGATGCGCCCCGGGATGTGCGCCTGCACGAGGTGTCGGCTGGGAATCGTGCACATCGGGTCCTGGGCGTTGGCCTGCGTGAACGCCTCGAACGCGCGCGCGAGCGCGAGGCTGTCGGCGCAGATCGCCACACCCTGGCCTGCGAATCCGTGTCCCCGCTTCAGGACCACCGGGTAGCTCTGTGCGGCGGCAAATGCCTCCGCCTCCGGCGGCGCCTCGACCACGGCATACGGTGGAACCCGAATGCCCAGCGCCTGGGCGGCAGGCGGCAGCAACGTCTTGTCGACGCTCGCATCGTAATGGGCAGGATCTCCCAGCGAATGCCTGATCAGCGCCGACAGTCGCGGCGCGATGTCCGGCCGCACCATGGGCCGATCCGCCCGCGCGATCAGGCTCAGCAGCCGGAATGCCATGTCGTCGCAGGGCACGACGATGCGGGGAGACGTCGCCTCGACCATTGCGCCGAACGCCGCAGCCCACTGGGCAGGCGTCGCACCATCGGGGATGTAGCCGAGCTTCGCGACGTGGCGGCTGTTCTCGGCGAGCGCGTTGCGCGGCGTCAGCAGCGACACTTCGAAGCCGACTTCGGCAAGGGCGCGTGGGATGCGCGCCGTCCCCAGCCACTGCGTCGCCGTGGACGCCAGCAGCAGCGGCGTTCCGGACTTCCCCCCGGTCGATGCCAATTGCGCTCCCATGAAACGACCGTCATCGTATCAGCCGGGCCGCGCCGCAGTGGTTGACTCCGAAGTGGTTGACCTCCTTGGCCGGCGCGTCGATACTCGAAAATTGGGCAGTGGCTTGCGTCGATGGACGGGTGCGCATGAGAATCGGGGCCATCGTGATGTTCGTGCTGGCGCTTGCTTCGGGCGCCGGTGCCGCGGCCGCGCAGGGTGCGGCGCCGCAGCCCATCGAAATCCCCCCATGGTTCGCGACGACCTTCCTCGATTTCCGCGAGGACATCGCCGACGCGGCGCGCGAGCACAAGCGCCTGCTCGTCTACTTCGGCCAGGACGGCTGCCCCTATTGCGCGAAGCTGATGGGGGTGAACTTCGCGCAGCGGTCGATCGTCGAGACCACGCGCAGGCACTTCGTCGCGATCGCGCTCGACCTCTGGGGCGATCGCGAAACGACCTGGATCGACGGGCGCAAGATGCCGGAGAAGGAGCTCGCCCGGCAGCTGCGGGTCCAGTTCACGCCGACGCTCCTGTTCTTCGACGAGCAGGGCAAGGTCGTCGCGAGGCTCGACGGCTACTGGCCGCCGCAGCGCTTCGAAGCGGTCCTCGACTACGTCGCGGCGCAGGCGCGAGCGACGAGCAGTCGCTCGCGAGCTGGCTGCAGGCCCATGTCAGGGAGGAAGCGAGCCCGACGTTGCACGACGAGCCGTTCTTCATGGCGCCGCCCTACGACCTGGCGCGGCGCGCCGACGGCAGGCCGCTCGCCGTGATCTTCGAGACCGTCGACTGCCCGGCCTGCGACGAGCTGCACCGCGAAGGCTTCCGCCATCCCGAGGTCATGGCGCAGGTCCGGCGCTTCGACGTCGCACGCTTTGCGATCTCGGCGGCAACGCCGCTGGTGACGCCCGCCGGCCGCAGCACCACCGCGGCGGCGTGGGCGCGCGAGCTCGGCATCATCTACACGCCGTCGGTGGTGTTCTTCGATGCCGCCGGCAGCGAGGTCTTCCGCATCGACGCCTACCTGCGACCGTTCCACTTCTCCTCGTCCTTCGCCTACGTTGCCGATCGCGGCTACGTCGCCGAGCCGTCGTTCCAGCGCTGGCTGCGGGCGCGGGCCGACCGCCTGCGCGCGCAGGGGAAACCCGTAGATCTCTGGAACTGAGCCTGCGCCGGGGCAAAGCGGGCGGATTTGCCGCGTCGGGGTCCAATGCTATCCTCGCGCGCGCTCGATCCGGACCCGCGACCTCGACACCGCGCATCGCACCGCGATGGCGGTCGAGGCGGGCTACGTCTGGATCAACGAGGTCGGCAGGCATTTCCTCGGCGCGCCTTTCGGCGGCGTCAAGCAGTCGGGGTTCGGGCGCGAGGAATGCCTCGAGGAACTGCTGC
The DNA here is from genome assembly GCA_963734515.1 of uncultured beta proteobacterium. Classification (GTDB taxonomy): domain Bacteria; phylum Pseudomonadota; class Gammaproteobacteria; order Burkholderiales; family Casimicrobiaceae; genus VBCG01. Next base: position 112,207 of record CAVTHP010000008.1, on the reverse strand, counting down.
AGTTCACGCAACTCAAGAACATCCACCTGCGCCTGCGGCCCGGGACCCGCTGATCAGGCGCGGATGCGCATCGCGATCGCGTCCTCCTGCTCGAGCTCCTCGAGGCGGGTCTCTACGCGCTGGAGCCGCTGATCGAGTTCGGGCAGCAATACGTCCTGCAGGGCGCGCGCGCGTCGCACCGAGCGCCGGTATTCGTAGGAAAGCCGTTCGAGGTTCCCGCTGGCCGCGGCCAGGCGCGCCGCCAACGCGACCAGCGCGACGAACGCCCGCCGGCAGGCCTCGGCCTCGGGCGAGGGCTGCACCGACGGCCGCGCCGCCTCCTGCGCCGGGTGCCACGTCACCTGCTGCAGGCGCACCCCCATGATCGAACGCGCTTCGCGCGAAAGGGTCGCGGCGCCCTGGTCGAGCGGCGGGTAGACCTGCAGGTCCTCGAGGCCGTGCCGGGCGATGGCTGCCTGCAGCGCCTTCGCCGCCTCCTGCTGGGCGTCGATCAAGGCGCGGTCGATCTTGGCATAGCGCGCAAGCTCGCGCAGGATCTCGCCGCCGAGCAGCAGGCACTTCTCGTCGAGGAAAACGTAGCCCTCGTGCATCGCGCGCTGCTCGTCCTTCATCTCGAGCACGGCGGCGCGGGTGACGCTCGCCTCGCTCACTCGGGCGCTCCAGGCGCGTCGCGGACCGGGGCAGGCATCGCGGTCGCGGACATGCTCAGCCTTTCGCGTCGGCGCGACCGCCGCTTCGGGGGGCGACATGCGCCGCGATCTGCGCATCGGACAGGCGCGTCAGCTCGGCCGGAGGCAGGCCTGCGAGCAGGCGCCAGCCGGCCTCCATGCTCTGCTCAAGCGTGCGCGCCTCGGCCTGGCTGACGAGGTCGTTCTCGAAAGCCGTGCCGAACGCCAGGTACTGGCGATCGGTGGCGGCGAGTCCTTCCTCGCCGACGACGCTCGCCAGCACGCGCGCCTGCACGGCGCGCGCGTAGGCCGCGTAGAGCTGGCTCGACAGCGCCGGATGATCGGCGTGGGTGTAGCGCTCGCCGATGCCATCCTTCATCAGGCGCGACAGCGACGGCAGCACGTCGATCGGCGGATAGACGGCGCGCCGGTCGAGGTCGCGCGAAAGCACGATCTGGCCTTCGGTGATGTAGCCGGTCAGGTCGGGGATCGGATGGCCGATGTCGTCGGCAGGCATGGTCAGGATCGACAGCTGCGTCAGCGTTCCCTTCACCCCGCGGATGCAGCCTGCGCGCTCGAAAAGGCTCGCCAAGTCCGAGTACATGTAGCCGGGAAAACCCTTGCGGCTCGGTATCTCTCCCTTGGACGACGACACCTCGCGCAGCGCCTCCGCGTAGTTGGTCATGTCGGTCAGGATCGCGAGCACGTGCTTGCCCTCGACGAACGCGAGGTACTCGGCCGCGGTCAGCGCGAAGCGTGGGGTCAGCAGCCGCTGCGTCGACGAATCGCTGGCGAGGTTCAGGAACAGCGCGGTGCGTTCCAGCGCACCGAACTGCTCGAGGCTCCTGCGAAAGAATTCGGCGCTGTCGTAAGGCACGCCGATGCCGGCGAACACGATCACGAAATCGCCACCCGCCGCGGACTCGTGGCGCAGCCGCGCATGGGTGGCGATCTCGACGGCGAGGCGGTCGTGCGGCAACCCGCCGCCGGAGAATATGGGCAGCTTCTGGCCGCGCACCAGGCTGTTCATCAGGTCCAGCGCGGTGACGCCGGTCTCGATGAAATCGCGCGGGCCTGCGCGCTGCACCGGATTGATCGGCAGGCCTTCGATGCGCTGGGTCTGCCGCGCCGCGACGGGCGGGCCACCGTCGATGACCTGTCCGACGCCGTTGAACACGCGGCCCAGGATCGACGGTGCGAGTCCGAAGGTCAGCGGCTCGCCGAAGAAGCGCACGACGGTGTCGGACAGCGCCAGACCCGACGTCGACTCGAGCACCTCGATCGTCATGAACGATCCGTCGATCGCCGCGATGCGCCCCAGCCGCGTTCGGCCGTCGCCGCCGACGACCTGCACCGCATCGTTCAGGCCGACCTCGAGCGTCCGCCGCAGGAACAGCAACGGGCCCTCGATCCGCGACGCGGCGCCCTCAGCGGTGAGTCGCATCGCCTGCCTCGTGGCTGCGCATGAGTTCCGCGAAATCGCGATCGAGATCCGCTTCCAGCGTCGCGAAGCGCGCGACCTCGGCGTCGGGGATGTCCTCGCCCATCCGCTGCAGCGGGCGCAGCGACGGCAGCTCGGCGAGCCGGTCGGGATGCACTCCTGCGGCGATGGCGGCCTCCGCCAGGTCGACGAACCTGCCGACCAATCGCATCATCAGGGCCTGGCGGCGGGGGCTGCAGACGCGGTCGACCGGCGAGAATGCCGACTGCCGGAGGAACGCGTCGTTGACGAGGTCGGCGCAGAAAAGCGTCAGCTGCTGGCGCAGCGGCAGTGCATCCTTACCGATGATCCGCGCCATCCGCTCGAGGTGCGCCTGCTCGTCGAGCAACGTCAGGAAACGGCGGCGGAGCTTCAGCCAGTCGCCGTTGCCGTTGGCCGCCCACCAGGGAGCGAGGTCGCGCGCGTACTCGGAATACGACTGCAGCGGATGCACGGCCGGGTAGAAGCGCGCCTGCGCGCGCTTGGCGTCGAGCGTCCAGAACGCCTTGACGTAGCGCTTGGTGTGGCTGGTCACCGGCTCGGACAGGTCCCCGGACGGCGGGCTGATCGCGCCGATCACCGTCACCGAACCGCGATCTGCGCCCAGCGTCTCGACGATGGCCGCGCGCTCGTAGAAATCGGCGAGGCGCGACGAAAGGTACGCCGGGTAGCCGCCCTCGCCGGGCAGCTCGCCGAAGCGCCCCGACACCTCGCGCAGCGCTTCCGCCCAGCGGCTGGTCGAATCGGCCATCAGCGCGACGTCCTGACCCTGGTCGCGGAAATACTCGGCGACGGTGATCGCGCAGTAGATCGACGCCTCGCGTGCCGCCACCGGCATGTTCGATGTGTTGGCGATGATCACCGTGCGCTCCATCAGCGGGCGTCCGGTCTTCGGATCGGTGAGCTGCGGAAACTCCTCGAGCACGCCGGCCATCTCGTTGCCGCGTTCGCCGCAGCCCAGGTAGACGATGACGTCGGCGTTGCAGCCCTTGGCCAGCGCTTCGAGCAACACCGTCTTGCCGGTGCCGAAGCCACCCGGGACGGCGGCACGTCCGCCCTGCGCGACCGGAAACAGGCAATCGATGATCCGCTGGCCGGTGACCAGTGGAGCGGTGGAAGGCATTCGCCGTCGCACCGGCCGCGGCGTGCGCACCGGCCAGTCGTGGCACATCGCCAGCTCGTGAATGCGGCCATCGCCCAGGCGCAGCGTGCATACCGTCGCGTCCTCGGCATAATTGCCCGGCGGGGCGATCGCAATCACCGCCCCGCCGGCGTCGGGCGGACAAATGCAGCGTTGCGCGCGTCCGGACGCGCCGGTTGCGATGCCGTAGGTTCCGCCGGGAGCCAGCGTGTCTTGCACCACGACACGCGGCTCGAAAGCGAAAGTTGAAGGCGCTGCCCGATGCATTCCAGGGGCGACGAACGTCGAGTCCGCTCCGGAGAGCGGTCGCAGCAATCCGTCGAAGATGTTCCCCAGCAGACCGGGGCCGAGGCGGATCGCCAGCGGAAGTCCGTGGCCGACGACCTCGGTGCCCGGACGCAATCCCGTCGTGTCCTCGTAGACCTGGACCACGATCTCGTCGTCGTGCAGGCGCACCACCTCGCCCAGCAGCGCCTGCGGACCGACCTCTACCGCCTCGCGCAGCCTGAACGGGCCGCTGACGGTCGCGTGCAGCACCGGACCGCTGATCGAGCGGATCGACGCGCGGCTCATGGGGACTGCTCGAGCCGCCGCAGCAGCTTCGCGCCGATCTCGTCACGGTCGCAGACGAGACCCGCAAGCGTTGCGTCGACGACATTTCCGCCGGCGACGATGCGCAGCCCGGCGTCGATGCCGGCGTCGGCGACCAGTTCCGGCGACACACCGGAATCCTGCGCGAGCCGGGCGACCAGCGCCTGCTGCTCCCCGGCGGACCAATCGGTTGCATGGACGAACCGCCATGGCCCGCGCGGAAGCACGCGCCCGGCCTCGGTCACGGCCGCGTCGACCCACAGCTTGCGCAGACCGGCGTCTCGCCAGCGCGCGCGCAATGCCCCGGGCAAACGCTGCCAGCCGAGCGCCAGCAGGGCTGCGCTGCGCTGCTGCTCGTGCAGGCGGCGCCGGGTCTGCAGGTTGGCGAGCGCCGCTGCGACCCGCGCCTGCGCGCGCTGGCGCTCCTCGGCATAGGCTTCCCGCATCCGCGCTCGCGCGCTGGCGTGAGACTGCGCGACAAGCACGAAGGCGCGGCTGCGCGCTTCGGCAACGATCGCTTCGCTGCGCGTCCTGCGCTCGCTCTCGACCAGGTCGAGCAGCCCCTGCGCGCGCTGCTCGAGCGTCATTCCGGAAAGCCCAGTTGCCCGCGCAGTCGCGCGACCAGGTCGGGACGCGCGACCTCGGCCTGGATGTCGGGAACGATCACGACCAGCGGCGTCAGCGCCGCCAGCGCCTCGCGCAGCGCGCGCGCATCGATGTGCGCTGCGACGGCCGCCGACACCAGCACCAGCGGCGCACGCGCACGCGCCTCCTGCAGCGCCGCACCCTCTTCGCCCGGAGCGGGAATGCCAGCCTCCACGCCGGCCAGCCGGTATCCGGCCGCGCCCGCCTCGTCGCCCAGGTAGATCGGGACCGGCATCACGCAAGCCGGTTGAGGATCAGGATGGACACGATGAGCCCGTAGATCGCGATCCCTTCCGCGAGACCCACGAAGATCAGCAGGCGACCGAACAGCTCCGGCTTTTCCGCCAGCGCACCGACCGCAGCCGTTCCGACACGGGCAACCGCGAAGCCCGCGCCCAGCGCTGCCAGCGCAGTCGACACCGCGGCTGCCATCAGGCCGAAGCTCGACGCGTCGCCTCCGCCGCCCGCAACAGCGCCGGGCGGCGTGGCGGCGAGCGCCGGCACCATCGTGACCAGGAGCGCGGTGGCGCCGATGCCCAGGACCAGCGCGAGCGCGACCAGCGCCGTGGTGAACTTGTACGACGTTTTCATTCCTCTCTCCTGCAGGGTCGACGGGGGAACAGGCAGCGGACGGAACACCCGGCCATCCGCCGCGAGAAACCGGGTGAAGAACTCGAACAGCACGAGGCGCGTCGTCTGGATCGAGACGACCAGGCCCTCGAGGACGATGACGATCGCATTGCCGGCGACCAGCACCAGGACCTGCACCAGCGCATTGCCGCTCGCGTGCATCAGCGTGACGATGGCCGACGACAGGCCTGCGTGAGCGAGTGCGAACGCACCCACGCGCGCGAAGGACAGCGTGTTGATCATGATCTGCAGCGTGCGCTCGACCAGCTCGGCCAGCGCGGCCGGGATTGCGGCGAGCCGGCGCTCGCGCCAGCCATGGCCCAGGCAGAACGCCAGGGCGCCCACCGCCGCGACCGCGAAACCCGCGGTCCGTGCGACGCCACCGATCAGCCCAAGGTAGACCGCAATGAATCCCACGTCGGTGGCGAGCCAACGCGAAAGCTCGCCGCGCCAGTGCGCCTCGACCCCCGAGAGCAGCAGGCCGAACGCCAGCAATGCGGCACCGCCGACGAGCGGAAGCAGCAGGACCGTCAGCGGATCATCGAGCGGTGCGAACCAAAGTGCATGGAATCCGTGCAGGCTGAACACGCTGCCGAACACCGCTCCGAACGCCGCCGCGGCGAGCCCGCCGGCGACGAACAGCCGCGCGAGCGGAAAACGCTTGCGCAGGAACCACCCGCCAAGCGCGATCAGCAGTCCCTGCCCGACGTCGGCGAACATGTACCCGAACATCAGCGGCACGACGAACGCGAGCAGCACGCTCGGGTCGGCCTCGTTGCGCGAAGGCATGCCGAGGGCGCTGCTGAAGACCTCGAATGGCCGCGCCCACCATGGGTTCGCCAGCAGCAGCGGTGCCGCCGTCGCCGCGGGCGGGGCCGGGCGGTGGAGGATCGAGCGCGCAGGCGAACGATCGAGGGCGCCCGCGAGGCGCTGCCCCGCGACATCGCTGGTCCAGCCCGTGATCCAACAAAAGAGCTCGCCCGCCTCCAGCGCGCGGACGTTGGCCAGCACCCATTGCAGGCGCGCAGCGTCGCCCAGCGCGCGGCGCAGGCCGTGGCGATCGGCGAGTGCCGCCAGCTGCTCGTGCATCGCGCCGGCCTCGTGCCCAAGCTCGGCGAGACGGCCTGCGACGCGCACTTCATTGGCGTGCCAGTCGCGCTGCAGCCACGCCGGGAGGCCAAGGACACGGGCCTTGAGCGCATTCGCCTGCTGCACGAGCCGCTGCACGTCGTCGACGGTTCCCAGCGCCAACGCATGCAGTCGCTCGCCGGCCCCGAACTCCCGGACCAGCAGACCCGGCGGATACGCCACCGCGCTGCCCGGTGCGAAGACGAACAACCGCGCCTGCAGGACAGGCCCGGCACTCGCCAACTGCGCCAGATCGAGGCGGCTTCCCGCCAGCGCTTCGAGCACCTGTTTCCAGCAGGCGAGCTCGTCTCGCTCCAGGTCGCCGCGTTGCAGCTCTCCGATCACGGGCTCCGCGTCCTTCGCCCAGCCGCGGATCTGCGACAGGCAGCGCGCGAGCGTTGCCCCCGGAGGCTCGGGGAATGCCGAAGCCTGCAGGTGATCGCCTGGCCAGTAGTCGTGGTAACGCAGCGCGAGCTCCGAGAATTGCTGCATCGGCAGGCGCAGGTCCGCAAGCGCCGCCGGCAAATCCGCCGTCGGCCGCGCTTCGAGTTCGATCGCGCCGGTTCCTGCGAGCGCCTCGAGAGCAAGGGTCGCGTCGTCGCGCGCGACCAGCAATTCGAACCAGCGCGCGGGTCGCGGTCGAATCACGCGACGAGCGGCAGGCGCGGAAAGACGACGCGGCGCAGGATCTCGCCGCGCAGGCGCTCGAAATCGAGCGCCGACAACGCCAGGAAGATGAACGCCGCGGCGGGGTCGAGCGTGGCGCGTCGGAACAGTCGGGTCAGGCGGGCCTGCAAGCTCCGCCGCTCGGCCCAGCCGTCGACGAGCTGCGGGTCTGCGAAGGCCCCCAGGTGCAGCGCGATCAGGCGCACGAATTCGCCCAGCAGCGCGCGACTGCCATCGCCGGTCGGCAAACGTCGCTCCCATTCCTCGCGCCAGGCCGAACCCAAGCGGTCGGGATCGACGTCCCGGGAAGCAGGGAACGCAGCCAGTGCCTTCTGGCGCTCCGGGTGGTCGTTCAGCCAGCGCGGCGACGTGCCGCCACGCGCGAAGCATTGCAGCAGCGGCAGCTCGACGACGACGCCGCACCACTCGACTGATGCTCGCCAGGCGGGCGGCATCCATGCGGCGATCGCCACCACGCGTTCGTGCAGATGGATTCGCATCGCACGCTCGACCGCATGGGGATCGGCGTCGGGACCGATCCGCGCGACCCATGCGGCGAGGGGCGACGCCCTCGCGACGTCGAGCACCGGGGCCAATCCGCGGGTCGTCTCGATGCGTCGCCAGATGGCCTCGTCGGGCCGATTGCCGAAGCGTGCCGACAGGCGCGCATGCGCATATTCGAGGCTGCCGGCCTGGATCATGGCTTCGCGCCTGTCAGCGACCCCGCGAGCGAGAGCACGGCCCGCTCGACCCCGGCGACCTCGTCGGGAGTCGGCGCGCGTCCGGCGTCGAAGGCCGAAGCCTGTGCGTTCAGCGACGCGACCTCGGCCTCGGTCTTCGCGCCGAATGCGGCGCGCACCGCGGCGATGCGCCGATCCGCGGCAAGGCCGATGCGACGCGCGCGCTCGCGCGCCGCTTCGGCGATCTCTTCCGCTTCGCCGCCGGCGACGACGACCGCTTCGCGTGCTGCGGTTTCCGCCTGCAGCACCTGCGCGATCGCAGTCTCGACCGCGTCTTCGGGCAGCAACTTCGGGTTCTCGGGTGCCACCGGACGACTCCGATCTCCGACATGGTGACATGAAAGGTCGCGTCCATGCCAACCGCGAAAATGGGGTGTACGCGGCGGCGGCCGCAGCGCCAGCCACCCGCGAGGCCCCATTCCGAGCCCCTACTCGAAGCGCACGAATTCCTCGGCGATCGCGTCGGACCCGTGGCGTTCGATCAGCACGTCGATCTCGGCGAAGAGCGTCTGGTCCTGGTCAGGTTCGAGGGTGCCGTCGCCAAGCAGCCGCGCGGTCAGACCCCCCGCCATCGCCTCGCGGACCGTACCCAGCGTCGGCTGGTGCTTGGGGCGTGACTGTTCGATCGCGATCTCGATGACACGCGACAATTCCTCGCTCGCCTTCGCCGCGACGAAATCGATTGCCAGGGCTTCCCCTCCGAATTCGTCGACCAGGTCTTCGATTTCGGCCAGCATGGTTGCGCTCTGCTGAGGATGCCGGGCCTCGTCGCGCCGCTCCGCCGGACTCGACCTGCGCCGCACGAGGGCCCGGATTTCCTCGAGAGTGGGAGGCTCTTCCCGATCGGGGTCACCGACTATCTCCTCCATCAGTAGGGATAGTTCGCGGCTGACCCGGCTCGCGGCATCGGTGGTAGGCTTCATGCGGTCTCTCGCAAGCAATGGTCGACCCGCGAGGTTCGCGTGCCCTCCACGCGAGGGCTCCGGCCCCCGAAGGCCTGGCGTCGACGGCCCAAGTTAGCGCCCCGCCGCGCGGACGGCTTTGCGCTAGCGCAAGCTTGATGCGACGCGAGGCTGGCGTTGCGCCAGGCCCTGCCCATGCTGAGTCCACTCGTTGGCGAGCGCGTTGCTGTCGCGCAACCGGCTGCCCGACGGCCGAGTCCGGCCCCTGCCTTGATTCCCGTCAACGGCGCTGCCGCTGCGCTCCATTAGGCTAGGGGGTCGGGGGCATCCACCCGCGGAGCGCCGTGGAGCGCATTCCCAGCATGGCTCAAACCCTGCCCCTGCTGGCGATCGATGGCGCGCACGACGAGGGCGGCGGGCAACTGCTGCGAACTGCGGTGGCGCTCGCCGCCATTACCGGGCGGAGCATCGCTGTCGGAAACATTCGGGCGAAGCGCAAGCAGCCCGGACTCGCCCCGCAGCACCGGGCTGCGGTGGCAGCCGTCGCCGCGCTTTGCGATGCGAGGGTGACCGGACTCGCCCTGCGTTCGGGATCGCTGACGTTTTCACCCGGCAATCTGCACGGCGGCCGCTATCGCTTCGATATCGGCACGGCGGGCAGCGTCACGCTGGTGCTGCAGGCCCTGCTCCCGACGATGGTCGCGTGCGGCCAGCGAGCGACGGTCACGGTCGTGGGGGGCACCGATGTGCCTGCCGCGCCGCCGCTCGACTACTTCCGGAACGTCATGCTGGCGCTGCTCGCGCGGATCGGCATCGATACGGAACTCTCGGTCCGCCGGCGCGGATATTTCCCGCGCGGCGGCGGCGAGGTGACGCTGGCTGTCGGCCGGTCGCGGCTGCGCCAGGTGGAATTCCTCGACGCAGGCAGGCTACGTCGCATCGGCGGCCTCGCTCACGTCGCAGGCATCGATCCGGAGGTCGCACATCGCATGCGCGGTGCATTCGTTGCCGGGCTCGCCGCGCGCATGCCGATCGCGCCCGCCATGGATGTCGCGGCGCTGTCTTCCGAGGACGCAGCCGGGAGCGGCGGCGCGATCGTCGCGTGGGCGGACACGGAGCACGCGCTGCTCGGTGCGGGGCGCGTCGCGCAGCGCGGTGTGCGCGCCGAAGCGCTCGGCGCCGCGGTCGCTTCGGAACTGGCCGACGACCTGGGGGCAGGAGACACCGTGGACATCCACGCCTGCGATCAGCTACCTGTCTACCTGGCGCTCGCCGGCGGCGGCGCATTCTTGACGCGGCAACTCACGAGCCATGCACGGACTGCGATCTGGCTCGCCGAGCAGTTCCTTCCGGTGCGCTTCGAATGCGCGACGGACGGACGGTGCATCCGGGTTCGGGCGACGCCCAGAGAGGACCCGAGGCAGTGATTCCGATCCAGGACCTGCTGAATCGCATCCGCTGGGACCCGGAATTCGACCACGGGCATTTCGAGCTCGCGTACTGGGATCGCGTCGCCCGGCGCCTGGTGCGCGTTCCCTTCGATCCCAGGATGCTCCATTCCGGCGACCATTTCTTCTTCGAGGCCGCAACGCCCGAGGGCGAAGTGCACGAGGTCCCGCTGCATCGGGTGCGCACCGTCTACCGCAACGGCATCGCGATCTGGCATCGCCCGGAACCCCTGCCCGGGCCGGACTGAGTCAGACCAGCGGCGGATCGAGCTTCGGGTATGCCGGGGACTTGTGGGCCGCATTGGCCCGTTCGACCACCTCGAGCTCGTAGGGCACGCCGAGGTCTTCGAGCACCATGTGCGGCGTGAGGCTCGCCGGGCTGCGGGTTCCGGTGCGGGCGCGCGACCCCGCTCGACATTCGCACGCCGGGCCGCTATGTTGGAAGCCAGGCCGCGAACCGTCCGCCGCATCGTCGAAGGGATACGCCCATGACCACCCCGCGCAGCGCATCGACGCCCACTGTCGTCGCCGTGCGTCCCGACCACGAAATCCTCACGCGGCAGCGCCTGCCGTATTTCGTCGGGGTTTCCGGCGAGACCACCGGCAGCCGCGGCCTGTCGATGCACATGGTGGTCATTCCGCCGGGGGGCTCTGCCGCGCCGCACCGGCACCGTGGCTACGAGACGGCGATCTATGTTCTCGAAGGGCGCGTCGAGACGCGCTACGGTCCGGGACTGCGCGAGCGCGTCGTGAGCGCCGCAGGCGAGTTTCTGTTCATACCGCCCGGCGTTGCACACCAGGCATTCAATCTGAGCGACAGCGAAGCCGCGCGCGCGATCGTCGCCCGCAATGACCCCGCGGAGCAGGAGAACGTCGTTCCCTACGATCCTGTCGAGGACGCCTGAGGGCCGGACCGATCACTCTCCGCTGAACGTTTCAGGTCGATAGGCAATCGCGACCGGGCAGGTCGGCGCAAGCGTGAGCCAGCTCCCGAGCAGCCCATCGAGCGAGGCCGGCTGGAACCGGTTGAGGCCCTTGTTCGGGTAGTTCGTGAGCTCGCCGAACACGACCCGGCCAGCGACCTCGTAGAAATCGACGCGCAGGAAATCGATGCCGGTCGCGAGCGCCCGCGCCGCCTCGACCATGCGGGCGAGCGTGACGGGTGGCGCGAGCGGCGCCCCCTGCGCGGCCGCGACGACACCCTCGATCGGGCGCCACTGCGGGTCGTAGAGCACCTGCGTGTGATGCGCATAGCGGTCGCGGTCGACCTGGATCAGCCGGACCTCGCCGTCGAACGCGAACAGCTTGAAGTCCGGTGGCAGGCCGCCGGAATCGTCGCGCAGCAGTTCTTCCGCATATACAGCACGACGCACGTCGCGATAGGCCCATTCGCGCCCGACGATCGTGAAATCCGACGCGAGCCATTTCCTGGCGAGGCTCACGAGCTCCGCCTGCCCGACCTCGCTCTTGTGCGGGACGATGCGCACCCAGCCGCTGCCGTGGTTCGCCTTGAGCACGAACGACTCGGGCAACGAATCGAAGGGCAGCGGCTCGGCGCGGTCCGACCACCAGTGGAGCCGGGGAAGGACGACCTCGGGCATTCGCTGGCGCACGTAGTCGCGCACCCGCAGCCGGTCCGCGAACAGCGTCAGGTATTCGCGCCGGTCGGTGAGGATCTTCACCAGGATCTTCTCGTTGAATCCCGACGGATGGTCGAGGTCGGGGGGGCGCCCGAATCTCTTTCGATAGAGACCTGCGAGATAGGCCCGGTCACCGACGAAGCGCGCCGCGATGCGGCGCCGCATCTCGATGCGCCAATCACGCCAGCGCCGGGACGAAGGTTCCTGCGGCATCGCTGGTGTTCCGGTTTCGGGCTGTGTAGTCTCCGGGCGCCGCCACGATAGCATCCGCGGTCGCACCCAACCCGCCCGCGCGCGAACTCGCGAGATTGCGACGGCTACCAGCCCGGACGACCACGGCAGCGGCGGGCAACGGCGGGCCTCACTTGAGTCGCGCCCCGATGCTGTCGTAGACCTCGACATCGACGTCGATCCCTTGCCTGACGCTCTGCGCAACCGTGCAGAACTCCTCGAACTGGCCGAGTGCACGGTCGAGGTGCTGCAGCGACGACGCCGGGACGCCAAGCGTGATGCGCACGCCGATGCGCTCGACGCGAAGGCGGTTCTGCGGATTGCGTCCGACGCCTGCATCGACGACGGCGCGGATCGGCTCGGGTGCCTGCTTGAACTTGCGCAGGGCGAACAGCAGGCTGTCGGACAGGCAGTTGCCGACGGCAGCCGCAAGGAGCTGGACCGGCGTGGGACCCGCACCCTTGCCCAGCGGCGGCGATTCGTCGGCGGCCAGCGCCGGAATCGAGTCGCCGAAGCGAATCGTGAATTGGAAGTCTTCCTGCTGCTCGAGCTCGACGGGTTCGGACATCGGCGGCCTCTCCGGGGTATCTGCAAGCGCCGCGATCACGGCGACCGCGCCGCGACGAGCGGGCGCGCAACGATCCTGCCATCGACGGCGACGACGAGTTCTCCCTCGGCCAGCGGCCGCCAGCCGGGCTCGTCGGTCAGCGGCACGCTCGCAGCGAGCAGCACATCCTGCTGCGCGCGTGGCGCGACGCTCACGCCGTCGCCATGCCATGGGCGAGGATCGCCGCCGCAGTGCCTCGACAGCATCTGCAGCCCCGGCGGATGTGCGGCACGGCCGTCGCCGTGCCTCCGCCTATGGCCGTGCAGGAACAGCGCCTCGCCGTCGGCGTAGATGAAATTCGCCGGCCCCAGCTCGCGCAGCGCGGCGGCGAATTCCGCGACGACGTCGCGGCGCGCCTCGAGTGCCGGCGCTTCGGCGCCCAGCCACGACGGGGCGAGCAGCCCGAGCAGCGCGCAGAACGCGTACTCGGAGTCGGTCTCCCCGACCGGCCGCCAGCTGCGAAGCCGAAACCTCGCCCGAAGCGCCGCGAGGTCGAGGTCGCCGTTGTGCGCAAACACGTGCATGCGTCCACCCAGCTCGCGCGCGAATGGCTGGGTGTTGCGCGTCGATGTCGCGCCCTGCGTAGCCCTGCGGATGTGGCTGACCACGATCGACGACGCGAGTGGGTACTCCTGCAGGAAGCGCACGCAGGCGCTGTCGGCGGCGGGTCGTGGCTCCTTGAGCAGCCGCAGGTCGTTGCCGTCGTAATACGCAACACCCCATCCGTCGCTGTTGCGCCCGCCGAGGCCGCCGCGGCGGGAAAAGGCCTCGAACGAGAACCGGACCTCGGTCGGGATGTGGCTCGAAAGTGCAAACAGTTCACACACGGAGAATTCGTGACCGAAAGGGCCGCCGGATCGGCGCGATCGAGGGGATGATGACACGGCGCGGCCGATGCAGGTTCGCGTCCACATTCCTGCGAATCGTTGGCCGCCCGTCCTTTTCGTTGTAGCATCGCCGCCGGAGAGGTTCATTGATGACGGTAAATGCCTATCGCCCGCGCGCGCGCGGGCTTGCCCGCGCGTTGCGCGTTTCCGAGTCGTGGCTGTTCGCCCGCGAACTGCTCGACCAGCCCGCGGCGATCGGCGCCATATGGCCCAGCTCGAGCCGGCTGGCCGCCCGCATGGCTTCGCGCGTGCCGCGCCATTGTGACGGCCTGGTGGTGGAGCTCGGCGCCGGCACGGGTTCGGTGACGCGCGCGCTGCTGAGCGATGGCATCGCGCCCCGCCGCCTTGTCGTCATCGAGCGCTCGACGCGATTCGTCCGCTACCTGCGCTCGCGTTTCCCCGGCATACGGGTGCTTCACGGCGACGCCGCTCGGCTCGCCGAGCTGGTGCCACCCGATCGTCCGATCGACGCCATCGTCTCCAGCCTGCCGTTGCGGTCGTTGCCGCCGAAGGTCGCCGCTGCCATTGTCGCGCAATGGTGGGCAGTGCTTCCGGCCGGAGGCACGGTGATCCAGTACACCTACGACCTGCGCGCCCGCGGACTGGCCTCGCTGCCGGGGTTCCTGGAACGCGCAAGCGACATTGTCTGGGCCAACCTGCCGCCAGCGCGCGTGATGGCGCTGGAGTGCAGCCGTGCCGGCCCGCGATTCGTGCCCGCGGCGGGCGACTGAGGACTGCGCGAACGATCACGGCGCCCAGTGCAATACGGCGCTCATCGCCCACAGGATGGCGCTGATGGTGACGAACGACGCGACGGTCGCCACGAGCAGCGCGGCCGCGCAAAAACCCTCGTGCCCGTACTTCTGCGCCAGTATCGGATAGATGCTCAGCATCGGCGCGGCCGCATAGGCGACCGCCGCCGCGCGCAGTCTGGCATCGATGGGTGGAATCACGAGCAGGATCGCGAGCACCGCGAGCGGGTGCAGCAGCAACTTGCCGGCCGCGACGATCGCGACGTCGCCCAACCGCCCCTCGATCTCCAGCCCGACCAGCGAGCCGCCGATCACGAACAGCGCAAGTGCCGTCGATGCCGCGGCGAGCAGGCCGACGGCCCTGGAAATCCAGTCCGGCACCGGCACGCCGGACAGCGCCACCGCGAACCCGAGCAGGATCGCGACGATCATCGGATTCCTGAGCATGCGGCCCAGCGACTTGACGAGCGCCCGCTGCCAGGTATCGCCGTGCACGCCACCGCTTTCGGCCAGCGCGAGCGAAAGGGGCAGCATCACGAGGTTCTCGATGGTCATGCACATGGCGAGCGCAATGGCCGCCGGGGGGCCCAGCCATTGCAGCACGATCGGGTAGCCCACGAAGCCGCTGTTCGAGACCGTCATGCCCATGCCGAACAGTGCGCTGAAGGACACGTCCCTGCCGCCCGCGTAACGCGCGATGGCGAATGCCGACAGCAGGATCCCGATCGAAGCGGTCGCGTATGCGAACAGGTATCCGGGATCGAAGATGTCGCTGACCGGCCGCTGCGACAAGGTCTTGAACAGCAGCGCCGGTACCGCGAAATTCACGACGAACTTGCCCAACGCGCGCATGTCGGGCCGGGAGAACAGGCCCACGCGGCCCCCGATGAATCCGAGCGCGATCAGCAGATAGATCGGTCCGGTGATGACGAGGATGCCGAGCATTTCGCGGAATCGGTCCCGCCGCCGTCAACGAAAGAACAGCGGAATGAGGATCGCGCCCAGGATCCCGTGCAGCCCCATCGCCAGGCCCGCGTAGCGGCCCGCTTCGGCGTCGATGCTGAACGCCCGCGCAGTGCCGATGCCGTGCGCCGCGACACCCAGCGCGAAGCCGCGCTGCCACCACGCTTTCGATCCGACGGAATTCAGCACGAAGCGCGCGAGTGCCGCGCCCAGGATGCCGGTGGAGATCGCGAAGACCGCCGTCAGCGTCGGTGATGCATGAATGCGCTCCGCCACGCCCATCGCAATGGGTGCAGTGACCGATTTCGCATAGAACCCCGCGACGATCGTATCGTCCGCGCCGAGCCAGCGCGCGATGCCGACCCCGCTGGCGATCGACACCGCGCCGCCGGCAACGAGCGCCGCGAACAGCGGGACGACCCTTCCGCGCAATTCCTTGAGTCCCGCGTGGATGGGTACGGCCAGCGCCACCGTTGCCGTTCCCAGCAGGAAATGCACGAACTGCGCACCTTCGAAGTAGGTCGCGTACGGCATGTCGATCGCACCGAGCGTCGCAGCGACGAGCGCAACCGCGATGGCGACGGGATTGGCGAGCGGATTGCGGTCGAGGCGCTCGTAGACGACCACACCGATCTGATAGGCGGCAAGCGTCAGGATGAGCGCGAGCAGCGGGCTGCCCGACAGGTAGACCCAGATCTCGTGGATGTCGGGAAACTCAGGCTTCATCGGGCTGCCGCCGGGTCAGGACGCGCAGCACGATTGCCGCGGTCGCGATGGTCAGCACCACGCTGCCGACCAGCGCCGCCAGCACGGGGACGAGATTGGCCTTCAGCTGCGGCCAGAACAGGATGACCCCGACCGCGGCCGGCACGAACAGCAATCCGAGGTGACGCATCAGGCCCGAGGCCACGAGGTCGACCGCCGGGGGAACGCCGCCGCGGATGCTGCAGCCAGGCGAGGAGCAGCACGAGACCGATCACCGGGCCGGGAATGAAGTGCACGGCGAACCTCGACACAAGCTCGCCCAGTCCCTGGAATATGAAGATCTCGACCAGTCCCGCGATCATCGACCGCCTCCGCCCGTTGCCGAATCCCAGTGCGCTTGGCGCCAGATGGTAGCGTATCGAGTTTCGATGCACGTCGCAGCTGCGCGCCGGGAGCGCAGCCGTTGCGGGCACCGCGGCGGCGGTCCTGACGCTGCGGGCCGGGGCGACGGATGTCCGAAACGGGCGCACAATGGATCCCCGGATGTCCGCAGGAGTCGATCATGACGATCTGCCCGATTGCCATCGCCGTCGGTTGCAGGAAATGCCCCGTGTTCACGATCTGCCCGGTCAAGGCGATCATCGGCGATTACCGCCCGCCGGAACCCCCTGCCGACAAGCCGCAACCCGCCCGCAAGGCGCGCGCAAGAAAGCGGCGCTAGTGCGTCGGGGTCGGGGAACAATCGCCGCCGCTCCAGTCTAACGAGAAGCGCGGGGCACCCGAGGCCCCGCGATCCGACCGAGGCGCGCATGGACAAGCACGGCAGCAAGCACGGTGCCAACGACCGCGGCGACCACGAAGCCGCTGCGCCTCCGTCGGCCGATGCCAGTCGTTCGTCGGGCCGCAAGGACCATTTCCTGCAGTTGATGTTTTTCCAGGCGAGCCAAGGCGCAGGCGAGGCGGGTCACGCCCACCCTCGCCAGTTCCCGCCGGGGCATTACGTTCCGCTGCGCAATTCCCGGGGCAACGCGGGGGACCGGTACCGATTGCCGGTGCCAGGCCCCGCCGCACCGGTCCGCCTGGACTCGCCCGCGACCGAGGTGATGACCGACCTGCGCCGGGTCAGCGCGGTGACCGTCGAACCCGGCACGTCGATCGCGGCCGCCAACCAGGCCATGATTGCGCGCGGCGTGCGCGCACTTTTCGTAGTCGACGAGGCCCGCCGCGTCCTCGGCATCCTGACCTACACCGACATCCTGGGCGAGCGGCCGATCCAGATTGCGCAATCGCGCGGCATGCACTACGACGAGGTGCTGGTGCGCGACATCATGACGCCGTCCGAGCGCCTGGAAGTTCTGGACCTGCGCGACGTGCTGGGGGCCAGGGTCGGCGACGTCATCGCCACCCTGAGGCTCGCGGCGCGGCAGCACGCCCTGGTGGTCGAGGTGCCCGAGGGGGCGGCGGCCGGTGATCGAATGGTGTGCGGCATCTTCTCCCTGACGCAGATCGGCCGGCGCCTCGGCATTCCTGCGCAGCCGGTCCACGACATCGCGCGCACTTTCGCGGAAATCGAGGCATTGATCGCATCGGGATGAGTTCGGGCCGCGGCACGTTGCGTATACTGCCGAGCGCGATCCATGCCTGACCCGACTTCGACCGGGGCGAGCGCGCCCCGGTCGGAACACTGCGCCCGCATTGCCGGATGGCCATCGAGTTCGTCCTCGCGTCGCTCGCGGCGGTTTCGCTCGCCCTGCTCCTGCTCGTCCTGTTCGAGCCTAGCCTCGGTTACCACCTGACGGCCCAGCTCCCCGACCCCGCCTCCGGCGAGTTCCGGCGAATCCTGGCGGCGAACACCGGTTCCCAATTGCAGCCGGCGCGCACGGTCGAGGTCCTCACCGACGGCGCGGCATTCTACGAGGCCGAGCTCGGGGCGATTTGCGCGGCCACCAGGAGCGTGCACATCGAAGCGTTCATCTTCCATCCGAGTGCGATCGGCGATCGCCTCCTCCAGGCGCTGACCGAACGTGCGCAGGCGGGCGTCACCGTGCGCGTCGTCGTCGACGCGATTGGGAGCTTCCCGACGCCCGACGCGTATTTCGCCGGGCTGCGTGCGGCCGGCGGCCGCGTCGCGTGGTACCAGCCGATCCGCTGGTACACGCTCAAGCGCTTCAACAACCGCACCCACCGCGAGATCATCGTCGTCGACGGAACGACGGGGTTCGTCGGGGGTGCCGGCATCGCGTCGCACTGGCTCGGCCGCAAGCACCGGCGGCGCGCGTGGCGCGACACCATGCTTCGCGTGACGGGCCCACTGGTCGGCGGGCTGCAGACCGCTTTTGCCGAGAACTGGCTCGAGTCGACCGGCGAGATCCTCGCGGACTCCGCGGTCTTCCCGGCGATCGACGGCGGCGGAGCCGAAGCGCCGGGGCTGGTCGTCATCGGCACGCCCTCGCCTGCCCGCTCGTCCCCGGTGCGTGTACTGTTCCAGATACTGCTGGCTGGCGCATCCGAGTCCATCGACATCAATTCGCCTTATTTCCTGCCGGACCCCAGCGCGCGCAGCGAGTTGATCGCCGCGGCCGGCCGCGGCGTGCGGGTGCGCGTCATCACGCCCGGACGCGGCAACAACCATCCGATTGCGCGGCTCGCGAGCCGCAGGCGGTTTGGTGATTTGCTGAAGGCAGGCGTCGAAATCTACGAGTACCAGCCGGGGATGATCCACGCCAAGATCCTGGTCGTCGACGGGCTGTGGTCCGCTGTGGGCTCCACGAACTTCGACAGCCGTTCCTTCGATCTCAACGATGAGATCAACATGGCGGTGTCCGATCGCGCACTGGCGGCGCGCCTCGATGTCGATTTCGAGCGCGATCTCGCGCTCTGCCGGCGCGTCACCTACGTCGAATGGGAAAGCCGGCGCGTGGGCGAGAAAGTGCTGGCGACGCTGGGGGTGTTTCTCGAGCGGCAGGAGTGACCGTTCCGCGCCCACCGAGCCCGCAGCCTGAAATCCGCGTGCAAAAACATCGTTTGACGCGCAGGCACAACTCGTGTACAAGGGTGCGGCAGGCTCCTCAAGCAGCGAAATCGCTGGTCCGTCGTAACCGCCCAAGCGGTGCCCCTCAGATCACCCTCTCTCCCTTGAAGGTCCCGCACTTCGGGCCAAGCCCATCATTCGTCTTTCAATGGAGTTCACACATGAGCACAGGCATCGTCAAATGGTTCAACGACGGTAAAGGATTCGGATTCATCACCCCGGACGGCGGAGGCAAGGATCTCTTCGCGCACTTCTCGGCGATCCAGGGCGAGGGCCACAAGAGCCTTCGCGAAAACCAGAAGGTCTCGTTCGACGTCACGACCGGTCCGAAGGGCGACCAGGCCTCGAACATCAGGGCACTCGACTGAGTCGCCTGCGCGCTGAGCAGAGGCCCGGTTTCCGGGCCTTTTTTGCTTGCGCGCGCCGCATGTCGCGTCGGCACTGGCGCCGGCTGCTTTCGGCGCGGTGCGCGTGCCGGCTGACTTCCTGGCGGCGAAGCGTCGTTCTGATCCGGAACTGGGACCAGGCAATCTGCGGTAGGATTGAACGAGTCCGGTCGTAACCCGTCTCTGCGCTCGACACTCCGACAGGAGGTCCGCATGGTCGACGTCTCGGCGGCTCTCCGGGCTGCCCGGGGGCCCCGCTGCAGTCGCCGCATTGGCTCCAGTCGGGTCCGATCTGCTTCCGGAGCTCAGAACCCGCCATTCCCGGAAAGTGAAACCGCGCCATCCACGCCGCGTCCGGGTCCGGTTCGGCGCCCACGAGTACACCAAGGTCGGCGTCCGGAGCCACGGCTGGCGTGATGCCTATCACCAGATCCTGGCGCTCAGCTGGCCCGGGTTCTTCCTGCTGATCGTGCTGGCGTACCTGGTCGCCAACGTGATGTTTGCGGTGGTTTATGGCCTGCAGCCCGGCGCAGTGGCCAACGCCGGCCACGATTTCCTGGACCGCCTGTTCTTCAGCATCGAGACCCTGTCCACTGTCGGCTATGGCTACATGTATCCGGCCACGGTATTCGCGCACGTGGTCGCCTCGATCGAGATATTCATCGGGCTGCTGAGCCTCGCACTCGTGACGGGAATCATGTTCGCGCGGTTTTCGCGTCCGCAAGCGCGCATCCTCTTCAGCAGGATTGCCGTCATCTGCCGCTTCGATGGCGTGCCCACGCTGATGGTCCGTGCCGCGAACGAGCGGCACAACGCGATTCTCGAGGCCGACGTCGCGATGACGCTGGTTCGCGAGGAGATCACCGCCGAGGGCGAGCGGTTCTACCGTCAGCATGATCTGCCGCTGACACGACACCATTCCGCTGCATTTGCGCTCAGCTGGACGGTCATGCACCCGATCACGCAGCGGAGCCCGCTGCACGGCTGGACGCGCGAGCAGCTGGACCAGGCCCACGCCCTGATCGCGGTTTCCATCACGGGCCTCGACGATGTCCTGGAGCAGACGGTGCACGCGCGCGGTGAATACACGGCCGGGCAGCTGCTGTTCGGAAGGCGCTTCGTCGACGTCATTGGTCCCGCCGAGGGCGGGACGATCCTGGATCTGACGCGCATCCACGACACCGAGCCGGAGCCCGCTGCGGCATCCGCCGGCGGCCCGCACGCGCAGCGACACAAGTCCTCGCCGCCCGCCTGACGACCGGCATACGCGGCTGCCGCCCCGAACGAGGTGGGCTGGCCGGGACTTGTTGGCGGGCGCTTTGGCGACGGATTCGATTGCCTCCGATGCGTTTTGGCGCTAGCCTCGAAACTTTCCCTACCGAAACGCCTACGCCATGTCCCTCTGGAGAGACAGCACCGCCTCCCGGCCGGCCCCGGTGCCTGCCCCCGCAAACAAGGAACCGGTCCGGTTCGACGCTCCGCCGAAGCCCGAGCTGGTCCCCGCCCCCGCGGCGGCTCCTGCAGCACGCCCCGGCGCCGCGCTGCCCCACAAGGAATCGCTGATCGCCGCCGACATCACCATCGAAGGCAGGATCGAAGGCGGCGGCAGCGTACGCATCGCCGGCAGGTTCAAGGGCGATGTCAATGTCCAAGGCGACCTCGCCGTCGATACCGGTGCCAAGCTGACCGGCAGCGTGCGCGCCGACAAGGTCACGATCGGCGGCGAGCTCGAAGGCAACGTCGAGGAGGCGTCGCGCGTCGAATTGCTCCCCACCGGCGTGTTGATCGGCGACCTCAAGGCGGGATCGCTGACCGTCGCGGCCGGCGCCCGCATGCGCGGTCAGGCCGATTTCGGCTGGGACAGCGGCAAGGGCCCGAAAGCCACGACGCACGGCGGTGGCCACGGCACGGAGCGTGGTAACGGCTCATGAGCAGCGAGCGCCCGGGCACGCACGGGGCCACGCGCGCATGTCCGCACTGTCGGGAGACGATCCTCGAGAGCGCGGGCGTGTGCCCTGCATGCCGACGCTTCCTGCGCTTCGACGGTGACGCCGACGCGGACCAGACCCCCGCGCTGACGCCGCTGCGCATCGAAGGCAGCATCCGGCATCCTGCCGACGGCGAGCCTTGGGAATACACGGTGGTCGTGTCGATCCGCAACGATCGCGGCGAAGAGATCGCCCACAAGCTCATCGGCGTGGGTGCGATGAACCCGAACGAGCAGCGCAGCTTCACCTTGTCGGTCGAAGCCGTGACAGCCAGGACCAAAGGTCCCGGCAAAGGCGGCACGCGGCACTGAGCGTCACCAGGGCAGCGGGGATCATCGCGAGGCCGTCCGCAGGCGAGATCATCGAAGGAGCCGGAATGAGAATGCTTGCGATCCGATCAGCCCTGATGACAGCGGTCGCGGCGGTCGCGATGGGCGCGACGGTACCGGCCGCTGCGGAGAAGATGCTCGACACTTTCATGTCGCTCACGACCGCCGCCGCACTGCAGGCGGCGCAGGCCGCGCTCGCCCGCTGCCAGAAGGATGGCTACACCGTCGCGGTTGCGGTCGTCGATCGCGCCGGCCAGCCGCTGGTGATGCTGCGCGATCCGCTTGCGGGTGCGCACACGCCACCGACTGCGATCAACAAGGCTGCGACGGCGGTCAGCTTCCGGACCGGCACCTCCGAGCTCGCCGCGAACACGCAGGCGGGCAAGCCGTCGAGCGGCGTTCGTCAGTTGCCCGACGTCGTCGCCGTGGGTGGCGGGATCGTGATCCAGGCCAAGGGCTCGGTCGTCGGTGGCATCGGCGTGTCGGGCTCGCCCGGTGGCGATAACGACGACGCTTGCGCGAAGGCCGGAGTCGCTGCGATCAACGACGCGATCGAGCTCGAATAGAACGGGGCCTGCCCTCCCCGCTCCGCAGTCCCGCTGCAGTTACGACTCGGGGTCGTCGAAGCCGGCGTCGCGCCACATGTCCGCCTTGACGTCTTCGCGGCTGCGCGCGTAGACGATCTCGCGCCCCATTGCGCTACCCACGTACGCCGAGCCGTCGGGCGTCGGCACCAGGTCGCAGCGAACGCTGTGCGCGCCTTCCCCGAACACGATCTGGATCATGTCCGGCCGCTTGTTGACGACGATGACGCCAAGGATCTTGCCGCTCCCGGTCGCACGGACCTGGATGGTCGGGTCGTTCATCCGGTGCTCCCTCGTGACGCCGCTCCGTGATGCGCCGATCGGCGTTACGCGGCCGATCAGTGCCTCCGGCGCTGCGGCGTGACCGGGGTGCGTCCCTCGATGTGCCGGAACCTGATCCGGCCGATGCTGAGGTCGTAGGGAGAAAGCTCCAGCATGACCTTGTCGCCGGCGATGATGCGGATGTGGTGCTTGCGCATCTTCCCCGCACTGTAGGCGATCAGCTTGTGGCCGTTGTCGAGCGTGACACGGTAGCGGGAATCCGGCAGCACTTCTGCCACCACGCCGTTCATTTCGAGAAGTTCTTCCTTGGCCATGATCGTCCCTGATGGAAGGATGGAAAGAAAAAGCCCGGCAGGTGCCGGGCCTTTCCAGAAGGACTGACGGCGTGGCCGAAACGCCACGCCTGCCTGGGCATTCAATCCGCCGAGCGGATGTTCGACGCCTGCTGCCCCTTGGGGCCCGTCGTCACATCGAACTGGACTCGCTGACCTTCGGTCAGGGTCTTGAAGCCCTGCCCCTGGATCGCGGAGAAATGGGCAAAGAGATCCTTGCCGCCGTCTTCCGGAGTGACGAAGCCGAAGCCCTTGGAATCGTTGAACCACTTAACAGTGCCTGTTGCCATGTCTTGAAATTTCCTGAATGAACAATGAAAGGGGCATGCCCCCGGTGTGGGACGAAGGTCAAGATGGCGGGTGATGAGCGGAAGTACCGCAGGACTGCGGATACCGGGCCAGCAACAGCACTGCTTGAACGTCGAACTTGTGAAGTATGCACGATAACGCCCGGACTTGCAAGCGAAATCTCTTGCCGACCCATGGATGCCGGGCAATCCGGCAACCGCTGGCGCTCGGATTGCGCGCCGGTGCGCCATGGTGTCAACCGTGATCCCGGTGCCCGACGATTTCCGCCAGCCATGCCCCGGCCTCCCTGAAAGGCCGGCTCGAGCGCTCGGCCCGGCAGCGAACATGAGCGCCCTCGATGGTCGTCAGCACCAGCCCCGCGAACGACCGGGTGCGCCGCGCGTCTCCGAGATCGAAATGCGATGCGATCAGCGAGATCCAGTCCGCAAGCGCACCGGCGAGGGCGGGGCGCAATTTCTCCAGGTCGGCGTCCAGATCCAGGCTGACGGCACCGACGGCGCAGCTCTTGCGAAAGGCGCTCTCCTCGACGCGCCTGGCGAACGCACCGAACAGCGACTTCAGCTTGTCGCCCGGAAGCCGCTTCCTGGCCAGGGCCCGCTCGATGAATGCCGCGACGCGCTCGGAGTAGACGGTCAGCGCCTCGGTGGCGATCTGGAGCTTGCCGCCGGGAAAGTGATGATAGACGGACCCTTTGGGTGCGCCGCTTTCGCGGACGATCTCGTTTATTCCGGCGCCCGCGAGCCCGGAACCGCGCAGCAGGGAAATCGTCGCCTCGATCATGCGCTCGCGGCTGTCGGGTCCGGCAATGTTCTTCATCTTGACTCTCTAAGTAGACCGGTCTATATATGCTACCACTGCATTCGCCGCGAAAGGGGGTTCGCATGAACGACTACGGCGTGGGACTTCGCGCGAGCGTCACCGCGGCGGAATGGCAGCAGCGGGTCGACCTCGCCGCCTGCTATCGCCTGGTGGCCATGTTCGGTTGGGACGACCTGATCTTCACCCACATATCGGCGCGCGTTCCCGGCCCCGAGCACCACTTCCTGATCAATCCGTACGGGATGATGTTCAGCGAGATCACCGCCTCCGACCTGGTCAAGATCGACTTGCAGGGCCGAAAGGTGCTCGACAGCCCGCACGATGTCAATCCGGCAGGTTTCACGATTCACAGCGCCGTGCACGCCGCCCGTGAGGATGCGAACTGTGTGCTGCATGTGCACAGCCTGAACGGGATCGCCGTCTCGGCACAGGAGGAAGGCATGCTGCCGTTGTCCCAGCACTCGATCTTCGTGCTGTCCTCCCTCGCCTACCACGACTACGAAGGCGTCGCGCTGGAAGACGACGAGAAACCACGGCTGGTGCGCGACCTCGGAAGCCGGAGCTTCCTGATGCTGCGCAACCACGGCCTGCTCACCGTCGGGCGATCGGTAGCCGAGGCATTCGTGGCGATGTACTTCTTCGAGGCGGCCTGCACGATCCAGGTGCGCGCACTGGGAGGCGGCCAGCGCGTGCGGCTGATCGAAGCGGCGGTGGTCGACGGCGCTCGAGCCCAGTGGGAAAAGGTGACCAGAGGGGCCGGCGGCGAGCTCGCGTGGCCTGCGCTGCTGCGCAAGCTGGACAGGACCGATCCCGGCTATCGGACGTAACCGGGCGCATACGCCCGCGCTTCGCTGGCTCAGGACGCGGCCGCGAGGACCCGCAATAGCCGCCGTTCCGGGATCAGCTCCACGCGGGCACCGGAGGCCAGCACCGACGTGATGTCGCAATCGAAGCCCGCCAGCATCGGCAGGTCGGCGAGCGCGGTGCCCTGCGCGATGATCGGATTGACCGAATTGAACACCAGCGCCAGTGGCGTGACGCCGCGCGTTTTCATCTCGTGCAGCATCCACGCGGACGCCACGCCACCCTTGGCCGTGTCGAGCACCAGGATGCGGTCGCGGTACGATTGACCGACGAGCTTGTGGGCAGGCCGGGAGAACACGCCCTGGATGCGGTCGAGATCGTAACGGGCCGAGAAGCCGTCCTTGGCGACCAGGGCGATGCCCTCGACGCGCGAACCCATCGCATGCTTCGCCGTGAATTCGCTCGGGCTCATCGTGGGCGCCCCGCGCACGCGGCCCGCAGTGTGGCGCTCATGCCAGCCTCCCCGTGCACCCGGCCTCGACGCACTCCTCCATCGACGCGAGCATCGGCCGGTATCCGTAGCCGCCCAGGATGTTGACCATCTTCGCGCTGTTGGTCACCAGGGACTTCCAGCCGTTGGCCTCGGCGATCTCGCGCGCGTACGACTGATAGAAGCACATGCCGGCGAGCACGGTGCCGCCGGCACCTTCGATGCGCCCGGTCAGTCCCATGCGGTCGGCGTCGGGCTTGATCTGGGGGCTGGTCACGGCGAGCACCGGGATCGTGAACTGGCGCCCGTCGCACAGGTCGGCGAGCGCAGCGAGCTCGATCAGCGACAACTGCGGTCCCGAGAACACGACGACGTCCACCTTGTCGTCACCGCGGTACGACGATTGCAGTGCCAATGCATCGGCACGTCCGACGCGGACCTCCGGAATGTCCGCGCCCGCGACGTCCTGCAGGCGCGCCGCCTCGGGGGTCACGCCCAGCATGTGGAACAGCGCGATCGAGCCGAAGCTCGCCATCGCCGCGCCGAAATGCTTCAGCTCGTCCGAGCCCGGCGCACGATCGATGCCCTCGACGACCGGCACTGCCCAGTAGTTGCCCGCCAGCCGGCCGATCACGCCGCCGAGCGCACCCCACTCGTTCAGCGTCGTGGGTGTCCAGTCACTGCGCACCCTGAGGGTGGCCTGGCGCCGGCTGTCGAGATGGTAGCCATAGCGCGGCGTTCGGCCGGTGAGGCCGGCGGCGAGTGCCGAGGGACCTCCCTCGAAGTTCGACCGCGCGCCGCCGACCGAGTTGGTGTAGATGACGACGCCGGTGTCGCCGAACGCCACGTGCTCGCCACGGGTGGCCGCCAGCACCGTCTGGTAGTTGATGCAGGTGTCGGTCATCATCACGCCGAGCTTGACGAAGGCATCGATCGCCCGCTGCTCGAGATCGAGCATCCAGAGCGCCTGCTTCAGCATTGCGGCCTTCGAGAAATCCGTGCCCCGCGGATCGGTGATCGTCGGGATGCGGACGCGACGTTCGGCCAGCGGATGGCTGGCGAGCTTCTCGAGCCAGGCGACTCCCGCTTCGCCCAGGCTCTCGGTGTCGGCCATGATGTGCGCCTGCGTGACCGGCACGAAATCCTCGGCGCCGAAGAAATCGCCGACCTTGATCTGGTGCTGCAGGGCGATCTGCCGCACCGGGCCCATCTCGCCCGCGAGCATCGCCTGCTCTTGATCCGAAAGCCGCACGTCAGTCCACCGATGCGCCCGAATCGCGCACTGCCTTGCCCCATTTGACGAGCTCGCTCTTCTGGAACTGCGCGAATTCCTCGCGCGTGTCGCCGCTCACCGTCACGCCCTGGGGCACGAGCAGCGCCCGGAACCCCTTGTCGCGCACGACGGCGTTGATCGCAGCGTTGAGCTGGTCCGCGATCGCCGGCGGCAGATTTGCCGGGCCGAAGACGCCCCACCACGCGGTCGCCTCGAAATCCTCGAGGCCGGACTCGGCGAACGTCGGCACGTCGGGTGCCGCGGAAGAGCGCGCCCTGCTGCTGACGGCGAGCAGCTTCAACCGGCCGGCCCGCACCTGCGGCAGCACCGACTGCAGAGGATCGAACATCATCTGGATCTGCCCGCCCAGCAGGTCCGAGACCGCAGGGGCGCTGCCCTTGTAGGGGACGTGCTTGATGTCCACCCCGGTCGCCGCGCGGAACATCTCTCCGGTGAGGTGGCCCGGCGTGCCGTTGCCGGCCGTTCCGAAATTCAGCGTTCCCGGCTTGGCTTTCGCAAGCGCGATCAGGTCCGCGACCGAATTCACCGGGACCGACGGATTGACGACCAGCGCCACCGGCGCAGCGGCGACCAGCGAGATCGGCGTGAAATCCCTGACCGGGTCGTAGGAGAGCTTCTTGTAGAGCGTCGCGTTGATCGCCTGCGTGCCGACCGTGGCCATCAGCAGGGTGTAGCCGTCGGCAGGTGCCTTCGCGACCACGTCGGCGCCGATCGCGCCGCCTGCACCGCCGCGGTTGTCGACGATGATCTGCTGTTTCAGGCGCTTGCCCAGGAACTCCGCGAGCGGCCGCGCGACCATGTCGGTCGGCCCGCCCGGCGGAAACGGCACGACCAGCCGGATCGGCTTGTCGGGATAGCCGGCCGCGAGGGCCCCCGGAACGCACATCGCGCCCGCGACCAGCAGCACGCCGGCCCGCAGAAACTTTCCGAATTCAGGCCACGCACGCTGCTTCATGGGTGCTCTCCGTCAGAAATGGATCGCGACGCGACACCTTGGCGCAGGGCCCGTGGAATGACGCATCGAGAGGGGGAAATCGAGCGGACCGACAACTTTTCTACCGTACCACAGCCTCAGCCGGAATCGCAACGGCGACCCCTGATCGAATCGATGACCCGGATGCTCGCCCGCATCGGGCTCCGCTCATTCGAAGCGATTGACCAGCGTGCCGATGCCGTCGATCGAAACCGCCACCATGCTTCCCGGCTTCATCGACCCGACGCCGATCGAAGTGCCGCAGGCGATGACATCGCCGGGGTCCAGGGTCATGTCCTGCGAGATCAGGCTGACGAGCCTCGCAGGCGGGAACACCATGTCGGACACCGGATAGTTCTGACGCTCCTGGTCGTTGAGGACGGTCCTCACCACGAGCTGCATCGGATCCAGGCCGGTCGCGACCACCGGGCCGAACACGCCGAACGTGTCGAAGCTCTTGGCGCGGGTCCACTGCGCGAAGCTGGCGTCGCGATTGAGGATGTCGACAGCGGTCACGTCGTTGATGCAGGTGTAGCCGAAGATGTTGCGCTGTGCCTCGGCCTCGGACACCGCACGGCAGGTCTTCCCGATCACCACGCCGAGCTCTCCCTCGTACACGATCTTCCCGATGTACGACTTCGGCATGCGGATGGTCTGGCCGGTGGCCAGGTACGAGTTGTTGCCCTTGATGAAATAGAGCGGCTCGGTCGGCACTGCATTGCCGAGTTTCGCGGCAAGCGAGCGAAAGTTGTTCCAGAGCGCGACCATCTTGCCCGCCGCCGTCGGCGTCAGCACGACCACCGAACCGAGCGCGAGCGCTTTGCCCGTCGGCTGGGGCGAGGCGAGCATGTCGCCGTCGTACACCGTGATGAGTTCGCCATCGAGGGTGCCGAAGCCACTGCCTCCGGCGTCGGCGAAACGGATCCACTGCGTCATCCTTCACTCTCCTGCATCGTCATCGAGGCTGCACGGCAGCCCCCTGCATCGTCATCGATGCGGCAAGGCAGCCGCATCGACGACGCCGACGCGGCTCGCGTCGCCGCCCGCCAATGGTTCCCGCCCTAGCAGCCGCGCACCTTGAATTCGACCCTTCGATCGAGAGCGTCGCGAAGATCGTCGGTGCCCGAGCCCACCAGGTTCTCACGGAATCCCATGCCCACCGACTGCAGGCGCCCGGCCGTTTCTGGGGCCAGCGCCTCGATCCTCCGCTGGATGGCGACCGCACGCTGCAGCGAAAGCCTGTCGTTGAATGCCTCGCTTCCGGTCCGGCTGGTGTGGCCGGCGATGGTGACGCAGACGCGGGACGACGCGACCTCGCTCGCCACGATGCGCAGCCACATTTCATAGGCGCCGCTGATTGCGGAATCGTCCAGGAAGTCGAGCGACCCCGGGCGAAACAGGAACTTGACCGACAGACTGTTCGTCGCGAGGCCGAGGGCGACGATCTTGTGGAACGCCGCTTCGGCGTCGTCGGTTCGTCCGAGGTGGATGTTCGCGAGATACAGGCCGTTGAAGACGCGAAGCTGCTGCCCCCCGGGCCTTCCCGCGGCGGACTGGTAGTAGCGCAGCGCGTCGACATAGTTGCCGCTCTCGTAGAGCCTGGAACCTTCGCTGATCAGCGCGTCGATCGGCAGCCTGGCGAGGTACATCTCGTCGGCGGTGCCTCCAGTCGGGGTCTGCGCGGTCCGGATCTGGCCTTCGACGACCCGATCCTTGGTCAGCGACGGGCTGTCGCGGTAGAAAGGCGTGGGCGTGCTGTCGACAGCCTCGTCGCGGACCCGTGCGACCGATTGCGCGACGACGAACCCGGTCTTGAGATCCGTCAGCGAGAGACTTATCCGGTAGGTGCGAAGCGTCGCAGCCGAGGTGTCGAGCGGGGTGAGGGTCCCCGCGAGCAGGTATTTCGCCTGGCTCAGCTTGCCCGACCCGACGCCGACGACTTCGAACTGATCGAACTTCGCCGCGGCCCGCTCGAGCAGGCGCGAGTCGAGTTCCTTGGACGCGACCGTTTGCTGGCCCGTGTTGCCGTCGATCGCCGGATCGACCGCGATCACGGCGCGCGGGGAAGGCGCTTCGTCCTTCTTCAGCAGACCCGACAGCGTCTGGTCCAGTCCCGACTTGGGCGGTGGGTTGAATGCGGGCAAGCGGCGCGCCTGGATCAGCAGGTCGTCGACAGCGAAATCGACCGCAGCATTGAACTTCAATTCCGACGCGGGCGCGGCCGGCCTCGGCGGCGGTGCCTGAACCGGCGGCGCCGCGCACCCGGCGCACAACACGCCGGCGATCGCGCCGGCGACGACCAGGCGGTTGGTCCATCCGCACACTGTCCGATCTAGCGGCATGAGTTGGCGAGGCTCCTCTTCTCTTCAGGTGTCAACGGATCGCCGAGCGCGGCCTTTTCGACGATCCGATTGCAGCGCGGATCCGGGCGCCCCGGCAACGGATCGGACGCGGCAGGCACCGCCCGTGCGGCCGAAACGCGCGTCCTGGCGGCGACGGCCTCCTGCGTCGGCAACGTCGGCGGCTTCGGCGCGGGAGACGCAGCCGCGCGCTGCTGCGGGTCCCCACTCGACGGGTCGCGGGCGCGATCGTCGGCGGCGGAGGCCGTTGCCGGTCGCCCGGGACTCGCGGGGCTTCGCGCAGCATCGGGTGCCGCGGCTGCGGTCTGGGCCGATGGATGAGCTGCCGGTACCGACGGACCACTCGGGCTCGACAGGAATACCGCCGCGGTGCCGACCACCGCGAGCACCACGACGGCCGCCAGCAGCACCGGCCTCGCGACCACCGTCACCGCCGGCCGTGAACCGGGCACGGACCCATCGATGCCGGCCACCTGCGGATCCGGCTCGGCGCCGCCCTGCCCGCCATCCTCGCGAGCGGCACCGAGATCGGCCCTCAGCCCCTCGAGGACCCTGTCGCTCGGCGTGAGAACATAGAGCTCATGGACCCGGCCGTGCTTGTCATCGGGCGCACCGACATGCCGGAACAGCGCGGCGTACTCGGCGTCGAGATTCCCAATGGCCTCGAAGAACGCCTGGGACGCGGTGATCTGGCCCGGCTGGGCGAAATCCATGATCCGCTTCGCAGCGTTGATGCCATCACCCACGAAGTCGCGCCGGGCTTCGAGGTCGATCGACTCCTTGACGGTGCCGACGTGAAGCCCGGTTCGCAGGCGGTTCGACGCGGCTGCGCCAGCGCGCGTCGCGTCGTCATAGCGGGAGCCCAGCGCAAGCGCCATGTACAACGCGTGTTCCGGATCGGAGACGAAGGCGATCAGTGCCCCGTCGCCGGTATCCTTGATCCAGTAGTCGCGCTCATTCAGCGGCGCCAATTCGCGACGGAGGATCGAGGAGAGCTCCGCCTTGGCGGCATACTGCTCGGCAGCCGTCCCCTTCGAGAAGGCGACGAGATCGGTGAAGAGAAAGCTCGCGACGATCGCGCGACTCTTCGAGTGCGCCCAGGTTTCGACCAAGAATGCCTCGCGAACGCCAATGGCCGGTGCTACGGCCCCGTCCCGCCGCTCCCGAACGCCGGCGTGGAGCAGGGAAGTGTAACGGAAAAGTCCGCCTCGACGGCGCCGCTCCCTGGGAGGCGCCGGGTGCTCACCGGCGCCGCCATCTCCGTGTCGCGGAACTGCCGGGCCGGCACCTCCCGGGTTCGTCCCAGTCGAAGGCAGGCGAATCGGCCCGTCGTTGACCGCCCTTCCCCATGACCATCGCCGTCGACCCCGCAGACATCGAATGGTCGGCCATACGCGCGCAGGGCGCCGGTGGCCAGAACGTGAACAAGGTGTCGACCGCGCTGCATTTGCGGTTCGACATCGGCGCGTCGCGCCTGCCCGCCGACATCAAGGCGCGCCTGCTCGCGCGCGGCGACCAGCGGATCAGCAGCGACGGCGTCATCGTCATCAAGGCCCAGCGATACCGCAGCCAGGACCGGAATCGAGAAGACGCCATCGCGCGCCTGCAGGAGCTCATCGACGATGCGGCCGCCGTCCTCGAGGCGCGCAAGCCCACGAAGCCGACGCGGAGCGCGCGGCGTCGGCGCGTCGACGACAAGAAGCGGCGCGGCCAGATCAAGTCGGCGCGCGGACGCGTCGACGAATAGGAAGCGACTGCCGGACGGCCGCCGATGGACCTCACCGCGGTACCGCTGTCGCTCGCCTGGGTCGTGGCCGGATGGGTCGCGGGCAGCCCCGCCCTGCTGTGGGCACTGCGGACGGCGCCATGGAAGCGGCTGGTCGACAGCGAACTCGTGCACGTGGTCTTCGGGGCGACCGTCTGCGAGATCGTCCTCTGGACGATCAGGGCAACCATACGCGACAGTTTCACCTTCCATCTCCTCGGCGTAACCGGATTCACCCTGGCCGCGGGGCCGCAGCTCGCGCTGATCGGATCGGCGATCGCGGTGCCGTTGCAGATCGCCGTGCACGGCGGCCACTGGGAGAACGCCGGCATCGCATTCCTGACGATGGCGGCGATACCGACGGCCATCGCCTGGACGGTGCATGTTTGCGCGCAGCGCTGGCTTCCGCCCAACTTCTTCGTCTACATATTCGTCGGGGCATTCTTCGGCGCCGCCGCCGCGCTGGGCACAGGAGGGCTGGCAGCGGCCTGCGCCCTTGCCTTCGGCGCCGGCCTGCCGGCCGGCCTGGTCTTCGGGGAATACGTTCCATCCTTGCTGCTGGTCGCGTGGGGGGAGGCCATGCTGACGGGCATGGCGATCACGCTCCTGGTGGTCTACCGACCGCAGTGGGTCGCGACCTTCGACGACGCCCGCTACCTGCGCGGTCGCTGAATCGACCGCGAACGGTGGTCTGCGTCGCGCCGCCCGCGCAGCATTCGTAGTAACGTCGGGTATCGCCACCCATCGCGGCCCTCCCGCATCTGGTCTGTACCGGTCGTGCAACGCGTCGTTCTGATCCCCCTCATCGTCGCCTGTGCGCTGTTCATGGAGAACATGGACTCGACGGTGATCACGACGTCGCTTCCGGCCATCGCGGCCGACATCGGCGAGAGCCCGCTTGCACTCAAGCTCGCGCTCACGTCCTACCTCGTGAGCCTCGCGGTGTTCATTCCGATCAGCGGCTGGATTGCCGATCGTCATGGTTCGCGCCGCGTGTTCGCCGCTGCGATCGTCGTGTTCGTCAGTGGATCGCTGCTTTGCGCCGGGTCGAACAGCCTCGAGGCGTTCGTGGTTTCGCGTTTCGTCCAGGGCATCGGCGGAGCGATGATGGTGCCGGTGGGACGCCTGGTCCTGATGCGCGCGGTGCCCAAGCGCGACTACGTCGCTGCGCTCAACTACCTGACCATTCCCGCACTGCTCGGACCGGTCATCGGGCCGGCACTCGGGGGCGCGATCACGCTGTACTTCAATTGGCGCTGGATATTCATCATCAACGTGCCGATCGGCGTCCTCGGACTGTTCCTGGTGCTGCGTCACATCCCCAACACTCGCGAAGCAGGCATCCCGGAATTCGACCTGCGCGGATTCGTCCTGTCGGGGATCGGACTGTCGGTGCTGATGCTCGGCTTCTCGGCGCTGGGCGGTCACCTGTTCCCGACGACGGTCGCCCTCGCCTGCGTCGTCGTCGGCGTCGCGATCCTGCTCGCCTACGCCCGGCACGCCCGGCGCGTCCTCCACCCCGTGATCGACCTGCGGCTGATGCGACTGCCCACCTTTCGCAACGGGGTCCTCGTGGGCAGCCTCTTTCGCGCCGGCCTCGGTGCGACGCCGTTCCTGCTGCCGCTGCTGCTCCAGCTCGGGTTCGGACTCAACCCGCTGCAGTCCGGCACCCTGACCTGCGCGACTGCCGTCGGCGCGATGTTCATGAAGACCACCACGGTGCGCATCCTGAAGCGCTGGGGCTTCCGCAACGTCCTGTCCACGAACGGCGTCGCCGCGTCGGCGATCGTCGTCGCCTTCGGCCTCTTTTCTGCCGCGACTTCGCACGTGGTGATCGCCGCGGTGCTGCTCGTGTCGGGCTGCCTGCGTTCGCTGCAGTTCACTGCACTGAACGCGATCTCGTTCGCCGACATTCCTCCGGAGCGGATGAGCCAGGCGTCGAGCCTCTCCAGCATGGCCCAGCGCCTCTCGCAGAGCATGGGAATCGCCATCGGCGCCTATCTGCTTCAGCTCTCCAGCACGCTGCAGGGACACGCGACCATTGTGGCGGCCGACTTCTGGCCGGCGTTCGTGGGGATCGGACTCATTTCGGTCGTGGCGCCGCTGCTGCATCTGCGCCTGCCGCCGGATGCCGGCGCCGAGGTGTCGGGTCACGCCAGGATGGAGGCTGCCGCACGCCCCTGACGGCGGTCATTGCAGCTGCGCGCCGCTATCTCCCGGGAGCGTGGCGAAGCGCAGTGCCGGTCGCGGCGGCCTCCGGCGGTGCCGACCCGCCCAGCGCGAGGAACAGCCGCGCCGTGTCCATGTAGCGCTGCCCGGTTGCCTGCACGTATCCCAGGCGCGCACGCTGATAGAGGCGCTCGGCGTCGAGGACCTGCAGGACGCCGACGTTGCCTTCGCGATAGCTCGTCCGCGTCAGGTCGACGTTGGCGCGGGCGGCGTCCCGGGCGCGGGCCTGCGCGTCGAGCTGCTCGGCGTCGTGATCGAGGGCTTCCAGGGCATCGGCGACCTGCCCGAAGGCGTTCAGCACCGTCTGCTCGTAGTTCGCCGCGGTCGCGTGCATGGCGTCGACGGCAGCCCGCCGATCGGCGCGAAGCGTGCCCCCGTCGAACAGCGGAACGAGCAATGCTCCGGCCAGACCCCAGGCATTGCTGGCGTGGTCGAACAGATGACCGAGATCGGTGGCCTGCTGCCCGGTCGATGCGGTCAGGTCGATGCGCGGATAGAGATTCGCCTCGGCGACGCCGACCGCGGCCGTTGCCGCATGCAGCTGCGCCTCCGCGGCGAGGATGTCCGGGCGCCCGTGTGCAAGCTCCGATGGCAGGCTCACCGGCAGCGCCTTGGGCAGCGAGAGCTGCGCCAGGTCGAATTCCGGCAAAGCCGCATTCGCAGGAGGCTCGCCCAGCACGATCGCCAGCGCGTGCCGGGCGACACCGAGCGCCTGCCGCAGCGGTGGAACGGAGGTCGTATCGCTGGCCAGCTGGCTCTCGGCGCTGATGATGTCGAGGCGCGACACCGATCCGGCGTCGAACGCCGCCCTGACGAGCTCGAGGTTCTCGCGATCGTGCGCGAGGAGGTTCCCGACCGTCGCGATCTGCTCCCGCAGCGAGGCGATCTCCAGCGACAGCATCACCGCATTGCCCGTCACGGCCAGGTACGCGGCGTCGAGCTGCTGCTGCCGATAGTCCGCGAGCGCATATTGCTGCTCGACCGATCGCGCCGCCCCGCCCGTATAGTCGAGCACATAGCTGACGGTCGGCCCTACGGCGAAATACGTGAACGGCGGCGGCTTCGAAAGCGTCCCCAGGAATTCGGCGCCGTACTTCTGCCTGCCGATGCCGGCGGTGAGTCCGACCTGCGGATAGAGCGACCCGGCCTGCGCCGCGGCCAGCTCCTGGCTCTGCGCCAGCGTCGAGGCCGCGGCTTCCAGCGTGCGATTGCCCGCCAGTGCGCGGCGGACCACGGCGTCGAGCGCGTCCGAGCGGAACAGCTGCCACCAGTCGCCGGCCAGCCTTTCGCCCGGCAGCAGATGCTGCGCCGACCCGTCCGCAGGCGCGGCGCCCTCGATCGACAGTCGATGCGCCGTGTAACGGTCCACGGGCGGCGGCGGCGGTCGGACGAAGTCCGGGCCGACCGAGCAGCCGGCGACCAGCGTCGCCGCCAGCGCCAGCGCAATGCCGACGCGGCGGCGAGCACCGCGACGGCCAGCGGGCGCGGACCGATTCATTCGACGACCACCGGTTCGGCTGCCTTGCGCGGGCCTCCGCTGCGCAGCAGGGCGACGAGGGGAATGGCGCACAGGGTCAGCACCATCATCAGCTTGAAATCATCGTTGTAGGCGATCATCGCCGCCTGTCTGCCGACGGCCTGGTTGAGCATCGCCAGCCCCTGGGCAGTCGCGGTGGCCGCGGACTGCAGATGCATGAAATCGCCGTAGGGCGTCACACGCTCCGCGAGGCTCGAGTGCATGGCCTGCGTGTTCCGCGTGAGCAGCGCCTCGACGACCGAGATGCCGATGCTGCTGCCGAGATTGCGGACGAGGCTGAACAAGGCGGTGCCTTCGTTCCTGAATCGCGGTGACAGCGTGGCAAAGGTCACCGCCGCCAGGGGCACGTAGACGAAGCCCGTGCCGAGGCCCTGTGCCAGCCCGGACCAGACGATCGGCGCCGTGTTCATCTGCAGGTAGAAACCGGTCATGTTCCACAACGACCAGGCGGTGATCCCGAAGCCGGCGATGATGACGAGCCGTGAATCGAGCTTTCCCATCAGGCGGCCGACGATCAGCATCGCCGCCAGGGTCCCGATGCCGCGCGGCGCAGTGACCAGCCCGGTCAGGACCACCGGATAACCCAGCAGCTCCTGCAGCATCGACGGCAGCAGCGCCAGGGTCGCGAACAGCACGACGCCGATGGTGAAGATGAAGAAGTTTCCCGTCACGAAGTTGCGGTCCTTGAACAGGACGGGGCTCACGAACAGCGGCTTGCTGTACGTCAGCATGTGCACGATGAACAGGTACAGCGCGAGACCGGCGATCGAGGCCTCGATCCAGATCTCGGTCGAATTGAACCAGTCCCTCAGCTGCCCGCGGTCGAGCATCAGCTGGAGCGCGCCGATGGCGAGGCTCAGGGTCGCGAAGCCGAAGAAGTCGAAGCGCGACTTGTGCAGCTGCGTCTCGGGCATGAAGCTCAGGATGCCGAGGAACGACAGGATGCCGAACGGGACGTTGATGTAGAACACCCAGCGCCAGTTGTAGTTTTCGGTGAGCCACCCCCCGAGCGCAGGGCCGAGGATGGGACCGATGGTGACGCCCATGATCCAGATCGCCATCGCGCGCGCGTGCTGCGCAGGCGGGTAGATGTCGAGCAGCACGGCTTGCGACATCGGTATCAGCGCCGCGCCGCACAGCCCCTGGAACAGCCGGGCGATGACGATCTCCGGCAGGGACTGGGCCAATCCGCACAGCGCCGAGGAGACTGTGAATCCGACCACCGAGAACAGGAACACGCGCTTGCGCCCGACCTGTCCGGCCAGCCAGCCGCTCAGCGGCGTCATGATCGCGGCGGCGATGATGTACGAGGTCAGCACCCACGCCATCTGGTCCTGCGTCGCCGAGAGCGATCCCTGGATCCGCGGCAACGCCACGTTCGCGATCGTGTTGTCGAGCGCCTGCATGATCGAGGCCAGCATCACCGAGGCGGTGATCAGCACCCGATGCGGCGCCGCGTGCGGGTCCCCGTCGGAGGCTGTCGCGGCTGCCGCTGCGCTCATTGCGTCGGTGCGGCCGCGTCCGGCTCATGCGCCTGCGTGGACCCGAACAGATGACGCCGGTACTGCGTGTCGACGCTCACGTCGGCGCTCAGGCCGCCACGCAGCGGATAGCGCGGATCGGGGCGCGCAAGTTCCAGCCGCACCGGGAGCCGCTGCACGACCTTCACCCAGTTGCCGGTCGCGTTCTCGGGAGGCAGCAGTGAAAACTGCGACCCGGTGCCAGGGCTGAGACTCGCCACCTTCGCGCTGAAGACCCTGCCCGGATACGCGTCGACATGCACGCTTGCCGTCTGGCCCACGCGCATGTGTGCAAGCTGGTCTTCCTTGAAATTCGCCTCGATCCAGACGTCCCCCGTCGACACCAGCGCAAACACGGGTGCCGACGCGGCGATGTGGGTTCCGACCTGCAGATGCTCGACGCGCGTGACGATGCCGTCACCGGGCGCACTGATGACGGCATACGACAGGTCGAGCGTTGCGCGATCGAGCGCGGCTTGTGCCTCCTCGACCAGCGGGTGCCGATCCGGCACGACATCGGGCTTGCCGCCCAGCCTGGCAAGCACCGCGTCGATCCGCTGCCGGGTGCCGGCGACCTGCGCACGCGCGTCGTCGAGCGCATGCAGCCCGCGATCCACCTGCGCCTGCGAAGAGATCCCCGACGCGAGCAGGCGCTGCTGCCGCGCGTACTCGCGTTCCTGGTAGACGAGCGTGTCCTGCGCGGACTTGAGCTCGGACAATCGCTGGCGATAGTTCGCTTTCAGCGCTTCGACCTGCAGCCGCGCCGCGGCGAGTTGCGCGCGAGCCTCTTCCACCGCGATTCGGAACGGGGCGTCGTCGAGGCGAAACAGGACGTCGCCTTCGTGGACGGCCTGGTTGTCGTGCACGGAGATCTCCCGCACGCGTCCCGCGACATTCGAGCTGATGGCCACCCGCGCCGCCTCCACGTAGGCATCGTCGGTGGCTTCGTAACGACCGCCGGCCAGGTAGACATAGGCCGCCACTGCCGCGACGACGAGGGGTCCGAGGATCATCAACGGAACGCGCAATCGCCCGCGCAGGCTGCGAGGCATGGCGTGCCGGGCAGCGCCCGCGGGTCGGTCGTCGGCTTTGGACGGATTCATGGCTGCCGCTTCGCCCGGGACTTGCGGGAGGCTCGGGCATCCGCGCCGCCGACGGCCGCGCGCTCGACTTCGGCCGGGTCGACGGGCTGGTCCCTGAGCGCGCAGACATTCGCGTGGATGCGCTCCAGGACATCGATGAACGCTTCGCGATCCCGCTGGGCGATGCCCGCGAATGCCTCGGCACGCGTGAGGTCGGAGAGGTGCCAGATCTTGTCGAGCAGCGGCCTCGCCTTGCGCGTCAGATAGAGACACCGGGCGCGCCGGTCCACGGGGTCGGGGCGCCGCTCGAGCAGTCCGTCGGCTTCCATCCGATCGAGGATGCGGACCATCGTCATCGGCTCCACGTCGGCCAGTTCGCCGAGCCTCGCCTGACTGACGCCCTCGTTCCTCTCCAGGCGGACCAGGGCCTTGCACTGCGGCAGGGTCAGCGAGATGTCACGCGCCCGCTGCTCGAAGCGAAGGACGTACCTTCGACTCAGGTCCTTGAGCACGAATCCGAAGTTGCGCAATCGATCCATCGACGGTCGCCCATCCGTTCAAGCCATTTGATATCAATTGATACTGTATCAGATGCGAGGGACGGATGGGAACCGGTGTGTCCGACGAAACCCGCCGCGCTGGGGGGCGGGCCGACCGGGACCCGCGGCGCCGGAAGACTTCGCCCGTGACCGTCCCGCCGACAGCCAAAGTCGCGGTACCGGATCAAGCGCAGGTTCGCAGTCGGGCACCGAGCAACACCCAGGACGACCTCACTGCAGCGAACCGCCGCGCGACGGCGGCGCTCCCAGGACCGTGTTCTGCAGCCACGGCGCGCGTCGCCCGGTCCGCTCGTCCGCGCCCGCAAGCACGCGCTGCACCCTCCGGTCGAGCCGGCCGGAATAGGACCTCGCCGCGTCCTGTTGGCGGCGTGTCATCGATCGACAATGCTCGACCCCCTCTCCCGGCTTTCGACAACGGTTGCCTGCGTGGCCCTGCTCCGGACCGAAACAGACTGATGCGACATTTCGCGATCATCGGCGTCGTCCCATGGCTCTTCGCCACGCTCGCGATCTGCTCACCGAGCGCGCGTGCCCAGACAACGGTTCGCAACGACGAACACCTGGCCTCCAACCGCACCGAAGCCTGGGCGATGAATTATGTCGGGGCTTCCACCCTGATGACCGCGTTCGGAGAGACACTTGCACTGCCTGCGTGGCAGTGGAGCGCCGCGCTGGACTTCGGTCATGTACCCAGGCTGACCGAGGCGCAGCAGCGGGTCGGGCTCCATGGCATCAAGCAGGAAGATCTCAACAAGTCGCCGGTGTTCGGAAGGCTCCGGCTCATGCTGGGCCTGCCCGGAAACGTCGTCGCCGAACTCGGCTACACCCCGCCGGTATCGATCGATGGCACCCAGCCGCTCGATCTCGTTGCCTTCGCGCTCGGGCGCCGCGTGCTCGAGCGCGGAAGCTTCGCGCTGTCGATGCGGGCGTTCGGTCAGCATGGGCGCGCGCGCGGCGACATCACCTGCCCGGCAGTCCTCGCGGGCGTCGCAGACCCGCAACGCAATCCTTTCGGATGCCGCGCGCCGTCCGACGACGAGATCATGCTGAACTACTACGGCCTCGAGGCGACGTCGTCGTGGGTGGCTCGACCATGGCATGGATACGCGAGCATCGGTGCGGTGCGCACGGAGTTCGCCGTGCAGGTGGACGCGCTGACGTTCGACGTTCGCGACCGCTCGCGCCTGGTGGCCCGCGGCACATTGCCGTTTGCCACCATCGGCGCCGGCCGGGATCTGGATGCGCATTGGAGCCTGGGTGGCGAGGTGCTGTACGTCCCCTTGCGCGTGCAACGCGTCCCGAACGCGCCGAGCGAGACCGACGCGTTGACGAGCCTGCGGCTGCAGCTGCTCTATCGATTCGATTGACGGTCGGGCCTGCGGCGATCCTTTCCCCCGGCGCCCGTTGGAGAGGTTGCGCGCGTGATCCGCAATACCCGCAATTCCTGGGGTGGACCTGCCAAGTTCCTTCACTGGACCGTGGCGCTGCTGGTGCTCGCGCAGCTCGGCTTGGGGTGGGCCGCGGTGTCGTGGCGACTGTCCCCGCTCAAGCTCGACCTGTTCGTCTGGCACAAATCGACGGGACTGCTGATCCTCGCGCTGATGGCAGTGCGCGCGGCATGGCGCATGGCGAACCCTCCCCCCGCCCTTCCGGATGCCATCCCTGCATGGGAGAAGCGCCTCGCACATGTCGGTCACTTCCTGCTCTACGCGATCCTGATCGCCATGCCGATTTCCGGGTGGATCGTCAATTCCGCAGCGAACATCCCGTTCAGGATCTTCTGGCGCGTTCCGTTGCCGGACATCGTGGCGCCGGACAAGGCGGTCGCCGACATGGCCACCCGGGTGCATCTGCTTCTCTTCGTTGGACTGTCGGCGCTGCTGTCGCTCCACATTGCGGCGGCGCTACGGCATCACCTGGTCAGGCACAACGGCATATTGGCCCGAATGCTCCCGTTTGGACCGAGCGGTTCATGAAGAGAACCTGGATCGTGCTGGCCTTGCTCGCCGGCTGCGCGACCACGAGCGCAGGGGCAGTCGGCTGGAAACTGGACCCTGCCGGCAGCGAGTTCCGCTTCACCGCGACATTCGAGAACGCGCCCGCGGCTGGGGTCTTCCGCAAGTTCGACGCTTCAGTGCAGTTCGCCCCCGACGATGCCACAGGGAGTCGCATCGATGTGGTGATTGCCGTGCCCAGCGCCGACATGAGCAGCGCCGAGATCAACGATGCGATTCGGGGGCCGGATTGGTTCGACGCCGCGCGGTTCCCCGTCGCCGAGTTCCACTCGAAGGACGTGCGCAGTCTCGGCGGGAATCGATACCTCGCTGTCGGCACCCTCAGGGTGAAAGACACCACGAAGCCACTCGAGGTGCCCTTCACGTGGACGCCCGAGGGCAACGTGGCGACCATGGACGGGAAGCTCACGATCGACCGCGGCGCGTTCGGCGTCGGCCTCGGCGAATGGCGCTCGACGAAGGTGGTCGGAGCCAACGTCGACCTGCGCTTCTCCCTGCACCTGCGCAAGGGTGGATGACGCCCGTACCGGCCCCTGGGGTACGAGGCGTGCAATCAGCGCCCGGAGTCCACGACGCATACGCAGCGACCGGGAATGACTCCCGTGGGGCGGGTGTTTGCTGCAGGAATCGGCGCCGGATGCGCCGTCATTGCATGACCTGCAGACCTCATCGCGTCGAAGGAGAAGTTCATGAGGCTCCGATTCCGCCTGTTCCCGGTAGCGATCGCGGCGATGCTTGCGCTCGTGTCCTCGGTTGCGAACGCGACCTTTCACACCTTCCAGATCGAGGAGATCTACTCCGACGGGACTGGCACGATCCAGTATGTGGTCCTGCATGAGTCGCAGGGCATGGACGGCCAGAATTTCCTGACCGGCCACACGTTCACGAGCACGCACCTCGGGAGCACCAAGACTTTCGTGTTCCCGAACGATCTGCCCGGAGGATCGTGTTCATACAATGGCGGCTGCACGTTGAGCTCGACCGCCAACAAGAGAGTCCTCATCGCCACCCAGGGATTCGCTGCGCTGGGCCTGGTGAGTCCGGACTACGTGATCCCGAACGGCTTCCTCGCCACCGACGGCGGCACGATCAACTACGCCGGCGTCGACCAGGTGAGCTACGTCGCGCTGCCGACCGACGGCGTGCACGCGATCGACCGCAGCGGCAACATCATCCAGAACGTGGCGACCAATTTCGCGGGCAAGGCTGCGTCGGTGCCGGCACCGGCCGCCAACTACCAGGGCCTGTGGTGGGCGTCGCCGGCGGGGAGCGAATCGGGGTGGGGGATCAACTTCGCGCACCAGGGCGACGTCATCTTCGCCACCTGGTTCACCTACGACACCACTGGCAAGGCATGGTGGCTGGCGATGCAGGCGAACCAGACCGCGCCGGGGGTGTATGCCGGTGCCATCTTCACCACCCACGGCCCGGCGTTCAACGCGGTGCCGTTCAACCCGGCGCTGGTGACCGAGACGCCGGTGGGGTCGGGGACGCTGACCTTCAGCGACGCCAGCGATGCGAGCTTCGCCTACACGGTGAACGGGGTGACGCAGACCAAGGCGCTCACGCGGGAGGTGTTCGCGTCGCCGGTGCCGGTGTGCACGTTCGGGGGGGTGACGAACCTGGCGCAGGCGACGAACTACCAGGACCTGTGGTGGGCGTCGCCTGGGGGCG
The DNA here is from genome assembly GCA_963734515.1 of uncultured beta proteobacterium. GTDB lineage: Bacteria > Pseudomonadota > Gammaproteobacteria > Burkholderiales > Casimicrobiaceae > VBCG01. The sequence goes on along the minus strand of CAVTHP010000008.1, from coordinate 70,020 downwards.
TGGAGTCGGGGTGGGGGGTGAACCTGACGCAGCAGGGGGACGTGATCTTCGCGACGTGGTTCACCTACGACGCGACCGGGGCTCCGCTGTGGCTGTCGGGACCGGCGCTGAAGACGTCGGCGGGGGTGTACACGGGGACGCTGGCGCGGACGACGGGCCCGGCGTTCAACGCGGTGCCGTTCGACCCGTCGAAGGTGACGGAGACGCCGGTGGGGACGCTGACGCTGACGTTCAGCGACGGAGCGAACGGGACCTTCGCGTACACGGTGAACGGGGTGTCGCAGGTGAAGGCGATCACGCGCGAGGTGTTCGTCACTCCCGGCACCGTCTGCCAGTAGGCGCGCGAGCGCAAGGCCCGATGAAGATCGTCGCCTGCGACATCGCCTCGGCGAGCGCGCCGAGAGGGCCGGCTGCCCCCCCAAGTGGTCGGCCGGTCGAACGGCGATGACCGGACGCGTATTGCCATTCGACCCGTCGGCACACGCGGCAGTCGACGCGCGTCTGCCCTTCTATGTCAACGGGACCCTCTCCGGCGAAGAACTCGCACTCGTCGAGCGGCACGTCCGCGACTGCGAGCGTTGCCAGCGTGAAGTCGGCTGGCTGCACGAGATCTTCTCGGCACTCTGCGACATCACGCTGGCGCAAGCGCCGGAAACCGCTCGCCCCTGCCCGGTCGCCATGCCAGAGCGGCCGCCGTCACGGCGACGCGGGCGAATGCGAATCTCCGAAGTGTGGCGGGAAACCCGCCCGTGGATGCGCGGCCTTCTGGCCGCACAGCTCGCCGCCATCGCCGTGCTCGGATCGGTGCTCGCGACGGACGGGAGCCACGACGCGAAATACTCGACGCTCGGCGCGCTGAACCGCTCGGCGCAGATCCCCACTTCGATTGCAGTCATTTTCGACCCGGGAACGCCGGAATCCGAAATCCGGCGCGCCGTACGCAACGCCGACGCCCGGATCGTGGACGGCCCGACCGCTGCCAACGCCTACGTGCTCGAGGTGCCGGCAGCCGAATCGAGCAGGGCCACTCGCGCACTGCGCGGCGATCGCATCGTGCAGTTCGCCCAGCCATTGGGACCGGGTACCAACCCGTGAACGCGCGAATCGCTTCGCTTCGCGCGCTGCTGACGTTGGCACTGTACGCGCTGGCGCAAGCGGGATGGGCCGATCGGGGCGGCGCCCCAACAGACGTCGATGCGCCGAAGCGCGAAGTTCTGGTAATGCTGCGCGTGCCGCCCGCGCACTATCGGCCCGACGGCTCCTACTTCGGTGGCTACGGGACGCCGTTCGGTCGCGGCGCCCGTCGCCGAGTGGCCGACGAGCTCGCCGGCCGGTTCAGACTGCAGATTGTCGACAGCTGGCCAATGCCCGCGCTCGGTGTCGATTGCTTCGTCATGGCGGCGCCGGCGGCTGCCGCGCTCGGGCACCTGGTCGACGACATCGCAAAGGACCCGAGGGTCGAGTCGATCCAGCGCATGAACCTGTTTCATGCCCTTTCAGGCGGCGATCCGCTCTATCCGCTCCAGCCGACGGCAAAAGCCTGGCATCTGCGTGAGCTCCAGCGCGTTGCAACCGGGAAGAATGTCCGGGTGGCAGAGATCGATTCGGGCGTCGAACTCGACCATCCCGACCTGCGCGGACGGATCATGATCGCGCGCAATTTCGTCGATGCGCGGGCCTCGGTTGCCGAAACGCATGGAACGGCAGTCGCGGGGATCATCGGCGCGCGCGCCCACGACGGCGTCGGAATCGCGGGCGTGGCGCCGGACGTGGAATTGATGGCACTGCGGGCCTGTTGGCAGCTTCCTTCCGATGAGAACTCCGCGGTCTGCAGCAGCTTCACGCTTGCCAAAGCGCTTCAGTTCGCCCTGGACAACCACGCCAGGGTCATCAACCTGAGCCTTGGCGGACCACAGGACCGGTTGCTGGAACGACTCCTGAACGTCGCCGAGTCGCGCGGCATCGTGATTGTCGCCGCGGCCGATCCCGCATTCGCCGACGGCGGATTTCCGGCATCGTTTCACGGCGCAGTTGCGGTGGCACCCGACGACGCGCACGATCTGGGCGCGTCGACGGTTCTGGCGCCGGGGCGCGATGTGCCGGCCACGCTTCCCGGAAAGAGATGGGGCCTGGTGAGCGGCTCATCATTCGCAGCCGCCGAGGTCACGGGACTTGTCGCGCTGCTTCTCGACGTTGCGCCGGATCAGGATCCGCAGCGGATCCGCGAAGACCTGAATGCCTCCGAAACATCTGCTCCAAGGCGACGCCGCGATGCGACCATCGATGCCTGTGCAGCCATTGCGAAAGCCGGCGGCGCATGCACCTGCGACTGCTCGACTGCGCGCCGGGGGACTCTGGTCCCGACTCCCTAGGTCCCGGGCGCTGTGTGGTTCCGCAGTCATGTTGCTCGCCGCATTCTGGAACTGCGCGAGCGCGCAGGTTTCCGGCACGCTGAGCGCGGTCTCCGACTATCGATACCGCGGAATCACGCTGAGCGATCGAAAGCCGGCGGCGCAGATGACCGTCGCCTACGACGATCCGACCGGGTTGTATCTGGGTGCCTTTGCGTCGACCGTCCGCCTTGCGTTCCCCGCGGACGCCCATGTCCAGGGCATGGCCTTCGGTGGCTACGCGTTGCGCATGCCCTCAGGCTTGAGCCTCGAAGCGGGAGGCAACTACTCGGCGTTCGCGGCGGCCGGCCGCGATGACTACGGAGAGATCTTTCTCGGAGCCGCAACAGAGTCCCTGAATGCGAGGGTCTTCTATGCTCCAAGGTATTTCGGGCAACCGTCGAACGCCGTCTACGCAGAGCTGAACGCATCGCTTCCGCTGGACGACCGGGTCCATTTGCTCGCCCATTTCGGGATCCTGAGGACTGCCTATCCGGCGGGGTACCGGTACTCCACGGGGCGGATGTTCGTCGACGGCCGAATCGGGCTGGGCGTCGACTTCAGCCCGCTACGCCTCGAGATCGCCTGGGTCGGGACGAGCGACAAATACGCTGCGTATCGTTTGACCGGAGCCAGCAGCCCGAACTCCGTGGTGCTGAGCATGACGTGCGCCTTCTGAGGGTGCGGAGGCACTCGTGACCGACGTTCCGGGCGCGACTACCCTTCGCCGTTGGTCACCGCGGCCGCACTGCATGTGCTCGAACGCAATTGGCGGCGTGCCTGCAGGAGCCTTGCGACGACTGTCGCGACCGGCACCTCGAGCAGCGCCGATATTTCATCGTAGGCCATGCGTTCGACGGCGACCAGGAGCATTACCTCGCGCTGCTCCACCGGCAAGCGCAGCAGCAGCGCGAGGAGCCGGATTCCGGTCACCCCGCCGAGCTGGAGATCACCGCGTCCGCGATGCACCTGATTCGCTTGCGCCAGCGAACGCTCGACCAATTCGTCCGCGCGTGCTCGATCGCCGGTCAGCAGGCGGGCGTATCGGCAGAGTCTCGGCAGGGCGGCCAGCAATTCGCTTGCGCTCGTCGGCATGGGCAGCCCCGCTGCTGCACCCGCTCGCTGGGTGGAGGCGCGGTTCGGTCAGAATGATCCGATGAAAACAGCGCCAGGGAGGGCAATATTCCTCCCGGCCGCCAACACTCGCAAGCAGGCTGCGCAACCCTGGTGCGATGGGGCAGTCAAGTCGCCCAGCCGGCGTCGACGAAGCGATGGCCGTTGCAGAGGGAGAGCAGGCCATACCCTGCGACGTCCCGGGCGTGGAACCCGGTCGTCACCGCAGGGAATGCATCTTTCGATGCCATCGTTCGGCGATACCGTCTCGAAGCGCACCCGGCCATGGTGCTGCTCGCCACGATCGTCAGCGGCGCCGCCACCGACATCACGCCATGGAATCAGCCGGAGTCGGCCGGCGGGTCAGATCGGCGGCACCAGCCCGTTGATGCCGACGGAGACCCGGTAGGCGGTCAGTGCACCGTCGGACTGCTTCGTCGCCGTGACCAGGACGTGTGCGCCGGGTACGAGCATCGAAAGATCGCCAGGCTCGATCATCACGACCGGAACCGACGGCCCGACCACGACGGTCTTTTGACCGCCGTTGTACTTCAGCGTGATCCGTCGCCCCGCTCCGCCGGCTGCGACACTGGCGACAGTCGCATTGGTCATCGTGTTGCGCGGGAGCGCCCCTCCGGCCGGCGCGACGCTCGTCACCGTCGCGTTGGTCATCGTGCTGCCGCGCTTGGCATCCATCGGGCGATAGCCTTCGCCGGTCCCACGCATCGACTCGGGAAATATGTGTACCTCGACTGCGGACAGCGTGCCGTCGGGCTGCGGAATCGCGGTGGTGCCGACGAATGACCCGGGCTTGATCTCGCCGAGATCGGCGGCCGACCGGCCGCTCACGCGGACCTTGTCCGCGAGGTGGACCGCGACGACCTGCGCCGCGCCTACCTTCAGCTCGAGATTGCGTCCATGCAACGCAAGGACGTCGCCATGGATCCGCTCGGTGGAAGTCTGGCCATGGGCGAGCCCGGTCAGCGCGAGCATGCAGCCCACCGCAAGTGCGCCAAAGGGAGTCTTTCGCATCCACTTGTCCTCGTCGGGGGCAGAGGCCTCCCGACAACCTGCGCCTGCGCGCCTAGAAGTGCCGAAGCAGCGTCGCCGCAACCGTCAACAGCGTCGATTCCTGCATCGGCGCCGCGGCGAGTTGCACGCCGACCGGAAGGCCTTCGACGGTCCCGCAGGGCATCGACAGCGCCGGGAAGCCCGCAGCCGTCCACAGGCCCTGCAGCAACGGTGAACCCGTTCCGTCGGCATGCAGCGGCGCGACGTCGTCGACGGCAGCCTGCACTGCGACCGATCCCGCCGGCAGGAGCCCGTTCAGGAAGGCAGCGAAACCGCCGGCAAGTTCCACCGCCGCCTGGTGCTGCGCGGCGGTGATGGCACGGCCGCGCTCGACCAGCTCCCGCATCCGGGGGCTCATGAGATTCGCAGCACGGTCATAGTCACCGCCATGGTGCACTGCCACACCGCGGCAGATCAGCGTCCACACGACATCGTCGATGCGTTCGAACTCCGGCGCCAGCTCCGTACGCCGCACCGGCAGACCCGCCTTCGTGCACGCCGACAGCGCACGCTCGACCGCCTCCCGACTCGCCGGCTGCACGCGCTCGCGCAGCGGGCCGACGATCTCGACGATCTGGCGCGCCGGCGATGAAAGGTCCGGAACGGGCACGGCACGGGAACCGGCGTCCAGCGGATCCTTCGCGAACAGTGCGCGGCATGCGAGCACGAGATCCTCCGGCGTGCGCGCGATCGGACCTGCCTGGTCCAGCTCGATCGCGAGCGGCATGGCGCCGCGGTTGCTGATGGCGCCGCGTGTCGGCTTGAGTCCCATGACCCCGCAATAGACCGAGGGCCGGATGATCGAGCCGATGCTCTGCGAGCCGAGCGCCAGCGGGACCATGTGCGCGGCGACCGCAGCGGCCGGTCCGCTGGACGAGCCTCCCGGCGAGCGCGACGGATCTTGCGGATTCGTGGTCGGACCCGCAGCGGCGATCGCGTATTCGGTGGAGACTGCCGTGCCCAGGATCACGGCGCCCGCAGCCTTCAGCCGCGCGACCGCCTCAGCGTCGTGTCCCGGAATCCGTCCCGCGTGAACGGACGTACCCCACGCGCAGCGATATCCCGCGACGTCGAACACTTCCTTGATGGCCACCGGTATGCCGTACAGCGCCTGGTCTTCCTGCGGCTTGCTGCGATCGAGTTCCCGGGCCCGCTGCAAAGCCGCCTCCGGTTGCAGGTCGACGAAGGCCTGCACCGTCGGTTCGAGCCGGGCGATGCGGTCGAGGCAGGCGCGGGTGAGCTCTTCGCAGCCGAGGCGCCTCTCGCGGATCGCCTCGGCGGCGGCGGCTGCGCTCAGCGTGGTCGGGTCAGACATCGGTCGCCCTGCCCTCGTCGGCGAAGGTCTTCGCCAGTTCCTCGTCCAGCTCGCCGAAGATCCGGCGCTCGATGTCGCGGAATTCGTCCGCGGTCGGGTCGCGCGGATGCGGCAGGCCGATCGGAATCACGCATTTGATCGTGCCGGGGCGGGCGGTCATCACCACGACGCGATCGCCCAGGGCCACGGCTTCCGGAACCGAGTGGGTGATGAAGACGATGGTCTTGCGATGCTCCTGCCAGATGCGCAGCAGCTCTTTCTGGAGAAAGCGGCGCGTGAGGGCATCCAGCGCGCCGAACGGCTCGTCCATGAAGATCACCGACGGATTGGTGGCGAACGCCCGCACCAGCGCGACCCGCTGCTTCATGCCGCCCGACAGTTCGTTGATCTGCTTTTCGGCAAAATCCTGCAGACCGACCAGTTGCAGGTACTCCATCGCAATGCGACGCCGCTCGCCGCGCGCGATCCCTTTGCGCTCGAGCCCGAATTCCACGTTGCCGATCACCGACAGCCATGGAAACAGCGCGTAGCTCTGGAACACCATGCCGCGATCGATGTCGGGGCCCGAGATCGCGTCGCCTTCGACCAGGATCCGCCCCGCGGTCGGGGTGCTGAAGCCCGCCAGCATGTAGAGCAGCGTGCTCTTGCCGCAGCCCGAGGGGCCGACGATGACCAGGAATTCGCCGGCCGGGATCGACAAGCTCAGGGGCTTGAGCGCTTCCACCGACGCGCCGGAGCGGCTGGTGTAGGTCTTGGCCACCCCGTCGATGGAAATCGGCTTGCCTGCCGGCTGCTCGCTGCGCGCCATCACGCGTTCCAGGAGAAGCGGCGGTTGAGGTACCGGAAGAACGCGTCGAATGCCACGCCCATCACGCCGATGACCACCATGCCGACCAGCACGGTATCCGCGCGCAGGATCTCCATGCCGTTGGCGATCAGGTAGCCGAGCCCGGAACGGGCGGCCACCAGCTCGGCCGCGATGATGGCCGCCCAGCCGGTGCCGAACGAAATGCGCAGCCCGACGACGATGCTGGGCAACGCGGCCGGAAAGATGACCTTGCGAAACAGCGACGCCGAGTCCCTGCAGCCGAGAACCTGGCCTGCGTGGACCAGCACCGGATCGATGCCCTTGACCCCGGCGACCGTCGCCAGGAGGGTGGGAAAGAACGTCCCGATGAAGACGATGAAGATCTTGCCGCTCTCGCCGATGCCGAACCAGAGGATGGCCAGCGGAATCCACGCCAGTGGCGAGATGGGTCGGAAGAGTTCGACGACCGGGTCGATCAGCTGCTCGAGGCGGCGCGAGCGCCCCATCGCGAGGCCGAGTGGTATCGCAACGAGCGCCGACAGCAGCCACGCGGACAGCACGCGCGCGAGGCTGATGCCGGCGTCCTCGAACAGCACGCCGCTTGCAGCCAGGCCAACGAAGGTCTTCGCGACCTCCCATGGCGGGGGGAGGAGGGAAACATCGGGGCGGGTGGTGACGACCACCAGTTCCCACACCGCCACGATCGCCGCGGCGGCGTAGAGGTACGGAACGATCCTCCGCGCGGCGTGCGGTGCCTGCTGCATGCGTGAGCCGCGCGACCGTCAGTCCCGGGCTCAGTTCGCCTTGACGTCCTTGAGCGCCTGTTCGGCGAAGCGCGCATCGACCTTGGGATTGTCCTCGGGGCGCAGGATCTTGGCGTCCTTCAGGAACTTCGTGTATGAACTTATCGTCGCCGCCTCGGGCACGACGTTGCGGCTGTAGACCGAGATGCCCTGATCGAGCGAATAGTCGATGACCTTGATCGGGAAGCCGATCTGGTCGCTCCACAGCTTCGCCGCGCCTTTCGGATCCTTCAGGATGTAATCGATCGCCTGGACGTTGGCATTGATCAACGCTTGCACCAGCGCCGGATTCTTGGCGATGAAGTCCTCGCGGGCGTACTCCCCGTTACCGACGTAGTGGCCCTGCATGATCGGCAGGATCTGCTCGGCCTTCAGCAGCACCCGGGCGTAGCCGCCCGCGAGGGCGTTCGATACGTGCGGATCCCAGGTGATGCCCGCGTCGACCGACTTGTTCTTGAGCAGCGTCGGAATGTCCGAGCCCTCGGTCTTGAAGAGCTGGATGTCCGACACCTTGAGCCCCGCGTCCGCCAGCGCCTTGAGCAGAAGCGGATACTGCTGCGAGCCCTCGCCGGGAAACGCCACCTTCTTGCCTTTCAGTTCCTTGACGCTCTTGATCGGCGAATCCTTGGGCACCAGGATCGCCGTCTGCTCGAGGATCGATATGGCGATCAGCTTCACCGGAAGCCTTGCCGCCGCCACCATCGCGGGCCCCATGCCTGCCGACGCGATCTGCAGCGCGCCGGCGGCCATCGCCTGGTTCTCGGGCGCACCGTAAGAGAAATTGCGCAATTCGATCTTGACGTTGAATTGCTTCTCGATCGGCTGGAGCAGACCCAACGCCTTGGCGATGAAGATCGGCTGCGTCGCGGGCTGAACGCCGTAGTTGACGACCTCCTGGGCGCTCGCCAACTGGGTCAGAGCGAAAGTTCCTGCGGCCAGCACGGCCATGAACGTCTTCGGCTTCATCGGCGACACTCCATTTCGGTCAGCGTTTCAATGGCGGGTGCGCCCGCGCGTGAAGGCAAGACGCGCAGTCGCAGCGGCTGCAGGGGCGAGCAATTCTGCGGGGGCGGGCGCGGAAAATCAATCGGCGACAGGCGCCTGGTCCGTTCCACGGCGCAGACCGCCCTGGTCGCCGTGCCTGCGCTGGAATTCGGCGCCGTCCTGATCGTCCGGATTCGGTGCATGAATGCCGCGATCGGACCCATCGTATACTCGCCCATACTCTCCTTCGACTGTCCGCATGGTACGCAGCAAGGGTGCTCCAGTTTCCCCCGTTCCAGAGCTCGACCCGGAGGCCGGTCGCCTCACCCTGACAGAGCGGGCCTATTTCGCCCTGGAAGAGATGATCGTTCACGGCAGCCTGGCTCCGGGGGTGATCGTCACCGAATCGATGCTGGCGGAGAAGCTGGGCATCGGTCGGACCCCCATACGCGAGGCGCTCCAGCGGCTTGCGCGCGAGCACCTGGTGGCCATCCAGCCGCGACGCAGCATCACGATCGCACCGATCGATGTCCGGAGCCAGCTCAGGATGCTCGAACTTCGCCGCGCAGTCGAAAACCTCGTTGCGGTGAGTGCGGCCAGGAGAAGCACTCCGGACGAGCGGTCGCGCTTCGCGGGACTGGCGGACGAGTTCGAGAGAAGTGCCAAGGCGGGCGACGAAGTCAGGTTCATGCGGGTCGATCGCGAGTTCAATGAACTCTGCATCCGCGCGGCCCGCAACGAGTTCGCGGCGGCGAGCATGCACCTCATCGCGCCGCTCGGACGCCGATTCTGGATCCAGTACTCGCCCAGGGCCGCCGACGTGCTGCTGATCGCGCGCCTGCACGCCGCGCTCGCGCGCGCCATCTCGCTGGGCCAGCAGGTCGAAGCCTCTCGTGCCCTGTCCTCGCTGCTCGATCAGATCGAGGCATTCACCCGCGCGACCGCGACGGCTGATTTCTGATCGATACGGCGGCCTCTACGTCATCCTTCGACGCGCCCGTGCCGATGATCCACTCGTGATCTGCCGCAGCGGCGCCGACCCCGGGGGGCGCTAGGCGCGGAACTCGGACTTGCCGGTGCCTTCCATCAATCCGCTCAGCACGCGACCGATCGCGTCCCGATGCGCCGCCAGGGCGGCGTCGCTCATGTCCTCCGTGGGACGCGGCTCCGGGTCGAAGTGACCGTGGAGGTCCCGACCCCGCACCAGCATCGCCGAGTCGCGGAAGCGCAATTGCCTGACGTGAGTCGGCATGTAGCGGATCGCCACCCCGATGCGACGGTTTGCGGATCGGTTCGGCTTCGAACCGTGCACCAGCTTGATGTGATGGAGTGACATCTCGCCAGGATGCAACGCGAGGCCGACGGCCTGCGACTCATCCACCTCGACGGAGATCTCCTGACCGCGTGACAGCAGATTGTCCTTGGCGAAGGTGTCGACGTGCGGAAGCTGCGCGGTCAGGTGGCTGCCAGGCATCACCTCCATGTAGCCGCTTTCCGGCGACGCTTCGCTCAATGCGACCCAGGCAGTGACCACGTCGCTGGGCTCGAGACCCCAGTAGGTCGAATCCTGATGCCAGCTGACGAAGGACCGTCCGTCCGGATCCTTGGCGAACAGGTGCACGTTCCAGCACAGGATGTCGGGACCGATGATGTCCTCGACGCAGTCGAGGATGGCCGGGTGGCGGATCAGCTCGTCGCACCACGTGAAGAGAAGGTTGACCTTGTGCCGGAGATTGCTCTGGAGCTTCTCGCCGGTCCGCTCCTCGTAGGCCTCGAGACGATGACGGAACGACGCCGCATCAGTCTCGTCCATGACCCGGATTGGGGCGAGAAAGCCGCGCTCGCCGTATTCACGGATTTGCGCAGCGGTCAATTGCATTCCCATTGCGGCACCTCATATGGTGAGAATATATCACACGTGATAGTTGATCACCTCGTCGCGATGCCGTCAAGAGCCGCTTGCGGCGGTCAGTTCGGGCGGCTTCGCAACGACCTGGGGTCGTTGTAGCTGGTCACGCCGGTCCCCCGATAGAGGATTTGCGCGTTGCGCTCGGCGATGCTCTTGTGCAGCGCGATGAACTCGGGGTCCATGTCCCTGGTGGGGCGCGGCTCGAGCTGGAAATGGTGGTAATCGTCCACGCCGCGCACGAGAGTCGCACTGTCGTCGCCTGCGACCTGCGAGACACTGGTCGGAATGTAGCGGATGGCGAAACCGATGCGCCGGTCATTCGACGGATTCGCAGGCGAGCCATGGACCAGGCGCACATGGTGCAATGACATTTCGCCTGGCTGCAGCTCGATCGCCACCGCCTTCGCCGGGTCGACGTCGACAGCCACCTCCTGCCCGCGCGTGAGGAGATTGTCGCGGGAGAACGTGTCGCGATGAGGAATCTGTTCGGAGGTATGCGTGCCAGGGATGAATTCCATCGCACCGTTGGAGCGGTCGCTGGGCGTGAACGCCACCCAGGCCGTGACGACATCCGGCCTGCTGAGCCCCCAGTAGGTGGAGTCCTGGTGCCAGGAGACGAAGCTCGGGCTGCTCGCCTCCTTGATGAAGAAGTTGGTGGTCCAGCAGAGCAGATCGGGGCCGTAAAGATCGGCGACGGCGTCGACGATCCGGGTGTGGCGCACGAGTTCCGCCAGCGCGCGGAACAGAAGATGGGACTTGTGCCGCAGGTCCCCGCTCAGGGGCCCACCGGTCTTCGCCTCGAAGGCCTCGAGCCGGCGTCTGAACCCGAGCGCATCGCTTTGCGACATGACCCGCACCGGAAAGACGCAGCCTTCGCGGCGGTACTGGTCGATCTGTGACGGGGTCAGGACATTCGGCATGCGAGTCCTCCCATTCGCCGATCGGGCTCGCGCCCGGGAAACGGGCCCCGCGCTGCGGGGCGCCGCGCACGTCGCGTCGAAGGCCGGAGACCGGCACCTGGCGCTTCCACCGCTCAGGTCCCGAGGTAGTTCTGCCTCACGGCCTCGTTGCCTGCGAGGTCGGCGCCGGTCCCCTCGAGCGCGACGCGCCCGGACTCGAGCACGTAGGCCCTGTCGGCGGCGTCCAACGCCATCGCCGCATTCTGCTCGGCCAGGAGAATGGTCATCCCATCGCGGGCGAGGTTCCGGATGATATGGCTGATCTCCTGGACGATGATCGGAGCGAGGCCGAGCGTCGGCTCGTCGAGCAGCAGGCACTTCGGCTGGCCGATGAGCCCGCGGGCAATCGCCAGCATCTGCTGCTCGCCGCCCGACATCGAGCCCGCCCTTTGGCTGCGGCGCTCGGCCAGTCGCGGAAACATGTGGAACAGCTTTTCGAGGTCGGAGTCCAGGCGGTTGCGGTCGCGTCGGTGGTAGGCACCCATCAGCAGGTTTTCGCTGACCGTGAACCTGGGGAAGATCTGGCGGCCCTCGGGCACCAGCACGATGCCCAGCTTCACCCGCTCGCTGGTCGTCGTCTCATTCAGCTTCGTCCCGCGGAAGACGATCGATCCTGCGGTCGGGGCCTTGAGCCCCATGATCGTGCGCAACGTCGTCGTCTTTCCCGCAGCGTTGGCCCCGACGAGCGATACGACCTCACCCTCCTCGACGACGATCGCAATGCCCTTGAGAACGTGGTTCTTCGCATAGTGAACGTCGATGCCGGAGAGCTCAAGCATGGCTACGACCAAGATATGCCTCGATCACCGCACCTTCGCGGAGGACGTCCTGTGGCCGGCCTTCCGCGATCTTCGCGCCGTGATGGATGACGATGGCGCGGTCGGCGAGATTGCCGAGAAAGCCGACCCGGTGGTCGATCACGCACAGCGTCATTCCATGCTGTCGCAGGTCGCGGAGTACCTCGTCGAGATTGCGGATCTCGTCATGTCCGAGCCCGCTTCCCGGCTCGTCGAGCAGCAGCAGCTTCGGCTCGCACATCAGCGCCATCGCGACGCCGAGCATCTTCTCGCCGCCGTACGACAGGCTGCCTGCAGGCTGGTCGCGGAAAGGCTCGAGCCGGCAGAGCCGGAGGATATGGTGTATGCGCTGCGACAGGTCGGCGTTCGCGCCGACGCGCCACGGCAGAAGCGTGGCGGCGCGCCGCCAGCCGCTCTGGCGCTTCAGCCGCAGGTGTCCCGCGATCGCGACGTTGTCGAAAACGGACAGCTCGCGGAACAGCTGTGGGTTCTGAAACGTCTTCACGATCCCGGCTTCGGCGATCTGGTGCGGCCTGCTGCCGGTCAGCTCCCGCCCCTCCCACACCAGATTTCCCTCGGTCGGGAGATAGACGCCGGAAATCAGGTTGAGCAGCGTCGTCTTGCCGGAGCCGTTCGGGCCGAAGATCCCGACGATGTCGCCGTCCCCGAGGGAGAAGGAGATGTCCGACACGGCGGTCAGGCCGCCGAAGCGCTTCGTCAGGTGCTGCACCTCAAGAAGCACGGCGCCGCCTCGCGAGCACCCCGACGATGCCGCGCGGCATCACCAGGATGGTCAGGATCAGTATCAGCCCGTAGACGAGCAGCCGTGCCTCGGCATTGACTTCGATGACGTGCGGCAGGGCGGTCAGCACCAGCGCGCCGACGATCGGTGCCGCCACGAATTCTCGGCCGCCGAGCAGTGCCATGGCGATGATCGCGAGCGATTGGTCGATCGAGAAGTAGTTGGGGTCGATATAGCTGATGTAGAACGAGTACAGGCTGCCAGCGACCGCAGCACCCGCATTGCCGGCGACGAAGGAGATCAGCTTGTAGCGGAAGACATTGATGCCGAGGGTCTCGCCGAGCTCGTCGTTCAGGCGAATCGACGCGAAGCAGCGTCCCATCCACGAGTGCACGATCCGCGAATAGACGACCACCGCGATCGCGACCGCCGCCAGGCTCAGGTAGTACCACATCAGCGTGCCGGCGACCGGAACGACCCCGCGGCCCGGCACCCACAGCGTGGGCGTCACGGTGAAATTGATGCCGAGCGAGCCGTTGGTGAAGCTGTTCCAGTTGAGGACGACCAGCCGCGCGAGCTCCGAAAACGCCAGCGTCACGATCGCGAAATACAGCTCCTTCAGCTTGAACCTGAAGCAGACGGCGCCGATGACGATCGAGATCAGGGTGACGAATGTCACTCCCACCGCCATGCCCAGCCAGAAGCTGATGCCCCAGCCGGCCATCGAAAGGTAGGTGGCGTACGCGGAGAGCCCGAAGGCGGCTGCGTGGAAGAGCGAGAGCTGGCCCGTGAAACCGAAAATCAGGTTGAAGCTGACCGCGAGGATTCCCAGGATGAACGTGAAGATCAGGATCGTGAGGACGACGTTGTTGTCCACGACCGCCGGCACCAACAGCAGGGGGATCCAGTACAGCAGCGATTTCATCGGCTGGGAGCGAACAACCCGGCAGGCTTGAACAGGAGGATCAGCACCAGGAATATCAGTCCGTAGGCATCGTTGTAGGCGGAGGGCAGGAAGATCGACCCGACGCCTTCGGCGACCCCGATGATGATGCCCCCGGCGAACGACCCCATCACGCTGCCGATCCCGGCGAGTATGGCCGCTTCGACACCCTTGAGGATGTAGCCGCTGCCGATCTCCGGCGTGATCGAGTAGAGGCTCGCGTAGAGGGCGCCGCCGAGCCCGGCCAGGGCGGTCGAATACGCGGCAACCCCCGCCTGCAGGACCCCCGTCCTGACCCCCATCAGCGCCGCAGCTTCCGGATTCTGCGCATAGGCATACGCGGCCCTGCCAGCCCACGTACGGGTAAGCGCCCCGTAGGTGAACAGGATCACCAGGAGCAGGACGACGAAGACGACCGCCTTCATCTTCGGCACGATCACGCCGCCGAACCGGAACACGCCCGGCAGCACGTAGTGCATGTTCTGGGGCGTGGTGGTCCAGACCATCAGCACCACGGCCACGACGACCGAAATCAGCCCGATCGACACGATCAGGCCGTTGATCAGGTTGTTGCGCGTGAACCGAAAAAGCGCCTGGTCGACGACCAGGCCCAGGATCGCGATGCACACCACCGCAAGCGGAACCGCGAGCGGGTACGGAATGCCGATGCCGTCGGTCAGGTACCAGGTGATGTAGGCCCCCAGCATCATGAACACGCCGAGGGCGAAGTTCACGATGCCGGTGATCCCGAACGTCAGCGTCACGCCGAGTGCGATGATGGCATAGAGCGTTCCGACAATGACGCCATTGAGCAACTGGCCTACGACGAGCTGCAGCATGCGTTACTTCGGGGTCTCGTGCGTGACCGTGATCTTGCCGCCTTTCTGCACGTCGACGATGTCGAAATTGATCACTTCCTCGCCGGTATTGTCATACCGGATGCTCCACAGCCCGTCGTAGGTGAACGACTCCAGTGCCTTGCGCACCTTCGCGACATCGTCCACCGTGCCTGCGCGCTTCATGGCTTCGACCAGCATGTGGACATGGTCGTAGCACGACGACGAGCACAGCGGCGCCTGGTCGTAGGGGAAGTCCTTGGTCTTGTAGTAGGCCTTGTAGTCCTCAACGAATTTCCTGACCTTGGGTTCGGTCTTCTCCGCGTCCTCGAAGTACTTGGGAATGTAGGCGACGTAGTCGTCAATGTAGTCCTTGTTCTTGAGCGCCGGCCCGAGCGAGCCGCGAACCAGCCAGAACTTGGTCAGGCCGAGCTGGGTAGCCTGCTGCACGATGTCGTAGAGCACGGCGTCGCTGTATCCGGGAAACAGGTAGTCGGGCTTGCCGGCGCTGATCTTGGCGAGCACCGCCGAGTAGTCCTTGGTTCCCGGCTCGAACCAGTTCTCCTGGAACTCGATTCCGGCCTTCTTGAATGCCTCGCTGTAGATGTCGGCGGCGACATGGCCGAAGGCGTCGTTCTGCATCAGCATCGCCACCTTCTTCACCCCCTTCTTCCTGAGGTAGTCGACCATCAGCGTGCCGAAACCGCTCGGACCGGCATCCCAGTTCCAGGTCCGCATCATGTAGTCGTTGCCCGGCTTGCCGAGCTCGAAGTGCATCTGCGTCGCGCCACCCATCAGCAGGAACTGGCCATTGTGCTGCCGTGCATAGCCTTCGATGCCCTTGAATACGTTGGTCAGGAACGGCCCGAAGACGAACTTCACCTTGTCGTCCTCGAGCATTTTCTTGAGCTGGATCAGCGCCTGCTGCGGGTTGCCCTGGGTATCGGGGTTGATCAGCTCCAGCTTGTAGGTCTTGCCGGCGACCTGAAAGCCGCCCGCCTTGTTGATCTCGTCGACGGCCATGCGGACGCCCTGCGAGGACATCCAGCCGTAGGTGTTGAGTGCGCCGGTTTGCGCCTCGATCTCTCCGAGCTTCACGACGTTCTGCGCGCTCGCCCCGATCGTCCACACTGCGAACCCCAGCGAAACAGCAACGAGCTTCAATGACCGGCCCGGCATCTTCATGTCTCCTCCTCTAGAACTGCGTTAACGCGCGTGGCTGACGGCGCCCGGGGTAGCGCGGCTGATCGGAATGCAGCCCCAGCGTCGGGATCGCGCGGTCGCGAATCGATCCGACGCTTGCTGCAGATGGGTCCCAAACCGATCGTACGCTGCGATCGGCACTCGCGCTTCATCCCGGTACGGCCGGGATATATCGCTCGTGTTCTTGTAACATATCATCGACTCTCGCACCGAGGCAACCCTGGTGGAAAGGCCGGGGCCGGCAGGTCGCCGGCGCGAGCTGCGCAGGCTGCGGCATGCGCATGTCGATCGCGGGCCAGGCGCCCCACCTCGCCGATACCCCGACGTCACATCGCGGTTGCCGCCTCCTGGTTCTCGCGCTGCTGCAGCGCAAAAATGGACGTGTAGCCGCGCGACCAATCCGGCGGCACCTCGCACGCATCCGGGTCGATGTGCGCATGGCGCACTGCCTCGCCGCGGATGATCGCGCCATCGTGTTGCGTCGACGGGATCGGGTTCGGCGTATACGGGAAGGCGTCTGCCGAGGTCAGCACGTAGAGCAGCAACGGCCGCCCCTTGTCCGACGTGTTCATCGGCGACCCGTGCAGCGTCCGGCAGTTGTGGATGGTCACGGACCCGGCAGGTCCGACCATGTACTGAGCCTTGGAGAGGTCGATGGCCGCCAGATCGCGCTCGGAAAGGCAGCCCGTCCAGCGACCGTCGTCGTCGTACTGGCTCGGCATCTTCCAGCGGTGGCTTCCTGGAAGGAAGCCGACCGGACCCTGATCCATCTCGCAGTCGTAGAGATAGGTTCCGACGGTCAGCGGCGAATAGTTGGTGTGGGGCCAGAACGGGATGTCGTAGTGCCACTTCACTTCCTCACCGCCCTTGGCCCACTTGAAATTGAGCTTCGACTGGTGATACTTGACGTTCGGCCCGACCAGGTCTGCGACGATGTCGCCGATCCTGGATTGTGCGACGTAGTCCCAGAATGCCGGATGCTGATCGACGGGACTCGATACCCGGCGCAGGCGCGGATCCCGGGGCGTGTGATCCGGCTCGAGATCGAACACCCGATCCGACTTCGTCACCGCCCTGCTGCGCTCCACGAGTTCCCGCGTGGCTCCACGCAGCCGCTCGAGCCAGTCCTCCGGGACGATCCTCTCCAGCAGGATGAAACCGTCTTCGAAGTAGCGCTCCCGCTGGCGCTGCGTCAGCGTGCGCGGCGGAATCGAAAGTATCTGCTCGGGCGTCATGTCGGCTCTCCTTGGATGGCGCGGTTCCCCTCGACCACGCCTCTCTAATATGCGTCTAACATATTAGGAGTCGGAAGCCGCCGGTGTCAACGCGTCCCCGCCGCGCGGGGACGCAGGACGGGGGCGATGCGGCCGCGTAGCGTCAGATGTCGGTGGCGACGGTCGCGCGCGTGAAGTTCTCGATCTCGTCGATCAGACGGTCGAGCGCACGCGCCGCAGCGCTCTCGTCCCCCTTCGAGATCGCGCGGGCGATGTTGGCGTGCAGTTTCGCAGTGGCCGGCATGTCGGCGGCCTGCTGGTAGTGGATGAACCAGAACCTCCGGGAAAGCGAGTGCATCAGCGTCATGGCCCCGGCGCTGAACTCGTTGCGCGCCGCCTTCGTGCAGAGGTCGTTGAACTCGCGGTCGACCCGGATGAACGTGGTCTCATCGTTGGTCCTGGCGGACTGCTCGAAGACCCTGGCGATCTCCGCAAAACGCTGGCGCTCCTCCGGCGCCGCGCGCCTTGCCGCGCGGCGCACGACGAGGCGCTCGACCTCGCGGCGAACTTCCAGCAGGCGCAACTGGCTCTTGATGTTGATTTCCGAGACGATGATGCCGCGCCGGGGCAGGATCGTGACCAGGCGTTCCCTGGCCAGGCGCTGCAGGGCCTCCCGGATCGGCGTGCGGCCGATCCCCAGGACCTGGCTGAGTCGGGCTTCGGAGACCCCCGCCCCGGGCGAGAGTTTCAGTGTCACGATCATCTCTTCGAGGATCGCGTAGGCCTGATCGGTGAGACTCGGTTCGCTCTCCCGCAGCGACGCCGGGTCCAGGTCGTTGCCGTTTCGAATCGCGATGGGCGCCGCTACGAGCGATTTCGCCCGCCGCCTCGTGGCCGGTCGTGCCGCAGTCATTGGTGCTTGCGCCGTTCGACGAGATCCAGGAATTCCTCGTACTCCTTCGGGTCGACGGAATAGCTGTGGTCGTCATCGGGGAATTTACCCGACTTGACCTCCGCGACAAACTCGGCGAGGCCGGCGACAGCGACTTCGGTCAGGTTCGCGTAGCGTTTGGTGAACTTCGGCTTGAAGTCGGTGAAGACGCCGAGCAGGTCGTAGCTCAGCAGAATCTGGCCATCGGTGCCAGCGCCGGCGCCGATCCCGATCGTCGGAATCTCGAGCTGCTGCGAGATCGTCCTGGCGATCGCTGCCGGGACCGCCTCGAACTCGAGCATGAAGCACCCGGCGTCCTGGATGGCCAGTGCGTCGGTCAGGATCTTCATCGCCGCCGCTGCTGTGCGTCCCTGGATCTTGAACCCGCCGAAGACCGCGATCGTGTGTGGTGTCAGTCCGACGTGCGATGCGGTCGGTATCCCGGCATCCACCAGCGCTTTCAGGATGTGGGCCTGTGATTGTCCGCCCTGCGGCTTGACCGCGTCGCAACCGGCCTCCTGCATGAACCGGGTCGCATTGGTGAGTGCCCGATCGATCGTGTGGTAGCTCTGGTACGGCATGCAGCCCAGGACGAAGGTGTTGGGCGCACCTCGGCGCACCGCTGTCGAATGCAGCACCATCATGTCCATCGTGGCAGGCATCGTGTTCGGATGTCCGTGGGCGACCATCGCGAGACTGTCACCGACGACCGCCACGTCGACGCCGGCGAGTTCCGCCCAGCGTGCCGACGTGTAATCGGGGACGGACGTGTAGACCATCCTCTCCCCGGTCTTCTTCGATTCCCGGATTTCGCTGATCGTCCGCTTCTTGCGCTGTGACGGCTCCATCGTTGCCTCCTGGTTGTAGGTGTCGGGGCGTCGCCCGGGGTCAGCGCTTCGCTGCGCTCGGCGACGCCGCCGATGCAGCGCTCCCGAGATCGGCGCCGTCGCGATCGAGAATGGCCCTCAGCGCAATTCCGTCGATCCTGCGCGGGGCGAGCCGTTCGCGCACCGCGACCGCAGCCGCGTGACCGATGGCGTGGCCATAGGAAAAGCACTGCGCCGTGACGCGCGCCGACGCCATCGCCTCGTGTTCGGCCGACAGGCATCGGCCGGTGGTCAGCAACGACTCGCCGCGTTCGGGGACGAAGCATTCGTACGGAATCTCGTAGCAGTCGTCGACCAGCCATTCGAGGCGCGGCCTGGCTCCCGTGTGCAGTTCGATCGGCCATGCCGATCGCGCCACGCCGGATGCGAACTTGGCTCCGGAGGTCACTTCCCCGTTCGAGAGCGTGTGCATTCCGGCGACCTGCCGGGTCTGGCGGATGCCGACCTGGACCCCCGTATCGTTGACGAAGCTGTGCTCGCAGCCGACCAGGCGATCACGGAAGAAACGCGCATACTCGCCGACCTGCTTGCGACCCTCGATCTCCGCTTCGGTGAAGTCGCGCACCAGGAGGCTGTTGAGCTCGCGGCCATCGGCGCCGACGACGCGCGTGCAGTTGCACAGCAACTCGCCGCTGCGCGGCGTTGGAAACAGGAAGACCTTTGCCCTTGGAAGCCGGTACGCCCCCGAGGCGTTGAGTGCCGCGATCTCGCGCGCGACGCTGTCCCCCATGATCGTGTCCGGTCCGTAGGCCGCCCGGAACGCGGGGACATCCACCCCCTGGAGACGGAAGATCATCGTCGGATTCTGCACGTTGCCATCGCGTCCGATGGTCGTGCGGAATCCGGCCATCGCCGACAGGTCCGCGTCGCCGGTCGCATCGACGGTCAGCGCAGCCTCGATGGCGAACTTTCCCTGCTTCGTATAGGCCTGCACGCCGGCGACGCGCTCGCGTCCCTCGAGCAGCACCTCGGTTGCCATCGAATGAAACATCACGCGCACCCCCGCCTCCCCCAGCATGGCATCGGCGATGCCGCGCCAAACGAGGGGATCGTGGACCAGCGTGAAGGTCTTGCCGTAGCGCACGGGCGGGGTGAGGCCCCCGGCTGCGCTCATGCGGCCCGCGAACTCCGCAGCGAAGCCACGGACCAGCGGAACAGGGGCAGCATCCGGGGAATCCGCGGCCATGTACATCCCGCAGATTGTCCCCGACATTCCGGCGACGGCCCCTCCGCCGCAGAATCCGTAGCGCTCGAGCAGAACGACGCGAAGTCCCTGGCGCGCCGCGGTGACCGCCGTCGCCACGCCGGCCGCACCGCCACCGACGACCAGGACGTCCGCGACCACGCGCTCGACAGGGCGCAAGTCAGTGATCACGCTTCGTGGGGTCCAGCTGCAGGCATGGCGTCGACGGTCGCTCCGGTTGACATTTCCCGTAATCGACGACTAATATATCAGTCACTCCATCCTACGTTCAAGCTGGAGACCGAAGATGATGACCGAGCGCCAGCGCAAGTTCCGCGAGCAGTACAAATCCAGCATCAGTCCGCTGTACAACGGCCTCGTGCACATCGGCGTGATGTACGCCGCCGGCGTCGCGGCGATCTGGTACTGCGCGTCGCGGCTGCAGGGTGCGACGTGGGAATGGCTGTTCATCGTGCCGACCTTCCTCGCCGGCAATCTGTTCGAATGGTCGATGCACAAGTACGTGATGCACCGCAAGATCGACGTGTTCGCGCTGCGTGCGATCTACGATCGGCATACCCGGCAGCACCATCAGTACTTTACCGACAACGACGCTACCCACGACACGACGCGCGAGTTCCGGATCGTGTTCTTTCCCTGGCGGGTGCTGATGGTGCTGGGCGTCTTCGGGACGATCATCGGCTCGATCACCGGGCTGGTCGTGAATGCCAACGCAGGCTACGTCGTGTTCATGACGATGGTCGGCTACTACATGACGTACGAGACGTTCCACTATTGCTGCCACGTCCATGACAACTGGTTCGTGCGCAACATGCCTTTCATCAACACGATCCGCCGGCATCATACGGCGCACCACAACATGGGGATCATGATGCATTTCAACATGAACCTCACGTTCCCGATCGCAGACTGGCTGCTGAACACCAGCGATCTCAACCGGGGTCTCGTGGGCCATCTCTTCAACGGCTACAACGAGGCGCACGTCAAGCCCGAGCTGAAACCGATCATCGCACGCTTCCGCACCAACGAGACGCAGGACCGGCGCTGCACCCTGGACGGACCCAGGCTCGAGCCGGAGGAACTGCGCTTGCTGGCGAGCGTCGGCAGCCATATCTGAATTCCGGGACATCCGACCCACGACGATGACGCGCCCGGTCGTCGGCGGCGCCTCTGCGCTTGCAAGGAGTGCGCCACATGCCCGCCCCGCCTCCCAGCATCAGTGACAGGCGTCGCGGAAAGCGTTCGGCTGGCCGTGGAGACCGGTGTAGGCGGACTGTCGATCGAGGATTGGACCGGCGACGTCGCGAGGCCACTCCATGACATCGGCGTCGCGGTCGATCGGATCCGCGCCGGGCCCGTTCCACGGCCCAGACCGCCCTGGTCGCCGTGGATGCACCGGGAGCCAGGAAGCGTCCTCGGCGACCTTCGCTTCAGCTCCCCGACGCGGCGTGCCCTTCGGTGAAGAACAGATCCTTCATGCCCGCCGGCGCCGCCTTGATCGTCCCGATGCGGTGCATGAACGCCGCGATCCTGGAGACCGCCACCGGAGTCACCGAATACTGTGCATCCGGTTGCTGGATCAGGTGCTCGAGTTCGGCCGCCGGCATGGCGGACTTGGCGTAGGCCTTGAAATCGCGCGCGGCCTGGGCGGGATCGTTCCGGATGATCTGGTCGGCTTCCTGCAGGGCAGCGAAATAGGCCGCGACGAGCTTCGGGTTCCTGCTCTGGAACTCTGAAGTCGCATAGGCGACCGTCACCGTGCCGACGCCCCCGAGCACGTCGCGCGACTGCAGGATCGCGTGGATGGCGGGATCCCCCGCATATGCTGCCCGATACGGGTCGTAGGTGAAATGACAGCTGAGCTCGCCCTTGCCCGACTTCATCTGGGCCACGGCGTCCGCGTCCTTCAAGGCGACCGTCAGCGGGTCCAGCTTTGCGCGTAGGCCTCGTCGCCGAACGCGTCGGCTGCCGCCATCTGCAGCAGGATCGCGACCTGGCTCGACTTGACGCCGGCGACGGAGATGCGATCGTGGGGCCCGAGATCCCGGATCGACTTGACGTTCGGGTCGCGCGTGTAGAGCGTGGACGGCGTGCCACCCACGGCGGCAATGGCTTTCACTTCGCTGCGCGAGCCCGCGGCACGGCTCCAGAGGATCAGGAACGGGGGCACGCCGCCTGTCGCAATCTGCATCGTGCCCGAAAGCAGCATGTCGTTCAGGACTGCACCGCCGGCGACATCGACATACTTGACCTTCAATTCGCCAAGGCCTGCGGCGCGCGCATGCTTTTCGACCAGGTTCTCGCCCTGCAGAACATATATCGGTAGCTGCGAAAGCGTCGGCGTTCGACCGACCGTCAGCGTGGTCACTTCAGCCTCCGCCGGGAGGCCGATCGAGGCGCACACCACCAACACGGCAACGAAATCACGCAGGACTCGCATCGGTCTCTCCTTCTCTTCGCGATTGGATTGCGGTGGGAACTGCGACGCCGGCCGCCGCCAGGAGTCGCGGAATGTCTTCGAGCGCTTGGGCCACATGTGCCCCTGCCGCCTCCAGCGCCTTGCGCTTGGCAGACGCCGTGTCCCCGGCCGACTGTATCAGCGCCGCGGCGTGACCGAAGCTGCGACCCGCCGGGTACCGTTCCTGGAACGCACCGGCGATCAGCGCAACGACCGGCTTGGTCACCTCGCGTCGCGACATTGCGCCGGCCAGCTCCTGCTCGTTGCCGGTACCGGGCTCACCGAACACCACGATGGCCTCCGTCTCTTCATCGGCCTCGAACATGCGCGCATAGTCGGCCATCCGCAAGCCGGTGATCCGGTCGCCTCCCATCGACACGCATGTCGACACCCCCAACCCGCTTCGCTTCAGGGTGAGCGCGAGCTCCGCCGCCATGCCACCCGAACGCGAACAGATGCCGATGCGCCCTGACACGTAGATCTCCGAAGGGTCGACGCCCCCGATCCCACCGATCCGGCTCTTCCCGGGGCTGATGACGCCATTCGTGTTGCATCCGACGAGCAGGACGCCGGACTCGCGAGCGGTGCGTACGATCAGGGCGACGTCGTGCAGCGGAACGCCTTCCGCCATGACAACCAGCAGGGGTACCGCGGCGTCGATCGATTCGAGTGCTGCGTCCCGCACGGCAAGCGGCGGGGCATAGATCGCCGTGGCGTCGATCGGCGTCGCAGCCACCGCCCGAGCGACGGTGTCGAATACCGGCACCTCGTGCACGCGCTCACCGCCGCGACCCGGCGTCACGCCGGCCACGATTCGCGCCCCGTAGCGCAACGCCCGCTCGGTATCGACCTGCGCCTGTCCGCCGGTGATCCCCTGCACCAGAATCCTGGAGTCCCGGTGCAGAAGTATGCTCACGATCCTGCCCCGATCATCGCCGAGCGCGCGAGCGCCGCCGTCAGCCGGACGGCATCGTCCAGGGTCGCCTCTCGCGTCATGTAGTGGATGTGGGGATGGCCAGCCACTGCGGCGCGGGCTTCGGCCTCCCCTGCACCGAAAAGCCGGATCACGACGGGAAGCCGCGCAGTATCGATGCGCTTCTCGCCCAGGACCTCGAGCAACGACCGGACGCGAATGTCGGCGCGCGCCATCTGCGCGAAGTTGAACCCGACCAGCAGCGCCCGCACCCGTGGATTGTCGAGGACCGCCTCAATCACCGCCTTGAGCTTGCGGCTGTCGGTACCCGTCGGAGGCGTGACGCAATGGTTCGCGGGTTTCGCGCCGATGGCCACCAGGCGGTCGTGCTGGTAGAGACCCGCGCCCCCGCCGCCTACCAGCAGGCCGATGTCACCGTCGAGTTCCACATAGCGGCACTCACCTCCCGGCACCGACGCGTCGACCTCGGCGACACGCCGCTCCCGGGGATTGGCGACCGCCGCGGTCACAGCGGGCCATTCCGGGTGACGCGCAACTGCACTCGCATCGAGGCCGACCATTGCGCCGACGACAAGGACCCGGCCGTACGCATCGATGGCGAGCGGATTCACCTCCAGCATTTCAGCGTCGGCACTTCGAAACACCTGACAGAGGCGCGAAGTGACGCTCGCCAGTTCGCGCAATGCCCGGCCACGGACCCCTGCCTCGAACCACAGGTCGAGGGCATGCCACACTTCGAGCCCCCGGCGCGGATCGATGCTTCTCTCGACGAGCGAATCGGGTGAGGTCGCGACGATGGTCTCGATCTCCACGCCGCCGCGTGCACAGAGCATCACGCAGGGTCCGTCCCGGTCGAACGTGAAGCTCAGGAAGAGCTCGGTCGAGATCGGGATCATCTGCTCGACATAGACCCGGTCCACGCGATGGCCGTCGATCATGCGCCCGAGCAGCCCCAGCGTGGCGTCCGCGGCGGCTTGCGGGGAAGCGACCGGGATCACCGCGCTCGCCTTGCCGCGCCGGCCTGCCGGAATCAGTGCCTTCACGACGACGCGATCGCCAAATCGCGACGCTACGCTGAATGCAGATTCCGGGGTGTCTGCGGCTTCCCCGGAAGGGACCGGAATGCCCTGCTCGCGCAGCCATCGCTTCGCAGCGTCTTCCGGCAGGCGAATCATCTTCGAGGCGCCCCGTCACCCGGGAGTACGCACGCGGCGCTGCCGTCGATGACCCGCTCGCCGCTGCGGTTCTCGCACCATGCAACCACGGTCTGACGCACGCCGCCTGCAACCGGCTCGCTTCCCGCGCGACTCAGCATCGGCTGCACACGGTCGTCGATCTGCACCGGCTTCCGGAACCGCAGAAAGAGCTCTCCGGAAGTGTGCCAATGGGGGCCGAAGGTGTCGATCAGCAGCCCGAGCAGCAAGCCTTGCGACTGGGTACCCGACGCGATGATGTTTCCAAGCCCGGCCTCGCGGGCGTCGTCGACGCAGGTATGGATGTTCCTCTGTGGCCATCCCGGCTCGTCGAAAGGGCCACCCGAGAAAGCCAGGATCCGGGCGAGGGACATCGTGAATGCATGGCCGGGAACCGTCTCGCCACCCGCCGTTTCCGGTCCGAGGCCGGCGTCGGCGTTCATCCGCGTCGCGCCCGCCGGAAGCGGCAATGCCACGCCATCTCGCGCGAAGAACAGCGAATGCGCTTCGCGGCGTAATATCGGGCGACCCGACTCGTTCGCCACGGCCGTCTCCAGCGCCTGATACATTCGGCCCCGCCGCTCGTACACGGCCCGGATGATCCAGTTGACTTGCAGGCGCTCACCTACGTATGCGGGCGCCAGGAAAGAGACGGCGTCCTGGGCGAACACCGAGCCGATCCCAGCAGGCAGGCGAAACGACGGACTGCGCGTGCGTGCGGAGACGTGCAACAGCAGCGCCGGATGCACCAACGCGCGGTCGCGGCCCGGCGCACTCAGGCATTCCTCGCGGAAGTCCTGCAATGCGAACAGGAATTGCTCGTTGAGCGCGGGCGAGATGGCGATCCCGAGCGGCGCGTAGGCGTCGCCGGGCCGCATCTGCGTGCGCGTAGGAGGCCTCCATTGCGGGATGCATCTCGACTCGACAGTTTCAGAGGCGGCGCGTTCAACGTCCACCTTCCGCCGGGCCCATCGTATACTCGGCCAATCGCTTCGTCGACCATCCGCAGCTTGCGCAGCAAAGGTGCATGACCGCCCCACCTCCCAGCGTCAGTGACAAGCGCCGCAGGTTTCACGACCTGCATTCCAGCGGCTGCTTCGTCATCCCCAATCCGTGGGATGTCGGCAGCGCGCGTTATCTGCAGAGCCTGGGCTTCAAGGCACTCGCGACGACCAGCGCCGGGTTCGCGTGGTCGAGCGGGCTCGCCGACAACGCCGTGACGCGCGACGCGGTGTTGGCGCACCTTCGGCAGCTGGTCGGCGCCACCGATCTGCCGGTCAACGCCGACTTCGAGAGTGGCTATGCCGGCGATGCGGCAGGCGTCGCGGAAAGCGTTCGGCTGGCCGTGGAGACCGGTGTAGCCGGCCTGTCGATCGAGGATTCGACCGGCGACGTCGCGAGGCCGCTCCACGACATCGACGTCGCGGTCGATCGGATCCGCGCCGCGCGCCGGGCGATCGACAAGGCGGGCGGCGACACGCTGCTGGTCGGCCGGGCCGAGTGTTTTTTCGTCGGGCGCCCCGACCTCACGGAGACGATCGCTCGACTCCGGGCCTATGCGGATGCAGGGGCCGATTGCCTCTACGCGCCCGGCATCCGGACGCGCGAGCACATCGCGGCGGTCGTCGCGGCCGTCGCCCCGAAGCCCGTCAACCTGCTCGTCGGCTGGGCGAGCGAGTCGACGCTCGCCGACATCGCCGCCCTCGGGGTGCGGCGCATCAGTGTCGGCGGGGCGCTCGCGCGCAGCGCGTGGACCGGATTCATGCGCTCGGCCAGGCTCATCGCGGAACAAGGTCGCTTCGACGGCTTCGCGTCCACGACACCCGCGGCCGACCTGAACGCGCTGTTTCGCGAGGACGGCTGACGCCCGCAACTCGGGCCGCAACGGGGCCGCCCGGCCCGTCGTCGGGTTCCATTGATCTCCGTCAAGCAGCCGGGCTCGCCGGCGGGCTACGCTTCGACACGCGCCCGAGAGCAGTCCCTACCCTGCCTGACGAACCCGAGAGACCGATCATGACACACGCCAGATTCCCACGCAAGTCGCCGTCGCTTCATCAAGATCAGCGTCACCGGACTTGCAGCCGCGCCGTTCGCCACCGCACTGCTCAGCGGAACCGCCCAGGCCGTCGACACCGTCAGCGAATCGGACCCGACGGCGGTTTCGCTCGGCTACAAGGCCGATGCCACCAAGGCCCCCGCCCGGAAAGACACCGCCGCCGTGTGCGGCAGTTGCGCGCTGTATTCGGGCAAGCCCGGCGCAGGCGACGGACCGTGCAGCCTGTTCGGAGGCAAGCTGGTCAATGCCAAGGGATGGTGCACGGCCTGGGCCAAGAAGGCGTGACGGGACGGTCGTGAGCATGGGCGCCGTGCGGCGCCATGCCATGGCCTCCCGCCAGGCTGGCTTCGCGATCAGCGTGCCGAGCTCAGCCTGACCGACTTCGACGAGGCGCGACGCAGTTCGGCCAGCAGGCGGTCGGCGTGCGCATTGTGTACGTTCGCGCGAACGAGGATGTCCGGCGGGAGGACCGGCTTGCCGTAGTAGTCCCGATTCCAGTCGTCCGACACGCCGACGACGCTGCCTTCGAGGTTGAGGCCGCCGTAGATGCCCTTGGCGCGACTGAATGCGACGAAATCGGCCATGACGTCGCTCTTGGCGCCGGCACCGACCGGTCCTGCCGCGATGCTCGCATCACCGCCGAGCTTGATGGAGTTGGAGAGCAGGGAATCGAGCGCCTTGTCCGTCATCGCCAGCATCACGGATTCGGACACCTCGACCCCGGCCTGAAACCCGACGCTCGCCGCGCCCAGGTTGTAGAACGCGGGCCCCACCCAGCGGCCCGTCGTCCCGTCCCGCGCGAACACGACCGCCCGTCCTCCGGATCCGCCGAAGATGTAGCCCGCCTTGACGATGCTGGGTGCGATCAGCACCGCCTTCGCGTTGCCGAGGTGGCGCTGCAGCCACGTCATGTCGGGATCCCGCATGAAATGCGAAAGCGTCGTCGCGGATTCGTCGACGAGTTGCTGCGGACTGGATTGGGCGCGTGCAGCTCCCGCGATCACCAATAGCCACGCGGCGGCGAGCAGCGCGGCCCACGATCGTACGGTCCGGAACGGCAGTTCGTTCGTGAACATGAGAGACTCCTTTCGGCATTCGCAGAGTTCACAATGGTCACGCGCATGCCGCAACGCTGCTCCCGGCATGAGCGTGCACCCAGCATCGCGCAGGGCAAGCCGCACCGCAGTCGGCGATCGGCTCATTGGGGCGTAGGAGAATGTCGGATCGGGACGTCCGTGCATCGGAGTGGACACCCCGATTCGACGTCGTCCCGGAACGGCGCGCGGGCGGAGATCCCGCGGGAAGCGCCTGCCGCTAGGGGGCGCCCTTGGCCGCGTCCGGCATCGCATCGACCAGGAACCGGATCGCCACCGCGTGTGCCTCGAGCGCAGCCGGCACGACTCCGCCCATGTTGAAAAAGCCGTGGATCATGCCGGCAAACGTCTGGTGGCGCACGTCGTTTCCGGCGCTCGACAGGGCGTCGGCGTAGGCGCGTGCATCGTCCGCCAGCGGGTCGCACTGCGCGGAGATGATGAGGCTGCGTGGCTGCGCGCGCAGGTTGGGCGCCGCGACCGGGGCGAAGCGCAGGTCCCCGTCCAGGTCGCGCCCCTGCGTGTAGTTGCGATAGAACCAGTCGACGTCGCTCAGCGTGAGGAAGTGGCCTTCGGCGAAACGCTGCTTGGAGGCGCTCGGCCTGTGCCCGACGGTGCTCGGGTAGACCAGGACCTGCGCGGCAGGCGCCGGCAGATCGGCGTCGGCTGCGAGCAGTGAAACCACCGCGGCGAGGGTGCCGCCGGCGCTGTCGCCTCCCACGGCCAGACGCGATGCCCATGCCGACCCGTCGCGAAGCTGCGACAGGACCCGGCGGTAGGCGTGTAGGGCATCGTCGACGGCTGCCGGAAACGGATGCTCGGGGGCTAGGCGATACCCGACCGAGTAGACCGGGAAGCCGCATTGAGCTGCGAACATCCGGCAGACGATGTCGCTGGTCTCGATGCTTCCCACGCAGTAGCCGCCGCCGTGGAACCACAGCAGCCCGCCCATCGCGCCGGGCGCCAGCTGCGCAGGCCGGTATTCGCGGATTTGCAGGTGCTCCGCGGCGGGATCCGGCGGCATGTCGCGCACGGCGACACCCGGGTCCGGCGCGAGATCGAGCAGCCGCAATCCGTTGGCGTAGATTCGACGCGCCGCGTCGATCGGTTGCGTCGACAGCGCGGGCGTCTTGTTGCGCCGCATCCCCTCGAGAATCCGCGCGACGTCGGGATCGAGTCCGTGCATGTCGCTGGATCGGCGCTCAGGCAGCCGCAGCGCCCTGCTCGACGCGACACACGACGGCGCCGACCTCGATTGTGTCCTCGACGTTCGCGACGATCTGGACCAGCCTGCCGTCGAAAGGGGCGGGAATCTCGGTGGCAACTTTTTCGGTCTCGATGTCGTAGAGCGGCTCGCCCTGGGTGAAGCTGTCGCCCGCCGCCTTGTGCCACGCCTTGATCGTGGCCTCCTCCATGTTCATTCCGATCCTGCCCAGCTTGAGCTCGATCATCGCGGGGCTCCCCCCGACACGGCGATCTTCAGAACGGCATCGACTATTCTTGCAGCATCGGGAATCACGGCTTTCTCCAGGACGGGGGAATACGGTATTGCGACATCCTCCACCGCGACCCGTCCGATCGGTGCCTTGAGGAGGTGGAAGCCGCGCTCGGCCACGGTGGCCGCGATCTCGCTCGCAGCGCTGCACGACTTCCGTGCCTCGTCGACGACCACCAGCCGGCCCGTGCGGGCGACGGAGGCGAGGATTGCGTCGTAGTCCATGGGCACCACGGTGCGCGGATCGATCAGGCTCACCGAAATGCCGCGGGCGGCGAGCTCGTCGCAGGCCTTGAGCGCGGGCTTGACCATGCTTCCGATCGCAACCACGGTCACGTCGTCGCCGGCGCGCTTTTCCTCGGCCTTGCCGAGCGGGATCGTGTAGTCGCCCTCGGGAACCTCCCCCAGCTCACCGCCGCGGCCTGCCGCCTGCAGCAGGAACACCGGGTTGTCGTCGCGCAGCGCGGCCTTGACCAGGCCCTTGGCGTCGCCAGGGGATGCGGGCATCACGATCTTGATGCCTCCCAGATTCATCAGGATCGGGTGCATGCTGTCCGAGTGCTGCGCCGCGACCGAGCGTCCGCCGCCGATCATCGCCATGTACAGGATCGGCAGCTTGACCTGCCCTCCGAGCATGTAGCGCAGCTTCGCCGCCTGGTTGGCGATCGCGTCGAAACCGGTGTAGATGAAATTGCCGTAGAACAGATGGCAGATCACGCGCGACCCGGTCGCCGCAGCACCCACCGCCATGCCGCTCATGACCGACTCGGAGATGGGAGTGTTGCGCACCCGCGCCGCTCCGAAGCGCTCGATGAGCCCGCGCGTGTCGCCGACGGGACTGATGTGCACGTCCTCGCCCATGACGATGATGGAACCGTCCCGCGCCATCTCCTCGGTGATCGCCTCGTTGATCGCCTGCACCATCCGCTTCTTCGCCATCGGCCGCCTCACGCAAACATGTGTTCGAACGCCGCACTCGGCTCGGGCCACGGCGATTCGGCCGCATACTCGAACGCAGCCTGGACCGCGACGCGCTCCTTCTCCTCGACCTTCGCAATCGCGTCGGCCGTCACCCCGGCACCGTGCAATGCCGCCATGGCGAGCCGCAACGGCTCACGCTCGCGGCGCTCCTCGACCTCGGCATCGCTGCGATAGCTCTTCGACAGGAAGGATTTCTCCGCCTCGACGTGCCCGCGCAGGCGATAGGTGCGCATCTCCAGCAGCGTCGCGCCGCCACCGCTGCGCGCGCGCCCGATGGCCTCGCCGGCCGCGGCCCAGACTTCGCGGACGTCGTTGCCGTCGACCTGCCGGCCCGGCACGCCGAACGGGGTCGCGCGGTTCCAGATCTCCCCGGCGGTAACGGTCGCCGTCGGCGAGAATTCCGAGAAACCGTTGTTCTCGCACACGAGGATGAGCGGCAGCCTCCACAGCGCCGCAACGTTCAGCGCCTCGAACAGCACGCCCTGGTTCGCCGCGCCGTCCCCGAAGAAGACGACGGCGACATTGCGCGTGCCGCGCGTTTGCGCCGAGAGGGCCGCACCGGTGGCGAGCGCGATTCCGCCGCCGACGATGCCGTTGGCGCCCAGGATTCCCTTCGAAATGTCGGCAACGTGCATCGACCCACCCTTGCCGCCGCACACTCCGGTCGCACGGCCATAGACCTCCGCGACCATCTTTTGAATCTCATCGCTCTTGGCGAGGAAATGCCCGTGACCCCGGTGCGTGCTGGAGATCCAGTCCTGATCGGACAGATGTGCGCAGACGCCGACGGCGATCGCCTCCTGGCCGATGTACAGATGCACCGGACCCGGCAGCTCGCCTGCGGCCTGCACCTGTGCCAGCCGCTCCTCGACCAGGCGGATGCGGAACATCCGTCCGTACATCCGAAGCAGCTTCTCGCTTGTAATTTCCTGGGCGCTCATAAAGCTGGCATCCTTGTCATGGTCGGTGCGAGCCGACCGATACGCGGGCACCGGTGCCGCCCGATGCGGCACACGCCCCGACACATACGAAAGGCGCACGAACGTGAAGATCGCATTTCTCGGGCTCGGCACGATGGGTGGCCCGATGGCCCGCAACCTGATCAAAGGCGGCCACGAGATGGCGGTGTTCGATGCGTCCCCGCGCGCGCTGGAGGCTTTCGCCGGCCTGCGTTGCAGGCTGGCGCACTCCCCGGAGGATGCCGCGACGGGGACGGAGGTGGTGATCACGATGCTTCCCGATTCGCCCCAGGTGCGCGACGCGTTGCTGGGCCCGGCAGGCGCCTGCCGGACACTCGCGAAGGGCGGTCTGGTCATCGACATGAGCACGATTGCGGCATCCGCCAGCATCGCCTTCGCAAACGAACTCTCCGTCCAGGGGTTCCGCATGCTCGACGCTCCGGTCGGTCGAACGCCCGACGACGCAGCGGCCGGAACCCTGCTCGTCATCGTCGGAGGCGCCGCGCAGGATGTGGCCGAGGCGCGGCCGATCTTCGAGTGCCTCGCCGACTCGATCGTCCATGCAGGACCCCAGGGGCACGGCATCAAGCTCAAGCTCGTCAACAACTACATGTCCACCGTCGGAACGCTGCTCACCGCCGAAGCGCTGACGCTCGCGAAGAAAGCCGGGCTCGACCGCGACGTCGCGGTCAAGGTGATGAGCAGCACGACGGCCGGACGCGGCCAGCTCGTGGTCAACTATCCGAAGAAAGTGCTGGCAGGAGACGTGCACCCGGATTTCCCGATGCGCATGGCCCACAAGGACATCAGCCATGCGCTCAGCCTCGGCTCCGAAGTCGGCTCGCCGCTGCTCCTCGGCGCAATCGCGCGGGAGATGCTCGCGCTCGCGCAGCCGTGGGGACGGGCCGACCAGGACTGGACTGCAATGCTGCTGCTGCTCGAGGACCTGAGCCGCGCGTAGACGCCGCGCAGGGCAGTCGGGCGCCCTCATGGAATCAGCAGGACCTTGGCCGCCGCGAGGCGCCCGCGGTCGAGGTCCTCGAACGCCTTGGCGCCGTCCGCGAGGCTGCGCTCCTCGACCCACGAGAGATCGCCGAAGACGCCTGCATGCAGCGCCTGCACCGTGGCCCGCAGATCCGCGGTGGTATAGGTGTAGGTGCCGAGGAGCGTAATCTCGGCGAGCGTCAGCTTGCGCATGTCGATCTCGCTCGCCCAGTCCTGCAACCCGACGTGCATCACCACGCCTCCCGGCTTGACTGCCGCCAGCGCTGAACGCCGCGTGTCCTTGCTGCCGACGGCGTCGAACACGAGGTCGACGCTCCCGTCCGCCGGGCCGCCGTCCGACCGCGGGTCGAAGCTGCGACAGCCGCTGTGACGCTCGGCCGCTTCGCGACGCAGCGGATTCACCTCCGCCAGCAGCACCTCTCGGCAACCGTAGGATCGCGTCAGCAGCGCGGCCAGGAGGCCGACGGCGCCACCGCCGATCACCAGCACCTTCGCCTCCGGCAACGGCCGCTGGAGCGCACGCACGCACAGGTGCAGCGCATGCAGCGCCGTCGCAGCGGGCTCGGTCAGCGCAGCCTGCCGCGTGCTCATGCCCTCGGGCAGATCGAGCAGGCTCCGGGTCGGGATCGACATGTATTGCGCGAACGCGCCGGGCCGGTTCATTCCGACCATGCTGCGGTTCGCACACAGGTTGTCGCGGCCCTGCACGCAGAACTCGCAGCGCCCGCAGGCGATGAGCGGATTGACGGTCACGCGCCTGCCGGCTCCGGGACCCGCGACGATCTCGCCCGCGAGCTCGTGGCCGAGAATCATCGGCGGAACGCGCCGCGGATCGTGGCCGTGATAGGCGTGCATGTCAGACCCGCAGATGCCCGCAGCCTCGATCCTGAGGACCACCTCGCCCGCGTCGAGCGCAGGGTCGGCTTCGTCGCGATAGACCACCTCGCACGGGCCGGTGTACACGAGGGCTTTCATCGTCTGCCGCCTCCACTCACTTGGCGCTGAATCCGCCGTCGATATAGATGGTCTGGCCGGTGACGTAGTCGGAAGCTGGCGCGGCGAGGAATACGGTCAGGCCGTGGAGGTCATCGAGTTCTCCGTTGCGCCCGATCATCGTGCGCGCGGCCAGCTCCGCGACCCGTCTGGGGTCGGCATACACCGGCGCGGTCAGCGCAGTCGGAAAGAAGCCGGGGGCGATCGCGTTGCAGTTCACCCCCCGGGCCGACCAGGCTTCGGCCATCGCTCGCGTGAGCTGCACGATCCCGCCTTTCGACGCGCCGTAGGGCGCGCTGTCGGGAAACGCGCGAACCGACTGCATCGATGCCACGTTGATGATGCGTCCCCAACGTCGGGCGAGCATGCCTGGGACCAGGTGCCTGGCGAGGAAGAACGGAACCGTGAGGTTGAGCAGAAGTTGCGCGTCCCAGCTCGCCTCGGTAATCCGGTCCGCCGCCTCGCGCAGGTTGATTCCGGCGGCGTTCACCAGGATGTCGGGCGTGCCGAAGTGGGCCGCGGCCTGCGCGACGCAATCGCCCAGCCGCGAGCGGTCGCTGACGTCGCAGGCCACATGCGCCGCCCTGCCCCCCGCAGTGGAGATCCCCCGCGCCGCCTCGCGCAACGCATCTTCGCGCCGGGCCACGAGCACGACGGCGGCGCCGGCATCGGCGAGCGCCTGTGCCATCGCGAGGCCGATGCCCGAGCTTCCCCCCGTCACCAGCGCGACGCGGCCGGTCAGGTCGAACAGCGTTGCGTTCCTCGACATCGCTTAGGCTTTGGTCGCGAAATGCTCCTGCGGGAAATACTTGCCCAGCCTGTCGTCGGCCGTGCGCGCGTGGGCCTCCATCCCCTCGAGACGCGAGATGCGGGCCGTGACCTCGGCGATTCTGCGGGTGGCGTCCCTGGTCATGCGCTGATAGGTGACGGTCTTCATGAACTTTCCGACGCTGAGGCCCCCGCTGTAGCGCGCGGCTTTCTTGGTCGGAAGTATGTGATTGGGTCCCGAGGTCTTGTCGCCAAAGGCGACCGTCGTCTCCTCGCCCAGGAACAGCGACCCGTATGCGGTCAGGCGGCCGAGCCACCAGTCGAGGTCGCGGGCATGGACCTCGAGGTGTTCCGGAGCATATTCGTCGCTCAGCGCCGCGGCGCCCTCGCGATCGGGGACCACGGCGACTTCGCCGTAATCGCGCCACGCCGCCCCGGCCGCGGCGCTTGCATCCGCCGGAAGCGCCGCAATCAGCCGCGGCACTTCGTCCATCACTCGTTGCGCGAGTGCCTCCGAGGTGGTGATCAACCACGCAGGCGACTCGACCCCATGCTCGGCCTGCCCGACCAGGTCGGAAGCGACCAGTAGCGGGTCGGCACTGTCGTCCGCGATCACCAGGATTTCGCTGGGGCCCGCGAACACGTCGATGCCCACCTGCCCGAACAGGATGCGCTTCGCTTCGGCCACGAACTTGTTGCCCGGCCCCGCGATGACGTCGGCCGCCTTGCCGGTGAACAGGCCGTAGGCAAGGGTCGCGATCGCCTGCACGCCGCCCAGCGTCATGATCACGTCGGGTCTCGCCACCGACATCGCGTAGAGGACCACCGGGTGGATACCCCCTCCCTTGTGAGAGGGGGAACACGCGATCACGAACGGCACGCCGGCGGCGCGCGCGGTGGCGATGCTCATGTACGCCGACGCGATATGCGCATAGCGTCCGCCGGGCACGTAGCAGCCGGCCGCATTCACCGGGATCAGCTTCTGCCCGCATACGAGCCCGGGATGGAGCTCGGTCTCGAACTCGTGCAGGCTTTCCCGCTGACGCTGCGCGAAGCGGAAGACCTGGTCGTGAGCGAAACGGATGTCGTCCTTGACCGTCTCGGGCAGGCTGGCGGTGCGCTTGGCGATGATGTCGGGCGTGATCAGGATCTCCCCCGTCCACTGGTCCAGGCGCGCCGCATACTCGCGCACCGCCCCCTCGCCTCCGGCGCGGATCTCGCGCAGCATGCGATCGACGATGTCGCGCGTCTCGTCTTCCCCCGTTTCCGGGGTCCTGGTCGCCTTCTTCAGATAGCGCACAGCCATACCGCCTCCGCTCACTTGCTCCCGTCGTTGGCGAACGCCTTGAGCTTGGGATCGTCGTTCACCATCTGCAGGTACTTGTCGGTGATGTAGCTGCTCGCAGCCGGCACTTCCTGGAGACTTCCCTTGGACTTCATGAACGCGGAGATCTTGTCGAACCATACATCGACTTCCGAAGGCTTGCCGCCGTGACGCGCCATGATCGCAAGCTGCTGGGCGAGATCGAAGATCGGACGCTGGTATTCGACCTTGGCGTACTTCTCGGAGATCGGAACGCCCGCTTCCTTGTCGGCATCCTGGAGAGCCGTCAACGTCTCGGCCGGATGGGCTTTCTCCCACTTGATCGCATGCAGGTACACCGCCAGGTATTTGGCGACGAGGTCCGGGTGCTCCTTGGCGTAGTCCTCGCGCACCACCAGCGCCCCCGGGATGATGGCGTTCGCATCCTTGCCGGTGCAGACGATCTCGGCGCCGATCTGGTCTTCGAGCGTGTAGCTGTTGGGGGCCCACAGCGCGCCGAAGCCCGCCGTGCCGCTGCTGAGTGCGGTCATGATCCCGGCCTGGCCGAGGTTGACCATCGTCACGTCGCTCTCGCTCAGACCGTACTTGTTGAGGCAGGCGGCGGCCGCGTATTCACCGGTGGAATTGGAGGTCACCAGGATCTTCTGGCCCTTGAGCGATGTCTTCGGGTCCTTGTGAAAGCTCGCCGCCGCCGCCTTGGTGGCGATCAGAACGTTCGTCGCCGACTCGTCGTTGGTCACGCCGATCGTCAGGATGTGGTAGCGCGCCGCGCCGATCACCGCGGGAACCGAGCCGGTGCCGCCGACGTCCCAGGATCCGGCGGCTGCGGAGGCGATCTGCGGAACGCCGGCCGGAAACGTGCTGTAGCTCGCCTGCAGGTCGACATCGGCCCACCAGTTCTTCTTGGTCGCGAGGATGTACGGAAGCGCCCACCAGTTCGTCGGCTGGTAGCTCACGTTGATGTGGGTCGGCGCCCCGGCTGCGGGCTGCACGACAAACGCGGCGGAAACCGCCATCAGGCTCGCACAGATCAGTTTCTTCATACCGTCCTCCGGGTTGTTCAGGGTGGTCGAACGTTTCAAGCGGACTTCACGGCAATTCCGGCGGGTGCTGCGTCTTCCTGCCGTTCCCGCAGCAGTCGCCAGATCCTGGTGCGCAGGTGCACGAACGATTCCAGATCCATGACTTCTTCGATGCGATCGTGCGTGTCCCAACCTTCCCGCTTGCGAATCGACGCAATGTCGAGGAGCTCGCGGATGCGGCCGGGTCGCCGCGTCAGCACCACGACCCGGTCCGCCAGGTAGACAGCCTCCTCCACGCTATGCGTGATGAACAGGGCGGTGCGCGGATTCACGCGGCATAGCTTGATCAATTCCTCCTGCATCACGACACGCGTCTGCGCGTCGAGGGCGCCGAAGGGCTCGTCCATCAGCAGCACGTCCGGATCCAGCGCATAGCTTCGCGCGATGGCCACGCGCTGCTGCATGCCCGCCGGAAAGCTGCTGCGGGTACGCGCGCTCGTATCCCTGCAGACCCATCAGCTCGACGTAGCTCGCGACAATGCGGCTGCGCGCATCGGTGTCCATGCCCCGGCAGCGCAATCCGAATCCGATGTTCTCCTCGACGGTCTTCCATGGGAACAGCGCGAACTGCTGGAACACGACAGCGCGGTCAGGCCCGGGACCGGACACTTCGCGATCGCCGACCCGCACCGAGCCCGAGGTCGGGAAATCCAGGCCCGCGGCCATGCGCAGCAGCGTGGTCTTGCCGCATCCGGAGGGTCCGACGATCGCGACGAACTCCTTCTCGCCCACCTCGAAGCTCACATCGTCGAGCGCGAGAACCTCCTGGTCGCGGCGACGAAAGGTCCGCTTGACGTTGGTGAACACGATGTGGCTCAAGGCTCGACACCCCAGCTGCGCTGCACCGCGCTCTCCAGTGCGCGCAGTGCGACGTCGATGACGAAGCCGACGACCCCGATGGCGACCATCGCGGACATCACGATCGGCGTCTGCAGCGACGTCTGGCCCTGCACCATCAAGTAGCCCACGCCGCTCGAGACCACGATCAGCTCGGCGCCGATCAGCGATTGCCATCCCAGCCCGGCGCTGACCCGCAGCCCGGCGACGATCGATGGCAGCGCCGCGGGCACCAGCACCTCGGTGATGATGCGCAGGCCGCCCGCCCCCAGTGTCTGCGCAGCCTCGACGAACACCGTGTCGACCTGCCGGGCGCCGCGATAGGCATTGATCACGCAAGGAGGAAATGCGCCGCTGAAGATGATCAGGATCGGGCCGCCGATGCCCGTGCCGAACCACAGCGCCGCGAAAGGCACCCAGGCGATCGGAGCGATGAACCGCACCGATTCGAAGAGCGGCGCGACGACGTCGTCGACCCAGCGATACCACCCCATCAGCAATCCGAGCGGCACTCCGAGCACCACGGCGAGACCGAAACCCAGTCCGAAGCGTTGCAGGCTAGCCACGGTGTGGGCCTCGATGGTGTAGCCCGCGTACGGATGATCGGAGAGCCTGGCGATCGTGTCGGCGATCACGACCGGGCCCGGCAGGAAGCGCGACGGCACCCATCCGCTGGAAGCGACGCCGTACCAGACTGCGAAGAACGCCAGCAGTCCCAGCGTGGAAAGCGCGAAGAGCTCGCTCCCGGACGGAACGCCTTTCGAGCGAGCGCTGCTTCGTGCGCCTAGCCGCGCCACGGGATGGCTCTCCGTTCGAGCAGCGCCAGCGCCTTGGTCATCAAGGCGCCCATGATCCCGACCCACACCATTGCATACAGGATCATCCCCGGATAGATGTCGAGCGAGGCGACGATCAGAACGTGGCCGAGTCCGAAAATTGCCCCGACGAGCTCGGCCGCAACCAGCGTGGTCCACGACGCCTGCATCGACAGGCGCAGCCCCGTGAAGATCATCGGCATCGACCCCGGAATCAAGACGTGCGTCACCAGCTGCAGCCGCGAGGCACCATGCACGCGCGCGGCGGCGACCAGCGTGGGATCGATGTTGCGCACGCCCGTGTAGCTGTTGATCAGCGCCGGCACGAAGGCGGCGAACCAGATCACGAAAATCTTGGCACCGTCGCCGAGACCGAACCACAGGATCGCGAGCGGGATCCACGCCAGCGGCGGGATCGGACGCACCAGCAGGAACGCCGGATTCAAGAGGGCCTCCGCGCGCCGGCTCCAGCCCATCAGCAGGCCCAACGGGGCGCCGGTTCCGACCGCGACCGCGAAACCCATGAGCACGAGCTTGCTACTCTGCCAGACCTGGGCGGCCAACGTCCCTCCCGCATAACCCTTGCCGCGCGAGATCTGGCGTGCCGCCTGGAATACATCGTCGGGGGATGGAAAACGTCCGAGACTGATCGTGTGCGTGATCGAGGTCAGCACATACCAAAGTACCAGCAGGGGCACGATCGCGGCGAGCGCGAACCAGAATCGACGCAGTCGTCCGGTGCTCGCGACCGGCTGGGCCGCGACCTTCAGATCGTGCATGTGTCCTCCTCCTGCCAGACCACCCCCGCGCCTGCCCGCGGTTCTCCTTGTATGACTACGGTTCTTGTCCGCTGGTGCAAAAATGAAAGCGCTTTCAGACTGTAGGGTCTTTTGATTGGAGCGTCAAGCATCGAGTCGCGCTGTCGCGCCGATGCCCGCGGTGCTATGCTGAGAAATGAGGAGTTGCGCTACCGACGCGCACGGCATGGGCCCGAAGCCCGGCCGGAGATGAAAGCGCTTTCTTTCCCGCGCAGGTGCGCCGGCGAAGCCCGCGATGTCATTTGAGCAGGCCGGACGAACCGCGCGATCAAACGCGAAATCGACCACTCTTGAACAGTGGCGCCCCGAAACTGAGCGATGTGGCCCGCATGGCCGGAGTCTCGCCGGCCACGGCTTCGCGCGCATTGTCGACGCCCGAGCACGTGCGCCCGGAGACCCGCGCCAAGGTCGACCACGCGGCGCGCCTGCTCGGCTATGTCCCGCATGGCGCGGCGCGCGCGCTTGCATCGCAGCGCAGCAGGATGATCGGCGCGGTCATTCCGACGCTGGACAACGCGATCTTCGCGAACTCCGTCAACGCACTGCAGGGCACCCTTGCCGAATCCGGCTACACGCTGCTGCTCGGCTCCCATGCCTACGATCCCGCCATCGAGCTCCAGGTCACGCGCGAGCTCATCGAGCGCGGAGCCGACGGGATCGTCTTCGTCGGGACCGACCATGATCCGCAGATCTATCGGATGCTGGCGACGTTCCGCACGCCGTATGTGCTCATCTGGTCGCTCGATCTGAGCGGCCAGCACCCCTGCATCGGATTCAACAACCGCGACGCCGCGATCCGCGTCACGCGCCACCTGCTCGACCTCGGACATCACCGATTCGGCGTGATCTCCGGCCTGACCGCGCACAACGACCGCGTGCGCGAGCGTCTTGCGGGGGTCCGCGACGCATTGCGCGCCAGGGGCCTCGAGCTGTCACCGCACTCCGTGGTCGAACGACCTTATTCCTTCGCCAGCGGCCAGCAGGCGATGCGCGAGCTCATGGCACTCAAGCCGTTGCCGACTGCGGTGGTCTGCATCAACGACGTGCTGGCGATCGGAGCGATCATCGAATGCCGCGCCGCGGGAATCGATGTCCCCGGCGACGTCTCGATCACGGGGTTCGACGACATGGAGATCTCGGCGCAACTCGCGCCCGGGCTCACGACGATGCGCGTGCCGACGGTCGAACTGGGGCGGGCCGCGGCAACCTACCTCCTCGACCATCTCGCCGGACGCGAAGTCGCGACCTACACCGAGCTGCCGGTGGAGCTGGTCGTGCGGGGAAGCACCGGGCCGGTGCGAGGCGGGAGGGCTGCGGGCGCCTGAAGTGCATGGCGCACCGATCGACGACACGCGGCCGCCAAAGACTTGCAGGCCGGAATTCGCGCGTCGCCTACTTCACGATGGTCCTTTTCAGGACTGGGGACTCATTCGTCGCGCCGGTAGCGTAAAAACAATGATCGCCCTTCACGTAGAACGAACCGCGAGCGCTGCCTTTCTGAGCCGAGAACGAAATCGTGTACTCGCCGCAGAGCGTGCCCTCGTCGTCGACCTTCCAGGTCCCGAAGATGCCCCAGGCGCCTCCCTGCGGGCCCGTCCCGTTCCCGCTGAACTTGCCATCGGCCCTGTACTGCATGCTGACCCGGCCTCCATTCAGTGTCGGACCCTGCACCTTCGCATCGCTCAGAGCCGACACAAGTTCCTGTTTCGAGAGCTTCCTCGCTCCCGAGGCAGCCAGCTCACCGAGCGGTGGCTCCGGTCAATCTGACAGAGGGATACGTGGTAGCTCCGCTCCAATGGGCGACCCTGTCGGCGCGTTCATCGTCTTCGCGGTCGATGTCGGGCGTCAGTCGCGCCCCATCATGTGATCGTGCATGTGGCCCGCCATCGCGTCCGCGCCATGGTCGGAGAGCTGGGCGTCGAACCACCGGTGCAGCGCTGTGACCAGCGATGCACTGCGGGTCGAATAGCGGAGCTCTGCGCCGTTGTCGAGGTCCCGGTAATGTATGTCGACTTCTCCCGGTTTGGCGTGCTTCAGCTCGGCAAGCCCCGGCATGGCCATGCCGTGGATCTGCGTCGGCGCCG
Source organism: uncultured beta proteobacterium (assembly GCA_963734515.1). Classification (GTDB taxonomy): domain Bacteria; phylum Pseudomonadota; class Gammaproteobacteria; order Burkholderiales; family Casimicrobiaceae; genus VBCG01. Next base: position 29,018 of record CAVTHP010000008.1, on the reverse strand, counting down.
AAAAATCGCCTTTTCGGAATTCGCCCGCAATCTGGCGCAGATGCTCGCGAATGAGGCGGATCTGCTCGGTGTCCTTCGGATTCTTGGCGACGACTTCCTGCACGCCACCGTCATCCGTTTTCGTGAAGATGTGGGTCGTCGCCTTCAATTCGAAAGGCATCACTTCCGCTCCGCGCTTCGACACTTCGGCCTGGCGACCGGCATCGCTGACTGCCGATGCCGGGGGAATGCTGACCGCGATAACGCTGCAGGATGCAGCTATCGCGAGCAGGAAACCGGTTCGCATCATCGACTCCATTCGTTGTTGCGCATCGTTGCGACTCGAAAATCGGGGCGGGGTTCCCGCCCCGATCCCGTCAGCCGGCGTGCGGACCGAAGCGCATGGCGCGAGGACCGATGGTGCCGAAGTGCTGGTCGGCAATCGTCTTCTGCTCCGGCGTCAGCACCCCATACAGGGCGTCGAACGCCTTGGTCATCGTCGTCATCCCCGCAGCGCGCTGCTGCATCACGCTCGCCCGCTGCGCCATCCGCTCCGGCGCCGTTCCACTGCCGGCCTGCATCTGGGCTCGCAGCGCCTGCATGCCGGTCGCCTGCTGCTTCGCCGCATCAGCGAACGCCTGCCATGCGGTGTCCTGCTCTGCGGTGATCTTCAATTGCGTCTTGAGGTCGGCCAGCCGCGCGTCGGCCCTGGCCGCGGGGTCGACATTGGCCATCGGTCCGTGACCCGGGCCCATGCCGTGGGCGAACCCGGGACCCATGCCGCCGAACGGCTGCGCGTGGGTGACCGCGGCGACTGCCAGCGCGACGCCGGCAACCAGGCCGGCGGCAACAGCGTAGATCTTCTTCATCGTGCATCTCCAGTGGGTGATGAGGTGGGCGTCCGAAGGGGGCATCATTCGATGGCTGTCCTTTCGCAACGGTTATGATTTCAGCACCCCGGTGTAAGCCCTTCATGTCGTGCCGAGCCTTTTTGGTAGCGCGCCGCGTCCAAACCACCCCCTGACACACTGCGTTACCTTTCTGTCCCCTGCCGCGCCCGCACACGCCCGAAAATTGCGTCATGGACGCCCCCGATCACATCCTCATCGTCGATGACGACGCCGAGATCCGGAACCTGTTGAGCCAGTACCTGGAGAAGAACGGCTTGCGGGTGACGGCGGTTCGCGACGGCCGCGCCATGTGGCCGGTGCTCGACGCGGGCCGCATCGACCTGATCGTGCTCGACTTGATGCTGCCGGGCGACGACGGACTGACCCTGTGCCGGGACCTGCGCGCGAAGTCTATCGATGTCCCGGTCATCATGCTCACCGCGCGCGGCGAGGAGACCGACCGCATCGTCGGCCTGGAGATGGGTGCCGACGATTACCTGGCGAAGCCCTTCAGCGCAAGGGAGCTGCTGGCTCGCATCAAGGTGGTCCTGCGCCGTACGCGCAGCCTGCCGCAGAACCTGCGACCGGACAATGCCCGGCGCCTCCGGTTTGCCGACTGGCTGCTCGACACCGTCCACCGTCAGCTGGTCTCCGCGGCAGGTGTCGTCACGCCGCTCTCCGGTGCGGAATACCGCCTGCTTCGCATTTTTCTCTCGCACCCGAACCGCGTCCTGAATCGCGACCAGCTCGTCGACCTCACGCAAGGCAAGGAGGCCGACCCGCTCGATCGCAGCATCGACGTGCAGGTGAGCCGCCTGCGTCATCGCCTCGGCGACGATCCTCGCGAGCCGCGGTTGATCAAGACCGTACGCGGTGAAGGATACGTGCTCTCGGTGGCGGTGGCCGCCGAGCCATGAAACGTTTGCTGCCTCGGTCACTGTTCGGGCGCCTGATGCTCGTGCTGGCAAGCGGCCTCATCGTCGCGCAACTGTTGAGCGCGGCGATCAACCTGTCGGAGCGCGATACCGCGCTGGTCCGCGTGTTGGGGATGCAGCCTGCGCAGCGCATCGCCGATGTCGTCAGGCTGCTGGACGCGTCGAGCCCTGCGGAGCGCGCACGCATCGTCGCGATCCTGAACGTGCCGCCGCTGGTGGTCACTCTCGATCGTCCACCCCTGCCCGAGGAAGCAGTTTCGTCGGGCAGCACGCACGCCGCGATATTCGCCGCCGTGCTGCGCGCCGCACTGGGCGACGACCGCCCGATGCGGGTCGCGATGACGGCGACACCACCGCCGTGGGCATTGGGACCCGGTCGCATTGGGGGCCGCTTTGCCATGGACGGCCCGTCCGGTCCGCGTGGCATGCACGCGTTTTCCCCGGGCGAGTTTTCGATGCTGACGCAGGTGCGCCTGCAGGACGGAACCTGGGCGAGCTTCGATACCCGGATCTCCCCGGCCACGGCCGGCCTGCCGTGGAGGCTGCTGCTGACACTCGCTTTCCTGCTTGCCGCGATGCTGCTGCTTTCCTACGTCGCCGTGCGCTGGGTGACGCGCCCGCTGGGCGTGCTCGCGACCGCCGCCGACCGGCTCGGCCGCGACATCCATCGCCCCCCGCTGCCGGAGGACGGGCCGGTCGAGGTCGGACGCGCAGCACGCGCGTTCAATACGATGCAGGCCCGCCTGATCCAGTTCATCGACGAGAGGACACGCCTCCTGACCGCGATGTCGCACGACCTGAAGACGCCCCTCACCCGCATGCGGTTGCGCACGGAGTTGCTCGACGATCCCGAGCTCCGCGACAGGTACGAGAAAGACCTCGTGGAGATGGAATCGATGGTGAACGAGACGCTGGAGTTCATGCGCGGTCTCGCCAATCGCGAACCCCCACAGCCTGTCGACGTGATGGCCCTGCTCGAAAGCCTGCGCGCCGACAACGAGGCGATGGGGCGAACCGTGACGATCGACGGACGCGTGACCAAACCGCTGCTGGGAGAGCCGCAACTTCTCAGGCGGTGCGTCTCCAACCTGGTCGACAATGCCGTGACCTATGGAGGTGGCGCAGAGATCCACGTCGACGACGATTCGTCGGGCCTGACCCTTCGCGTGCGTGACCACGGCCTCGGAGTTCCCGACAGCGAGATCGAGAAGGTTTTCGAGCCGTTCTACCGGTTGGAAGGCTCGCGCAGCCGGGAGACGGGCGGAACCGGACTCGGCTTGAGCATCGCGCGCAGCATCGCGCGGGGCCACGGCGGCGACGTGCGCCTGCGCAATCACGAAAGTGGCGGGCTGGAAGCGATCGTGTCGTTACCGTGGCGCGGGGCGCAGGTCGACGCTTAATCGGATGCGGCCAGTGCTTTCGACCTGATCCCTCCGGCGCCATCGCCGCCTGCCGCCGGCCCTCGAATCAGACTTCGACAATCATCCTGCTCGGATTCGCTTGACTTTGCAGATTGTTTCCATAATACTGGAAATATGGAAACGAAATCCGCATTGACGGCACTGACTGGTCTGGCCCAGGAAACGCGGCTGGCGATATTCCGGCTGCTGGTCGAACAGGGGCCGGAAGGGATGGCCGCAGGGGCGCTCGCCGAGCGCCTCGGACTCGCGAACGCGACTTTGTCGTTCCATCTGAAGGAGCTCTCGCATGGCGAGCTGGTGACGTCCCGGCAGGCGGGAAGGTTCATCTACTACTCGGCCAACTTCGGAACCATGACGGATCTCGTCGCCTACCTCACCGAAAACTGCTGCCGGGGCAAGACCTGCGACATCGCCTGCGCCCCGGTATCGCCACGCAAGAGGAGAGTCTCATGAAGCGTTTCCATGTTCACGTCGCCGTCGCCAACCTGAACGAGAGCGTCCGGTTCTACTCGAAGGTGTTCGGTGCCGAGCCTTCGGTGCTGAAATCCGACTACGCCAAATGGATGGTCGAGGATCCGCGCCTCAATTTCGCGATCTCCTCGCGCGGTGCGCAGCCGGGGGTCAACCACCTCGGACTGCAGGTCGACACGGCCGAGGAGCTCGATGGCCTGCGCGACCAGTTGGCCGCGGCCGATGCCGGCATCGTCGAGGAGCCTGGCGCGAAGTGCTGCTACGCGGAGTCGGACAAGTACTGGATCACCGATCCGCAGGGCATCGCCTGGGAGACGTACCACAGCCTGGGTTCCATTCCGATGTTCGGCTCGGAGGCGCAAGCGGACGCGCCACAGGTCGCCGCGACGGCGTGCTGCGCACCCGCGCCGGCGGCCGAAGTGGCGAGCGCGTGCTGCGCGCCCGCCGCGGTGAGCGCAAAGATTCCCGTCAAGGCGCGCGGCGGGTGCTGCGCATGACGGCTCGGCGCTACAACGTCCTGTTCCTGTGCACCGGCAACTCGGCGCGCAGCATCATCGCCGAGACCCTGCTCAATACCCTGGGGAAGGACCGGTTCCGGGGCTACAGCGCGGGCAGCCATCCCGGGGGCTCGGTGAATCCGCTCGTGCTCGACCATCTGAATGCGATGAAAGTCGGGACCGAAGGGGCGCGCAGCAAGTCCTGGGACGAGTTCGCGAGTCCCGAGGCGCCGAAGATGGACCTGGTGATCACCGTCTGCGATCAGGCCGCAGGCGAGACCTGTCCGGTGTGGCCGGGGATGCCGGCCAAGGCGCACTGGAGCGCCCCCGACCCGGCGGCGTTCATGGACGATCCGACCAAGGCGCGCGAGGTCGTCCGCGAGGTGTTCCAGCTCATGCAGCGGCGCATTTCGCTGCTGCTCGCCCTGCCGATCGAGCGCCTCGACCGGATGTCCCTGCAGGCCGAGACCCGGGCGATCGCCGGGCGGACCACTGCCGAGCAGGCCTGACCCGTCCGTCCATGTCGGCCCAGTGCGAAGTCACCGCCAAGGCCGCTGCGGGTGCGCCGATGAACGTGTTCGAGCGCTACCTCACGGTGTGGGTGTTCCTGTGCATCGTCGCCGGCATCGTCCTGGGCCAGCTGTTCCCGCAGGCGTTCCAGGCGATCGGCCGGATGGAGATCGCGCAGGTCAACCTGCCGGTGGGCGCCCTGATCTGGGTGATGATCATCCCGATGCTGATGAAGGTAGACTTCGCCGCGCTGCACGAGGTCAGGCAGCACGGCCGTGGCATCGGCGTGACGCTGTTCGTGAACTGGCTGGTCAAGCCGTTCTCGATGGCGCTGCTCGGCTGGCTGTTCATCCGCCACCTGTTCGCGCCGCTGCTGCCGGCAGAGCAGCTCGACAGCTACGTTGCGGGCCTGATCCTGCTCGCGGCCGCACCCTGCACCGCGATGGTATTCGTCTGGAGCCGGCTGACCGGCGGCGACCCGCTGTTCACGCTGTCGCAGGTCGCGCTGAACGACACGATCATGGTGTTCGCTTTCGCGCCGATCGTCGGCCTGCTGCTGGGCATCTCCAGCATCTCGGTGCCCTGGGCCACCCTGCTCACCTCGGTCGTGCTCTACATCGTGATTCCGGTGCTGATCGCCCAAATCCTTCGGCGCGCCCTGATCGCGCGTGGACAGCCGGCGTTCGAGCGCGCGATGGCGAGCATCGGACCGTGGTCGATCACGGCGCTGCTGGCCACCCTGGTGCTGCTGTTCGCGTTCCAGGGCCAGGCGATCCTGCGCCAGCCGCTGGTGATCGCACTGCTGGCCGTCCCGATCCTGATCCAGGTGCTGTTCAACGCAAGCCTTGCCTACTGGCTCAACCGCAGGCTCGGCGAGCGGCACGCGATCGCCTGCCCATCGGCGCTGATTGGCGCCAGCAATTTCTTCGAGCTCGCCGTCGCCGCTGCGATCAGCCTGTTCGGCTTCGAATCGGGGGCAGCGCTGGCGACCGTGGTCGGCGTGCTGATCGAGGTGCCGGTGATGCTGCTGGTGGTGCGGGTGGTGAACGGAACGCGCGGCTGGTACGAAACAGGCCGCGCCAAGGCCGCGGGAGCGCGCATATGATCGCAGGGCCCGCATCCACGGCCCCAGGTCCCGCCGACACGAGCGCGGGTCCGTTCGCCTGTGCGGCAAATGCGTGGCGCGAGCATCGGGCCGAGCTCGAGGGCTACCTCGTCCATCGTCTGGCCGATCCGGCTGTCGCCGAGGATTTGCTGCAGGAGGTCTTCGTCAAGGCCATGCGCCAGGGTGAGCGCTTCTGCGCACTGGACAATCCCCGGGCGTGGCTGTTCCAGGTGGCGCGCAACGCGCTCGCCGACCACCTGCGCTTGGCCAGACCCAGCGTGCCGCTGGCGGAGGATCTGCCGGCCGGTGAGCCGGAGGTGGCCCCGGTCGACGCGCTGGCCGAATGCCTGGAGCAGGTGCTGTCAGAGTTGCCCGTTGGTGACCGCGACCTCCTCCGGCGCTGCGACCTCGAGGGCATGAAGCTCCAGGATTACGCCGATGCCCACGGCCTCGGCCTGCCCGCCGTCAAGTCCCGCATCCAGCGCGCCCGAACAAGGATGCGCGACGCCATGACCCGGACCTGCCGGGTCCGCTTCGACGACGCGGGGCAGGTCTGCTGTCATGTCCCGCGCCCGGCGGGTTAGGAGCCGACGAGGCGCAAGCTGCCGCGCCCTGCATCCTTTCGGCGGGTCGTTCGTCTCCATTACGGAAGGCGGGCGGATCTGAGCTCCATCGGTCCTTGCAGATCGCGCCTCCGCCGCCCGCGATTCGAGGAGAAACCACGATGTCCGAGCTCGCACTCAAGCTCCCCCGCCGCAATCCGCGCCTGTTCCTGGCGCTGGCCGCGCTTGCGTGGCTCGCGCTGTACCTTGTGCTCGCCCCGGCTTCGCGTGCTCTGGTAGCTGCATTGCCGGTGGACCCCGCGAGCCACCTCGGCGGCGCCGTCCAGTTCTTCCTCTACGACGCCCCCAAGGTGCTGCTGCTCCTCACCGGCATCGTCTTCGTCATGGGCATGGTGAACTCCTGGTTCACCCCCGAGCGCACCCGGGCGCTGCTGGCCGGCCGCAGCGAAGGCGCGGCCAACGTCATGGCCGCCGGCCTGGGCGTGGTCACCCCGTTCTGCTCCTGCTCGGCGGTCCCGCTGTTCATCGGCTTCGTCCAGGCCGGCGTTCCGCTGGGGGTGACGTTCTCGTTCCTGATCTCGGCACCGATGGTGAACGAAGTCGCCCTCACGCTGCTGTTCGGCCTGTTCGGCTGGAAGATCGCGCTGCTCTACCTGGGCTCTGGGGCTGACCGTCGCGATCGTCGCCGGCTGGGTGATCGGCCGGCTGCGGATGGAACCGTATCTCGAGGACTGGGTGCGCGACATGCCGCGCGTCCACACCGCCGTGCCCGGCAGCTCGCTGACCCTACCCGAGCGCATCGACGCAGGGCTCACCAGCGTGCGCGAGATCGTCGGCAAGGTCTGGCCGTACATCCTGGCCGGCATCGCGATCGGTGCCGGAATCCATGGCTGGGTGCCGCAGGACTTCATGGCCAGCTTCATGGGCAAGAGTGCGTGGTGGTCGGTGCCGCTGGCCGTGATCATCGGCGTGCCGATGTACACCAACGCCGCCGGCATCATCCCGATCGTGCAGGCCCTGCTCGCCAAGGGTGCCGCGCTCGGGACCGTGCTCGCCTTCATGATGAGCGTGATCGCACTGTCGGCACCGGAGATGGTCATCCTGCGCAAGGTGCTGAAGCCGCGCCTGATCGCGACGTTTGTGGGCGTGGTCGCCGCCGGCATCCTGATCGTCGGCTTCGTGTTCAACGCGGTGCTGTAGCGAGCGTTGACCGTGATCAATTCAGCCCGACCGCGGCCGGCGGAAAATCGCGACAGGGTGAACGCGGTCTCCGTGCCCTCTACACCGTTTGCGGAAGACCCAAAGCGGCCGGGGCAAGGCCGCCTCGCCAGGAGATGGTCATGGAAGTGAAGGTACTTGGCACTGGTTGTTGTGCAAGCTGCGGCAACACGGTTGCACTGATTGAACAGGTCGCGCAATCCAAGGGCGTGAGCGTTGCGGTCGAGAAGCTCGAGGATCTGAAGGAGATCATGCGCTACGGTGTGATGTCGTCGCCTGCCGTGGTGATCGATGGCAAGGTGGTTCATGCGGGCGGTGTTCCCAGCCGCGAGAAGGTCGCGCAATGGCTGGACGGGGTACCGGGGAACGTCGAACGCTGACGCGGCGACCGAAGCCCGCGCTTCGTCTCGGGCGCCTGCAGGACACCTCCGGACGGGAACCCGATGTCAGACTCTCCGCAACTCGACGTCAGGCCAGATGGCGGTTCGCCTCCGTCCGCAGTTCCTGGTTTGGTCTTGCTGTTCTCGGTCGCGCTCGAGGAGCGGCCGGAGCGTCTCGATTTCACCGCGCGTGCACCCGTCTTGCCGCAGGCGGCGCAGGTCACGCCGTTCGCGGCCACGCGAAGCGCGGCGTACCGGGCACTTCGCAATGAAGCCGAGGCGCATGTCCTCGGCTCGCCGTTTCTCGAAGCGGGGCGCCAGCGGCACTGGCCGATCGGCCAGATCGCCATGGAAGACGCTTCTGCTTCGCCGCATGCGCCTGCAGTGGCAGACGTTCATCTCTTCACCCATGTGGCGGGCGTTGCCCTGTGGGAGATCTGGCTGCCTGGAACGGCCCAGAGCTTCGATGTCGACCGCTGGATCGCATGGCTCGACGCCGATTCCCCGGAAAGCCTGCCCGCCAGGATCTGGCGCATTCTGGAGCCCTTGAACCGCGCGCTCGGCGCGACGGATCTCGATCGGCAGTACCTGCCCTGCAGTGTGGTACGCCTGCCCGATCGGCCGCTCGCCTCGCTCGGCGACGCGCATTCGGCGGATCTGGTTCGACTCCTGTGGCGCGATCGTTCCACGCGACCGCTCAAGCCCGACGTCGTCGAGGCCGAGCTCGCCCGTGACTACTGCGCCCGCGAGGGCGGCATCACCTTGCTCGGCCGTCGTTCGGCGCTCGACATCCACGGCAGCGAAGACGAATCCGCACCGAGCGCTCTCGACACCGGGCTGCCGCCGCGCAGCGCCCTGCCGTTCATCGTGACGCTGGAATTGCTGCTGATCGAGCGCGCAGTGCTGCTGCGCCTGTACCAACGGCTGTCGCAGACCGGTCCGTCGACGATCGAGGGCCTGCTCGAGCTGAAGCGCCAGGTCACGGACAATCTCGAGGAGTATTACGGTGCAACGCTGGCCAGCACCCGCTTCGGCGATGCGGTGGCCGAGGACGGCGAGCGCCTTCTCGGCATCGTCGACGCATACGATGCGGTGATGGATCGCCTCGAGACCGTAAGCTTCACGCTGACCACGCGCTACCAGCAACGGATGACCGAGATGCAGTTCTGGCTGACCGTGGTTTTCGGCGCCACCGAGATCGGCTTCATCGCCTCCGGCATCGCCATGTGGTTCTACCGCAGCGAGTTGGGCGCCGTGCTGGCGTGGACCGTCGGAGCGACCCTCTTCAGTGCCGGTGTGCTCGTGGCACTGCTGCGACGACGGATGACCCAGCGATGACGGCCCACACCACCGTGCACAGCGACGGCGCGATCGAACGCCTCAATCGTGACTGCTTCTGCATCAGTCTGGACGCCGGGGCTCTTGCTCGAGCGCTCGAATCGGAACTGGGCGAGCCGGGCCTGTTCGAGCTGGTCAGGGAGCGCTGCCCCTTCCTGTTCGCGGAGCGCCCCGTGTTCCTGTCCCGCGCCTGGCTCGATCGCATGGCGAGCGTGGTTCGCGCCGTCGAAGCGGTCGTTGCGACGCCTGGCTACCGCGAGGAGGTCCTCGCCGGGGCAGGCGCGATCGCGCAGCGCGATCCGGGGGCCAGGGGCGTCTTCCTCGGCTACGACTTCCATCTGGATGAAGGCCGCCTCGGACTCATCGAGATCAACACCAATGCGGGCGGTGCCATGCTGAACGCCGCGCTGGCGCGTGCGCAGCGCGCCTGCTGCGCCGACATGGAAGGGATGCTGCCGACGCTGGCGTCGATCGCCGCGTTCGAGCACGGCATCGTCGCGATGTTCCGCAACGAATGGCGGCTCGCCGGGCATGAGCGGGCGCTGCGCAGCGTCGCCATCGTCGACGAGTCCCCCGAGCAGCAGTACCTGTATCCCGAGTTCCTGATGTTCCAGCGGTTGTTCGAGCGACACGGACTGCGGGCCACGGTGGTGGCTCCCGAGGCGTTGACCCTGCGCAATGGCTGCCTCACGCACGGCGGCATCGCGATCGACCTGGTCTACAACCGGCTCACCGATTTCTCGCTGGAGGCGCCCGCATGCGCCACCCTGCGCGAGGCCTACCTGCAGCGCGCGGTGGTGCTGACACCGCATCCACAGGCACATGCACTGTATGCCGACAAGCGGAACCTGGCGCTGCTGACCGACCCGAAGCGGCTCGCTTCGCTCGGCATCGCGCCCGCGATCCAGGACGTGCTGCTCGAGAACATTCCCCACACGGAAGTCGTCGACGCCGCGCACGCGGAACGCTTGTGGGCCGGACGGCGTGGCCTGTTCTTCAAACCGACAGCGGGATTCGGCAGCCGCGCCGCCTATCGGGGCGACAAGGTCACCCAGCGCGTGTGGCGCGAGATCCTCGCCGGCCGATACGTGGCCCAGGCGATCGTCGCGCCGGGCGAGCGCATGGTCGATGGCGACGCGGGCGTACGGGTGCTCAAGTTCGACCTGCGCAACTACGCGTATGACAGTGCCGTGCAATGGGTGGCCGCGCGCCTCTACCAGGGACAGACGACGAATTTCCGGACGCCGGGTGGCGGCTTCGCGCCCGTCTACAGCGCTTCCGCGTGAGGAGACCTTCCGATGACCAAGTCCCAGCCCAAGATGACGTTCATGGTGACTGCCCGCCGCCTGGATGCTCACGGCAGCCTCGCGAGGTGCAAGGACGCGTCGATCACGCTCGATACGGACGTCAATGGACGCGCCGATTCATTCAATCCTGCCGAGTTGCTGCTGGCAGCACTCACCGCATGCATGATCAAGGGTATCGAGCGGGTGACGCCGGTACTGAGGTTCCAACTGCGCAGCGTCGAGGTGCGCGTGCGCGGCGTGCGCCAGGACGTCCCGCCCCGCATGGAGTCGATCGACTACGAGCTCATCGTCGATACCGACGAGGACGATCGCCGACTCGAACTCCTGCACGAGAACGTCAAGCGCTACGGCACCGTGTTCAACACCGTCGCCCCCGGCACGGCGCTGTCCGGCACGATCCGGCGCCCGCCCGAATCGCAAGCCAGGGCCTGAAGGAGAACCTTCATGCCGAATCCGCAATTCACCGGGCCGTGGCACGGCGTGCCGCGCGAAGAGATCCACTGGAATCCAAATGTCGTCGCGGATGCGTGCATCGGCTGCGGCACCTGTGTCACCGGCTGCAGCCGCATGGTCTATCGCTTCGATTTCGACCGCAAGAAGTCGGTCGCCGTCGATTCGTTCGGCGCGGGCTGATGCACGGGTCGCGACGCTGCGCCTACACCGATTTCTTCATGCCATGCCCGAGAATGACGGCTTCGCGTGCTGCGCTGCGATCGATCAGGAGATCACGAAATGGACAAGACACGCCTGCTCATCATGATGACCAGCGGACCGGACACACCGCATCGGCTGGGGATGCCGTTTTTTCAGGCCATGGCAGCCCTGGCCCTGGATGCCGAGGGCGTGACGATGGTCTTTACCATGGACGGCACGCTACTGCTGAAGACGGAGGTCGCGAAGAATCTCCACGTCAAGAGCGGCGTGGCGAAGAGCGTCTATCAGTTCCTGCAGGACGCCCACGAGATGGGCGTGAAGATGTACGTCTGTCCTTCCTCGCTGGAGCTCCATGAGCTGGAGATGGCCGACCTCGTCCCCGAGTGCGACGGGGCCATGGGCGCGGCGGCTTACACGTCGCTCGGGTTCGAGGATGGCGTGCTTACGCTTTGTTATTGACCAGATGATGCAGCCGCGCCCGGCAACCAGCAGCGATGCGGGCGGCTCGGCGCACCGCTGTCGCAACGCCTGTCTCGCGTCGCTGGACCTGAACGACATCAAGAAGGACGACGTGGCGTTCGATCTGCCGATGGTCAGTGTCGCCGAAGCGCTTCCGTACTCGGGAAGCGCCAACAAGCTGGTGAGCCTCTGAGACGCCACTTCGCGGGAGGCTTGCGCGGTCTGTCGCTTCTGCAAACGAAAGGAATCGTCGTGAAACACATCAAGGTACTCGGCACGGGCTGTGCAAACTGCAAGACCACGCTCAGATTGATCGAGGATGCGGCGAAAGCCAAGGGTGTCCAAATCAGCCTCGAGAAGGTCGAGGAGATCAAGGACATCATGAGCTTCGGTGTCATGAGCACGCCCGGCGTGGTCGTCGCGGGGAAGGTCGTGCACGCGGGCGGCGTCCCGAGCCGCGAAAAGATCGACCAGTGGTTGAGTCAGACGTAGATGGCCATCGCCGCTCCAACCAACGTCTGGCCAGAGGAGATGTGATGTCCAAGCTCGTTCTGCATCTGTTTCACGATGACCCCGGCGCGCAGTCCGCCGTGCCTGCACTTGTGGAGCGCATAATCCGAGTTGCACCCGCGAATGGCGCCAATCTGGAACTCTACGTCTTCGGTCCTGCCGAAGGCCTGCTCGCAAGCTCCGAACATCAAGAGTTCAACGCCCAGATCGACAGTCTGGTCAAACTGGGCGTGCGGGTCACGGCGTGCATCGGATTGGCGCAGAAGTTTGGCGCCGAAGAGGGCTTCCGCAGACGCGGCATCGCCCTGGAATCCGCCGCCGTGGCGTTTCCGCGCTATGCGGTGGAAGGAGCGACGGTGGTGAGCTTCTAGCGCGCACCGAAGGGGCATCACGCCCCGGTTCTCGAATCCTGAACCAGACAGCTGGCGGTGAAGCGTCAAGAGGTTGCTTCTGCTCCGGGCACCGGGCTTGACCCCCGTCAACGCCCAGACCGGCTGCTCGTCGCACAATCGCGTTTGATCGCACCATCTCGGATGTCGGTCCCCGCCCATGGGATCCCGATGGGAGGGCCTATTTCCGGAGGCTGGTGATACCAGGAGCACCGTCATGAGCAACGTCGAGGTCGTTCTATGCAACCCCGTGCGCACCGCGATCGGTACCTACGGCGGCGCGATAAAGGACATCGCGGCGCCCGCCCTGGGTGCTACGGCCATTCGCGAAAGCCTCAAGCGCTCGGGGCTCGCGGCGGACACAGTGCAGTCGCTGATCATTGGCAACGTGATCCAGGCGGGCGCGAAGATGAATCCCGCCCGGCAAGCGGGCATCGGCGCGGATCTGCCCGTGCAAGTGCCCGCCCTTACGGTGAATCGCGTGTGCGGTTCGGGCGCGCAGGCCATTGCGAGTGCCGCGCTCGAGATCTGGTCGGGCATGACCGATTGCGCGATCGCCGGCGGCATGGAGAACATGGATCGCGCGCCCTATCTGCTGCCGCAGGGTCGATGGGGTGCGCGGATGGGCGATGTGACGCTGTTCGACAGCATGCTGCTCGACGGCCTCAATGACGCGTTCAGCGGCCAGCACTCGGGCTGGCACACCGAAGACCTGGTGACCAGGCAAGGGATCTCGCGCGAGGACCAGGACCGCTGGGCCTTGCGCTCGCAGCAGCGCTTTTCGCGTGCCCAGGCCGCGGGCTTGTTCGATGCCGAGATCGCCGCGGTCGAAGTGCCCGGTCGCAAGGGCCCGGTGCTCTTCGCCAAGGACGAGCACAACCGCCCCGAGACCACCGCCGAGTCCCTCGCCAAGCTCAAGCCCGCCTTCCGCAAGGACGGCACGATCACCGCCGGCAACGCGCCCGGGCTGAACAGCGGTGCGGCGGCGATGATCGTCGCCGAGCGCTTCTGGGCTGAGAAGAACGGCTTGCAGCCCATGGCGAAACTGGTGTCCTACGGCGTGGGCGCGGTCGAACCCGGGTTTTTCGGCCTCGGACCGGTACCCGCGGTGCGGCAGGCATTGGCACGCGCCGGATGGAAGATTGGCGACGTCGAGCGCGTAGAAATCAACGAAGCGTTCGCAGCCATCGCACTGGCCTGCCTGCGCGAGCTCGGGTTCGCCGAAGACATCGTCAATGTCGAAGGCGGCGCCATCGCTCACGGCCATCCGATCGGTGCCAGCGGCGCAGTTCTGGCCACGCGCCTGATGTATTCGATGCGGCGCGACGGCTTGAAGCGAGGAATCGTCACGCTGTGCATCGGTGGCGGGCAAGGGATCGCGTTGGCGCTGGAAAGCCTGTAATCGCGGGCAGGATGCGAAGGTCGCGCGCCGACGCAGGCCGACCATGAGCGACGACCACGACCACCATCAAGCCACTTCCGGCTGGACGCTGACCATTGCCATCGGGTTGACGCTCGGCTTTGCCCTTGTCGAGGCACTGGCCGGTTGGTGGTCCGGCTCGCTCGCGCTGGTGAGCGATGCGGGGCACATGCTCACCGACGGTGGTGCCCTGGCACTGGCGGCGGCTGCAGCATGGCTTGCCAAACGCCCCCAATCGCATCGTCATACCTACGGATTTGCCCGGGCGGAGATTCTTGCCGCGCTGCTGAACGCGTTCTTCATGCTCGCCGTGATCGCCGCCATCACGGTGAGTGCAATCGAACGTCTGCGCTCCCCGGGCGCCATCGCCGGCGAGGCGGTTACGGTGGTGGCCATCATCGGGCTGGTCGTGAATCTTGGGGTCGCCTGGGTGCTCTCCCGGGGTGAGCGCAACCTGAATACGCGGGGCGCCATGGTGCATGTGCTGGGCGATCTGCTCGGATCGGTGGCTGCATTGATCGCCGGGGTGGTGGTGACCTATACCGGCTGGACACCCATTGATCCCATCCTCTCGATGGCGATCGCGGCGTTGATCCTGGTTTCCAGCGTGCGGTTGTTGCGCGAAGCGTTGCACGCCCTGATGGAAGGGACCCCATTGCACCTGCCCATCGAAGAGATCGGACGTGCGCTCGCTGCCTACCCGGGTGTGAAGGGAGTGCACGACCTCCACGTCTGGACCATTTCTACGGACATGATCTCGCTGAGCGCCCACGTCGTGATCGAGGACATGGCGCAGTGGGGAGAACTGCTCGCCGATCTCGGCGAGCTGCTGCAGCATTACGGCATCAACCACTACACGCTGCAGCCCGAACCGGCCATTCGACAAGGTGGTATTGGCGGAACCGCGAAGCTTCGACGTCCGCTGTACCCATGCGATGAAGCAAGGTTCCCATCGCCGTAGACTGCAGACTCGACGAAACGCATCCGTAATGCTCGCGATTGCCGCAGTCGTCACGTTTGCCCTGACCACGGTCTTCTCGATGGCCGGCGTTGGCGCGGCAGTCATCCTGATCCCGATCTTTCTCGCGCTCGGGGTCGAACTCCACACTGCCATGGCGACCGCCCTGCTCCTCAACGCCATCGGCATGAGCATCGCCTCGGTGACGTTCATCCGCAAAGGCCTGGTGGAATGGCAACTGGTCATTCCGATGCTGATCATCGCCGTGCTCGCGTCGCCGCTCGGCGTATGGGTGGCACAGGGGATGGAACCTGCGCCGCTGCTCTGGCTGTTCGTCGGCTTCCTGTTCTTTGCCAGTGTGATGATGATGTTCTATCAGCCCAAGCCGCGAACCGAACGCCGCACGGCGGCGCAGGCGCTGACACTTGGGTTGCCGTAGGCGCCCTGGCGGGTTTCGTCGGCGGCCTGTTGGGCGTTGGCGGCGGCAACATCATCGTGCCGGCACTGGTGGCGGCCGGCCTCGAACCCAAACGGGCATCGGCGAGCGCCTCGTTCGTGGTGATCTTCGCCTCGTTGTCCGGATTTCTGGCCCACGTTCAGAGTGCGCGCATCGGTCTCGACTTGCTGGGCACGACCGCGGTGGCCACCGCTGCGGGCGCCGCGCTTGGTGCGTGGCTCGCAAGCGAGAAACTGCGCAGCGATCAACTCAAACGAATCATCGCCGTCGTGCTGATGGCGGTGGCCGTCAAGACCGCATGGAACCTGCTGTAAACGGTGACCGTTCCATGCACCCGAGTCAATCAGCATGCGCGGTCAAATTGCAGTCAAAGGCCCGGCCGCTTCGGGCCATTTTCCAGAGGAAACGATCATGACGACTCCTTACCTCCCGCCCGAGTGGGCATTCGAATTTCACGGCCACCAATGCCCGTTCATGCCACTCGGGTACCGCATGGGCCGGATGGCCATGGAAAGACTCGGCGTCGAGCGCGAGAAGGACCATGGTTTCTTTGTCTTTCCAGAAATCGGAGAGGGTCATCCGCAAGCGTGCCTGATGGACGGCATCCAGGTGGCCACGGGCGCCACCTACGGAAAACTGCTCATGGCGAAGACCTCCTATGGCAAGCTCGCAGCGGTCTTTCATCACCCGGCCAAGGGTTCGGTGCGCGTGTCGCTGCGGCCGGAGTTCGTCGACGCCATGGGGAAATTCGATTTCTTCGCCCATCGCAAGAAGGGGCTGGAGCCTTCCCAGATTCCGGCACCGGCTCGGGAAGAAATTCTCAAGTGGACCTACGAGCAACCGGACGATGCAGTGTTCAAGGTCGAAGCCAAGCCCGACTTCAAATTCACCCCGGTCAAGGGCTCGTTCAACAAAACCAAATGCAGCATTTGCGGGGAATACGCGTTCGATCGCTACGTCAGGACCAAGGATGGGAAGCCGGTCTGCATTCCCTGCTCCGGCTATTGATCACACTTCATTCGGTCACCCCCGCCGCTTGGTCGCGGCGCCTGAGGCGGGCATCCTGCGCAGCGTCGGGAATGCACATGGCTGCGCCGCCCGCCTTCGCAATCACGAAGGCGGGGGGCCTGGGGGCGGCCTTGTCAATGCGCCCCATCCACATTCACCTGCAGCCACCACTCCAGCACTGCCAGTTGCCATAGCTTGCTGCCGCGGATGCGCGTGAAGTGTCCCTCCGGCTCGGCCAGCAGCCTTTCGACATACGGACGCTGATACAGCCCGCGCCGGATACAGGCATCCGACTGCAGAATTCCGCGCATCAGGTCCAGGAAGGCGCCGCGCACATGCTTTAGCGCCGGCACGGGGAAGTAGCCCTTGGGCCGGTCGATCACCGCGTCGGGAATGACGCCGCGCGCGATCGCTTTCAGCGGGTACTTGCCGCCTTCCCTGAGCTTGAGTTCCGGCGGCATTCTCGCGGCCAGCTCCACCAGTTCATGGTCCAGGAACGGAACGCGCACTTCCAGGCCCCAGGCCATCGGCATGTTGTCCACGCGCTTGACGGGGTCGTCGACGATCAGTGTCGTGACGTCGAAGCGCCATACCTGGTCGAGGAAGCTGTCGGCCTGCGGCTTGTCCAGTTCGTGGGCGACCATCTCGGCGGTGACGTCGCCTACGTGCCATGGTGGCGCCATCATCTCCAGGTATTCCGCCTCGTCACGGTCAAAGTAATGGCGCCGGAAGCGCTCGACCGCCGGACCGACTTCGGCGTCCATCAGCGGGTACCAGAAATAGCCGCCGAACACCTCATCGGCCCCCTGCCCGGCCAGGACAACCTTGACGTCCCTGGACACGCGCTCACTGAGCAGGTAGAACGCGATCACGTCGTGACTCATTGACGGCTCGGTCATCGCCGCCACTGCCTCGGGCAGGCGGGCGAGCACTTCGCTGTTGGGGATCAGGTGCTTGTGGTGGCGCGTCTTGAATTGCTGTGCGATCAGGTCGGAGTATTCGAATTCGTCGGCCTTCTCCGCGCCGGCGCCAACGCCCTCGAAGCCGATCGAGAAGGTCTGCAGATCGGGAACGTGATCGGCCAGCAACCCGACGAGCAGGCTCGAATCGAGCCCCCCGGACAGCAGCACGCCCACTGGCACGTCGGCCGCAAGCCGCCGGCGCTCGAGCGAACGCACCAGCACCTCGCGCGTCGCATCGAGCCATTCGGCCTCGCTCGGCGGCTGCGCCGGCCGTGTGGCATCCAGCGTCCAGTACACGCGCTGCATCGTCTGGCCATCGGCCGTCACCATCATCGTCGTGGCCGGCGGCAGCTTGCGCACTCCGGCGAGCACGGTGCGCGGCGCCGGCACCACGGTGTGCAGCGTGAAGTAGTGATGCAACGCCACGGCATCGAGCCGCGTGGCGATGCCGCCGCCGGCGAGCAGCGCCTGTACGCTGGAGGCGAAGCGAAAGCGCCGGCCGTCCTGTGTCGTGTACAGCGGCTTGATGCCAAAACGGTCGCGGGCGAGGAACAGCTGCCGCCGCCGCTGGTCCCAGATGGCGAAGGCGAACATGCCGTAGAAGCGCTCGACGCAGCGCTGGCCCCAGGCGTGATACGCCTTCAGGATGACTTCGCTGTCGCCTTCGGAAAAGAACGTGTAGCCGATCCCGGCAAGCTCAGCGCGCAGGTCGCGGTAGTTGTAGATCGTGCCGTTGAACACCAACGCCAGTTGCAATGCCGCATCGACCATCGGCTGGCTGGCACTGGGTGACAGGTCGATGATCGCCAGTCGCCGATGGCCAAACGCCAGCGCTCCGTCGCTGTAGCTGCCGGCATGGTCGGGCCCACGCCGCGCGAGCTTTTCCGACATGCGCGCCAGCGCACCCAGGTCGGGCAACGAGCCGTCGAAACGCAATTCACCGCAGATGCCGCACATCGCGATTCTTCCTACTTAGCCAGTGACGCAAGACAGCATCCGCGCGCAAGACTGGGCCATCGACCGTCGGATGTATTGACGCGCGGCCATATCATTGCTCTTTGCCGCTGCGAAAGACGCGGTCCCACAACGACATGGTGACCCCATAGTTGTAATGCGGGAAGCGATGGTGGATGGCATGCAGTCGCTTGCGTCGCTGCATCCATACGCTGCGTGACCGCCAGTGATGCACGGCGTGATGGACGACTCCATACGCAAAGTAGCCCGTGATAGCGCCCAGGGTGGCACCCCATCCCGACCAGATGCCGGCGACCAACGTAGCCGGCAGCCAGACAAACGCCATGATCAGGGCAGCGCTCAAGACCGTGGGCGTAGCGATCAGAGCCTGCGGGCGACGGTGGTGTTCTCCGTGCATCCGCCGAAAGGGCTCCATACCGTGGAACACGAGGCGGTGCATCGCGTATTCAATCAGGCTCCAGCCCGCCAAACCCGCAACCACGGCAATGGCTATCCCGGGCCAGACTCGAGGGGGAGCAAAGTGGACGAGCAAGAAGAGCAGCAGCAGGATAGCCGCCAGATAGACCGCGAAATCCGCCAAATAGGCGAACTTCGAGTGCTCAATCGACAAGGCTTTCATTTGCTAGCCATCGTGTTCATGGATGTCAATCGGACAGTCTCCCATTCGGGCACCCGATTTCAAGGACCGCGTTGCGCGCAGCGCTGGAATGCCGGCAGGTGACGGTCCTGCGAAGCTGACCGCAGGGACTGGAACACATCGAGAATGTCGACGCGGCGCGTGCTTCGCAACAATCGGTCGTACAACGCAACGTTTTCAATCTCGCCCTGAACGCCCGCCACGCATGCGGCGTGGACGCTGGCATAACGTGGCGGCTTGCCCTCCCAACGATTTTCCGATGGCGCAACGCCGTAGTGCTCGAACAACGCCAGCAGGGCGGAGATATGCCGCCCCTCGGCTTCGACAATATTGATGAACGGGCGCACCGCACCGAAGTCGCGGATGACCTGGCGATAGGTCTCGTGGGATTTGTATTCGTCATCCAGAGCTGCCGCCAGCGCGTCACGCTCGGCCGCGTTCAAGGGGATGGCGCCTGTCATGGGGAGGCTCCTTGCAATAGAGGCGGATATGCCGCAACACCATAGGCGTTCGCGTTTGGGTCATAAGCGTTCGCGAATCCACTATGGCTTCGTCAGGCCAATGCGCCACTTCCAGGATATGGTGCCGGAAGGACAAAATCATAGGTATCGGGAACCGACGAGCCGGATCACGCGCGTGCCAATCCCACCGGCGACGCCCAGCGCCACCGCCGTGGCCAGCTCGAAAACTGGCAGCCGCGCAAAGTGAAGCAGGCTCGCGGCCGCAGGCAGGTACAGCACCAACCCCAACAGTGCAAACGCCAGCCCGACGATGACCCAGAGCGTCAAGTTCGGCGTACGCAGCGTCGCCCACAGCGACTTCGTGCCCGAGCGGTTGGAGAAGATCAGGGCCAGGTTGGCGATCACCAGCGTGGCAAAGGCGAAAGCGCGAGCTTCCTGTTCCGGCACGCGGTGGTCGGCCCAGGCGTACGCACTCAGCACCACCGCCAACACGCCCAGGCCCTCCAGCAGCGCCAGCCCCAGCGTGGTGCCGCCGAACAGCGGCGCCTCGGCGTCGCGGGGAGGGCGCAGCATCACGTCGCGCTCCGCCGGCTCGTTCTCGAACGCCAGCGAGCACGCCGGGTCGATGATCAGCTCGAGAAACGCGATGTGCATCGGATAGAGCAACGCAGGCCAGCCCAGCAGCACCGGCAGCAGCGCCATGCCGGCGATCGGCACATGCACGGCCAGGATGTACGACATCGACTTGCGCAGGTTGTCGAAGATCCGCCGCCCCAGCCGCACCGCACGCACGATGGAGGCGAAATCGTCGTCCAGCAGCACCAGCGATGCCGCTTCGCGGGCCACGTCGGTGCCGCGCCTTCCCATTGCGATGCCCACATGCGCAGCCCGCAGGGCCGGCGCATCGTTGACCCCGTCGCCGGTCATGGCCACGATTTCGCCGCGGGCCTTCAGCGCCTGCACGATGCGCAGCTTCTGTTCGGGCGCGATGCGGGCGCAAACGCTGACCGAGGCGATGCGCTCGCGAAGCGCATCATCGGTCAGCGCGGCGAGCTCGTCGCCGGACAACACCTCGCCAATGCCCTCGGCCAAGCCGGCCCGATGCGCGATGGCGCGGGCGGTGGCGGGGTAGTCGCCGGTAATCATCACCACGCGGATGCCGGCCCGGCGGCATTCTGCAACCGCCGCAGGAACCTGCGCGCGCAGCGGATCCGACAGGCCCAGCAAGCCGACGAACTCGAAGTCGAAATCGTGCTCGGACGCCGGCCAGACCGGCCCTTCGAAACGACCCTGCGCGACCGCCAGCACGCGCAAGCCATCGGCGGCCAGCGCGTCCACGACGGCGGCGATGCGCTCTCGCGCAGGAGCCTCGAGGTGGCACAAGTCGACGACGGCCTCAGGCGCGCCTTTCGCTGCCACGACATGCGCACCGCCTTCCGGGGCCGTCCAGACGTGCGCGACCGCGCGCAGCGCGGGCGTCAGCCCATAGGTTTGCGCGAGCTGCCAGTCGCGGTGCAGATGCTCGGTGTCTGACAGAAACTGCTCACCGAGCCGGTGGAAGGCCTGCTCCATCGGGTCGAACGGGTCGACGACGCTGGCCAGGATCGAATGCTCGACCAAGGTGTGGAACGCCTCCGGCAGCTCGCCCGTCGCCGGCCCGGACAGGTCCGCTTGCGCATCGAGCGCCACCCCGCCGGCCACCAGCCGCGACACCGTCATGCGGTTCTCGGTGAGCGTACCCGTCTTGTCGGTGCACAGAACGGTCGTTGCGCCCAGCGTTTCGATCGCGTTGATGCGCCGCGTCAGCACGCCTTCGCGCGAGAGCCGCCAGGCGCCCAGCGCAGGGAATACGGTGAGCACCACCGGGTATTCCTCGGGCAGCATGGCCATCGCCAACGCGATGCCGGCCAGCAGTGCCTGCAGCCAGTCGCCGCGCAGCAAGCCGTACACCAGTACCAGCGCCAGGCTCAATGCCAAAGCCAGCAGCGCGAGGTTGCGTACCAGCCTCGCGGTCTGCTTCTGCAGCGGCGAGCGTTCGGACGCCACCGTGCCGAGCGCCGCGCCGATGCGCCCGACTTCGCTGCGCGCACCTGTGGCAGTCACGCTGGCCAGGCCGTGGCCCTCGACGATCAGGGTGCCGGCATAGATTGAAGGCAGGTCGTCGCCACCGGGACGTAGCGACGCCTTCGCGTCCTGCTGCTGGCCCGGCAGATCGCCCGCTGCGGCGATCTTGCTCACCGGCACCGCTTCGCCGGTCAGCAAGGATTCGTCGACCCGCAGCCCATCGGCCGAAATCAGCAACGCATCGGCGGGGACACGGTCGCCTTCGTTAAGTTGTAGCAGGTCGCCGCGCACCACGTCGCGCCCGGCGATGCGCTGGGCCCGGCCGTCGCGGATCACCAGCGCGCGCGGGCTGGTAAGGTCGCGCAGGGCCTCGATCGCACGTTCGGTCTTGCCCTCCTGATACAGCGTCAGGCCGAGGGTGACCAGAACGAAGCCGAACAGCGTCAAGCTTTCCTGCAGATCACCGAACACCAGATACAGCGTTCCGGCAGCCAGCAGCAGCAGGAACATCGGCTCGCGCACCGTCTCGCCGACGATCGCCAGAAGTGTCCGGTGCTCGCCGCCCGGCAGGGCGTTGGGACCCTCCTCCGATAAGCGAAGCGCGGCGTCGGCCCGGCTCAGGCCGGCTTCGTCCGAGCCGCTTCCGGACGGACGGTCATTCACCTGCGTTGAAGGCCATCATGATGCCAGCCCCCACCGCAGCAGGTGGGCCACCCGTTGCGGCAATAACTTTGTAACGCTACGTAACAATCGGTAGATCCTGGTCCCTGCGATACAAATCTCCGCCCCGCCGAAATGCTGCGCTGACATTTTCGGCGCCAAATATGCATGGAAGCGGTGGTGAGTCTGGCATCGGCCAAACTGGCTGGCTCTTTCGAATCACCACTCAGGCTCTTCATCAATCTTCGGGAGGTAAATCATGAGATTTAAGCAATCGAGCAAGCTCGCGGCCGGTGTGGCCATAGCGGTCGGACTTGGGCTGGGCGCCGCAACGGTTGTTGCCACTGCCGATGCAATGGGTCCGGGCATGATGCACCGAATGGGCGGTGATGGTCCTAGCGCCATGGACGGTCCCATGGGTGGCCCAATGGCCGGTGGCATGCAGGGTCTCATGGGTCGCCCGATGGCCGGCGGCATGCAGCAAGACAATGCGAGCGCTGCGGACATGCGTCTGGTCCACGAGATGATCGCCAATCACGACAAGATCAAGCGCACGGTCACCAACCTGCCCAACGGCATCCGCACCGAGACCGAATCTGCAGATCCGGCCGTCGCGCAAGCCATCAAGGCGCATGTCGCGAGCATGGAAGGGCGGCTTGCCGACGGCCGGGTCTTCAATTTGTTCAGCCCGACGCTGCCGGTCCTGTTCGCGAACAAGGACAAGATCAGGACGCAGGTGCAGACTACGGCGCAGGGCACGATCGTGACGCAGCTTTCCGACGACCCGGTCGTCGTTACGGCGCTTCAGGCACATGCGGTGGAGGTGAGTGAGCTGGCCCGGGATGGAATGATTGCGATGATGCGCAGTGCCCGGGCAAGCATGGGTCGCTGACATCCACGATTGCCCCTGCGGCGCAACTGCCGATGGTCCGACACCCCACAGGCGGTCTGGCGCGGGAACCTCAGAAGTACAAGCGCGCATAGAATTCCACCTTGCGTGAGTTGGCTTTCTCGCCGAAATCGGTCGAGATTCCACCATGCAGCAGGTACAGCCGCAGGCGCAGCTCGACATTCTTGATTCCCGTGTAGAGCAGTTCCGGAGTGACCTGGAAGCTGTGATCGTCGAGGTTCAGCATCGCCGTCACGGACGGCTGGAAATAGACGATGCCGAACGCGTCCTGCTGCTGCCCGCGGAAGTAGACATAGTCCTCACTGGCGAAGGGCTTGCCGTACGGGCCCTGGCCGAGGGCGACCGCTTTTGGCAGCAGCGCGCTGCTGCCGCTTTGCTGCAGTTGGGTGAACGTCGTGTCGACGAGCTGATAGAACTGGTCCGCCTCGGTTTCCGAGTAGCCGGTGCCATTGCGGTAGTACTCGGCGATGTAAGTCGTGTTGCCCTGCGTGAGGTAGCGCACGCCGAGCAGATAGCTGGTCGCGTTCTCGACTGGCGTGGTCGTGCGGCCGGTCGCGTCGGTCAGCGCCTTGGGAGACTGCAGGATCCTCGCCCACTCCCCGTGGATCTCGAAGTTCGACGTCAGGTTACGCGAGAAATCCATCCCGTAGCGTGCCGGGCGGCTGCCCTTGCCCTGCCAGGCAAAATCGAGGTCGGTATCGCGGTAGAGCGCGTAGAGCTTGATCGCCGGGTTCAGATGGCCGGTCGCGCCCAGGTCGCTGTTCATGCGCCTCCTCACGGGGATGAGCACCGGCGTCAAGGCAACCGTCTGCAGTGCGCCTCCGGGACTGAAGATGAAATCGCCGTCGGCTATCAGGTAGCCTTCGCGTGCCAGTTGCGGATCGTTGGGGTCCTTGGCCCGCTGCACGAAGCCGATCGGGTTGAACGCGTAGCCCTTGCCCCAGCTGAGGGCTCGCTTGCCGGCCTCGAGCGTGACGCCGGGGCGGGGCCGCAGCGAATACGCGGCCTCGTAGAGCTTGTTGACGCTGTCGTGAGAGAGCTGGTCCTGCTGCAGGTTGGTGTAGGTGTGGAAATCGAACGTGCCGATGCCCTGGCGCAGCTTGCCGCTCAGATCCATCGTCTCGCTGGTGCGCCCGAGGTCCTCGCGCTGCGGCTCGCCTAGGTAGCCCAGCTTGTAGAACGCCCCGTCGCGATTGAGCGAGAAATCCTCTGCCTTGAACTGGACGTAGCCGTTGATCTCGAACGGCTTCTTTTCATACTGCGATGCGTCGAAGCTGTATTCGTCCGCCCGCGCGCCTACGGCCAGGACGAGGAGAACGAGCGGCCAGCACCGCCACGCCCTCGGCAACCGATTCATTTCCGGAGCTCTTCGACCCGCGGCAGGTAATTGAGCGTGAAGATCTCGTCGGGGTAGCTGGCTTTCTTCAAGCCGGACCACAGCATCACCGACTTGTAGCCCTTGTACAGCGGGCTGTCGGTCTCGAGCATCGCAGGGCGCTTGATGCCGCCGCCGAAGTCCTTGATGTCCTTGAAATGCAGCGTCTTCAGCAGCAGCCCGCTCGCCGCATAGCACTCGATGGTCACCGGAAGCAGGTGCTGCTTGTCGACCCACATCTTGAGCCGGTCGTAGGCGACGTCGCCGGTCTTCGCCTTCAGCGAGAGCAGATACTGGTCCTTCTGCTCCTCCGCGGCTTCAACGGTGTACTCCGAGGTGTAGTCGATGCGCAGGATGTCAGCGTTGTTGAACACGCTGCCGGTCACCGACTGCAGGCTCGTGATCCGGATCGGCTTTCCCACATCCGGCATGTATAGCCACATGTTCTCCCCGAGGCGCAGTGTGACCCGGCCTTTGTCGGCCGGCGGGGCCAGAAACAGCGCCAGGATCTTGTCGCGGCCCTTCTTCACGGTCCAGAGGACGTACTCCCTCTGCGTGCCGTCGGGCTGGACGTCGATCAACTTGCGGTACGACTCGTAGGACTCGGGCTCCAGGTTGCGGTCGACCTTTTCCAGAATCTGCGTCCCATCGACTGCAGCGGCCGTCGCCGGACCCGGCACCGGCAGCGCGAGCAGGCACAACATCAGCCAGAGCAGTCGTTTCATCGGGCTCACCTCAGGTCATACGTGGCCGAGCGCGCGCACGGGGTCCATGCGCGAGGCTTTCCAGGCCGGCTGCAGGCTGGCCAGCAATGCGATGACCAGTACCGTACCGACGATCATGCCGACGTCGCGTGCGCTGATCGAAGGCGCGAGCACGAGACCTTGCTGCATGCCGAAGTTGAACACGATCTTGCGCAGATTCAACGCATAGATCACCACCAGGCTGATCACCGTGCCGAGCGCGGTGCCGCCGAGGCCGAGCAGCAGCCCTTCGGTGAGGAACAGCGACAGGATCCTGCCCGGCGGCGTGCCGATCGCCGAGATCATGCCGATCTCGCGGATGCGTTCATACACAGCCATGATCATCACGTTAAGGACGCTGACCAGGACGATCGAAACCAGCATGATCTTGATGAACAGCGTGAGCAGATCGATCATCTTCACGATGCTCGAGAAGGGGGACAGATCCGCCCAGGTGTGCACTTCGAGCGCTGGCTTGTCCTGCGGGTTGACGACCCCGGCAAGCGCCTGACTGAGCTGCGTGTACACCTGATCGAGCTGCGCGGGATCTTTGAGGCGGATCGCGATTTCATTGACTTCGGGCTGGGTCATCCGGAGCAGGCTGCGCGCGTCATTGATGTCGATGTAGCCATCGCGGCCGCTGGGACCGGAGGCGCTGTCCAGCACGCCCCGAACCACGAACGTCTTGCCGTTGACCGATCCCTGCAGGTTGGTCGCGACCAGCACCACCGTGTCACCTAGTTTGACCTTGAGTCCTTGCGCAAGCAGCTTCGGTATGAGGATCTCGCCCGGCTTGAGCAGCGGGGCCTGCTTGCTGCCTTCGATCAGCCGTCCCGGCATCAAGGGGATGGTGGCGGCTTCCTTCGCCGGGTCGACGCCGTTGACGCGAATGCTGGTGGTCTCGGTGAAATTGCTGAACATGGCCCCGAGCTTGACGCGCTCGGAGTAGGCATCGATCTCGGGCATCCTGGCGAGGACCTGCTCGACCTTCTGCACCATCGCCGGCTGCATGTTGAGATTGAGCGGCAGATTGTCGATCGACGCGACGTAGCCCTTCCGGTGCACCTCCAGGTTCCCCAGCACGCCGTCGGTGAACTGCCCGATCATCAGCGCCTTGAAGGACCCGGCGATGCCGATGAACAGCAGCACCGCGACCACGCCCAACGTGATCAGCGTCGACGTGAGCAGCGTGCGCCGGCCGTAGCGTGCGAGGTTTCGCAGCGCGATCTTGAGGACGTTAAGCATGGGCGGCCTCGGCCTTCACGACGACGGTAGGCGGGCGCATCCTGCCGTCTTCGAGGGTAAACAGGACTTCGGCCTCAGCCATGATCTTGGGATCGTGCGTCGAGAACACGAACGTCGTCCCCAACTCGTCGCGCATCTTCTTCATCAAGCCGAGGACCTGGTACGCGGTGTCGTGGTCGAGGTTCGCGGTCGGCTCGTCGGCGAGCACGAGCTTTGCATTGGTCGCCAAGGCGCGCGCCACGGCCACGCGCTGCTTCTGCCCGCCGGAAAGCTGGTCCGGACGCTTGCCCGCCTGGCCGGCCATGCCGACCGCCTCGAGCAACCGCGTGATCTGCGCGCGCCGCTTCTGCTCCGGCCAGCTCTGCACCATGATCAGCGGGTACTCGATGTTCTCGTAGACGCTCAACACCGGGATCAGGTTGAAGTCCTGGAAGACGAAGCCCATGTGCTGGCCGCGGAAATCCGCGGCGGCGCGCCGATCGAGCGCCGCGACATCGGTATCGAGCACCGTCAGCTTTCCGCTCGTCGGGTGGTCGAGGCAACCGATCATGTTCAGCAGCGTGCTCTTGCCGCTGCCCGAAGGGCCGACGAAGGCGACGAACGATTTCGCCTCGATCGTGAAGTCGACGCCCTTGATCGCGGTGACCTCGACTTCGCCTGCGCGATAGGTCTTGACCAGACGTTCCGCGCGAATCAATGCCATGATCTGTGCATCCGCTTCGCTCCCAGCACCGCGGCACGGGCCATTCCGCCCGTACAGGCTCACCTTAGGCCGCGCTGGGGTGCCGTATCTTGCGGCAGGTCAATTCGAGAGGTCATTTTGGGGGATCATTCCGATCCACGGGCGAGCTGCTGCGACCGGGGCGGGGTTCCCGCTCCGATCCCGTCAGCGGGCGTTCGAGCGCGCGAGGGCGAACATCGGACCGTGGTCGGTGTGATGATCGAGGCGCCGGTGATGCTGCTGGTGGTGCGGGTCGTGAACGGAACGCGCGGGCTAACTGATCCATCGGCTGGTGTCGCTATCGCCGCCGCGTCGCCCATCGCGCCCGAAGACTGCCGACGTCACGGCTATTGCGGTTTCCCGACTATTCGTGCAGATCGAAGATCATCTTGGCCGCGACCAGCCAGAGCACGACACCGATCACGCGTTTCAGCTGGCTGCCGGACACCCGGGTCTTCATCAGCTGAGATCCGGCCATTGACCCGCCGGCAGCCATCAGCGCCATCATGCCGACGAATTTCGGCTCGATCCCTCCCGGGCCGACATGACCGAGGAAGCCCGATAGCGACGAGAGGACGACGACCGGGGCGCTCGTACCTGCGGCTAGCTTGGGGTCGAGTCCCACCCAGTTCAGTGCAGGCACGATGATGTTGCCCCCACCCACGCCCAGCAGCGCGCGGAGAAAGCCGGCAATGCCGCCGACACCGACGCAGGTTGCCGCTCGCGTCCCGGAATTCGATTCGTTCTCACCCGGCCGTGCCTGGCGGAACAGCATCGCGCCGCCTGCAAACACCAGGAATGCAGCGAACAGACCGAGCAGCAGACCCTTGTTCACATACGGGGTCAATCTCGCTCCGACCGGCGCGAGCACCACGTCTGCGGCCAGGATCGGCACGCCATACTTCCAGTCGACGAGCCCGCCGCGTTGGTAATTGACCGCGGCGAACGACAGCCTGGCGGCCTTGCGCGTGCTGGGCGTCAGGCGCTCCGGTGACACGCAGCTGCACGCCCAAGTCAAGACGTGGGACCACCACGGCGGCATGTGTTTCGGCGACCGCATTCAGTACGTCACCGGCTGCACCTGCGGCAAGGGCAACATGACGAAGCAGCCCTACGGCAGACTGGCGCGGCCACCGTGGTCGAGAAGGCTACGAACCGCGCCCTGCGCATCAGCTACAAGCCGACGCTCCAACCGCGGATCGCCGAATCATCATTCATGAAAAAGCGCAGCATGGGGATCATGCCGGACGACATACCCGAGTCCGACCAGCTGGAAATGGTGAACCTCGTCTGGAACGCCCCCGAGGCCGATGTGCTGGCTATCGGCGAGGTCTTCCAGCTCGAGCGCGAGTGGCTGCCCGAAGCCATCGGCTTCGTACCCTGCGCGAGCTGCCACGAGCTGACGGCCCGAGCCTATCTGAGGGTAGTCGGCGACAGGCACGTCTGCATCCCGTGCTCGGGTTATGGCCAATGACTCTCACTCGGACTTTAGGGCCCGCGTAGCGCGCTGGATGGGCCGGCGCAACGATATCGCCAGCCGTCCATTTTACGGAGCGTTTATGCCGGCGCCCCGGATCTTTACGCCATTCTTACACGCGCAGCGCTAGTCTTTCGTCGTGGACGTGCGCATCTGCGATCGCGTCTGGTAGCGCCGGCTGCGCCGTCATGAATTGAATTGGAGATCCCCATGGATGCGTTCTATCTCGCCCTCCTGGCCATCTGTGCCGCGCTGACGGTCATCCTCGTTTACGCCCTCGAACGGCTGCGGGGACGACCATGAACTGGGTCTACGTGCT
>CAVTHP010000007.1:0-423924 GCA_963734515.1 uncultured beta proteobacterium | reverse complement strand
CGGCCAGCAATTCTGGCTGGTCGCGCTCATGCCGTCGTGGAGCTCCACCATCGTCGCGCGCGTGTTGGGCTGCGTGCGCGCGCCGCGGGCGAGCTGCACCAGCGCGCTCGGCTCCTCGACACCTGCGCTGTAGATGCCGCGCGGCCGGTGGTACTTGAAGCTGCGTCCCACCAGGTGCACGCCGTTGGCGAGCAGTGCAGACGCGAGCGTGTCGCCGGCGTATCCGCCGTAACGCCTGCCGTCGAACTCGAATGCGAGCGGCTGCGCCCGGTCGATCGCACCACCGGCGGGCAGACGCCAGCGCTGGGTCGTCGACCCCTGCTGCGAATGCGGCACTGTCACGGGGGCGTTCCGTCGAGCGGCTCGCCGGCCGGCGCGCTCGCAATGATGTCGTGCGTGCGCGTGTCGCGGCGAAGCCTGAACCAGCTCCGGCAACCTGCGCCGTGGTACCACAGCTCGTCGTGGGGACCGCAGGGGTTGTCGCGCAGGTACACGTAGTCGACCCAGCTCGACGGCGGGGCATCGGCCGCGGGGCGGCGCAGCGTCGCATCGCCGCCGTAGGTGAATTCGACCTGGTTGCGCGGCCCGCAGTACGGGCACGGGATGAGCATCATGCTTGTCTCAGTGCGCCCACGGAAACGGACCGGCGCCCTTCTCGTCGAGGGTGCGACCCTCGGCGAAGCGCTCGAGGGTGAACGCCGCGTTCAGCGGATGTACCGCGTCGCGCGCAATGGTCCACGCGTGCACCCATCCCGACGCCGGCGTCGCCTTGAAGCCGCCGTAGCACCAGCCCCCCGTCATCGTCAGGCCGCCGACCGGAAGCTTGCCGATGATCGGGCTGCCGTCCATCGTCATGTCCATGATGCCACCCCAGCTGCGCATCAGCCGCAGGCGCCCGAAGCTCGGAAAGAGCGCGAGGCACGCGGCCACGACGTTCTCGATCACCGGCAGGTTGCCGCGCTGCGCATACGAATTGTAGAAATCGAGGTCGCCCCCCATGACCAGCTCGCCCTTGTCGGACTGGCTGATGTAGAAGTGCACGGCGCCGGAGGTCACGACGGTGTCGAGCACCGGCTTCAGCGGTTCGGAGACCATCGCCTGCAGCACGTGCGATTCGATCGGCAGGCGCACGCCGGCCATCGCGGCGACGCGGCTGGAGTTGCCCGCGACGGCGATGCCGACCCGGCGCGTCGCGATGTCGCCGCGTGTGGTCCGCACGCCCGTCACGGCACCCCGCTCGACGTCGATCCCGGTCACCTTGCAGCGCTCGATGACGTCCACGCCCAGCGCATCGGCCGCACGCGCATAGCCCCACGCGACGGCGTCGTGGCGGACCGTGCCGCCGCGCGGCTGCAGCAGGCCGCCGAGGATCGGGAAGCGCGCCTGCGGCGAGCAATCGAGGTTGGGGATCCGGCGCGCGATCTCCTCGCGCGTCAGGAACTGCGCATCGATCCCGTTCAGGCGCATCGCATTGCCGCGACGCATGGCCGCATCGATGTCGGCCGGCGAATGCACCAGATTCAGCACGCCGCGCGCGCTGTACATCACGTTGAAATTGAGCTCCTGCGACAGTCGCTCCCAGAGCTTCAGCGATAGCTCGTAGAAGTGCGCGTTCGGATCGAGGTGGTAGTTGGAGCGCACGATCGTCGTGTTGCGGCCCGTATTGCCGCCGCCGATCCATCCCTTCTCGAGCACGGCCACGTTGCGGATTCCATGCTCCTTCGCCAGGTAATACGCGGTGGCGAGGCCGTGCCCGCCACCACCGATGACGACGACGTCGTAGCTGCGCCTGGGCGCGGGACTGCGCCACGCCCGCGACCACTGCCGGTGGCCGCCGACGGCGTTGCGGGCCAGACTTGCGATCGAATAGCGCTGCAAGCGTCGACCGCCGTCAGAGGATCTGCGACAGGAACGCGTGCGTCCGGTCCATTTTCGGATGGTCGAACAGCTCGGTCGGGGGCCCCGACTCGACGATCCTGCCGCCGTCGGTGAAATGCACCTCGTCGGCGATCTCGCGTGCGAAGCGCATTTCGTGCGTGACCAGGATGCAGGTCATGCCCTCCTGCGCGAGCCCGCGGATGGTGTTCAGCACCTCCTTCACCGTCTCCGGGTCGAGCGCGGCGGTCACCTCGTCGAACAGCATGACCTCAGGCCGCATCGCGAGCGAGCGAGCGATCGCCACCCGCTGCTGCTGCCCGCCCGACAGCTCGCCGGGATAGGCGTCCTGCTTGGCCGGCCAGTCCCACCTTGGTGAGCAGCGCGATCGCGCGTTCGCGGACCTCGCCGGGCTTCTCCCTGAGCACGTGGATCGGCGCCATCATCACGTTCTGCAGCGCCGTCTTGTGGGGGAACAGGTTGTACTGCTGGAACACCATCGACACTTCCTTGCGCAGCGCGATCTTCTCCTTGTCGGTCCGCAGTGCATGGACGTCGAAGCTGGCGACCCGGATGCTGCCCCGCTGGATCGGCACGAGGCCATTGATGCAGCGCAGGAGCGTCGACTTGCCGGAACCCGAGGGCCCGATGATGCACACGACGCCACCTTTCGCGACGGAGAACGAGACACCTTTCAGGACCTCCACCTCGCCGAACGACTGGTGGACGTCGTGGACGGTGACTATTGGTGGTTGCGCGTCGGCTTCGGGCACGTCGGCCTACTGTCTGACGGCGTAGCGCGCTTCGAGCCGGACCGTCCAGCGCGCGATCGGATAGCAGTACGCGAAGAACCAGAGCAGCACGTAGCTGTAGAACGCGAGCAGAAGACCCGGCCGGTTCTCGGCGGACAGCGCGCGCTGGGTGAGGGTCATCATCTCGTTCACGCCGACGATCGACGCGAGCACGGTCGACATCGTGAGGATCGCGTAGAGGTTCATCCACGGCGGCAGCATCCGCTTGATGCATTGCGGGAAGATGATCATCCATTGCGTCTGGCGCCGGTTGAACGCCAGCGATGCCGCAGCCTCCCATTGCGTCGTCGGGATCGACTGGATCGCACCGCGAACGATCTCCGACACGTTCGCCATCACCGGCAGCGCGAGGCCGAGCGTTGCCTTCGTCCAGTCGGGAATCGGGATCGTCACCCCGAACACGGTGATCTGGAAAGGCAGCAGGAACATGCAGTAGAACAGCAGCACCAGCCAGGGCGCGTTGCGGAAGAAATGCGTGGTGAACCACGCGCCCCGCTTCACCGCCGGCAACAGGGAAATCTGCGCGAAACCGAGGAAGAAGCCGGCGATCGACCCGATCCCCATCGCGACGAAGCTGATCGCGAGGTTGAACGCGAAGCCGCGGGCGAGCAGCGGCGTCCACTTCCAGATCGTCGCCAGGATCGATGGATCGTAGCTTCGCGACTGTGCCTGCGCGACGCCACAGCCCAGGACGAAGGCGGCGAAGAGCGCGACCCCGTGGACAGGTTCCAGCCGCAGCGCCCGCGCGCCCGAGGTCCGCTCGCCCATCGCGCCTCTCGCGAGTCGCTCGGCCGCCGGCAGGAGGACCGGGAGCACCTGCGGCTGCGGCACCGCGTCGCCAGCCTGGCGACCGCTCATCGGGCGTCCCCACGCGTGCGGCTCCCGGCGGCGCTCATATCCCGAATCCCGGAACGCGGATGGCGCGCTCCCAGCGGTGCATCACGTAGACCAGGACGCCGACCAGCAGGAAATAGCAGATCAGAAGCACGTTCATCATCTCCGGCACGTTGAGCTCGTCCGACCAGACCTGGCTCGACACGTAGAGCATCTCCGGCACGGCGATCGCGTACGCGAGGGTCGTCGTCTTGACGAGGTTCACGAGATTGTTGTTGAGCGCCGGAAGGCTGATCCGGAAAGCGAGCGGGAACACGATCCGCAGGTAGGTCTGCAGGCGGCTGAAGCCCAGCGACTCGGCGGCCTCTATCGTCGTGCGCGGAACCGCCTCGATGCCCGAGCGGAAGATCTCGACATTGAATGCACCGGCGAAGAACGACAGCGACACGATCGCCCAGGTCACGTTGCTGACCATGGGCCCGCCGCCGCCGACCCCTTTCATCAGGCCACCGAGGCCGAAGTAGAAGAAGTACAGCTGCACCAGCGGCGGAGTATTGCGGAAGGCCTGGATGTACCAGTAGACGATCGTGCGCGCGACGCGCAGGCGCGAGCCCTGGATCCACGCTCCGAGAATCCCGATCACGATGCTCAGCAGGATGCAGACCACCGAAAGCTCGACGGTCATCACGAAGCCGCTCGCGAAGCGGGCGCGGTCGAACGGGTCGTAGAAGACCGTCAGGTTGATCCCGGTGGTGCCGTAGAGCCACCGGAACCAATCCCAGACGAACTGCATCGGTCGTCCTCCGCCTCAGTCGACCGCGCGGCGCAGCGCCGGGCCCTTGCCTTGCCCCGCGCCACGCCTTGCTTTTCGCCGCGGCCGTTACTTGTACTTGTCGTGCATTTCCTGCGCGAACTTGATCGGCTTGATGCCGTACTTCTTCTCGAGCTCCAGGATCATCCCGGACTTGTGCCAGTCGGTGATGGTCTTGGACATGAAATCGGCGAACGCAGTCTCGCCCTGCCGCACGGCGAGTCCCCAGGGCACGACCAGGATCGAATCCAGCGGCATTTCGTAGTCTTTCCACTCGGGCTTGGTCATCTCGCCCTCGATCGCCGAGTCGTCATAGGCGAAAGCGATGCAGTTGCCGTTGCGCAGCGCCGAATAGACCTCGGCGGTCCCCGGAAACGCGACGCCGTCGACGCCGTACTTCTCCTGCAGTTCCTTGTTGTAGAACGAACCCTGGATCAGGCAGACCTTCTTGCCGCGCAGCATGTCCCAGCTCGTGATGTGCTCGGATTTCTTCACCAGGATGTTGGTGCCCGACGCGAAATAGTCCGGCTCGACGATATCGACGATCTTGCGCCGCTCCGGCGTGTCGCTCATCGTGGCGATCATCAGGTCGATCTTCCCCTGCTGCAGGAACTGGATGCGGTTCGACGCGACGACGGGCACCAGCTCGAGCTTGACGCCGAGGCGCTTGGCGACGTCGGCGGCGAGATCGGGCTCCAGCCCGACGATCTTGCCGGAGGGGTCGAGATACCCGAACGGTCGGTAGTCGGCCTTCGTTCCGACGACGAGTACGCCTTTCTTCTTGATGTCCTGCAGTACGTCCGCGCTGACCGCGCGCGCTCCGAACAAGCCGAGCAGCAGGACCGATGCGACGATCGTGAGCAGCCTTTTAGTCATGTTCTTCTCCTGGGATCATTGGGGGGCAATGCCCGAAGCCGGGTTTGCGACCGGACGGCCGGACACAATTGTGCCCGATTGCGGGGCAGTTTGTGACATTCAGGTCGCTTGCGGGGCGACCGCCTCAGCCGGGCGGCCTGGCCTCCCGCCCGGCAGCAGTCGCGGCCGCGGGCGAAGCCGCCCGGGACTGCCTTGCCAGCTCGCCTTTCATCTCGGTCAGCGCCTGGTCGAAGATCGTCATGGCGAGATCGATGTCCTCGCGTTCGACCGTCAGCGGCGGGGCGATGCGCCAGACCGATCCGCGCTCGGGCCGCCGGCGGATGTTCATGCTGAGGCCGAGCTCCAGGCAGCGCCGGGTGGTCATCGCGCCCAGCTCGTGATGGGGCTCGCGCGCCTCGCGATCCTTCACGAGCTCGACCCCGCGCAGCAGCCCAAGGCCGCGCAGGTCGCCGATCTCCTCGTGCCGGCTTTGCAGCTCGGCGAGTCCGGCGGCGAGGTAGTCGCCCATTTCGAGGCTGCGTGCAAGCAGCCGCTCGCGCTCGATCGTCTCGAGCACCGCAAGACCCACGGTCGCCGGCAGCGGGTCCGAAACGTGCGAGGTGTAGAACGCGAAGCCTCGGCGATGGCAGGTCTCCTCGATCTCGTCGCTGGTGATGACCCCGGCGAGCGGAATGCCGCCGCCCAGCGTCTTCGACACCGTCAGGATGTCGGGGGTCACCCCGAGCTGCGATGCCGCGAACCAGTGGCCCAGCCGGCCAAATGCGGTCTGCGCCTCGTCGAAGATGAGCAGCATGCCGCGCTTTCGCGTTTCCTCGCGCAATGCGTCGAAGTAGCCGGCCGGTGGCACGATCACGCCGCCGGCGCTGATCACGGGCTCGGCGATGACGGCTGCACGCGCGCCGGTCGACTGCATGTCGTAGAGATCGAATCCCACCTTCATGCAGGTCCGGTCGCAACGGTCCCGGCAATGTCTGACCGGGCACCGGTAGGCATTGGGCTCGGGGAGAACGAAGGTTCCGGGCATCGCCGGCCCGTAGCCCTTGCGATCGCTCGCGAAGGAGATGGAGCCCGCGCCGCCGGTGACCCCATGCCACGAGCCCCCGAGGCCGACCACTTCGAAGCCGCCCGTGCAGAGCTTCGCCATCTTGATCGCCGCCTCGTTGCTCTCGCTCCCGGTACTGACGAACAGCGACCTGCGCAGCGGCTCGGGGACGATCCTGGCGATCGCCTCGGCCAGCTGCACGACGCTGCGCGGGATCATCCCCGAGAAGAGGTGCAGCGCCGTATCACAGCTCCGTTTGATCGCAGCCACGATGTTCGGATGGTTGTGGCCGACCGTCGCGCACATCTGCCCCGACGTGAAATCCAGGATCTTCCTGCCTGCCGCGTCCCAGACGTAGCAGCCTCGCGCCTTCTCGACGATCTCCGGATAGGTGTCGCCGCCGTAGCGGATCAGGTGGTCGCGGAATTCCGCGCCGGCATCGTGCTCGGGCAGGGCCATGGTTCGCTCCGAGGGTCGATCGTTCGTCATCCGGCAGCCGGCGCGGACGCGCGGCGTGCGGGAACATCGAGGATTCTCGCATCATGCCCGGTCGCCTCGAGGAAGCGCTCGAGTTGCGCATGGCGAATCACCATCGTGGCGTGATTGACCAGCGGGTGGGCGTGCACGGCGCCGGCATCCCAAAGCCGGCGGTCGATGACGAACTCGACCGCATGCGCTGCGTCGTTGACCAGTGCGAGCAGGCTCACCGACCCGGACGTGACGCCCAGGTGCTTCAGCAACCGCTCCGACGAGGCGAAACCGAGCCGTCCCGCGCCAAGCTCCGTACCCAGCGCATCCAGGTCGACCGGGTGGTCGTGCGCGACCGTGACGAGAAAATGCCGGGCGCCCTTCCTGTCGCGGAGGAACAGGTTCTTGGTCTTGGCCCCGGGAAGGGGCGGCACCAGCCGCTCCGACTCCTCCACCGTCATGACGGCGGGATGCTCGACGCGATCCGCCTCGGATTCCGTGCAGTGCGAGAAATGCCTCGAGTTCCATCATTGCCCACGCGTGCGAACGAACGGCAACTGTAGCGCATCGGGCGTCCCGACCGGAACCCGTTGGCTGCCGGCGCTCGTGGTAGCCGTCGGCCCGCTCGTTCCGAGCGTGCGCCCGCTAGAATGGGCAGGCCATGGCCAGGAGATCCCGCCTACACGCCGCGACCTTCGCGGGATCAGCCGCCTGACCATCGACGGCATCGCCGGCGTCGTCGACTGGTCGAGGCGATGCACTACAACATCGCCAGCGTCCCGGGACTGCGCGCCCGGTCGGATCGGTCGCAGGACGAGTGGCATCACCGGCCTGGTCTACCGCAGCATCCGCGGCATCGTCGGTCTCGCCGGGCACGGTCTCGACCGGCTGCTGGCGCGGCTCGCGCCGCTGCTCGGCGAGCACAGCACCTGGCGCGGACGCGATCCGCTGCTCGCCGCGCTGAACGGCGTCCTCGGCGACTACCTCGCGGCATCGGGCAATCCGCTGGCCATCACCATGCGCCTGCGCCGGAACGGCATCGCCCTGCCGGACGAGCGCGCGGCGCTGGCGGCGGCGCTCCCGCAAGCCACCGGCAAGCTGGTCGTGCTGATGCACGGCCTGTGCATGAACGATCTGCAGTGGAAGCGCAACGGACACGATCACGGCGCCGCGCTGGCGCGCGACCTCGCGTACACGCCGGTCTACCTGCATTACAACAGCGGCCTCCACGTCTCCACCAACGGGCGGGCGTTCGCCGACATGCTCGAGAGCCTGGTGCAGCGCTGGCCGGTGCCGGTGACCGAGCTCATGCTGATCGGGCACAGCATGGGCGGCCTCGTCGCGCGCAGCGCCTGCCACTCACGGCGAGCTGCTGCGCCATGCATGGCTGCGGCGCCTCGACCGAGCTCGTCTTCGTCGGCACGCCGCATCATGGCGCGCCGCTCGAGCGCGGCGGCAACTGGGTGGACACGCTGCTCGGCTCGAACGCGTACTCGGCGCCCCTGGCACGCCTGGGCAAGATCCGCAGCGCCGGCATCACCGATCTGCGGTACGGAAACCTGGTCGACGAAGACTGGAACGGACGCGACCGGTTCGAGCGCGGCGGCGACCTCCGCGTACCGGTGCCCCTACCGGAAGGCGTCGCGTGCTACGCCATCGCCGCAACCACCGGCAAGGCGGCGGAGCAATCTCGGCGACCGCCTGATCGGCGACGGCATCGTGCCGCTCGCCAGCGCGCTCGGCCGTCATCCGGATCCGCGGCTCGCCGTGCCATTCGACCCGTCGCGACAGTGGGTCGCCCGCGGTACCGGCCACCTGGACCTGCTCAGCCGGCCGGAAGTCTACGACAGGCTCCGCCGCTGGCTCGCCGCACCGGGATGATGCAGATCAAACCGGCAAGATGGCCCCTGGCCTAGGATGTTCCACTGGCGCCGCAATGCCTGTGCGCGGCATTGCGATGCAGCGCAGGGTCCGTCATCGCCTTGTCGCGTAACCGAAAGGATAACTCCATGATTCCCAGAACCATGTTTCGATCAGCCCTGGTGACCGTGCTTGCGCTCGCCGCGCTGGCCGCGGTCGCGCCGGTCGCGAACGCCCAGTCCGAGCAGCAGAAGCTCGTTGCTGCGTCGGAAAAGACCTTTTCCAACTTCCTGCGCGACCCCGACATGGCGTGGTTCCAGCAGCGCGTCGGTCGCGCCAAGGCGCTGCTGATCGCACCAGAAATCGTCAAGGCGGGCTTCATCTTCGGCGGCTCGGGCGGCCGCGCGATACTCGTCGCCAGGGACCGGCGGACCGGCAAGTGGGTCGGTCCCGCGTTCTACACCCTCGCCACCGCCAGCGTCGGGTTCCAGGCCGGAGTCGCGGTGTCGGAGACGATCACGCTGGTGATGACGGACAAGGGCATGAATTCCCTGCTGGCGAGCACGTTCAAGATGGGCGGCGACGCAAGTGTGGCAGCGGGCCCGGTAGGCGCCGGCGCGAAGTCCGACGTCGTGGCGGACCTCGTCGCATTCAGCCGCTCCAAGGGCGTGTACGGCGGCCTCAATCTCGACGGCACGATCGTCAAGACCGCGGACGACTGGAACGCCGCGTATTACGGCAGGAAGGTGCTGCCACCCGACATCCTGGTCCGCGCGAACGTTCACTCGGCGGGCGCCGCGAAGCTGCTCGCCGAGATCGCAAAGGCAGCGGGCACCCGATAGAGCGCGCCTGCAGGGGGTGGCCGGGTCGGTCCCCGTTCCGCCTTGCCGTGCCAGACCTCCGCCCCGTCCGCAGTTCGTGGGGCGCGTGGGGCCCGTGGGCTGCGCCGGTTAAACTGACGACCGGTACGGAAAGTCGTCGATGCGTCGACCCACCACTCTCGCGACCAAGTTCGTCGTCGTCGGCGGCACGCTGCTCGCGCTCGCCATGGCGTCGGTCGGACTGACGCTGTGGGTGACCTGGCAACTCGAGGGCGGCGCCGCGGCGGTCAACGAGGCCGGGCGCATGCGCATGCAGGCCTGGCGCCTGGTCGCCACGCAACACGGCGCGGCGCCGGCAACTGCGCAACCGCTGCTGCACCGCATGGACGGCACGCTTGCACTGCTTGCCGCCGGCGATCCGTCGCGGCCGTTGTTCGTTCCCTGGACCGACGACGTCCGCGCCCGCTTCGACGCCGTGCAACGGCAGTGGGAAGCGCTGCGCTTGGCGTGGACCACGCCTGCAGCCGCGGCGCTGGTTACCCCGCGGACCGAGGCTTTCGTCGACGCCGTCGACCAGCTGGTATCGGCGATCGAGCATCGGCTCTCGCACTGGACGGCGATCCTCAACGTCATCCAGATGGCGATGATGGCGCTGGCCATCGCGAGCGCCGTCGTGTCGCTCTACGTCGGCTACCTGTTCGTGCTGGATCCCGTCGCACGGCTCAAGGTCGGCCTCGCGAGCATCGCGAAGGGCGACCTGGCGGCGCGCATTCCGGTGACGTCGCGCGACGAGTTCGGCGAGCTCACCGAGGGCTTCAACCGCATGGCCGAGACGCTGGCGTCGCTGTATCGCGACCTCGAGGACAAGGTCCGCGACAAGACCGCGAGCCTGGAAGTCGAGCGCCAGCGGCTGTCGGCGCTCTACGAGGTCAGCGCCCTGCTTTCACGGGCCGGGTCGCTCGACGAACTCGCCCGCGCGTTCGCGCGCAAGATGCGCACGATCGCGCACGCCGACGCGGCGGCGATACGCTGGTCCGACGAAACCAACTCGCGCTACCTGCTGATCGCGGGTGATTGCCTGCCGCAGGCGATGGCCGACGACGAGAGCTGCCTGCTCACCGGCAGCTGCCTGTGCGGCCAGGTGCAGGGCCGCGCCGTCACCCGCGTGATTCCGATCCACCCGGGGGCGCCGGCACCGCTCGGGCATTGCGCAAGGGCCGGCTACGAGACGCTGGTGAGCGTGCCCATCACCCACCAGCAACGCATCCTCGGCGAGGTCGATCTCTTCCATCGGAGCGCGCATGCGGTGTCCGAGGACGAGCGCAGCCTGCTCGAAACGCTCGCAAGCCATCTCGCGAGCGGGATGGAGAGCCTTCGCGCGAGCGCGCTGGAACGCGAGGCGGCGGTGGCCGACGAACGCGGCCTGCTCGCCCGCGAGCTCCACGACTCGATCGCCCAGTCGCTCGCGTTCCTGAAGATCCAGGTCCAGCTCCTGCGCGACGCGATGAAGCGCCAGGACCTGGCGGCGGCGGCGCACACGATCGGCGAGATCGATGCAGGCCTGCGCGAGAGCACCGGCGACGTCCGCGAGCTGCTCGTCCACTTCCGCACCCGCACCAACGCCGAGGACATCGAGCCTGCACTGAGAACGACGCTGCGCAAGTTCGAGCACCAGACCGGTCTCGCCGCCCATTTCAGCACCGAGGGCCACGGAATGCCCCTCGACCCCGACCGGCAGGTGCAGGTGCTGCACGTCATCCAGGAGGCGCTTTCCAACGTCCGCAAGCACGCCGGTGCGCGACAGGTGTGGCTCGACGTGCGGCAGGCCCCGCAATGGCGCTTCATCGTGCGCGACGACGGCCGCGGCTTCGCCGCCCGCGATGCCATCGACGAGACGCACGTCGGGCTGCGAATCATGCGCGAGCGTGCTGCGCGCATCGGTGCGCAGGTCGAAGTGGAAGCGGCCCCGGGCGCCGGCACCTCGGTCGTGCTGACCGTGCCGTCGAGCTCGACCGGCATGCCGCGGCGCGAATCCGAGGCCGCCTGAGGACCCGGGCCGCGATGTCCGCGATCCGCATCCTGGTCGTCGACGACCATACGCTCTTTCGCCGCGGCTTGATCGCGCTGCTGCGCCAGGACCGCCGGTTCGAGGTGGTCGGCGAGGCCGGGGATGCGGGCGAGGCGCAGCGACGCGCGCAGGAGCTCGGGCCCGACGTGATCCTGCTCGACAACCACCTGCCCGGCGTGGCCGGCATCGCCGCGCTGCCCGGCCTCAAGGAAGCGGCCCCCGCCGCGCGCGTGCTGATGCTGACGGTCAGCGAGGACGAGGGCGATCTCGCGGCTGCGCTGCGCGCCGGCGCCCATGGCTACCTGCTGAAGACGGTGGACAGCGAGACTCTCGCGCAGGCGATCGAGCGCGCCATGCACGGCGAATCGGTCGTCAGTCCCGAGATGACGGGCAAACTCGTCAGTGCCTTCCAGCAGGCGAGCGCGCGCCCCGCTGCAGACGGGATGCCCGCGCCGCCCACTGCCACCGACTCGTTCCGGTCGCTGTCGCCGCGGGAGCGCGAGATCCTGCAGCACATCGCGCGCGGCGCGAGCAACAAGGAGATCGCGCGCGCGCTGGCCATCGCCGAGACGACGGTCAAGATCCACGTCCAGCACATCCTGCGCAAGCTCGACCTCAGTTCGCGCGTGCAGGCGGCCGTCTACGCCGCGGGGCGCAACGGCCGGAAATTGGGGTCAGAGCCGTAATAATTCCGTCGGAATGCGCATCGACTCGGGCGGACGCGCAAGGGAATTATTACGGCTCTGACCCCAATTTCTCTGACCCCAACTTCCGGTTGGGGTGAGGGGGTGAGGGAGACATAGTCCTTCCGAACTACGGGGCGCTGCCGGGACATAGTTCCTCGCGCCCGCCGGACCTGCACCAGTGGAGGATGTCCGCCGACTCGGCAAGCCGCGATAGTCGATCCCGTCGCACATCGACGAGGGAACTCCACCGTGGCAGCCACCCGCAACCCGGCGACGAACGTCGCCGAAACCCCGACCCACCGCCGACAGGCGTGGTCGGTGCTGATCGCGAGCACGCTGGCCTTCACCGTCTGCTTCATGGTCTGGATGATGTTCGGCGTCATCGGGATTCCGATCCGCAAGACACTCAATCTCAATGCGACGGAGTTCGGGCTGCTGACGGCCACCCCCGTGCTGACCGGGTCGCTGATCCGCGTGCCGCTTGGCATCTGGACCGACCGCTACGGCGGCAGGATCGTGATGACGATCCTGATGGCGATCACCGTGCCCGCGATCTGGCTGATGGCCTACGCGACCCAGTTCTGGCATTTCATCGTCATCGGACTCTTCGTCGGACTCGCCGGCGGGTCGTTCTCGGTCGGCACGCCCTACGTCGCGCGCTGGTTCCCGAAGAACCGGCAAGGCATGGCGATGGGCGTCTACGGCGCCGGCAACTCGGGCGCCGCGGTCAACAAGCTGATCGCGCCCTCCCTGGTCGTCGCTTTCGGCTGGGCGATGGTGCCGCAGGTCTACGCCGCGGTGATGCTGGGCACGGTCGTCCTGTTCTGGCTGCTGACCCACAGCGATCCGTCGCACCTGGTGCCGTCGACGACACGCTTCCGCGACCAGCTGAAGATGCTCAAGGATCCGACGGTCATCAAGTACTGCCAGTACTACAGCATCGTCTTCGGCGGCTACGTCGCGCTGTCGCTGTGGATGGTCCAGTACTACGTCGGCGAGTACCAGCTCGACATCCGCATCGCCGCCCTGCTCGCCGCGTGCTTCTCGCTCCCCGGCGGCGTGCTGCGCGCGATCGGCGGGGTGCTCGCCGACAAGTATGGCGCGCACAGCATCACCTGGTGGGTGATGTGGGTGAGCTGGATCTGCCTGTTCATCCTGTCCTACCCGCAGACCGATTTCACGGTGATGACGACCGCGGGCCCGACCATGTTCCACATCGGTCTCAACGTCTACATGTTCACCGCGCTGATGGCGCTCCTGGGCGTCGCCTTCGCCTTCGGCAAGGCGAGCGTGTTCAAGTACATCAGCGACGACTATCCCGCAAACATCGGCACCGTCAGTGGCGTCGTCGGCCTTGCCGGCGGACTTGGCGGCTTCGTGCTGCCGATCATGTTCGGCGCACTGCTCGACATCACGGGCATCCGGTCGAGCGCCTTCATGCTGATGTACGGCGTCGTCTGGGTGTCGCTGATCTGGATGTATTTCACCGAAGTGCGCAGGACGCGGGTCATGGGCGCCGAGGCGACACTGTCGCACGGCCATGCCCGCGGCTGAACCCCGCATACCCAAGGAGACAAGATCGTGAGCACCACCGCAGTAGGCGCACCCAAGCGGCGCGGCGGCCGGGTCCTGACCGCCTGGACCCCAGAGGACAAGGCGTTCTGGGCACAGCAGGGCGAGGCGATCGCCAAGATCAATCTCTGGATCTCGGTGCCGGCGCTGTTCCTCGCTTTCGCGATCTGGCAGGTGTGGAGCGTCGTCGCCGTGAGCCTGCCGTCGCTCGGCTTCAAGTACTCGACCAACCAGCTGTTCTGGCTCGCGGCAGCGCCTGCGCTCTCGGGCGCGACGCTGCGCATTTTCTACTCGTTCATGGTTCCGCTGCTGGGCGGCCGGCGCTGGACGGCGCTCTCGACCGCATCGCTCCTGATCCCCGCGCTGGGCATCGGTTTCGCGATCCAGGACAACACGACCAGCTACCCGACGATGCTGGGGCTGGCCCTGCTGTGCGGCCTGGGCGGCGGCAACTTCAGCTCGAGCATGGCCAACATCAGCTTCTTCTTCCCGAAGGAACGCAAGGGCTCGGCGCTGGGCGTCAACGCAGGGCTGGGCAACCTCGGCGTGTCGGTCGTGCAGTTCCTGAGCCCGCTGGTCGTCACCGCGGGGATCTTCGGCATCTTCGGCGGCGATCCGCAGACCATCATCAGGAACAACGAGCCGATCCAGGTCTGGACGCAGAACGCGGCTTTCATCTGGGTGCCCTGGATCGTGATCGCCGCGCTTGCCGCGTGGTTCGGCATGAACGACATCGCCGACGCCAAGGCGTCGTTCGCTGCGCAGGCGGCGATCTTCCGCCGCAAGCACAACTGGCTGATGTGCATTCTCTACCTCGGGACCTTCGGCTCGTTCATCGGCTATGCCGCGGGGTTCCCGCTGCTGATCAAGAGCCAGTTCCCGGGCGTCAACCCGGTCGCGTTCGCCTGGCTCGGTCCGCTGGTCGGCGCAGTCGTGCGGCCTTTCGGAGGCTGGCTCGCCGACAAGCTCGGCGGCGCGCGCGTCACTTTCTGGAACTTCGTCGTGATGGCCTGCGCCGTCGTCGGCGTCCTCTACTTCCTGCCGAGCGGAGCGTCGGGAGGAAGCTTCGCGGGCTTCTTCGTCATGTTCCTGGTGCTGTTCCTGACGACTGGCATCGGCAATGGCTCGACCTTCCGCATGATCCCGGTGATCTTCCTGACCCAGAAGCTGCGCGGACTCGACCCCGCCAACGAAGCCGCGGTCGCGCAGGCGACCAAGGAAGGCAATACCGAGGGCGCGGCGACGCTGGGATTCACGGCGGCGATTGCGGCCTACGGCGGATTCTTCATCCCCAAGAGCTACGGCACGTCGATCACGATGACCGGCGGACCCGAGTTCGCCCTCTATACCTTCATCGTCTTCTACCTGCTGTGCATCGTGGTCACCTGGTGGTACTACGCGCGCAGGAACGCGGAGATGCCGTGCTGAAGCCCGCCTTGCGACACCCCGGGAGTCCTTCATGAGCCATTTTCTCGACCGCATCACCTATTTCTCGCAGGCCCACGAGGATTTCGCCGACGGCCACGGTCGCACCACCGGCGAGGACCGGACCTGGGAGGACGCCTATCGCGGGCGCTGGCAGCACGACAAGATCGTCCGCAGCACCCATGGCACCAACTGCACCGGCTCGTGCTCGTGGAAGATCTACGTCAAGGGTGGCATCGTCACCTGGGAGACGCAGCAGACGGACTACCCGCGCACCCGTCCCGACCTGCCCAACCACGAGCCGCGGGGATGCGCGCGCGGCGCGTCGTACTCGTGGTACCTGTACAGCGCCAA
This sequence comes from uncultured beta proteobacterium, assembly GCA_963734515.1. Taxonomy (GTDB): domain Bacteria; phylum Pseudomonadota; class Gammaproteobacteria; order Burkholderiales; family Casimicrobiaceae; genus VBCG01. The sequence goes on along the minus strand of CAVTHP010000007.1, from coordinate 408,420 downwards.
TCGCGTGAAATACCCGCTGGTGCGCGCGCGGCTGCTCAAGCACTGGCGCTCGGCACTCGCGGTAGCGAAATCGCCGGTCGACGCCTGGGCCAGCATCGTCGAGAACGAGGAGGCGCGCCGCGAATGGGTGGCGCAGCGCGGGCTCGGCGGCTTCGTCCGCTCGACCTGGGACGAGGTGAACCAGCTGATCGCCAGCGCCAACGTCTACACGATCAAGAAGCACGGTCCCGACCGCGTGATCGGGTTCTCGCCGATCCCCGCGATGAGCATGGTCAGCTATGCCGCCGGCAGTCGCTACCTGAGCCTGATCGGCGGCGTGAACCTGAGTTTCTACGACTGGTACTGCGACCTGCCGCCCTCCTCCCCGCAGACCTGGGGCGAGCAGACCGACGTGCCGGAGAGCGCCGACTGGTACAACAGCACGTTCCTGATCGCGTGGGGATCGAACGTGCCGCAGACGCGCACGCCCGACGCGCATTTCTTCACCGAGGTGCGCTACAAGGGCGCGAAGATCGTCGCGGTGACGCCCGACTACGCCGAGGTCAGCAAGCTCGCCGACCTGTGGCTGCACCCCAAGCAGGGCACCGACGCGGCGCTCGCGATGGCGATGGGCCACGTGATCCTGAAGGAGTTCTATTTCGGCGCGAACGGCAAACCACGCTCTGCCTACTTCGACGATTACGCGCGGCGCTACACCGACCTGCCGCTCTTGGTCGAGTTGAAGGAGACCGCGCTCCCCGGTGGACGCCGGGCATGGGTGCCCGATCGCTACGTCCGGGCGAGCGACTTCAGCGACCGCCTCGGGCAGGACAACAACCCCGACTGGAAGACCGTCGCTTTCGACACCACCGGCAAGGTCGTGCTGCCCAACGGCTCGATCGGTTTCCGCTGGGGCCCCGACGGGCGTCCCGACGCGGGCCGCTGGAACCTCGAAGCCAGGGACGCGCGCGGCAGCGCCGAGGTGAAGCTCAAGCTGTCGGTGATCGAGGACGGCACGCAGGCGAACGACACCGTCGATGTCGCGTTCCCCTACTTCGGCGGCCGCGAGGCTCCGCATTTCACCGCCAACGCGCAAGGTGGCGACGTGCGCGTGTGCAAGGCGCCGACGGTGAAGGTCACTCTGGGCAAGGAAGGCAGCACGCGCGAGACGCGGGTGGCGACGGTGCTGGACCTGCTGGCCGCCAGCTACGGCGTGACCCGCGGCCTTCCGGGCGAGACCGCGGCGGGGTACGACGACAACGCCCCCTACACACCGGCCTGGCAGGAAGCCATCACCGGGGTGCCGCGCACCCAGGCGATCGCAGTCGCGCGGCAGTTCGCCGACAACGCCGACAAGACGCACGGCAAGTCGATGGTGATCATCGGCGCAGGGATGAACCACTGGTATCACAGCGACATGAATTACCGCGCGATCATCAACATGCTGATGCTCTGCGGTTGCGTCGGTCAGAGCGGCGGCGGCTGGGCGCACTACGTCGGCCAGGAGAAGCTGCGGCCGCAGACCGGCTGGACCGCACTCGCCTTCGCGCTCGACTGGATCCGCCCGCCGCGGCAGATGAACAGCACGAGCTTCTTCTACGCCCACACCGACCAGTGGCGCTACGAGAAGCTCGGCGTTGCCGAGGTCCTGTCCCCGCTCGCCGACAGGGCGCGCTATCCAGGTGCGATGCTCGACTACAACGTTCGCGCCGAGCGCATGGGCTGGCTGCCGAGCGCACCGCAACTGCAGATGAATCCGCTCGAGGTCGTGCGCGCCGCGCAGGCCGCCGGCCAGGATCCGAAGGACTACGCGGTCCGGGGCCTGAAGAGCGGCACGCTGAAGATGAGCTGCGAGGACCCGGATCATCCGGACAACTGGCCCCGCAACCTGTTCGTGTGGCGCTCGAACCTGCTGGGTTCCTCCGGCAAGGGGCACGAGTATTTCCTCAAGCACCTGCTCGGGACCAGCCACGGCGTGCAGGGGCAGGACCTGGGCGCCGGCAGCGACCCCGGCGATGCGAAGCCGCAGGAGGTGACGTGGCACGCCGAGGCGCCGAAAGGCAAGCTCGACCTCCTGGTCACCCTCGATTTCCGCATGAGCACGACCTGCCTGTATTCGGACATCGTGCTGCCCACCGCCACCTGGTACGAGAAGAACGACCTCAACACCAGCGACATGCATCCGTTCATCCATCCGCTGTCGACGGCGGTGGACCCGGCGTGGCAGTCCAGGAACGACTGGGAGATCTACAAGGGTTTCGCCAAGGCCTTCAGCGAAGTCTGCGTCGGCCATCTCGGCGCGGAGAAGGACCTGGTGCTGACGCCGCTGATGCACGACACCCCTGCCGAGCTCGCACAGCCCATCGACGTCGCCGACTGGAAGAGGGGCGAATGCGACCTCGTGCCGGGCAAGACGGCGCCGCAGATCACCGTCGTCGAGCGCGACTACCCGAACGTCTACAAGCGCTACACGGCGCTGGGGCCGCTGATGGCCAAGGTCGGCAACGGCGGCAAGGGCATCGCCTGGAACACCCAGGACGAGGTACAGGCGCTCGCGGAGCTGAACGGCAAGGTCGCCGACATGGGGGCGACGCAGGGTTTCCCGCGCATCGACACCGACATCGACGCCTGCGAGGTCGTGATGATGCTGGCCCCCGAGACCAACGGGCACGTCGCCGTCAAGGCCTGGAATGCGCTGTCGAAGATCACCGGCCGCGAGCACGCGCACCTCGCACTGCACCGCGAGGACGAGAAGATCCGCTTCCGCGACATTCAGGCGCAGCCGCGCAAGATCATCAGCTCACCGACCTGGAGCGGGCTCGAGAGCGAGAAGGTCAGCTACAACGCCGGCTACACCAACGTCCACGAGCTGATCCCCTGGCGCACGCTGTCCGGACGCCAGCAGTTCTACCAGGACCATCGCTGGATGCGCGATTTCGGCGAGGGATTCGTCAGCTACCGCCCGCCGGTCGACCTGAAGGCGCTGGTGGAGGTCGCGGGCGGCAAGCCGAACGGCCACCCCGAGATCCCGCTCAACTTCATCACGCCGCACCAGAAGTGGGGCATCCACTCGACCTACAGCGACAACCTGCTGATGCTGACGCTGAACCGCGGCGGTCCGGTCATCTGGCTGTCCGAGGACGATGCCGCGAAAGGCGGCATCGAGGACAACGACTGGGTCGAGCTCTTCAATGCCAACGGCGCGATCGCGGCGCGGGCGGTGGTGAGCCAGCGCATCAAGCCGGGGATGGTGATGATGTACCACGCGCAGGAAAAGACGATCAACACGCCCGGCTCCGAGATCACCGGCGCGCGCGGCGGCATCCACAACTCGGTGACGCGGATCGTGCTCAAGCCCACGCACATGATCGGCGGCTACGCCCAGCTCTCCTACGGCTTCAATTACTACGGGACGATCGGCACCAATCGCGACGAGTTCGTCCTGGTGCGCAAGATGGCCAAGGTCGACTGGCTGGACGACGAACCGGCGCTGGCAGCCGGCCAATGACGGGAGATCCGCGATGAAGATTCGTGCGCAGATCGGCATGGTGCTGAACCTCGACAAGTGCATCGGCTGCCATACCTGCTCGGTGACCTGCAAGAACGTCTGGACCAACCGGCCGGGAATGGAGTACGCGTGGTTCAACAACGTCGAGACCAAGCCCGGCATCGGCTACCCGAAGGAGTGGGAGAACCAGGACAAGTGGAATGGCGGCTGGGTGCGCAACCCGGATGGCTCGATCGTTCCCAGGCAGGGCGGCAAGTGGAAGATCCTGATGCGGATCTTCGCCAATCCCAACCTGCCGCAGATAGACGATTACTACGAGCCTTTCACTTTCGACTACGAGCACCTGCAGTCCGCGCCCGAGATGAAAGCCGCGCCGACCGCGCGTCCCCGCAGCCTGATCACCGGCGAGCGGATGGAAAAGATCGTGTGGGGCCCGAACTGGGAGGAGATCCTCGGCGGAGAGTTCGCCAAGCGCAGCCGCGACACGAACTTCGAGGAGGTGCAGAAAGAGATCTACGGGCAGTTCGAGAACACCTTCATGATGTACCTGCCCCGCCTGTGCGAGCACTGCCTCAACCCGACCTGTGTCGCGAGCTGTCCGTCGGGGTCGATCTACAAGCGCGAAGAGGACGGGATCGTCCTGATCGACCAGGACAAGTGCCGCGGCTGGCGCATGTGCGTCTCGGGCTGCCCGTACAAGAAGATCTACTACAACTGGCAGAGCGGCAAGGCCGAGAAGTGCATCTTCTGCTATCCGCGGATCGAGGCCGGCCAGCCCACCGTGTGCTCTGAGACCTGCGTCGGGCGCATCCGCTACCTGGGTGTGCTGCTCTACGACGCCGACCGCATCGAGCAGGCGGCGAGCGTCGAGCGCGACCGCGACCTCTACGAGGCGCAACTCGGGGTGTTCCTCGATCCCCACGACCCGAAGGTCATCGAGCAGGCGCTTCGCGACGGCGTGCCCGCCGCATGGCTCCAAGCGGCGAAGGTGAGCCCGGTCTACAAGATGGCCGTCGAATGGAAGGTCGCGCTGCCCCTGCATCCCGAGTACCGGACGCTGCCGATGGTCTGGTACGTGCCGCCGCTGTCGCCGATCACCGCTGCGGCCAATGCCGGGCAGATCGGCGCCAACGGCGAGATTCCCGAAGTCAGGCAGCTGCGCATCCCCGTGCAGTACCTCGCCAACCTGCTGACCGCCGGAGACACCTTGCCGGTCCTGCGTGCGCTCGAGCGCATGCTGGCGATGCGCGCCTACCAGCGCGACAAGCATGTCGAGGGGCGCCAGAACCTCGAGGTGCTGGCCCAGGTCGGCCTGACGGCAGCCGAGGTCGAGGACATGTACCAGGTGATGGCGATCGCGAACTACGAGGATCGCTTCGTGATCCCGACGACGCATCGCGAGTACGCCGAGAATGCCTACGACCTGCGCGGCGGATGCGGATTCTCGTTCGGCAACGGCTGCTCGGACGGCGCGAGCGAGACCAGCCTGTTCGGGGGAAAGAAGAAGCGGACGATCCCGATCAAGGCGGCCGTATGAGCGGCGCAATGAAAGGATCCGGCATGGACCACGACCAGCGTCGCCGCAGGATGCTGCGCGCGCTGGCGGCGCTGCTCCGGTATCCGGATGCAGGGCTGCGCGCAGCCCTGCCCGAGATCGCCGACGCCCTCGACGGTGACCGCGCGCTGTCGCGTTCGCGCAGCGCCGAGCTGGTCGCCCTCGCGCGGCGAATTGCCGCAGCCGATCCCTACGATGCCGAGGCCGACTACGTCGACACTTTCGACCGCGGCCGCGCGACGTCGCTGCAGGTGTTCGAGCACGTGCACGGCGACTCCCGCGAGCGCGGTGCCGCACTCGTCGACCTGCGAGAGACGTACGAGCAGGCAGGGCTGCGGCTCGCGCCGGACGAGATGCCCGATCACCTGCCGGTGATCCTGCAGTTCGCCTCGACGCAGCCCGAGCGCACGGCGCGCGAGTTCATGGGCGAGCTCCTGCACGTGCTGCGCTCGATCTTCAGCGCGCTGGTCGAGCGGCAAAGCCCCTATGCGTCGGTGCTCGCGGCGATGATCGAGCTCGCGGGCGGCAAGGCGGAAGCGGTGCCGGTCGCGGCCGAGCCCGCGCTCGACGACGCCTGGGCCGAGCCGCCGGCTTTCGACGGCTGCAGCGTGCACGGCCAGGCAAAGCCGCAGGGTCTGACCAGCGTGCCGCAACCGATCCAGTTCGTCCGCAAGTCCGCGCCACCGGAAGGAGTCAAGGCATGAACGACTGGCTCGACACCCTGCTCTTCGGCTACTACCCGTACCTCTGCCTGACGGTGTTCCTGCTGGGGAGCCTGATCCGCTTCGACCGCGACCAGTACACGTGGAAGAGCGATTCATCGCAACTGTTGCGTCGCGGGCAGCTGCAATGGGGCAGCAACCTGTTCCACGCCGGAGTGCTGTTCCTGTTCTTCGGGCACGCTTTCGGCATGCTGACGCCGCATGCGGTCTACGAGCCGTTCATCGGCGCGGGCTCCAAGCAGCTGCTGGCGATGGTGTCGGGCGGAATCGCCGGCGTCCTGGCGTTCATCGGCACCACCCTGCTGCTCCATCGGCGACTGTTCGATCCGCGGATCCGCAAGACCTCGAAGACCAGTGACATCGTGATCCTCGAGCTCTTGTGGCTGCAGCTCGCCCTCGGGCTCGCGACCATCCCGATGTCCGCCCAGCACCTCGATGGCTCGATGATGATGCTGCTGGCCGGCTGGGCGCAGCGCATCGTCACCTTCCGCTCCGGCGCCGTCGAGCTGATCGCCGGCGCGAGCTGGGTGTTCAAGGCGCACATGTTCCTCGGCATGACGATCTTCCTGGTGTTCCCGTTCACGCGGCTGGTCCACGTCTGGAGCGGCTTCGGGACACTGGCGTATGTGCTGCGCCCGTACCAGCTGGTGCGCAGCCGCCGTGTCGGCCTGCCGCGCAGCCGGAGCGCCGCGCCATGATCGCCTGCGAGACCATCCCCATCGCGAGCATCAACGGCGTGCCGCTGCACGACGCCGACGCGGTCCCCGAAGCTGCGGAGCTGCGCCAGCGCGCCTGTACCGAGCTGCTGCGCCAGGCCGCGCAGCGCGCGGGGCTGCTGCCCGTCGGCGATGTGCCGTCGACCGATGGAGCGATCAGTGCGGCGGCCGCCGCCGCGATCGAGCGGCTGATCGATTGCGAGGTCGCCGTACCCGAACCTTCGGAGGAGGCCTGTCGCCGCCACTACGCTGCGCACGCCGAAAGCTACGGCGCGGGGGAACGCCTGCGGCTGCGCCACGTGCTGTTCGCAGTGACGCCGGGTGTCGACGTCAATGCGCTGCGCAAGCGCGCCGAGGCGCTGCTGGTATCGCTGCGCTGCGCAGACCCGGCGTCGGACACCTTCGCCGACGCGGCGCGCCAATGGTCGAACTGTCCGAGCGCGGCCCAGGACGGAGGCCTGGCCGGGGAGCTCGGCTGGATGTCGCGCCAGGACTGCGCGCCCGAATTCGCACGCGAGGTGTTCTCGCGCGAAACCGGCGCCCACGTCGGGGTACTGCCCCAGCTCGTGCGCAGTCGCTTCGGCCTCCACATCGTCGAGGTGCAGGCACGCGAGTCGGGCGCCGCCGTGCCGTTCGAGGAGCTGCGAGCCGCGGTCGCGAGCGGCCTGCGCAAGCAGGCGTTCGTCACCGCACTTCGCCAATACGTTCGGCTGCTGGCTGGCGCCGCCGCGCTCGAGAACGTCGACCTGGATTCGGCCGCGTCGGCGCTGGTGCAATAGCTGCGATGGGCGCGAAGCGGCGGCGAGCCTGCGGGTCCGCATCCGCCGCCGGGGCACCGGACCCTCCGGTCGCGGCCGGACCATCGCCGCGCATGCCGTTCCAGCCCCGCACCCGGCAACCTGGGGGGGTCGCCCGCCCGTCCGGAACAGCCCGGACCGCCAGCGCACATCCCGAGGCGATAGAATATGGCCGGCGCCCCGATGACGCCCCTGTACTTCCGCCCGGACATCGGGGTGCCGACACGACTGCGTGCGCGTGCGATCATAGCCGCCATCGAGCGCTGCCGGGCCCAGTGAACACTACGTGGAGAACCGCATGAATCGCTACCTGTCCAGGCTTTCTCTCGCCGCCGCCCTGATTCCCGCGTGCGCGGCGCTGTCGTTCGCGACGCCCGCCGCCGCCACGATCACCCTCGGCGCCTCGGTCCAGATGTCCGGCGCACTCGCCAACACCGGACGCTACTACAAGGACGGCTACGAGTTCGCGATCGACCAGATCAACAAGGCGGGCGGGATCAAGGTCGGCGGCAAGCAGGAACAGCTGGCGCTGAAGATCCTCGACAACCAGTCCGACAACAACCTGTCGGTCCGCCAGTACACGCAACTGATCACCGCCGACAAGATCGGCCTGCTGCTCGGACCCTTCGCGAGCGACGCGGTGCTCGCGACTTCGTCGGTGGCCGAGAAGTACGAAGTGCCGATGATCCAGGGCGGCGGCGCGTCGGACCAGATCTTCAGCCGCGGCTACAAGTACATCTTCGGCACGCTGCCGGTGGCGAGCAAGTATTTCGAGAGCACGATCGACGCGATGGAACATCTCACGCCCGCGCCGAAAACGGCCGCGCTCCTCTTCGCCGACGACGCCTTCGACGTCGCGGTCGCCGACGGCACGCGCAAGCTGCTGCAGAAAGCCGGGCTCAAGATCGTCCTCGACGAGCGCTACAGCAGCAATGCATCGGACTTTTCGTCGCTGCTGTCACGAATCAAGTCGGACCAGCCCGACGCCGTGCTGGTCTCGGGCCACGAGACCGAAGTCCTCAACTTCATCCGCCAGGCCAAGAGCCTCGGCGCCAGCCCGCATTTCTACAGCTTCACCGTCGGCGTTCCCAGCGCGGACTTCCGCAAGGCGCTGGGCAAGGACGCCGACTACGCTTTCGGCATGACGTCGTGGCTGCCATCCGCAGCGGAGAAGGACGCGTGGTTCGGCGATGCCGACAAGTTCGCCGCGGCCTGGCATCAGCGCTTCGGCTACGAGCCCGACTACCATGCGGCATCCGCGGTCGCCGACGTCGAGGCCTACGCCAAGGCGATCGAGGCCGCGGGGTCGACCGATCCGAAAAAGGTCCGCGACGCGATCGCGCACCTCGACTTCCCTTCGCTCTACGGCCGCATCCACTTCGACGCCGTCGGCCAGATCAGCCTGCCACAGACGGTGATCCAGGTGCAGAACGGCAAGGTGGTGGCGATCTACGGTGGAACCGGATTCATCGGCAAGGCCGAGTATCCGATGCCGGCGTGGAGCAAGCGCTGAGCCCTCCCGTCGCGCCGCAGGGCCGGCCACGTCGGCGGCCCTGCAGCGATGCGTCCCGCCCGCCGCGGGGTGCATCGGCAGGCGCGATTTCCCGTCCCCCGAGCGTCTGAGCGCAGCACGACCCCATGGATCTCCTCTGGCAGGGCCTCGTCAACGGCATCCTCCTCGGCGGTCTCTATTCGTTGATGGCGCTCGGCCTCGCCCTGGTGTGGGGCGTCCTGAACATCGTGAACCTCGCGCATGGCGCGTTCATCATGCTCGGGGGCTATGCCTGCTACTACATGTTCAGCGGCCTCGGCATCGATCCTTTCGTCGCCCTGCCGGTGACGATGGCCGCGCTGTTCGTGTTGGGCTACCTGCTCCAGCGCCACCTGATCAACCTGGTCATCCGTGCGCCGATGTTCAACACGCTGCTGCTGACCTTCGGCCTCGACGTCGTGCTGACCTACTCGGCACAGATCGCGTTCTCCGCGGATTTCCGCACGATCAATCCGTCCTACGCCGGCGCGCACTTCACCTGGCTTGGCGCGACGATCCCGCTGGTGCGCCTGATCGCATGCGCGATCGCGATCGCGCTCACGCTGCTGCTCTGGGCGTTCCTCGCGCGGACGAGGCTCGGGCGCGCGATCCGTGCGACCGCCCAGAACCTCGTCGCGGCGCGCCTCTACGGTGTCGAGCCGCGTAGCATCTACGCACTGACTTTCGCGATCGGCGCCGCGCTCGCGGGTGGCGCGGGCGCGCTCTACGGCGTCGTGTCCCAGCTCAATCCCTACATCGGCGTGAGCCTGACCGCCAAGTCCTTCGTGATCGCGATCATCGGCGGCCTCGAAAGCCCGCTGGGCGTGATCGCGGGCGGCCTGATTCTCGGCCTCGTCGAGTCGATGACGTCGCTGTACATCGGCGCGACCTACACCGACGTCGCGAGCTTCGGCATCCTGGTTCTGGTGCTGATCGTGCGCCCGACCGGTCTGTTCGGGAGGACCACGTGAAGCGTCCGCTCGCCCGCGCAGGCATCGTCGCGGCGTTCGTCATCCTGGCAGGCATTCCCTGGATCGCGTCGCCCAGCATCGTCCAGTTCGGCATCAACATGCTGCTGCTCGCCGCGCTGGCCCAGGGCTGGAACATCATCGGCGGCTACACCGGCTACGCGTCGTTCGGCAACTCGGTGTTCTACGGCCTCGGCAGCTACGGCACCGCGATCGCGATGCTGCGCTGGCACCTCCCCTTCGGCATCGGGCTCGCGCTCGGCATGGTGATCGCGGTGGTCTTCGCCGCGCTGTTCGGGCGCGCGATCCTGCGCCTGCGCGGCCACTACTTCGCGATCTGCACGCTGGGACTCGCCGAGGTGATGACGGCGATCGTCTCGAACCTCGAGATCACCGGGCGCAATACGGGGCTGGTGCTGCCGCTGCTGCGCGGCGATGTGCTGTTCTACGAGCTTTCGCTGGCGCTGGTCGTCGTCGCTACGCTGATCGTCGCGTGGATCGCGCACAGCCGCTTCGGCTACGGGCTGATCGCGATCCGCGAGAACGAGGAGGCCGCCGCCGCGATGGGTGTCGACACGACGCGCTACAAGGTCCTCGCGTTCTCGCTGTCGGCGGCGATCAGCGCGCTGGCCGGCGGCATCCACGCCTACTGGATCACCTTCATCGACCCGGTCAGTGCCTTCGACATCGGCCTCAACGTCAAGATGATCATCGTCACCGTGTTCGGCGGCCCCGGTTCGATCCTCGGGCCGGTGCTGGGTGCCTTCGTCCTGTCGGGGATCTCGGAGGTGCTGTCGACCGAGATCTCGACCGTGGCCGGCCTGTTCTTCGGCGCGGTGATCGTCGTCGCCGTCGTGTTCATGCCGCGCGGCGTGGCCGACCTGATCCGGCGCTTCGACAAGTACCGCTGGCGTTACTTCGCTGAGAACGTCCGCGCGAACCGTTTGTAGCGCCATGGAACCTGTCCTCAGCGTTCGCCACCTGACCAAGCGCTTCGCGGGACTCACCGCGCTGTCCGACGTGAGCTTCGATCTCGGCAGGGGCGAGATCCTCGGCTTGATCGGCCCGAACGGGGCCGGCAAGACGACGCTGGTGAACCTGATCAGCGGCGCGTTCCGGGCGAGCGAAGGCGACCTGATGTTCGAGGGTGCGCCGATCGGGGCGCTGCCCTCGCATCGCCGCGCCAAGCTCGGGATCGGCCGCACGTTCCAGATCATGCGGCCGTTCCCCGGCCTCTCGGTTCTGGACAACGTGGCGGTCGGCGCGCTGTTCGGCACCGGCGGCGGTCACCGGCAGCTCGCGATCGCCCGCGAGCTCGCGCGCCAGAAGCTCGAGTTCGTCGGCCTCGCCCATCGCGCCGACCGTCCCGCGGAGGCGCTGGGCGGCCCCGACCGCAAACGCCTCGAGCTCGCCAAGGCGCTGGCCATGAACCCGCGGCTCCTGCTGCTCGACGAGGTCATGGCGGGATTGAACCTCGCCGAGCTCGAAGCGGTGTTCACGATCATCCGCAAGGTCCGCGACGAAGGCGTCAGCGTGCTGGTGATCGAGCACGTGATGAAGGCGATCCGCAGCCTGTCCGACCGCCTGCTGGTCCTGCACCACGGCGAGAAGATCGCCGAAGGCGAGCCGCAGCAGGTGCTCTCCGATCCGACGGTCGTCGAAGCGTACCTGGGCCGCAGGCGCGCAGCGCACGAGGGAGCCGGGACATGAGCGAACCCCTGCTCACCGTCCGCGATCTCGGGGCCGGCTATGGCGAAATGCCGGTCCTGCACGACATCGACTTCGAGATCCGCGAGCGGGAAATCGTCGCATTCGTCGGAAGCAACGCCGCCGGCAAGACGACGCTTCTGCGCGCGCTGTCGGGCGTCCTGCCGCACACCGGGCGGATCCAGTTCGCGGGTGAGGACATCAGCGGCGGGCCGCCGGACCGGATCTTCGCGATGGGTCTGGTCCAGGTGCCCGAAGGACGCCAGCTGTTCGGCCAGATGACCGTACAGGACAACCTGCTGATGGGGGCGTATCGACGCAGCGGACGCCTCGATCTCGCGCAGGATCTCGAGCGCGTCTACACGCTGTTCCCGGTGCTCAAGGAGCGGCGCCGCCAGTTCGCCGGGAGCATGTCCGGCGGTGAACAGCAGATGTGCGCGATGGCGCGCGCGCTGGTTGCGAGCCCCCGGCTGCTGATGATCGACGAGATGAGCCTGGGCCTCGCACCCGCGATCGTCGACCAGCTCCTCGACGTGCTGGTCGAGATCCGCGGCCAGGGCGTGACCGTCCTCCTCGTCGAGCAGGACGTGTTCTCGGCGTTGCGCGTCGCGGACCGGGGCTACGTGCTCGAATCGGGCGCGATCGTGCGCGAGGGATCGGCCCGCGACTTGGGGGACGACCCCGAAGTGCAGCGCGCCTACCTCGGCGTGTAGCTGCCCGCCAGGAACGCGGCGACAGCCGGAATCGCCCGCAGGCGCGCGAGTTCGTCCACGTCGGGCAGCTGCGGCCGATCGCGTCGCGCATCGACCATGCACAGGAATCCCAGCGGCGCATCGGCCGCCGCGCGGAACTGATGCCAGGTCAGCGGCGGCACGGTCACGAGGTCGAGCGCCTTGACCGCGTGCGCCTGCTCCCCCACCAGCACCTCGCCCCGGCCGCGCAGGATCATCACCGCGTGTGCATGGGCGTGCCGCTCGAGCGTCGAATGCCCCGCCGCGGCGACCTCGAAATAGCGCAGCTCGCCATGCATGTCGGCGCGTGCGAACAGCGTCTGGCGGGTGACGTCGCGAAACGGCGCAGCGCCGTCCTCCTTGTACGCCCGCAACTCGACGCCACTCCAGCGGAATGCGTCGTCCTGCTGCAGGAAGGGTCGGACCGGGCTCTCGCTCATCGTGTTTCTCCGTGGACGGCCGCGACGAAATTCCCGCAGCGCTCGGCAAGCCGTTCGCCCGCAGCGAGCAGGCTGCCGCCGATCAGCAACATCGTGTCGGCACCGAACTGCGCACAGATCCCGGGGACGCGCTCGACGCTCATCCCGCCGGCAGGCACCGGCAGCGTCGGAGCGAGGCCATGCCAGGGCTCCCGCGCCGCGGCGGCGATCGCGTCGCACACGTCGGTCGAATAGCCGAAGCGCCCGCCGGCGTTGGGGAAGATCGTCGCGTCTGCGCCGAACATCCGAAACAGCCTGCCGAGCAGCAGCGGCGGCGCGATTCGCGCAACCCCGGCGAGCGCCGGGTGCGCGATGATCGGCGCGTTCACGTCGCGCGAAAGCGCCGCCAGTGCGGCGACGCCGGCGATCATCGGTGCGACGAGAAACATCCGTACGCCGCAGTCCTGCGCGATCGCCACCTGCTCGCGCATGCGTCCGAAATGCCCGCTCAGGCTGGCCGCGTAGACCGAGCGCCCACCCGTCGAGTCGTTCGCCTCGTCGACGGCCCGCTGCACCTCGCGCACGCGCTCCCCGAAAGGCGCCGACGCCTGGTCGGCGAGACCGTGGTCGTCCTTGATCACGTCGATTCCGGCGAGCGCGAGGGTGCGTGCGATGCCGGCAAGCTCCCGCGCGGGCAGTCCCAGCGGCTTCAGCGCCGAGCAGGTCAGCGGCCGCCCCGCGGCACCGGTCAGCGCTCGGATCCCGGCAATGCCGAAGGCGGGCCCGCCGAACCCCAGGGCGAATTCCGCCGGGAACGCCGCGTCGACCAGCGTCACGTCGTCGTGCAGCGACGTGTTGCCGAACAGCATGTTCAGCAGCTGCCCGGCTTCGAACCCGGTCGTCTCGACCGCGATGCGGATCGTCACGTCGAAATCGCGCGGGCCCGCGGGCACGATGTCGCCGACCTGCGCGACGACCTCGCGCAGCACGCGCTCGTCGCGGACTGCCGCGAGCGGCGCCTCGACGCTCTGTTCGAGCGCGATCGCCTGCGCGCGCGCCCCGATCCCGGCAGCCGCGGCGCGGATGCGATAGACCGCGTCGATCCGGTGTCCGTCGGCAGCGCCGGTGCCCATGCCCGCCCCGGCACGGGTCTTCGGGTCCGCGAGCGATCCTGGCGCGCCGGTCGACATGGCGCGATTCTAGATGACCCGGAAGGGCTTGACTCGCGTCAAGCCGCGGACGGGGTTCGGGGCTATGATCGGCCGCAATGGACGCACCGCCACCGGACGAGGCAGCGGCGCTGCAGCAGCGGCTCGCGGCCGCGCTGCGCGATCCGGCGAGCTTCGGCCCCGAATGCGCGTCGGTGCGCGTCATCGAGACGCACATTTCGTGGGTCTACCTGACGGGCGCCTACGCGTGGAAGGTCAAGAAAGCGGTCGACTTCGGATTCCTCGACTTCACGACCCTCGAGTCCCGGCGCCGCTACTGCGACGAGGAGCTGCGACTCAATCGGCGCACCGCGCCCCGACTCTATCTGGACGTCGTGCCCGTCACAGGCAGCGTCGAGCACCCCGTCGTGGGTGGTGCAGGCCCGGCGCTCGAATGGGCGCTGAAGATGCGCGAGTTCTCGCAGGACGCGCTGCTGTCGGCACTGCTCGCGCGCGGGGCGCTCGTGCCGACCCACATCGACGCCCTGGCCGCCGCCGTCGCGCGCTTCCACGCGGACGCGGCGCGCGCCCCCCCGACCGGTCGTGGGGGGCCGCCGGGGAGGTGCTCGACGTGGCGCTGGCCAACTTTGCCGAGTTGCGTCCGAGGATCGACGATCGCGCCGACCTCGCCGATCTCGCTGCCCTCGAGGGCTGGACGCGACGGGAGCACGCCGCCCGGGGCGCCACCTGGGAGTCGCGGCGCGCGTCCGGACTCGTGCGCGAATGCCACGGCGACCTGCACCTCGGGAACATTGCCCTCGTCGACGACGAGGTCACGCTTTTCGACTGCATCGAGTTCAACGAGCGCATGCGCTGGATCGATGTCGTCAGCGACATTGCGTTCACGGTGATGGACCTGCAGCATCGTGGGCGGCGCGATCTCGCGCAACGCCTCCTCAATGCGTATCTCGAGCGCACCGGTGACTATTCCGGGCTCGCCGTGCTGCCCTACTATCTCGCGTATCGCGCGATGGTCCGGGCCAAGGTCGCCGGCCTGCGGGCCGCGCAGATGTCGCCCGGCGATGCCCGGTCGGCGGCGCTCGCCGACTGCCGCGCCCACCTCGCTCTCGCGAGGACCGAGGCCGAGGCCGGGTCGCCCGCGATCGTCATCACCCGCGGGCTGTCGGGCTCGGGCAAGACGACGCTCTCCCAGGCCCTGCTCGAGCGCATCGGCGCGCTGCGCCTGCGCAGCGACGTCGAGCGCAAGCGACTGCAGGGACTGCCCGCCGATGCGCGCACGGGCGCGGACATCGACGCAGGCATCTACGCCCCCGACGCGAGCCGCGCGACCTACGCCCGGCTGCTCTCGGTGGCACGCACGATCGCCGGGGCCGGCCGGATCGCGCTGGTCGACGCAGCTTTTCTGTCCCGCTGGCAGCGCGATGCGTTCCGAGCGCTCGCGGACGAACTCGACGTGCCGCTGGTCATCGTCGAATTCGTTGCCTCCGAGGCAACGCTGCGCCGCAGGATCGTCGAGCGCGGCGCGGCCGGCAACGACGCGTCCGACGCGGACCTGTCGGTGCTCGCGCACCAGTTGCGCCACCAGGAGCCCCTCGACGAAGACGAGCGAGCCCTCGCCGTCAGCTGGGATGCCGAGCAGCCGTTGGCGCGGGCGCAGGCCGTCGACGCGTGGCGCGGTGTCGCGCAGAGACTCGGAATCGATGACCCGCCGAGGGACCCACTGACGGACCCGCCTGAAGACCCGCCGGGCGACCCGGGCCTCGACGCCAAGCTCGCATTCCTGTCTCGACCGCCGAGCTATCCGGAACCGACGACCCGCGTCGAGCGGGTGCAGACGCACCTGTCGTGGGTGTTCCTGACCGACGCCCATGCCTACAAGCTGAAGAAGCCCGCGCGCAGCGATTTCGTCGATCTGCGTACGGTCGCGGATCGGCGTCGCAATTGCCGCGCCGAGGTCCGGCTCAACCGGCGGCTCGCCCCCGACGTCTATCTCGGCGCGGTTCCGCTCACCTGCGATGCCGCGGGCCGGCTCGCCATCAACGGCGACGGCGATGTCGTCGACTGGCTGGTCAGGATGCGCCGCCTGCCGCAGGACCGCATGCTCGACCGGATCATCGCCTCGGGGCTCGCCTCGACGATCGACGTCGACGCGATCGTGCAGCCGCTTTGCCGCCTGTATCGCGCCGCGCCGCCGGTGGCGATGCCGGCGGCGGCCTATCTGGAGGCGCTCGCCGCCGAGATCGACGCAACCCAGCTCGCGCTGCGCGAGCCCGGCTACGCGCTGCCCGCGGACACGCTCGACCGCATCGCCGCGCTGCAGTCCCGCGTCCTCGCGCGCGACCGGGCCTCGATCGGCGACAGGGCGACCGCGGGCCGGATTGTCGAGGGTCACGGCGACCTGCGCCCCGAGCATGTCTGCATGCTGTCGCCGCCGCGGATCATCGACTGCCTCGAATTTTCGCGCGAACTGCGCAGCCTCGACGCCGCCGACGAGCTCGCCTATCTCGCCCTCGAATGCGAGCGCCTCGGCGCACCGGACCTGCGCGAACGGATATTCGACGCCTATCGCCGCCTGTCGGGTGATACCGTGCCCGAGGCACTGATCGATTTCTACCAGAGCTATCGCGCGTGCATTCGCGCCAGGATCGCCATCTGGCACTGGCGCGATCCGGCGCTGCGGGGCATTCCCAAGTGGCGAGTGCAGGCGCTCGATTACCTGCGCCTCGCATTGGCGCATGCCGACCGCAGCGCGCAGACCGACGCCCGGGCCGGGCACGCCGGCGCGGCAGCGGCCACTCAGCCTCCAGCGAGTTCGACCAGCGATCCCCCGCGATGAAGCCTCGCGATCGCCTCGGCGAACAGCGGCGCCGCGCTGACCCAGGTGGTCTTGCGCAGCAGCCCGGCGTCGGTCACCCGGGCCGCAGCCACGGTATCGGTGACGACGATGTCGTCGATCGCGTCGTGCATGAGCATCGCGCCCGCACCCGCCGCGAACAGGCAGTGCGAGGCCGCCACGTGCACGCGCCGCGCACCGCGCGCGCGGCAGGTTTGCGCGGCCCGCGCCACCGTCGTCCCGCTGCTGATCAGGTCGTCGACGATGATCGCGACGCGGCCCGACACGTCGCCGACGAGCGCCTCGCCGGAGACGATGCCGCTGCTGCGGTGCTTTTCCGCGAACGCCATCGGGACCGGCCGGCCGAGGGCCGCGGCGAGTCTGCGCCGGAAATCCTCCGCCCGCTTGATGCCCCCTGCATCCGGCGCGACCACGACCGCGCCTGCATCGGCGAGCCGGCCCGCGAAGTGCGCGACGAACAGGGGATTCGCCTCCAGGTTCTCGCTGCGGCAGCGGAACGCGTTCTGGAATGCCGCCAGGTTGTGCACGTCGAGCGTGACGATGCAATCGATGCCGACCGCCTCGAACAGCTGGGCGACGTAGCGTGTGGAGACCGGGTCCCGCGCCTTGGACTTGCGATCCTTGCGGGCGTATGCGAGGTAAGGCACGACCGCGGTCACGCGGGCGGCCGACGCATCCTTCAGCGCCCCGATGAACAGCAGCAGGCGCACGAGCTTGTCGTTGACGCTCTGCTGCGCATCGGAATGCAGCGACTGCAGCACGTAGACGTCGCGGTCGCGCACGCTGACGAGCGACCGGGCCTTGTGCTCGCCGTCCTCGAACTCGCGTTCCTCGTGCGCGTCCAGCTCGACTCCGATGCGGTGCGCCACCGCGGTGCCGAAATCGCGGCTGGCATCGAGTGCGAACACCGCCAGATCGCCATGCATCATACTGATCCCCTTTCGAAACCAGGCCGGGGCCGGAACCCCATACCCGCGGATCTCGCCACGGCCGCCGTCAAGCGATGAGTCACTTCGACGTATTCAACGGTGATGCCGACGGCATCTGCGCACTGCAGCAACTGCGCCTCGACTCGCCGATGGACGCCACGCTCGTCACCGGCGTGAAGCGCGACATCGCCCTGCTGCAGCGCGTCGCAGCGCAGGTGCGCGCCGACGACACCGTCACCGTGCTCGACGTTTCGCTCGACAGCAACCGGGCAGCGCTCGTCGAGCTGCTCGAGCGCGGCGTCCGCGTCGAATATTTCGATCATCATTATGCAGGCGAGATCCCCGCGGGCCCGGGACTGCACGCGCTGATCGACCCGGCCCCCGACGTGTGCACCGGCATCCTCGTCGATCGCCACCTGGGCGGCCGCCAGCGCATCTGGGCGATCGTCGCCGCGTTCGGCGACAACCTGCCCGATGCCGCGCTTGCGCTCGTCCGCATGCTTCCCCCCGGGCTTGCCCCGTCCCCCGGGCAGCTCCAGGGGCTGCGGGATCTCGGAGACGCACTCGCCTACAACGCGTATGGCGACACCGAGGCCGACCTCATCGTCCATCCGGCAACGCTGTACCGGACGCTCAGCCGCTACGCCGATCCGTTCGCGTTCATGCGCGACGAACCCGTCTACGAGAAGATCGACCGCAGCCGGCGCGCGGACCTCGCGCTGGCGCAGGCCGCCGCTTCCACACGCGCGCTTCTCCGGCGCGACTGTGTACCTGCTCCCGGATGCCGCCTGGAGCCGCCGCGTGCGCGGCGTGTTCGGGAACGAGCTCGCGAACCGCTCCCCCGAGCTCGCCCACGCGATTCTCACGCCGGACGACCGCGGTGGCTATGTGGTGAGCCTGCGGGCGCCACTCGCGCGTCCGGCGGGTGCCGACGCACTGTGCCGGCGGTTTGCTACCGGCGGCGGCCGCCGCGCCGCCGCCGGCATCAACCATCTGCCGCAGGGCGCGTTGCCCCAGTTCCTGCTCGAGCTCGAACTCGCCTGGCCGTGACGGGTTCGACCACCGCCTGACGCCCGCCATGCCCTGGACCCCGGAGCGGTACCCGCCCGCGATGCGCCATCTTCCGATCGACGTGCGCCTCAAGGCCATCGCAATCGCGAACGCGATGCTCGACGAAGGCGGCGACGAAGGCATGGCGATCCGCGTCGGTATCGCGACGGCGAAGAAATGGGCCGCCGCCCGCGATGACGATGACCATCGCTGATTCCGCCGGGAACGTCGCTGCGCGTCGTGACGTGCGACCGGATCACGGCTGACCGCCTGCGGCGGGGCCCGATGCGGGTCTGTTTGCCGCGGCGCGCAGGATCTCGATGACCTCGCTGTCGTCGACCTGGCCGAAGGTCATGTAGAACTGGCCGACAGCGAAGAACATGTCGGGCGTCTGCAGCGCGACGACCTCGTCGGCATAGCGTCCGACCTTCTCGACCGCGTCGCGCGACGCGACCGGCACGGCGCAGACCAGGCGCGCGGGCTTGCGCTCGCGCAGCGCGTGCAGGGCTGCGATCATCGTCGCGCCGGTTGCGAGCCCGTCGTCGACGACGATGACGATCCTCCCGGCGGGATCGATCGGCGGACGGTTCGGCGTGTACTGTGCGCGGCGCCTGCGGATCGTTGCGAGCTCCTCGACGGTCTGCGCCTGCAGGTACGCGGACGAGGCCCCCGCCTGCTCGGCATGATCGGCGACATAGACCCAGCCGGTCTCGTCGACGGCGCCGATTGCGAACTCGGGATTGCCAGGCGCATGCAGCTTGCGCGTCAGCACGACGTCGAGGTCGCCGTCGAGGCGCTGGGCGATGACCCTGCCCATCGGCACTGCGCCGCGCGGGATCGCCGCGATCAGCGGCCGATGGCCGCGCCACTTGGCGAGCGCGTCGGCAAGCTGCCCCGCCGCGTCGATGCGATCCCGGAAATACATGGCAATGCCTCCCCTGCTCGCGCCCGGGCGTCAATGTTCGCGGGTCCGGGCGCTCGTCGTCTTGACCATCGTCAATCCCCAGGCGGGTCCGCCGCAGTGCCGGCGGCGTGATGCGCGGCGATCGCACGCCCATCCCGGTCGAGGACGCGTGCCTGCGCGTCGGTGCGCAGCCCCGCGAAAGTGCCGAGACTGCCCGGCACGACCCTGACGGCGTAGAACGGGGACCTCTCGATCGGCGCCACGCCGGGATTGGCGCTGTGCAGCGTCGCCCTGGACGCGGTTGTATCGCGTGGCGCCACGCCCGAATTCCCGGTCGCGCTTCAGATGACCCGAGCGCAGCGAAGACGCCAGGGGCAGCGGTGCGCGTGACGGCGATGAGCCCGGGCTTGGCGCGTTCGACCAGGTGGGGAGAGTGGCCCACGGCCTCGCCCAGGCGCAGGCCGTCCCCGGTGGCCGACGGCAATGCCCATGCCCGAGGGCGCGATCAGGTCCAGCGGCGGGTGCCCGAAGTGGCGGCGAGCAGGTAGTCGACCATCAGCGCCGACACGCCTTCGAACATGCCGGCCCCCACCTGCGTGCCGCAGCCGATGCGCCGTGCCGCCTCGATCAGCGGCGTCACCGCGGGCCGGGTGATGACGTCGGCGACGAACATTCGCCGCTCGAGCTTTCCGGCCTCGACCGGGAGCGGATCGCCCGCGCGCATTCCCGAGGGGGTCGCGTTGACGATCAGCGTGAACCCCGCGGGATCGGCCGAGCCTGCGGCGACCTTCCCGGGATAGCGATCGCCGAGCCGCATCAGCAACGAATCGCGGCGCTCGGCGTCGCCGTCGTGGATCGCCAACATCGCGACCCCGGCCTCGAGCAGCGCCAGCCCGATGGCCGAACCCGCGCCGCCCGCACCGGCCAGCAGCGCCCGCTGCCCTTCGAGCCGGCATCCGGCAGCGCGCAGGCCGGCGACGAATCCCTCACCGTCGAGCTGGTCCCCATGCCAGCTTCCGTCCGGATTGCGGCGCAGCGTGTTGACCGCCCCCAGGAAATGGGCGCGCTCGGTCGCCGTCGCGCATTGCCGGTACACCGCGAACTTGTGGGGGACGGTGACGATGATGCCGTCGAAGTTCATCGCGAGGCTCACGCCGCGGATGAATGCATCGACATCCGCGGGCGCGACGCGTACCGGCACGACGACGGCATTGCGGCCTTTCGCGTTGAGCGCGCGCGTCACGCCGGCGGGCGACTTCACCTGCGCGATCGGATCCCCGATGATCGCGATGACCCGCGTTTCGCCGCTCAGGCTCGAGTAGTCATCCATCATTGCATGTCGATGCCGATGGCGTCGCCGCCGCGATAGTTGCGCATCGCATTCTGCCATGCAACGGATCGAATGCTCGTCGCTGCATCTTTCCATGCTCGCGCGCGTAAGATGGCCGCCATGCCGCCCGATACCGGTCCTCAGCAATCATGACCGTGCATGACTCGGACGCGGATGCGGCGTGGTGGCAGGCGCCGCTCGCTGGGCTCGTCGCCGAGCTCGGCAGCCGGCCGACGGGGCTCACCTCGGCCGAAGCGCGCCGCAAGCTGAAGCGCCACGGGCGCAACGAGCTGCGCGAGGCGACCGAGCGCCCGCTGCTCATCCAGTTCCTCCGGCGCTTCCGCAATCCCCTGGTGCTGATCCTCGTTGCCGCGAGCGGAGTGTCGGCGCTGACCGGCGATGTCGCGAGCTTCGCGATCATCGCCAGCATGGTGCTGCTGTCGGTCGTCCTCGATTTCGTGCAGGAATACCGCGCCGGGCAATCGGCGCGCCGCTTGCGCCAGTCGGTGCAGCTGCGCGCCCGCGTACTGCGCGACGGCATCGCGCGGGCGGCTGCCGACGGCGCAGCTCGTGCCCGGCGATGTCGTGATGCTCGCCGCGGGCAGCCTGGTGCCGGCGGACGGGCGCCTGCTCTCGGCGCGCGACCTGTTCGTCAACCAGGCGCTGCTGACCGGAGAGTCGTACCCGGTGGAAAAGCGCGCGGGCGCCCTGCCCGTCCCCCCGGCGGAGATCACCGCAGCGATCGATGCGCTGTTCATGGGCACGTCGGTGGTCAGCGGAAGCGCCGAGCTCGTCGTCTGCCGCACCGGAAAAGCGACCGCGCTGGGCGAGATCGCGCATTCGCTGAGCCTCGACCCACCGCCGACTGCTTTCGAGATCGGCACCCGGCGCTTCGGCATGCTGATCATGCGGCTCACCGTGCTGATGGTGCTGTTCGTGCTGATGGTCAACACGCTCACCCACAAGCCGCTGCTCGAGTCGTTCCTGTTCGCGATCGCGCTGGCGGTCGGGCTCACGCCCGAGCTCCTGCCGATGGTGATGTCGGTGACGCTGTCGCGCGGCGCGCTGGAGATGGCGAAGAAGCACGTCATCGTCAAGCGGCTCGCCTCGATCCAGAACCTGGGATCGATGGACGTCCTGTGCACCGACAAGACCGGGACGCTGACCGAAGGAAGCATCGTCCTCGAGCGCCACGTCGATGCACGGGGCCGCGACAGTCCGCAGGTGCTGACGCTGGCGTACGTCAACAGCACGTTCGAGACCGGGCTCAAGAGCCCGCTGGACGATGCGATCCTCGCGCACGAGCACCTCGACATCCGCCGCTGGCGCAAGGTCGACGAGGTCCCGTTCGATTTCGAGCGCCGCCGCGTCTCGGTGCTGGTCGACGATGGCGAGGCGCGGATGCTGGTCGTCAAGGGCGCGCCCGAAGACGTGCTGGCGCTGTCGACGCACTACCAGGCGGACCCCGCGGGCGGCGTCGTTGCCTGGGACGCGAGCGCGCGCGACGACGCCCGCCGGCAACTCGAGCTTCTGGGCACCGAGGGGCTGCGCACTCTCGGAATCGCGTACCGGACGGTCGGCCGCGATCGCGAGCACGCGGGTGTGCGCGACGAAACCGAGCTCGTGTTCGCTGGATTCGCGGCCTTCCTCGACCCTCCCAAGGCCGGGGCTGCGAAGGCGATCGCGGCGCTGGTCGGCGACGGCGTCGCCGTCAAGATCCTGACCGGCGACAGCGAGCTCGTCACCCAGTACATCTGCGCGCGGATCGGCCTGCACGTCGACGGCGTGCTGACCGGCGCCGAGATCTCGAAGCTGAGCGATCCCGCGCTGCAGGCGCGGGTCGATGGCGTCAACCTGTACTGCCGCGTCAACCCGGCGCAGAAGAACCGCATCCTGCTGGCGCTGAAGGCCCGCGGCCATGTCGTCGGGTACCTGGGCGACGGCATCAACGACGCGCCCGCGCTGCACTCCGCCGATGTCGGCCTGTCGGTGGACACCGGGGTCGACGTCGCCAAGGACGCGGCCGACCTGATCCTGCTCAGGCGCGACCTGCACGTGCTGCACGACGGCGTCGTCGAGGGGCGCCGAACGTTCGCCAACATCCGCAAGTACCTGATGATGGGAACGAGCTCGAACTTCGGCAACATGTTCAGCATGGCGGGCGCGTCGCTGTTCCTGCCGTTCCTTCCGATGCTCCCGACGCAGATCCTGCTGAACAACGTGCTCTACGACCTGTCGGAGGTCGCGATCCCTTTCGATCGCGTCGACCCCGACGAGCTGCGGGCCCCACAGAAGTGGGACCTGCGGCTGCTGCAGCGCTTCATGTGGATCATGGGGCCGGTCAGCTCGCTGTTCGATTTCCTGACGTTCTGGGTGCTGCTTGCGGTGCTGCACGCCGACGAGACGCTGTTCCAGACCGGGTGGTTCATCGAGTCGCTGGCGACCCAGGTGCTGGTCATCTTCGTCATCCGCACGCGCGGGAATCCGCTCGCCAGCGGACCGCATCCGGCGCTCACCGCGAGCTCGCTCGCCGTGCTCGCGTTCGCCATTGTGCTGCCGTTCACGGGTCTCGGACGCTATTTCGGACTGCAGGCACCGCCCGCCGAGTTCTTCGTCATCCTCGTCGGACTCACGAGCGCCTATCTCGCGCTCGTCGAGATCATCAAGCGGGCGTTCTACGCGCACCTCGCAGGAAGGCACTGACCGCCTGCCGGTCGCTTACCGGTCCGGGATCTGCAACTCGACGCGCTGGAGATACTCGGGGACCGTGCAGCGCCATTTCAGCGACTCCTCGATGTGCAGGCGCATCGCATCGGCGGCGACCGGCTCGCCGTGGGTGACGAAGGTCATCGCAGGCGCCCGGGGAAAGCCGCGCATCCAGTCGAGCAGCTCCGCATAGTCGGCATGTGCCGACAGCGATTCGAGCATCGCGATCTCGGCGCGCAGCTGTACGTACTCGCCGAACATCTTGATCTCGGTCGCGCCGTCGATCATCGCCCGTCCCCGCGTGCCGGCCGCCTGGTAGCCCGAGAACAGGATCGTGTTGCGGGCATCGGACGCGAACGCGCGCAGGTGATGCAGGACCCGGCCTCCCGTCGCCATGCCGCTTGCCGCGATGATGACGCGCGGCCAGGAGCCCTCGTTGAGGGCCTTCGACTCCTCGACGCTGTTCACGAACTTCGCCGCGTTGCACATCGCCTGCGTCTCCTCGCCCGTCAACCGGAGCTCGGTGCGGTATTGCTGGTACAGCCCGGTGACGTCGGTGGCCATCGGACTGTTCAGATAGACGGGGAGGCTCTCGGCAATCCTGCCCTCGGCCTTGAGCCTGTGCACCAGATACAGCAGCGCCTGCGCGCGCCCGACAGCGAACGATGGCACCACGACGGTCCCTCCGCGCGCGACCGTGCGGCTGATCACGTCGGCAAGCTCGTCGCCGGCGTCGGCACGCGCGTGGCGCCGGTCGCCGTAGGTCGACTCGACGACCAGCCAGTCGACCGCGGGCGGAGCCGCGGGGGCCCGCATGATCAGGTCGTGCTGCCGTCCGACATCGCCGGTGAACAGCACGCTGCGTCCTTCCGCGGTGACGAGGGCCATCGCAGCGCCCAGGATATGGCCGGCAGGGAGGAACCTCGCGCGTACGCCGGTCGCCGGCTCGAAATCGTGCTCGAACGGCACCGGCACGAGTTGCCGCAGCGCCTGGTCGGCGTTCTCGCGCGTGTACAGCGGGAGCGCGGGCCGGTGCTTCGAGTAGCCGTGCCGGTTCGCGTGCTCGGCCTGCTCTTCCTGCAGCCAGGCGCTGTCGGGCAGCAGGATTTCGCACAACGCCTGCGTGGCCGGGGTGCAGTGGATCCTGCCCCTGAAGCCGCTCTTGACGAGCAGCGGCAGGCTGCCGCTGTGATCGAGGTGGGCGTGCGTCAGCACGACCGCGTCGAGCGACGCCGGGTCGACGGGAAACGGCGCCCAGTTCCGCAGGCGCAGCTGCTTCAGTCCCTGGAACAGGCCGCAGTCGACGAGCACGCGCTTGCCCGCTGCCTGGAGCAGGTACTTGGAGCCGGTGACAGTGCCGGTCGCACCGAAGAATCCGATCTGCATTCGCTACCCCCGATTTGC
This sequence comes from uncultured beta proteobacterium, assembly GCA_963734515.1. Classification (GTDB taxonomy): domain Bacteria; phylum Pseudomonadota; class Gammaproteobacteria; order Burkholderiales; family Casimicrobiaceae; genus VBCG01. Next base: position 383,441 of record CAVTHP010000007.1, on the reverse strand, counting down.
GCGTTGACCCACGTCAAGCAGCCCGCACAGGCCTGTCGTATGATCCGACGATGGAAAGGAAATCATCGGATTTCGCGCGTTCCGTCGGGCGTTCCATCGGGCATGCGATCGGGCACTCATGGGCAGGCATCGCGCTGATTGCGGGTCTGGTCGGCGCCGGCGCGGCGCATGCGCGCGACGAGCGCGCCGTGGCGCTGTTGCACCAGTATAGATGCTACGTATGCCACGCCAACAACGAGCCCAAGGCCGGACCGGCCTATGTCGATGTCGCGACCTACTACAAGGGCAAGGCCGGCGCCCAGTCGCGTGTGGCGGCGGTGATCAGGAGCGGCGCGCATGGCGCAGGGCCCTGGCACATGCCGCCGCACCCGGAAGTCTCCAAGGATGATGCGAGGACGATGGCGCGCTACATCCTGTCGCTGCGCCGCTAGCGGGCTGCGCGCGATGCCACCCGGCATGACACGCCGCGTCGGCGCTGCGCGGGCCCGAAGCTAGCCCAGCGACCCCGAAGGGCCGCCCCGAGGGCGAATGCCGAAGTGCGCCGCACGAAGGTAGGCCAGTGAATTCCGAGCATCACGATGCCGCAGGACGTGGCCTGTCTGCCGGGGAGGCGGCGTCCCGTCTCGCCGCGGATGGCTGGAACGAGCTGCCGTCGGCCCGCCCGCGCAGCGTGCTCGCGATCGCCTGGCAGGTGCTGCGGGAGCCGATGTTCCTGCTGCTGATCGGTGCGGCGACGATCTACCTCGTCCTGGGCGACGTTCGCGAGGCCGTGGTGCTGTCGGTCTCGGTGTTCGTCGTCGTGGGCATCACGTTCTTCCAGGAGCGCAAGACCGAGCGCGCACTCGAGGCGCTGCGCGAGCTCGCGAGCCCGCGCACACAGGTCCTGCGCGATGGGCACTGGAAGACCGTTCCCGGGCGCGAAATCGTAACCGGCGACATCGTGCTGGTGAAGGAAGGCGATCGCGTCCCGGCCGACGCACTGCTGCAATCGGCGAACAACGTCACCGCCGACGAATCGCTGCTGACCGGCGAGTCGGTGCCCGTGCGCAAGCGTGCGGTCGCGCCCGGCGCCGGAGCGGCCGCGCCCGCGCATCCGGGCGGCGACGACCTGCCTTTCGTCTACTCGGGGTCGCTGCTGACCTCGGGACAGGGCGTCGCGCGCATCACCGCAACCGGCGCGCGTACCGAGCTCGGCCGCATCGGCAAGGCGCTGGAGGCCCTCGTTCCCGAGCCGAGCCCCATCCAGAAGGAGACGCGGCGGGCGATCGTGGTCTTCGCGACCATCGGGTTGTCGCTGTGCGCACTGGTGACGGTGCTGTTCGGGTTGTTGCGCGGCGATTGGCTGAACGGCCTGCTGGCGGGAATCACGCTGGCGATGGCGAACCTGCCCGAGGAATTTCCCGTCGTGCTGACGGTGTTTCTCGCCCTGGGGGCCTGGCGGATCTCGCGCCGGGGCGTGCTGACGCGCCGCGCGCCTGCGATCGAGACCCTCGGCGCCACGACGGTCCTGTGCGTCGACAAGACCGGCACGCTGACCGAGAATCGCATGGCGGTGCGCAGGCTGTGGGCCGACGGCAGGGAAATCGACCTCGACGACGCGCAAGCCGACGACTTTCCCGAGCTGCTCGAGTTCAGCGTGCTGGCGAGCGAACGGGCGCCATTCGACCCCATGGAACGCGCCTATCGCGACCTCGCGAGGGAGCGCTCCCCCGACGTCGTCGACAGGCTCGACAACCACACGCTCGCACACAGCTACGCGCTGTCCCCGGAGCAGCTCTCGGTCGCGTACATCTGGCAGCCGCCCGATCGCGACACCCACGTCGTCGCCGCCAAGGGAGCGCCGGAGGCGATCATGGATCTGTGCGACCTCGCTGCCGGGACGCGCTCGGAGATCCACGCCGAGGTGGCGCGGATGGCCGCCGACGGCCTGCGCGTGCTCGCCGTCGCGCGCGGGGACGTCGTGCCGGCGCACCAAGGATCGCCCTGGCCCGCAGGGCAGCGCGAATTGAAGCTTCGCTTCGTCGGCCTGACCGGGCTCGCCGATCCCGTTCGGAGCGACGTCCCGGGGGCGCTCGCGCAGTGCTATGCCGCCGGGATACGCACGGTGATGATCACCGGCGACTATCCCGGGACGGCGCGGGCGATCGCGCACCAGATCGGGCTCGCGAACGCCGACATGGTGACGACCGGCGCCGAGCTCGGCGAGATGGGCGACTCGGAGCTGCGCGACCGGGTCGGCCGCTGCAACGTCTTCGCGCGCGTGGTTCCCGAACAGAAACTGCGATTGGTCGAGGCACTGAAGGCCAACGGCGAGACCGTGGCGATGACCGGCGACGGCGTCAACGATGCGCCCGCGCTCAAGGCCGCGCACATCGGCGTCGCGATGGGCAAGCGCGGCTCGGACGTCGCGCGCGAAGCCGCGTCGCTGGTGCTGCTCGAGGATGACTTCGCCTCGATGGTCGATGCGGTCAGCCTCGGGCGGCGCATATTCGACAACATCCAGAAGGCGATGCGCTACATCGTCGCCGTGCACGTGCCGACGGCGGGGATGGCGCTGCTGCCGTTGGTGTTCGGCTGGCCGCTGGTGCTCTATCCGGTCCACGTCGTGTTCCTCGAATTCGTCATCGATCCCACGAGCTCGATCGCGTTCGAGGCCGAGCCCGCGGAGCGCAACGTGATGAAGCGGCCCCCGCGGCGCGCGGGTTCGCGCCTGTTCGACGCACCGACCATGGTCACCGCGCTCCTGCAGGGCGTTGGCATCCTGGCGGTCGTCGCGGCGCTCTACGGCACGGCGCTGGCCCGCGGGACGCCCGAAGCCGCGGCGCGCGCGATGGCTTTCGCGACGATGGTGGTCGGCAACCTCGGCATGATCGTCGTCAACCGCTCGCGCGACGCCACGCTGCTGGAAACACTGACGCGGCCCAATCCGGCGATCTGGTGGGTGATCGCCGCAACGCTCGCCGGGCTCGCGCTCGCGCTCTACGTGCCCGCCGTCCGGGAGATCTTCCGCTTCGGCGCCCCCGACGGCCCGCAGCTCCTCGCCTGCGCCGCGGCCGCGATCGCCGGGATCGTCTGGCTCCAGCTCGCCAACCGGCTGCGATGGCACAATCGCATCCCGGACCGCGATTCCCGCCCCCCCTTCCGAGGTAAAGACGAATGATCAAGGTACTGCTCCCTGTCGACGGATCGGCCAGCGCGACGCGCGCGACCCGGACGCTGCTCGCCACGCTCGACTGGTACAAGGAACGCCCCGAGATCGACCTGATCGCCGTTCACCTGCCGGTGCCGCACGTGCCGCACATGGGCGTGGTCGTCTCGAAGGACATGGTCGCGCGCTACTACGACGAGGAATGCGACAAGATGCTGGCGCCTGCGCGGCAGCTGCTAGACGCGGCCGGCGTAGCCTACCGCGTGCACAAGCTGACGGGACCGATCGCCGAGACCATCGTCACCCAGGCGAACGCCTCGGGCAGCGACATGATCTACATGGGGACGCGCGGCATGACTGCGATCGCCAACATGGCGCTGGGCTCGGTGGCGACGCGCGTGCTGCACCTGGCGCAGACCCCGGTCGTCCTCGTGCACTGACCCGCCTGCGCGCCGCAGCCGGCGCGCGCCAGGGCCGGCGGCCGCGTCAGGCGCCGGCGTCGGTGACGAGCCCGAGGTCGATCGCGATGCGGATCAGCTCCGGCATCCGCTCGACCTGGAACTTGTCCATGATGCGCGCCTTGTGCACCTCGACGGTGCGCGGGCTGATGCCGAACTCCAGGGCGATCTCGCGGTTGTGCTGCCCGCGGACGACGCGATCCAGGACCTCGCGCTCCCTCGGCGTCAGGCGCTCGAGCTGCCGCCGCAGCGCCTCGCGGCGCCCTGCCAGCGCGCGCTCCTGCGCATCCTGCGCCAGCGCGGCCTCGATCGTCTTGCCGAGCAGCGCGTCGTCGACGGGCTTCTCGAGGAACTCGAATGCCCCGCCTTTCAGGGCGGCACGCGCACTGGCAGCGTCCCCGTGTGCGGTCAGGACGATGATCGGCATTGCGATTCCCCGACTGGCGAGCTCGGACTGGACGCCGAGCCCCTCGAGGCCCGGCATGCGCAGATCGAGCAGGATGCAGCCCGCGGCAGACCCGTCGATCTCGCCGAGGAACGCGTCGCCGCTGGCGAAGGTCCTGGTCGCATAGCCGCGCAAGCCGAGCAGCAGCGACAGCGAATCGCGGACCGCGTTGTCGTCGTCGACGATGTGGACGACCTGGCGCAGCGAGGCGGCATTCATGATGTGCCCCGGGCGATCGGCAGCGTGAAGCTGAACGTGCTTCCAGGCCCCGCCTGCTCGCGCCACAGCCTGCCGCCGCCGGCCTCGACCAGCGATCGGCTGATCGCAAGCCCCAGCCCCATGCCATGCGGCTTGCTCGTCGCGAACGGCTCGAACAGCTGCCCGCTCATGTCCGGCGCCACGCCGGGTCCGTTGTCGGCAACGCTGATCCTCACGAACTGCGCGCCGTCCAGCGATGCGGAAATGGTCACGTTGCGCTCTCCTGCCGTCATCGTAGCCAACGCGTCGATCGCGTTGGAGACCAGATTATGCAGCACGATCTCGACATGGATCCGGTCGGCGTGCACGGCGGGCAGGGACGGCGGGCACTCGATGCGGCAGTGCACGCGGTGGCGCTCTGCGCGCTGTGCCGCCGTCGCGACCGCGGCCTGGAGGAGCTGGACGACGTGGACGCGGTCCGGCCGACCCGACCCGGTCCTGAAGAAATCCCGCAGGCGGTGCACGACGTCGCCCGCGCGCGCCACTTCGCGCGTGACCTTTTCCATCGTTTCCCGCAGCCTTGCGGGAGCCCGCTCGCCGTCCGCCAGCATCACCTGGCAGGCCCGCGCGTAGCTGCCGATCGCGGCCAGCGGCTGGTTGAGCTCGTGGGCGAGCGCCGACGCCATCTCGCTCGCCCCGGCGAGCCGCAGGCTGCGGTCGAGCTCGAGCTCCCGCTCCCGCAGCTGCCGCGTGATCGCCCGCCGCTCGGAAACCGTCATGCCGAGGAACAGGCCCGTCAGCGCCAGGGCGACCAGCAGGACCTGGAACTCCAGAACATCGCCCGACGCGTATCCGCCGGCCCGCATCGCGCCGATGAGCCCGACCTGGATGATCGCAGTCGCGACCACCGCGCCCTCGATGCCGTGACGCATCGCGATCCAGATCAGCGGCAGGAACAGCACGTAGAAAAGCTTGAGCTCGTCCGCCCAGCCGGACTCGAACACGATCCACAGTGCGGCGAGGATCGCGATCACCTGCGCCACCAGCTCCGGAGACGGCGCGCGGTTGCGCGGCCTCGGACGCCGCGTCATCACGAGCAGCAACGGGGCGATCACGAGGATCCCGATCAGGTCGCCGATCCAGAAATGCGCCGCCGCCTGCCAGAAGTCCCCGACCGGCAGCTCCCCCCCCACGCAGAACAGACCGACGAAAGCGAGCGCGAGCGCGCCGGAGGCGACCGTCGTCACGGCCACGAGCAGCGTCGCATCGCGCAGCGAGGCGAAATCGGGGTCGAAGCGCAGTGCGCCGCGCAGCGCCACCGCGTAGGCGGTGTAGACGATCGCCGGCAGGGCCGCCGCGACCAGAAGCAGCGGCCACGGGGCGTGCAGGCCGCGAACCAGCAGGTCCGCGAGCAACCCCGCCACGAAAAGCCACGGGCCGTTGCGCGGGCCGAAGCGCAGCAGCAGCGCGATGCTCAGGCCGGGCGGCGGGTTCCATGGCGTGATCGCCAGCGGCGGCGCCACCGGGTAGAGGTAGCTCGCCCAGTCGAGCGCGACGTAGGCGACCAGATAGCCGGCAATCAGGCTGGCGTAGCGCCATCGCGAAATCCCGGCCCCCGTGCCCCCCACGCAGGTCAGCCCGGCTTGCCGTCGATGCGCGGCCGGCTCAGGATCGGCCAGTAGTGGACCGCGTAGAGCGCGAATGCCGCCGACCACATGCAGGCCGACGCGATCACCGCTTCCCGGTACAGCGACATCGCGACCAGCGGCACGACGACACGCGTGATCGCAGCCAAGCCGACCAACGCGTAGGCAGCGACCTCGCGGCGATCCACGGTGAGCGGCCGCCCGCTGTGCCCGCGAGCGGTCCGGGTCATCATGCCCATCGTCAGCATGCCGATCGCGCCGACGGTCAGCGCGTGGGTCGCGATCGGAATCGCGAGCATCCCCGCCTCTCCCAGTGCGCGCAGTGCGAGATACACCGGGATCCACAGGTATCCCGCGTGCAGCACCCACACCAGCGGCACGCCCAGCGTCTGCCAGGGCCGCCACAGCCACGCGCGGGCGCCCTGCACCAGCGCGCCGACGGCAAGGACCGCGATCAGCGCCCAGGACGGCGCCTGGAGGAGATCGGCGACGAGCAGCGCGACGGCACTCGCCGGCGCGAGTCTCTCGATCATCGCGTTGCGCCGCGGCGCGGAGCCACGCACGCCGTTCGACGTGAACATGGGGATCACGCGGCCGCCCATCACCGTCATGATGAGCAGCACGAGGTCGAGAGCGCCCTGCACCGAGTAGCGCTCGGGCAGGGCGACGGCGCCGAGTCTCGACAGGTGTTCGGTCAGGTCGAGCGCCGCCATCGCCAGCAGCAGCCCGATGAAGAAATAGTTGCGCCGATTGCCGCTGCGCAGCAGCGGCACGCCGATGCCCAGCGCCACGGCCACAGGAAACAGCGTGTCGACGGCAGCCGCCGCGACTGCGTAGGGTGTCAGCAGCAGCACCCGGCCGGCGATCCACAGGCCGACCAATGCGATCAGGGCCCCGCCGGAGGGCGTCGGCCGGCCCGTCCAGTTGCGCACTGCAGTGAGCAGGAAGCCCGCGATGACCGCGAGCGCGAAGCCGAAGATCATCTCGTGCGCGTGCCACATCGGGCCTTCGAGATAGGGCTTCTGCAGCCATCCTGCGTACTGGGCGGCCCACAGCGCGATCGACAGCGCTGAGTATGCGCTGGCGACGAGGTAGAACGGCCGCAGGCCCAGGCGCCACAGTGCGAAAGCGTCGGACGCCGCGGGCGCCGCAGCAGACGCCTCGATGTCGACGAGCTTGGCCATCAGGGCATTGTAGCGCCCGGCGCGACACGGCCCTGCGAGCGACGGCGGGTCACGCGCCGGCCGGCGGTGGTGTCACCAGCCCCAGCCGAAAGGCGACTGGCGGCTCGAGATCCGCCCCGCGTCGGTGAAGAAGATCGACCCGCTTCCGAGGGCGGGATAGTAGTAGTACCAGACGGTCCTGCCGTCGAGGGTGAACTTCTTCGATGGCGCGCCGAGCAGGCCGGTTACCGCGGCCTCGTCCATGTCCTCCTTGATCTTCGACCAGTTCGCCCTCAGCGCCGCCTCGGGGCTGGCGTAGCCCGAGCTCGCGCCCAGCTGAACGGCGGCGATGGGCGCTGCCGGCGGAGCGGCCGCAATCGGTGCCGCCTGCGGCACCGCCGGAGCCGGCTGGGCGATTGCAGGCGCGGCCTGCGCCGCTGCCGGGGCGGCCTTGGGTGCGACCTGCGCCGCCTTCGGCGCAACGGTCGAACGACTTTCGAGCACGCTCACGCGATGCTCGAGGTCGCGCACCAGCTGCTTCAGCGTCTTGACGTCCTGCCGCAGCGCGGCGTCGTCGGGCTCGGCGGCGCGCGCCACGGGAACACCGGCGAGCACCAGGGAAACGAGTACCGGGAGCGCTATCCGCATTTCTTTCCTTGCCTGGTCGAAAAAAGAACGAGGCGGAAGCGCCCGGGAATGCTTCCCCGCAGGTATTGCGCTTTCCGCCTCGCGACTTCCAGCAGCCAGCTACTTCGAGGCAGCGTAGGCCGCCGCCGCCTTCATCTGCTGGGCACTCATCGTACGCACGACATTGGCCATGATCGGCGCGTTGGCGCGGGTTCCCGACTGGAATCCCACGAGCTGCGCGACCAGGTAGTCGGCATGCTGTCCGGCCAGTCGCGGGAATGCGCCCGCGCCTTCGGCATTCGGCCCATGGCACGCCGCGCAGGCCGGCACGCCCTGCGTCGAAATCCCCTGCGTGTAGATCTTCTGTCCCTCGGCCAACAGCGCGGGAGCCGCGGTCTCCCCGGGCGCCGGCTTCTGCGCCGCGTAATAGTCGGCCAACCCCTTGATCGTGTCGTCGGAGAGCTGCGAAGCCATGCCCCACATGTAGGCCTGGGCGTTCGGGTCGCCTCGCGCATGGCCGCGGAACGCGTCCAGTTGCAGGATGATGTACGCCGACTGTTGCCCGGCGAGGTTGGGGAACACCGGAGAAATGCTGTGGCCCTCCGGGCCGTGGCACGCCGAGCACACGCCGGTGGCGAGCGACTTCGCGTCCTGCTGCGCCAGCGCCGCACCCGCTCCCAGTGCGAGAACGGCGCCCACAGCCAGTGCAATGATCCGTTTCATTGTCGTTCGCCTAGAAGTTGATCCAGCCGAGGAGGAAGAGCGTGTTGTTGTCCTTCGCATTCCTGCCCGTTCCGTCGTAGTTGGTGTCGCCGCCGTTGAACTTGTCGTACATCGTGTATTGCAGCGCAAGCTTGGTGTTCTCGTACGGGACCCAGTCGAGCTCGGCAGTCCAGCCGTTGGTGTCCGGCTTGCTGTTGGCGAAGCTCGTCACCGGATCACCCTGCGGATAGAGCAGCGCATCCGAAGACCCTTTGGTCGAGAAGTAGCCGAGAGCCCCGCCGTACTTGCGACGGTAGTAATAGCTCGCGCCGACCCTGAGCGTCTTCAGGTCGTTCGACGAATTGCTCGACCCACCCGCCCCGAAGGTTGCATCGAGGGTCTGTTTCTCGTGGATGTAGGTGGCCAGCACCGAGACCAGGTGCTCGTCGCCGATGTACTGGTACTGCGAGTCGAGTGCCCAGTCGCTGTACTTGTTGGTCGGGCCCGACAGCGGAACGTCGCCGCCGGGGTAGAGCTTCGCCTCGACGCCGTAGGCCCCCACCTCCCAGGAGTTGCGCCCCCACTGACGCTCGTAGGCGATCCGCCAGTAGGGTGCCGCACCCTTGACCACGTTGGTGCTGGTGCTGTCGATCTGGGCTGCGGCCGGCGCCGAGCGGTAGGCCCCCAGCTCGACGTACACCGAGTCGTACAGGTAGGCGTAAGCGCTCAGGCCGGCGACGCCCGCGTCGGCGAGCCCGCCGTCGATCATCGTCGCAGCACTCGGCCCCGGCGCAGTCGCGCTGCGCTGGTCAAAGGGCGATTGCCACGCCGACGTCGTGTTCCAGAGGTCCTGCACCGTCGGGTTGTTGTTGGCGCTGATGCCCCAGAGAAAATTGTCGCTGGCAAGCCTCGCGTAGCGGATGTCGGTGTTGTCCCACCCGAAACTGCCCGACGTGCCGTCGTAGGTCATCTGCACGAACGCGCCGAGGTTCGGCGCGATCCGTCCGGCGTAGAACAGGCTGGCCTGCTGCGGGAACAGCACCTGGCCGTTCTTGGCAAACGCATCGGGGAGTGCGGTGTCGGGCAGGGCTTTCTTGGTGCTGGTGTAGGAGGTCTGGAACATGAACGACAACGGCGGCAGCTGGTTGAGCACCAGCGTCTCTTCCTTGCTCGGCGCCATCCCGCTCACCTGCGGCAGGTTGTCCACCGTGTACCCGTTGAGCTTGAAGCGCCGTCCGTAGGGCGTCAGCTCGGGGAACACCGTGTGGCAGGCCTCGCAGGCAAATCCGGTCTGGCGGGCGAAACTCGGCACCGCCTGGGCGCTGCCGGGCGCGAGCAGCAACGCACCCGCTGCGATCGCGAGCCCCGCGATGAAAGTCTTCAATTTGCCAGGCGGCACGATCGTCTCCCCTCGGGTGAGTTGAAGCTGGCGCACCGGCGCCGAGTCTGCCGCGCGACTCCATCCATTGCTGCGTGATTTCATTGCCTCGCTCCTGTCTGCTCTGGCGGGTGTCCGACCCGCCGGTCGTCGTGCTAAGTGCTCTTCTTAAGTGCGTCCCGCATTCAAATTAGTTGGGATCAAGAACGCCGCATTTGACCAAGATCAACCTCGACCGCATTGAGTCTCCTGCCGGCGACACTTGATTTGCCTCAATGCAACACTCGGCGGCCCCCGGCAGGATGGCGGCCATGGATACCCCCGTGCACGATACCCATCCCGGCCTGCTGTCCTTCGACGCGGAGCTGGTCCGCAAATACGACGGCCTGGGGCCCCGCTACACGTCGTACCCGACGGCCGATCGCTTCACCGACGCGTTCGGACCCGCCGAACTTTCGCAGGCGCTGCGCGAGCGCCGGGCAGGAGGCCCGTCGCAGCCGCTGTCGCTGTACGTCCACCTGCCTTTCTGCAACACCATCTGCTTCTACTGCGCGTGCAACAAGGTCGTCACCAAGGACCGCAGCCGCTCGGCGAAATACCTGGGCTACGTGGGCCGCGAGATCCGCGCCCTTGCGGCGCAGATCGACTCTTCGTCGCCGGTCAGGCAGCTGCACTGGGGGGGAGGCACGCCGACCTTCCTGTCGCCCGACGAGCTTTCACTGCTCGCAAGGATGCTGCGCGACCATTTCGCGTTCGATCGCGACGCCGAATGCTCGATCGAGATCGACCCGCGCAAGGTCGACGCGCAGACGGTGGCGCTGCTCGCCGAACTCGGCTTCAACCGGATGAGCGTCGGCGTGCAGGATTTCGACCCCGACGTGCAGAAGGCGGTGAATCGCATCCAGGGCGAAGCCGAGACGCTCGCGGTGCTCGACGCCGCCCGCGCACAGGGTTTCCGCTCGCTCAACGTCGACCTGATCTACGGCCTGCCGCGCCAGACGATGCCGGGCTTCGGCGCGACCCTCGACAAGGTGATCGCTGCGGCGCCGGACCGCATCGCCCTCTACAGCTACGCGCACGTCCCGCACCTGTTCAAGCCCCAGCGGCGCATCGCCGTCGCAGAGCTGCCGGCGCCGGAGACCAAGCTCGCAATCCTCGAGCTCGCGATCGACCGCCTGACGGACGCGGGCTATGCCCACATCGGCATGGACCACTTCGCGCGTCCCGACGACGAGCTCGCGCTCGCGCAGCGCAAGGGGCAGCTGCACCGCAATTTCCAGGGCTATTCGACGCACGCGGACTGCGATCTGCTCGCGTTCGGAATCTCGGCGATCGGCAAGATCGGGCCGACCTACAGCCAGAACCTGCGCACGCTGGACGAATACTACGAGCGCATCGACGCCGATCGGCTGCCGGCGTTTCGCGGTCATCGCCTGTCCGCGGACGACCTGTTGCGGCGCGACGTCATCCAGGCGCTGATGTGCAGCTTCGCGGTGGACTTCGCCGCGATCGGGGAGACCCATGGCATCGCCTTCGACCGCTACTTCGGTCCCGAGCTCGAGGCGCTCGGTCCGCTGGCCGAGGACGGGCTGGTCGACGTGTCGACACGGGGCATCGCGGTCACACCGCGCGGCCGGCTGCTGGTGCGCACGGTCGCGATGGTGTTCGACCGCTTCCTGCGCGAAGCACGCGAGCAGGCGCGCTACTCGCGTGTCATCTGAGACCGGGGCCCGGGTCGCGTGCCCCGACTTGGGCAGGCGCTCAGCGCATGACGAGGACCGGGATGTCGCTGTGGGTCAGCACCTTGTGCGTCTCGCTGCCGAGCAGCACACCCGACAGGCCGCGGCGGCCGTGGGACGCCATGCAGATCAGGTCGCACTTCTTCTTCTTCGAGACCGCGATGATCTGCTTCCACACGTCGTTGCTCTCGACCAGCGCCGACGCGAACGAGACACCGGCCGCATCGGCCTGCTTCTTGATGGACGCGAACAGCTTGTCGCTGGACTCGCGGGCCTGCCGGTCGTGTGCCTCCTCCAGCACGTCCTCGGCGGGCCCGAAGGTTCCATACGGACTTCCCGAGAACTTCGGATAGATGTGCAGCACGGTGAGCTTGGCGCCGGTGACCTTGGCAAGGGCGATCGCTTCCTTGACGGCCTTTTGGGACAGCGACGATCCGTCGCTGGGCACCAGGATGTTGTTGAACATGATTGCTCCCAGGGTTGGTGTCGAATCGGGGCGATCCGACACATTGAACAGTGACCGCGCTATGATTGTCGGAGGCGCGCGGGCGGATCGTCTTGATCTGAGACAAAAAACGGCCTTGGGGGACACGTGAAAGCGATCGGCATCATCCATGACGAGCACCGCTCCCTCGCGGCGGTGCTGCACGGCATGCTCTACGTCGTCCGCGACATCCGCGAGCACGGCAGCGCCCCGAACTTTGACCTGCTGAGCGCGATGGTCTATTACATCGACGCATTCCCGGAGCGCTACCACCACCCCAAGGAAGACGGCTACCTGTTCAGGCTCCTGCGCCAGCGCCACCCGGCCGCGGCGCCCGTGCTCGACCAGCTCGAGCGCGAGCACAAAGAGGGGGCACGGAAGATCCGCGACCTCGAGCAGGCGCTGGAGCGCTACCGGGAAGGCGGCGCCGCCGGGTTCCCCGCCTTCGCCGCTGCCGTGTCGGCCTACGCCCAGTTCCATTGGGACCACATGCGCACGGAGGAGGAGAAGGTCATTCCGATGGCGCGCGAGCACCTGACGGCCGAGGACTGGAAGGAGATCGACGCGGCTTTCACCGGCCACGGCGACCCGCTGTTCGGCGCCAAGGCGGAAGCCGAGTACGACAGCCTGTTCCGGCGCATCGTCAACCTCGCGCCACCGCCGATCGGCGTCGGACCGGCCCCCGCGACCTGACCGGATACGGCCGCCGGCCCGGCGATGCGCGCATCGCGCTGCCGTAGTCGACCCGCTCGCGGCGATGGGCAACGATCCAGCGGTCGAGTGCGTCACGCCGGTCCCTCGTCCCCCCGCGCTTCGCTGGCGCCGCCGCGCGGCGAAGCGTAATGCTCGAGGAAATGCAGCAGCACCGATGTCGCAACCTCGGCATCGTCGGCCGTCATCGTCTCGTCGGGATGGTGGCTGATGCCGTTGTTGCCGCAGCGAACGAACAGCATCGCCGTCGGGCAGACGCTGCGGGAAGACCATCGCGTCGTGACCGGCGCCGCTCGGCAGCTCGCGCAAGGGGATGCCCTGTGCCGCGACGGATGCGCCGAGCGCGTCCTTGAGTGCGGGATCGCAGCGCGCCGCATTCGCCGCGAAGAACTCCGTCGCCGCGACCGACACGCCGCGCCGCTTCGCGACGTCGGCGAAACCGGCGACCAGCGCCTGCGCCGCCCCGCACCTTGCGGCGTCGGTCGTCGAGCGCAGGTCGACGGTGAATTCGACGTCCTGCGGAATCACGTTGATTGCGCCGGGCAGCACCGACATCCTGCCGACGGTACCGACCAGGTCCGGATGCGTCTGGCAATGATGCTCGACCGCGAGCACCATCTCGGAGGCCGCCGCCACGGCATCCCGGCGGCTGCCCATCGGCACCGTTCCCGCATGGCCCGCCTGCCCGTGCACGGCCACGCGCAAGCGCGTCGTCCCGGCTATCCCCGTCACGATGCCCACCGGCAGGTTCTCGTTCAGGAGCACCGGCCCCTGCTCGATGTGCGATTCGACGTAGGCGACGACGTTTCCGCCGCGGCGATCGAGGCTGCGCCAGCCATCGGGATCGCCCCCGAATTTGCGGAGCGCCTCGCGCATCGTGATGCCGTCGTCGTCGACGAGGTCGAGGCACGCCGCGTCGAAGGTCCCGGCCATCGCCCGGCTGCCGGTCATCGTCGCGCCGAAGCGCACGCCCTCCTCGTCGCCGAACGCGACGATCTCGAGCGCATACGGCAACCGCCTCCCGCGCTGGTGCAGGTCCCGCGCGCAGGCGACCGCCGTCAGGATCCCGAACACGCCATCGTACTTGCCCGCGTTGCGCACGCTGTCCTGGTGCGACCCGGCCATCACGACCGGCCCCTGCCGTCCATCGGATGCGTAGCGGCCGACGACATTGCCCAGCGCATCGAAACCCGCGCTCATTCCGGCCTCGCGCATCAGTGCGATCAGGTAGTTGCCAGCCTGCCGGTGCTGCGGGCTGAGGTACCTGCGCGTGAGCCGCGGCGGGTCCTCGGTGAACGATGCGAGAACGTCAGCCTGCCGCATCAGTTCGGCGCCGAAGCGCATCAGCTTTCGCCCTGCGCGACCAGGATCGCGCGAAAATCGTTGACGTTGGTCAGCGTGGGGCCGGTGACGACGCCGTCGCCCAGCGCGGCGAAGAAACCGTGGCCGTCGTTGCGCGCGAGGCTCTCGCGCGGACGGATGCCCAGTGCGCGTGCGCGCGCCAGGGTATCCGGTCCGATCAGCGCGCCGGCGATCTCCTCCTGGCCATCGACGCCGTCGGTGTCCCCGGCGATCGCATGGATGCCCGGCCGTCCATCGAGGCCGATGGCGAGCGAGAGCAGGAACTCGACGTTGCGGCCGCCGCGACCGCTGCCGCGGACCGTCACCGTCGTCTCGCCCCCGGACAGCAGCACGCAGGGCGCCGCAATCGGCTGGCCGCGGACGGCGACCTGGCGCGCGATCCCGGCCATCACCGTCCCCACCTCGCGCGCCTCGCCCTCGATGCTGTCGCCGAGGATCAGCGCAGCGACGCCTGCTTCGCGCGCGAGCGCGGCTGCGGCCTCGAGCGCCATCTGCGGAGTCGCGATGATGCGCGTGCGCGCATGCGAAAGCCTCGGATCACCCGGCTTCACCGACTCGCCCGCGCCCGATTCCAGTACCTGCAGCACGGCGGCGGGAACCTCGATCGCATGGCGGCGCAGAACGTCGAGCGCATCGGCGCAGGACGTCGGATCAGGGACCGTCGGCCCCGATGCGATGTCGATCGGGTCGTCCCCCGGGACGTCGGACATAAGCAGCGTCACGACCTGCGCCGGATGGCAGGCGGCACCGAGCCGGCCACCCTTGATCGCCGACAGGTGCCGGCGCACGCAATTCATCTCGCCGATCGTCGCGCCCGACGCGAGCAGCGCGCGATTGACGCCCTGCTTGTCGGAGAGGGTCAGCCCGTCGAGGGGCAGCGCGAGCAATGCCGACCCGCCGCCCGAGATCAGGCAGACGACGAGGTCTTCGGGGCACAGCCCTTCGACGAGACCGAGGATGCGCCGCGCGGCCGCCATGCCGGCCGCATCGGGCAGCGGGTGCGCGGCCTCGACGATCTCGATCTTCCGGCAAGGCACCGCGTAGCCATAGCGGGTGACGACCAACCCCGTCGCCTCGCCCGCCCAATGATCCTCGAACGCGCGCGCCATCGCCGCCGATGCCTTGCCGGCGCCGATGACGATCGCGCGCCCCGCCGGCTGCGCCGGCAGATGCGGCGGCAGGCAGCGGGCGGGCTGCGCCGAGTCGACCGCGGCAGCGAACATCCTGCGCAACAGCGCCGCGGGCTCTCCGCCGCCCCAGCCGGCACGCGGCGGAGTCATGCTGCGAAGCGTCAGGGCTTGAGCTGCGCGCGAACCTCGCCGCCGGGATGCGCGGCGCTGTGGACGTTGAAATACAGACCGCCGGCCTTGAGCGCCGCCATCTGCTCGGCGCTGAGCTTCGCGCCTGCGGGGGCGACGAACTTGTCGCCTTCCTTGGTGAACGGAACGATCACCGGCCCGTTCTTGCCGGCCACGCCCTCGTGGATATGAGCGGCAGTGGGTGTGAAACCGCTGACGGTCACGCTGCCGCTGACTGCGCCGTCGTCCGCGATCGTGATCGTTCCTTCGGCCGACCCGCTGGTCGTCACGTGGGGAACCTCTTGCGCGCCCGAGAGCTTGACGTGGAAGTCCTCGGCGAACGCCGCTGTCGAGGCACTGGCAGCTAGAACGATCGCGAAGGACCACGCGGACAACGCGACCGCGGTCGACCTGGAATAAGCTTTCATCGCAGAGCTCCTGTTGTTGAAGTCATGATCCGGAATGCCGCATTGGCGCAGCGACCCGACCCTGGCACGGAATCGCGGCCGATGCCCGTTACAATCCCGGGAGCGGACGCCCGGGTGGTGAAACTGGTAGACACAAGGGACTTAAAATCCCTGGACCGCGAGGTCATGCGGGTTCGACCCCCGCCCTGGGCACCACACGGCGCCGTCCCCGCGCCCGCAGCGGGGGCGCCCTAGCCCCCGCCCGTCGACCCGCCCAGCGTCGCGAGCATGTTCTGCACGCGCACGCCGATGGGAACGCAACCGCTCGCCAGCAGCATGCACACGATGTAGACCAGCGTTCTCATCGCCGAGTTCGCGCGCCGCATCGCGTCAGCGCGACGCGCCGGGCATCGAGCCCTGCGCGAGCTTCGCGAAATCGCCCATCACGCGCTGCATAGTCTCGAACGTCGAGCCTCCGGACGATACGACGCCCTGCATCGCCGACACGACCTTCTGCATCTGCCGCAGATCGGGGAGCATCGCCATCGCCGCCCGGCTCTCCTTGACACCGGGCACGCCTTCCATCTGCTCGTCGATCAGCGTGAACAGGCGTTTCTGGATCTCGACGATCAGGTCGAACATCTCGCCCCAGTAGTGCATCGACTTCTCCATGGCCTCCTGCGCCGCGCCCTGTCCCGCGGCCATCAGGCCTTGCGCGTCGCGCGCCTCGGCGGCGGACCGCACATGCCTCTTCTGGAACTCGCGCGCTTCCTCCTCGCCCTCGAACTGCTTCCTGCGCAGCTTCGCCGCGCCTTCGATCGCGGTGTTGATGACGTCGAGGGCGAGTGCGGCGTTGGCCTTGTAGAGATCGATCGCCTGCTCGGGCGTCATCATTTTCGGCATCTTCGGCATGTCGCCGAACCCGCGCATTGCGGCCGCTGCGGATTCCGGCTTCGGAGCGCGGGCCGACACGCGGGGTGTCGAACGCTTGCGCGCCGGGCGTTTGCGGGCGGTCTTTGCGGCGGCGGGTGCGGCTGCGGCTTTCCTGGCCATGGCGCTGCTCCTCGACAAGAGTGATCCGGCATCCCGATCGGGACCAAGCTCCCATGTAACGCCTGCGCCGTGATGCCGTCAAGGCGGATTCCTCCGCGACGCGCGGCCTTTTCTCCGGGGCAAGGGCCCGGCTCGCCAGCCACGCGACTTGACCCGGGGCCGTTCCGGCCTATAATCCAACTACCGTACGTTCATACGGTTCCCGGAAACATCATCACGACCGGGGAACGTCATCACGAGCGCAGCACCCATGCCGACACCCGCCAGGCTCCGCCCCCGTTTCAGTCGCAACGCCCCGCTCGCGCCCGACTCTGCCGCAGCGGCGGATGGACCGCGGCTCACCGCCAGGCAGCGACAGATCCTCGACTGGATCCGCAGCTACCTCGACACGTCGGGCATGCCGCCGACCCGCGCCGAAATCGCCGCAGGACTGGGCTTCTCGACGGCGAGCTCGGCCGAGGATCACCTGCAGGCGCTGGCCCGCAAGGGGGCGATCGAGATCATCCCCGGCACATCGCGCGGCCTGCGCATCAGGGACATACCCGGCATGCCGGTCCAGGGTACGTTGCCGCTGGTCGGCCGCGTCGCCGCCGGGCATCCGATCCTCGCCATCGAGCACATCGAGACGCACTGCAGGGTCGATCCCGCGCTGTTCTCGCCGCGCGCCGATTACCTGCTGCGCGTGCGCGGCCAGAGCATGCGCGATGCCGGCATCCTCGACGGCGACCTGCTCGCCGTCCATCGCAGCCACGAGGCGCGCAACGGCCAGATCGTCGTCGCGCGCGTCGGCGGCGCCGGCGGCGACGAAGTGACGGTCAAGCGCTACCGCAGGCGCGGACGCGACATCGTGCTGATGCCCGAGAACAGCGCATTCGATCCGATCGTCGTCGATCCGCGGACGACCGCGTTCGCGATCGAAGGCATCGGCGTCGGCCTGGTCCGCAACGACGGCTGGTAGAAGGGAGGTCATCATGTATACGCTCTATGGCAAGAAAGGCGCAGGATCGGCCGCAGTCGAGGCCGCATTGGCGCTCGCTCACGCGCCTCACCGTCTGGTCGAGACCGCGACCTGGGCGCAGAACGACGCCTATGCCGGGCTGCTGAAGCTGAACCCGCTCGGACAGATCCCGACGCTGGTGCTGGAAGACGGCAGCGCGATGTCCGAGAGCGCGGCGATCCTGATCCACCTCGGCGAAATCCATCCCGACAGCGGGTTGCTGCCGGCCGATGCCTCCGCGCGCGCGCAGGTACTGCGCGGGCTGGTGTTCATCGCCGCCAATTGCTATGCGGCGATCAGCATCATCGATTATCCCGAGCGCTGGTGCGAGGGGGCCGATGCCGACGAAGCCCTGCAGGAGCGCATCCGCGCAGGGACGCGCGCGCGCCTGCATCGCCATTGGGAGATGTTCGCCGACGTTTTCCCCGCGCATCCCTGGCTCTCCGGCGAGCGCATCGGTGCCCTCGACCTGCTCGCAGCGGTCGTCTCGAAGTGGTCGGGGTCGCGCAAGCATCTGGCGGCGCATCGTCCTGCGCTGCACGAGACGCTGCTGCGCATCGAGGCGCATCCCGATGTCGCCCCGGTGTTCGCCCGGAACTGGCCGCCCGCCTGAGCCGATGAATCCGGAACTCGCCCGCATCCTCGCCAACCCGGCGATCTGGCGCGGCGGTGACTGCGCGGCGGAGCCGGCCTCGATCGCCTCGGGCTTTGCCGCGCTCGATGCCGTGCTGCCGGGAGGCGGCTGGCCGCGCGCCGCGTTGACGGAAATGCTGCCCGAGCGCGAAGGCATCGGTGAACTGCGCCTGACCCTGCCCGCGCTTGCGCGACTGCAGTCCGAGGGACGCAGCGTCGTCTGGATCGCTCCGCCCCATCGACCCTATGCACCGGCGCTCGCCGCCGCCGGCGTCGATCTTTCGCGCCTGATCGTCGTCCAGCGCTGCCACGACCGCGACGCACTGTGGGCCTGCGAGCAGGCATTGCGCGCGCCCGAATGCGGCGCAGCGTTCGCGTGGACCAACAACCGCGACGAGCGCATCCTGCGCAGGCTGCAGGTGGCTGCGCGCGAGGGCCGGACCTGGGGCGTGCTGTGGCGGCGGCCGGGCCAGCGTGCCAGCGCCACCGCGGCGCCGCTGCGCCTGTCGCTCGCGTCGCACGAAGGCCGGCTCGCAGTGCACATCCTCAAGCGGCGCGGCGCCGGGCTTATGCAACCGGTGCTGCTCGATCTCGCACGGGAGCGGGGTGCACCGCTCTGTCCATCACCCGGCGCTGCGCCGATCGCAACCGATCCCTTTCATGCTGTGGGCCTGCCTGCTCCTGCCATCGCTTCCGCTCGACGTGTTCGCGCGCTCCTGCGCGCCTGACATCGCAGGGCGGCCGTTCGTCGTCGCGAGCAGCGGCCGCCATCCGCAGGTCGTCGCCGCCAATGCGCCTGCGCGCGATGCGGGCATTCGCCGTGGCCAGTCGATCGCAGCGGCGCTGGCGCTGGCCCCTGCCGTCGCGCTGCGCGAGCGCGACCCGGTTGCCGAGGCGGAAGCTCTCGCCGAGGTCGCAACGATCGCGCTCGCTTTCACGCCCAATGCGAGCCTCGCCCCCCCCGACGCCGTCGTCGCCGAGATCGGCGGCAGCCTGCGCCTGTTCGGAGGACTGGCGCGGCTGACCGGGCGGCTGCAGGCCGCGACGCAGGCGCACGGCTGCGCAACGCGGATCGCGCTCGCCCCCACGCCGCTCGCCGCGTCGCTGCTCGCGCGCACCGGATCGACGATGCCGGTGCCCGACATCGCGCATCTGCTCGATGCGCTCGCCCCGCTGCCCCTCACCCTGCTCGACCTCGACCCCGGCGCGGCTGCGGCACTGGACGCCGCCGGCATCTCGACGTTCGGGGAGGCGCGACGCCTGCCGCGCGCAGCGCTGGCCCGCCGCTTCGGCGAGACGCTGGTCGACGCGCTCGACCACGCGCTCGGCGAGCGGCCCGATCCGCGCCCGCCCTACCGGCCGCCGCCGCGGTTCGAGCGCAGGCTTCCGTTGGTCGCACCGGTCGACACCGTCGAAGCGCTGGCTTTCGCCGTCAATCGCCTGGTGAACGATCTCGCCGATTGGCTGCTCGCCCGCGGCCTCGGCGTCACGCGGATGTCGCTTGCGCTCGTCCACGAGCGTCATCTGCGTGAGCGCGGCATGCCGCCGACGGTCGTCGCGTTCGCGCTCGCCACTGCAGCGCGCGCTCCGGCGCATCTTGCCGCCGTGCTGCGCGAGCGCCTGGCCCGCGTCGTGCTGCCGGCGCCCGTCGAAGCGATCGGTCTCACCGGGGATGCAACCGAGCCGCTGGCGGGCCGCAATCTGGGCCTGCTGCCCGAGGACCAGGCAGGTGCGGCGATCGTGCCGCTGATCGAGCGCCTGCGTGCGCGGCTCGCCGACGGTGCAGTCGTCATGCTCGAGTCGCGGGCCGAGCATCGCCCGGAACATGCGATGCGCACGGTCGCATCGCTGCACGACGCAGCAACATCGAAGCATGGTGCTGCGATGCCCGGGCGCATGGCTGAAAACGCCCCGGCCGCGGCGCGCCCGCTATGGTTGCTCGACGAGGCGCAGCCGCTGGGAACGGTGCTCGAAGCGCAGCCGTGGATCCTGCGCGACGGGCCCGAGCGCATCGAGTCGGGCTGGTGGGACGGGCGCGATCTGCGCCGCGATTATTTCGTCGCCGAGACCCCGCAGGGCGAGACCGTCTGGATCTATCGCGACCACCGCTACGGCACCGACGATGGCGAGTGGTTCCTGCACGGATTCTTCGCCTAGCGCCCGCGCTGGCCAGCCCGCGCGACGCGTGCTAGGCTTGTCCGCCCATTCGTTCCCCAGAGGAGCAGCGACGATGAGCGACCATGCGACCGACATCGCGAAGTTCGCGAGCAATGTCAACGCCGACGCCGTCAAGGCGATCGTCAACTACTGCGGCATCGCACTGCACAGCCGCGACGGCTCGATGGTCTCGACGACCGATCCGAAGGAACTCGCGACCATTCGCGACGGCTTCGCCGCGAAGAAGCTCGGCCTCGCTCCCGAGGCCGCCGACGCCGCGATCAAGTCGGTCGCCGCAAAGATGAAAGGCGAGCACAGCAAGAGCCGCGTGACGTTCTATTACCTGCTCGCCGAGACCAGCGGCACGCTCGCCAAGCTCGTCAAGTAAGGGGGCGAATCGTCCTGCACCGTCCTGCATTGCGCGGGGGCGGTGCCCGGGGCCGTCGCGCAGGCGCAGGGCCGCGCTCAGATGCCGGCGTACCACTGGTAGCCCTGGTCCTCCCAGTAGCCGCCATTGCCGTCGCCGATGTGCGCGAAGCTCTCGACGAGCTCGAGGCGCATCACGTACTTGGCGTGCTTGTAGCCGAGCTGCCGCTCGACACGCAGGCGGATCGGCGCGCCATTGGCCACCGGCAGCGGCCGGTCGTCGAGCTTGTACGCGAGGATGGTCTGGACGTGATAGGCGTCGTCCATGTCGATGCTCTCATAGTACGGCGACGAGCCGTCGTCGTTCATCGGATCGGCGCAGCGGAACACGACATAGCGCGCCTTCGCAGTCGGCCCGACCGCGTCGAGCAGCGCCGAAAGCTTCGCGCCCTCCCACTTGCCGATCGCGCTCCAGCCCTCGACGCAGTCGTGGCGTGTGATCTGCGTGCGCGAAGGCAGCGCGTGCAGGTCGGCGAGCGAGAAGCTGCGCGGCCTGGCGACCAGCCCCGCGACCTCGAGGCGGTAATCCGCGAAGCCGTTGGCGACGAGCGCCTGATATTCCGGATTGTCCGGGTTGGACGTGCCGTTGCTGCGGAAGCTCGGCGATAGATCCGCCGGCGTGAATTCCTGTGCCATCGCCTTGCGCCCGGTGACGAGCTTGGCGACCCGCTGGTTGAGCTTTTCGGCGCTGTCCAGCACGCGCGGGAACCAGTCGGTCTGCGACAGCCGGTCGCAGCCGGCCAGCCCCGCGGCGCCCAGCGATGCGGCGAAGCGGCCGAGGAAGCGGCGCCGCGCGCCGCGTTCGATGTCAGTCATGCACGGCCTCCTGCGGCACGCGGTAGCGCCCGGTGATCATCGAGCGCAGGTTGTTCCAGAGCCCGGTCACGATCACCTCGAACACGTGGATCAGGACGAATGCGACCAGCATCCACGCGACGATGAAGTGGATCGAGCGTGCCGACTGGCGGCCGCCGAACAGGCCGACCCAGCCGCCGAACAGCGTGTCGAGCCGCGGCGACAGGCCGAGCCCCATCAGGATGATCAGCGGCAGCAGGACGAAGATCACCAGCAGGTAGGCGAATTTCTGCAGCACGTTGTAGCGCTTCGCCGCCTCGCCGGCGGGATGGCGAAACCGCAGATGGTCGAGCACCGATCGGCCGATGCCGCGCAGGTCGGCGCGCGTGGGCCACAGGTCGCGCGTGAGATGCCGGCTCGTGATCGTCCAGGCGACATAGCCGAGCCCGTTGATCAGGAACACCCATGCGAAGAAGAAATGCCAGGCGCGCGCCATCGCGAGCCACTGGTGGCTCGGCAGCGTCAGCCAGGATGGAAACCCCTGCACGTACATCTGGCCCGCGTCGGCGGAAACGCCGAGGACGCCCGTCGTATCGAACATGCGGCCGAGGACCCGCGTGTATCCGCTGATGCGACCGTCCGCAGCCTGCGTTGCGCCGATCTCGAGCCATGCGGGCCTGCCGCTGTACGACGACTGGCCCCAGTACAGCGCCGGGTGCGAATTGAAGATGCACAGGCCGCTCATCAGCATCAGCGTCAGCGCGACGACGTTCACCCAGTGCATGATGCGCACCGGCAGCGCATGGCGCCGATACAGTTCGCGCCCGGCGGTGCCGGAGGTCGGATCGGGTGCGGGCGCGGCGGCGCCTGCAACACCGCCCGCTGCGGCCGCGTCGGCCGTTGCTGCCGGGGCCGGGGCCGGGATGGCGACCGGTGTCTGTGAAGCGTCGTTCATCGGTGGGTCCTGGGACGATCGGCCTGCGGGCGTGTGCCGCGACACCCCGTAGTCGCCGGTGCGGCGCAAAGCTTACGCCGATGCCGCATTGCCGGCGTCCAGCCGCCCGGGCACGATCTCCGGGCCTAACCCTTGCCGTCGAGCCGCGGCACGTAGCGTCCGGACGCCACGAAGCCGAGCAAGGCGACAAGCGTGAGACCGGCGCCGGTGAGAAACGTTGCGGCGGGTCCGAATGCCTGCCACAGCGACCCGGCGACCGCGCTCGCCACCAGCAGCGCGACCCCGCCGGTCAGGTTGTAGACACCGAACGCGGTGCCGCGCAAGTCGGGCGGCGCGGTCGCCGCCACCAGGGCGGAGAGCAGGCCCTGCGTCAGCGCCATGTGCAGCCCCCACAGCGCCGCCCCGGCCAGGACGCCCGGCACGCCGGCGGAGAGCGCCAGCACGACATCGCTCGCGATCAATGCGACCAGTCCCGCCGACAGCAGCGATGCACCGCGGCCGCGATCCGCGGCGTGTCCCGCCGGATAGGACACCGCAGCGTAGACGACCGACATCGCGACCATCACCCACGGTGCACCCGTTTCCCCCATGCCGATGCTTTGTCCCCGCAGAATCAGGAACGCCTCGGAGAAGCGGGCCAGCGTCAGGACGAAAGCGATGGACGTGACGACCCAGAATGGCCGCTGCAGGCGCGACGCATCGCGCCACGACAGGCGCTTCGACGCATCGGTGACGCGGCGCCCGTCGTCGTGCTCGCGGACGCCGAGGGCCAGCACCGCGACGCACAGCGCCGCAGGGATGAGCGCGATCCAGAATGCCGAGCGGAAATCGCCGGCGAAGTATCCAATTGCCGCGACAGCAAGCAGCGGGCCGCTGATCGCGCCTACGGTGTCGAGCGCCTGGCGCAGGCCGAAAGCGGCGCCCCGGATCCCGGGAGGCGTCAGGTCAGCGATCAGCGCGTCGCGCGGCGCGCCGCGGATCCCTTTGCCGATGCGGTCGACGAAACGCGCAGCAATCACCCATTCCAGCGTCGGCGCCAGCGGAAACGCGAGCTTCGACACCGCGGCCAGGCCGTAGCCCAGCAGGACGATCGGCTTGCGGTGGCGCAGCTTGTCCGACCAGAAGCCGGAGAAGACCTTGATGATCATCGCGATCGCCTCGGCGACGCCTTCGACGATGCCGACGACGACCATCGATGCGCCCAGCGGCCCGACCATGTAGAGCGGCAACAGCGCATGGATCAGCTCGCTCGAGGTGTCCATCAGCAGGCTGACGAAGCCAAGCGCCCAGACACCTCCCGGAATCCGGCGTTTCGAAGGCACCGCGCTAGCCACGGAAATCGAACCTGGCACCCAGCTCGCCCGCATTCCTCGGCCGGCAGCGCCCGAGTGCGACGCAACCCCGTCGGGGAGCATCCACGACCGGGCGAAGCGCGCCGCACGCGACGGCGGGGCCGCTCGTGTTGCCGCTCATGTTGCTGATCGGAATCCGCATCGCGCGAGTATCGCGTCGAACCGGGGATCCGTGCGACAGGCGTCCCACTTGGGGTCGATCGGCAGGAATGTCAGGTGAACGTCCCTGGCGTCGACCGCGCGCCCGAGCCATTCGAGTGCCCGGTCGGCTTCACGCAGCCCCGCGTACACCAATGCGATTGCGTACGGCGGAACATAGCGCTCGCGCGACGTCGACATCAGGGCCTCCAGCACCGCGGTCGCATCCGCCGCGCGCCCCCGCTGCGCGTACAGGTAGCCGCGCAACGAAACCACTTTGCTGTTGCCTCCGGACGACCTCTCGGCGGCCGCCAGCGCGCGCTCCGCCGGATCGGGCTCATGCAGTTCGACGCAGGCCTGCGCGAGCTGGAAATGGCCGATCCAGAAGTCGGGATCCACGACCAGCGCCTGGCGCGCAAACTGCGCCGCCAACGCGTAATCGCGGGCCGCGAAGGCAACCTGGGCCGAGAGCGCGTGATGCACGGCCAGCAACGGATCGAGCTCTCGCGCGCGGCGCATCGCAGGCAACGCGTCCTGCGGACGGCCAAGGTGCGAATACAGCAGTCCGAGCATGCGCTGCGGCAACGCATAGTTGGGATCGAGATCGATTGCGCGGCGGAATGCCCGCTCGGCCGCGGGCCAGTCCCAATCGAGCCAGAATTTCAGGAATCCCAGCGACGCCTGTACCTCGGAGAGCTCGGGCTGGGCGAGCAGCGCCTGGGCGACGGCCTCGCGGGCCCGCGGCAAGGCAGTCAGCGGCGGGGCATCGCCGTTGATCGGGCTGGCCGAGTGCGCGTCGGCAATGCCCGACCACGCGAGCGCATAGCGCGGGTCGATCTCGGTCGCGCGCCCGTAGAGGTCCAGCGCGTCGCGCGTCGTCGCGGGCGTGAGCCGGTGCCAGAAATGCCGTCCACGCAGATACATGTCATAGGCGGCGGCGTTCTGCGTTTGCCGGTTCGCGAGCGCAGCCAGGCGCCCAGGCGCGAGCTGCAACCGGATCTGCTGTGCGATGACGCCGGCGAGCTCACGCTGGAACTCGAGCACGCTTCGCGGCTCGCTGTCGAACGACCACGACCAGACCTGGACCTGACCGCGGACCCGGACCAGATTTGCCGTGATCCTCAGCCGCCCGCCTTCGGCGCGCAGCGAGCCTTCGAGGACGTAGCCGACCCGCAGCTCGCGACCGATGTCCGCGACCGGGCTCTTCGAAGATTTGTACGGCATCACCGACGTCCGGCCGATCACGCTGAGACGGCCGGGGTCGACCTGGCCCAGTGCTGCGATCGTCTCTTCCGTCAGGCCATCGACGAGATAATCGCGACCTGGATCCGCGCTCAGATTCTCGAACGGCAAGACCGCAAGCACCGCGCGCGCCGGCGGGTCCGCCGGCCCCTCCTCGACGACCTCGACATCGGCAACGAACCGGTAGCCGCGCCCGGGCGCGGTGAGGATGTAGCGGTTCGCGCCACGACGATCCCGCAGGGCCCTGCGCAAGGCCGCGATGTTCTGGGCGAGGTTGTTCTCCTCGACGAAGGTGTCCGGCCAGATCGCCCGCATCAGGTCTTCCTTTTCGTGCAACTCGCCGGGGCGCCCGATCAGCTGCAGCAAGGTATCGAAGACCTTGGGTGTCAGCGGGACAGGCACACCGTTGTGCAGCAGCACGCGCATGGTCGATTCGACGCGGAATTCGCCAAATTCGTAGATTCTGGGCGCCGGGGCATTCATGACGTCAGCGGCAGGCTTTCATGCGACTTCACAAGTCTTCATACCATCCTAAAGACATTCGCCCCGTACGTGAAGGACCCTGCGCTCGCAGGAGCGGATCTCCGACAACGCATCGATCCTCAGGAGCGAACGATCATGACGTGCATAGCGCAGGCGCCGATACGGATGGCGGGACTGGCCCTCGCCGTTGCTGTACTGGCTTCGAGCGGCGCAGCAACCGCCGCCGACAAGGCTTCGATGGCCGCATGCGGCATGGAAAAATGCGGCCCCACCAGGGCAGCGACCCTGCTCGACGGCACATGGGCAGTGCTGGTCGGCCTGGTCAATTGCCAGACTGGCGCGGCGATGGGGCCGCCGTTCCCCTCGCTCCTCGCATTCGCCGGAAACGGCACGATGGTCGAGACCACCAGCAACCATGCCTTCGCGCCCGGCCAGCGCGAGCCGGGCGTCGGCGTCTGGACCCGCACCGCGCCAGGCGAGTATTACGCGACGAGCGTGGCATTCATCGAGTTCTCGACCGACCCGAGCGCGACATCCCCGGGCTTCCAGGCGGGAACGCAGACGATCTCGCAGACGATCGAGTTCAACACCGGACCCGATCAATGGACCGCCAACGCCACGATACAGTTCGCGGACGCATCGGCAGCCATCTACCGTCAGGGCTGCGCGACGGCGTTCGCACAGCGCATCAGGTAGCCGCAAGGTCAGCGCAACTCCACCGACACGCGAACCGTCCCGGCGCGCTCGTGGTGCGCGCAGAGCGCGATCTCCTGGCCCGCGCTCGCGCGGACAATCCATTCGAGCTTCATCCGGTCGTCGGTCAGCCCGAAGTCCGGCCAGAACGACACGCCGGTGTGCTTGTAGGCCTTGCCTTCGAGCTGCCCGACGTCGTCGCGCAGCTTGCCGGTGGCGAGGCTCGCTCCCTCGGGCAGGCCGAGCTCGGCGACGATGCCGCGCACGGTGTTGCGCGCGAGCGCGCGCTTGGACACGTAGGTCGGCAGCCAGCCGGTGTTCTGGACCACCAGCATGACCTTCCACGTGCCATCACCCAGTGCCTGCGCTCCCGCATGCACGAGTTCGAGCTTCGGCGAGCACAGGGCCTGCCACAGCAGCCACTTCGGAAAGCGCGCGATCTCGTGCTCGAGCAGCGCCAGCGGCGGATTGCCGAAGGCGTTGAAGCGATCCATGCCGCCGATCTCGACCCGGCCGAGTTGCGGGTGGTCGAAAGGCTTCCAGTCGCGGTAGGCGGCGCCACCCAGCTTCTGCTCGCTCCAGCGGAAGAGCTTCAGGTCGTCGTCGATCGGATGATCGCGAAACCAGTCGATGTACTTGTAGTTCTCGATGCCTGCCTCGCGCATCGGCGCCCAGATCTCGATGCACCACGAAAAGGCGCCCAGATGCTCGTAGAGCCAGTCGAAGGTGCCGCCGATCACCGACTTCGGGTGATAGCGGAACTCGTGATAGACCGAGATCGCCGGATAGCCGGTCAGCTCGGTCCCCTTGCGGCCGCTGCGCTGGAAGAACCACAGGTCCTCGGCGTGCATCTCGTCATCGGACAGGTGCTCGAAAGGCCGCAGCAGCACCCCGCTCCAGGTGTGGAACGTGTTGCCGCCGGTGATGTTCGGGTGGCGGACGATGAAGTCGACGACCGCGCGGATCTCGGGCTCGGAGGTCGGGTACGGTCCTGCACCCTGCTGCTCGAATTCCTGGCGCCAGCTCGCCGGGAAGTTGCGGTTGAGGTCGAGCGCCTGCAGCGGCCGCTTGATTTTCAGCGTCCAGCCGTCATAGCCGTCGTAGCGGCCCTCGGGCATCACCCGATAGTACGTTCCACCGGTCTCGGTCGGATCGCGGCGCACCATCAGCCGCGGCTCCTGCGGATGCGGTTTCCACAGGCCGTTGGGGTCCGGAATGCGCATCTGCAGGATGCGGCCGTCACCGTCGATGTCCTCGACGGCGAGGCCCTCGACCTCCTCCTCGTCGAGCGGATACGGACGCGTCGACGAGCGCACCCATTTGGGCTTGTCGGCGAGCGCCCATTCGGCGCCGTCGGGATTGATCCGCGGGCAGACGTAGAACGCGCGCGTGTCGAGCGCCCGCGTGACGTCGGCATCCTGGCCGTACGTCCGGACCAGCGCGTCGACGAAGTAGAGTGCCGCCGCAGACGCCGCGACCTCGGTCGAATGGATGTTGCCGTCGACCCAGAAAGCGGGCTTGTCGCGTGCGGCGCCGGTCGCGGCATTGGTGAGCGTCAGCACCCAGATGTCGCGGCCCTCGTGGCTCTTTCCGATCGACTCGATCGAGACGAGCTGCGGATGCTCGCTCGCGAGCGCATGGAGGATGCCGGTGAGCTCGGCGTAGCGATGGAAGCGGTCGTAGGCGATCTGCGGCATCGTGGGCGGCGGACAGGTCGTGGGTCGATGAGGGACGGCCAATGCGCCGGGGATCGACTCCCCGGCGGCGCGGGCGAACGCGCGCATCTTGCGTCACGCCATCTTACGTCATGCCATCCTGCGACCAGGTCGCCGAGGTGCATGGCGCGCGGCGAGGAACCCGGGCACGACCGTCACCAGCCCACTTCCCACGTCGGGATGGGCCCGAACCATGCCACGAGAAAATCGATCAGTGCGCGCACCCGCGACGGGAGCGTGCGATTGGGCAGATACACCAGATAGATTCCGCCCTCGGGCCCGGCGTGGTACCGGCGCAGCAACGGCACCAGATGACCTTGCCGCAAGTCCGTCCCCGCGATGTGACTTGGAAGCAGTCCAAGCCCCAGGCCGGCGAGAACCGCTGCACGCACCGCCTCCATGTCGTCTGTTTCGAGGGTGACCGGAATCGTCACCGAATGCTTGCGCCCGCCTTGCCGGAACGTCCAGACTCCCTTGGGCGCCAGAGGTGGGAAAAGTATGCAGTCGTGATTGCCCAGGTCCTCGACCTGCCGCGGGGTCCCGTGCTGCCTGAGATAGGCCGGTGATGCGCACAGCACCAGCCGGCTGACGGCAAGCTTTCGCGCCACCAGATTCGGGTCCGGGGACGGGGCAAGCGACCCTCGAATGCCCAGATCGAAGCCCGCGTCGGACAGGTCGATGGTCCGATTGCTGCAGGAGAGCTTGACCTGGATCTTCGGAAATTGCTGGCGAAAGGCGGCGAGCGCAGGCAACAGATGGCGCACCGCGAACCCCGGGACAGCCGTCACTCTCACCAAACCGGCGGGTTCCGACTGGGTCTGGGTCACGCGCTGCGCCGCGACCTCCGCTTCCTGCACGATCCTCGCGCAGTGCTCGTAGAAGATGGCGCCGGCCTCGGTCAGGCCGAGCTTGCGTGTCGATCGGTTCAGCAGCTTCACGGACAGTGAACGTTCCAGCGCACTCACGTGCCGGCTCGCCAGCGACTTCGACATTCCGAGTCTGTCCGCGGCGGCGGAGAAGCTCTTCGCTTCCACGACCTGCGCGAACACGCGCATCCCGTTAAGCCGATCCTTCATTGGTCTCGTTCCTGCAACAATGGGTTGCAGTAAACACTATTTATTCCACTCCTGCAATTCAATACATTGTCGTTGCACGCACGGAAATAACCGCTCGCCGACGTCCGCCACAGGAGTGACGGCGCGCACATCGAAGTGACAACCGAGGAGATCGCCATGAGTCGTGAAGTCGTCACGGTCGGACGGATCGAAATTCGCTATCTTGTCGACGGCGCGCAAGCGGGCGGACTGGGGGTGTTCGAAATGAAGGTTCCGGCCGGCGCCCACGTGCCCCCGCCGCACAGCCATTCCAACAACGAGGAGTGCGTTTACGTGCTCGAGGGCGTGCTGAGGTATTCGGTCGATGGCGAAACCCGCGACTTGACGCCTGGTGAATGGATGTCGACACCGCGAGGCTCCGTGCACCAGTTCAGCAATCCCGGTTCCGAGACCGTCCGCACGCTCGTCATGCTTACGCCGGACATCGGCGAGCAGTACTTTCGCGACGTCGGGGCCCTCGTCGGCGCAGGCGGACCGCCCGATCGGGCGAAACTCCTCGAAGTCATGACCCGCTACGGGTTGGTGCCCGCCGTGCCGAAACAGGCGCCGGACGTCGCGAACACTCGAGCCGCTGCGTGACCTTTGCGGGGGTCGACCTCGGCCCCGCTTCGGCGGGGCTTCCGATTCCCGCCAGAGGGTCGGCGGAGCCGCCATCGGCGATGCCCCCCCATTCAGGAGATCACGAGATGCCGACCAGCCTTTGGACTTTGTCGCGGTATCGCGCTGCGCATGCCGATGGGGACGAGTCGCGCCGCGTGTGGCTGTTCCATTCCCACACGTATTTCGACCACGCCGCGCCGGAGTCCATCGCGCAGGCGCGCGCATTCCGCGAACTGATCCGGCGAACGTTTGCAGCGACGGCGCAGGTCGAGGTGTCGTCGTTCAATCCAGGCCCGGTCGGGCCGCACCCGCGCGGAAGCTTCGAGGTCCTGTTCACGCGCGAAGCGTTCGCGGACTACGTGTCGTGGCTCATGTTCGCGCGACCGCCGAGCCTCGACATGCTCATTCACCCGCTCACGCGGTCGCAGACGCTCGACCACACGACGCGAGCACTCTGGCTCGGGACGCCGGTGGCGATCGACCGGCCGATGCTCGAGGCGGTGGACGCGGAGCTGATGGCCTCCGGCCGGAGCGAGGAGTCCATCATCGACGGCAGCAAGAGGCACCGGGGCGTCGCGGAAGGCAATCGAGCCACGCGAACCTGAGCCGCTCGTGATCGGGGGCGTCCATCGGGCGGAGACCGCCACCCGGGCCGCCTGCGCGTCGGGCCTTCGGCCTCATCGAACCGGAAGGGGTAGGTCCACGGCGCGCCCAAGCCTCGCACTGCGCGCCATCGCCTCCAGCGTCGCCGCGTTGTCCATGCTGGCCGCGGCCGCGCGCCCGGCCGCGGCGAAGTCCTGCTCGACGACCATCCGGGCAAACGTCTCGGCGGCAAACCGGAAGCCACTGCCGACGCGCGAGTGGATCTCCTCGAAAGCGACGGTGTTCGCCGTTCCGCGGCGCACGCGCAACTGGCTCGGAAGGTAACCATATTGATCGCCGCCGGCTTGCGCACTGGTGTGGTTCAGGAATTCGGTTTCGATCGTGCCCTTGCTTCCCATGATGATGGCGCGGCGATGGCTCGCCGCGTCCATGGCGCAGGACAGCTGCGCGCGCCGTCCGTCCGCGTACTGCAGTGCTGCCATCAGGCTGATGTCCACGCCGGTGTCGGCCCAAGTCGCGTCGGCGCGCACGCGTTGCGGTGCACATCCCATCGCCAGCCGGATCAGGCTGAGCGCGTAGCTGCCGGCGTCCAGCAGCGCGCCGCCGCCCAACTCGGGCTTCATCCGGATGTTGTCGCGCGGGTTCGGCACGGTGAAGCCGAAGCACGCCTGAACCGAGCGCACGGCACCGATGGCGCCCTGCTCCAACTGCACCAGCATGTCCTCCGTCTGCGGCTGAAAGTAATACGGATACGCCTCGAGCAGCATCACAC
This sequence comes from uncultured beta proteobacterium, assembly GCA_963734515.1. Taxonomy (GTDB): domain Bacteria; phylum Pseudomonadota; class Gammaproteobacteria; order Burkholderiales; family Casimicrobiaceae; genus VBCG01. The sequence goes on along the minus strand of CAVTHP010000007.1, from coordinate 351,946 downwards.
CGTGGCGCTGGGCCGCACTGAACATGGCGTGCGCCTGGGCCCGGTCCAGCGCCAGGGGCTTCTCGCACAGCACGTGCTTGCCGCGCTCGGCTGCCTTGATCGCCCATTCCGCATGCAGACTATTGGGAAGTGGCAGGTAGATGGCGTCGATTCCGGCGTCCGCCAGCAGCGCGTCGTAGCTGCCGTAGTGGCGGCCGATGCCGTGGGCCGCCGCAAAGGCTGCCGCGGTGTCCGCGTTGCGGCTGCCCACGCCGACGATGCGCACCGTCGGGCTCGGCGTCACATCCCGCACGAACTGCCTGGCGATGTTGGCGCAGCCGAGGATACCCATGCGCAATACGGCGTCATCGGACCGGGTTGTCATCATCTGATTGCTCGCGCTTCGCGCTCAGGAACTGGTGGGAACCCATTGTCGCACCTGCCGCCCCCGACCCCAGTCACCGTGCGCCGCGCGGATTCAGGCGCCGGCGCCTGGCCGTAGTCGGTCCATGTCGGGGACGGGAAGCGCGCGTCGCAGCACCGCTTCCGCGAGCCATTCGGCTGCGCGCCGCGCCCGGGCGGTCACCTTCTCGGGCGGCATTTGCTGGTAATCGTCATTGTAGACATCGAAGCTGTATCCGCCGCGGTAGTCGATCTCGTCGAGCTTGCGTACCACGATGGCGAGATCGTCACTGTGCGCCCCGTCACCTGGAAAGACGCGAAAATGCGTCGCAGCGGCCGCCCGCTCCTCGGCTGAATTGATCTCCTGCCAGACAAAATCGGAGAGCTGCGCGAGGAAAATCTGCTCCGGGTCGAGTGCCTCGAGTTCGACGAGCGGCGTGCGTGCTGCAAGGACGTCGAATGCATCGATTGCGAGTCCCAGGTTGTGGCAGTTGGCGCGGAACACGAGCTCGCCCGCAGCACAGAAGTCCTTCGCGATCCGGCTGCGCGAAACCCCCTTGTACGCTATGCGTATGCCAAGCGGAACCGCGAGCATGGCGAGCATGCGCAGGTCGCGCACGATCGCTTCGCCATCCGGGTTGGCGTGCCTCGACGTCGACGCTTCGACGATCAGCATGTTCCCGCCAAGACCGAAGCAGACGTCGAGCATCGATTTCGCGACGTCCACCTTGTACGCATGGAAGTTCCCGGAGAGCCCCTCGAAGTCGCGCAGCGCCTCGAGACCCGTGACGCGAAGGCCACTCTCGCGCACCGCACGCACGCCCGCCGCCGTCCCCTGGGGGTGACCGACCACATCGCTGGCGGCGATCATCACCTGAGCGAAGCCGGCATCGCGGATCGCGGCAAGCTTGCACTCGAGCGTGCCCGCGAGCGATGCCGTATCCATTCCAATGTCACTGTAGATCATTGGTTCGCGTCGTGGTAGGCGGGCTCGTCGTGCACGAGCTCGAACATGACGCCGCCAAGCTGTGGCTTCGTAAGTGCGCCGCGCTCGTTCGACTTGACCTTCTCGGAGACGAGAAACTGGACCCCGCGGGATTCGAGGGCCGCGACCGTGGCCATGACGTCGGGAGTGCCGAGACCAATGCGCTGCAAATGCTCGTCGCCGAAGGCATAGCGTGCGTTGTCGACGGGCTCGATCAGCTGCAGGAAGAACTTGCGGCACGGACTTTGAAGGAGCAATCCCTCGGGCATGATTCCGAAGCGAACACGGTCCGGAAGTGCGAGAAATCCGAAGATCTGCGAATAGAATTCCACCCAGTCCGCAGTGCGGTCCGAACCGATGTACTGGACGATCCCGAAGAAATGCATGCCGCTGATGGCAGGCGGATGCGGATCGACGCTGGGAATCGGCCGAAAATCGATGTCGTAGATCGAGAAGTCGTCATAGCGATCGACGAAATAGATGAGGCTCTCGCCGGCGCCGTGGATGGCGGGGATATTGAGCTCCATTGCGTGGGCTCGCACGGGGATGTCCCACGCGCCGAGATCGAGCGCCCGGTGAAAGGCGGCTTCGGCATCACGCACGCGTAGCGCCAACGCGCTCAGTACGGGGTGCTCGGAAGGCTGCACCGTCCGCGGGACATCGATCGACTGCGAATTGACGACGATGTTCATCGAGCCCTGCCGCCACAGTTCGACTTCGCGCGAACGGTGTCGCGCAACCGGGCGGAACCCCATTGTCTCGAGCACGCCTCCCAGGGCCTGCGGCTTCGAAGTCGCGAATTCGATGAATTCGATGCCATCGATGCCGAGAGGATTGAGAGGTTCGGAGACCGCCTCGCGGCCGAGAACGTTAGTCATCGAGATCCCCTGTCGTTTCGCGATCAAGGCAACAGCAATGCGCCCAGTTCCATTGCAGCTTCATGCAGCGGTTGAAAATAGCGCTCGGCCATTTCGCTTCGACCCACCAGGCGCCCCTGGAGAATGACGTTGATCGCCCCGACGTAAACTCCGCCGGCGTTCCGGACCGGGACCGCGAGCGTGCACAGGCGCGCCTCCATCTGCTGACTCGCGAACGCAAAACCGGACTCACGCACGGCCTCGAGAAGAGCCAGGAGCTTTTCAGGCGAGTTCGGCGTGTGCTCGGTATACGGATGGAACCGGGCACGCGCCAGGTACGCATCCAGCTCGTCCCGGGGCAGCTGCGCGAGCATCACATGTCCGGCAGACGTGCAATATGCGGGCAAGCGCCGGCCGACATTCAGGGCCGGCGACATGATGCGGGACGACCTGGAGCGCGCGAGATAGACGATTTCATCGCCGTCGAGCGCCGCGAGTGAACAGGCCTCGCGCAGCGTTTCCCCAAGGCGGTCGAGGATCGGTTGTGCCAGCACCGCCATCGAGGACGCCGACAGGTAGGCGTGGCTGAACGACAGCACGCGCGGACGCAGGAAGAACCGGCGCGCGTCGTCGACGTCCGCGAAGCCGAGCTTGACCAGCGTGTGCAGGCTTCGCCGCGTGGCGGCACGCGGGATTCCCGTCCGATGGCTTACCTGGGAGATCGACGCGTGGCGGCGCTTGTCGGACAGTGCGAGCAGCACGGCGAGGCCGCGCGCAAGTGCCGTCACGAAGTCGGGGTCGCCCGAGAAGCGCTCGATCGTGGCGGCGGGTACTGCATCGGGATCGGTGAACGAAGGCGCCACCCCAACCGGTGGACGCCTCGCCTGGTCCTCGACCGTCTCCTTCCTTGAGGTAGCTGCCCGCGCTGCCATGCCCGTTCCTTTGGAACCATGCCCTGGGCCGGAAACCCGCCAATCAGGCGATGCCCATTGTGCGCTACACGCCCACGACCTCCGCCAGGCGGGCGTTCGGCCAAAAGCATAACCGGAGTCGCTGCCATTTTGGAAATTTGTGTGCGCCAGGCGCACAATTCTTGCAGGTGGTGATTGTTCCCAATTCGCCCCCGCCCTATCGTCGAACGATATCCAACCGATGCGGCAGAACGGCACGTCCATCGCACGTCGGGCGGAAATCCAGGCGGTCAAACACGGCGATGGCGGTCACGCCATGACCTCACGCGTTTCCGGCCTTGGCCGCTGTCTCGTCGCGGCCCCGGCAACGCCGCGCTGCGGCTCTGTTACGAACGTGAAAGGGATTGCCAATGGTTGCCCCTGAAATGAAGAAAAGCATCACCGAGGAACAGCAGCAGGAGCTCGATGCGGTGTTCGAGCGCGCACACAAGGCGCTCGCGATCATTGAAACCTATGACCAGGCGCGCGTCGACCGTCTGTGTCAGGCGGTCGCATGGGCGGTCGCCAACAAGCAAACGTTCACCCGCCTCGTGGACATGGGCATCGCCGAAAGCGGGCTTGGCGATCCGGTGAGCCGGATGGGCAAGCGAATGAAGATCCGCGGGGTATTGCGCGACGCACTGAGGCAGAAAAGCGTCGGTCTCATCGAGGAGATTCCGGACAAGGGCATTGCCAAGTATGGCAAGCCCGCAGGCATTGTCGCCTGCATCGTCCCGACGACCAATCCCGACCTCACCCCGGCCGGCAATGCGATCTATGGAATCAAGGCGCGCGACGTCGTGATCTTCTCACCGCACCCGCGTTCGAAGAAAACGTCTTTCGAGACCGTTCGCCTGATGCGCGATGCGCTCGAACGCGAGGGCGCGCCGGCCGACATCCTGCAGTGCCTGACGAAGGTCAATATTCCGATGTCGCAGGCGCTGATGGCACGCGCCGATCTCATCGTCGCAACCGGCGGCCAGCCGATGGTCCGCGCCGCCTACAGTTCCGGCACGCCTGCCTACGGCGTTGGAGCGGGCAACTCGACGATGATCATCGACGAGACCGCGGACATCGACGAGGCTGCGCGCAACACGCGTCTGTCCAAGACCTCCGATTTCGGATCCGGGTGCTCCGCCGACGGAAATCTGGTCATCGAGCAGTCGATCTTCGACAGGCTGCTCGCGCAGCTTCAGGTCGAAGGGGGCTATCTCGCGAACGAACGCGAGAAGGCCGCGCTTCGAAAGGTGATGTGGGACGACGAGGGGCACCGCTTGCCCGATACGGTCGCGATCGCGCCGCAACAGCTCGCAAAGGCCGCCGGATTCACGATTCCAGCCAACTGCAAGTTCATCATCGTCCACGGCGACGGCATAGGCAAGGAGCATCCCTATTCAAGTGAAAAGCTCACGACCCTGCTCGCCGTCTACAAATACAAGGGTTTCGAGCAGGCGCTCGGGATGATGCGGGCGATCTACGCCGTGGGCGGCAAGGGCCACTCCTGCGGAATCTACTCGTTCGACCAGGACCATATCCACCGGCTCGCGGTTGCCGCACCGGTCTCGAGGATCATGGTCCGCCAACCGCAATCGAAAGCAAATGCAGGCGCATTCAACAACGGAATGCCGATGACGTCGAGCCTGGGCTGCGGAACCTGGGGCGGCAACATCGTTTCGGAGAACGTGCACCTCAAGCACTACATGAACACGACGTGGGTGTCGGTGCCGATCAAGGAGGACAAGCCCTCCGACGAGGAACTGTTCGGCACGTTCTACGATCCGGCGCTCGAAGCCGAGGTCGAGACGATTACGACATGAATACGCGCAACGCGTGCATCGCGACGATCTTGCACTGTGAACGGAAACATGACGACCAAGCGACCTGAGGAGCTTCTTGCCGATGCGTCCGCGTGGTGGGATACCGCCATCATCGACGTCCATCCGGGGGAGATCGCGATCCGCGGCTATCCGATCGAGGACTTGATCGGACGCGCCCGCTATCCGGACATGATATGGCTGATGCTGCGCGGAGAGCTGCCATCGACGGCACAGGCCGATCTGCTCGAGGCGGCACTCGTCCCCGGGGTCGACCACGGGCCGCACGCGCCATCGATCGCGATCGCGCGCATGGCGGTCACCTGCGGCCTGCCGGTCAACGGCGCCATGGCGTCCGCGATCAATGTTCTCGACGACATTCATGGCGGCGCGGGCCAGCAGTGCATGGAGCTGTACCGCGAGATCGACGCGGAGGCCGGTCCGGACGGCGATCTCGCGCTGGCCGCGACCAGAGTGATCGAACGTCACCGCGAAGCGGGCCAGAAGATGGTTCCGGGGTTTGGTCACCGGTTCCATCCCGTCGATCCGCGCACCGCGCCACTGCTTGCACTGGTCGCAAAAGCCGAAGCCGCCGGCACCGTATCGGGCCGCTACGCGCAGATCGGGCGCGCCGTCGAGCAGGCGCTCGAAGCGCTGAAGAAGCGCCACATTCCGATGAACATCGATGGCATTACGGCGGTCATATTCTGCGAGCTGGGCTTCGAGCCGGAACTCGGTCGCGGGCTCTTCATCCTCTCGCGCGCCGTGGGCATTCTCGCCCATGCGTGGGAACAGAAGCAGCGCGGCCGCCGCATCATGGGGCCGATGCCGCGCGAAATTCCGTATCGCTACAGCGGACCGGCGCGTCGCGCCGTTCCTCCGACCTTCGGCACGACACGGCGCGCCAGTGACTGAGCCGAGGTGCTCGCCGACCTTCCGCCGCGCACACGGGCCCCCAAGGAGCATTGCATGAAAGACCTGATCTCGAACCAGCTCGTGAAATATCTCGAAGCGCGTGGCGTCGAACACGTCTTCGGCCTCTGCGGGCATACCAACATCGCGGTACTGGCGGCGCTGTCGAAGAGCAAGAAGATCAAGTTCATCAATACTCGGCACGAGCAGATCGCCGCACACGCGGCCGACGGGTATGCACGCGCGAAGAAAGAGACCGCAGTCGTGCTGTCGCACCTCGGACCTGGTCTCACGAATGCCGCGACGGGTGTTGCCAATGCCGCACTCGACTCGGTGCCGATGGTCGTCATCGCCGGCGACGTCCCCACCCATTACTTCGGCAAGCACCCCCACCAGGAGGTGAATATGCACGCGGACGGCTCGCAGTACGAAATCTACCGGCCGTTCGTCAAGCGAGCCTGGCGCGTGGACTCGCCGCACCTGTTTCCCGAGATCATCGAGAAGGCTTTCGCCCTCGCCGAAAGCGGCCGCCCCGGCCCGGTGCTGGTCGATGTCCCGATGGACATCTTCTCCAGCGAGATCGACGTCGAGCTCTTCGACCGATTGCGGCTCAACACGAAGACGTTGACCAAGCCTTCACTCGACGAGGACACCGCCATCGAGATCGTCGGGAAACTCGCTGCGGCCAGGAGGCCCGTCCTTTACGCCGGCGGCGGCATCATGCTCGCCGATGCGACCGCCGAGTTGCGCGAGTTCGTCGACCATCTGCAAATCCCGGTGGCCCACACGATCATGGGCAAGGGCGCGCTGCCGGACGATCATCCGTTCATGCTCGGCATGACCGGCTTCTGGGGCACGCAATTCATCAACGAGCAGTGTCGCGGCGCCGACTGGATCCTTGGCCTGGGCACGCGCTTTTCCGAAGCGGACTGCAGCTCCTGGGAACCGGAATTCACATTCAACTTCCCGCCGACGAAGCTGATTCACATCGACATCGATCCGGCGGAGATCGGCCGCAACTATCCGGTGGAGATCGGTGCGGTCGCGGACATCGGGCAGGCGCTCAAGGTCCTGAATCGGGTTGCCCGCAGGCTCGTTCCCGCGGGCATCGAGCGGGCGGCGCTGGCGAAGCAGATCGCCATGGCGCGCGCGGCCTTCATCGCCCAAAACCGCGTTCATGCAACCAGTGATGCGTATCCGATGCGGCCGGAGCGGATTCTCGCCGACGTGCGCGAAGCGCTTCCGCGAGACGCACTCATCACGACGGACGTTGGCTGGAACAAGAACGGCGTGGGCCAGCAGTTCCCGATACTCGAAGCGGGCACGATCTTCACGCCAGGCGGCTACGCGACGATGGGCTTCGGTGCGCCGGCGGCACTGGGGGCCAAGATTGCGCGCCCGGACCGCGTCGTCGTCGCGCTGGTCGGCGACGGCGGTTTCGGCCAGAACCCGGCAATGCTCGCCACCGCGGCCGAGCAGAACGTCGCCGTCGTATGGGTGATCATGAACAACGGTGCATACGGCACGATCGCGGGCCTGGAGAAGGCGCACTACGACACGACGTTCGGAACGGTCTTCGAAAGAGACGGCAAGCCGTACTCGGTGGACTACGCGGCAATCGCGAAAGCATACGGCATCGACGGCGTGAAGATCGGCGCGGCCGGCGAGTTCAAGCCGGCGCTCGCAACGGCGATAGCAGCGGCAAAACCGTTCGTCATCGACGTCATGATGCAGAACGAGCCGGTGCCCACCGCGGGTCACTGGAACATCATGGACATCTACTCGCCCGGCAAGAAGGTGCACCACGTCAGTGTCGTGGACACTGCCCACGCCGATTGAACGAGCGCTTATCGCTAACCGGACGGGAGAAGCGACCATCATGAAGCATGAATATTCACTGGCGCACCTGACGGTGCTCTCTCTGACGCCGCCCCAGCTGGTCGACGTCGCTGCGCGAACCGGATACGACTACGTGGGTGTGCGGATAACGCGCGTAACACCGGACGAAGTCCTGTACGACCTTGCACGGGATCGCGCGATGATGAAGGAGACCAAGGCGCGCCTCGACGACACCGGAATCGGCGTGCACGACGTCGAGCTCTTTCGCATGGATCCGTCGCTCGATGCGGAGCAATTCGTCCCGCAGCTCGAGGCGACCGCGGAGCTCGGCTCGCGAGACATAATTGCCCAGTTGCCGGATCCCGATCGCGAGCGCGCCACCGAGCGCTTCGCCCGGATCTGCGATCTCGCCAAGCCGCTCGGCATATTCGTGAATCTGGAGTTTCCACACTGGACGGAGACCGGGAACCTCCGCGAGGCGACCCGGGTTGTGCGAGCGGTCAATCGGTCGAACGCGGCAATTCTCGTCGACATGCTCCATTTCGGCCGCTCCGACTCGAGTCTCGACGAACTTGCCAAGCTCCCGCGCGGATGGCTTCGCTTCGCGCACGTCTGCGACGCTGCGAAAGAAGTACCCCCGACGATGGCCGGCATCATCCGGACTGCGCGCGATGAGCGACAGTTTCCGGGCGAGGGCGGGATCGAAGTGTGCGAAATTCTGGCACGGATGCCCCAGGACATCCCGTATGCGCTGGAGATTCCGAGGAATGCGCTGACGCGGGCAGTCGGGGCAGAGGAAGTCGCCCGCCTTGCCCTTGTCGCCGCGAAAAGTCATCTCGATGGACCGGGCATCCGTAGCGCAAGCGTGAACGTCGCAAGACCCGGGGCGCCCGCCTCGGTGGCGGGGCGGTAGCGCGGAGAAGCTTTCCCCTGGTCCACCAGGGTTCCCCCGGCGGGTGAGACAATCCCGAGAGGGTCGCTGCTGCGCCGGCGCGCTTGCGCCGCGATTGGCAACCTGGGCGACTCGTCGCTGCTGCGGAGCGGGCGCAACCGCAGCATTCCGGTCATCGAAGAAGCAATGGAATCCATTATGAAGTCAGCCAAGGTCGTCGATATCCGGGGGCGCGTATTCGGTGGGGAAACAGCTCTGATTTGCACGCCCCTCGTCGGCAAGACGAGCGGGCGCGTCCTTGCCGAAGCCGCAGCCGTGGTCGCGAAGCAACCCGAGGTCATCGAATGGCGGGTCGATTACTTCGAATCGATCGGCGATGCGACGGCCGTGCTCGAAACGGCGAGGCTGTTGCGCGCGGCCGTGGGCGATATGCCGATCATTTTCACGCGCCGCTCGATCAAGGAGGGCGGCGAGCCAATCGCCATCGACGACGAGGGCGTAGTTCGGCTCTACGACGCGGTGAGTGCGAGCGGCCTCGTCGACCTGCTCGATTTCGAGCTCGGAAACGACCCGGAGCAGGTTCGGCGCGTCCGCGAGAGCGCGCATGAGCACGGGACGCGACTCATCCTCTCGTACCACAACTTCGGCTATACACCCGGCCGGGAGTTCCTGGAGCAACGCTTTTTCGAGGCCGAGCGCCTCGGCGCAGATGTCGCCAAGGTCGCCGTGATGCCTCGCGACCGGATGGACGTGCTGACCCTGCTCGCGGCGACGGCGCAAGCCGACGCCAGGGCACGCATCCCGCTCATAAGCATGTCGATGGGACCGCTGGGATCGGTAACCCGAATGATCGGCGGCGTTTTCGGCTCGTCGCTGAGCTTCGCGGTCGGTGAAGCGAGTTCGGCGCCGGGACAGATACCGATTGCCGATCTGCATGCGGTCTACGCCGTGATTCGCCGTGCGCGCGGGACGAGTTGAGGTCGGTCGTCCCGGATCGCGCGCCGCGCCTCGAGCTGGAATGGACTGGAGGTCACATGAATGACTCGGCTCAGACCGACTTGCCTGGACCGCTGCAACGGTACCTGGAGGCCTGGAACAACCACGACGGCCCCGGAATCGCATCGGCATTCGCCCCCGGCGGCTTCTACTCGGATCCTGCATCATCCGGGCGGCTGACCGGCACTGCGATCGCACGCTACGCGGAAGCTCTGTGGCAGTCGTTCCCCGACCTTCATTTTTCCGTCGACGGGCCGGTGGTCGGGAACACGGATGCAGTCTATGTGCCGTGGAAGATGATTGGTACGAACACGGGTCCGTTCCATGGATTGCCGCCAACCGGCAAGACGGTGGCGCTTGCCGGCGTGGATCTCGTTCGATTGTCATCTTGACAGAATCGAGTCGGTAACCGGCTTTTTCGACTCTCGTGAATTGCCGGTACAGCTCGGATTGCAGGTGATCGTGCAGCCCCACGCGATCGGCCCATTTTCACTTGGAACCAGTACGCGCGTGGTTTCCGGGCGCGGTGGCACCCCCGGGGCGTTCACGCTGACTTCCCTCGAGGGACGCACTCGGGAGGAGACCGAGGAGATCAAAAGGCTTGGCCGCGAGACGCTCATGGAAATGCTTGGAATGGACGGCTTCATCGCGGCCACGGTCGTTAGTTGCGGCAACCGGCAGATGACTTTCTCGGCCTGGGAACGCCAGGAGGATGTTGCCCGGATGCGAAACTCGGAAAGTCACACCGATGCAGTGCAGCGATTCTATGGCAAGGACCTGGCGCGGGGTGGCGTCATAGGTTCCTTTGAAACGACGCATGTCATGGCGATGGAGCGCTGCAAGAAATGCGCAAAGATGGTGAACATCGAGCGCAGCAACGGCCGTTGCAGTTGCGGTCAAGAAGTTGCACCGGCAAGTTATTGGTGATCATGTCTTGCTGACTGACGAGCGGCTCATGCTTTTCGGGCCAGTTCGGCTCCGGCGTCGGGCGGCAGCCGCAGCATCCACAAGACGGCGACTGCCATCAGGCCCGCGGACGCAAACAGCGCACGTTGAAAGTCGCCAAGCGTCAGCAGAGGTCCTCCCTCGACCGTCTGGAACACGCTGAGCGCGAGTGCAGCCAGCGCGACGCCCAACGCGCCCGCTGTCTGTTGGGCCATGGCGGAGAGGGTCGTGGCACCCGCCCGTGCCGCGCCGGATATGTCGGCAAACGCGAGCGTATTGACCGACGTGAAGTGCATCGACCGGGTCATGCCGGCCACGAACAGAACGCCATAAACGACCGCGACCGGAACCGCAGGTGTCAGGGTGCCGCATGCGACGAGCGAGGCTACACACAGCAAGCCATTGGTGCGCAGCACGTTGCGGAATCCGAACTGCCGCAGGATCGGCGTCGTCACGCTCTTCATCGCAAGATTCCCTGCCATGTAGACGAGCAGCATCATCCCCGCCTCGAACGCGCTCGCGCCGAAGCCGATCTGGAACATGAGCGGGAGCAGGAACGGCGTCATGCTGATCGCAATGCGCGCCAGCAGCCCCGCGCTGACCGTGCAGAGCGCAAATGTGGGGAAGCGCACCGCGCCGAGGTCGAGCATCGGCGCGGGATGGCGCAGCGCGTGCCGCACCGCCGCTGCTCCACTCACGACGCCAATCGCAATGTAGAGACCGCCGCGCGCTACGGCAGCATCGTGTTGCCCGACAAGCGCCAGACCGTGCAGGAAGGTGGCGAGGGACGCCGCGGTCAGCAGGAATCCGGTCAGATCGAATGGCCGACGTGCCTCCTTCGCGTGCTTCGGTACGAAGCCGAGAATGAGCGGCACGGCGACGATTCCGAGGGGAATGTTGAGGAGGAATATCCAGCGCCACGAGGCGTAGGTCGTGATGAAACCGCCGAGTGGCGGCCCTACGACAGGCGCGATAAGTGCGGGCCAGACAATGAGGCCGATTGCCTCGATGATCCGGTCCTTGGGCGTTTCATTCAGCACGACCAGACGCCCAACCGGAGACATGAACGCGGCAGCGATGCCCTGAAGCAAGCGCGCGGCGAGGAATACCCCCAGCGACGGGCTCAACCCGCACAGCAACGACGCCAGCGTGAAAACCGCAACGGCCGCAGCGAAGAGATTGCGCGCGCCGAAACGCGCGCTCGCCCACCCCGCCGTCGGCACGAATGCCGCCATCCCCACAAGATAGACGGTGATGCTGGCGGTAAGCGCGAGCGTGGATTCCCCGAGACTTCGCGCAATGGCGGGCAGCGCGGTCGTGACGATCGTCCCGTCCAGCGTCTCCATGAAAAACGCTGCCGCCACGATGAGCGGTACCCGCCTGGAGAACGTGTGAACGCCGTCTCTATCCGAATCGAGCGCCCGGCACCGCCGACTCCTCCGCCGCCACCCGTGATTATGGCGATCCTGCCGTGCTCGCACTGGACGCCGTCGTTCATCGATTGGCCCTTGCTCCTCGCACTCGTGGTCCGCCTAAGCGGCCGCGTCGATGAGCGCCCGGGCCTCCCGGCGACCCGCGGCGTCCGCGACCTCTATGGCGTCGACCGGCGTCCGTACCCCCGTCCAGGGGGTGAATTCGAGATTCATCGTCAGTCCGAAGGCTCGTCCGAGCTCGCACAATCGGGCGAGCACGTCGGCGAGAAGCCCCTGATCGGGTTCGTCGCCGTTGACGACCGCGTGGGAGGCGCCGAGTTGCGCCGCCGATTCGAGGACCGGCTCGAAATCCGCGATGTTCGTCTCCTTCCCTAGCCGAAGGACCCGACGTCGAACACCCGGGCGCCGGTGGCGTGCATGCGGGCCAGCGTTTCGCAGCGCATCGGCGAGAGTCGCCTCGACGTGGTGCCTGGGAGCGCTGCGCGTCGGCAATCGTCGCGAGCCGACCGTCGCAGAGGCCGCCGTGCAGACCCCCTGGCGCCAGCAACCAATGACCGCAGCTCCGGCCGACCTGTTCACTGCCAACCGGCACTCAGCCCTTGTATCCGATCAACCGCGGCAGCCACAGGACCGTCTCCGGCACGAAACTGATGATCGCGAGGACGACGATCGCCGCCAGGATGAACGGCGCAGCCTCACGCACGATCGCACCAAGAGGTTGCTTGGTCATGTTCGCAACGACGAACAACAACAGTCCGAAAGGCGGAGTCAGCAGTCCGATCATGATGTTCACGACGACGACCACGCCAAAATGGACGGGATCGATCCCAAGTGCCTTTGCGGTTGGAATCATGACCGGAACGATCACCAGAAGGATCGTCGTCCCTTCGAGAAGGCATCCGAGAATCAGCAGGATGGCGTTGACCAGAAGAAGATAGGTGAACCCGGAGAGGTGGAACCCCGTGATGAAGTGCTGGACCGAAACCGGAATGTTTTCTATCGTGACCACATAGTTGAAGACCAGTGCTCCGCCGATCAGCATGCCGACCGCAGTGGTCGACTTGGCGCTGGAGAGCAGCACGTTGTACAACTGTTTGAGCGACATGGCGCGATAGATCAATGTTGCAGCGAGCAGTGCATAGGCGGCGGCTGCCGCCGCGCCTTCCGTGGGCGTCATGACACCGCCATAGATGCCGAACAGCAGGACCACCGGAAGCATCAGCGCGGGAAATGCGCCCAGTGCAACTCGCGGAACCTCGCGCAACGGAACCGGCGGCTCGACCGGATAGTTCCTGCGTCGCGCGATCAGCGTATTGATGACCATGAATGCCACGCCGAGCAACAGTCCTGGAACAACGCCGCCGAGAAACAGATAGCCGATCGAGGTGTCCGACACCAACGCGTAGACGACCATCGGAATGGACGGTGGAATGATCGGCCCGATGATGGCCGCCGACGCACTGATCGCACCGGCGTACGCTATCGGATATCTTCCGTCACGGGTCATCATGGGGATGATGATGCGGCCGATGCCGACCGCGTCGGCGATCGCCGAACCCGACATGCCGGCGAAGATGATGTTCGCGACGATGCAGACGTGCCCGAGCCCACCGCGGAACCGGCCGACGAGCACGAGGCAGAAGTTCAACAGGCGGTCGGTGAGGCTCCCGGTGTTCATCAGATCGGCGGCGAGGATGAACAGGGGGACCGCAAGCAGGACGTAACTGCCGTAGAGGCCGTTCAGCAGTTGCTCGGCTGCCGTGCCGGGGTCGAGGCCGGCAACGAGCAAGTAGAAGACGGAGGCGCCGATCATCGACAGGCCGATCGGCAAACCCAGAGTCGCGAGGGCGACGAGAACGATGATGCACAGCGTGAAGGCGCTGGGCATCATGAGGTGGCGCTCCGCTCCGGTGATTCCGCCTTGGCGACCTCCCGCCAATGATGCCGTTCCACGCCAGCTGGGTGTGTTTCACGATGCAGGCAACAGCGAAGATCAGATAGATCGAATACAGGAAGTCGAACCGCATCTGCAGATAGGCAGAATGCTCGCGCTTCATGAAAATCACGTAGTGCCAGGTGGCAGGGAGCGAAATCGCGAGCAGGAGAATCAGCGCGATGCTGCTGATCACGGTGAAGGTCCGCCGAACGCGCTTGGGGACCGACGTCGTAGACGAGGTCGAAGCGGATCTCCTCGTCTGTCGGACACGACGAACGCCGCGCACCACAGCACGACCCAGAGCCAGCACAGGACGGTGACTTCCTCGGTCCAGCCCAATGGCCGGTTCAGAAGATAGCGGAACGCGATCTGGAGAAGGAAACAGATGAACATCGTCGCGATCAGCGCGACCGCGACGTTCTCCGCCCGCCGGTGCAGCCATTCGCCGATGGCGTTTCGCCTTGTCGTCGTCATCCGTGCCTCGAAAGCACAACGTACTCTGCGATGGAAGTCGGCGGCTCGCTCCCCGACCCCGAGCCGCCGGGCGTCGGGACGCCCGGCGGCGCATTGCCGGGAACCGGGGACCGCAGCGCGCCGCAGGCCGTCAGGCTACAGCGCGTTGATGCTCTCGAGCGCGCCTTTCGGCCATTCCGCTCCGTATTTGGCGAGATACTTCTTCTGGGCGTAGGTCCTGAATGCGTTCAGGTCCGGCGTGTAGACCTTCTTGCCGTCGGATTTGAAGAATTCGATGGTTTCCTTCTCCTGCGCCTCGTATTTGGCGGTGTTGTCGTCCATCGCCTTGTCCGCGGCCGCCTGGAACCTGGCCTGCTGCGCGGGCGTCATTGCGTCCCAGATCTTCGTCGTGATCGCCATCACGTCGTATCCGATGACATGGCTGGTGAGAACGAACTGGGTCGTCACCTCGTAGAACTTCATCTGCCGGCTGGTGACGAGCGGGTTGTCCTGGCCATCGATCGCGCCGGTTTGCAGCGCCGTGTACACCTCGGTGAACGCGACAGGCGTCGGATTGGCGCCGATCGCCTCGCCGAGAAACTGCCAGTATTCGCCGGGGGGCATGCGAAGCTTGAGGCCCGACAGGTCCGCCGGCGTCTTGATGGGCCGATCCGGTTTCAGATTGACCTGGCGCGACCCGAAATAGACGGGGGTGATGATCTGGATGCCGAGCTTGTCCCTCGCCATCTTGATGAACTCCCGGCCGACGTCGCTCTTGAACGTCTTCTTCAGGTGATCGGCGTCACGGAACAGATACGCCGAGGTCATCAGCGACCAGGCGGGAATCTGATTGGAGATATCCGCAGGCGCGAGGTTGCACAATTCGAGATTGCCTCGCTCCATGGCGACGAGCTCGGTGCCCTGCTTGTACAGGCTGTTGCTCCAGTACGGCTCGACATCGAACTGGTCCTTGATCGCTGCCGCGAAGGCCTTGTAGGCGCTGGCGCGCAGGTCCTGTTCGTTGAAGGCGCAGCTGAACCGCAGTTTGGCCTTCGCCTGAGCGTAGGCCGAGGGCAATGCGCCGAGCGCCATCATCGAGGCGCCCGCGGCGAGCAATGAACGGCGGGTGAACTTGGCGTGCATGAGGTTCCTCCTGGTGATGTTCCATGGGCGAATCGCAAAGACGAACGCGCTATCCCCCCTTTCGGTACGACTGAAGTACCAGAGTGACGGTACCCGAGACCGGGGAACAGAGGTATCCTATCAGCATTCTGGCGGAACGCCGCACTTTACGGACCTGCTGAAGTACCAGATGGGAGGGGTGGGTCCGGAATGCTGCGACTGACTGGCCGCGCGGGCAGGTTCCCTTCGCGCTCCCGCCGACCTCCCCCATAAGCGTCGAACGTCTGCCGACCGCCGCCGACCCTCCCGGGGTCGCCGACGGCCTGCCGTCGGGAGCAAGCAAGATGAGGTTTCCCAAGCTTTTCCAGCCCGGTCGGGTCGGCGGGATGGAAGTGAAGAACCGGATCATCGGCTCGCCGATGGAGCGGAATTATTGCACCGCGGAAGGCCGCGTCACGCAGCGCTACATCGACTACCTCGAGGCGCGGGCGCGCGGCGGCGTCGGGATGATGTACACGGAAGCGACCTATGTCGACCCTCGCGGCAAGGGCCGCGAATTCCAGATGGGCCTCTACGACGACGACCTCGTTCCGCAGCTCGCGCGCCTCGTCGCGGCCGTCCATCGTCATGGCGGACGGGTCGGGCCCGAGCTCAATTACGGGGGTCGGGTCGTGCATCCCGAGGTAAGCGGCCTCGAATCGCGCGCCCCGTCGGCGGTGCCCTACGCGGGTGCGGGCGGCTGGTCGCCGCGCCCGCTCGACCGCGGCTCGATCGCGGAAATCGTCGAGCGCTTCGGCGAGGCCGCACGGCGGGCGGCCGAGGCGGGGTGCGACTTCATCGGCATCCACGGCGCGCACGGTTACCTGCTGAGCCAGTTTCTATCCCCCTATTGCAACAAGCGCGACGACGAATACGGCGGCGATCTCGCCGGCCGAATGAGATTCCCGCTCGAGATCGTTGCGGCCGTGCGTCGCGTCGTGGGCGACGACATGCCGGTGGTCTTCCGCATCAGCGGCGACGAGCACCAGGCAAACGGGCTGACGCTCGCCGACGTGTGCGCGATCGCTCCGCACCTCGTTGCCGCCGGCGTGGACCTGATCGACGTCTCGGCCGGGATGTACGAGACGAACTGGTGGATCACCCAGCCGATGGAAATGCCGCAGGGCGTGCTCGCGCCGCTCGCCCGCGAAGTGCGCAAGCACGTCAACGTGCCGGTCAGCGTCTCCGGACGCATCACCGACCCGAGTGTCGCCGAACACCTGATCGAGTCGGGCACCTCCGACTTCGTGACATTGGGCCGCGCGCTGCACGCCGATCCCGAGTTCCCTGCGAAGGCGCGCGATGGCCGGCTCGCCGAGATCTGCACCTGCATCGCCTGCAATCAGGGCTGCAGCGACATGCACGCCCGCGGCGCGCCGATCGTCTGCCTCGTCAACACCGCCTCCGGGCGCGAACGCGAATATGCGATCCGCCCCACCGCGGCCAGCAAACGCGTGGTCGTCATCGGCGGCGGGCCCGCGGGCCTCGAGGTCGCGCGCGTGCTGTCGCTTCGCGGCCACCGGGTCACCGTCTTCGAGCGCGACGCCGAGCCCGGCGGGCAGCTGCTGCTGAGCCGCCTGGTGCCGGGGCGCGAAGAGCTCGCCGGGCACCTGCCGTGGCTCGTCGGCGAGGCGCAGCGCGCGGGAGTGCGCCTCGAGATCGGCGTGGAAGCCACCGCCGAGATGGCGCTCGCCGAGCACCCCGATTTGATCGTCGTCGCGACCGGTTCCGCCCCCGGCCTCCCGCGGATCCCCGGCATCGAGGAGAGCCCGGTGGTCGATCCCTACGGAATCCTGCGTCGGCCTGTCCGCGGCATCGGGCGCGCGCTGGTGCTCGGTGCAGGCATCCGCGGCGTGGGCGTCGCGCGGGTACTGGCCGAGAGGAACGTCGACGTCGTGCTGGTCGAAGTCTCCCGGGAGGTGGCCTTCGACATCGCGAGCCGCTCCCGTCGCTTCCAGGAGGCTGCGCTGCGCGAGCGGCCCAACGTCGCGGTACACCTCGGCACGACCGTCGAGGCCCTGGGCAAACGCGCCGCCGTCTTGTGGGACGGCGAGCGCCGATGGGAGTGCGGGGACATCGATATCGTCGTCCCCACGCGCACGCTGCTGCCGGTGACCGGCGTAGCGGATGAGCTCTACGGGCGCAGCGATGCGCCACCGGTGTACCTGCTCGGCGATTGCGCTCAGCCCCGGACGGCGCTCGACGCGATCCACGACGCTGCCGCCCTCGGACACCGGCTGTAGCTCGGCTCAGGACGAAGACGTGCAGCGCAAGGCTTTGTTGCTCACCAGCGGTCGACGTGCAGGCAGCACGGGTGGCGTTTCCCTTGAAGCGCTGCAGAATGCGCTGCCGAGGCGTGGGGCGGACGGCACGCGCTCGCGGCCGCGCGGCGCTTCCGAATCGCTTACGGCCTGGGCAACCGAACAGATTCGTCAGGCGATCGTCGAGGGCAGGCTCCCGCTCGGCGGAGCTCTGTCGGAACTGAAGCTCGCGGCGGCACTCGGTGTCAGCCGCACACCAGTGCGCGAGGCGCTGAATGCGCTGCAGCAGCAGGGCCTGATCGACATCCAACCGCAGTCGGGAAGCTTCGTCTTCATGCCGTCCGAGGAGGCTGTCGGCGAGCTATGCGAGTTTCGACGGATCACCGAAGTTGCGGCGCTTCGCCTCTGCTTCGCCCGCCGACGCGAGGACGCGCTGTGGCAGATGCGAACGGCAAGCGACGCGATGGAACGCGCAACGAGGGCCGGGGACGACATTTCGATAGCGCTGGCGGACGCGGCATTCCATCAGGCGATCGCGGACAATAGTGCCAATGGGCATTTGATCGAGGCCTACAAGCTGATTTCGGGTCGCATCGGCGCGCTTCTCACCTACAACCTGACCGACTCCACCGCCGCGCGCAAGCGATCGATGGCGGAGCATCGGGCGATCATTGCGGCCTTCGCGAAAGGTGACATCGATCGAGCCGAGGCGATCCTCGACGAGCATGTATCGCGCATGCGCATTGTCTTCCGCGCGGCACGGAGCCTGGCCGCCGCGGACTAGCGCTCGCAGATGTGCCGGGTTCGATCAGTTGAACCCGCCGCCGAACCCGGTCAGTCGGCTGCAACTGCAATCCGCCACCGAACGCTGGATCGGCTCCCCGTTGCTGCACGTCGTGCCGCTTGCGGCCGCGCTGGCGCGGGTCGCCCGGATGCCGTATATTTGTACGGTATTCCTGCCGATCCTTCCGCAACCGAACCACCCTGTACGGCATGTCCGCGACCGACCTGCTCCCCGCCTGCGCCGAGCTGCACTGCCTGTCGAACTACTCGTTCCTGCGCGGCGCCTCGCACCCCGAGGAGCTCGTCGAGCGCGCCGCCGGCCAGCGCTATGCGGCACTGGCGCTGACCGATGAGTGTTCTCTGGCCGGTGCAGTGCGCGCGCACATGGCGGCGAAGGATGCCGGCCTGCCGCTGATCCTCGGCAGCGAATTCACGCTCGCCGATCGCACCAGGCTCGTGCTGCTCGCCCACGATCGCGGAAGCTACGGCGATCTATCCCAACTCGTCACGCGCGGCAGGCGCAATTCGGCGAAGGGTTCGTACCGGCTGACGCGCGAAGATGTCGCGACGCTCGCAGATTCCTGCCTTGCGCTGTGGCTGCCTTCGACCGATCCGCGCGCCGGCGCGATCGATCCCACGACGGAGTCGCTCGCGCAGTGGCTGCGCGACGTGTTCACGGACCGCGCCTGGATCGGAGTCGGGCTGTTCGCGCAGGCCGGCGACGGTGCGAAGCTCGCGCGCTTCGACGCGCTGTCGCGGGCGAGTGGCCTGCCGCTGGCCGCAGCGGGCGACGTGCACATGCACGTGCGCGCGCGCCGCGCGCTGCAGGACACGCTCACCGCGATCCGGCTGAGGACGCCGGTCGCGGCTTGCGGCCATGCGCTGCACCCCAACGGCGAGCGCCACCTGCGCTCGCGCGCGCGGCTGGCCGGCATCTACCCGCCCGCGCTCCTCGCAGAGACACTCGCGATCGCCGAGCGCTGCCGGTTCTCGCTCGACGAGCTGCGCTACGAGTATCCGCAGGAAATCGTGCCTCCCGGCGAGACGGCGACGTCCTGGCTGCGCAAGCTCGTCGAGACGGGGCTCGCCAGCCGCTACCCCAAATCCGCGAAATCCGGGACGGACCACGTTTTTGCTTTTGAAAAACGTGGTCCGTCCCGGATTTCCTCGACCAGGGTTTCCGGCGTGCCCGCCAGCGTGCGGGCGCAGGTCGAGCACGAGCTCGCGCTGATCGCCGAGCTCGGCTACGAGCCATATTTCCTGACCGTCCACGACATCGTCGCATTCGCGCGATCGCAGGACATCCTGTGCCAGGGACGCGGATCGGCGGCCAACTCGGCGGTCTGCTATGCGCTTCACATCACCGAGGTCGACCCCGCGCGCAGTGCGATGCTGTTCGAGCGCTTCATCAGCCGGGAGCGCAACGAGCCTCCGGACATCGACGTCGATTTCGAGCACCAGCGGCGCGAGGAGGTGATGCAGTACGTCTTTGGCAAATACGGGCGCGAGCGCGCAGCGCTCGCCGCGACGCTCATCACCTACCGGCCGAAAAGCGCCGTTCGCGACGTCGGCCGCGCGCTCGGCCTCGACCCTGCGCAGCTCGACCGCCTCGCGGGCGCGTTCGCATGGTGGGACGGCCGCGCGATCCACGCCGACCGCATCCGCGAAGCCGGCTTCGATCCCGGCAATCCGGTCATCCGCCGCGTGGTGACGCTCGCCGGCCAGTTGCTCGGTTTCCCCCGGCACCTGTCGCAGCACGTCGGCGGTTTCGTCATCGCGCGCGACTCGCTCGAGCGGATGGTCCCGATCGAGAATGCGGCGATGCCGAAGCGCACCGTCATCCAGTGGGACAAGGACGATCTCGACGCGATCGGCCTGCTCAAGGTCGACTGCCTGGCGCTCGGGATGCTCACGGCGATCCACCGTGCGCTCGATATGGTGTCATCGCGCCGAGGGATGCCGATGCGCATGCAGGACATCCCCGCGGAGGACCCCGCCGTCTACGCGATGATCCAGCGCGCCGACACCATCGGCGTGTTCCAGATCGAATCGCGCGCCCAGCAGTCGATGCTGCCGCGCCTGAAACCGCAGGTGTTCTACGACCTGGTGATCGAGGTTGCGATCGTGCGGCCGGGGCCGATCCAGGGCGGCATGGTGCATCCGTACCTGAAGCGGCGGCAGGGACAGGAACCGGTCACCTACCCCAGCGATGCGGTCAAGGGCGTGCTCGAACGCACGCTGGGCGTGCCGATCTTCCAGGAACAGGTGATGCAGCTCGCGATCGTCGCTGCCGGATTCACGCCCGGCGAGGCCGATCGCCTGCGCCGGTCGATGGCGGCGTGGAAGCGCAAGGGCGGCCTGCAGCCGTTCGAACAGCGGCTGGTCGAGGGCATGGGTGCGCGCGGTTACGACCCCGCTTTCGCGCAGCAGGTCTACCGGCAGATCCTGGGTTTCGGCGAATACGGCTTCCCGGAATCGCATGCAGCATCGTTCGCGCTGCTGGTCTACGTGTCGGCCTGGCTCAAGCATCACGAGCCGGCGGCGTTCTGCGCTGCGCTCCTGAATTCGCAGCCGATGGGTTTCTACGCGCCTGCGCAACTCGTCGCCGACGCGCGCCGGCATGGCGTCGACGTGCGCCCTCCGGACGTGGCGGTCAGTGGGTGGGATTGCGGGCTGGAAATCAGGGACGCACCACGTTTTTCCGGCGATGCCTTTTCCTGTAAAGCAGGGGCCGATGGAAAACGTGGTGCGTCCCTGATTTCCGCGTCCCTGATTTCCGCGTCCCCGATCTTGCGGTTGGGCCTGCGCCTCGTCGGCGGACTGTCGGAAGCCGGCGCCAGGCGGATCGTCGCAGCGCGCCGCGAGCGCCCATTCGCGAGCGTCGCCGACCTCGCGCATCGCGCGATGCTCGACCAGCGCGACCTCACCGCGCTCGCCGGCGCCGATGCACTCGCAGCACTCGCGGGCCACCGCCACGAGGCTGCCTGGGACGTGGCCGGCATCGAACGGCTGCCGCCGCTCCTCGCTGGCACCGAATTCGGCGAAGCGAGCGCCGGATTGCCCGCACCGACCGAAGGCCAGGAGATCGTCGCCGACTACCGCCGGCTCGGATTGACGCTGCGTCGCCATCCGCTCGCGCTGCTGCGGCGCCAGTTGCGCGAACGCCGCCTGGTGCCCGCGGACGAGATCATGCGGGCGCCGCATGGACGCCTGGTCCGCACGGCCGGAATCGTCATCGGACGCCAGCGACCCGACACGGCGAGCGGGGTCGTGTTCGTGACGATCGAGGACGAGACGGGCACGACCAACGTCATCGTGTGGCGCGATCTCGGCGAGCGCCAGCGACGCGAGCTTCTCGGCTCGCGGCTGCTCGCCGTCTACGGCAAGGTGGAGCGCGAAGGCCCCGTCGTCCATGTGCTCGCCGGCCGGCTCGCCGACCTCACGCCGCTGCTCGGCGCGCTGCCCACGCGCTCGCGCGACTTTCATTGAGCACGGGGCAGGCGCAGGGCGGCGAGCCACCCCTCGATGCCCAGCGAGCGGGCAGCGCTAGACCGCGCGCCCGGCGACCACGCGTCCGCGCACCTCGCCGAACCCCACGCGATGGTCTTTCGCCTGCGCGTAGCCGGTGATGACGACCTCGTCGTCATCCTCGAGAAAACGCCGCTCGCTGCCGTCGCCCAGATTGATCGGCCGGCTGCCGTTCCACGTGAGCTCGAGAAGTGACCCCAAGGAGTCCGGCGCGGGACCGCTGATCGTTCCCGAGCCCATCAGGTCGCCAACCCGCAGGTTGCATCCCGACACCGTGTGGTGCGCGAGCTGCTGCGCGATGCTCCAGTACATGTACCTGAGGTTGGTCCTGCAGATCGTCGTCGCGGGCTTGCCCGCTGGAGCGAGGCTCGCCTCGAGGTGGATGTCGTAAGCCTGCGCGCCGCTGGTTTCGAGGTACGGCAGCGGCGGCGGGTCCTGCAGCGGCCCGGCGACCCGGAACGGCTGCAGCGCCTCCATGGTCACGATCCAGGGCGAGATCGACGTCGCGAACGACTTGCTGTTGAATGGACCGAGCGGAATGTACTCCCACTGCTGCAGGTCGCGGGCGCTCCAGTCGTTCAGCAGCACCATCCCGAACACGTGGTCATCGGCGCGCCCGATGGGGACCGGCTCGCCCAATTCATTGCCGGCGCCGACGATGAACGCGGTCTCCAGCTCGAAGTCGAGTTTCGCCGACGGACCGAACACCGGCATGCGCTGGTCGGAGGTGCGGGTCTGTCCGTTGGGGCGCAATATCGATGTGCCGCTGACGACGATCGAGCTGGCGCGCCCGTTGTAGGCAATCGGCAGGTGCAGCCAGTTAGGCAGCAGCGCGTGCTTCGCGTCGCGGAACATCGAGCCCACGTTGGTCGCGTGCTCCTTCGACGAATAGAAATCGGTGTAGCCCGGGACCGTGATCGGCATCAGCATCCGCGCCGCGGCCGCGGGAACGAAGGCGCGGGCGCGAAGCGCGGCATCGTCGCGCAGCCTCGCATTGTCGTGCCGCAGCAGGTCGCTGACCGCCGCCCTCGCCCGCGACCAGAGCTCGGGGCCGCGCTCGATGAACGCGTTCAGCGTGGGGCGATTGAACAGGCGCTCGCCGGGCACGACCTCGAGCAGCTTCGCCTGCTCGAGCACCGCGAGATCGAGGATCTGGGTGCCGATCGCAACGCCTGCCCGCGGCGCGTAGTTCGCCGGCGTGGTGAACACGCCGAACGGCAGATTCTGGATCGGGAAATGCGAATCTCGTTCGACCGGAATGAACGATTTGAGCCGGGGATCGTTAGGATGCATCGCGTCCTGCGTTCATTGGCCTGCCTTCGTGCTGCGCACTCCGGTATTCGCCCTCGGGGCGGCCCGTCGGGCTCACTGGGCTACCTTCGTGCAGCGCACTCCGGTATTCGCCCTCGGGGCGGCCCGTCGGGCTCATGCGGCATTGCTGCATGCGGGTGTGGCCGCATGGAGCTCCTTGGCGGTGGCGACGGGCAGGATCGCATCGAGACCCACGCCGTTCTTGACGGCCGTGATCTCGGCGAGAATCGAGACGGCGATCTCGGGAGGAGTGCGGCTTCCGATGTACAGGCCGATCGGGCCGTGCAGGCGAGCGATCTGGGCCTCGGTCAGGTCGAACTCACGCAGGCGTTCGCGCCGCTTGGCGTTGTTTGCGCGCGATCCCAGCGCACCAACGTAGAACGCCGGCGACTTCAGTGCCTCGAGCAGCGCCAGGTCGTCGAGCTTGGGATCGTGCGTCAGCGCGACGACCGCGCAGCGCTCGTCGAGCCGCATCGCCTGCACGGTGTCGTCGGGCATCGTGCGCACCAGCGCGACGCCGGGCACGTCCCAGGTCTCCGTGTATTCGTCGCGTGGATCGCAGATCGTCACATGGTAGTCGAGTCCGACCGCGATCTGGGCGAGGTACTTGGACAGTTGCGACGCGCCGATGACCAGCATCCGGTAGCGCGGGCCATGGATGGTCGTCAGCATCTCGCCGTCGTAGGTCAGCCCGTCGGTCGCAGCGGCCTTCTGCAGCGTCCAGCTGCCGTCGGCGATCGTCAGCCTGCGTGCCGTCAGGCGGCCCGCCTCGACCTCGGTCAGCAGCGCGCGGATGCCCGAGTCGCGGGTCAGCGGCTCGAGCACGAGGCGGATCGTCCCGCCGCAGGGCAACCCGAACCGGCGCGCCTCGTCCGCCGACACGCCGTAGGTGACGACCTCGCATTTCGTGGCTTTCTGGCCCTCGCGCCGCGTGCGGGCGACGATGTCATCCTCGATGCAGCCGCCGGACACCGAGCCGACGACCAGCCCATCGTCGCGCACGGCCAGCATTGCGCCTTCGGGACGCGGCGAGCTGCCGAAGGTCTGCACGACGGTGACGAGCAAGGCGCGATGGCCCGCGTCGAGCCAGTCGGCACTTCCCTTGAGCACTTCGAGATCCACGCTATCCATCACGATGCTCCTTGACGCGGGTCACGCCCGCGCACGCAGGTAAAGAACGATCAGCACGACGACGATGGCGACGATTGCGGCGTAGCGGACCCAGCGGATGCCGCCTGCGGGCGTGACGCCGCTCGCCTCGCCCGGCTCCGGGCACCGCGGCCGGCGCGGCCGGCCCCAGGCGTTGGACGAAGCGCGCGAAGAAATCGTCGGTCATCTTGGCGGCGACGCCGTCGACCAGCCGCGAGCCGATCTGCGCCAGCTTGCCGCCGACCTGCGCCTTGGCGGCGTAGGTCAGCGCAGTCTCGCCGGCACCGGAAGGCGCGAGCGAAACGCGGGCTTCGCCCTTGGCGAATCCCGCCGCACCGCCCTGCCCGTCGAAGGTGAGGGTGTACGAGGTCGGGGCGACGATCTCCGACATCGCCATCTTGCCGGTGAAGCGCGCCGCCACCGGACCGACGCGCGCGGCCATCACGACCCGCCACCCGCCTTCACCCAGCTTCTCGATCGACTCGCAGCCCGGCAGGCAGTCCTTCAGCACCTCGGGATCATTGAGGGCGTCCCATACGACCGCCGGCGAAGCGGGAACGATGCGGGTGTTGGAGATCTCCATCGGGCGCGTCGCGGTGTCAGGCGGCCAGCGGCAATGCGCGGGAATGGCGCGCCGGACCGCGCGCCAGCGCCTTCGCGAGATCGGTCAGCGACTCGAGATTGTGCACCGGGAGGAAATCGTCGACCCAGGGCAGCAGAGCGCGGATTCCCGCGGGCCGTGCCTCGAACCCGGCGTAGCGCAGCAGCGGATTGAGCCAGACGAGTCGCGCGCAGGATTTCGCGAGCCGCTCGGCCTCGAAGGCCAATCCCTCGCCGGCGTCGGCATCGAGTCCGTCGCTGATCAGCAGCACCACCGCGCCCTGACCCAGCAGGCGGCGCGACCAATGGCGGTTGAACTCCAGCAGGCAGTTGCCGATCCGCGTCCCGCCCGCCCAGTCCTCGACCGCCCCCGCGACATGCGCGAGCGCAACGTCGACATCGCGGTGGCGCAGGTGACGGGTGATGTTGGTGAGCCTGGTCCCGAAAGTCAGCACGTGCACGCGGTCGCCCTCGTTGGTGATCGCGTGCAGGAAGTGCAGCAGCATTCGCGCGTAGCGATCCATCGATCCCGAGATGTCGCACAGCACGACCAGCGGTGGCGTGCGCCTGCGGCGCGCACGGAAGCGCAGCGGCGCGAGCGTGCCCGCCGCGCCGACGCTGCGGCGGAGCGTGGCGCGCATGTCGATCGAACGGCCACGGGACGCGGCCGAGGTCCTGCGCACCGGCAGCTCGGGCAGCGGCAGCTTGACCCGTCGCAGCAGCGCCTTGACCTCGGCGAGCTCCTCGACGCTCATCGTCGCGAAATCCTTCTTCTGCAGCACCTCGCGCGCGGAGAACGAGAAAGCCGCGTCCAGATCGGCCTCCTGCTCGGGCGCCTGTTCCCTTGGGCGCGGCGGAGGCAGCATCGCCTGCGCGAGCCGGGCCGGCAGCTCGGCGACATCACCGGCGCGGCCCTGCACCTTGGGCAAGAGCGCTGCGAGCATCTTCTCGAGCAGTCGCGGATTGCGCCAGTACAGGTCGAACGCCTGCTCGAAGAGCACGAGATGCTCGCTGCGCGAGACCAGCACCGCCGCCAGGGCCTCCCGGAAATCGTCCCGATTCTCGATGCCGACGGCCTCGACCGCGGCCAGGGCGTCGATCATCTTCGCCGGTCCGACGGGCAGGCCCGCGGCACGCAGCATGCGCACGAAATGGAGCACGTTCTCCGCCACCTTGCCCCGCGGCAGCTGCGCGAGAAAAGCCAGCGCCGGGGATGATGTCGAGCTCACGCCCCGGCCTTCGCAGCCTGCGACTCGTCGACCAGCCGGGCGGCGACGTCGGGCGTGATCGCGCCGATGTCGTCCTGGTACTTGAGCAGCGCGCCCAGCGTGTCCGCGACCGTCTGCGGATCGAGCGTGATGCGGTCCAGCGCGATGAGCGCTTCCGCCCAGTCGAGGGTCTCGGCGATCCCGGGCGCCTTGAACAGGTCGAGCCCGCGCAGGCGCTGCGTGAACGCGACGATCTGCCGCGCCAGCGTCTCCGATGCGGCGGGGCATTTGCGCCGCAGGATCGCGAGCTCGCGGTTGGCATCCGGGTAATCGACCCAGTGATAGAGGCAGCGGCGCTTGATCGCGTCGTGGATCTCGCGCGTGCGGTTGGATGTGATGACGACCACCGGGGGCGTCGCCGCGCGGATCGTGCCGAGCTCCGGGATCGTCACCTGGAAATCCGACAGCACTTCAAGCAGGTAGGCTTCGAAGGGCTCGTCGGCACGGTCGAGCTCGTCGATCAGCAGCACCGGCGGGACGCCGTCCTCGGGCGACAGCGCCTGCAGCAGCGGCCGGCGCAACAGGAACCTCGTCGTGAAGATGTCGTGGGCGAGCTCGGAGCGCTCGACGCCGCCGGCCGCCTCGGCGAGCCTGATCTCGACCATCTGCCGCGGGTAGTTCCACTCGTAGACCGCAGCCGCGGTGTCCAGCCCCTCGTAGCACTGCAGCCGCACCAGGCGCCGGCCCAGCCCCGCGGCGAGGACCTTGGCGACCTCGGTCTTGCCCACGCCCGCCTCGCCTTCGAGGAACAGCGGACGCCCGAGCTTGAGCGCGAGGAACACCGCGGTCGCGAGCCGACGGTCCGCGACGTAATCGTGCTGGCCGAGCAGCGCGAGGGTAGCGTCGACCGTGGCGGGGAGTGCGGCAGGCGTGCGTTGGTTATCCACGAAGGGGGCCATGCGAAGTGCGAACCGACATTCTAGGCCACCCGCGCACGCGACCTTCCCGGCGCGCGCAAGAACCGCAGCGCGCAGCGGCCCGCGGCCAGGCGGTCGTCGCCCGGTCGCGGCCGTACTTGCGGCACGGTCACCCGCAGGCTGCGACGGCGCGCGAGGCCATCACCGACACGAGGTGCGCGCGGTATGCCGCGGTTGCGTGCAGGTCGGTATTGAGCCCCGAGGCGTCGACCTTCACCGCTTTCGCGGCGTCGGCGGTGAAGCTCTTCGCGAGCGCAGTCTCGATCCCGGTCGCGCGGAAGACGGCCGGCGCGGCGCCGGTCACCGCGACGCGCACGCTGCCGTCGGCGAGCTGTGCGACGAACACGCCGACCAGCGCGAAGCGCGAGGCCGGGTTCGGGAACTTCACGTACGCCGCCTTCTTCGGCGACGGGAACGAGACCGCAGTGATGATCTCGTCCGCAGCGAGCGCAGTCTCGTACATGCCCTTGAAGAAATCGCCGGCTGCGATCCTGTGCTTGCTGGTGACGACGGTCGCGTTCAGCGCGACCAGCGCGGCAGGCCAGTCGGCCGCGGGATCGTTGTTGGCGATCGACCCGCCGATCGTGCCCATGTTGCGCACCTGCCGGTCGCCGATGCCCTCGGCCAGCGCGGCGAGCGCGGGAATCGCGCGCTTGACCTCGGTCGACGACGCGACGTCGGCGTGGCGAGTCATCGCGCCGATCACCAGGGCGTCGCCTTCCCTGCGGACGCCCTGCAGGTCGGCGATGCCCGAGAGGTCGACGATGGTGCCCGGCTGCGCGAGGCGCAGCTTCATCGCGGCGATCAGGCTCTGCCCGCCCCCCAGCGGCTTGCCGCCGGTCTTCGCGAGCAGCGCGGCGGCGTCGGCGACGGTCTTGGCTTGCTTGTATTCGACTTCGTACATGGTCGGCTCCTTCGCCTGCCGTCAGGCACCGGCTTTGGCGGATTGGATGGCATGCCAGACGCGCTGCGGCGATGCAGGCATGTCGAGGTGCTTGACGCCCAGCGGCGCGAGCGCGTCGAGCACGGCGTTCATCAGCGCCGCGGGCGAACCGATCGCACCGGCTTCGCCGCAGCCCTTGGCGCCCAGCGGATTGTGGGTGCAGGGCGTGACGCGCGTGCTGACCTTGAACGACGGCAGGTCGTCCGCACGGGGCATCGCGTAGTCCATGTAGCTTCCGGTCAGGAGCTGCCCGCTGTCCGCATCGTAGACGCAGCTCTCCAGCAGCGCCTGTCCGATGCCTTGCGCAAGTCCGCCGTGGACCTGTCCCTCGACGATCATCGGGTTGATGATGTTGCCGAAGTCGTCGCAGGCGCTGAAGTTGACGACCTGGACGACGCCGGTGTCGGGATCGATCTCGACCTCGCAGATGTGCGTGCCTGCCGGATAGGTGAAATTGGTCGGGTCGTAGAACGCGGTCTCGTCGAGCCCCGGCTCGAGCCTGTCGAGCGGATAATTGTGCGGGACGTAGGCGGTCAGCGCGATCTCGGCGAAGGTCTTGCTGCGATCGGTGCCCGCGACGGTGAATTTGCCGTCCTCGAACTCGATGTCGGTCTCGGCGGCCTCGAGCAGGTGCGCCGCGATCTTCTTGCCCTTGGCGACGACCTTGTCGAGTGCCTTGACGATCGCCGTGCCCCCGACGGCAAGCGAGCGCGAGCCGTAGGTGCCCATGCCGAACAGTACGCGGCCGGTGTCGCCGTGCACGATGTCTACGTTGTCCACCGGAATGCCGAGCCTGCCTGCGACGATCTGCGCGAACGTCGTCTCGTGGCCCTGCCCGTGGCTGTGCGAGCCGGTGAACACCGTCACGCTACCGGTCGGGTGGACGCGGACCTGTCCCGCCTCGAACAACCCGGCGCGCGCCCCCAGCGCCCCTGCGACGTTCGACGGCGCGAGCCCGCAGGCCTCGATGTACGACGCATATCCCAGTCCGCGCAGCTTGCCGCGTTTCGCGGCCTCGGCCTTGCGGGCGGGATAGCCCTTGACGTCGGCGAGCTCGTTCGCGCCGGCCAGCGTCTGGTCGTAGTCGCCGATGTCGTAGCTGAGCGCCACCGGCGTCTGGTACGGGAAGCTGCGGATGAAATTGCGCCGGCGGATCTCGTCCTGGGCGATGCCCATCTCGACGCCGGCCTCGCGCACGATCCGCTCGACGACATAGGTCGCCTCGGGGCGCCCGGCACCGCGGTAGGCGTCGACGGGTGCCGTGTTGGTGAACACGGCCGTGACCTCGCAGTGGATCGCCGGTGTCGTGTACTGGCCGGCGAGCAGCGTCGCGTAGAGGATCGTCGGGATGCAGGACGCGAACGTCGACAGGTACGCACCCATCGCCGCCGTCGTGCGGACGCGCATCGCGAGGAACTTGCCGTCCTTGTCGAGGGCCAGCTCGGCGTGCGTCACGTGATCGCGGCCGTGGGCGTCGGAAACGAAGGATTCGCTGCGCTCGGCCGCCCACTTGATCGGCCGATTGACGCGCTTCGATGCCCACACCATCGCCGTTTCCTCGGCGTACAGGTAGATCTTGGAGCCGAAGCCGCCGCCGACGTCGGGCGCGATCACCCGCACCTTGTGCTCCGGAAGGCCGAGCACGAACGCCGTCATCAGCAGGCGCTCGACGTGGGGGTTCTGGCTGGTGACGTAGAGCGTGTAGGCATCCTCGGCGCGGCTGTAGGACGCCACGGCCGCGCGCGGTTCGATCGCATTCGGGATCAACCGGTTGTTGACCAGGTCGAGCTTGGTGACGTGCGCCGCCTTGGCGAACGCAGCGTCGACCGCGGCCTTGTCGCCGAGCGACCAGGTGTAGCACTTGTTGCCCGGCGCCTCGTCGTGGATCTGCGGCGCGCCCGGCTTCAGCGCGTCGACCGGATTGACCACCGCCGGCAACGCTTCGTAGTCGACCTCGATCAGCTCGGCAGCGTCCTTGGCCTGGCTGCGCGTCTCGGCGACGACCAGCGCAACGTGATCGCCGACGTAGCGGACCTTGCCCTTGGCGAGCACCGGATGCGGCGGCTCCTTCATCGGCGTGCCGTCGACGCTGGTGATCAGCCACCCGCAGGGCAGTCCGTTGACGCCCTCGAGGTCGGCGCCGGTGTAGACGGCGACCACACCCGGGGCCGCTTTCGCCTTCGACGTGTCGATCGACCTGATCTTCGCGTGCGCGTGCGGCGAGCGCAGGAAATACGCGTGCGTCTGGTTATGCAGCGTGACGTCGTCGGTGTACTGGCCGGCGCCGGTCAGGAACCGCGCGTCTTCCTTGCGCCTGATCGATTGGCCGATGATTCCCGTTTCGTTCGCACCCATCGCGTGTTCCTCCTACTTCGCCATGGCGGCAGCGCCCTGCTGCACCGCCTTGACGATGTTGTGATAACCGGTGCAGCGGCACAGGTTGCCTTCGAGCTGCTCGCGGATCGTCGCCTCGTCGGCCCCGGGATGGCGATCCACCAGGTCGAGCGCGCTCATCACCATGCCGGGCGTGCAGAATCCGCATTGGAGCCCGTGGCAATCCTTGAACGCCGCCTGCATCGGGTGCAGCTCGCCGTCAGGAGACAGGCCCTCGATCGTGGCGATCGAGGCACCCTGCGCCTGAACGGCCAGCACGTTGCAGGCCTTGATCGCGCGGCCATTCATGTGCACCGTGCATGCGCCGCACTGCGCGGTGTCGCAACCGACGTGCGTGCCGGTGAGGCCGAGATTGATGCGCAGGAAATCGACCAGCAACGTGCGCGGATCGACGTTCGCGTCGACGGCCTTGCCGTTGACCGTCATTGCAATCTGGATGCCCATGCGCGGTTACTCCTTGGCTGTTTGAACGGGGAGACCCGTGGTTGCTGCAGGGGTCGTCGGAATCGACGGCGCCGCCCGGACCCGCGTCGCAGCTTCGACGGGACAGCGCCGATGCGGTCGGGGTTCGCGCGCAATCACTGCGGGTGACGCGACCATGGTACCCATGCCGCCCCTGTCCGACAATGCTCGCCCGCTGTCGCACGTTCGGCTGCGGACCGTCGCGGTACCGACGTGCTATCGTATTCAAAGGGGCCGTGCTGCTGCGCAGCAACAACCGCACTGTCCCAAAATCGGACACATCGCGCGCCGCGTATGGCTTCCCGCGCAAGAGCCCTCCGCGACCGGGATCCGCGCGCAGCCATGGACGAGACCCATGCACGAGCATTCCAGACTCGCGCTCGAATCCCGGATCGCGGCGGCCCGCGAGAAGTTCTTCGGACAACGCGGCGCGCCATACGGGTTGCTGTCCAGCCCGATCCTGCGCTCCTGGGATCGCTGCCGGGCGGCCGGGATCGATGAGCGATACCCGCTGGCTTTCGATCCGGTCGGCCGCGCGCGACTGGCCGAGTGCCGCGAGCGCCACGAGGAGCTGCGCCGCCTCTCGGAACCCGCGGCCGCGCGCCTCGCAGCCGCGGTCGCGGGCGCCCGGCACATGGTCATCGTGACCGACGCCGACGGCGTGGTCGTTTCTGCCTTCGGCGATCCCTCGCGCATCAGCCGAACGCTGCAGTTGCTGGCGCGGCCCGGCGTCGACCTGAGCGAGCCGGCGGTCGGAACCAACTCGATGGGAACCGCGCTGCGCGAGCGCCTGCCGGTCGCCGTCACCGCAGCCGAACACTATTGTCGAACGAATGCCGGCTTCGTCTGCATGGCCGCGCCGCTGTTCCTTCCCGACGGGAAGATCGCCGGCACCATCGACGTCACCGGGGACTACGAACGGTCCGCGCCGCCGCTCGCGGCGCCGGTGCTCGGAGCCGCGCGCGCGATCGAGGTCGGGCTGTTCCTCGCCACCCAGCGCGATCGGCTGCTGCTGCAGTTCGCCTGGGACGCCGCGGAACTCGGTGGCAAGGACGCGGGGTGGCTCGCGTTCGACGACGCCGGCCGCCTGACGGGAGCGACCACCACGGCCAGGCAGCTGCTGGGACTGGGCGACGGGACCATCCACGCCGGGTTCGAGTCCCTGTTCGAGTGCCGCTTCTCGGCGCCGCTGCGCAGGCTCGCAGCCGACGGCGCATTCAGGCTTCGCACCCCACAGGGATTCGAGTTCGCCGCACGCCTGGCGCGCTCCGGGACCGTCGCACCCCCCGAAACCGATCCGCAGCGCTCACCGTCCCCCGCGAATTCGACGTCGCGGCAGGACCCGTTGCGCCCGCATGCAGCCACCCAGGCAAGCGCCGACGCGCCGCAGACCTTGCGGCAGCTGACGCATGGGCACGCCCGTGAAGCGCTCGAACGCGAATGCGGCAACAAGCTTCGCGCTGCGCGCCGC
The DNA here is from genome assembly GCA_963734515.1 of uncultured beta proteobacterium. GTDB lineage: Bacteria > Pseudomonadota > Gammaproteobacteria > Burkholderiales > Casimicrobiaceae > VBCG01. The sequence continues at coordinate 319,305 of CAVTHP010000007.1, read as the reverse complement.
CTCGGCATCAGCCGTTCGACGCTCTACCGCCTCCTGGATTCGGTCGACGACGCCTGACCGCGCTGCCGCGTGACGACGTCGGTCGCGCTGTCGATGTCGTTGAGCGCCGCGTTGAGCATCGAGAGGGCGGTGGAAGCGCTGCCTGCGGCAAGCTGGTCCCGGACCTCGACGATCAAGGCGCGCAGCCGCTGCTCGTAGGCCTCCGCCTGCTCGAGCTCGGCGACCAGCCGCGCGATCTCCGGGGAAGGCGCTTCGGCGGGGGGATCAGCGGGCATCGCGCTTGGCGTCGTGAAGACCGAGGGTCTCCGCCGACGCGGGGATGGTTGGTCGCCGCATCAATTGAGGTTCGCGATGTATTGCGCGAGATTGTCGATGTCGGCGTCAGTCAGCGTGCTCGCCACGCTCGTCATGTTGCCGGCATCGTTGGTGCGGCGCTTGGCCCTGAAATCCTCGAGCTGCTTCCTGATGTACGCGTAATGCTGGCCGGCCACTCGCGGGATCTCGTTCTGTCCGGTGAAGCCTCCGAGGTGGCACATCGCGCACAGTACCTCGTCGGCCTTCTTCCTGCCGGCGGCGACCTTGACCGGATCGGGCGTGAAACCGGTGGGTTCCGGCTTCTGGCTGGAGAACCATTGGGCCAGCGCCAGGATGTCGTTGCTCGACAAGGTGGCGACGATCGGGTCCATCGACGGATCGTGCCGCCGGCCCGCCTTGAAATCCTGCAGCTGGAGGTAGAGGTAGCGGAACGTCTGGCCGGCGAGAATCGGATATGTCGGGCTGGTCGAGTTGCCGGTAATCGTGTGGCAGGCGGCGCAGACCTGTGCCTTTTCGGGTGGCGTGCCCACGGGAGCAGGCTGGGCCGGAACGGGCGCCGCGAGCGCCGAAAGCGTGACCAGCATCGTCAATCGTGCATAGCGCGACATGCGGGCGTTCATTGTTGAAGCGTCGACAAACAAGGGGCCACCCCGGTTCCGGGGTGGCCCCGCGAAGGCTGGACCGGATTCTACGGCAACGCGAACACGAACACGCTGTTGCCACGCTTGAAATCGATCTGGTTGTTGCCGCCCGCGGCGACGGCGACATACTGCTTGCCGTTCACCATGTACGACACCGCCGGCGCATTCACGCCCGCGCCGCAGCTGTATTTCCAGAGCTCCTTGCCGCTGCGCGCGTCGTAGGCCTTGAACCAGCCGTTGCCTTCGCCGTTGAACACGAGATCACCCGCGGTCGCGAGCACCCCGCCGATCAGCGGCTGCGGCGTCTTGACGCCCCAGGCGATCTTGCCGCTGTCGAGGTTGACGGCGACCAGCCTGCCCCACTGCGCTTCGGAAGCGATGGTCTTGAAGGACCCGCCCAGCCACAGCTTGCTGCCTCCCGGGTAGGCCGCCGCCTCGACCTGGTACGTCATCGGCTGGTGCAGGTTGGCCGCGTAGACCATGTGCAGCTTCGGATTCACCGCCATCGGCGACCATTCGACGCCACCGTTCGCACCCGGCAGCATCCTCGCGCCCTGGGCAGTCGGCAGCGTCCACATGTTCTCCTGCGGGATCATCGCTTCGGAGAAGCGGATCAGCTTCCCGGTGGCGCGGTCGTTGACGTACACGTGCCCGGTCTTGCCGCCGTGGATCGCGACCTCGACCATCTTGCCGTTCGCCCCTTTCGCCTCGGTCAGGATCACCGGGCTCACCGCGTCCATGTCCCATACGTCGTGCGCGATGTACTGCGAGTGCCACTTGTAGGTGCCGTGGTCCAAGTCGACGGCGACCATCGAATCGGTGTACAGATTGTCACCGGGACGGATCGCGCCGTAGAGATCCGGCGACGGATTGCCGACGACGAAATAGACGGTGCGCGTCTTCGAGTCGACCGCCGGCGCCATCCACACGCCGCCACCGAGGGTCTGGTAGAACGAACCGTCCTTGGCGAGCGCAGCCTTCTCCGCATCGATGTCGCGGTGCATGTCGCGGCCGGTCGCATCCTTGGTCGCCCACACGCCTTCCTGCCCCTTGTCGGGAACCGTATTGAACGTCCACAGCAGCTTGCCGTCGTTCTGGTCGTAGGCCTTGACGAAGCCGCGGATGCCGTACTCGCCGCCGTTGGTCCCGATCAGCAACTTGCCGTCGACGGCGACGGGCGCCATCGTCTCCGAGTAGCCCTTGTCGGGATCGGCGATCTGCGTTTCCCAGTCCACCTTGCCGGTCTTGGCGTCGAGCGCGACGAGCTTCGCGTCGAGCGTGCCCATGAACACGCGACCGCCCGCGACCGCGACCCCGCGATTGTTCGGGCCGCAGCAGTAGGTCGTGATCGGCCCCATCTTGTGCTTGTATTCCCAGTATTCCTCTCCGGTGACCGCGTTGATCGCAAACACGTGGTTGTAGGAGGTCGTCAGGAACATCACGCCGTCGACCACGATCGGCGCTGTCTCCATCGATTCCAGCATGTCGGTCTGGAACACGAACGCCGGCTTGAGCTTGCCGACATTGCGGGCGTTGATCTGGGCGCCCGGGTAGTAGCGCGTCTGCGCGTAGCTGCCGTTGGAATGCAGCCAGTTCTTGGCATCCGTTCCGGCCCCACGCAGCATCGCGTCGGTCACCGGCACGAGGCTGGAAGCCATCGGCTTCGCGGTCGTGGTCGAACTCATTCCGACTTCCTGCGCACCGGCCTGCGACGACATCGCGAGGCCGGCTGCAACAGCGGCCATCAGTATCGTCCTGCGATCGAACATTGTTGTCTCCTCACCTGGGGTTCGCTTCGGGACTTCGTGTTTCGGGCGACTTCTGGATCGTTGCTGGACCTGTCCGATACAAATGTCAGTCGAGCTTGGTTTATAGTGCGTTTCCTCGCGGCTTGCAATCGGCGCGAATTGTGCAGCGCATCAAGCCGCGTAAATCAATCGTGGAGGACCCCATGGCACATCGAATCTGGTTCCGGATCGCCGCATTCGCGACGCGGCAGCGCCCGCGCCCGGAGCGGCGCGTCCGCTGCGGCGCAGCGCCGACGCTCGCGGCGCTCGCGGCCGCCGCGCTGCTCGCGGGATCGATCGGGATCGCCCGGGCCCAGGACGGCACGTTCTCGGTCAACCTGCGCCTCCTCGCTGCGCTGCGGCACGGCGATGCGGCCGCGATCGATGGCGCCCTGCACGACGGCGCTTCGGTCGATTTCCGCAATCGCCTGGGCGAGACGCCCCTGCTCGCCGTTCTCAAGAAAAAGCGCTTCGACCTCGCGCAAGCGCTGCTCGACAAGGGCGCCGACGTCAACGAGGCCGCAATCAATGGCGTGACGCCGCTGATGGCGGCGGCCTACGCGGGCAACGCCGAGTTCGTGCGCAAGCTCCTCGACAAGGGGGCCGCGACTTCACCCGTCGATCGCGTCGGCAAGAACGCGATGACCTACGCCGCCGGCGAGGGTCACACCGACATCGTCAAGCTGCTGCTCGCCCGCGGCGTCGACCCGAACGCCGTCTACACCAACAACCTGACGGCGCTGATGTGGGCAGCAGGCTACGGCCAGACCGACACCGTGCGCGCACTGCTCGATGCGGGTGCGCGCAAGGACCTGGTCGACAACCGCGGCAAGACGGCGCTCGAGATGGCGAGCGAGTTCAAGCACGCGCAGACGGTCGCCGTCCTGCAGGCGGCGAAACCGGGGCACTGACGGCGCGCGGCTACAGGCGCAGGCGAACACTCGCCCCCAAGAACCAGTTGCGGCCCGGCGCAGGCTCGAAATAGCGCCCGTTGCTGTCTCCGACGATGACCGAGCCCGCGTAGTTGCGGTCGAACAGGTTGTTGAGGCGCGCGAATGCGCTCCACGTCGCGGAGCCGGCCGCCCACGTGTATCCGGCGCGCGCGTTCATCACCGCGTATGCGGGTGCGGCATCGCTGTTGCGGTCGTTCACGTAGAGCTTGTCGACGTACTGCGCCTCGAGCGCGCTGCTGAATCCGGTCTTTCCCCCGGGCGCCCACGCGAGCTCGCCATAGGCCTCCTTCGACGGCACGCCGGGCAGGCGCGCGCCCGACGCGACGAGCGTCGGCGGCGATCCGCTTTCGAACGCGTCGACGAATTCGGCGCGCAACCAGGTCAGCGCGACATGCGCGTGCAGGCCGTGATCGAAAGGCGCATCCCACATGGCCTCGGCGCCGACCCTGCGCGTGGCGCCGGCGTTCTTGTAGGTCGTGCGGCCCCCGGTCGACTGGTCGACGACGATCTCGTTGCGCGAATCGACGTGGAACACCGCGAGATTGAGGTGCTGCCGCCCGGGCAGCAGGACCTTGACCCCCGACTCCGCGGCGCGGCTGCGCGCCGGCCGCAACGCGAAGTTGAGGCCGGTCGCACCGTCGCGGTACGCGAGCTCGACGAACGTCGGCGTCTCGAAACCCTCGCCGTAGCTCGCATAGACGTTGACATCGTCGGTCGCATGCAGCACCAGGCCCAGCACGGGGCTCGTGTCTTCGAAGCTCTGGCCGCCGCTGTCGTCGGGGTTCCCGGGCGCGACGTAGTGGTCGATCGATTTGTAGCGCACGCTGCTCGTGCGCACGCCTGCGGTGCCTGACCAGCGCGCGGCGAACTCCCACTCGGCCTGCGCGTAGAAATCGTGGCTGGTGACGGTGTCGTCCTCGTTGCGGCGCAGGTCGCCCATCTCGCCGTTGTCGTTGATGTACCCCGTCCTCAGTTCGTGCTGACTGTCCGCATCGCCGCCGACCGTCAGCGTGAGCGGGCGCGCCAGCGCATGGCCTCGCCACACCAGCCGTGCGCCCACGCCGGCGTAATCGCGGTCGACATCGGGTACGCCACCCGCCGACGCCGCGAAACCCCCGGAAAAGGCGAGGTACTGCCGGATCAGGCGTCTTCCGCCGTAGGCATCGACATGCAATTGCAGCGCATCGCTGAAGCGTTGATCGACGGCGGCGCCGCCCTGCACCTGGTTGATCGTCTTGCGCGTGTCGTACTGGATCGCCGTCGGGTCGACGCCGCGGGGATTGGCACTCCACTGCGCGCGCGTCAGGCCCAGCGGATCCTGCGTTTCGGGCTGATACTGGGAATTGCCGATCAGCGTGACGTGAGTCGAAGGCGCGATGTCGAAAGCGAGCTTGGCGTTCGTCAGGTCGCGGCGCGCCTGCGAGTGATCGCGAAAGCCGTCGGTGCGGAACTCGCTCGCGGCGACGACATAGCCGACGTGCCCCGCGGTTCCCGCCGCCTTGGCCCCCAGCGTCCACGTGCCGTAGCTGCCCCCGCCGCCGGTGATCGTCGCAAGAGGCTCGGCCGGCGGATCCTCGGTGAACACCGAGATCACCCCGCCGGACGCGTTGCCGTAAAGCGCCGAGAACGGACCGCGCAGCACCTCGATCCTCTGGGCCGACAGCAGGCTGAAGCTTCCCGTCTGGCCCTGGCCGTCGGGCATGGTCACCGGGATGCCGTCCTGGTAGAGCCGCACGCCGCGAACGCCGAACGCCGCGCGTGCGCCGAAGCCGCGCGAGCTGACCTGCAGGTCCTGCGCGTAGTTCTGCCGGTTCGCCGCGAAGATGCCGGGTACGCGGACGAGGGACTCCGACAGGCTCACCTGCGGCTGGCCGTCGCGAATCGCAGCCGCGTCGATCGAATCGACCGACGCCGGGACATCGAATATCCGCTCGGCGTGCCGCGTGGCCGTCACCGTGACCGAGCCCAGCGCAGCCGGCTCGTCGCTCGCCTGCTGTGCGTCGGCGGCGGGTGCCACGACAAGGCCGACGGCAAGGGCTGCGGCGGGCAGCATCGAACGTCGCTGACCTGCGCGGCGCGCATTGCCGCACGTCGGCCGGGGCGTTCGGGGTTGCGTGGGGGCCATGGTCGCAATCGAAAATTGGCTAGCATACGGACTCGCTCCCGAAATGACCAGCGCGCGCGACCACGATGCGCGTGCGCAATCGGCACGCCATCGAATGCAGTGCTCGCGGACCGCTCATGCAACCCATCGCGCAGGCACGCTGCTGGTCGCGGCAGCGGCGAGCCTGGGTTTTCCGCAGTCCGCGCACGCGGACAACGCGGCCGAAGCCTTCGAGTTGCCGACGGTGCAGGTGGTCGGGACGACGCCCCTGCCCGGCCTCGGTGTGCCGCTGCGCGACGTCCCGGCCAACGTCCAGGTCTTCGGCGCCGGCGACATCGGGCGCATGCAAAGCCTGTCGCTCACCCAGTTCCTCGGCGAGAACGCGGGCAGCGTCGGCGTCGGCTCGGGACAGGGCAACCGCTTCCAGCAGTCGCTCGACTTCCGCGGCCTGACCGCGTCGCCGCTGCTCGGCACGCCGCAGGGCCTTTCGGTGTTCCAGGACGGCGTGCGCATCAACGAGGCCTTTGGCGACGTCGTCAACTGGGACCTGTTGCCGCGCTCCGCCATCTCGAGCGTCCAGCTGTTGCCGGGATCGATGCCGGCTTACGGTCTCAACACGCTGGGCGGCGCGCTGGCGATCTACACGAAAAGCGGCGCCCAGTATCCGGGCGCGTCGGCCGAGATCTCGGCAGGATCCTGGGGCTCGCGCGAAGCGGAGTTCCAGGTCGGCGGCGCGCACGGCAACCTCGATGGCTTCGCCACCGGCCACTTCGAGGATGACAATGGCTGGGCCGAGCACAACCCGTCGCACCTGCGGCAATTCTTCGGCAAGGTCGGCTACCAGGACGACAGCTCCGACCTCGACGTGAGCGTCACGTTGGCCGACAACCGCCTGCAGGGCACGCAGACGCTGCCGCAGTCGTTCCTCGACTCGCCGCGGCAGGCCTACACGTATCCCGACGAGAACGACAACAAGCTGGCGTTCGTTGCCGCCAAGGGCAGCCGCTTCCTGTCCGACGACCTGCTCGTCGGCGGCAATGCCTATGTACGGCACTATCGATCGGTCAACTTCGCGAGCAACGTCAACGACAATTTCGGCAATTCCGACACACCTGCATCCGCACCCTACGCTGCCCTCAACGACCGGTCCGACATCGACCAGAAGAGCTGGGGAGCAGGCCTCCAGCTCACCTGGACCGGCAGGATCCTGCGGCTGCCCAGCCAGCTCGCGGTGGGCGCGAGCGGTGACTTCGGCGACACCCGCTTTCGGCAGGACGAGCAGCTCGCGAATTTCACCGCGGATCGCGGAACGCTCGGCGTCGGTGACTTCCGCCCGCTGACCGATGTCGCGCTGCGAAACGCGTACACGGGCGTCTTCGCGACCGACACGTTGACGCTCGCCCCGCGCTGGACGCTGACGGTCGCGGGCCGCTACAACCGCGCCCGCGTCGTCATCGACGATCGCAGCGGAACCGACTCGGGTCTCGACGGCAACCACCGTTATTCGCGGTTCAACCCCGCGCTTGGGATCAATTACAACCCGGCGCCGGCGCTGACGGTCTACGCGGGCTACAACGAAGGCATGCGCGCGCCAACGCCGATCGAGCTGACCTGCGCAGACCCCGCAGCGCCCTGCAAGCTGCCCAACGAGTTTCTTGCCGACCCGCCGCTGGCCATGGTCGTGTCGAAGACCGCCGAGCTCGGCGCACGCGGCAAGTTGGGAACGATGACCGATTGGTCGGCCGCGCTGTTCCGCACCGACCTCGACAATGACATCGAGTTCATCGCCGCCGGGGCAGGATCGTCGAACGCCGGCTATTTCCAGAACGTCGGCAGGACGCGCCGCGAGGGATTCGAGGCCGGCGTCGCGACGCAGTTCGGACCGCTGCACGTATCGCTGCGCTACAACCACCTCGATGCGACGTTCCGGTCGACATTCGCGGCAGCGTCCGCCGACAACTCGGCCGCCGACGCCGCCGGCGCGATCGCCGTCCGCCCGGGCAACCGGATCCCGGGCATTCCCGCCGACACGATCAAGCTGCGCCTAAGATACGCGCGGGGTCCGCTGTCGGTCGGCGCCGGTGTGATCGCCGCGTCCGATCAGTACGCCCACGGCGACGAGAACAACGCCGACATCCATGGACGCCTGCCTGGCTATGCCGTCGTCGGGCTCGACCTCCAGTACGATGCGTCGCCGCAGCTGCAGGTGTATGCGCGCGTCGACAACCTTCTCGACCGGCGCTATTACAACTTCGGATTGCTGGGGTCCAACGTGTTCACCGGTCCGGGCCGCAGCTTCGGCCCCGCCAGCGGCATCGACGCCGTCCCGGAGCAGTTCCGCGCGGTGGGCGCAGCGCGAACCCTCTGGGTCGGCCTGCGCTATCGATTCGGTGCGCCCGATCCCCGCGGCTGACCGGCAAGTCCAGCGCCCTGCGAACGCGGCAGGAGCATCACGACGAACAGCGTGACCAGCGCGGTGCCCGCCATCAGCAGCAGCAGCGACCGGAAGCCTGCCGCCTTGACCAGTGGGCCCAGCGCCCAGACGGCGAGCGAGCTCACGCCGAACGCGACCGCGAGCCGCATGCCCGACACGCGCGAGCGGACGCTGTCGTCGACATAGCGGACGATCAGCGCATCGGTGAATGGAATCGCCCCGAACACGGCGACCATGAACGCGATCATCGATGCGTAGAAAGCCCATCCGCTCGCGCCCGCCGCGACCACGAACAGCGGGACCTGCGCGGCGACGATCCCCGCGTAGAGCAGCTTGACCGGCACGCGATCGAGCAACAGTCCGACGGCAACCTGTGCCAGCGCACCGGCGACGTAGACCAGCGCCAGCAGCACCCCCAGCGACGCCGGATCGTCGACGATGCCGCGCAGACGCTCGTGCAGCAGCTCGCCATTGCCGTTGGTCGTGAAGTTGTAGAGCATGCTGGCCGAGATCGACGCGACGGTCACGATCGCGAACACCTTCGCGAGCACCCCCTTGGGAAGCATCGCATGCGTCATCGCCCGGCGCGCGGGCGCCACGCCCTCGATCGGCGCCGCACGCGCGAACAGCATTCCGCAGGCGAACGAGATGAACGCAGGAACGACGAAGGCAGCGCGCCAGCCCGCGTACTTGACCAGGAAGCCGGTCATGACCGCTGCGAGCGCGACGCCGAGGTTGCCGGCCAGCCCGTTGAAGCCGATCGTGAGACCGGGACGCTTCGATCCGCGCACGAGCATCGGTATGCCGACCGGATGGTAGATCGCGGAAAACGCGCCCATCAGCGTCAGTGCGATCCCGAGCTGCCATGCGCTTCGCGTCAGCGCGACGACCAGCGCGCTGACCCCCATGCCGAAGAAGAACACCAGCATCATCCGCCGGCGCCCCCACAGGTCCCCCAGGCGCCCCGCCGGCAGCGAGCCGATTCCGAACAATGCGAACGCGCCGGCGCCGTAGGGCATCAGGTCCTCCCAGCGAGCGAAACCGAACTCGGCCGCGATCGAACCGACCGCCGACGCGAAGATCAGCAGGAACATGTGATCGATCGCATGCGCCAGGTTCAGCAGCAGCCCGGTAGTGCGCGGCACGCGGGTCACGGCCGGTTCCCGGTCAACCTGCGAGCAAGCGCAGCTTGTCGGCCAGCGCCTGCGGAATCTCGACGCCGTCGGTCTGCGCCCGACGCGACAGCGCGTCGCGGCGCGCGCCCGGGAGGCGGACGCCGGGGTCCCTGGTCATCTCGGCGACCAGCGTCTCGACGCGCTCGAGGTAGACGTCGCGACCGGCGAGCGCGTCGGGGTCGACGACCAGGAACGCCTGGCCGATGCGAGGTCGGTTGCCCTCGTCGACGAAGAACGAACTCGCCTCGAATCCCATCGCCGCGCCGGTCAGCGCGGTGACCAGCAAGCTCGACGATCAGCGCCAGCATCGCACCCTTGGCCCCGCCCATCGGCAGCATCGACCCCTCGAGCGCAGCGATCGGGTCGGTGGTCGGGGTTCCCGCCTTGTCGAGCGCCCAGCCCAGCGGGATCGACTTTCCTTCCTTGGCTGCGACCATCACCTTGCCGCGCGCGACCTCGGACAGCGACAGGTCGATCGTCAGCGGCAGCCCTTCGCGCCGCGGAAACACCGCCGCAATCGGATTGGTGCCGAAGATCGGGCGCGCGCCTCCCGCCGCAGGCATTGCCGCGGGCGAGTTCCCGAACGCCAGGCCGACCATGCCGGCCTGCGCAACGGGCCCGAGATGGTACGCGGCAACCCCGAAATGATGGCTGTTGGTGACGCCTGCGAAAGCGACGCCGGACTCGCGGGCACGCGCGATCGCCTCGGCGACGGCAAGCGCGCAGGCCGGAAATGCGAGCCCGCAGCCCGCGTCCACCAGCACCGCTCCGCCTTTTGCCTTGACGACGCGCGCAACGGCCCGCCCGTCGGCGCGGCCGTTGGCAAGATGCGCCGCGTACTGGGGAACGCGCGACACGCCGTGCGACGCGAGACCCTGCCGATCGGCGTCGACCAGTGCCTGCGCAGTCGCAGCCGCCATCGCGTCGGATGCGCCGGCTCGGCGCAGTGCGCGCATCGCGAGATCATTCAAGGCTTCAGGCGCGAATTTCGGCATCTCGATGTTCCCATTGTCGATCGGCGCACGCGGCCGCTCGTGGACTGGTCAGTTTGCGAGCGCGGCGGCGACCTTCTCGGCAATCAGCGTCGACACGCGCAGGTTCGATTCATGCGTCAGTCCCGCGACGTGCGGGGTCAGCAGGAGCCGCGGGCAACCGGCGAGCGGCGAGCCCGCCGCGAGGGGCTCGTGCTCGAAGACGTCGAGCGCGGCCCCGCCGAGCGTGCCTGCCGCGAGTGCCGCGGCAACGGCGCCCTCGTCGACGACACCCCCGCGCGACGTGTTGATCAGGATGGCGCCTTGACGCATCGTCGCGATCCCTGCCGCATCGATCAGGTTGCGCGTGCCCGCGGTCAACGGCACATGCAGCGACAGCACGTCGCAGCCTGCCAGTACGTCGGCGAAAGCGAGGGCCGTCGTCTGCTCCTGAGCCCAGACGGGGGAATCCGCAGCGACCTGCGGATCGAAGCCGACGGCCCGCATGCCGACCGCCCTGGCGAGGCCGCCGGTCTCGCGGCCGATGCCGCCGAAACCGACCAGGCCGATCGTCCTGCCCTGGATCTCGCGACCACCCGACAGCGCCGCCCGCGGCCATTTCCCGGCGGCGACATCGGCGCTCGACTGATACGTACCGCGCAGCAGCAGCATCGCGGCAGCGACCACGTATTCGGCGACAGCGCGCGCATTCGCGCCCGTCGCCGGGATCACCTCGACGCCCCGCGCGTCGCAGGCACCGGTGTCGATGTTGTCGAGACCCACGCCCAGGCGTCCGACGACCCGAAGCCCCGGCGCGGACGCGAGCAGCGCGACGTCGACCTGCGTGCGATTGCGCACGATCAGCGCGTCCGCATCCGCGAGGCGGGCCCGCAGGTCGGCAGGGCGGTCGACCAGGTCCCGGTCGTAGACGACGTCGAATCGCCGCGACAGCTCGGCGACCGCGGCATCGTCCATGAACTCACTGATCACGATGCGCATGGCTGTTGGGTCAGGACCTTGGTCAGGGCGCCGTCGCGGCCCGTCGGCCGCGCGTTGCGCGGCGACACGACGCGACGATTCAGGTCGCGAACAGCTGGTTGATGTCCGCGAATGCCTTGAACTCGAGTGCATTGCCGAAAGGATCGAGAAAGAACATCGTCGCCTGCTCGCCGGGCTCGCCGCGAAAGCGCACGTAGGGCTCGATGACGAACTCGACGCCGGCCGCGCGGAACCGCTCGGCGAGCCCGTCCCAGGTTCCGCGGTCGGTCACGACCCCGAAATGCCGGACCGGAACCTGCTTGCCGTCGACGAGGCTCGTCGCGTCGGCCGTCCGGGCGGAATCGACCTTGTGCGCAACGATCTGGTGACCGAAGAAATCGAAATCGATCCAGTCGTCGCTGCTCCGCCCCTCGGCACAGCCGAGGAACTCGCCGTAGAAGCGGCGCGCTGCGGCAAGATCGGTCACCGGGAACGCCAGATGGAAGCGCGGGTAATCCGGTGTCGGGAGGTGTCGTGTCACGTCGTGCGGGTCCGCGTCAGCTCTGCTGACCCCATTTTCTCACGGTGCGCGTCTCGAGCGTCCTGAAGATGACGTTTTCGACGATAAGCCCGATCACGATCACGGTGAACAGTCCCGCGAACACGGCCGGAATCTCGAGCTCGTTCTTGTTCTCGTAGATGTACCAGCCGAGCCCGCCCGACCCCGACGAGACGCCGAACACGAGCTCCGCCGCGATGAGCGTGCGCCACGCGAAAGCCCAGCCGATCTTGAGACCGGTCAGGATCGACGGGAACGCCGCCGGGACCAGGATCCGGACGACGTAGGGCAGGCCACGCAGGCCGTAGTTGCGCCCGACCATCCGCAGCGTGTTCGATACCGACAGGAAGCCCGAATGCGTGTTGAGCGCCACTGCCCACAGCACCGAATGGATGATGACGAAGATGATGCTGCCCTCGCCGAGTCCGAACCAGATCAGTGCGAGCGGCAGCAGCGCGATTGCCGGCAGCGGATTGAACATCGACGTCAGCAGCTCGAGGAGGTCGGTGCCGATCCGCGTCGTGATCGCGACCATCGTGAGCACCGCAGCGCAGGCGATGCCCGCCGCGTAACCCTTCACCAGCACGGAGAGCGAGGTCAACGACTTGGTGACGAGCTCGCCGCTGGCGAAGCCCTTTACGAACGCATGGATCGTCGAACCGAAGGTCGGGAACAGCAGCGGGTTGTTGAGCTGGCTGGCGTAGATCTGCCAGGCTGCGGCGAGCAGGACGAGCAGCACGAACTTGCGGACCGCACCGACGTTGGTGATCCTCTCCCACGTCGACAGCGGCTTCTGCACGATCCCGAAGGCCTCGGAGGCGATCGGCTCCCGCAGGATCTCGGGTCTCCCCGACGGAACAATGGCCGAATTCGTCATTCGGTACCCCCTTCGATGGAATCTGCGAACAGCATCGAATGAATCCGCTTCTCGAGAGCAGTGACGATCGCACCGTCGGCGCCCGCGGGAAGGCTGTCGATCTCGGCCTTGACCTGGCCCGGGTGTGGCGAAAGCAGCAGGATGCGGCTGCCGATCTTGATCGCCTCGAGAATCGAATGCGTGACGAACAGCACGGTGAACCGGGTGCCCTCCCACAGCGACAGCAGCTCGTCCTGCATCTTGCGCCGCGTCAGCGCGTCGAGGGCCGCGAACGGCTCGTCCATCAGGAGGATCGCCGGCTCCATCGCCATGCCGCGGGCGATCGCCACGCGCTGCTTCATGCCCCCGGACAGCGTATGCGGATAGCTGTCGGCGAACTTGGAGAGATTGACCTTCGCGATGTACTCCATCGCCTTCTCCTGCGCGGCCTTGCGCGACAGACGCCCGCCGGTGCGCAGCGGGAACATGACGTTCTCCTTGACCGTGCGCCATGGCAGGAGCTGGTCGAACTCCTGGAATACCATCATCCGGTCGGGGCCCGGTCGCCGGACGACCTGGCCCTTCAGCCGGATCTCGCCCTCAACCGGCTGCATGTAGCCCCCGACCGCCTTCAGCAGCGTCGACTTGCCGCAGCCCGACGGGCCGAGCAGCACGAAACGGTCGGAGTTGTAGATGTCGAACCCGACGCGGTAGGTGGCGGTGACCAGGTGATCCTTGGTCTTGTATTGCAGGGTCACGCCGCGGACCTCGAGCAGCGGACCCGCGTGCGTATCGTTCTTCATCGAGGAAGCCATGGCAGTCTGTCCAGGTCGACGTTGCCCCCGGACAGGATCACGCCGACGCGCAAACCCCTGACCGCGGTGGAATGTTCGAGAAGGCTCGCGAGCGCGACGGCGGCCGATGGCTCGACGACCTGCTTCATCCGCTCGAAGATCATGCGCATCGCGCGCACGATGCCCTGCTCGCTGCAGCTGTGCAGCGCGCCGACGTGAGCTCTTATCGCAGCAAGGGTGCGCGGCGCCAGCGACGTGCGCAGCCCATCGGCGATCGTCGTGGTGGCGGCAAGCGGCTCGAGCCTGCCCGAGGCGAAGCTGCGGGTGGCGTCGTCGGCGTTGGCGGGCTCGGCACCGATCACCTGCGTCTTCGGTGACGCGGAGCGGACCGCGATCGCCGTTCCCGACAGCAGGCCGCCGCCGCCGCAGGGCGCGACGACGACGTCGAGGTCGGGAACCGCCTCGACGAGCTCCAGCGCTGCCGTGCCCTGCCCGGCTATGACCCGCGAATCGTCGAACGGGTGGACGAGGCTCGCGCCGGTCTCGCGCTCGACCTCGGCACAAGCCGCCTCGCGCGCGGCGACCGTCGGCGCGCAGATCCGCACGCCGGCGCCGAAACGGCGGACGTTGTCCTGCTTCACCTGCGGTGCATTCTCCGGCATCACGACCCAGGCGGGAATGCCGCGGCGGCTGGCCGCATAGGCCAGCGCCGCGCCGTGATTGCCCGACGAGTGCGTGACGACGCCGCGGAGCGCAACGTCGTCAGGCAGGGAGAACACGGCGTTGCACGCGCCCCGTGCCTTGAACGCGCCGATCTTCTGCAGGTGCTCGCACTTGAAATGCAGCGTCGCGCCGACCTCGGCGTCGATGGACGCGCAGGTCATCACCGGCGTGCGATGCACGAGCTTCGCAATGCGCGAATGCGCTGCCCGGATGTCGGCGAAGTCTGGCAGGTCGGGCGCCCCTCCCCCGGTGGGCATCAGCTACCCTGAAGATTGTGGGCGTTCGGGAAGAAGATGTTCTTCCACGACTCCGGCTTGACCTTGATCGAACCGACCTTGTACATGAAATCCGCGTACTTGGTCACGCCCTGTGGTGTCGTCGTGAAGACGATGTTCGGGTCGTTCAGCATGTGCACGACGCTGTCCAGGCTCAATTTGCTCTTGGCCAGCCGCAGGTAGTCCTCAGCGGCGGCCTTCTTGTCGCCGTTGATGATCTTCATCGACTCGTCGAGCGCATCGACGAACGCACGGTAGATCTTGGGGTTCTCCTTGCGAAATTTCGCAGTCGTCCAGACCGTGTTGAACGTCGCCGGCCCGCCCAGTACGTCGTAGGAATTCAGGACCAGGTGGACGCCCGGATGCTCGAGCTCCTGGTACTGGAACGGAGGCGACCCGAAGTGACCGTTGATCTCGGACCTGCCCGACAGCAGTGCAGTCATCGCGTCGGGATGCGACAGCGATACCGTCAGGTGATCGAGCTTGTGCTCCTGGCCCGGGCCGAAAGCCTTCTCGGCCGCCATCTGCAGCGTCACCGCCTGGATCGAGACCTTGACTGCCGGCAGCGCGATCCGGTCCTTGTCGCTCAAGTCCTTGACCGTCTTGACGGCGGGATCGCTGCTGACGAGGTACAGCGGCATCGAGTTGATCGCCGATACAGCCTTCACATCGAGGTTGCCGTGCGTCTTGGCCCACAGCGTGATCAGCGGGCCGACCCCTCCCGACGCGAACTGGAGGCCCCCCGACAGCAGCGCATCGTTCATCACGTTGCCGCCGGCGAATTTGGACCACGCGACCTTGACGTCGATGCCTTCGGCCTTCGCGTGCTTCTCGATCAGCTTCCGGTCCTGCATGATCATCAGCGGCAGATAGCTGATCCCGTACTGCTCGGCAACGTGGATCTCGCTCATTTCCGCGCGCGCGGGAAGCGCCGCCGCAGACAGCGCCAAGGCGCAGACGAGCGCGAGCGCGCCTTTGGTCGAACGTTGCATGGTCCTCTCCTCCTGCTTGATCGTGAATGGGCAGCGGTGCCGGTCAGGCGCTCTCGTAGAGTCGCGTCAGAACGAACTCGCGATGGCCCAGCGCCTCGGCGGCCGTCAGGCGCCCGTTCGCGGTCCGGAACATCATGTCGAGCAGCTTGTCGCCGGCCTGGTCCATCGTAATCTCCCGCTGCAGCAGCCCGGAGGTGTCGACGTCGATGTGCTCGCTCATCGTGCGCACGGTGCGCGGATTGGCGCAGACCTTGATGACCGGCAGTATCGGATTGCCGATCACGTTGCCCTGACCGGTCGGGAAGAAATGCACGGCGAAGCCCGACGCAGCGCAGAGCGTGACCATCTCCGCCGCCGCCGACGAACTGTCCATGAACCACAGACCCGGATGCGTGGGAACCTCGGCCTTGTCGAGCACGCCGTCGACCGTGCACACCCTGCCGATCTTCTGGATGTTGCCCAGCGCCTTCTCCTCGATCGTCGTCAGCCCGCCGGCGATGTTGCCCTTGGTCGGCTGCGAATCGGAGAGATCGCTCGTCTTGTGACGCTCGATGACACCCTGGTAGCGGTCGAACATCCGCATGAACTCGGCGCGGACCTTGTCGTCGCGACAGCGTGCGGCGACCAGCTGCTCGCCGCCGGTCAGCTCGGTCGTCTCGCCGAAGACCAGCGTGCAGCCCACGGCGTAGAGCTTGTCGAACGCGTCCCCGACCGTCGGATTGCCGCCGCAGCCCGACGTCGTGTCCGACTCGCCGCACTTGGTCGACACCCAGAGGTCCTTGAGGGGGCACTCGACACGGGCCAGTTCGCTCGCCCACTGGACGTACTCGCGCGCGACCTTGGACGCCCGCATGATCGTGTCGTGGTCGCCGTGCAGCTCGATGCCGAAGCCCTGGACCGGCTTTCCGGTCACGGCGATCCCGTCGACGACCTTCTTCGTCCACTGCTCCTCGATGCCGATGACCACGACCGCGGCCACGTTGGGATTGCTCCCGGCGCCGATCAGCGTGCGGAAATGGAGATCGAGGTCCGCTCCGAACTGCAGGCGTCCGTAGGGATGCGGGATCGCGAGCGCGCCCTTGATGTTGTTGGCGACCGCTTCCGCCGCGGCATTCGACAGATCGTCGACGGGCAGGACGATCACGTGATTGCGTACGCCGACGCGGCCGTTCTCGCGCCGATAACCCTGGAAAGTCGTTTTCATCGTTACCACCGCTTGGTCTTGATGTTGTGCACGTGCGCGTGCATTCCCTTCCGGATCGGCTGCACCACCTTGCCGATGTCCACCCCGTACTTGATGACGGTGTCGCCGACGGCCATGTCCTTCAGTGCAACCTTGTGCCCGATCGGAATGTCCTGCAGGCAATCGAGTTCGATCGTCCGGTCCTGGTCGAGGATGAGGCCGGTCATCCGGGTGCCCGCCTTCATGCCTTCTACGACGACGACGGCGACCGAATCGTTGGGGTCGTGCAATACGCAATGAATCATCGCTCACTCCGGGGGATGCAGCCGGCCGGACGGCCGGCGCAAAGAGCCTGAATCGTAGTGGCGGGTCCGCCCGCCGTCAACCGAGTCGAGCGCCTTGCAGCTTCGACCGCGGTCGGCGCGAGGAGTGCCGGCAAGCGGTCCATCGCGTTTTCTCAGAATCCGAGAGAGGACTGCGCCACCGGTGCGAAGCTGCGCCGGTGCGCGGGACAGGGACCGTAAAACCCCAGCGCCGCGAGGTGTTCGGGAGTCCCGTAGCCCTTGTGACGCGCGAAGCCGTACATCGGGTATTCGCGGTCGAGCTCGATCAGCATCGCGTCGCGCGCGGTCTTCGCGAGGATGGACGCCGCCGCGATCGCGGCGACATCGCGATCGCCCCGGACGATCGCGCGCGTCGGGCACGCGAGCTCCGGACAGCGATCGCCGTCGACCAGCGCCTGGACCGGCCGAACCTGCAGCGCCTCGACCGCGCGCCGCATCGCGAGCAGCGTCGCCCGCAGGATGTTGATTTCATCGATCTCCGCCACGCCGCAGGCCGCGACCGCCCAGGCGATCGACCGGGCGCGGATCTCGACGGCAAGGCGCTCGCGCCGCCCGGGCGACAGCAGCTTCGAATCGCGAAGGCCGTCGACCGGGCGCGCAGGATCGAGAATCACTGCGGCGGCGACGACCGGCCCGGCGAGTGGTCCCCTTCCCGCCTCGTCGATGCCCGCCACCAGCACCCTGGCGTCGCCAGCCGGTGCCGTCCTGCGCCCGCGTGCCCCCTGGGTCATGGCGGGGTGCGCAGCGCGGCCGTCGGTCCATCCGCCGCCCTGCGCCGTCCCGTGCTTGCATCCAGCTCGTCGATCACCGCGTCCGCAGCCAGCGCGCCGGTGTCGGCAGCGAGCCGCTGTCCGAAGGCCCCGAACAGGGCCTCGAGGCGTCGCCTCGTCACCGTGTCGTCGAACAGGTTCAGCGCGGCCTGTGCGAGATTGCCCGGAGTCGCATCCTCCTGCAGGAATTCCGGGACGACGAAACGCCCGGCGAGAACGTTGGGCAGCCCGACCCAGGGCAGCAGCAGCTTGCGGCGGACGATCCAGGCAGTGAGCGAGGACACGCGGTAGAAGATCACGTGCGGGCAGCGCGCGAGGGCCGCTTCGAGCGTCGCTGTTCCCGACGCGACCAGCGCGACATCGGCAGCGCGCAGCGCGTCTCCCGCATGGCCGTAGAGCAGCGTGATGGGAAGCGTGTCGTGCCCTGCACGGTGCTGCACCTCGAGAAACGCGTCGCGGGTCGTGCGCGACACCAGTGGAACGACGAACCGTGCATCGGGCCGCGCCTCGACGATCTGCGCCGCCGCGTCGAGCACCAGGCGGGCGTGCATCTCGATCTCCGATAGCCGGCTCCCCGGAAGCAGCGCGAACAGCGGCGTCGCCGGCTTCTGCTTCAGGACCTCGCGCGTCGAGCGGCGCGTCTCGGGCCCGGCCGCGTCGGCGGCCATCGGATGCCCGACGTAGGTCACCGGGATGCCGGCCTCCTCGTACAACGGGGGCTCGAAAGGAAAGAGTGCGAGCATCCGGTCGACGCCGGCACCGATGGTCTTGAGGCGCTCCTTGCGCCATGCCCAGACCGACGGGCTCACGAAATGCACGGTGCGAATGCCATGCCGCTTGAGGCGCCGCTCGAGGCCGAGGTTGAAATCGGGCGCATCCACACCGACGAACAGCGGGATGCGCGATCCGATGAAGCGTCGCCCGATCCCGCGCCGAAGCGCAATCAGCGACGGAAGGTGGGCGAGGACTTCGACGAAGCCGCGCACGGCGAGGCGTTCCATCGGCGCCCACACCTCGCAGCCTTCGGCCTCCATCCTCGGACCGGCGATGCCGGCGAAGCGGATGTCACCGCGGCGCAGCCGCAGCGCGCGGATCAGCGTCGCCGCGAGCGCGTCGCCCGACGCTTCGCCGGCGACGATGCCAATCGTGATTGGCGCCGCCTCCCCCGATGCGTCACGCATTCCGCCCCCGAGCAAAGCCGTGATCTTAGCGCACGGCCCCTCGCCCACGATTGCGCCGGATACATGGCCTTGGGATCGGTGCCGACTCGAAACCGTGGTCCGTCCCGGATTTTCCTTTCGACAGACGCGCCGCGACCCGGAGCGAGCGCGGTCAGCGCACGATGCCGCGGCCCGGTTCGGCGAGGAAGTCGACCAGCTGCTGGAGCAACGGCGCATCGGCCGCCGCCTTCGCGAGCTCGACGCGCGCGCTGTCGAGCGACAGGCCGGCCCGGTAGAGCGTCCGGTAGGCGCGACGCACGACTGCGATATCGGCCGGCGAGTGACCGCGCCGGCGCAGCCCCTCGTTGTTGGTTCCCGCCGGCTTCGCCGGGTAGCCGGCCACCGTCACGAACGGCGGGACGTCCTGCAGCACGATCGTTCCGGCCGCGAGCATCGTGTGCGAGCCGACGCGGCAGAACTGGTGGACCCCGGAGAACGCGCCGAGCACCGCGAAATCCCCGATGCTGACGTGACCGGCGATCTGCGCGTTGTTCGAGAACGTCGTCTGGTTGCCCACGATGCAATCGTGCGCGACGTGCGTGTACGCGAGCATCCAGTTGCCATTGCCGATCGTCGTCGTGCCCCGGTCCTGCGCCGTTCCCGCGTGGATCGAGACGTACTCGCGAATGACGTTGTCGTCGCCGATCGTCGTCGTCGTCGGCTGCCCGTCGTACTTTCGATCCTGCGGAATGTCGCCGACCGACGCGAACTGGAAGATCCGGTTGCGTGCGCCGATCGACGTGCGGCCGGCGATGACGACGTGGGGTCCGATGCGCGTCCCGGGGCCGACGCGCACGCTGCCGCCGACGATCGAGTACGCGCCGATCTCGACGTCGTCGGCGAGCTCCGCGCCCGGATCGACCAGGGCGGTGGGATGGATCGCCGGCACGTGGCTAGACAGGCAGGGGCGGCACCGGCGGCACGTCGCGGATCGCTGCCAGCAGCGTCGCTTCGCAGACGAGCTGGTCGCCGACCGTCGCCCGCGTGCGGAAGCGCCCGACACCGCGCACGGCACGCTCCAGGCTGGCTTCGAGCGTGAGCGTGTCCCCGGGCACGACCTGCCGCTTGAACCGTGCCTCGTCGATGCCTGCGAACAGCACCAGCTGGCTGCCGTCGCGGCGCGCGAACTCGGACAGCATCGTGAGCAGCCCCGCGACCTGTGCCATCGCCTCGATGACGAGGACGCCCGGCATCACCTTGTATTCGGGGAAGTGTCCCTGGAAGAACGGCTCGTTGGCGGTCACGTTCTTCAGGCCGCGAATTGACCGCCCCGCCTCCCAGTCCAGCACACGATCGACCAGCAGCATCGGATACCGATGCGGCAGCAACCGCTGGATCATGCCGATGTCGAGCTCCGCCAAGCTATCCTCCCCTAGACCGCACCGGCGTCGGGCTTCGTGCGCGCCAGCATGCGCTCCAGCGCCTTGACCCGATCGGCCAGCTCGCGCAGACGTCGCGTCTGCGACGCAACCTGCCTCCACTCACGGTGCGGAAGCGCGGGAAACGCACCCGTGTATACGCCCGGCGCGCTGATCGATTCGTGGATCAGCGTCGCCGCCGATATTACCGTGCCGTCGGCGATCTCGAGGTGCCCGGAGATCATCGCCGCGCCCCCGATCCGGCAGCTGCGCCCGATCCGGGTCGAGCCCGCGATGCCGACGCAGCCGGCGATCGCGGTGTGCGCACCGATGACGCAGTTATGACCGATCTGGATCTGGTTGTCGAGCTTGACGCCTTCTTCGATCCGGGTGTCGTCGATCGCCCCGCGGTCGATCGTCGTGTTCGCGCCGATCTCGACGTCGGCACCGACGACGACGCGCCCGATCTGGGGGATCTTCAGCCACCCGCCATCGGCCTGGGCGAGCCCGAAGCCGTCGGCGCCTATCACCGCTCCGCTGTGGATCAGCGTTCGCGGCCCGATCACGCAGCGCGCATAGACGCCGACCCGGGCATCGAGCACTGCGTCCTCGCCGATCGACGCGCCGTCGCCGATCGTGCAATGCGCGCCGATGGACGCGCGCTCGCCGATCGACGCGCCCGCGCCGATCACCGCGCAGGGCCCGACTGCCGCCGTCGCCGCGACGCTGGCCGACGGATCGATGACCGCCGTCGGATGGACGCCCGCCACCACCGCCTCTGGCGGATGCAGGACACCGGCCACTCGCGCGAAGGTCGCGTACGGATCGGCGGCGATCAGCTTGGGCAGCGACGTCGCGCCGGCGTCACCGGGCGCGACGATGACGGCCGCCGCGCGCGTCGTCGCGAGCCGCGTCCGGTAGCGCGGATTGGCGAGGAACGCGATGTCCCCGGGCCCGGCATGCTCGAGCGTGCCGACGCGTTCGATCCGGGTGGCGCCGTCGCCGTCGACCGTCGCCCCGCAGCGCAGCGCGAGTTCGTCCAGTCGGAATCCCGCGGCCGGCGTCGGGGGTGGCATCGCGATGGACCGTTGCGCGCTCGCGCGGCCCGCCGATCGCGGGCAATCGCGCTATTTGTCGGCGAGCGCCTTGATCACCTTGTCGGTGATGTCGATGCGCTGGCTCGCGTAGACCACGGGATCCTGGAGGATCAGGTCGTACTTCTCGCTTTCCGCGATCTGCTGGATCACCTTGTTGGCGCGCTCCTGGATCCCGGCAAGCTCCTCGTTGCGCCGAAGGTTCAGGTCCTCGCGGAATTCGCGCTGCATACGTTGCAGGTCGCGCGACTGGTTCGCGAGGTCCCGCTCCTTGTTGCGGCGATCGGCATCCGACATCGTGGCGCCATCGCGATCGAGCGATGTCTGCATGTCACGCACCTGCTTCGCGAGTTTCTGGATCTCGGCGTCGCGAACGGCGAACTCCTTCTCGATCTTGGCCTGCGCCCGCTTTGCGGGAGCCGCCTCGCGGAAAAGGCGCTCGGTGTTCACGAACCCGATCTTGTAGTCGGCCGCCGTCGCCGCGCCCGCCGTCAGCAGCAGCGCGCCGGCGAAGAATGCATGCATCAGGTGCTTCAGCACTTGAATCCCTCCGGATCTGCCTGCGCTTCGCGGCACATCAGAACGCCGTGCCTGCCTGGAACTGGAAGCGCTGCTCCCGATCGCCGGGCTTTGCGTTCAGCGGAATGCCGTAGCTGAACTTCAGCGGGCCCACCGGGGAGTTCCACTGTACGCCGACGCCGGCGGAGTAACGGAACGACTCGAACTGCGACTGGCTGCCGTCCGTGTAGATCTGCCCCGCGTCGACGAACACGCTCGCGCGCACCGCCTTGTCGCCCTTGAGGATCGGATAGAACATCTCGACGTTGCCGATTATCTTCCTGCGGCCCCCGAGCGCGTTGCCGAAGCTGTCACGCGGGCCCAGCGATGCGGTATCGTAACCGCGGACCGAATCCCCGCCACCGGCGAAGAACGCCTTGAAGAACGGCAACGGCTTGCCCGAAAGGCCGTTGCCGTAGCCGAGGTCGGTGCGCATCATCAGGATCAGGTCACCGTAGAGCGGCTGGTAGTACGACTGGGTGTACTGGAGCTTGTAGTACGCGAGGTCGCCGAACGGCATCCCCGACTCGAGAAGCACGCTCTGCAGGCGACCCTTGCTCGGATAGAGGGCATCGTCGCGCGTGTCCCGCGACCACCCGGCAGACAGGATGAACGCGTTGGTCGTTTCGCCGAACTGATTGACGAAATCCTGGTACACGGGCGGGGTGTCGGTGAACAGTGCGATCTTCGTGTGCTCGACCCTGCCGCCGAAATTGATCGTGTCGTTCTCGGTGACCGGAACGCCGAACCCGAGCGCCGCGCCCAGCGTGTGCGACGAGTACTGCGAGATCGCGAGCCCTGTCGGATCGAGGTTCTTCTGGTACGCCTCGATCGTCCGCGACACGCCGTCGACCGTGTAGTAAGGCTGCACGAACACCGTCGAGTACGTCCGGTCGAACCTGCCGGTGTTGATCCCCACCGTCAGCGCATTGCCCGACCCGAAGATGTTCTGCTGGGATACCGAGGCGTTCAGGACCACGCCCTCCGCGCTCGAGTACCCGACGCCCGCGAGCAGGTTGCCCGTCTGCCGCTCGGTGACCGAGACATCCACGTCGACCTGGTCCGAGGTGCCCGGAACCGGCGGAGTCTCGATGTTGACGTCGTCGAAGTAGCCGAGACGCTTCACCCGTTCCTTCGAGCGCTCGATCCGGGGGCCGTCGTACCACGCGTCCTCGAGCTGCCGGAACTCGCGGCGTATGACCACGTCGCGCGTCTTCGCATTGCCGCTGATGTTGATCATGCGCACGTAGGCGCGGCGACCGGGGTCGACATAGAAGGTGAACGAGGCCTTGGCGTCCTTCCGGTCGAGCTCGGGCACGGCGTTGACGTTGGCGAACGCGTATCCCTCCGCCCCGAGCCGGTCGCTCATGTCCTTGGCCGACGCCTGCAGCTTCTCGCGCGAGAACACGTCGCCGCTCTTGATGCGTACGAGCTTCTCGAGGTCGGCGGCCGGGACGACGAGGTCGCCTGCGATCCGCACGTCGCCGACGGTGAACCGCGGGCCCTCGCTGACGTTGATCGTGATGTAGATCTGCTGCTTATCGGGCGTGATCGACACCTGGGTGGAGTCGACGTTCATCTCCAGGTAGCCGCGATTCTGGTACCAGCTGCGCAGCGTCTCGAGATCGCCCGCGAGCTTCTGCTTCGAGTACTGGTCGTTCTTGGTGTACCAGGTCAGCCAGCCCGGCGTCGTCAGCGTCATCTGGTCGAGCAGCTGCTTCTCGGAGTAGGCCTTGGTCCCGACGATGTTGATGCGGGCGATCTTCGCCGAATCGCCTTCCTTGATCGTGAAGTTGATCGCCACGCGGTTGCGCTGCTGCGGGGTGACCGTCGTCTGGACGTCGGCCGCGTATTTGCCGCGCGTGATGTACTGCCGCTTCAACTCCTGTTCCGCGCGATCGAGCACCGAACGATCGAAGATCCGGGCCTCGGCCAGCCCGATGTCCTTCATCGCCTTCTTGATCGTATCGGTGTCGAACTCCTTGTTGCCCACATAGGTGATCGAGCTGATCGTCGGCCGCTCCTCGACCGCGACGATCAGCACGTCGCCCTGCGCCTCGAGGCGGACGTCCCGGAAGAACCCCGTCGCATACAGCGCCTTGACGGCGTCGGAGATCTTCTGGTCGTCGACCCGGTCGCCGACCTTGATCGGCAGGTAGTTGAACACCGTGCCCGGCTCGGTGCGCTGCACCCCGTCGACCCGGATGTCCTTGACGACGAAGGGCTCGATCGCCCATGCGGCGACGGAAAGCGCGGACAGGAACACGCCGACTAGCAGCGCGGGGAGGGAAAGGCCGGCGCGAGTGCGCCGGCGACGGTCAGAACAGGCGGGAAACGTCATTGAAGAGCGCCAGGGCCATCAGGACGGCGAGCATCGCCATGCCGATGCGCTGACCGACCTCGAATACACGGTCGGATACGGGACTGCCTTTGATGAGTTCGGCGAGATAATACAGCAAATGGCCCCCATCCAATAGCGGAATGGGGAGCAGGTTCAGTACGCCCAGACTGATGCTGATCAGTGCGAGGTAGCTCACGAACACCAGCGTGCCCGCCTGCGCGGATTGGCCGGCGATGTCGGCCATCGTCAGCGGCCCGCTGATGTTCTTGAGCGATGCGTCGCCGACCAGGATCCGGCCCAGCATCCGCACGGTGAACGCCGAAAGCTCCCAGGTCTTGCGCACACCGGCGTCGACGGCGTCGACGACGCCATAGCGGACGGTGACGGCAAGGCGCTCGGCCACCGCCGGATCGACCCGCAGCCGCACGCCGGCGAGCCCGATCCTGTGTCCGTCGCGCTCGACCGACTCCACGGTGACCGGGATGTCGAGCGGCTTTCCGTTGCGCAGAACGCGATAGACGAGCCTGGCGCCGGGATGCGAGTTGGTCGCGGCGGACACGTCGCGCGGCGAGCGCATCGGCGCACCATCGATCGCGACGATGCGGTCGCCGGCCTCGAGACCCGCGATCTCTGCAGGCTTTCCGGGAAGCACGCCGTCGATGATCGGAGCGCCGAGATCGGCACGCAGCCCCAGCGCCGTGAGCGGATCGGCGTCCCAGTCGCGCTCCTTGATGGCGGCGAGCGAAAGCTGGCGCTCGATCGGCGCGCCTCCGACATCGGCACGCGCGAGCGTCAGCGTCACCGCGCGCTGACCCTGCGCGCGAACGATCCGCCAGCGCAGCTCCTGCCAGCTGCGGACGCGCTCACCGTCGACGGCCTTGATCTCGTCGCCCGCCCGGATGTCGGCCGCCGCGGCTGCGCTCGCTGCCGGTGGACCGCCAAGCAGCGGGCGCTGGCCGGGAATTCCTGCGACGTAGGTTGCGCTGAACAGCAGTGCAGCGAGCAACAGGTTGGCGATCGGCCCGGCCGCGACGATCGCAATGCGGCGGTAAACCGATTGCCGGTTGAACGCGCGCGGGAGGTCACGCGCACTGACGTAGCCCTCGCGCTCGTCGGCCATCTTCACGTAGCCGCCCAACGGCACTGCCGAAAGTGCCCATTCGGTGCGGTCGCGCCCGACGACGCGCGACCAGATCACGCGACCGAAACCCACCGAGAAGCGGAGCACCTTGACGCCCGCGAGCCGCGCAACGACGTAGTGGCCGAGCTCGTGGAACACGACCAGCACGCCGAGCGTGACGGCGAATGCGACGACCTTGTAGGCCGCGTCCGTCATCTGACGCCCCCCACGCTTGCGGCATTCGCCGCTGCGCTGCCCCCGCCGGGGGAGCAATTCGCGCCTTGGGACGGCCCGGCGGCGCTCATCCGACGCCCCCCACGCCTGCGGCGAGCGACGCGCCGGGGCGCGACGGGAGCCCGAGCTCGGAGCCGGCGATCATTCGAGCCTCCGCGTCTGCCGCGAGCGCGTCGTCGAGATGCGAGATGCGCACGACGCTGCGGCGCTCGAGCGCCGCGGTGCACGCGCGAGCGATGTCGGTGAAACGCGCGCGGCCGGCGAGGAACGCCTCGACCGCGACCTCGTTCGCGGCATTGAGCGCGATCGGCGCGCCTGCGTCGGCGCGAAGCGCGTCGTAGGCGAGATCAAGGCAGGGGAAGCGCCGCCGGTCCGGTTTCGCGAAGCTGAGCAGCGAAAGCTGCGCGAGATCCAGCGCCGCGACGCCGCTGTCGATGCGCTCGGGCGCGGCCAGCGCCTGCGCGATCGGGGTGCGCATGTCGGGATTGCCGAGTTGCGCCAGGACGGACCCGTCTACGTATTCGACCAGCGAATGCACGATGCTCTGCGGGTGAATGACGACTTCGATCCGGTCGACGTCGGCGCCGAACAGCCAGTGGGCCTCGATCACTTCGAGGCCCTTGTTCATCATCGTCGCCGAATCCACCGAGATCTTGCGCCCCATCGACCAGTTCGGATGGGCGCAGGCCTCGTCCGGAGTAACGCGGTCGAGGTCGACATCGCTGCGCGCGAAGAACGGGCCGCCCGATGCGGTGAGCAGGATGCGGCGTATGCCCGCGGCACCGGGATCGCGCGCGTAGGGCGACGGCAGGCATTGATACACGGCATTGTGCTCGCTGTCGATCGGCAGCAGCGTCGCGCCGCCCGCCTGGACCGCCTCGATGAACAGGGCGCCGCCGATCACCAGTGCCTCCTTGTTCGCGAGCAGGATCCGCTTTCCCGCCGCAGCGGCGGCGAGCGAGGACGGCAATCCGGCCGCACCGACGATCGCCGCCAGCACCGTGTCCACCTCCGGAAGCGAAGCCACCTCGCACAGCCCGGCCTGGCCCGCGACGACGCGCGTCGCGATGCCTTCGGCTGCCAGCGCGCGCGCGAGTTCCCCGGCACGGTCGGCGTCGTGCAGCGCCGCGACGCGCGGCCGGTGGCGCCGGCACAGCTCGAGCAGCTTCCCGGCATTGCGATGGGCGGCGAGCGCAACCACCTCGAAGCGGTCGGGATGGCGCGTCACGACGTCGAGCGTCGAGTCGCCGATCGACCCCGTCGCCCCGAGCAGCGTCAGTCGGCGTCGCGTCACGGGCGCCCGAGGAGGAGCAGTGCGGCGATCGAAACGGGCGGCATCGCCGCCAGCAGGGCGTCGGTGCGATCGAGGATGCCGCCGTGCCCCGGCAGCACGGCGCCGCTGTCCTTGACGCCGGCGCGACGCTTGAGGAGCGACTCGTAGAGATCACCGATGACCGAGAGCAGGACCAGCGCGATGGCAAATGCGATCCAGAGTGCCAGCGCGGCGCCGCCACGTGAGCCGCGATACCCGGCCGACGATGCGAACGGCGCCAGCGCCCCGGCGTAGACGACCACGGCCGCCACTGCGCCGCCGACGCCTTCCCAGGTCTTGCCGGGGCTGATCTCGCGCGCCAGCTTGTGCTTGCCGAAGCGGCGTCCGGTGAAATAGGCCGCGGTGTCGGCGATCCACACGATCGCCATCGCCGCGAGCACGAGCCATGGCGAGCGCGTCTGCAGGTCGACGATCGCGACGAACGCACCCATCAGCACGATCCAGCCCGAGACGGCCAGCACCAGCGGGGACGCGGGCTGCCAGCGCGCAAGCACCCACGGCGTCGCAGCCAGCAGCCAGAACAGCGTCGCCGCCCCGCAGACGGCGAGCACGACGCCCGCGGGCCAGCCCGCGTCGAAGCCAGCCGCCGGATTGAACAGCAGGTTGACGGCCATGACCAGCGTCCCGCCGACGAACACCAGCCAGCGGCCGCGTGCGAAGCCGGCGAGCTTCGCCCACTCGTGGGCAGCGCCGAGCACGACCAGCAGAACGATGATGCCCCATCCGAGCGGACCCGACAGGAACAGCGCGGCGAGGACCGCGGCGACGAGCGCCAGCGCGGTGCCGATGCGGGTGGCGAGGGCGGAATCCAAGATGCAGGGCGTGGCGCGCCGGCGCTCACGCATCCCCGGTGTGGACCTGGTCGCCGGTCTGGCCGAACCTGCGCTCGCGCGCGCCGAACGAGGCGATCGCGGCGCGCAACGCCGCGGCGTCGAAATCGGGCCACAGCAGGTCCGTGAAGTAGAGCTCGCTGTACGCGAGCTGCCAGAGCAGGAAATTGGAGATCCGCTGCTCGCCACCCGTGCGGATGAACAGATCGGGCTCGGGCGCGTACGCGGTCGAAAGGTAGGACTCGAGCACCTCGGGACTCATCGCCGCGTCTGTCGCGAGGCCTTCGGGATGCGCCGCGAAATACGCGCGGGCGGCCTGCGCGACGTCCCAGCGCCCTCCATAATTGGCCGCAATGGTCAGCGTGAGGCGCGAATTGCCTGCGGTCAGCGTCTCGCCGGCCGCGACCAGCTCGCGGATGCGGCGGTCGAATCGCGACGTGTCGCCGATCACCTTCAGGCGGATCCCGTTCGCGTGCAGCTTGGCGACTTCCTGCTCGAGCGCGCGGCCGAAGAGCTCCATCAGCAGCGAGACCTCCTCGGCAGGACGGCGCCAGTTCTCGCTCGAGAAGGCGAACAGCGTCAGGAACTCGACACCCTCCTCGACCGCCGCCCGCACCGTCGCGCGCACGGCTTCGACGCCCTTGCGATGGCCGGCGACACGCGGCAGCAGGCGTTTCTTCGCCCAGCGGCCGTTGCCGTCCATGATGATCGCAACGTGCCGCGGAACCCTCCTCGGGTCCGGGACGACGCGCGTGGAGCTCGTGAACACGTGCCGGGGCGCTGTCGGGACCGATCGATGGCCTCAGATGGCCATCAGGTCGGCTTCTTTCTGCTGCAGCAATCGGTCGATGTCCGCGATGAACCGGTCGGTGAACTTCTGGAGTTCCTCGTGCGCCCGCCGCTCGTCGTCCTCGGAGCACTCCTTGTCCTTCAGCAGCTTCTTCAGGTGCTCGTTCGCGTCCCGCCGGACATTGCGCACGGCGACCTTGGCGGCTTCGGCTTCCTTGTGGACCACCTTGATCAGGTCGCGGCGTCGCTCCTCGGTCAATGCGGGCATCGGCACGCGGATGAGGTCGCCGGAAGTCGCCGGATTGAGGCCCAGGTCCGAATCGCGAATCGCCTTCTCGATCACCGGGATCATCTTCTTCTCCCAGGGCTGCACGCCGATCGTCCGCGGATCGGCCAGCGTGACGTTGGCGACCTGCGACAACGGCACCTGGGATCCGTAGTAGTCGACGTGGATGTGGTCGAGAAGACCCGTGTGCGCGCGCCCGGTGCGCACCTTCGCGAGATCGGCTTTCAGCGTCTCGATCGATCTCGCCATCTTCTGTTCGGCGGTTTTCTTCACATCGCTGATCATGATCGCGTCATCCCGTTCGTTCCCCTCGCCGCCTCGACGCCTCCGCGTGTCGCCCCCTCTCCCCGCGAGCGGGGAGAGGGTTGGGGTGAGGGGGAATTCAACAATGCACGAGCGTCCCCTCGTCTTCGCCGAGGACCGCGCGCTTGAGGGCACCCGGAACGAAGATCGAGAACACCTTGAGCAGCATGTTCTGGTCGCGGCAGAGCGCGAGTGCGGTCGCGTCCATCACCTTGAGGTTCTTGACGATCGCCTCGTCGAAGGTCAGCTCGGCATAACGGCGCGCCGTGGAGTCCTTCAGCGGGTCGGCCGTGTACACGCCGTCGACCTTGGTCGCCTTCAGCACGATGTCGACGCCCATCTCGCGGCCGCGCAGCGCCGCTGCGGTGTCGGTGGTGAAGAACGGATTTCCGGTGCCCGCAGCGAATATGACGACGCGGTTGAGCTCGAGGTGCCGCAGTGCCCGGCCGCGGATGTACGGCTCGGCCACCTGGTCGATGCGCAGCGCGGACTGCACGCGCGACTCGACACCCGCGCGGCGAAACGCGTCCTGCAGCGCCAGCGCATTCATCAGCGTCGCGAGCATGCCCATGTAATCGGCCGTCGCGCGGTCCATTCCCGCGGCACCGGGCGCGACGCCGCGGAAGATGTTGCCGCCCCCGATGACGATCGCCACCTGGACGCCGAGCCGCGCGACTTCCGCGACCTCCGCGACGATGCGGTCGATGGTCTCGCGCTCGATGCCGTAGCTGTCGCTGCCCATCAGCGCCTCGCCGGAGAGCTTGAGCAGGACGCGCCGATATGCCGGCGCCCTGCCGCTGGAGCGCGCGGCGCCGGCCGCGGGTGCTGCTGCCGCGGGTGCTGCGGCCACGGGTGCTGCTGCCGCCTGGGCGGCGCTGTCGGGAGGACTCATCGCGTAGGCTCCGGCAGGTATCGACCTGGAACGAGCGCCGATGGCTTCAGGGTCAGGCCCGGCTCATCGCCGCGACCTCGGCAGCGAAATCGTCCTTGCGCTTCTCGATGCCCTCGCCCACGACGTAGAGCACGAAGGCATTGATGGTCGCGCCCCGCGCCTTGGCGATGTCGCCGACGGTCTCCTTGTCGCTCTTGACGAAGACCTGCGCCAGCAGCGCGACCTCGGAGAGGAACTTGGCGACGGCGCCCTCGACCATCTTCTCGACGATGTTCGCCGGCTTGCCGGACTCGGCCGCGCGGGCCGCTGCGATCGAGCGCTCCTTCGCGACGACGTCGGCGGGGACCTGGTCCTGGCTGACCGCCATCGGCTTGCTCGCCGCGATGTGCATCGCCACATCCTTGCCGAGCACGGCGTCGCCGCCTGTGATGTCGACCAGCACGCCGATCCTCGCTCCATGGACATAGGACGCAATGCGGCCCTTGGCCTCGACCCGCGCGAAGCGGCGCAGCGCGATGTTCTCGCCGATCTTCTGAACGAGCGCGACGCGCCTCGCGTCGACGGTCTCGCCGGAAGCGAGCGTCAGCGCCGACAGCGCGGCGACGTCGGCGGGGCGATCCCGGTCGGCGAGCTTCGCGACGTCGTTGACGAACGCCCTGAAGTCGTCGTTCTTGGCGACGAAATCGGTTTCGCAATTGACTTCGACGATGGCGGCGCTCTTGCCGTCGTCGGCGACCGACACACCGATCATGCCCTCGGCCGCGACTCGGCCGGCGGCCTTGCTGGCCTTGGCGCCGCTCTTGATCCGCAGCAGCTCCTCGGCCTTTGGAAGATCGCCGCCCGCCTCGGTCAGCGCCTTCTTGCATTCCATCATGCCCAGCCCCGTGCGCTGGCGCAGTTCCATCACCGTGCTCGCGGAGATATCCGCCATTTCTTGCTCCATTCATCGTATGCAGCCGGGGCGAGCGTCGCGCTCCGGCATCGACTTTCGGAGCGCGCTCGTGGCACGCTCCGACCTGCGGCGAAGGGCCTGCGCGGCCCCCCCGACCCGTCCGCTGCGCGGTCAGGCCGACGCTTCGTCGGCGACCTCCACGAACTCGTCGCCGGTTGCGGCGATTTCCTGGATCGAGCTGGACTTGCCTTCCAGAACGGCATCGGCGACTCCGCGGGCGTACAGGCGGATCGCACGGCTCGAATCGTCGTTGCCGGGGATCACCCAGGCGATCGGGTCGGGATTGTGGTTGGTGTCGACGACGGCGACGATCGGGATGCCGAGCTTCTTCGCCTCGGTGACCGCGATCTTGTGGTAGCCGACGTCGATGACGAAGATGGCGTCCGGCAGCGCGTTCATGTCCTTGATGCCGCCGAGGCTCTTCTGGAGCTTGTCGAGCTCGCGCTTGTGGGACAGCGCTTCCCGCTTCGTCATGCGCTCGAAGGTTCCGTCCTGTGCCATCGTCTCGAGGTCCTTCAGACGCTTGATCGACTGCTTGACGGTCTTGAAGTTCGACAGCATTCCACCGAGCCAGCGGTGGTCGACGAAGGGCATGCCGGCGCGCTGCGCCTCTTCCGCGACGATCTCGCGCGCCTGGCGCTTGGTGCCGACGAAAAGTATCGTGCCGCGGTTCCCGGCGAGCTGACGGACGTACTTCATCGCGTCGTTGTACATCGCCAGCGTCTTTTCGAGGTTGACGATGTGGATCTTGTTGCGCTGGCCGAAGATGTACTCGGCCATCTTGGGATTCCAGTAGCGGGTCTGGTGGCCGAAATGGACGCCGGCCTCCAGCATTTGACGCATCGTTACGGACATGCTGCACTCCTTCAGTTCAGGGTTGGGGCCTCCATCGGCGGATTGCGTTCCCGACGCGTCGCCCTGAGGTTGCCCTGAAGGATCGCGTCCGGCACCCTGAAACCGCCGATGTGCGTAATGACGGGGACCGTGAATCGCGCATGGACCTCGCTCGCGATCGCGGCACCCGGCCTCCGTTCCTCGCGCCGGGGACTTGCGTGCAAACCCTCCGGGCGCCATCTTCGGAGACGATGGCGCGGTGCCGCCAGGCGGGATGTTCTGTCCTGGCGGACGCGAATAACTTGATATTCTAGCATTTTCTCCCTTTCCCCGGCCAATCCCGATTGCGACAACGCGCGAATGCCGACCGTTCAACGATGACCTCCGACCACATGGCCCCGCCCGCCGGCGCCCCCACGGCCAGGCCGGCTGCCACCGTGTGCGCGCAGACCGAATTCGGGCTGTTCGACGTCCGCGGCGACGACGCCGTTTCGTTCCTGCACGGCCAGCTTTCCAGCGACGTTCAGGGGCTCCTGCGGGGCCGCGCCCAGTACTCGAGCTACAACTCGCCCAAGGGGCGGATGCTCGCCAACCTGATCGTGCTGCGCGTGCCGACCGCGCAGGGCGAGGACCGCTTCCTCCTGCTGCTTCAGCACGACCTGGCGGAGACGATCCGGCGGCGACTCTCCATGTTCGTGCTGCGCTCGAAGGTCACGATCCGCGATATGACCGCGGACTGGGCGATCTGGGGCCTCGCCGGCCCGGGCGCCGTCGCGGCGGCACGCGCGGCATTCGGCGTCGCGCCCTGCAGTTTCGAGGCGTTGCCGATCGGGGAAGCCGGGCTGATACTCGCCGTTCCCGACGGACGACTGCTCGCCGTGTGCCCCCGCTACGAGGCTCCGCTGCTGCAAGCCGCGCTCGCCGGGCACGCAGCTCCCGCCGATGCCGAGGTGTGGCGCCGTCTCGACATCGAAGCCGGAATTCCCTGGATCGTCGCGGCGACGTCCGACCTGTTCGTCGCGCAGACGGCGAACTGGGAGGTGCTGGGAGGGGTCAACTTCCAGAAGGGCTGCTATCCGGGCCAGGAAATCGTGGCACGAACGCAGTATCTCGGGCGCCTCAAGGAGCGACTGTTCGCCTTTCACGGCGCCGGCCCCGCCCCGGCGCCCGGCACCCGGCTGCACTCGGCCACGTTCGGCGACCAGGCCTGCGGCACCGTCGTCAGCGCAGCGCCGGACCCCGCGGGCGGCAGTGCGCTCCTCGCCATCGCGCAGCTGGCCGCCGTCGAAGCTGGCGACATCCGGCTTCCCGACGATGCGCAGACGCCGCTTTCGTCGCGACCCCTGCCCTACCCGGTTCCGGTCGCGGACACCCCGCGCGGGCGCACCAGGTCCGACGCCTAGGCCCTCCCGATGTGCCTCGCCGTCGTCGCGCTGG
Organism: uncultured beta proteobacterium; assembly: GCA_963734515.1. Classification (GTDB taxonomy): domain Bacteria; phylum Pseudomonadota; class Gammaproteobacteria; order Burkholderiales; family Casimicrobiaceae; genus VBCG01. The sequence goes on along the minus strand of CAVTHP010000007.1, from coordinate 285,870 downwards.
CTGCCCACCCGGAATTCGATGCCGTCATCGCGGCCAATCGCGACGAGTTCCACGCGCGCCCTGCGGCCGCGGCGCACTGGTGGCAGGAGCGACTCGGCATGCGGCTGCTCGCAGGCCGCGATCTCGAGGCGGGCGGCACCTGGCTTGGTCTCACCGAGCGCGGCCGCTGGGCGTTCGTCACCAACGTGCGCGAGCCGGGCCGCCACGACCCGGGCGCGCCTTCGCGCGGCTCGCTCGTACCGGAGCTGCTGTGCGACCTCCGCGAACCCGCCGACGCGCTTGCGACGACCGTCGCCCGCGCGGTCGCGTTCAACGGATTCAACGTCGTTGCGGGCGACGGCCCTCGCGCCGCGTTCGGCTCGAACCGCACAGCGGCCGTGCTGCCGCTGTCGGCAGGCATCCACGGCGTCTCCAACGCGCAGCTCGACACCCCGTGGCCGAAGCTCGCGCGGGTGACGGGTGGCGTCTCGCGCTGGATCGCCTCGGGTGACGCCGATCCCCGGTCGCTGTGGGAGATCCTGGGAGACCGCGCGGCCGCCGCCGATGCGGAGCTCCCGGCGACCGGGCTCACGCTGGAGCGCGAGCGGCTGCTGTCGGCGCCTTTCATCGTCAGCGACACCTATGGCACCCGGTGCTCGACGCTCATCGCGCTCGGGCGCGACGGCCGCGTCCATTTCGCCGAACGCAGCTTCGACCGCGAGGGCCGGATCAGCGGTGAAGTGGAGTATCGATTCGACATCGCGACGGCTGCAGGCCGCGCGCAGCCGGAGGCCCTGGGCGGTTGAGCTGCCGCGTCGCTCACGCGAGGCTGCGCGACATCTCGCGATGCGGGATGCCGGCTTCCTCGAACTCCCCGCCGCAGGCCGCGAATCCGTAACGCTCGTAGAACGGCATCGCCTGCATCTGCGCATTGAGGACGACGCGCGCATGTCCGCGCCGCCGCGCTTCGTCGATCAGGCACAGCAGCAGCGCTGCGCCGACGCCGCGGCGACGCCACGGCCGGACGACCGCGAGGCGGCCGACGTGCCCGTCGGCCAGCAGGCGTCCGCAGCCGATCGCGTCGCCCGTCTCGTCCTCGGCCAGCGCGTGCACCGATATCGGATCGGCGGCGTCCCATTCGAGATTCTCGGGAATCCGCTGCTCGACGACGAACACGGCCTGCCGCACCCGGCGCAGCGCCGGCGCATCCCGCGCCCAATCGCAGAGGCGCACCGAGAAACCGTGATCTGCCCTCACGCCCCGCTCCCGGCGTCAGGCCCGGATTCGCGGCGCGCGCGGCCCGCGTGTCGCCGCCTCCACACCGCGCTCAGACCGTGTAGTCGAAGAAGCGCAGCGACGCGACGCCATCGCGGCTGCGAAGCGTGCACCGGCCCCCGACGGGAAGCGTGAGCTTCTCGCGCACGTGACCAAAGGGAAGTCCCGTGAACAGGGGAACCGGCATCCGACTGCGTATCTGCCCGATCGCGCTCACGAGGTCGTAGCCGCCGTCGTTGGCGTTGAGCTGGTACCCGGTGAACGCGCCCAGCAGGACCGCCCGCGAACGCGCGAGCACGCCGGCGTGGAGCAGCTGGTAGAGCATGCGTTCGACGCGATACGGATGCTCGGCGACATCCTCGAGGAACAGGATGCCGCCGGAAATGTCGGGCAGGAACGGCGTGCCGACGAAATGCGACACCATCGTCAGGTTGCCTCCCCACAGCACGCCCGAGCACTCGACCTGCGACGGTCCGTCCAGCGCGAATTCGACGGTCCACTCGCGATTGCCCAGCACGCCGAAGCAGTTCTCGAAGGTGAACACCGACGGCTGCTCGGCTCCGAAGTCGTAGGACGCCATCGGGCCCGCGAACGTGACCATCCCCGCCCGGGCCAGCGCCGCGAGCTGGAACGCCGTGAAATCCGAGTGTCCGAGCCAGCGCTTGCCGCCGCGGCCGACTGCGTCGAAATCGATGCGGTCGACGATGCGCGTCAATCCATAGCCTCCGCGCAGCATCAGCGCGACGTCGGCATCGGGATCGGCTGCCACGCGCGCGATCGCCGCGAGCCTCGCGTCGTCGGGTGCGGAGAAACGCTGCCAGCGGCTTCCGGCGGTCGCGTCGAGATGAACGCTGTGACCGAGGCCCGACAGGCGCGCGACCGCGCGCGCGACGGCGGCCGGGTCGGTCGCGAAGCCCGCGGGGGCGAGGATGTCGAAGCGCATGGCGATTTCGTGGACGCTCAGCGTCGCGCCGCGAAGAACTCCGTCAGCAGCGCCGCGCAGGCCTCCTCCGCCACGCCGCCGACGACGCTCGTATGGTGATTGAGGCGCGCATCCGCGAACAGGTCCACGACCGATCCGCAGGCGCCGGTCTTGGGGTCGCGCGCGCCGAAGACCAGGCGTGAAAGCCGCGCGTGCATGATGGCGCCCGCGCACATCGCGCAAGGCTCGAGCGTCACGTAGATCTCGCAGCCCGGAAGCCGGTAGTTGCCGAGTGCCGCACCTGCCTCGCGCAGCGCGGCGATCTCGGCGTGCGCGGTCGGATCGTTCGCCGCGATCGGCGCATTGCCGCCGCGCCCGACGACGACGCCGTCGCATACGACGACGGCCCCGACCGGCACCTCGCCGCGGGTCGCGGCCCCGCGCGCGAGCGCAAGCGCCTCGGCCATCCGATCGTGGTCGCTCACCCCGCCCGCTCCGGCCGGCTCGGTGCCGCGGGCCTTCGGGACTGGCGTTCGTCTTTGCGCGGCATGGGGCGACATGGTGCCACAGGCGCCGCGGGGCCGGCCAATGCCATGCCGGCGCGGATTCGCTTCATGTAAGATCGGCGGCGCATCCGGCGCGAGAACCGGAGCGCTCATCAACCGGACAAGGAGGAATGCATCGTGCGAATGGGAAGAAGGCTTCTCGGCGTGGCGGTTTCCATCGGCGTTGCCTGCGGCCTGCTGGCAGCGGGTGCGGCGCGGGCGGACGAGTCGATGGACGCGCTGTACGCGAAGGCGAAAACCGAAGGCAAGGCGGTGATGTACACGTCGGTGCCGACCTTCATCCTCGACGAATGGCGCAGCCTGTTCGAGGCCGAGTATCCGGGCGTCAAGCTCGAGTATTTTCGCAGCGGCACCGGCAAGGTCCTGGCTCGCATCAATGCGGAAAAGACCGCAGGCCAGCTTCACGGCGACATCGTATGGGTCGCCGACGCCACGGCCTATCCGGACTTCGCCAAGCAGGGTCTGCTCGCGAGCTACAAGACGCCCGAGTGGGAGCATATTCCCTTCGGGAAGGACCCGGGAGGCCACTACGTGACGGGGCGCATCCTCGCGGGCGTGATCTTCGCGAACACCAAGGAAACGCAGGATTTCCCGGTGAGCTGGGCCGATCTCGCGGATGCGAAATACAAGGGGAAGGTCGCGATGGCCTCGGCGATCGTGTCGGGGTCGACGACGGTGATGGTCAGCGGTCTGGTGCACGATGCGAAGCTCGGCTGGCCGTATTTCCAGAAGCTCAAGGACAACGGCGTGCTGATACTCCAGGACGTTCCCGACGTCGCGCGCTCGGTCGCCAGCGGCGAGCGGCCGCTGGGAATCACGCTCACGCTCTACAAGTACCAGGCCGAATACAAGGATTCGCCGATCAAGATGGTGTTCCCGAAAGAGGGACCGATCCTGATGGCTTCGCCGATGGGGCTGTTCGCGAAAGCCGAGCACCCCAACGCAGGCCGCCTGCTCTACCGGTTCCTGCTCTCGCAGAAAGCACAGGAGGTCCTGTCGAAGCACGGCATCTACCCGGCGCGTGACGACGTCGCTGCGCCGTCGGGCCTTCCGCCCCTGGCGGAGGTGAAGAAGAAGGCGATCATCCCGGATTCGGACTGGATGGTCGCGAACTGGAACGACGTCAAGTCGCAGTGGCGCGGCATGTTCGGGCACTGAGGCAGGCGGAACACGCTGTCGACGGCGGCGCGGCGCGAACGGCGCCCGCCGCCATCCTGCTGCTGCGCGATGATGCAGGCGAGCCTCCCGGCGCGACGACCGGCTGCGGTCCTCGCGGCGTTCAGGCGACAGGGTCCTTTCGGGCTGGTCGCGCTGGTCGCCGGTGGGGGCTTCCTGCTGCTGTCGTTCTATCCGTACGCGCAGTTGCTGGTGACCAGCCTGCGCAGGGACGGCCGCTTCACGCTCGCCCACTACGCGGGCGTGCTGAGCCACGACTACCTGCTGCGCACGCCGCTGCTGCACTCGCTCGGGGTCAGCGTCGCGAGTGCCGCGCTCGCGACCGCGCTCGGCACCGTGCTCGCGTGGCTCGCCGTGCGCAGCGACCTCCTCGGACGGCGCGCGATCGCGGCATTCGTCGCGATCCCGCACATCGTCCCGTCGTTCCAGCTCGCATCGTCGTGGATCGTGGTCTTCGGCGATGCCGGGATCGTCCAGTCGACGACCCGCCTCCAGCCGGTCGCGTCGTACGGCCTCGGGCCGCTGGTCGCGGTGCAGACCATCCATCTCACGGTGCTGGCCTTCCTGAACGTCGCGGGCGCCCTGGGTTCGCTCGATCCGAGCCTAGAGGAGGCCGCGCGGGCCTGCGGCCTGGGCAGGGGCCAGGTGCTGAGGCGAGTGACGCTGCCCCTGATGCTGCCGGCGATCCTGTCCGGCCTGCTGCTGACGTTCGCCTACTCGATGGCTGAATTCGGTGCGCCGATCCTGCTCGCCGCCCCCGCCGGGTTCGGCACGCTGACCACCCAGATCTACGAGCTGTCCACGGCACCGCCGCTGCAGTTCGGCGAAGCGGCGGTGCTGTCGCTGCTGCTCGGCGCCATCGCACTGGCAACCATGCTCGTCAACCTGCGACTGCTCGCGCGCGGAAGCTACGTCACGCTTACCGGCAAGTCGAGCTCGGGCGAGCCTGCGCGCCTCGGCGTGCTGCGCGGACCCCTGTCGCTGCTCGCCTGGGGCTGGCTGGCCGCCACGTCGATCGTGCCACTGGCGGCGCTGGTCCTGATCAGCCTGCTGGAATCGTGGGGCCGCGGCTTCGGCCCGGGCAACCTCACCCTCGCGCACTACGCAACGATGCTCGCCTCGCACACGCTGACCCATGCGCTGTGGAACTCGGTCGGGCTGGCGCTGGGCGCGGCGGCGCTCGCCACGGTGATCGGCTTCGTCGCCGCCTATGGCGCGGTTCGGCTCGGGACGCGTTGGGGTGCGCTGCTCGATCGCATGAGCTTCATCAACTTCGCGACTCCGAGCCTGGTGATCGGCATCGCGTTCCTGCTGGCGTTCAGCGGCCCCCCCGTCAACCTGTTCGGCACCTACTGGATCCTGCTCTTCGCCTATTTCGTCCGCTATGCGGGACTGTGCGTGCGCGGCGTCGGCGCAAACCTGCGCCAGCTCTCGGCCGAAATGGAGGAGGCGGGAGCTGCCTGCGGGTTGCGCCCGAGCCGCATCCTCGCCCAAATCACGCTGCCACTGCTGCGCCAGAGCCTCGCTGCAGGATTCCTGCTGGTGTTCGTCAACGTCATCCGCGAGATTTCCGCGACGAGCCTGCTCGCGGGCCAAGGCACGGAAACGCTCGCCTACGAGGCCTTTCTGCGCTATGCCGACGGGGACTACACGGTGGGCAGCGCCTACAGCGTGCTGATGGTCGCCATCGCGCTCGCGGGCTCGGCCGTGATCGCCAGGCGATCGCGTCTTGCAGGCGCCGGATTCCAGTCATGAAGATCGCCATCGAGACCGTGTCCAAGAACTACGGAGCGACTCCCGCGGTCCGCGGGGTCGACCTCGTCATCCACGACGGGGAGCTGTTCACGCTGATCGGCCCCTCCGGCTGCGGCAAGACGACGATGCTGCGCATGGTTGCCGGGCTGGTCCCGCCGACGGCAGGCCGGATCCTGTTCGGCGACCGGGTGATGGCCGATCCGGCGCAGGGCATTGCCGTGCCCCCCGAATCGCGCAACCTCGGCATGGTCTTCCAGTCCTACGCGCTGTGGCCGCACCTCACGCTGCAGCGCAATTGCAGCCTCGGGCTCGAGGCGCGGCGAATCCCCGCCGGTGAGATCGGGCGCCGGGTCGACGAGGCGCTTGCGATGGTCGGCCTCGCGGGGCTCTCCGGGCGTTATCCGCACCAGCTCTCGGGCGGGCAGCAGCAACGCGTCGCGCTGGCGCGCGCGGTCGCCCTCGAACCCGGGGTGCTGCTGTTCGACGAGCCGCTGTCCAACCTGGACGCGGCGCTGCACGAGCAGATGTGCATCGAGATCCGGAGCGTCCAGCAACGGCTCGGCATCACGACGATCTACGTCACGCACAACCAGGCCGAGGCCATGCTCGTGTCGGATCGCATCGGCGTGATGCGCGATGGCGTCATCCTGCAGGTCGGCACGCCGCAGCACATCTATGTCGAGCCCCGGGATGAATTCATCGCCGGCTTCTTCGGCAAGGCCAACCTGCTGCGCGGCGAGGCGCTGGGCAAGGGCGTGCGCATCGGTGGTTCGACGCTCGTCGTGGCCGCAGCACTGGCGCAGGGCGGCGCGACGCTGCTGATCCGCCCCGAGGCCGTGACATTCGGCGGCGATGGTCCGAACGTCGTCGACGGCGAGATCCGGCAGGCCGTCTTCCTCGGCGACCAGGTCGAATACGAAGTGCGCGTCGACTCGCTGGACGCGACCTTGCGCGTCCAGGCGCCGTCCACGATGCCGCCCGCCTCGGGACGCGTGCGGGTCTGCCTGCCGCCGGAGCGGCTGATGCCGCTCAAGACGCGCAGCTGAGGCGTCAGGGACGTTCGCGACCGGCACGCGCTGGTCGCTGCGATGGGGAAGGACGGCGTGGTGACGGTGCAGGAGCCCGGCCGGGGCTAGCGCCCGCTTGCGTCCTCGATGTGGAACCGGTGCAGCAACCGGTGCAGCACCGGTGCGAACAGCAGTCCGGTGGCGGCGAGCAGCACGACGCCGCAGAACAGCGCGTAGACACCATCGAAGACCTTGCCCGCGGTCGACTTGACGTCGACGACCGGCCCCATCCCCGACAGCAACATGGCCGCCTGGTGGAACGCATCGAGCCATGGGAGGCCCTCGAGCATGTGATAGCCGACCATTCCGACCGCGAGCGTGACTGCCACCAGCGAGAACGCGTATTTGGCCGCCCGCCGGACCCGCGATATGAATTGCTTCCGGGGCGGCAGCGCAGGAGCGAACCACGGTGGCGTGGCGTGTCCGGGCGCGGCGGCACCGCGGCGCTTCGCCTCCTTTTCCGCCTTGTCTGGCTTCGATCCGCGTTGCATGGCAGTCATTGCCGACGATCGGCGCCCGCCATCACCGGCTCCCGCGCCGATGCACGACGATTCTTGCATGGCCATCCGACGCGCCCGAGCGCCCATCGGCGGCACAGCCCCTGCAGCTGCTGCATCCGCCATTCTCGGCATTCGCCTCCAGGCGGGCAAGCCAGGCGCGCCGCGACGGCGCAATCGCCACCAGGCGGCCGATCAACCCGCGGCGCATCCCCCGCGGCATCAGCTGCCATCCGGCATAGCCTGCGGCGGCGGCGACGATCAGTGACACCAGCAGTACCTGCATCGGTCAACCTCCGGTGAAGGCGAGGGTAATGCGGTAGGTGACGAACGCAGCCGCGTACGCCAACGCGAACAGGTAGCCGGCCATCAGCAGCGGATAGCGGATCGAGTTGGTTTCCCGCTTCACGATCGACAGCGTCGAAATGCACTGCGGCGCGAACACGTACCAAGCGAGCAGGGAGAATGCCGTCGCCAGCGACCAGCCCTGCGCGATCATCGGCGTCAGCTGCTGCGCCACGCTGTCGCCGGTCGCGGACAGCGCGTACACCGTGCCGAGCGCGCTGACCGCCACTTCGCGTGCGGCAAGGCCAGGGATCAGGGCGATCGAGATCTGCCAGTTGAAGCCGATCGGCGAGAGCACCGTCTCCAGTGCCCGTCCGAGCATCCCTGCCAGACTGTACTGGATGGCCGGGCCCGCGGCATCGACTGGCGGCCCCGGGAACGAAGACAGGAACCAGAGCAGGATCGACATCGACAGGATGATGGTGCCGACGCGCACGACGAAGATCTTCGCCCGCTCGACGAGACCGATGACCAGGTTGCGCAGGTTGGGCCAGCGGTACGACGGCAACTCCATCAGCAGGGGGTGCAGCGTTGCACGCCCGGCCGCGATCTTGATCACCCACGCGACCGCCATCGCGCTCACGATCCCTGCCAGGTACAGAGCGAACAGCACCACACCCTGCAGGCTCAGAAAGCCCAGCATGGTCCGCTGCGGGATGAAGGCTCCGATGATCAGCGCATAGACCGGCAGGCGCGCGGAGCATGTCGTCAGCGGGGCGATCATGATCGTGGTCAGCCGGTCGCGCCAGCTGCCGATGTGGCGCGTCGCCATGATGCCGGGCACGGCGCACGCAAAGCTCGACAGCAGCGGAATGAAGGAACGGCCCGATAGCCCGACGGTGCCCATCAGACGGTCGAGCATGAACGCGGCGCGCGGCAGGTAGCCGGAATCCTCGAGCGCCAGGATGAACATGAACAGGATCAGGATCTGTGGCAGGAAGACCAGCACGCTCCCCGTTCCCGCCACCACGCCGTCGACCAGCAGGCTCTGCAGGATACCCGCGGGCAGCCATGCCGTCAGCAGCGCGCCGGTCGCCTCGACGCCGGCCTTGATCCAGGCCATCGGCAGCTGGGCCCAGGTGAACACCGCCTGGAACATCAGGAACAGCGTCGCGACCAGGATCGCGTATCCCCAGACCGGATGCATGACGACGCTGTCGAGCGCGTCGTCGACACGCCGCTCGTTCAGCGGCTGACGGACCGCGACGTCGAGAATGCGCCGGACCTCGCGCTGCGCAGCCCCCACGTCGGCGACATCCGAAGCTCGCCACTCGGGTGCGGACATCGGCCGGTCGGACAGATGTCGCTGGATCAGGCGCACGAGGTCATCGGCGCCGCCCCGCCGCACGGCGACGGTCTGCACGACCGGCATGCCGAGTTCCCTTTCGAGCGCCGGTAGGTCGATCTCCACCCCGCGCTGCGTCGCCACGTCGGTCATGTTGAGCGCCAGCACCGTCGGCAGGCCGAGCCGCTTCGCCTCGACGACCAGGCGCAGGTTCAGGCGCAGATTGGTCGCGTCGGTGACGCAGACCAGCAGGTCCGGACGCGGCTCGTCCTCCTTGTTGCCGAGGACGACGTCGCGGGTGATGGTTTCGTCCTGGCTCAGCGGGTTCAGGCTGTAGGCGCCGGGCAGATCCAGCACCCGGACGCGTTGCCCCAGCGGCGTATCGAACAACCCCTCCTTGCGCTCGACGGTGACGCCCGCGTAGTTCGCGACCTTCTGGCGGCTCCCGGTCAGCAGATTGAACAGCGCCGTCTTGCCGCAGTTGGGATTGCCCAGCAGCGCGATGCGCAGTGCCGATGCGGACGCTTCGGTCATGGTTTCGCTGCGCTTTCGGGCGCAGGCACGACCAGCACGTGGTCGGCTTCGAAGCGCCGCAAGGCGAACGTGGTGTTGCCGATGCGCACTGCGATCGGCTCGTGTCCGGGGTAGCCGTGGGCAACCACGCGCAACGGCTCGCCTTCGACAAAGCCGAGCTCGAGCAGGCGCAGCCCGATGTCCCCTCCCTCGGCCTCGGAAATTCCGGTGCGGACCTCGCCGACGATGACGGTCCGACCCACGCCGACGCGGCTGAGCGGAATGAGATGACCGGCCGGCAACGGATTCGACGAACTGTCGATACGCATGCTGCGCGCTTCGCGCCGGACGGTACCGGCTATAATAGGAATGATTCTCATTATTACACATTTGGCGGTCTTTGGCATGCCTGGCAACCCGCCGGCGATCCCGGTTTTTGCGCATGGCGCGCGATCCGGTGGAAAGCGGTATGCTGCATCCTTGCGTCTGGATGCTTCGCCCGCTTCGCCATGGCGCCCGACTCCAGGGTCTGTCGACCATCATGCACGGATTCCTCAGGCGTCTCTATTTCCTCGTGCCGGACGTTCCGACGGCAACGAAGGTCGTCGACGAGTTGCTCCTCGCCCGCGTCGAGTGGAAGCACATCCACTTGCTGGCCCGGAAGGGGACTGCGCTCGAAGACCTGCCGGAGGCGGTGCTGAGCCAGACGTCGGATCTGGTGCCGGCGCTCCAGCGGGGAATCAGTGCGGGTGCGGCGACCGGGATGCTGGCGGGGCTGGTGGCCATGGCGTTTCCCCCTGCCGGACTGACCGTCGCCGGGGGTTTGCTCCTGGCGACGACGGGCGCCGGCGCCGGCTTCGGCGCACTGATGGCGACGATGACGGGTGTCGGCATTCCGAGTTCACGGCTCGAGCGCTTTCAGGATGCGATCAACGAGGGCCGGCTGCTGATGATGGTCGACCTGCCGCGAGGACGCGTCGAGGAGATCGAGGCGCTCGTGAGGTCGCAGCATCCGGAGGTGGACATCGGGGGCACCGACCCAATGGTGCCGGCGTTTCCCTGAGGGCGAAGCCCTCCTACTCCCACTCGATCGTCGCGGGCGGCTTGCTGGAGACGTCGTAGACGACGCGGTTGACGCCGCGCACTTCGTTGGTGATCCGGTTGGAGACGCGGGCGATCAGGTCGTGCGGCAGGGGCGCCCAGTGTGCGGTCATGAAATCGGTCGTCTGCACGGCGCGCAGCGCGATCGCGTGCTCGTAGCTGCGCCCGTCGCCCATGACGCCGACCGAGCGTATCGGCAGGAACACCGCGAACGCCTGCGAGGTCTTGTCGTACCAGGACTCGCCGCGCTCGTCGACGGCGCTCCTCAATTCATCGATGAAGATCGCGTCGGCGCGCCGCAGCATGTCGGCCGAGTCGCGCTTCACCTCGCCCAGGATGCGCACACCGAGCCCCGGCCCGGGGAACGGATGGCGGAACACCATCTCCCGCGGCAGACCGACCTCGAGGCCCAGCGCCCGCACCTCGTCCTTGAAGAGTTCGCGCAGGGGTTCGAGCAGCTTCAGATGCAGGGTCTCGGGCAGGCCGCCGACGTTGTGGTGCGACTTGATCGTGTGCGCTTTCCTGGTCTTCGCGCCCGCCGACTCGATGACGTCCGGATAGATCGTACCCTGCGCGAGCCACCGCACGCCCGGGATCTTCGACGCCTCGCGCTGGAACACGTCGACGAACAGCCGCCCGATCACCTTGCGCTTCTGCTCGGGATCGTCGACGCCGGCGAGCGCCGCGAAGAACTCCGCGCCCGCATCGACGTGAATGACGCGCACGCCGAGATGGGAGGCGAAGGTGTCCATCACCTGCTCGGCCTCGTTCTGGCGCAGCAGGCCGTGATCGACGAACACGCAGGTGAGCCGGTCGCCGATCGCGCGGTGGATCAGCGCCGCGGCCACCGAGGAATCGACGCCCCCGGAGAGCCCGAGCAGCACCTGGTCTTCGCCGACCTGCGCACGAATCGACGCGATGGCTTCGCCGGCGTAGTCGTGCATGTTCCAGTCGTGGCCGCAGCCGCAGACGTCGTGCGCGAAGCGGGCGAGCATCGCTGCCCCCTGCAGCGTGTGCGTGACCTCGGGGTGGAACTGGACGCCGTAGTAGTGCCGCGTCTCGTCGGCCATCGCCGCGATCGCGCAGGCGGGCGACGAGCCCGCGAGCCTGAAGCCCGGCGGCAACTCGACCACCTTGTCGCCGTGGCTCATCCAGACGTCGAGAAGGCCGTGCCCCTCGGCGTTGCGCCGGTCCTCGAGGCCGCGAAAGAGCGCGGTGTGGCCGCGCGCGCGCACCTCGGCATGGCCGAACTCGCGCACCCGCCCCTGCTCGACCCGCCCGCCGAGTTGTGCCGCCATCGTCTGCATGCCGTAGCAGATGCCGAGCACCGGTACGCCGGCCACCCACACGGCGTCGGGCGCGCGTGGGGTGTCGCCTTCGGTGACGCTCATCGGACTGCCCGACAGGACGATGCCGCGGGGCGCGAACGCGCGGATGAACGCGTCGCCGACGTCCCAGGGATGGATCTCGCAGTAGACCTGCGTCTCGCGCAGCCGGCGCGCGATCAGCTGCGTGTACTGCGCCCCGAAGTCGAGGATCAGGATCTTCGAATGCGAAGCTGCGGCCATGCCTACTCGACCCGGTAGTTCGGCGCTTCCTTGACGATCTGCACGTCGTGCACGTGCGATTCGCGCACGCCCGCGAACGTGATCTCGACGAACTCGGCGCCGGTCGACAGGTCGCGGATGGTGGGGCAGCCGCAATAGCCCATCGCGGCGCGCAAGCCCCCCATCAACTGCAATATCACCGGCGACAGCGCGCCCTTGTAGGGCACGCGGCCCTCGATGCCTTCGGGAACGAGCTTTTCGGCGGCGCCCTCGCCTTCGGCATCCTGGAAGTAGCGATCGGAGCTGCCCTGCTGCATCGCGCCGATCGAGCCCATGCCACGATAGCTCTTGTACGAGCGCCCCTGGTAGAGCTCGATGTCGCCCGGTGCTTCCTCGGTGCCTGCGAAGAGGCTCCCCAGCATGACGGCCGACGCTCCGGCGGCGATCGCCTTGGCGATGTCGCCCGACCAGCGAACGCCGCCATCGGCGATCAGCGGGATGTCCAACCCCGCGACGCCTGCGAGCGCATCCTGGATCGCCGTGATCTGCGGAACGCCGACGCCTGCAACGATGCGCGTCGTGCAGATCGACCCCGGTCCGATCCCGACCTTCACCGCATCGGCGCCGTGATCGGCCAGCGCCTTCGCGCCCGCGGCGGTCGCGATGTTGCCGCCGATGACCTGCACCTGCGGGTAGCGCTTCTTGACCCACTGCACGCGGTCGAGCACGCCCTGCGAATGACCATGCGAAGTGTCGACAACGATGACGTCGACGCCTGCGCCGACCAGCGCCTCGACGCGCTCCTCGGTATCGCCGCCGGTGCCGACGGCGGCACCGGCGCGCAGCCGGCCGTGCTCGTCCTTCGATGCGCTCGGGTGCTCGGTCGCCTTGAGGATGTCCTTGACCGTGATCAGGCCGCGCAGCTCGCGCTCGGGGTTGAGGACCAGCACGCGTTCCAGGCGATGCCGGTGCATCAGCTCCTTCGCCACCTCGAGCTCGGTGCCTTCAGGAACGGTCACCAGCCGGTCGGCCGGTGTCATGATGTTGGAGACCGGCTGGTCGAGATTGGTCTCGAAGCGCAGGTCGCGGTTGGTGACGATCCCGACGACCTGCCTGCCGGAAACGACGGGCAACCCCGAGATCCGGTGCTGCTGGGTCAGCGCGAGGACCTGCCGCACGGACATCGACGGCGGGATGGTGATCGGATCCTTGACGACGCCGCTTTCGAAGCGCTTCACCTTCGCGACTTCGGCGGCCTGCCGCGCCGACGTCATGTTCTTGTGGATGATGCCCAGGCCGCCTTCCTGCGCGATCGCGATCGCGAGGCGGGATTCGGTCACCGTGTCCATGGCCGCCGACAGCAGCGGCACGTTGAGGGTGATCGTGCGGGTCAGGCGGGTCGCGAGCGAGACGTCGCGCGGAACGACCAGCGAATGGGCGGGAACGAGAAGTACGTCGTCGAACGTCAGCGCCTTGCGGACGACACGCATAGTTTCTCCTGTGCGCAAAAATGGATTATACCGGTGCTGCCGGCTCGTCCTTGCCGCATTGCGCAACGCCGCGCCGGTCGACCCGGGACGACGTACCCGAACCGCGACAGCCACGCTCGCCCCGCGCCTCCCGACCTACCGGCCGATTGACGCCGGAGGCGCCGGGGCGGTAACTTGCCAATGTCATAAAATTGAGGGGTCTGCCATGTCGAGGATTTCCGCATCCACGTCGCTGCTGCTCGTGCTGGCGCTGACCTGTGCCGGCAGCGCGGCGGCCGCACTCTACAAATGGACCGATGCGCAGGGGCGAGTCGTGTATTCGGACCAGCCGCCGCCGACCGACGTCAAGGGCCAGCAATTGCAGGCGGCGCCGCCGCCCGCCAATCCGAACGCGGCGAAGGAACTCGCGCAGCAGGAAGCGAATTTCCGAAAGCGGCAGACCGACCAGGCGCAGGCACTCGCCAAATCGGACCAGGCCCGCGCGACGGAACAGCAGCGCAACCAGGGCTGCGCGCAGGCACGGTCCAACCTGCTGCAGCTCGCCGACACGCAGATGGCGATCTATCGATACAACGCCAAGGGAGAACGCGAGGCGATGGACGACGCGTCGCGGCAACACGAACGCGACCGCCTGATCGCCTGGATGCGCGACAACAAATGCGGGTCGTGACGCCGGGACCGGCCGCCCGCCGTCACTGCTGCTGTTTCTTCTCGAGCACCGACTGGTTGATCTTCACCTCGGTGCCCGCGCGCAGGCTCGCGAGATAGGCCGTCATCGTCTCGCGTCCGATCTCGCCGCCGACCGCCGCCCCAACGCTCGCGAGCTTGGCGGCATCCGGCGCTGGCGCGTCGATGACCTTGTCGATCCGGTAGATCGAATAGTCGCCGCCGGCATCGGCGGTTCCGACGTAGGCGGGCAGCTTGCGCGCGTTGGCCTCGAAGACCGACTTCAGCGCGTCCGCCGGGAAGCCGGCCTGCACCTGGGTGCGATCGAGCGTCACCGGCTTCCCGAACGCGACGCCGACCTCGGCATCGGTCTTGCCCTGCGCGAGCAGCGCGAGCTTCTCCAGCCCCGCCTTCTGCGCCAGCGCGCTCGCGCCGCGGTGCGCCAGCAGCTCGCGGATGTCGGCCTGGACGTCGGCAAAGGGCCGCAGCGTCGCCGGCTTGTATTCGAGGATGCGCCCGGCCATCAGGGTGTTGGGGGCGACCTCGATCGCCTCGGTGTTGCGCTTGGCCTGCAGCGAGTCGGGTGAGAACAGCGCCTTCACGAACTTCTCGTTGCCGAGGGCGAGCTGCTGGATCTGCGCCCGCGTCATCAACGACGTCGTCTCGACCTTGAGATCGAGCGCCTTGGCAGCGCCGGCCAGCGAATCGGCCTGCTCGTAGACCAGGTTCTGGAACTGCTCGGCGGCGGACGCGAATTTCTGCGTCGCCTTCTGGCGCCGCAGTTCGGCTTCGATGCGCCCCTTGACCTCGTCGAACGTCTGCACGTGCGCCGGCGTGATGCCGGTCACCTTGATGATGTGATAGCCGAAGCTGGTCTCGACCGGGCCGACGATGTCGCCGACCTTCGCAGCGAACGCCGCGTCCTCGAAGGGCTTCAACATGGAGCCGCGCGCGAACGATCCCAGGTCCCCGCCCTGCTGGGCGGAGCCCGGATCCTGCGAGTATTCCTTGGCGAGCGCCGCGAAGTCGCCGGGCTTCGCCCGGGCTTTCTCGAGGATCATCATCGCCTTCGCCTTCGCCGCGGCCTTCTCGGCCGCCGGGGCGTCGGGCTTGACCGCGATCAGGATGTGCGAAGCCTGGCGCTCCTCGGCTGTCGTGTACTGCCTGGCGTTCGCGTCGTAGGTCCGCTTGACCTCGGCGGGATCGACCTTCATCTGCGCAGCGAGGGCGTCCTGCGACAGCGTCAGGTATTCGATCTTCGCGACCTCCTGCGTCTGGAAGTCCCCCGGGTGCTTGTCGTAGTACGCCTTGACCTCGGCGTCGCTGACGCTGACCGATTTCTCGAAAGGCGCCGCCGCGACCGACGCCAACGCAACCTCGCGCTTCTGCTCGGCGAGCGCCAGGTAATGGCGCACCGCTGCCTGCGCAGCGAAGCTGCCGCCGACGATCGGATCCTGCAGCGGCGACAGCTCGAGCTCGCCGCGAACGCGCTGCTCGAACTGCAGGGGCGTCATCCCCTGCCCGGCGAGCACCTCGGCATACTTGGTCGCGGAGAACCTCCCGTCCTCCTGGAACGGAGGCAGCGCAGCGATGAACTGCCGCAGCTGCCCGTCGGTGACGCGAAAGTGCTCGGCGCTCGCGCGATTTTCGAGCAGCCGCTGGTTCACGAGCTGGTCGAGCAGCGCGTAGCGCACCTCCGGCGTGTCGAGCATCGCGGGATCGTAGCGGGCGCCCAGCGCCTGGCGCATCCGCGCCTGCTGCTCGCGCATCAGGTTGTCGTACTCGCGCTGGTCGATCTTGCTGCCGCCGACGGTGGCGACGGCCTTCGCTGCTTCACTGCTGCGGAAGTAGTAGTCGACCCCGAAGAAGGCGAAAGGCAGCGTGACCAGGGCGAGCACGATCTGCGCGAAGGTCTTGTGCTTGTGAAGTAGATCGAACATGGGAGCCCCGTTGGCGCAAAGGCGCTGCGCGCGGTCGAAGGATCATGAAAAAGGGCGAACTCGCGTTCGCCCCTCGATACCCGAATCTTGGCGGAGTGGACGGGACTCGAACCCGCGACCCCCGGCGTGACAGGCCGGTATTCTAACCAACTGAACTACCACTCCCCGATCTCCATCGCATCGCCGGCGCTCCCGCTCCACCCCGTGGGGTGGTGGGTGCTGACGGGATCGAACCGCCGACATTCGCCTTGTAAGGGCGACGCTCTACCGCTGAGCTAAGCACCCGGAACCGGACAAGCCCGCGCCGCGCGCTGCGAAGCTCATCAGTTTAGCGCATCCTTGAGCGCTTTTCCAGCGCGAAACTTCGGCACTTTCGCGCCCTTGATCCTGATCGCCGCGCCGGTGCGCGGGTTGCGGCCCGCGCGCGGGCTGCGCTTGCCGACGTAGAACGATCCGAAACCAACGAGCGTGACGATGTCACCTTTGCGCAGCGAGGTCTTGATCGCGCCGATCGTCGCGTCGAGCGCACGTCCGGCGGCGGCCTTCGAGATGTCGGCGTGGCGGGCGATCGCGTCGATCATTTCGGCTTTGTTCACGGGGGAATCCTTTCAGGAAACGTGACGACCGCGCGGGGGAGCAAGGCGCGGCTGGAATCGGGAAGCGGGAAACGACAGTGCGCGCGCGGCACTCAGCGGCACTTATAGCCCCCGCGTTTTCCGGGTGTCAAGACTCGCGCGACGTACGTGGACGCGTTCGTGCCGACCGAGCCGGAACGAGAGCGGGCGACACGTCGCCCGCCTCCGGCCGCGCGATGCGCGTCAGTGCTTGATGACCGCGCTCTTGTCGTCGCCCGTGGCGGTGGGCGGCACCGCCGCGGGCTCCGGCTTGTCGGCCTCGACCTGAATCGGCGTCGGATGGCGTTCGAGGGCCTGCTCGAGCACCTGCTCGATCCACCGCACCGGATGGATGTCGAGACGGTTCTTGATCTCGTCGGGGATCTCGGCCAGGTCCTTCACGTTCTCCTCGGGGATCAGCACGGTCTTGATTCCGCCGCGACCTGCCGCGAGCAGCTTCTCCTTCAGGCCGCCGATCGGCAGCACCTCGCCGCGCAGCGTGATCTCGCCGGTCATCGCCACGTCACAGCGCACCGGGATTCCCGTGAGGATCGACACCATCGCCGTGACGATCGCCGCACCCGCGGACGGACCGTCCTTGGGCGTCGCGCCCTCGGGCAGGTGCACGTGCAGGTCGGTCTTGGTGTAGAAGTCGACCGGGATGCCGAGCTGCTTCGACCGGTTGCGGACCACCGACAGCGCAGCCGCGATCGATTCGTTCATCACCTCGCCCAGCTTGCCGGTGGACGTCGTCTTGCCCTTGCCCGGCAGCGCGACGGCCTCGATCGTCAGCAGGTCGCCGCCCACCTCGGTCCAGGCGAGCCCTGTGACCTGGCCGACCTGGTTCCTGCGCTCGGCGATCCCGTAGGTGAAGCGCCGCACGCCGAGGTACTTGTCGAGGTTTTTCGAGTTGACCTCGACCGGCCCGCGCGCCTTGCGCGCCTTGCCTTCGCTCTGCTTCAGCAGCAGGCCCTTGACGACCTTGCGGCAGATCTTGCTGATGTCCCGCTCGAGGTTGCGCACGCCCGACTCGCGCGTGTAGTAGCGCACGATGTCGCGCAGCGCGCTCTCGGCGACGCGCAGCTCCTCGGGCTTCAACCCGTTGCCCTTGATCTGCTTGGGCAGCAGGTACTGCTTCGCGATCGCGATCTTCTCGTCTTCGGTGTAGCCGGAGAGACGGATCACCTCCATCCGGTCGAGCAACGGCGCGGGGATGTTCATCGTGTTCGCCGTGGCGACGAACATCACGTCGGACAGGTCGTACTCG
Organism: uncultured beta proteobacterium; assembly: GCA_963734515.1. GTDB lineage: Bacteria > Pseudomonadota > Gammaproteobacteria > Burkholderiales > Casimicrobiaceae > VBCG01. The sequence goes on along the minus strand of CAVTHP010000007.1, from coordinate 267,865 downwards.
ACCTCGACGTAATGGTCGACGAACGTGTTGTTCTGCTCGGGATCGAGCACCTCCAGCAGCGCCGACGACGGATCGCCGCGGAAGTCCTGGCCCATCTTGTCGACCTCGTCGAGCAGGAACAGCGGATTGCGCACGGCGACCTTGCTCATGTTCTGCAGGATCTTGCCGGGCATCGAGCCGATGTAGGTGCGGCGGTGCCCGCGGATCTCGGCTTCGTCGCGAACCCCGCCCAGGCTCATCCGGACGAACTTGCGCCCGGTCGCCTTGGCGACCGACTGGCCGAGCGAGGTCTTGCCGACGCCAGGCGGCCCGACCAGGCACAGGATCGGCGCCTTCAGGCGGTCTACGCGCTGCTGGACCGCGAGATACTCGATGATCCGTTCCTTCACCTTCTCGAGGCCATAGTGGTCGGCGTCGAGGACCTTGACCGCGTTGGCGAGGTCCTTGCTGATCTTGCTCTTCTTGCGCCAGGGCAACGCGAGCAGCGTGTCGATGTAGTTGCGCACGACTGTCGCTTCTGCGGACATCGGCGACATCATCTTGAGCTTCTTCAGCTCGGCCATCGCCTTGCCTTCGGCCTCGCGCGACATCTTCGCGGCCTTGACCTTCTTTTCCATCTCCTCGAGGTCGGCGTTCTCGTCGCCCTCGCCCAGCTCCTTCTGGATGGCCTTCACCTGCTCGTTCAGGTAGTACTCGCGCTGGCTTTTCTCCATCTGCCGCTTGACGCGGCCGCGGATGCGCTTCTCGACCTGCAGGATGTCGACCTCGCCTTCGAGCAGGCCCAGGAGATGCTCGAGGCGCTTCGCAACATCGCTCATCTCGAGGATCTGCTGCTTCTGCTCGAGCTTCAGCGGCAGGTGCGCGGCGATCGCGTCGGCCAGCCGGCCGCCGTCGTCGATGCCGGACATCGACGTCAGGATCTCGGGCGGGATCTTCTTGTTGAGCTTGACGTACTGATCGAACTGGGTGAGCAGCGCCCGGCGCATCGCCTCGACCTCGTGCGCAGCGCCCGGCTCGCCGGGAATCGGCTGGACCTCCGCAGCGAGGTATTCGCTGCGCTCCTCGACGCCGAGGATGCGCGCGCGCTGCGTGCCTTCGACCAGCACCTTCACGGTGCCGTCGGGCAGCTTCAGCATCTGCAGGACCGTCGCCACGCTGCCGATGTCATACAGGTCCTCGGCCGTCGGATCGTCCTTCGCCGCCTGCTTCTGCGCGACCAGGAGAATGTGCTTGCCGGTGTCCATCGCGACGTCGAGCGCCTTGATCGACTTCGGGCGCCCGACGAACAGCGGGATCACCATGTGCGGAAAGACGACGACATCGCGCAGCGGCAGCAGCGGCAGCGCGGTCAGGTCGGTCTGGGGAATCAGGTCGTTGGACATGCGTGTCTCGCGTGAGGGTTCGATTGGCAAAATGGGGCCGCCGGCCGGCACTGTCAAGCAAAGCGGGTCGGAAATCCGAAAACCCTGCTGTGGCAATGGGTTATCGGCAGGATATGCACCGGATTATGCCGGGCCCCGCGGGCCCCGCGCCCGCTGCTGCGAACTTGGGCAGCGCCGGGAGCGGCGAATTCCCGGCGCGCCGTCCAAGGCCGCCGGGCAGCTTCGGACTACTGGGCCGACGCCACCTTGGGCGCGTCGGCGAACATCAGCAGCGGCTTGCCGTCGTTGGCAATCGTCGATTCGTCGACGACGACGCGCGCGAGGTTCGACATGGACGGCAGGTCGTACATCACGTCGAGCAGCACCAGCTCGAGGATCGAGCGCAGGCCGCGAGCCCCGGTCTTGCGCGCGAGCGCCCTGCGCGCGATCGCCCGCAGGGCCAGCTCGCGGATCTCGAGCTCGACGCCCTCCATCCGGAACATCTTCTGGTACTGCTTGATCAGCGCGTTCTTCGGCTCGACGAGAATCTGGATCAGCGCCGTCTCGTCGAGCTCGTCGAGCGTCGCCACCACCGGCAGGCGTCCGACGAACTCGGGAATCAGCCCGAACTTGATCAGGTCCTCAGGCTCGGTCCCGCGCAGCAGCATCGTGGCGCTGCGACGATCGTCGGGCGATGCGACCTCGGCGCCGAATCCGATGCCCGTCTTGGCCGTGCGCTGGCGGATGATCTTCTCCAGCCCGTCGAATGCGCCGCCGCACACGAACAGGATGTTGGTCGTGTCGACCTGGACGAACTCCTGGTTCGGATGCTTGCGTCCGCCCTGCGGCGGAACGCTCGCGATCGTGCCCTCGATGAGCTTCAGCAGCGCCTGCTGGACGCCCTCGCCGGACACGTCGCGGGTGATCGACGGGTTGTCGCTCTTGCGCGAGATCTTGTCGATTTCGTCGATGTAGACGATGCCCCGCTGCGCCTTCTCGATGTCGTAATCGCACTTCTGCAGCAGTTTCTGGATGATGTTCTCGACGTCCTCGCCGACGTATCCCGCTTCGGTCAGCGTCGTCGCATCGGCGATCACGAACGGGACGTCGAGCAGCCTCGCGAGCGTCTGGGCGAGCAGCGTCTTGCCGGAGCCGGTCGGCCCGATCAGCAGGATGTTCGATTTCGCGAGCTCGACCTCGTCGTCCTTGCCGCCCGACTCCAGTCGCTTGTAGTGGTTGTAGACCGCAACCGACAGGATCTTCTTGGCGGGCTCCTGGCCGATGACGTACTGGTCGAGGATCTGGCGGATCTCGTGCGGCGTCGGCAGCTTGCTGCGGTCGCTGCGCGCGGCCTCGGTTCCCGACCCCTCCTCGCGGATGATGTCGTTGCACAGCTCGATGCACTCGTCGCAGATGAACACCGACGGGCCGGCGATGAGCTTGCGCACCTCGTGCTGGCTCTTGCCGCAGAACGAGCAGTAGAGAAGCTTGTCGCCTGAGGAGGGTTTGTCCGCCATCGAGATGTCCGCGATCGGTGCCTTCGGTCGACTTTACCCGGGGACGGTCCGTTTCTGCAAGACTTTGTCCACAATACCGTACTCGCGGGCCTGCTCGGCAGTGAGGAAATTGTCACGTTCGGTGTCGCGGGCGATCTGCTCGACCGGCTTCCCGGTGTGGGCGGCCATCAGGTCGTTCAGGCGCTGGCGCAGGCTCAGGATGTACTTGGCATGGATTTCGACATCCGAGGCCTGGCCCTGGAAGCCCCCCAGCGGCTGATGAATCATGACATCGGAATTCGGCAGCGCGAAGCGCTTGCCCCTGGCGCCCGCTGCCAGGAGGAATGCGCCCATCGATGCCGCCATCCCGATGCACAGCGTCGACACGTCGGGCTTGATGAACTGCATCGTGTCGTAGATCGCGAACCCGGCGGCGATCGAGCCCCCCGGCGAATTGATGTAGAAATGGATGTCCTTGTCCGGATTCTCGGACTCGAGGAACAGCATCTGCGCGACGACGAGGTTCGCCGTCGTTTCGTTGACGGGCCCGACCAGGAACACGACGCGCTCCTTCAGCAGGCGCGAGTAGATGTCGTACGCGCGCTCGCCGCGTCCGCTCTGCTCGATCACCATCGGGATCAGGCCTAGGCCTCTGGGTTCTTCCATTGCGGTTGTTTCCTCGGTTCGGGATCGGATCTCCGGAGCGCAACGCCCGGATCGTGATGCGTCAAGGCCGGCGCAGGCTTCCGGCTGTCCGCAGGAAGATGGGTCCTCGCGGCACGGCAGTCAAGCTCCAGCCGGCGGATGGGCCGTCGCGGTGCACGGACGGCCCCTGCGCCGGGTCCTCAGGCGCCGGGGCGGGGGCCCATCACCGCGTCGAAAGTCGCGGGCTCGTCGGCCACCTTCGCCTGCGCCAGCACCCAGTCGACGACGTTCTGCTCCAGCGCAATCGCTTCGAAGTCGGCAAGCCGCTCGGGCTTTTCATAGTGCCAGCGCACGACGGCCTCGGGCTGCTCGTAGGTCTGCGCCTGCTCGTGGACCAGCGCCTTGACCTGCTCGGGCTTTGCGCGCAGGTCGTGGCGCTTCACCAGCTCGGCGATCAGGAGTCCCAGCGCGACGCGCTCCTCGGCCTGCGGTCGGAACACGTCGACGCCGATGGCGAGGTCCTCGGGCTTCGCGCCCTGCTGCTGCCGCAGGTTGGCGACCATCCGTTCGCGCAGGTTCCGCGCCTCGGCTTCGATCAGCGACTTCGGCACGTCGAACCGTGCCTGCTCGCGCAGGCCTTTCAGAGCCTGCTCCTTCACGATCGCGGCGACCTTCTGCTTGAGCTCGAGCCGGAGATTGGCTTCGACCTCGCGGCGCAGGTCCGCGACGTCCCCGCTGGCGATGCCGAAGGCCTTCGCGAACTCGCCATCGAGATCGGGCACGCTGGGCGCCGCAACCTCGTTGACAGTCAGCGCGAACTGCGCCTTCTTTCCGGCGACTTCGCGACCGTGATAGTCGGCCGGGAATTCGACCGTGAACGTCCGGCTCTCGCCCGCCTTCATGCCGGTGACGGCCGCCTCGAAATCGGCGAGCATCCGCCCTTCGCCGAGCACGATCGGAAAGTCCTTCGCCTGCCCGCCGGGAAATTCGACGCCGTCGATCGCGCCGGTGAAATCGACGCGAATGCGGTCCCCGCCCGCGGCTTCCCGCGTGACCGGCGAGTACGTCGTCCGCTGCCGGCGCAGGACGTCGAGGGTGCGGTCGACGTCCGCGGCCGTCACCTCGACCTGCGGGCGCCGGATCGCGATCAGCGACGCGTCGCCAACCTCGACCTCCGGATAGACCTCGAACACCGCCGCGAACTCGAGCGCGTCGGCCGCCTGGCCTTCCCCCGCCTGCGGCTCGATTCGGGGCGTTCCCGCGATCCGCAGGTTCTGCGCGCGCACGGCATCGTCGAAGCCCGACTGCACGGCTTCAGAGATCACGTCCGAGCGCAGCTGCGGTCCGTATTGCTGCGCCAGCATCTTCATCGGAACCTTGCCCGGCCGGAAACCCGCGAGCTTCGCAGTCCGCGCGAGCCGCGACAGCCGCTTCTGGACTTCGCCTTCGATGTCGGCGAGCGGAACAGCGACGTTCAGCCGCCGCTCGAGTCCGCCCAGTGTTTCGAGTGTGTTCTGCATGCGACGGAAAACCCTTGCTGGATTGAATCGATGGTGCGAAAGGGGGGACTCGAACCCCCACGGGCTGCCCCGCCAGCTCCTAAGGCTGGTGCGTCTACCAGTTCCGCCACTTTCGCAGCCGGGACGTGCCCGGCACCCGCGGCGATCCGCGAAGCGCCCGTTGCCTGGCCTGGTGCCGGGACCCCGATCCGATCAGCGGGCCGGATTCGGCAGCCGCCTGGATCGTCGCCCGAACCGTCGATGGGCACGGGCCGCCCGGGACGGTCGATCGGAGCCCATTCGCCGAATCGGCTAGTATAGCCGACCGCCGTCGACCCTGCCAAACCGGCCGGCCCGACGCGCCGGCGCGAGCGGCGGCTCCAGCGCACGCAGCCCACGCCACCCCACACGGAACCCTGGCTTGCCGGTCGGTCATTACGAAAACTTTCCCGTCGCCTCGGTGCTGCTCCCGCGCCGGTTTCGGCGCGCGGTCGTCGCGATCTATCGTTTCGCCCGGGCGGCCGACGACATCGCCGACGAAGGCGACGACCCGCCGCAGGCGAGGCTCGCAAAACTCGAACGCTATGCGCGCGAGCTCGACGCCATCGGGCGCGGCGACACCCCGCGCGATCCCCCGTTCGCCGAACTCGCCGCGGCAGTGCACGCGCACCGGCTGCCGCTGGCCCCCATGCACGACCTGCTGGCGGCGTTTTCGCAGGACGTCAGCGTGACGCGCTACCCGACCTTCGATGCGCTGGCCGACTATTGCCGCCGCTCGGCGAACCCGGTCGGCCGGTTGCTGCTCGCGCTCTACGGTCGTGACGACGGCGCCAATCGTGCGATGAGCGACGCCGTGTGCACCGGCCTGCAGCTCGCGAACTTCTGGCAGGACATCGCCATCGACTGGGGCAAGGGCCGCGTCTACGTTCCCCTCGAGGACCTCGAGCGCCACGGCGTGACCGAGGCGCAGATCGCCAACGGCGTGCGCGACGAGCGCTGGTCGCGCCTGATGCGCTTCGAGACCGAGCGCACGCGGTCGTTGTTCGCCGCCGGCCGCCCGCTGGCCGGCCACCTGCCATGGCGGGCCGGAGTCGAGCTCACCGCAGTCATCGCGGGCGGAACGCGCATCCTCGAGCGCATCGACGCCGTCGGCGGCGACGTCTTCACGCAGCGACCGACGCTGGGCATGCGCGACTGGATCGTCGTCGCGGGCCGGGCGCTCGTGCCGCAGCGCCAGAGCACGGCGCCCGCATCATGACCCCGGACGAGTACTGCGCGCGCAAGGCGGCCCGGAGCGGTTCGAGCTTCCACTACAGCTTCCGGCTGCTGCCGCCGGATCGGCGTCACGCGATCACCGCGCTCTATTCGTTCTGTCGCGAAGTCGACGACGTCGTCGACGAGGTCTCGGATCCCGGCGTCGCGCGCGCAAAGCTCGCGTGGTGGCGCAGCGAGGTCGCCGCCGTCTACGCGGGGACGCCCTCGCACCCCGTAGCACGGGCGCTCGCGGCCAGCAATGAGCGCCACCCGCTGCCCCAGGCGCTGCTGCAGGCGGTGATCGACGGCATGGAAATGGATCTCGACCAGGTCCGATATGCCGACTTTGCCTCTCTCGAGGTCTACTGCCACCGCGTTGCCGGCGTCGTCGGGCTGATGTCGGCGGAGATCTTCGGCTACACGGATCCCGCCACGCGCGACTACGCGCGCGACCTCGGAATCGCGTTCCAGTTGACCAACATCATCCGCGACGTCGGCGAGGACGCGCGAAGGGGCCGGATCTATCTGCCGCAGGACGAGCTCGCCCGTTTCGGCGTCGCGGCTGCCGACCTGCTGCGCTGCCGGAGCTCGCCGCAGTTCGCCGCGCTGATGCAGATGCAGGTGGAGCGCGCGCGCGCCTGGTACGACCGCGCGCTGTCCAGGCTGCCGGCTTGCGATCGCCGCGCGCAGCGCGCGGGCCTCGCAATGGCGGCGATCTACCGGGCGCTGCTCGACGAGATCGAGCGCGACGGCTGCCGGGTGCTCGACCGCCGGATCGCGCTCACGCCGCTGCGCAAGCTCTGGATCGCGACGAGGATCGCTTGGACGACGCGGTCGCCGTAATCGGCGGAGGCTGGGCGGGCTGCGCGGCCGCAGTCGAGCTCGCCAGGCGCGGTCATCGCGTCGCGCTCTTCGAGGCGGCGCCCGTGCTCGGAGGACGCGCGCGCCGCGTGATGCGCGACGGCCTGGCGCTGGACAACGGCCAGCACCTGTTGCTCGGCGCCTATGCCGAGACCCTGGCACTCGCCGGCCTGCTGCGCGCGGATTCGGACGGGCCGGCGTGGTCGGCATCGCCGCTGGCATTGCGCCCGCTCTCGAGCGACCAGGGCAATGCGCTGTCGCTCACGGCACGCTCGCTGCCGGCGCCATTCGGCCTGGCACTCGGCCTACTCACCGCGTCCGGATTTTCGGTGACCGAGCGGCTGGCGACGCTGCGCTGGTTCGCGCAGCTGCGGCGCGGCGGATTCCGCGTCCCGCCGGCCGCCACCGTGTCGACGATGCTCGAGGGGCTTCCGCGGCGCGTGCGCGCGCGCCTGTGGGAGCCGCTTTGCCTCGCCGCCCTCAACACACCACCTGCAAGGGCATCGGCGCAAGTCTTCGCCAACCTGCTGCAGGCGGCGTTCGACGCCGACGCCACCGCTGCGCGAGTCGTCCTGCCGCGCATCGACCTTGCCGACGCGCTCCCGGAACCCGCGGCGCGCTGGCTGCGTGCAAAGGGCCACGCCGTGCACACGGCGACCAACGCGCGCATCTGCGCCATCGGTGCCGATGGCATCGACATCGACGCGCGCGGGCGGCGGATGCGCATGCGCGCGGCGGTGGTCGCCGTGGCGCCGCATCAGCTTCCCGGTGCCTTCGATCGCGCTGCAGTGGACGCGAGCCCGGGCGTCGCCGCGGCACTCCGGGACACCACCCGCCTGGACTACGAGCCGATCACGACGATCTACCTGGGTTTCGCATCGGCACCCGGCCTTCCGCAGGGACTCGTCCGCCTCGACGACGCCCCCGGCCACTGGATCTTCGACCGCTCGGACATCCTGGCCCGGGCGGCGGGCGCCGAAGCCCCGGACCGCCCGCGGGTCCTCTGGGCGGTGGTGATCAGCGCCCGCGGGGCCCACGACGGCCTCGGCCATCCAGCGCTGGTCCAGGCCGTCGATGCCCAGCTGCGACGCTCGATCCGCGACCTGCCGGCGCCGTGCTGGTCGCAGGTGATCGAGGAGAAGCGCGCGACCTACGCCTGCGTTCCGGGTTTGCCGCGATTGCAATGCGGACGCCTCGACGGACGCGTCTACGTCGCCGGCGACTACACCTACGACGCGTTCCCGGCGACCCTCGAGGCAGCCGTGCGCAGCGGGCTCGCCGCGGCGCGCGTCCTCGCCGTCGACCTCAGCTCCGGCTGCGCAGCAGGCGCTGCTGCTCGCGGTTCCACTCGCGCTCCTTGATCGTCGCGCGCTTGTCGTGCTGTTTCTTGCCCTTGGCGAGCCCGATCGTGAGCTTGACGCGGCCGCTCTTGTAGTGGAGGTCGATCGGGGTCAGCGTGTAGCCGGCGCGCTCGACCTTGCCGATCAGCCGGTTGATCTCCTCCCGGTGCAGCAGCAGGCGTCGGCTGCGCGTCGGATCGGGGTTGACGTGCGTCGACGCGGTGGCGAGCGGCGAGATGTGTGCGCCGATCAGCATCAGCTCGCCGTTCTTCACCACGACATAGGCTTCCTTCAGGTTCGCCCTGCCGCCGCGGATCGCCTTCACCTCCCAGCCTTCGAGCGCGATCCCGGCCTCGAACCGTTCCTCGATAAAATAGTCGTGAAATGCCTTGCGGTTCTCGACGATGCTCATGAAACGCCCGATGATGTCCGCACGTCGCTGCACGCGGCGGTCCGCGCATTCTACGCGCCGGCTGCCGCGGTTCCCCCGCACCACCGCGGGCGGCGTCGCGACCTGCGCTGCGCGCCGCTAGCGATGCAGCGCGTCAGCAGGACCGTGCTGGTCCCTTACGCCGCTGCGCGAATGTTCGAGCTCGTCGACGCCGTCGAGCGCTATCCGCAGTTCCTTCCCTGGTGCGCCGGCGTCCAGGTGCTCCATCACGAAGGGGACCGCAAGACTGCGCGCATCGACATCGACTACCACGGCGTGCGCGCGCATTTCACGACCGACAACCTGAGCACTCCGCCGCAATCGATCGTCGTGACGCTGAAGGACGGGCCGTTCCGGCACCTCCACGGCGAATGGCGGTTTCGCGCGCTGTCGGAGCACGGCTGCAAGGTCGAGTTCGAGCTCGCCTACGAGTTCACGACCCACCTGCTCGAGCGCGTCGTCGGCCCGGTGTTCAGCCACATCGCCAACACGTTCATCGACGCCTTCGTCAGGCGCGCGGAGGCACTGGATCCCGGCACGCCACCGGCGACGCAATGAAGGTCCAGGTGGCGTATGTCGGTCCCGGATTCGAGGCGCTGGTCGACGTCGTGCTGGACGGCAACGCCCGCGTCGCCGATGCGATCGCGCACTCGGGGCTGCTCGCACGGGTGCCGGAGCCGGCCGAATCGCTCGCCTACGCGATCTTCGGCAGGCGCGTCGACGCGGACTCGCCGCTCGCCGACGGCGACCGCGTCGAGATCACCCGGGGACTCCTCCGCGACCCCAAGCTCGCGAGGCGCCATGCGGCGAAGCGCCGCCGCGGTTTGCGCTGACGCCGGATTGGTGGACAATCGCGCCGTGCAATCCCGTCGACCGACGAATCGCCCCGACGTCCGCGCAGCGCGCCTGCTCGCCCTGGCCGCGCTCGTGCTGCTCGTCATGCACGGCGCCCCGGGCATTGCCGCCGGGCGTCCGGCCGTGCGCTCGTTCGGGGAGACCGCACGGGCATCGTTCGGCGCCGCCGCGACGCGCGCGCTCGAGGGCGCGGAGGGCATCGCGGTCTACGCGCTGTCGCTGGTCGGCGTCGACTACCGCTACGGCGGCGACACGCCGGAGCGGGGCCTCGATTGCAGCGGGCTCATCCGCTACGTGTTCCAGCAGGCCACCGGCGTCACGCTGCCGAGGACGGCCCGTGCACTCGCGCGGATCGGCGCCCACGTGCGCCGGACCGACCTCGCGCCCGGCGACCTCGTGTTCTTCAATACGCGGCGCTCGGCGTTCTCGCACGTCGGCATCTACCTGGGCGACGGCCAGTTCATCCATGCGCCGTCGCGGGGTGGCGAAGTCGGGGTGGCGCAGCTGTCGTCGTCGTACTGGCGCCAGCGCTACGACGGAGCGCGCAGGCTGGTCGGCGTCCTTCCTTCGCTGATGCCCGCGATCGTCTCTCCCGCGGTCGCGAAGACCGCAAGCCCGCCGCCGGGACACGCGGCGGATCCGCCAGCCGATCTCCCGCAGGTGCACGCCGCCGTCGACACCGCGGCCGCACCGACCGACCTCGTGCCCTAGGCGCCCGCCGCCGCGCGTCAGTCGCGCGCGCCCGCGCGACGCAGGTCCTCGGCGATGTCCGTCTCGTCGCCGCGCAGTGCCCACGAAAGTGCCGTGGCGCCGTCGGCGTTGCGGTGGTTGACGTCGGCGCCTTCGTTGATCAGCAGCCGCGCGGTATCGTACCGATGCTCGCGTATTGCCATCATCAGCGCCGTCGTGCCGTTGGGAGACGTCGCGTCCATGTTGGCCGCGTGCGCGATCAGGAACGACACGATGCGGTCGTGGCCGCCGGTCGCCGCGTAGATGAGTGGCGTCCAGCCCGTACGGTTGACCGACGCGCCGTGAGCATGAAGCGCTTCCACCGTGTCGAGGTTGCCGGACAGCGCGGCGAGCATCAGCGGCGTATCCCCGTAGGCGTTGGGCAGGTCGACCTTCGCGTGCGCGGCGAGCAGCGCGTTCACCATCGCAACGTAGCCGTTGCGCGCGGCGATGCACAGCATCGGGTCGCCCTGGCGATCGACCGAATCCGGGTCCATGCCCCGGGCGAGCAGCGCTTTCACCTCGTCGACGCGATCGTTGGCGACGGCAACGATCAGGTCGTCGAGCAGTGCCGCGCCCGCAGCGCACAGCGAGTACGCGAAAAGCGCGAACCCGAGGATCGCGAAACGAAACCTGATATCAATGCGCATCGCGCGCAATCCCGAACAGGCGGAAGAAATTGTCGGTCGTCGCGGTCGCGATCGTCGAGACCGGCACGCCGCGCAGCCGCGCGACCTCCTCCGCGACATGGCGCACCCACGCCGGCTGGTTGCGCCTGCCCCGGTGCGGCACTGGCGCGAGGTAGGGACTGTCGGTCTCGATCAGCATGCGCTCGAGCGGCACGCGCGTCGCGACGTCCTTCAGCGCCGCGGCATTCCTGAAGGTCACGATCCCGGAGAACGAGATGTGGAAACCGAGATCCATCGCCGCCTGCGCGACATCCCAGGTCTCGGTGAAGCAGTGCATCACCCCGCCGACCTCGTCCGCGCGCTCCTCGCGCATGATCGCCAGCGTGTCCGCCGCCGCCGCCCGGGTGTGGATCACCAGCGGACGGCCGGACTCGCGCGCAGCGCGGATGTGCACCCGGAATCGCCGGCGCTGCCATTCGAGGTCGCCGGTCAGGCGGTAGTAGTCGAGGCCGGTCTCGCCGATCGCGACCACCTTGGGCTCGCGGGCGCGCTCGCAGAGCAGCGCCGGCGTCGGCTCGCCGCTGTCCGGGTAATCGGGGTGGACCCCTACGCTCGCGTAGAGATTGGCGTGCTCGCGCGCGAGCGCATGCACGGCGGGCCACGCGCCCATCTCGACCGCGATGCACAGCGCGTGCGTCACGTCGTTCTCGCGCATCGCCGAAAGGAGCTGCGGCAGTTCGTCGCGAAGCTCCGGGAAATCGAGATGGCAGTGCGAATCGACGAACAACCGTTACATCGTGTGCGTCGACCGCGTCGATGCGAGATGCTCGCCCAGGATCCGCTCGATCGTGGTCTTGGCCGCGGCACCGGTCTCGTCCAGCGTGAACTGCACGCCGATCCCCTGCGTGCGGTTGCCCTGGCCGCCATCGGGCGTGATCCACACGACTTTCCCCTGCACGGCGATGCGGTTGGGGTCGTCCATCAGCGACAGCAGCATGAAGACTTCCTCCCCCAGCGCGTACGGACGCGAGGTCGGGATGAAGATGCCGCCGCCTTTCAGGAATGGCATGTAGGCCGCATAGAGCGCGGCCTTTTCGCGGATGTTGAGCGAAAGCACGCCAGGGCGTGCGGCCGCGCCGCCGCCGGGGGTCACAGGTGTCTTTTCCGCCATTATCGACCAAACAGGTCCCGGTAATCGATCAGGAGCGCCTCGGCGACAAGCCGGGGCTGGAGGGGATGCCCGAGCAGGGCCCGCGCATGCAGCAACGCCCGATGATATCGAAACAGCGCGATCGGTGCCACCGACCCCGCCAGTGCCCCGAGTTCGGCCTTCATGTCGCCATTGTGCAGCGGCTCGCCCCCGAAACGAACGCGCGCGAGGTCGCCACACCACCCCGCAAGCCAGCCGATCAATGCAGCGAGGCCGTCCCGCCTCGACTCACGCGGCAGCGCGTCGATCCGCGCTCCCAGCGTCACTGCCGACAGCGCGCCCGGCCTGGCGAGCGCGGCGAGCCAGGATGCGCGCTCGGCCTGGTAATCGGCGCCGGCGAGGCCGATCGCGGCGAGCGGCGCGCACCCTGCCTGGGCGAGTAGGCGTTCCGGGGCGGGGACGCCCTGATCGGCGAGCCAGGCCGCGGATTCGGCGCCCGTGGGCCGTGGCGCGGCGATGCGCAGGCAGCGGCTCGCGACCGTCGCCAGCAGGCGCCCAGGCTGGTGCGATACCAGGATCAGGAACGTGCCCGACGGCGGTTCCTCGAGGGTCTTCAGCAGCGCGTTGGCGGCCGCCGCGTTCATGCGCTCGGCGGGAACGATCAGCACCACCTTCGAACCACCGCGGTGGCTCGTGACCTGCGCCCACTCGGTCAGCGCGCGCACCCGGTCGACGACGATCGCCTCGACGGGCTTGGCGACGCCCTCTTCGTCGACATCGACCGGCTCGAGGATCCGCAGGTCCGGATGCTGCCCGGCCGTCACGTAGCGACAGCCCGGGCATTCCCCGCAAGCCGATCCGTCGCTGCGCGGGGTCTCGCACAGCAGGGCGCCTGCGAGGACCTCGGCCAGCCTGCGCTTCCCGATGCCGGCGGGCCCCGTGAGCAGCAGCGCATGCGCGAAGCGGCTGCGCCGCGCGAGCATGTCGGCGACGAAACTGCGTTGCCAGGGCAGCGGCTCGGCGAGCCGGCGCGGCGTAGCGCTGCGATCGATCGCGTCGTCGGTGCTCACGCGGTGCTCATGCGGCGCTCACAGCCCGCTCACGATTCGCGCCAGCTCGGCGCGCACGTCGTCGAGCGGCCGTCCGGCATCGATGATGCGAAAGCGCGAAGGCTCGGCCGCGGCCCGCTCGAGATAGGCGTCGCGCACGCGATCGAAGAAGCCCGCATCCTCCTTCTCGAACTTGTCGAGATCGCGCCCGAGCGCCCGCATCTGCTCGAGGCGCTCGCGCGATACCGACGACGGCACGTCGAACAGCAGCGTGAGGTCGGGATTGCAGCCGGCATGGACATGCCGCTCCAGATCGGCGATCAGCGCCTTCGATACGCGGTGCCCTCCTCCCTGGTAGGCCCAGGTCGCGTCGGTGAACCGGTCGCACAGCACCAGGTCGCCGCGCGCGAGCGCCGGCTCGATCACCTGCAGCACGTGCTCGCGCCGCGCAGCGAACATCAGCAGCGCCTCGCTGTCGTGCGCCATCGGCTGGCGCAGCAGCAACTCGCGCAGCGCCTCGCCGACGCGGGTCCCTCCGGGCTCGCGCGTCGCGACGACGGTCAGGCCCCGCGCGCGCAGCGCCTCGACGAGCCACGCTGCGTGCGTACTCTTGCCGGCACCATCGATGCCTTCCAGCGTGATGAACTGCCCGCGCTGCGCGTTCCGGGTCACGATCCAGGATGGGAGCAGGCTCCCGGCTGCAGTGCGGGCCGCATCGATGCCGTCTCAGTGAGGGGTCTTCTGGTATTTTGACACGGCACGGTTGTGCGCGACGAGGTCTTCCGAGAACTCCGACGACCCGTCGCCGCGCGCAACGAAATAGAGGTATGGCGTGTCCGGTGGATCGACGGCGGCGTCGATCGAGGCTAGCGAAGGCAGCGCGATCGGCGTCGGCGGCAGCCCGTCGCGCGTGTACGTGTTGTAGGGGGTGTCGGTCTCGAGATCGCGCCTGGTCAGGTTGCCGTCGAAAGCTGCGCCGATGCCGTAGATGACGGTCGGATCGGTCTGCAGCCGCATCCCGCGCTTCAGGCGGTTGACGAGCACCGACGCGATCAGCGGGCGGTCGGCGCTGCGCCCGGTCTCCTTTTCGACGATCGACGCCAGCACCAGCGCCTCGTAAGGCGTGGCGACCGGCAGGCCCGCCTCGCGTCTCGACCAGGCCGCCTCGAGTCGCACATGGAGCGCACGATAGGCGCGCTTCAGCAGCGCGATCTCGCTGCCGCCTTTGACCATGAAATACGTGTCGGGAAAGAACAGCCCCTCCGGATCGCTCTCGGCCGCCCCGATGCGCGACAGCAGCTCGGCATCCGAGAGCCCCGTGGCCGTGTGCGCGATGTCCGGATTCGTGTCCAGGGACTGTCGAAGCTGCGCGAACGTCGTCCCCTCGACGATCGTCACCGACATCTGCATCACATCGCCCTGCGTCAGCCTGGCGAGCAGATCCGGGAGCGTGATGCCTTGCTCGATCTCGTAGCTGCCGGCCTTGATCGCGCGGTCGACGCGTTCGACGCGCGCGAGGAGGACCAGTGCGGTGGCGTGCGGCAATGCGCCGTCGTCGTGCAGCGCGCGTGCGACCTGCGCCAGCGAGGCACCGGCGCGCACCTCGAAATCGTAGGGACTGCGCGGCAACGGCAGCGGCCCGCGGTACCACGACCCGACGATCGCCGCGCCGACCGCCGCTGCTGTGAGCAGCACGACGAGGAGGAGTCTGGCGATCGCGGGTTTTCGCATCGGATGCGTGCGTATCGGTCCGCGGGCAGGCCGCGGCGGCCGAGACAGCGGGCCGTGCCGACGCGGATTCGCGAATCGCGCGGATTATAATGGGCCGATGATCGCAGAAGCGAGCCGCTCACCGCACCGAGGGATTGCTTGCACCAGGTGCGGATGCGACGGCGCGCCCGCCCGGGTCCGTGCCGCGGGCTTCACGCTGATCGAGATCATGGTGGTCATCGTGATCCTGGGCATACTCGCGGCGCTGGTCGTGCCGAGCATCCTGAGCCGCACCGACGATGCACGCGTCGTCGCCGCGAAGAGCGACATCGCCGCGATCCGCCAGTCATTGAAGCTCTATCGCCTCGACAACCAGCGCTATCCGACGACCGAGCAGGGCCTGAACGCGCTGGTCACCCGGCCGACCGACCCGCCGATACCGCCGAACTGGAAGCCCGGGGGCTACCTCGAGAAGCTGCCGCGCGACCCGTGGGGTCACCCGTACCAGTACCTGAATCCCGGCCTCAAGAGCGACGTCGACGTCTTCACCTACGGCGCCGACGGTCAGCCCGGCGGCAGCGGCGTCGACGCCGACATCGGATCCTGGGATCTCTGACGCCGGATGTGTCGAGGCCCGACAGCGACGTCGTGCACTGCGGGTCGCCGCCGCCGGGGGCCGGCGAGACTTCGCGCGTTCACGCTGGTCGAGATCCTGGTCGTCATCGTGATCCTCGGCATCGCGGCGGGCATCGCGCTCGCACTCGTCGCCCCCGACGAGCGCGACCTGTCGCTGCGCGAAGCGCGCCGCTTCGCCGGCACGATCGAGTACGCAGCGCAGCGCGCGCAATGGCGCGACCGGATGCTTGGCGTCTCGGTCGGGGGCAACGTGATCCGCTACTGGCGGCGCGACGATGCAGGCGATCGCTGGCTGCTGGTCGACGACGACGACGTCCTCGCGAGCCGGGCGCTCCCGGCCCCGGTGCAGGCGGCAGCGCTGGTCTATGCGGGCCGCGCGCTCGCCGCTGACGCGATCGTCCCGCTGCGGGCCTCGGGCAACAACGATCCGTTTGCGTTCGCGCTCGACGCGGGAGATTGGCGCACCATCGTCGCCGCGGACCCGCTGAACCGCGTGTCGATCGAAGGCCCGGCGCGCGTTCCGCGATGATGCGCGCGACGCCCGCCCGCTGGCGCGCTTTCACGCTGATCGAGGTGCTGGTCGCGCTCGCCGTCGTCGCGGTGGCCCTGGCCGCAGGCATGCGCGCGCTCGCGCAGAGCGCCGATGGCGCGGCGACGCTCAGGCTGCGCACCCTCGCCCTGTGGGTCGCCGAGAACCGGCTGGCGCAGGCGCAGCTGGAGAATCCCTGGCCCCCTCCGGGGACGACAGCCGGCGGGGAGATGCAGGCGAATGTCGCGCTCGCATGGCGTGAAACCGTGAACGCGACACCCAATCCGGCGTTTCGCAGGATCGAGGTCGTCGTCACGCAACCCGACGTGCCCGACTACGCGCTGGCGCGCCTCGCCGGATACCTGGGCAATGCATCGCGTTGAACCCGGGTTCCCGCCGCCGCGACCCGCATGCGCGGGGGGCACCCACGGGTGCGCCCGCACGCCACCGCCGCAAGCCGTGGCCGCAGCCCGCGGTTTCACGCTGGTCGAAGCGCTGGTCGCGATCGCGATCCTGGGTGTCGTGGCCCTGCTCGCCTGGCGCGCGACCGACGCGATGACCGCCAGCGAAGCGCAGATCTCGCGCGAGACCCGGCACTGGCAGCAGCTCGACGCGGTGTTCGCGCGCATGGAGGCCGACATGCGCAGGGCGATTCCGCGCGAGGTCCGCGCGCCGGCACCGCAGCCCGCGTGGTCCGCCGCGCCCGAGGATGCCGAAGGCGACACGCAGCTCGTGTTCTCGCGCGCCGGACCCGACAGCGTCGACGAGCCGGGTACGGCCGGCCAGCGCGTCGGTTACCGCCTGCGCGCTGGGCGCCTCGAGGTCCTGTACTGGCCGCAGCTCGACGACCCATCGGGGGAAGCGCCGGTCGCGTATGCGCTGGCCGACGGCGTCGCGCGATTCCGCGTCCTGCAGCTGACCGCCTCGGGCGCATGGTCGGCAAGCTGGCCTCGCGCAGGCGAGGACGCGGTGCCGCGCGGCGTGCGCGTCGAGCTCACCCTCGAGGACGGGGGCGTCATCACGCGCACACTCGCACTGCGATGACACCGCGGCATCGCCTCGACGCAGCTCGACGCCAGCACGGACTGGCGCTGATCGTCGCGATGCTCGTCGCCGCACTCGCGGCGGCGGTGGCGGTCTCGCTCGCCGCGGGCGAGTCGCTGTGGTCGTCGCGGGTCCTGCACCGGCGCGACCAGGTCCAGGCGCAGTCGATCGCGCAAGCCGGCATCCAGTGGGCACGCCAGATCCTCGATGCCGATGCGCAGGGAGGCCCGATCGACTCGCTGAACGAGCCGTGGGCACTGCCGCTGCCCGCGACCCCGATCGAGAACGGCACCGTCGAAGGCGACATCGTCGACGCGCAGGGGCTGTTCAATGTCAACGACCTCGCGAGCCCCGTGCACGGCAGCGCCGAGCAAAAGCGCTTCGCGCAGCTCTTCGCGAGCCTGGGGCTGCCGGCGTCGGCGTTGCCGCCGATCGTGGCCTGGGTCACCGCCCAGCAGCCTGCGGCCTCGCCTCCGGCACAGGGTCGGCTCCCCGGCGCCCCGCAGGCGCGGTCCCCTGGCGTGACCGATGCGCTGCGGGTCCAGGAGCTTGCCGAAGTCCCGGGAATCACCCTTGCGACCTTGGCGGCGCTGCTGCCGCGCGCGGCCGCGCTGCCGCTCGACGTTCCGCTCAATGTCAACACCGCCGCCCCCGAGCTCCTCGCCGCGTCGATATCGAACCTCGGTGGAACCGCGCTCGCCGCGCTGGTCGAGGGCCGCCGCACGCACCCGTTCACTTCGGTCGCCGATTTCCGAGCACGCCTTCCGGCGCGTGCGTCGCTCGGCGACGAAACGATGTATTCGGTCGGCAGCCGCTACTTCCTGGTCAGCGTGCGCGCGCACCAGGGCGAAACCGTCGCGCGTGCGCACGCGCTGATCGAGCGCTCGGGCAGCGGGTGGCCGACCATCGTATGGCAGACCGTCGAATGAGCTTTCGCTACACTCACGCCGCATGATCCTGCGCGTCTTCCTCGAAGGCCATCCCGACCGCGACCCAGGTCGCGCGGTGCTGTGGGTGCGCACGGACGACGGCGGCCGGACTCTGGAACGCGGCCGGTCCAGCCCGGACCAGTGGCCGGCCGCGGCGCGCATCGACGCCGTGCTGGCGGCCAACGCCACGCGCCTGGTTGCGCTCGACCTGCCGCCGATGCCGCCCGCGCGCCTGCGCGCGGCCGCGGCGTACGCGATCGAGGACCAGCTCGCCACACCCGTCGACGAGGCCGTCGTCGCGACCGGAGCGCAACGCGACGATGGCCGCGTACAAGTCGCGGTCGCTTCGGGTGCCATCGTCGCCACGGTTGCTGCCGGCACTCCCCGGATTGCGCGGCTGCTGCCCGAGTCGGCACTGGTACCCGCGCTCGACGGATGGACCTGGTGCGCGTCTGCGGCTGGCGGCAGCTTCGTCCGCCGCAGCGACGGCAGCACGCTGGCCTTGGGCGATGTCCCCGCGGCGGGGGACCTGCCCTTGGAGCTCTCGAGCGCCCTCGCCCAGGCGCAGCGCGGCGGCCAGGCACCCACGCGCGTACACGTCGCCTTCGCGAAGGACGTCGCGACGCTGGCGCACTGGTCACGGGCGAGCGGCATCGAGTTCGTCGCCACGCGGCCATTTCGCTGGGACGAGGCGGAGCCGGACGCCTATGACCGTGCGCCGAACCTCCTCGTCGAGGACACTGCCGCCCCCGCGGCCGCTGCAGCCGGCGCCACGTTGCGGGCATTCCGGCTGCCGTTCGCGATCGCGGCACTCGCATTGGGCGTCCACGTGGTCGCCCTGCTCGCGCAGTGGACGTGGCTGTCGGTCGACCACTGGCGCAGCGCGCGAGCGCTGGTCGATCTCGCCGCGCAGGCCGGTGTGCCTGGGGCAACGACGCCAGCACAGGCGGCGGCCGGCATCGCGCGCCGCCACGCCGCGCTCCTGCACGGCGTTTCCAGGGACGCACCCGCCGACGTACTGCCGCTGCTCGCCCGCGCGGCGCCGCTCCTCGCGACGCTCCCGCCGGGAACGCTGCGCTCCGCCGTGTATTCGGGCGGGGCCTGGACCCTCGATTTCGCCGCCACCCGCGCGGTCACGCTAACTGCCGTCACGCGCGGTCTCGCCGACGCCGGTGTCGACGCCCTCGTCGCTCCGGTTGCCTCGGGCGCACGCATGCGACTGACGCTCGATCCGGCGGCTCGATGATGCGCGGGACGCTGGCACCCGTCATCGATGCCTGGATCCGTGCCGGTGCGCGGGCACGCATCGCGGTCGCTGCGATCGTCGTGGCGCTGCTGGCCGCCGCGGCCCTGGTGTGGATCGTCGTCCCGCTGCAGGACGCCGTCGGCCGCGCCCGCGCCGATCTGGCGCGCGAGCGCATGGTCCTCGCGACCGCACGCAGCCAGCTCGCCGAGGACGCAAGCCTCGCGCATGCGATCGCGCCCGCGCGGGCCAGTGATGCCGCCGCGGCCGTCGACCGCGTCCTCGCCGGCCACGGTCTCGTTCCACTGTCCGGTGCGCGCGCCGACACCGACGGGCGGATCGACGTCGTCGTCCCGGACGCGCGCTTCGACACGCTGGTGCGCGCGCTCGATGCGCTGTCGCACGACGAAGGCATCCGCGTCGTCGAAGCGACGCTGCTCGCGCGCGCGGCCACCGACAGCGTGCGCGCGGAAATCGTGCTCACGCGATCGGTCCAGGCGCAGTGATGCGACGGACCGGGATCCGCCGCGGGTCCGGCCTGTTCTTCGTCATCGCGGCGATCGCGGCGATCGCAGTCCTCGCACCGGCGACCACGGTCGATGCGGCGCTCGCTGCGCAGACCCGGGGCGCCTGGCGCCTTGCCGACGCCCGCGGCCTGTGGTGGCGTGGCCACGGGGTGTTGAGCAGCAGCGACGGCGGCGCACGGATGCCGATCGGCTGGCGCGTCGCCTGGCTGGCGCTCGCGCGGGGTGCCCTGTCGATCGATCTCCTGGCTGGCGACGGCGGCCGGCTGGGAACCGTCGAACTGCGCCGCGGTGCGGTGTCGCTGCGCGATCTGCGAGTGCGCCTGCCGGCGGCGTTCGCAGCGGCGTTCGCGCCGCGGATGGCTGCGCTCGCCGGCAGCGGCGCACTCGCGGCCGGCGGCGAGCTCGAACTGCGCACCAGCACATTCGAATGGAACCCCTCGGGCGGCAGCGGCACGCTCGATGCGCGGTGGCATCGCGCAAGGCTGGTGGTCACCGGAACCACCGTCGATCTCGGGACCGTTGCCGTCGCGGTCGCCGCGCAGCAAGGACGACTGCAGGGAACGTTGCACAACGCAGGCGGCGACCTCGCGGTCGACGGGACGATCAGCGGCAGCGGGTCGTCTATCGGCGGAGCGCTGACGTTGAGACCGCTGCCGACGACGGCCGAGGCGCTGCGCCGCAGCCTGCCGCTGCTGGGCGCGCCGGATGGCAGCGGCGCCGTGCACATCGAATGGCACGCAGGACGATGAGCCGGCGCCCGGACCGCCCCGGTCGTGTCCCCGCGCTCGACACGCTGCGCGGCATCGCGATCGTGGCGATGGCGATCTACCACTTCTGCTTCGACCTGCGCTATTTCGGATTCCTGCGCGCCGACCTCGAGCACGACTGGCGCTGGATCACCGCCCGCACGTTGATACTGTCGACGTTCCTGCTGATCGCAGGCACGAGCACCGTCCTCGCGGACCGGGGGCCGCAGAGTGCGCGCCGGCGCTGGCTCGCCCATGTCGCGGTGATCACGGCGGCCGCGCTTGCGGTCAGCGCCGGCAGCTACCTGATGTTTCCGCAGACGTGGATCTGGTTCGGCGTGCTGCACGCGATCGCCGCATCGCTGGTCGTTGCGCGACCCTTCGTCCGCCGGCCGGCGGTAGCGATCGCCGCTGGCGTCGCGATCATCGCCGCGGGCGTCGCCTTCCAGAGCGCAGCGTTCGACAATCGGACGCTGGGCTGGCTGGGGTTCATGACGGCCAAGCCGGCCACCGAGGACTACGTTCCGCTGTTCCCCTGGACCGGCGTGCTGCTGCTTGGCATCGGCCTCGGCCACCTGCTGGTCCGCACCCGGTTCGCCGCCCTCGCGCCGCTCGAGCGCGCGCCGAGGGCCCTTGGCTTCCTCGGCCGCCGCAGCCTGGCGGTGTATCTGCTGCATCAGCCGATCCTGATCGGCGCGCTGTGGACGTTCGTCAGGATTCGAGCAGCTTGAGTCGCTGGACCTTGCCGGAAGGCCCTTTCGGCAACTCGCGCATGAAGCGGATCACCTTGGGCATCTTGTAGCGGCCGAGCTCCGCTTCGCAGAACGCCCGCAGCTCGACTTCGGTCAGCGACATGCCGGGCTTCAGCACGACCGCGGCCAGGATCTCCTGCCCGTAATGCGGATCCGGGATTCCGACGGCCGCCGCCTCGAGCACCGCCGGATGGCGATAGAGCGCCTCGTCGATCTCGCGCGGCGCGATGTTCTCGCCGCCCTTGATGATCAGCTCCTTGAGCCGCCCGGTGATGAAGTAGAAGCCGTCGCGGTCGCGCAGCCCGAGATCGCCGGTGTGCAGCCAGCCGTCCGGCTGGAGCGCCTTGGCGGTCGCCTCGGGGGACTTGTAGTACTCCTTCATCACGTTCGCGCCGCGGATCATGATCTCGCCGGGCTCGCCGTCGGGGACGTCGCGACCGGTGCCGGGGTCGACCACCTTCGCCTCGTTGCCGAAAGCCTGCCCGGGGCTGCCGATCCGGCGTTTCGCGCGATCGAGCGGATTGGTGAACACCGGTGCCGCGGTCTCGGTCAGGCCCATGGTCTCGATGATGCCGATGCCGAACCGCTCCTCGAACGCGCGATGGAGCTCGGGCGGCAACGGCGCCGACGCCGAGCGGCAGAAGCGTATCCGCGACAGGTCGAGCCCTGCGGCTCGCGGATCGGGCCCCGCGAGCAGGTAGGAGACGATCGTGGGCACGACGTTGATCCACGTGCACCCATGCCCGCAGGCCAGCGACCAGAACTCCCCCGCCGAGAACCTGTGCGGCATCACCAGGCTGCCGCCGTGCACGAGGGTCGCGGCAGCCGTCACGATCTGCCCGTTGATGTGGTAGAGCGGCAGCACGGC
This sequence comes from uncultured beta proteobacterium, assembly GCA_963734515.1. GTDB lineage: Bacteria > Pseudomonadota > Gammaproteobacteria > Burkholderiales > Casimicrobiaceae > VBCG01. The sequence goes on along the minus strand of CAVTHP010000007.1, from coordinate 245,583 downwards.
GAGCACGCGGTCGCGCTCGCCGAGCGCATGCGCCTGAGACACGAAGCTGCCGCCGGCGATCACGTTGCCGTGGGTCAGCACGACACCCTTCGGAACGCCGGTGGTGCCGGACGTGTACATCATCAATGCGTCGTCGCCGCCGGCGGATGGCGCGAGCCCTTCCGCTCCCGCAGGCGCGCCGGCGATGAACTCCTCGCAGTCGGGATCGACACTGACGAGCTCGATCGGCCGGCCCGCGCGCGCCGCCGCGGCGGCGAGGCGCTCGCGCTCGCCCGGCGCGACGAACGCCAGCCGGGCATCGCAGTGCGCGAGCACGTACTCGAGCTGCGAAGCCTGGGCGAGCAGGTTGAGCGGCGTGACGACGCGGCCCGCGTACATGACGCCGATGAACAGCCGTGCGGTCTGCAGGCCGTTCCCCATGAACGTGGCGACGCGCTCGCCCGGACCGATGCCGCGGTCGGCGAGGAAGGACGCGAGCGCGAGCGACGACTCGCGCAGCCCCGCATAGGTCAGCTCGCGCCCGGTCTCCGGCGCGACCAGCCATACGCGCCCCGGCCCTGCCGCGGCCCGGCCGTCGACCAGGCTGCGTATCGTGTCACGCATCTATCGGCCGTGCTTCGCGTGATACGACCCGAAGATCTCGTCTTCGTCGGGGACCCTCTCGGGAATCGGACGGGAGACCCGCGTGACGTTGAGGAAGTGCCGCCAGTGCATGTTGTCGGAAAAGCTGTTGCCGCCCCAGGTACCGCATCCCATCGACAGCGAGAACGGCAGCCCGTTGTCGAAGCTGCCGCCGGTGGCGATGCAATGCGCCTGGTTGACGATGACCCGCGCCACCGGCAATTCGAGCCCGAGCCGGAGCGCCTGCGCATCGTTTCGCGTGTGGATCGACACCGAGTGCCCCTTGCCCTGGTAGTCGTAGATGCGCCGGGTCAGCGCGCAGGCGGCGTCGAAATCCTGCGCGCGGTAGACGGTGAGCACCGGCGCGAGCTTCTCGCCCGAGAACGGGAATGCCGGACCCGCGCCGGTCTCCTCGACCATCAGGAAGCGCGCGTCGCGCGCCGCGGGGCGATCGAGGCCGGCGAGCCCGGCGATGCGCGGCGCGGACTGCGCGGTCGCGGCCGGGGCGAGCTTGCCACCGGGAAACATCACCGCCTGCAGCCGCGACTTCTCGCCGGCGTCGAGCATCACCCCGCCCTGCGCGGCTAGCTCGCGAAGCATCGCGTCGTAGACCTGCGCGAGGATCACCACCGCGTTTTCCGACGAGCAGGACGTCGCGTTGTCGAAGGTCTTGGAAAGCGCGATCTTGGCCGCGGCATCGGCGAGATCCGCGCTCGCGTCGACGATCGACACCACGTTGCCCTGGCCCACGCCGATCGCCGGCTTGCCGCTCGAATAGGCGGCGCGGATGTTCGCCTGCGAGCCGGTCGCCGCGACCAGGTCGGCCTGGCGCATCAGCTCGTAGGTGGCGTCCTTGGTCACCGGTGCGGGCAGCATCTGCACGAGATCGCGCGGCGCGCCGACCTTGGCGAGTTCGGCGTGCACGAAGCCGACGAGCGCGGCGCACGTCGACCAGCCCTTGGGGGAGGGTGCCAGGACGATCGCGTTGCCGCACTTCAACGCGTTGATGATCTGGTTGGCGGGCGTCGCGGCCGGGTTCGTCGACGGTGTGATCGCCGCGACCACCCCGACCGGGCGCGCGATCTCGATGATGCCGCGCTCGGGGAATTCGGCGATCACCCCGACGGTCTTGACGCCCTGGATGTCGCGAAGCAAACCGAGGGTCTTGCGATGGTTCTTGACGAGCTTGTCGGCGACGCTGCCCAGACCGGTGTCGTGCACGGCCATCTCGGCGAGCGCGCGGTTGTTCTCGGGCTTCATGATCGCCCAGCCGCAGGCGAGCGCTGCCTCGTCGATGCGCTCCTGCGGCCAGCGCTCATACTCACCCTGGGCGGCGCGCGCCCGCGCGACGAGGCCGGCCACCACGCCCGCCGGGCCGCCGGCTGCTTCGCGTCCCGCGCCGATCCCGCCACGTTCATCCATCGCTGCGTCTCCCCGGTCCTGCTCTCATTGGCGGCGAGGCTGCGCGCCGGAACGCGGGATCTCGCCGTCGCGGGCACGGCCGATCAGCCAACCGCCTTCGACGGCCAGGTCGGTCCCGGTCATGTAATCGGATTCGTCGGACGCCAGGAACACTGCGGCATGGGCCACATCCTCGGGACGGCCCCAGCGGCCGACGACGGTCTCGCCGCCCCAGTCGACATTGGAGTCGGTCGCGGCGGCCTCGTTCAGCGGGGTCGCGATCGAGCCGGGCGAGATCGCGTTGACACACACGCCCGTCCCCCGCATGTCCATCGCAAGCGCGCGCACCAACCCCAGGACGCCGGCCTTGGCTGCGCAATACGCGACCCGATCCGGACGCCCGACGTGGCCGGCGATCGACGCCACGCAGATGATCTTCCCCTTGCCGTGCTCGAGCATGCTCGGCAACGCCGCCTGGGCGCACAGAAAATGCCCGGTGAGGTTGATGTCGATCATCCGGTGCCAGTCGTCCTCGGTGTGCTCGAGGAAACCCTTGATGCAGCGCGCGCCGGCGTTGTTGACCAGCACGTCGATTCTGCCGAAGCGGGCGAGAACCTCGTCGCGCATGCGCAGCGTGTCCTCCCTGCGCGTGACGTCCATCGCGACGACGAGGCCGGCGCCGCCCCGCGCGGCGATCATCGCGACCGTTTCCGCGGCGGCGGCCGCATCGCGATCGGCGACCGCCACGTTGGCCCCCTGGGCCGCGAACTCCAGGGCGATCGCCCGCCCTACCCCGCTGCCGCCGCCGGTAACGATGCTCGTCCTGCCTGCCAACCTCGTCATGCCCGATGCCTCCGTTGCGATTCGATGCTGGGCCCGCGGTCGCGTCCGCTGCGCCCCGGCTCCCCGCTAGCCATTGCGGCCCGCCCGGTCCGAAGCCGCATCGCCGATCCCGCCGGCAAGGGCCGGTTCCGCCGGAATTGCCCGGGCGCGCTTGCGTCGCTGCATCAAGTGCCGCAGCAGCGGATAGAACATGGCAAGGATCGAAACCACCATCAGCGTGCCGCTCAGGCGCTCACGGAAGAATACCGTCCAGTCGTTGTGGTAGCTGATCATCGTCTGCATGTACGAGTTCTCCGCGAGCGGACCCAGGATCGCGCCCAGCACCATCGGAGATATCGGAAACCGCAGCTTCTCGAAAGCGTAGCCGAGGACACCGAAGACGACGATCACCCACACGTCGGAAACGCTGTTGCGGTTGGCGTAGGCACCCACGATGCAGAACAGCACCACGATCGCCGACAGCACGCCCTGGGGGATGCGCAGCACCCTGACCACCACGCGGATCCAGAAGAATCCCAGCAGGCACATGCCGATCACGCCCACGAACAGCGAAGCGAGGATGGTGTAGACGACGGCCTTGGAGGCCGGGTCCGTGAACAGCATGGGCCCCGGCTGCACCCCGTGCAGCAGGAACGCGGCGAGGATCACCGCGGTCGCCCCGCTGCCGGGAATGCCCAGCGTGAGCAGCGGAATCATGTGCCCGGCGACCGACGCCGTGGAGCCGACCTGCGGTGCCACGATGCCCTCGGGAAGCCCGGTCCCCAGACGTTCGCGCCGCTGGCCGTACTGCTTCTCGATGCCGTAGGAGATGAACGAGGTGACCGTCGCGCCGGCGCCCGGCACGATGCCGAGGAGGGTGCCGAGGAGACTGCTGCGCACCAGCGTGCGGCGGATCGACCACAGCTCGCGCAGCGACGGGAAGTCGGTCTTGACCCGGGTTTCCTGCTGGGGCTGGCCGTGCAGCTTCAGACCTTGCCCCAGGCGATTGAACACCTCACCGAGGCCGTACATCCCCACCAGCACCATGACGTAGGGAACGCCGTTTTCGAGTATCGGCGAGCCGAACGTGAACCGGTACGCGCCGAAGATCGGGTCGACCCCCACGGTGGCGACCAGCAGCCCGATGAACAGGCTGATGAACGAATTGATGATCGACGTGCCGGCGAGGGCGACCACCGTCGTCAGCCCGAAGAACACCGCGGCGAAATAGTCGGGCGGGCCGAAGCTCAACGCCACCCGGCTCATCGGCACGGCGAGCGCGACCATCACCGCCGACGAGAACAGCCCTCCGGTCAGCGCGGCGACGAGCGCCCAGCCCAGTGCCTTCGCCGGTTGCCCCTTCTGCGCCATCGCATAGCCGTCCCACAGCAACGGAACGTCCATCGGCTCGCCGGGAATCCGGTACAGGATCGCGGTGAAGCAGCCTGCGTAAGTGCCCGAGACATAGATGGCGGTGAGCAGGATGATCGAAGGCTCGATCGACATGCGGTAGGTGAAAGGCAGCGCCAGAACGACGCCCATCACCAGCCCGAGGCCCGGCATGATCGACACCGCCATGCCGACCAGAAGGCCGGCCACCAGGATGGGAAAGTCCTGCAGCGTGAAGATGTGGGCCATCCCGATTCCGAGATACTGGAGGGTATCCATCGTGTCCCCTCAGTGGATCCCGAGCAGCTTCATGACACCGACCGAGACGGCGAGGAACGGCCCCTTGCCGAGAGGCAGCGACACGTAGACGATCTTCATGAAAACGAAAACGAAGGACACGCTCGTCGCCAGCGATATCGCCAGCGCGGGAAAGAGCCGCCGGTACCCGCCCACGTACATCAGGGCGATCAGGTACAGAAAACTGGCGATGAAGAATCCGACGATCTCGAAGCTGAGCAGGTAGGCGAACGTGCAAGCGATCCCGATCCACACCAGGCCCGCATGCTCCTCGACCGGGGCCTGCAGCGACGGATCCGCGTCCTCCTCGAGCCCCTGCAGCACGCCCTCCACCTCGACCGGCGTGCGCCGCACGACCAGCCGCACCACCTGGTAGCCGCAGATCGCGATCAGCAGGACCAGGATCATGCGCGGCCAGGCGTCGGGCCCGATGCGCCCGGGGACGCGCTGATAGTCGAACTTCACGGCCAGGTCATACAGGTAGGCACTGATGCCGACGATGATCGCGTAAGGCGCAATGCGTACCAGCTTTTCCGAAACCGGCATTCTTTCTCCCTGAGCCGTCGAGGCCGCCCATGCGCCTGCGCGGGCGTGCCATTGCGCGACCTGGCGGGCTGAACCGCCAGCGCGACAGCGCCCGGCGTGCCTGCCAACGACCTCTCCCTCCAGATACGACGACGGCGAGACCGCGGACCGCGGCCCCGCCGCCACTTCACGCCCGGTCGCCCGGGCGCGCGACCCGGATCACTTGTTGAGGCCCTTGTGGGCCGACTCGGTCGCGATCTTCTGCGCCTTCTCGAGCCACGTCGCCATGAACTCGTTCGCGTTCTGCGAGGGCATGTAGCTGTTGGGATCGGCATACTGGTCGTCGAGATACTTCTTGTACTCGGCCGTCTGCGCGACCTTGCCGAGCGCGTCGGACAGTTTCTTGACGATCTCCGGGCTGGTCCCGGCTTTCACGATCACCGTGCGCAGCTGGGGCAGCGAGATGTGGATGCCGTACTGTCCGGTGACCGGGATGCCCTTGAACGGGCCGATGTCGAGCGGCTTCCCGTAGAACAGCACCACGGGCCGCATCTGCTTGCTGTCGACGTACGAGCGCACGTCCCCGGTCTGCTCGTAGAGCACGTCCGCATGGTTGCCGAGAATCGACGTATAGCGCTCGCCGGGCTTGGCGTAAGGAACGTTCTCGAAGTGGTAGCCGAGGCTGCGGAAGTAGTTGATGGTGATGTCGTCAGGACTGCCGAAGCCGGTCGTCGCCACCCGCAGCGTCTTGGTCTTGGCGGCGGCGAGCAGCTCGTCCCAGTTCTTCCACGGCGCGTCTTCCTTCACGAAGAACCCCGAGGGCTGCAGGATCATGATCCCCAGGGACGTGATCTGGCTCAGCTTGAAGCGAGGATTGGGATTGCCGAACAGCGAGTAGGTGTCGCCGGTCATCACCTCCATCGTGTACCCGTCGGTGCTGCCGCTGATCAGCTTGGTAAGGCCCACCTGCCCGGTAGCGCCGGGAACGTTGACCACCGGCAACGACACCCCGAGCATGGGCTCCATCAGCTTGCCTGCGGTGCGGGCGAGCAGGTCCGCGCCGCCTCCAGGGCCCCAGGGAACGATGAAGTCGATCGGGCGCGACGGATACTTGTCCTGTGCGACAGCGATTCCCTGTGACAGCGGGAGAGCGACCAATCCCGCGAAAAACCATGCTGCGAATCTGACCTTCGGAACGTGCATCATGACCTCCTCCTGTGCATTGTTGTGCAATGAACGTGGTGCTTCGTTGCGCTTCCCCCAAATGTCGTGGCGATCCGTGGTCTGCGTGCGTTCGCGTCCCGCGCGAACCCGGATACGCCGGCCACTCATACCGCCGGGCGTTCAGCCCAGCGGTCGGTGAAGATCGTGCCGAGGGATTCCGACATCTCGTAGACGCTGGCGACCGCCAGGTCCGGGCCGTAGTCGACGCGCTCGCGCTCAGCCCGCCGCCGCAGCTTCTCTTCGTGCACTTCGAGCACCTCGCGCGGGATCGGCATCAACCCCGGGTCGAGGATCCTCAGACACCCTTCGGCGTCGCGCGCCGGCATGACCGCGCTTCGCATCCAGCGACTCGGCGACCAGGGTACGTCGAGCACGCCCGCGGCCGCCGCCCGTACCGAGCCCAGCGCCACGTCGCCGTCCCCCATCTCGAGGACCTTGTCGACCACGGGCCGGACCTCGCGCTTGATCAGGTCCACCTCTGCATGGAAATCGGGCATCGAATCCAGTCGCACGCCGCGCGCAAGGTAGATCGCCATGCGCGTCGTCCGCAATCCTTCGGCATTGGCTTTCGGCGTCGGGATGCCGAAAGCCTCGTGGGTCGACTTGGTCGTGACCGAGTTCGCCCCGGCCACCGCCGCGAGGGTGCCACCGTAGGCCACCAGCGCGGCCGCCTGCGCGTCGTCCTGCGGCCAGGCGCCCATCCAGTGCAGCAGCGTCACCGACGTGAACACGTCGACGTACCCACGCTTGGCAAGATACTCCTGGCATAGTTCCCGGCACGCCCGCACCGCAGCGGCATCCTGCACCAGGTGCAGGGTCTCGCCCATCTCGAGGCCGTAGTTCCGCACCCCTTGCGCGACCGCGAGCAGCATGTCGAGCACGCCGGTGATGATCGCGACGCAGGGCGGAATGTTGGTTCCGGTGAGGAACCCGGGCTGGCGCCGATGCAACTCCACCCCATGCTCCTGGTACATCGCCGCGAGCCGGTCCAGATACTGGTAGTTGCGGATGCCGTCCTCGATGGACAGGTCCTTCGTGTAGGAGGCGGTGTAGGCGATGCCCGATCCGAGGTAGCCCGAATACCCGCCGGCGAACGCGATCTCGCCCGTCAGCCTGGGCATCGAGGTTCCGGTCAGCATGATCGCGGGCTTGTCGATCGAGTCGATCAGCTCGGCCGCCTTGGCCACCCCGTAGTTGACGATCGGGTAGCCGTTGAGCAGCGAGCGCCCCATCCGCTCGGATTCCTCGATCCCCTTCTGCGCGAGGTGAAATTGCTCGTTGCGCGTGTAGCTGTCGGTCGTCGTCGGGATGATGTCCGCGAGGCCCTCCTTGTCGAGGACCTGCATCAGCTCCTTGTGCAACGCGAAGGTGCCGAAGCCCCCTCGCGGCTGCGTCAGGCAGCGCCCCTGCGCGGCCGCTTCGCGCATCACCCACCCGAGTCTCTTGTGCAGCGGCATCGCCTGGTGGCGCGCCACCGCCGCATCGAAATCGACCTCCGCCCCGGTCGGCCAGCGCGCCAGGTTCTCGCGGCGCATCTGCGCGAAGGCCTCGTCCGGGATGCGGGCGTCGGAAAGCGGAAGCCGCGTCTCAGCCGGTTGCGACGATGTCATCCGTAAGCACCTCGCTTGGGGGTTTCAGGTACTTCAGCGCGAGTTCGAGGGCAACCTCCGGCTCCGCCTGGGCCAGCAATCCACATGCATAGAGCAGGTACTCGCGGTCGACGAGGAACCGCGGATCGCGAGGCCGCAGGGACTCGGGTTCCGCCGGATCGGCGACCACGGTCTCCAGCAGCTCCAGCGGCGCCCCGCTATGGGCTATGACGCCGCCGGTGCCGACCACGACCTCGACGCCGGAGAGATCCTTGCCCGTCTGCGCGGTGGCCGGACCGAGCGCGGTGTAGACAGTTTCCACGCTGCCGCAGTGCCGCTTCATCGCGCAGCGCAGCGCTGCGCGCCCGAGCGCGCGGTCCAGCGCGCGCTCCTCGGCGTTGCGCGGCAGCCGGTCGACGTCTCGCGCCAGTTCGCCGATCAGGCGCGACACGGTGCCCTCCGGCAGCCGGGCGTCGGCAGCCAGGGCGGATATGCCGGCCATCTCGCCGATGGCGGCCGCGTTGTGGCGCATGCCCAGGTCGCCCTCGACGGTGCGCTTCACGCGCGGCTCGGGCAACCCGCGCTGCACTACCCCGGGTGCGCGCGGCTGTCCCGATGCGACCGAATGCACGTCCGTGGTCGCGCCGCCCGGATCGATCACCACCAGTTCCCCGAGACCGGAGGTGCTTGCGTGGCCGTCGGCCAGGAGGCGCGCGCCGTCCATCACTGCAGCCGGAGTCGGCATCAGCACCGCATCGCATTCGTCGCGCGCGCGATCGATTCCCTTGGCGTGCACGATGCGCTCGAGGAAGATCTCGCGGATCGCCGCTCGGGCCGGCTCGATGTTGAGGACGTTGAATTCGGGCATGACGTTTTCCGCGCAGACCGCCATCTTGCCCGCGAGCAAATCCTTCGCCGCGTCCCAGGCGGCGCGGTTTCCTGCATAGACTATCGGGCAGCCGAGCGCGCTCGCGCCGAGCATGCGCGCATTATGCAGGATGACCTCGCTGTTTCCTCCGTCGGTTCCGCCCGCGAGCAGGAGGATGTCCGGCCCCAGGCCCAGGATGCTCGCCATGTCCGCCGCGGTGAGGCGGTAGGCGTAGGTGCCGACGAGCTTCGCGCCGGCGCCCAATGCCGCGCGGCGGGCGGCCTCGGCGGTGAGTTCGCGCACCAGGCCGACCGTCACCATACGCAGCCCGCCGGCGGCGCTGCTCGATCCCAGCCGATAGCGGAACCGGGGCAACCTGCCCAGCCGCCGTCCCAGGTCCTCGAGCGCCAGGCGCATGCCGATGCTGATGTCGGTGGTCACGGTCGAGGGCCCCTGGCCGCTCGCCAGGACGACGCGCCGGTCCAGGTCGATGGCGCGCAGCTTCGTGTAGGTGCTGCCGAAATCGATGAGCAGTGCGGCGGGAGCATGCATCGCACTCACCCCGCCTGGCGACGCGGCGCCCGTTCGCGCGCCGCGAAATCCTGGGCCAGCCATTCGAGCACCGTCTCCACCCGCACGCCGGGCGCTGCGGCGCGGTCGAATCCCATGTCGAGGAAGATCCGCTCGACGACGTCCCACGGATGCTTGCCGACGATCAGGTTGCCACCCACGTACAGCAGGATCGCATCGAGCCCGGCCTCGATGCACATTTCGCGAAATCCCCGGCAATCGAGCTCGCCCTGCCCGTAGAGCGACGAGACCAGGATCGCGTCCGCATTGGTTTCGACCGCGGCCTTGACGAACTCGGGCGCCGGCGTCAGCGCGCCGAGGGCGACGACCTTGTAGCCGGCCTTCTCCAGCGCCATCGACAGGATGCGGTTGCCCACGATGTGGGTGTCCGATCCGATCACCCCGGTGACGATGCTGCGCGGCGTCGCTGCAGACATGGGTTCGGGATCCGGCATCATGAGCTCACGCGCAGCAGGAGCTTCCCGCGGGTGCCGCGCGCCTCGAGGATCCGGTGCGCCTCGGCCGCGGCCTCGAGATCGAGCGTGCCGTGCAGCGCGACCTTCAGTTTCCCATCGGCGTAGTGCCGGAACAGCGCCGCGGACCTCGACCCGACCTCGTCGGCGTCGGCGATGTAGTCGGCGAGATGCGGCCGCGTGAAGAACACCGAACCCGCTTCCGCCAGCGCGAGCGGCGCGATGCCCGCAACCTGCCCCGACGACGCGCCGTACATCACGCAAAGGCCGCGCCGCCGCAGGCAGCGGATGCTGCGGTCGATCGTGTCCTTGCCGACCGAGTCGTAGACGACGTCGACGCCCCGTCCTCCGGTGAGGCGCATCACCTCCTCGCGGAAGTCCGTCTCGCGATACAGGATCGCGTGATCGCAGCCGCGCGCGAGCGCGATTCGCATCTTGTCCGCGTCACCGACGGTCCCGAGCACGGTTGCGCCGCACAGCTTCGCGAGCTGGGTCAGCAGCTGGCCCACGCCGCCTGCGGCTGCGTGCACCAGGCAGCTGTCGCCCGGTTTCAGGGCGAAGACGGAATGCGACAGGTAGTGAGCGGTCAGCCCCTGCAGCATGAGCGCGGTGGCGTGCGCCAGAGGCACGCCCTCGGGCACCTTGACCGCCCGCCAGGCCGGCACCAGCGCGTACTCCGCGTAGCTCCCGCGCGCGAGGCAATACGCCACGCGCTCACCCACCTCGAGCCCCTGCACGCCGTCGCCGAGCGCAGCGACGGTGCCGCCGGCCTCCATGCCGATGGTCATAGGGAGCGGCGTCTTGTAGGTATCGGATTTGCCGTAGGCGCCGCTGCGCATGTAGACGTCGATGAAGTTGACGCCTGCGACCTCGACCTTGACCAGCACCTCGCCCCTGGCGGGAGACGGCACCGGCAGCTCCCTAGGCGTCAGCTCGTCCGGGCCTCCGAAACGGTCGATGACGATTGCGCGCATGAGAAGCCCTATGCGAACGCGGACGCGGATGGAAGGAATTGCACCGTGTCGCGCGCCAGGCGTTGCAGCGCCACCGGGTCGAGCTCCGGGCGGTAATCAGGCTCGAGCTGCATCGCGCCGCCACGGAACACGGGGGGACGGACGAGCAGAGGCTCGGCCTGCTTGAGATAGCCGTTCATCTCGCCCGCGTTGCGGATGTGGGTGCGTGCGACCAGTGCCTCCATCCAGCAGCCGATTTCGCAGGCCACGCCGTTGCCCAGCACCGGTTCCATGCCGAGCGCGCGGATCAACTCGAGCGCGGCGACGAGCCGCTCGACGCTGCCGAGCTTCATCAGCTTGAGCTTTATGAACTTCGCCGCGCGCAGTTCCGCCGCCCGCTCGATGTCCTCGATGCCGTAGATGGACTCGTCCAGCATCATCGGCACCGTGGACACGGCAGCCACCGCGCTCGCCGCCTCCCAGTCGCCGGCTCGGCAAGGCTGCTCGAAGAGCTCGATGCCCTCGGGCTGCATGCCGGCGGCGAAGCGCCTGGCGTCGTCGACGCCGTACCCCTGATTGGCGTCGACGCGGATCGCCGCGCGCCCGGCAGCGATGCGCTGGATCAGCCGCAGCCGCCGCGCGTCGGCCTCGACTTCGAAGCCCACCTTCACTTTCAGCGTGCGAAAACCCCGTTCCAGCAGCGCGTCGATTTCGGCCTCGAGCGTGGCCGCGTCCTCGCCGTTGACGAGCGCGAGCAGCGGCACCTCCGACGCCACCGGCACGGCGAGAAAGCGATTGCCCTCGAGCATTTCCAGCGCGGTCACGAGCGCAGTCACAGCGAACGGCGCGCGTTGGACGTCACGGAGCAGCCTCTGGCGGCCTTCCTCGGTTTCGACACCCATCGATGCCGCCGCGAGCCGCTGCATCAGCGTCCAACTCCCTTCCACCGTTTCCTCCGTGTAACCGGTGAGGATGGTGGCTTCCCCGAGCCCCGCGCGCCCGTCGGAATCCTCGATCTGCGCAATCAGGGTGTCGAAATGGCTGACCGGGCCGAACGCGAGCTTGTAAGGCACCCGGAGAGGCACCTCGACCCGGTAGAGACGTACGCTGCGGATGGTGCTCATGCTCTGGATGCCGAGTGGACGGTGGCGCGCGACGGCGCTGCCTGGCCGCCGGCCCCCCGCTGCGCGGAGACCCGGGCCGCGCGGAGCGTGCGGCCCGGCAGAAGAAGCAGCTTCATTCGGGAATCGGGATCAGACGAGCGCCTTGTATTTGGCGAGGGTGCGCACCGGCTTGCGCAGAGCGTCGCGCCGGAACGGATCTCCCAGCTCCCGCGTGCACATCATTTCCACGATCGTCGTCTTGCCGTCCTTCTGTGCCTTGCAGGCGTCGCGCAGCGCCGCGCCGACGTCGGACACGCGGTCGACGGTCACGCCTTCCGCACCCATCGAGCGGGCGATGCCCGCGAAGCTCGGATTCTCGAGGTTCACGCCGAGGAACCGGTTGCTGTAGAAATCGACGTGGTTCTTCTTCTCGGCGCCCCACTGCTGATTGTTGAACACAACGGCTGTGACCGGGATGTTCTCGCGCACGCAGGTCAGGATCTCGCCGAAGCTCATGCACCAGGCGCCGTCGCCGACGTAGGCGACCGCGCTGCGGTCGGGTGCGGCGACCTTGCAGCCGATCATCGTCGGGAATGCGTAGCCGCAGTTCCCGAACATCATCGCGCCGAACATGCTGCGGGGCTTCTCGAACTTCAGGTAGCTGTTGGCTACCTGGCAGATGTTGCCGATGTCGGTCGACACCATCGCGTCGGCCGGCATCGCTTTCTCGAGCTCGCGCAGCATCTGGCGCGGGTGCATGTACTTCGAGTCCTTCGCGACCTCGAGGCTCCAGGCGTCCTTCTCCTGGTTCCATCCGGCGAGTTCCTGGTCCCAGGCCGCCCGCTCGGCCTTGATCTGCGCCAGCCGCTGCTCGCGGTTGGCGGCGCCCGCCGGCATGCGCGACTTGAGCCGCGCCGTCAGCGCGCGCGCCGCCGCCGCCGGGTCGCCGCAGACGACGACGCTGGTCTTCTTGACCAGTCCCAGCACCCGCGGATCGGCGTCGACCTGAATCAGCTTGGCGTTCTGCGGCCAGTACTCGAAACCGTACTGCGGCAGCACCCCGAAAGGCCCGATGCGCGAGCCTAGCGCGAGCACGACGTCGGCCTTGGCGATCAGCTTCATCGCGGCCTTGGAGCCGTGATAACCCAGCGGGCCGCACCACTGCGGGTGGCTCGCCGGGAACGAATCGTTGTGCAGGTAGCTGTTGCACACCGGCGCGCCGAGCGCCTCGGCAAGCGCCACCGCGTCGGCGACGCCACCGGCCATGACGACGCCGCCGCCCGAGATGATCACCGGAAATTTCGCCTGCGCGAGCAGGTCGGCCGCCTCGTCGAGGCTCCTCTCGCCGCCCGAGCCGCGCTCGATGTGGATCGGCTGGGGGACCTCGCACTCGATCTCGCCGTAGAAATAGTCGCGCGGGATGTTGAGCTGCGTCGGACCCATCTCGAGCAGCGCCCGGTCGAACGCACGCCCGGTGAGCTCGGCCATGCGCGCGGGATTGTTGACGTGCGCCTGGTACTTGGTGATCTTGGAGAACATCGGCAGCTGGTCGGTTTCCTGGAACCCGCCGAGGCCGACGCCCATCGTCCCGGCTTCCGGCGTGATCGCCACCACCGGCGAGTGTGCCCAGTACGCGGCCGCGATCGCGGTGGCGAAATTGGTGATGCCGGGACCGTTCTGGCCAATGCACACACCGTGGCGCCCCGAAACCCGCGAGAAGCCGTCTGCCATGTGCGCCGAACCCTGCTCGTGCACGGTCGGCACGAAGCGGATTCCGGCGGCGGGGAACAGGTCGAGCGCATCCATGTACGCCGAGCCGACGATGCCGAAGACGTGGGTCACGCCCTGCGCGACCAGCGTCTCGACGAATGCTTCCGACGGCGTGATCCGGACCCTGCCGGTGACGGCCATGCGGTTCACATCCGATATGTTGTTCATGGAGAAAGCTCCGAGTGGAAGTTTGCGTGAGCGCGCGCGGCGGGCAACGCCGCTGCGCGAGCACGGAGGCCGCAGTGTTCCATAGCACCGGCCGTCGCGCAACGCGTTTGCATCGATTTTCGAATTTTCCATTCCAGAATCCGATAGAATGCGAGAATGCCCCGCAAGGAAGATAACGTTCCCGCTACGTTGCGCGCGTTTGCCGTGGTCGAGGCGCTCGCCCGCGCCGAGCGGCCGGTCTCGCTCACCGACCTCGCCGACGACGCAGGGCTGCCCAAGCCCACGGTCTACCGGATGCTGGCGATGCTCGAGGACGCGGGGCTCGCGATGCGCGAGCCGGGCATGCGCCGCTACGCGCCGGGGCCGCGGCTTTCCGCCCTGGCGCGCGACGTCATGCACAACGGCAACTTCAGGGCTGCGCGTCACGCTGTCCTCGACCGCCTGGCGGCGGAAATCCGCGAGACCTGCAACTTCACGATGCTCGACGGCGCGAGCGTCGTCTACCTCGACCGGGTCGAAGCCGCCTGGCCGCTGCGCATCAATCTGACGTCCGGATCGCACGTCCCGCTGCATTGCACGGCAAGCGGCAAGCTGCTGCTGGCGATGCTGCCCAAAGCCGCGCGCGAGCGGCTGGTGGCGCAGCTCGAGCTCACTGCGTTCACGGGAAACACGATCAGCGCGCGCAAGCGGCTGGAGCAGGAAATCGCGCGCATCCGTGCGCAGAAATACGCAGTCGACAACGAGGAGTACCACGCCGGACTCGTCTGCGTCGCCGTTCCGGTCAACGACCTGCGCCGGCGCGCCTGCGCGGCAATCGCCATGCACGCACCGATGTCGCGGATGCCCCTCGATCGCGCGCTCCTGCAGTTGCCCGCGCTGCGGGTTGCGGCCGACGCGATGTCGGCGACCTTCGGCTGAGCCGCTGCGCGGGCCACATTCACAGCCGGCGTTGTCCGGTCACGCGGGTTTGTATAGAATTGCGGACTTTGCAGGCGCGTAGCTCAGCTGGTTAGAGCACCACCTTGACATGGTGGGGGTCGTTGGTTCGAGTCCAATCGCGCCTACCAACTAATTCCGGTCCCGGGGACATTCCTGGGACATTTCCGAAGGCTCAGGCCAGGGGCCTGGTCGCCGGCACGGAGGCGCTCGCCCCGATCTGCCCGCAGCACCTCGCCGACCTGATCTCGTGGTACGCGATCGGCGCGCGCACGACCGCGTCGCAGACGCACCGCGAGGTGGCGAACGGGCTGTCGGCGCCGGTCGGCTTCAAGAACGGCACCGACGGCGGCCTCGAGGTGGCGGTGAACGCGATTCAGTCCGCCAAGCGGCCGTACGGCTTCCTCGGCGTGAACGAGGCGGGCCGCACGGCGGTGCTGCGCTCGCGCGGCAACGGCTACGGCTACCTGGTGCTGCACGACGTCGTGCCACAGATCCCGGAAGGCAACCGCGCGATCGTCGGCCTGATGCTAGAAAGCAACCTCTTCGCGGGCAACCAGCCGATCCCGGAGGACCTGTCGAAGCTGCGCTACGGGGTGTCGGTGACCGACGCCTGCATCGATTGGCCGACGACCGAGTAGACGCTGCGCCGCGCACCGCGACCTCGCCGCCGCGCTGCCGTCGCGCGCAGGCTGACTTGAAATCGGGGTCAGACCCGATTTTTCGCTGAAATTCGGCTCTGACCCCAATTTCGAGGATTACCAAGCGGTAACAATCCGGCTACGCGCGGACATGCGCGCGTTACCTCGTCTCCCTACTCTGCGTTCCGTGGACTGCAACGACGGGAGACGACCATGGAACGCGATGAATACGTGATCGAAGGGGCCCTTCCACTCGCGCGCAACGAGCAGTTGCGCATCGTCGACGGGCGCGACCTGCTGATTCACGTCTGGCAAGGATCGCTCTGGATCACCCAGGAGAACGATCAACGGGACGTGGTGCTCGAGGCGGGACAATCCTTCCGCCTCGACCGCAAGGGCACCGCTTTCGCGAAGTGCTGGGACGATGCCGTGCTGGCGCTCACCTCGCCGCACGAGAATCGTCCGGCGCGCGCGATCGACCTGCGCGCGGCGCGGCGGCCCGCCTCGAACCTCCGTCCCAGAGCGCCTTTCGGCGGGCTGCTGCCCCATGTCGCTTGAAGACGCGCGCATCCGCCCGGCCCCGCGCGCGCTGTCCGTGCTGATCGACGCCAGCGCGCTCCGGTGGCGCATCGAGCTCTCGGGCGGAGGCGCCGGCAGCCGCGCCCGGCACGGCATCATCGCCTTGACCCTGACTGAGGCGGCCCGCCGGGCGCAGGGCGGCGCCTACCGTGCCGCAGCCTGACGCTCGTGCATATAATCGGCGCGTCGATCGGGAGGAGGCCGGCGATGGCTCAATCCACGCGCGTGCTGATCGTTGAGGACGACCCCGAGGTGCGGGACTCGATGGCCGAGTACCTCACGTCGCACGGGTACGAAGTGGACTCCGCCGATGGCGGAGAGGCGATGCGCGCCGTCCTCGCGAAGAACGTGCCGCAACTGGTGCTGCTCGACCTGAAGCTGCCGGGCGAGGATGGCCTTGCCCTGGCCCGCAGCCTGCGCGAGCGCCATGACGTGGCGATCATCATGGTCACCGCCGCCGACTCGGTGGTCGACCGTGTCGTAGGGCTCGAGGTCGGGGCCGACGACTACATCGCCAAGCCCTTCGACCTGCGCGAGCTGCTGGCGCGGGTGAAAAGCGTGCTGCGCCGCGCGCAAGCAGGCGCCGGCGGCGCCGCTGCGGCGGCGAAGACCGTCAAGGTCGGAAGTTGCACGCTCGACCTCGGAGCGCACCGGCTGCTCGACGCGGCGGGCGACCGAGGTCCCGCTCACCAGCATGGAGTTCGACCTGCTGCGCGCATTCGTCGAGCACCCGAACCGGGTGCTCTCTCGCGACCAGCTGCTCGGCCTGACCCGCAACCGCGAGTGGGCGCCGTTCGACCGCTCGATCGACATCCGGATCGCACGGCTGCGGCGCAAGCTCGAGGCCGATCCTGACAAGCCGCAGCTCATCAAGACAGTGCGCGGAGCCGGGTACTGCTACGTACCGGCGAGGTAACCCGCGCATTTCGATTGTTTCACTTCGGTAACCGGGGGTCCGGCGCCGCCCCGCGCGAAATAGACTCGACCGAGACGACATGAACCTGCGTGACCAAAGCCGGACCGAGCAGACGCTGCGCGAAGCGGCGCTCGCGGTGTCGACCGCCGCCGGCGAAAGCGTGTTCCGCGAACTGGTGCGCGCGCTCGCGGCCATCCTCGACGTCGAGATCGCCTTCATCGCCCTGCCCAAACCGGGCGATTCCTGCCGCCTGAAGATGCTCGCGTACTATGCCGACGGCCGGATGAACGAGGATTTCGAATACCCGATCTCCGGCACGCCGTGCGAGACGGTGGCCGGCAAGCAGTTTCGCTGCTATGCCTCCGGCCTGATGGAGCGCTTCCCGCTCGACGAGCAATTCCGCGTCATGGGCGTCGAGAGCTACGCCGGTTATCCGCTCACCGACGCGCGCGGCGCGCCGACCGGGCTCATCTCGGTCGTCTCGCGCCGCCCGATCGCCGAGGCCGGGCTGATCGAGCCGGTGCTCAAGATCTTCGCCGCGCGCGCCATGGTCGAGCTCGAGCGCGAGCGCGCCGACGAGGCGCTGCGCGGCAGCGAGGAGCAGTACCGCGCGATCTTCAACGCCACCACCGACGGCCTGGTGCTGCGCGACGCCGCGTTGCGGCTGGTCGACGTCAACCCGGCGCTGCTGGCGATGACCGGTTTCACGCGTCAGGAAACGCTCGGCCAGGAGCGCGTCCTGTTCGCGCCGCCCGAGCTGCACGGCAAGGTGCGCGACGCCTACCGCCGGACCCTCGCTGGCGAGCACGTGGTCTACGAATCGCAGGCGATCCGCAGGGACGGCTCGCGCTTCGAGGTCGAGATGCGCTACCTGCCGATCCAGTACCAGGGCCGGCCGCACGTGCTCGCGATCGCGCGCGACATCACCGAGCGCAAGCGCGCCGAGGAGGCAGTACGCGCGAGCGAGGAGCAGTACCGCGCGATCTTCAACGCCTCGGAGGACGCGCTCGTGCTGTGGGACTCGAGCTTTCGTCGCGTCGACGTCAACCCGGCCTACGAGCGGGTCTACGGCTGGAGCCGCGAGGCGGTCGTCGGCCGCGGCTACGATGCGCTCGGGGTGCCGGTGGAGTATGCGGGACCGCGGCTCGACCTGGTGCGCCGTACGCTCGCCGGCGAGACCTGCCGCGTCGAGCTCGAGTCGGTGCGCCAGAACGGCGAGCATTTCCAGGCGGACATTCGCACGGTCCCGGTCGTGCATCGCGGCGAGCCGCACGTCCTGGCGATCGTGCGCGACATCACCGAGCGCAGGCAGCGCGAGGAGGCGCTGCGCGAGAGCGAGGAGCAGTACCGCGCGGTGTTCGACGCCTCGCTCGACGCGCTGGTGCTGCGTGACGAAGGCTTTCGCATCGTCGACGTCAGCCCTTCTTACGAGAAGATGAGCGGCTATTCGCGCGACGAGGTAGCCGGCGCCGACCACGTGGTGGCAAACCCGCCGGAAATAGATGCCGCAGTGAAGGCGTTGCACCGGCGCGCTCTTGGCAGCGAGCCGGTGCGCATGGAGACGCAGATGATCCGGCGGGACGGGCGCCCGATCCACATCGAGCTTTCGGGTGTGCGCACGGTCTACCAGGGCCGGCCGCACGTGCTGTACGCCGGGCGCGACATAACCGAGCGCAAGCAGGCCGAGGCGCGCCACCGCGAGCTCGAGGCGCAGCTCCGGCAGGCACAGAAGATGGAGGCGATCGGCCACCTTACCGGCGGCATCGCGCACGACTTCAACAACATCCTCACCGGGATCATGGGCTACCTCACGCTCGCTGGCGAGCGGGAGGTGGCGCAAACCGACGCCAAGCTCGCCCGCCACCTGAAGCAGGCGCAGCACGGTGCGACCCGTGCGCGCGAGCTGATTCAGCAGATGCTCACCTTCAGCCGGGCGCAGAAGGGCAAGCCGAGGGCGGTGGCCCTCGCTTCACTCGCCGAGGAGGCGGTCAAGCTTCTCGGCTCCTCGCTGCCCTCGAGCGTCGAGCTGCGCACCGCGCTCGAGACGGACCTGCCGGCGGTGATGATCGATCCGGTGCAGGTCGAGCAGATCCTGCTCAACCTGTGCATCAATGCGCGCGACGCAATGGACGGCGCCGGCAAGATCGTCGTCGGCGTGCGTCTTGCCTCGGCCGCGAACGGCGCTGTCTGCAGCTCGTGCCGCCAAAGCGCCGCGGGGCGCTACGTCGAGCTGTACGTCGCTGACACGGGCCCCGGGATCGCACCGCGCGTGCTGGAGCGCATGTTCGAGCCGTTCTTCACCACCAAGGAAGTCGGCCGCGGCAGCGGTATGGGCTTGGCCACGGTGCACGGCATCGTGCATGAGCACGGCGGGCACGTGCTCGTCGATACCGCGTCCGGCAGGGGCGCCACCTTCCGGGTGCTGCTCCCGGCGCTCGAGGGTGAAGCCGACGCCGCCGTTTCGTCGGACGCAGCGAAGACGCGCCGCAAGCCGATGCGTCTTGCGCTCGAGGGGCGGGTGCTGCTGGTCGACGACGAGCAGATGGTCGGCGAATTCATGGCCGAGCTGCTCGGCGGCTGGGGGCTGGAAGTGACGGTGCGGCGAGACCCGGTGGAGGCCGAGCGCTGGCTCGCGGCCGATCCGGCGCGCATCGATTTGGTACTCACCGACCAGACGATGCCGAAGATGACCGGCCTGGACCTCGCCGGCCGTGTCGGCGCGCTGCGTCCGGGCCTGCCGGTGATCCTGTACAGCGGTTACGCGGACAACATCGGCGCCGACCAGCTCGCGCGCTGCGGCGTGCGCGCGCTTCTCCGGAAGCCGGTCGAGCCCGAGCCGCTGTACGCGGCGCTCGCCGAGGCGCTGCGCCGCTAGCTCTCCCCGGCTGCGTCCCGCGGCCGCGCTGAAACAAACTCGCTACAAAGCGTGCGCCGCCGGAAATACGGCGGATACCGACCGCTCCTAGCATGCGCTCCATGTCATTCAACGCGGGAGCGGCCGAAGTGAACATCGACCAAACGGACGTCGTGGTGCACGTGGCGCAGGCGCTGGACGCCGGGCAGCGCGAGCGGCTGCTGGACAGCCTGTGCGCCGAGCCGGGCATCGCGCGGGCGCGCGCCGACGCGCGATCGGGGCAGCTTCTCGTCATCGACTACGACCGGCGCGCGATCAGCGCGCTCGGGATCCTGCGCTGCGTCCAGGCGCAGGGCTACGCGGCACGCCTCGTCGGCATGTGAGGGCCGGCAGGCATCGCAGCACCATTCCATCAACCACCGGAGAGGGAGAATGACCATGCAAGCGACGTTACAGGCAGCAGACAGCAAGCGTTACGCCAGAGCCATCGAAGTGTCGAAGCGAGTGCGCTTCGAAATCGAGCGCGACGTCATCCGCGGCCGCAAGTTCGACTTTGCCAAGAAGTTCCTGCCCGATGGGCTGTCCAGGATCGGGCACCTGGATTTCCTCGGCGCCGAGGAGAAACGCCTGGTGAGCCAGATCCAGGGCCGGACCTACGCGAACATGTTCGGCCTGGTCGAGCGCTTCATCGGGCCGAAGATCTCGGAAGTAAGCCGCGACCACTGGCTCGGCGACCAGACTGCGTTCGAGGCGCTGGTGCGCTTTACCGACGAGGAGCTCAAGCACCAGGAGATGTTCCGCCGGATCGAGGCGCTGTGCGCGGAGGGCATGCCCGAGGGCTATGTCTTCCTGCCGCAGCCGAACGACGTCGCCGGCGTGGTGCTCGGCAAGTCGACCTGGTCGGTGCTGGCGCTCATCTGCCACATCGAGATCTTCGTGCTCGCGCACTACCGCGAGGCGATCGAGAGGGACGACGAGCTCTCCGGGCTGTGGAAGGACGTGTTCACGTTCCACGCGCGCGAGGAGTCGCAGCACGCGATCCTGGACGAACTGGAGTGGCAGCGAGAGGACGCGAAGCTCACGGCCGCCGAGCGAGACCGGGCGGTCGACGAGCTGATCGGGCTGGTGGCGGCAGTCGATGGCATCCTGCAACTGCAGGCGAAGGCCGACACCGACTACTTCGTGCGCGTCGCCGGCCGCGTCTTCGACCGCGTGCAGGCCGATGCCATCGGCGACGTGTTCCTCCGCGCCTACCGCTGGCAGTACATCGTCTCGGGCGTCCAGGACGAGCGCTTCCGGAAGGCCCTCGGCGCCCTGATCACCCCGGCGCAGCTCGAGCGCATCGGCGCCGCGCTCGCGCCGATCGTGAGCTAGGGCCATGGACGGCCGGCTCGCGATGCGCGAACTGCGGCCCGCAGATGCGGCCGGGTTGCAGGCGTTCGTGCGCCGGCTGTCCCCCGAGTCGCGCCGCAGGCGCTGCTTCACGCCGATCAACGAGCTCACGCCGAGTCAGCTCGCGCGCGTCACCACCGGCCGAGGCCCAGATGACCTCGACCTCGCCACATCCGAAGCCGAAGGCCGGATCGTGGCGAGGCCCGCGCCGTCTGGGTATAATCCGCTGCTTGGTTCTGGCGCGCGCCCGATCGCGCCTGCCACATGCTCCGGCCGTGGCCGGGAACCGCGAAACAGCGCCGAGCAGTCGGGAAAGGCATGGTTATGACACCGCGAACGCGTGGAGGACGGCTGTAGCACCGACGCGGTGTCGCTCGCGCTCGCGGTCCGGACAACCCGGCCCGCCTTCGATGAAAAGTGCGGCTCCGCCGCACTTTTTGTTTTTCCGGGTCCGGTCCGCGCACGAGCGTGGGCCCCGGGCCGGACCCGCCAGAGGAAGGAAGCCGAGATGCCCGACATCCGATTGCCCGACGGCGCCGTCAAGCACTTCGACTCGCCAGTCACCGTCGCCGAGCTCGCCGCCTCGATCGGCGCCGGCCTCGCCAAGGCTGCGCTGGCCGGCAGGGTCGACGGCAGGCTGGTCGACACGTCGTTCCTGATCGACCGCGATGCGCAGGTGTCGATCGTCACCGAGCGCGACCCCGAGGGGCTCGAGGTCATCCGCCACTCGACCGCGCACCTGCTCGCGTATGCGGTGAAATCGCTGTTCCCCGAAGCGCAGGTCACGATCGGCCCGGTCATCGAGGATGGCTTCTACTACGACTTCTCGTTCAAGCGACCCTTCACCCCCGAGGACCTCGCGGCAATCGAGGCGAAGATGGTGGAGCTCGCGAAGAAGGACGAGCCGGTGACGCGCAGCCTGATGCCCCGCGACGACGCGGTCCGCCATTTCGAATCGATCGGCGAGCACTACAAGGCCGAGATCATCGCGTCGATCCCGTCCGACGAGCCGATTTCGCTCTACACCGAAGGTGCCTTCACCGACCTGTGCCGCGGGCCCCACGTGCCGTCGACCGGGCGGCTCAAGGTATTCAAGCTGATGAAGGTGGCGGGTGCCTACTGGCGCGGCGACTCGAAGAACGAGATGCTGCAGCGGATCTACGGCACCGCGTGGACGAAGAAGGACGACCTCGACGCCTACCTGCATCGGATCGAGGAAACGGACAAACGCGACCACCGCAGGCTCGGCAGGCAGCTCGACCTCTTCCACCTGCAGGACGAGGCTCCCGGGATGGTCTTCTGGCACCCCAAGGGCTGGTCGATCTGGCAGCAGGTCGAGCAGTACATGCGCGCCGTGTATCGCGACAACGGCTATCTCGAGGTGCGCACGCCGCAGGTCCTCGACCGCTCGCTGTGGGAGAAATCGGGCCACTGGGCGAACTACAAGGACAACATGTTCACGACCGAATCGGAGAAGCACGACTTTGCGATCAAGCCGATGAACTGTCCGGGCCACATCCAGATCTTCAATGCCGGCCTGCGCAGCTATCGGGACCTGCCGCTGCGCTACGGCGAGTTCGGCGCCTGCCATCGCAACGAGCCATCCGGCGCGCTGCACGGGATCCTGCGGGTGCGCGGCTTCACCCAGGACGACGGCCACATCTTCTGCACCGAGGACCAGATCCAGCCCGAGTGCGTCACCTTCCACGATCTTGCACTGAAGGTCTATCGCGATTTCGGATTCGCCGACGTCGTCGTCAAGCTCGCGCTGCGGCCGACCCCGCGCATCGGCACCGACGAACAGTGGGACAAGGCCGAGGAGGCGCTGCGCGCGGCGCTGCGTGCCTGCGGCGCGCAGTGGAAGGAGCTGCCCGGCGAAGGCGCGTTCTACGGCCCGAAGATCGAGTACCACCTGCAGGACTCGATCGGCCGCCCCTGGCAGGTCGGCACGATGCAGGTGGACTTCCAGCTGCCGGGCCGGCTCGGCGCCGAGTACGTGGCCGCCGACGATACCCGCAAGGTTCCGGTGATGCTCCACCGCGCGATTGTCGGATCGCTCGAGCGCTTCATCGGCATCCTGATCGAGAACCACGCCGGCGCGATGCCGCTGTGGCTCGCCCCGGTCCAGATCACGGTGATGACGATCACCGACCGGCAGCGGGAATACGCCGGCCAGGTTGCGAAGGCGCTGCGCGATGCCGGTCTGCGCGTGACCTCCGATTTGCGCAACGAGAAAATTACCTATAAAATTCGAGAACATAGCCTCCAAAAGCTTCCTTATCACGTGATCGTGGGCGATAAGGAACAGCAATCCCAGACGGTGGCTGTGCGTACCCGCGCCGGTGAGGACTTGGGCTCGATGCCCTTGGCAGCCTTGCTTTCGCGCCTCCAGAGCGAGGCGGCTGGAAAAACCCTTTAGAATCAGGGCTTTTTCCGTACTCGCGGGCCCATGCAACTGACGGAGATAACGCAATAGCACTGGACAAGCAGCATCAGCGATTGAACGGCGAGATCAACGCCCCCGAAATCCGGCTGGTCGGCGTCGAAGGCGAGCAACTCGGCATCGTTTCGCTTACCGAGGCCCTCGCCAAGGCGGAGGCCGCGGAACTCGATCTGGTCGAGATCGCCCCGATGGCGAAGCCCCCCGTTTGCCGGATCATGGATTACGGCAAATTCAAGTACCGGGAGGCCAAGAAGCAGCACGAGGCGAAGCTCAAGCTCAAGCAGATCCAGGTCAAGGAAGTGAAATTCCGGCCTGGAACCGACGAAGGCGACTACAGGATCAAGCTGCGAAACCTCACCCGCTTCCTGGGGGAAGGCGACAAGGCGAAGGTGACGCTGCGCTTCCGTGGCCGCGAGATGGCACACCAGGAGTTCGGCATTCGCCTGCTCGAACGGATTCGCGGTGACCTCGAGCCGTACGCCGTGGTGGAACAGTTTCCGAGGCTGGAAGGCCGGCAAATGGTGATGCTGCTGGCCCCGAAGAAGACGCTCGCAAAGACGCATCACCCTGACAAGCCCGAGGACGGTGCGCCGCAAGGTGCCAAAGCCTCTCCGCCGGACAAGCCGCGCGAGAGCACCGCCGTGGGTGACAAATAGAAGGAAACGGCATCATGCCGAAGATGAAGACCAAGTCGGGCGCCAAGAAGCGCTTCCGCGTACGCGGCAGCGGTTCGGTCAAGCGCTCGCAGGCGTTCAAGCGCCACATCCTCACCAAGAAGTCGACCAAGAACAAGCGGCAATTGCGCGGCGCGGCGGCCGTCCATGCGACGAACGCCAATGCGGTCGCAGCAATGCTGCCGTACGCGTAAGGAGCCGCCATGCCTCGAGTCAAACGTGGTGTGACCGCCCGCGCGCGGCACAAGAAAGTCCTCGTCCAGGCCAAGGGATATCGCGGCCGCCGGAGCAGCGTCTACCGCATCGCCAAGGAAGCGGTGATGAAGGCCGGCCAGTATCAGTATCGCGACCGCCGGCAGAAGAAGCGCGAATTCCGCGCGCTGTGGATCGCGCGGATCAATGCCGCCGCGCGCGAGCTCGGCCTGTCCTACAGCGCGTTCATGAACGGGCTGAAGAAGGCGTCGATCGACATCGACCGCAAGGTGCTGGCCGATCTCGCCGTTCACGACAAAACGGCTTTTGGCAAGATAGCGGAGCAGGCGAAGGCTTCCCTCGCCTGACCGATCCGCGCAAACGACAGGGAGGCGCAACCCGCCTCCCTTTTTTGTTGTTTGGGGTCAGAGCCGTAATAATTGGCGATGCGTTCATTGTTGCCCACTGAAAATCACGCCGGCCAATTATTACAGCTCTGACCCCAATGGATGACCTCAACCGAATCGTCGATAACGCGCTCGCAGATTTCGCCGCCTGCACCGACCCCGCCGGGCTCGAGAACGCCAAGGCGAAATACCTGGGCAAGGCCGGCGCGCTGACGACGCGGCTGAAAGGCCTCGGCCAGCTCCCGCCGGCCGAGCGCGCGGCCGCCGGCGCCGGAATCAATGCGGCGAAAGCGAGGCTCGAGGGCGCGCTCGCGGCGCGGCGCGAGGCGCTGGGCGAAGCGAAGCTCGCGGCGCAGCTCGCCGCGGATGCCCTCGACGTGTCGCTGCCCGGGCGCGGGCGCGGCAATGGCGGACTCCATCCGCTGACCCGCACGCTCGAGCGGATCGAGACACTGTTCCGCTCGCTCGGTTTCGACGTCGCCGACGGTCCCGAGATCGAGGACGATTTCCACAACTTCACCGCGCTCAACACTCCGGAGAACCATCCGGCGCGGTCGATGCACGACACGTTCTACGTCGACGGCGGGATGGTGCTGCGCACTCACACGTCGCCGATCCAGGTCCGCTGGATGGAGACGCACGCGCCGCCGATCCGCATTATCGCGCCGGGCCGCGTCTACCGCGTCGACAGCGACGCGACGCATTCGCCGATGTTCCACCAGGTCGAGGGCCTGTGGATCGCCGACGACGTATCGTTTGCCGACCTGAAGAGCGTGTTCAGCGGGTTCCTGCGCAACTTCTTCGAGCGCGACGACGTGACGCTGCGCTTTCGCCCGTCGTTCTTCCCGTTCACCGAGCCCTCCGCGGAAATCGACATCCGTTTCGGCGACGGAGGCTGGCTGGAGATCGCAGGCTGCGGCCAGGTGCATCCGAACGTGCTGCGGATGGTGAACATCGACCCCGAGCGCTGGCAGGGGTTCGCTTTCGGCATGGGTCCGGATCGCCTCGCGATGCTGCGCTACGGCGTCGACGACCTGCGCCTGTTCTACGAGAACGACCTGCGCTTCCTGCAGCAGTTCGCGTAAGCCGCGCCGCGCGACACCGATCGGAATCCCCCGATGAGATTCTCCGAACACTGGCTGCGCAGCCTGGTCGATCCCCCGCTCGACACTGCCGCGCTGTGCGATGCGCTGACGATGGCAGGCCTCGAGGTCGAGGATGTCGCCGCCGCCGCCCCCCCGTTCTCGGGCGTGGTCGTCGGCAGGATCGACAGCGTGGAGAAGCACCCCGACGCCGACCGCCTGCGCGTGTGCACGGTGGATGTCGGCGGCCCCGAGCGCCTCACGATCGTCTGCGGCGCGCCGAATGCCGCCGCGGGGATGCACGTCCCCTGCGCGCTCGACGGCGCGAGGCTCCCCGGCGACGTGGCGATCCGGCGCACCAAAGTGCGCGGTGTCGAATCGCAGGGCATGCTGTGCTCGGCGCGCGAGCTCGGACTGTCGGAAGACGCGGGCGGGCTGCTCGAGCTGCCCGGAACGCTCGCCCCCGGACGCGACCTGCGGCAGGCGCTCGCGCTCGACGACGCACTGATCACCATCAAGCTCACCCCGAACCGGCCCGACTGCCTGTCGATGGCGGGCATCGCGCGGGAGGTCGCCGCAATCACCGGCGCGCCCGCCGCATTGCCGGCGATCGAGCCCGTGCGCATCGACAGCGACGCGACGCGCGGCGTGAGGATCGAGGACGAGGACGCCTGCCCGCGCTTCGCCTCGCGGATCATCGAGGGCATCGACGCGCGCGCACCGACGCCGGCGTGGATGAAGGCGCGCATCGAGCGCTCGGGCATCCGGTCGATCTCGGCGGTGGTCGACATCACCAACTACGTGATGCTCGAGCTCGGGCAGCCCCTGCATGCCTACGACGCGCGACTGCTCGACGGGGACATCGTCGTCCGCTTCGCCCGTCAAGGCGAGCAACTGACGCTGCTGAATGGCCAGACGCTCGATCTCGAGCCCGACCTCCTGCTGGTCTGCGACAGCGCGAAGCCGCTGGGACTGGCCGGCATCATGGGCGGCGAGCACTCCGGCATCGCCGGCGACACGACGACGGTGTTCCTCGAAGGTGCGTTCTGGAATCCCGCAGTCATCCAGGGCAAGATGCGCCGCTTCGGTTTCGTCAGCGACGCCGGCCACCGCTTCGAGCGAGGCGTCGATTTCGCACTCGGGCCCGCCGGCGTCGAGCGCGCGACGCAGTTGATCGTCGACATATGCGGCGGGCGCGCGGGTCCGCTGTCGGACATCACCGGCCCGCTGCCGCCGCGCAAACCCGTCCCGCTGCGCAGCGCGCGCGTCACCCGGCTCCTCGGCATCGCGCTGTCGCCCGACGCCATCTCCGACGTGTTCAGGAGGCTCGCCCTGCCGTACACGCGCCAGGGCGACGACTTCATCGTCACGCCGCCCTCCTACCGCTTCGACATCGCGATCGAGGAAGACCTGATCGAGGAAGTCGCGCGCATCCACGGCTACGATGCGATTCCCACGACGCCCGGCAGGCACCTGCAGCAGATGCTGCCCGCCCCCGAATGTGTACGCGGCGTAGCGAAGCTGCGCCGCCATCTGGCCGCGCTCGACTGGCAGGAAGTCATCACCTTCAGCTTCGTCGCCTCCGCCGTCGAGGCCGCGCTCGATCCCCAGGCGCAACCGATCGCCGTACTGAACCCGATCGCCGCGCAGCTCGACGTCATGCGCACGACGCTGGTGCCGGGCCTGGTCGAGGTGCTGCAGACCAACGTCAAGCGCAAGCTCCCGCGCATTCGGATCTTCGAGACCGGGCGCGTCTTCGTGCGCGAAGGCCTCGCTCAGCCGGTGCGGATCGGGGGCCTCGCATTCGGCCCGGCATGTCCCGAGCAATGGGATGCAGCGCCGCGCCAGGTCGACTTCTTCGACGTCAAGAGTGATCTCGAGGCGCTCGCGGCGCCGCTTTCCGTGACAACGCGGTCGTTGCCGCGTCCCTGGTTGCATCCCGGGCGCAGCGCCGAGGTCATGATCGATCGCAAGGTCGCAGGCTGGCTCGGCGAGTTGCATCCGCGGCTGGTGCGGCACTTCGACCTGCCCTCTGCCCCCATCGTGTTCGAGCTGGATGCGGCCGCGCTGTCGACCCTGCCCCTGCCGCAAGGCCAGGCGGTGTCGCGGTTTCCGGCAGTCCGGCGAGATATCGCAGTTATTGTCAATGAAAACATTGCTATACAGGATATTCTTGACGTACTCTATAAAGTAAAGCCCGCCACAGTCGAAAGCCTGCGGATATTCGATGTCTATCGCGGCTCCGAACTGCCAAGTGGTCGGAAAAGCGTTGCGATTCTTGTGCTTATGCGGGATACTCAACGTACTTTGACCGACGAGGACAGCGACGTGATCGTTGCGTTGCTCCTGTCGACCCTGCAGGACCGTTTCGGCGCCACGCTGCGATAACTGGACCCCCGATGACGCTCACCAAGGCCGAGCTGGCCGATCTGCTCTTCGAGCAACTGGGCCTGAACAAACGCGAAGCCAAGGACATGGTCGAGCGCTTTTTCGAGGAGATCCGCACGGCGCTGGAGGAAGGTCGCAGCGTCAAGCTGTCGGGCTTCGGAAATTTCCAGCTCCGCGAAAAGCCCCAGCGCCCCGGGCGCAACCCCAAGACCGGTGAGGAGATTCCGATCACCGCCCGACGCGTCGTCACGTTCCACGCCAGTCAGAAACTGAAGGCCATGGTCGAGGCGGCGAACCATGCCCGAAGCCAGCCGAGCTAAGGCGCTGCTGCCGCCGATTCCCGCCAAGCGTTACTTCACCATTGGCGAGGTCAGTGAGCTGTGTGCGGTGAAGCCGCACGTGCTTCGCTATTGGGAGCAGGAATTCTCGCAGCTCAAGCCCGTCAAGCGGCGCGGCAATCGGCGTTACTACCAGCACCACGAAGTCCTGCTGATCCGGCGCATCCGGGATCTGCTCTACGAACAGGGCTTCACGATCAACGGCGCGCGCCACCGGCTCGACAGCGAGACCGCGGAGCCGCGCGCCGCGGCGCGGGCCGCCCCGAGCTCGACGCTGGTTGCGCAGATCTCCGCCTCCGAGCGATCGTCCGACTCCGCCACCTTGAGGCAGGAACTCGAAGAAATCCGGCGATTGCTGGGCCCGGCCGAGTGAGCGGGACGGTATAATCGTCGTTCGGTCGGGGCGTAGCGCAGCCTGGTAGCGCACCTGCATGGGGTGCAGGGGGTCGGAAGTTCGAATCTTCTCGCCCCGACCAAGATCAATCGCAAACGGCCGCTCGCGCGGCCGTTTGTCTGACTTGCGGCGATCCGTATCTGTTTCAATCCGCTCGGGACCTCCTCGCAGTCTCGGTCCGGACGCAAGCTCCGCGGCGCCCGGGTTCGGTCCGCGCAGCGCGCGCGCTGAGGACCAATCTGCGAATGCCTTGAGCCGCCCCAGCGCGACCTCCCACTCGCTGCCGATCGCCTGGAGATGCTTGGTCACCCCTTGCCGGCTGATGTCGGTGTTCGCCGTCAGCTGCGCGATCGACAAGGCGCCGCCGGCACACAGCGCGGCCACGTGCTTCAGACGCGTGGGGTCGCCCAGCGCCGCGCAGACGTTCGGCAGCGCTTCGCTCGAGCGGACGATCGCGGGCAGGTCAGCGCAGCGCCGGCCCACGGCCTTCACCCTGCCGCTACGCGGCGACACGACGCACGACGTTGTTCATGGCCGCTCAGCCGCGGGTGTTCATGCGGAGCGCTTCCAGGCGGCGCTGCGGCGGCAGCTGGTCGAAGCCGGATTCAACCACGGGTTGCGTTGCAGTCTGCGCCGCGACTCCACAGCCCACCCGAACACCCGGCGAACCGCGTACGAGCACACCGCAGCCGATGCCGATCTCCTTGGCGTTCGCCATCTGTGGCGGTCGATCGGAGCCAGTCGGTGGTAAATTGGACCACCGACGTTTGCTGTCGGACATAACGCGTCGCTACGCACCGTTGCACCTGCGGCGGAAGCGCGGCCTAAGTGGAGGAGCTGAGAAATGTCGACGAACCCGAACCAGGCACTATGGGAAAAAGGCGATTTCACGCGGATCGCAGCGAGCATGCGGGAGAGCGGTGACGCAGTCGTTCAGGGGCTCGGAGCGGTCAAGGGGCTCAAGGTGCTGGACCTGGGCTGCGGCGATGGCACGACGGCCTTGCCGGCGGCGATGCGTGGAGCGGACGTGTTGGGTGTCGATATCGCCACGAACCTGGTGGCTGCCGGAAACGCTCGCGCCAAAGCACAGGGCCTGACCAACTGCACGTTCCGGCATGGCGATGCCTGCGACTTGCACGACCTCGACGACGCGTCGTTCGACCTCGTCGTGAGCATGTTCGGTGCCATGTTCGCTCCACGGCCGTTCGACGTGGCCAAGGGGATGGTCCGCGTGACCCGGCCCGGCGGCCGGATCGTGATGGGGAACTGGATTCCGAACGATCCGACCCTCGTCGCGCAGATCCTGAAAATCAGCTCCGCCTACTCGCCGCCGCCGCCCGAGGGCTTTGTCAGCCCCATGACCTGGGGGATCGAGGGCAACGTGATCGAGCGATTTGCCGCAGCGGGGGTTCCCGGCGACAGGATCTCGTTCTCCAGGGAAACGTTTACCTTCCGGAATCCCCGCACGCCGTCCGCATTTGTCGCCGACTTCAGGGACTACTACGGGCCGACGATGAACGCATTCGCTGCCGCAGCGCAGGCCGGCAAGTCCGCGGATCTCCAGCGGGATCTCGAGGCCCTGTTCGCGCGCGAGAACCGGAGCGGGGTGAAGGACGCCACGTCCATTCCCGCGACCTTCCTGAAGGCCACAGTGGCCGTTTGAACGCCCAAGCGCGCAGGATGTCATCGACACCTTCCAGCGGGTAGCCGGGAAACGGACTATCGCGTTTCCACTGCGGCAACGTTGATAGTCCGGTCCCGGGGGAGTCCTGCGCTTCGCAGAACGAAGGGGATTGACCGGTCGACGGCCATCGCCCGAGCGTCGCAAACCGACCCCAACCGGGCGTCCGCGCCGCTCAAGAGCGGACTGACGGCGAGGATCCTGCTCCGCCATTTCCCACTAAATAATCGGTCCGGAGTGGTGGACCCGCGTGAGCGCTGCGCTGGCCTTACCTCGACCAGGAACAACATCCTGCTCTCGAGCGAGATGATCGACGCAGTCCGCCGGATCGACCCCGAGACCGGTATCTACTACGAAGGCGCCAAGCGCTACATCGAGGCGGCAAGCGTCGACCCGATGCCGCGCTCCACGATCTACGCACCCAATGCCTGGCGCGTGTTCGCTAAGTCGCCCACCACCGAAAGCGCTCCGATATCAAGGAGCAAATACGTCGGTCGACGCTCCGCGCTGCTTTAGGCAAAGAATTCGACGAGCCCGGTTTTCAGGTCGTACATCGCGCCGGCAATCTTGATCGCACCGGATTTTTCGAGGTCGGCCAGGACTGGGCTACGCTGATGAATGTCGAGCATCGTCAACTCGACATTCTTGCGCGCCACCGTGTCGACAAACCCATAATTAGTGGCGGAGCGCTCGCCCTGATACTGCGTTTCCTCCACGGCGGGGCGTATCTTGGCGAGTAGCCCAGTGAGATTCCCAAGCTGCACATTGTCGATCGCACCCTTGATCGCGCCGCACGCCGTATGTCCCATGACCAGCACCACCTTCGCACCAGCGACCTTGCACGCAAATTCCATGCTCCCAAGGATGTCCTCGCTGGCGACGTTGCCGGCCACGCGAGCGTTGAAGGCGTCGCCGATTCCCAGGTCCATGATCGTCTCGGCGGGCGCGCGGGAGTCAATGCAGCTCAGAATGACCGCCGCAGGGAACTGACCCTTGGCGCTTGCTTTCTGTTGCGCCAGGTAGTTGTGCGGGGATTCCTTTCCAAGGTGAAAGCGCTGATTGCCCTTCTTCATGAGTGCGATGATGTCATCCGGCGTCAGTTTTTCACGCTGCGACTTGGTAAGCGCGGCTGCTGACGCCAGATGCCAGCCGGAGGCCATCCCGACGCCAGTCGTGGCAGTCGCGATGCTGGCCATCTTGAGGAAGCTGCGACGGGGCGAATCGTGGTCCCGCAGCGTAAAGGGAGTCTTGCCAGGCATGTTCAGGCCTCCTTCAGCATGATTGCGCAACGTCTTCGGCGCGAAGAGTCTAACTGATCGAATTCCCACCGCAAAGAGCTTCGCTCGAAAGAGGTGCGTCAATCCTGATCTGCGGCTCGCGTTGATACAATGTTGATATCCCGATAGGGTCTTAATGCGACGTGCGACAGCCTCAGTACAGGCCAGCGGAACGAGCGCTCAGAGCGCTATGATGGCGCCGCTCGAGGGCGGCCTACCCTCAACTTCAAGCATTGCCGCACGAAGACCGAGTTCCGCCTCTGCTCTAGCCTCCGAGGTCCCGCGTCAGAGCCGAGTCTTGGGATCGGGTACGAGCATTTCGGTCCGCGGTGGGAAATGCTGTTCATCACGCATTTGTTCGGAACGAATGGCTGCTTCCCGGCGAATTGGTCGACAACGCTGGATGGCTGCTCGTGGCCCGTGAACTGTCTGTCAGCCTACGGGTTCAGCTGATCCTATGGCGGTCATTCGTTGCTTCGGAATTTTGCCGTATGGCGGAGGCGCTGGTCACGCGACGGACCGTGGGCGCGCCGAACGACGCCCCGCAACCAGCGACGAGCAACTGAAACGGCTATTATTTCGGGATGATCCTGACCGAAGGCGTGGAGTTGTGACGACGTCGCTCGTGATGACGGTGATTGGTAGCGATCACCCCGGCATTGTCAATCTGCTCTCCGATGCCGCCCAGCGCTTCGGCGCCAACTGGGTCGGCAGCC
Organism: uncultured beta proteobacterium; assembly: GCA_963734515.1. Taxonomy (GTDB): domain Bacteria; phylum Pseudomonadota; class Gammaproteobacteria; order Burkholderiales; family Casimicrobiaceae; genus VBCG01. The sequence continues at coordinate 212,900 of CAVTHP010000007.1, read as the reverse complement.
GCATGGCCAGCCTCGCTGGCCAGTTCGCCGGCATCGTACATCTCGAGGTTCCTGACCAGAATGTCGAATCGCTCGCCAGCACGCTCCGCGGACTCGTTAGCTCTGGGCTGCACGTCGTCATCGCGATGGGCGATACGACGGCGCTGCAGGCAGGGCAACGGATCGTCAGGCTTGAACTCGTGGGCAACGATCGTCCGGGCATTGTGCACGACCTGTCAGACCGCCTTGCCAGGCGCGGCGTCAGCATCGAGGAGCTTCATACCGAGGTCGTGAGCGCGGCAATGTCCGCCGGCCAGCTCTTCAAGGCCAAGGCGCTCCTCGCCGTACCGGAGGCACTGCGCAATGACGACTTGAAGCGCGAACTCGAGGCGTTGGCAACTGAGATGATGGTCGACATCGACCTCGACGCGCACGCGGACGGTGGCGCACCGCACTTGACGACCTGACCCCTTCAGACGGGTCGTTCGCAGTAACCGGGATGACGATCACGATTCCAAAGAGCGGCGCATGACCGGCAGCCGCGCGCCGTGGCCGGAATGCAAGTTGACGCCAAATAGTGAGGTGCCTATGAGAGAAGCGCTTATGGACGCGATCCGGTCTGGTGACGCCGAGGCGGTCTACCGCCTGGCGACCCCGGAGACGGTGAATGCAGAGGGCCCCGGCGGAGTGACACCGCTCATGGTGGCAGCGCGATTGGGTCATCGGGCGACCGTCGCCGGCTTGCTTGCTGCAGGCGCCAACGTGGATGCAAGCGACGACCGCGGGTTCACAGCCCTATTCCACGGTTGCTACAACGTGGACGAGGACCGCGGTCATCCCGAAGTGGTCGAACTGCTGCTCGCGGCCGGCGCCGAGATGGAGGCAAAGATCGGATTTGGGGTCCGCCCCCTCATGTACGCGGCGGGCAACGGTGAAGCGGGCGTCGTCGAGGTGCTGCTGCGTGCGGGCGCTGATCCGCTGGCACGCAACGATGTCGGTCGCACGGCGCTGATGATGGTGAAGGACCGTAACTATGTCGATGTCATCAACATCCTTCATGAGGCCGAAGCCACGTTGGAGGCCGGACGCTGCGGCTCTCGCAACGCGCCGGACATGCAGGTTGTCGCATTCCGGAATCCGACCCGCACTTGACAGCCGAAGCCTGCGGGAGCCGCACTTCCTTCAGCGTGCTCGGACACGGTGCTGTCCTCCGACCAATGGTCGATGGTCCTGGTCCGACCCGTTGCGGCCGCTCGCTCGTGCGAAAGCGGACAGTCCGCGCCGGGAGACGGCCTCGGTGCATCCGTTCAAGCGGAAACGCGCGCGCTTTCACGCGTTTGGGGGGACAGTCGACGTAACTACGATGCAGTGGCAACCAGAGCCGCATGCAATTGCCCGTAGCTCTCGAGGTTCACCCTGGATTCGACGGTCTGCAGGCACATCAAAGGAAACTCATGCACGAGTGTGTGTACTGGAGTAAATAAGTCGGTACGTTGGCGCAGCCATAGGATGCCGTTGATACTGGGTTCACGGATCAAGAAGTCCAATCCGGCGCCGAGCGCGCTCTCGAACCATTCCGGCCGTACGGTTTGTTCGGGAGCGTGTCGTATTAAGGGTGGAAACAGCGAACGGCAGTCCAGCGCGATGAACGCGGGAAGGCCGCGCTCGATGACGGACCGAAGTTGGGCGCACTTTTCGTCAAGCGTGCTTCCGATCAGCCGGGTCAACTCTGCCGCATATCCCTCCGCAGTGCCCCAACTAAAGTGAAGGGTGCGCAGTGGTCCGTCGGTACGGTACTCGACGGAAAACTCCGGAGCATGTATGCCTCGGTGTTCTGCATCATGAATGACGTCCTTTATCGCCTGGTTGATTCGGCCGCATAGCTCCTCGACTGCGGCCCGCGCTCCTCCGGGCGGTTGGCGCGCATGCAGGCGCACGTCGACCGGTACCCAGTCTTCGACGTCATTCACCTCAAGTGGAAGGGCGCATCGGCGGGTCACAGCCATAGCAAATGGCGCCCCCCGATATCGCGCTTCTATGTAGGCGGTCAGTCCGTTTCCGAGGTCGACTCGGAAATCGGGTGTGCCGACGATAGCGGGACCTGCGCCGGCAAGAGTGAGATCAGACAGCAGGTCGATCTCAAACTGGGCTCCGGCGTATTGGTCCAGGTTGCTAAGATCGCCGCGCTTTCTACGTATGCCGGGAATCTGGGCGGTGCGATGAAGCGCTAATCCGAAGCGCAGTACGTGGGCCAGCTTGCTCCAGTCCACACCAGGCGCGCCAACGAATTGGCCGAAAGGATGGAAAGATGCCCAACGAGGCCAATACGGGACGGGGATCCTTTCAACCGCAAAACTTCCACGGGGGCGGGCACTTTCCGCCCACCGCTTTGGAAAAACCTCGTTGATCTCACCGAGCGCGCCCTCGTACGCCTCGCGAGTTAGTCGCAACGCAGGCAAGCGCGGCAAATAATTTTCTGGATGTTCGTACCATCGCCATGACGGATCCTCGCTGTCCGCTTTCGCTACGCCGAGAAACTCCTCAGCAGTGAACGTACGATTCTCGCCGGGGGAAGCGACGTGCCCGGGCGGTATTTCGGTCATCCCGCGCAGCGTGATGGTGGGACCAAACGTGGTCGAGTAGCGTTGTTGAGACACGATTGAGCGTTCCGGCGTTGCTCTGCAGCTAGCTGGAGATTTGGCGTCCCTGAGGAATCGACCCCCGATACGGCCGTGGAAGGGCCAGTATAGCTGGACTGGATTCAACAAATTCTAGAGCGAATGCCCGCTATCGCTCGCGCTCGTGACCGACCGGTTCTGGCCGGTCAGCGACCGTCGCAACCCGACCCATTGCCGCCCTTTGATTCTGCCCAGAGCCGATCCTCACTGAGGGACTGGATAAGCAATCCGGCTACCGTTTTCATCCGTGGGACCGGTGCATGTGGCACTGCACGGGCCGCAGCCCTCAATCGGGGTGGGTTTTCCGCCGTAAAGGGCTGCCAAGGCCGAGGCTGCGATCTCCCTGCATTCCTCCGCCGACAAAGCGAAATCTATAAGAGACAAACGAATCCGCGCGAAACGTTGGAGCGGGCCTGCAGCGCGTGTATGATCGCCCGTCTTGCCGACGCCGAAGCCACCCATGCCCAAGTCCATCAAGCTCTTCTACTTCGACTTTCACGGCGGCCGTGGGGAGACCGCGCGCCTGGCGCTGTCAATCGGCGGTGTGCCTTTCGACGACGAGCGTGTGAAGGGCGCCGACTGGCCAATGCTCAAGCCGTCGATGCCGTTCGGCGAGTTGCCCGTCTTGGAGGTTGACGGCCAGCGCATCTCGCAGTCGAACGCTATCAACCGCTACGTCGGGCAACTGACGGGCCTCTACCCTGATGACCGGTGGCAGGCCGCGCAATGCGACGAGGTCTGTTGTGCGGTTGAAGCCCTCAACGACGCGCTCGGTCCGTCGTTCTCTCTCAAGGGCGACGAGCAGAAGCGCGAACGCGAGCGGCTCCTCGCGGGTTCGATTCCACGCTGCCTAAGGGGCTTGGACAGCTTACTCGCCCAGCGCGGCGGCGAGTGGTTCGCCGCGAGTGCGTTCACGATCGCTGACCTGAAGGTCATCGAGATCACCGGCATGCTCTCCAGCGGCCGTCTCGATCACATCCCCGCCGATATCGTCGAGCGCACCGCGCCGGCACTCGCGGCGCACCGGACGCGCGTCCTTGCCCATCCAGGCGTGCGTGCGTATTACGCGCGCTTCGGCCTCTGACGAATGGCTCGCGGGCGGCTCGGGCGGTCGTTAGTTGCTCGACCGCCCGACGCGGCTTGCCCGGGCCGACCTCTCGAGAACGACGATCAATCGGGCCACCGCCCGGCCTGGCTGGCCCTGAGTTGGAAAGTTGTCAGATATCTTTACTCCGGTATAGGGTTTGACCCGTGAACTTCCGGTGTGGGAAGTATGCCACCAGAGCCCGCGATCGACCCGTTGCCGCCCATCGATCTTGCGCAAAGCTGATGTTCACTGGCGGGGAAGCGGCCGTTCAATACAGTAGTTGATTGGCGCGTGATTTGTCGCGCCGGGCTGAATCTTTGTCGACGGCCAGAATGGCGGCAAGGCGGCGTTCGGCGCGGGGGTATCGGTCATGCGGGAAGTCCCGCTTTTGCCAGACCTTCCCGGATACGCGCCGGGCCTGCAGGATTTCGCCAGGGAAGCTGGGCGATGTGCGCCTCGAAAGAGTACTTCGGGTTCATCTCTTTCAACTCTCGCCAAACACGCTGTGCCTCCGCTACTTCGCCGAGATGACCAAGCGCCGAGGCATAGTATGCGCGTGAGAAGTCGGTGGTGGGGGTCAGACGTATCCTCTCGTTCAGTCTGGCGGCGGCGGCTTCGTATTGGCCTGCCACAAGGTAGGCCGTCCCCAAGAAATGAAGCGTTGCGGGGGTGAAGATGGGATCAAGGCGAAGCGCAAGTTCCAAGGCTTTGATCCCCGCCTGTGGATTACCAAGCATAGTCTCGGCATGGCCGAGCGCGCCGGCGGCGAGGGCAAAGTTCGGACTGAGCACCAGCGCCTTTTCGGCAGCGGCCTTGGTTCCCTCCGGGTCGCCGTTGAACAGGCTGGAGGCTGCAACGGCAAGGTGCGCCAATGGCTCTTTGGGGTCCATTTCGACCGCTTGCGCTGCAAAGCGAACGGCCAAATCCAGCGACTGAGGCATCTCGAGCCAGCGGTTCTGATATTCGAGAGTGTGCAACAGACTAAGACCGGCATAGGGCGCCGCATAGCCGGGGTCGATCTCGGTCGCGCGCTTGAAAGCTGCAACTGCCCGCTCAAATACCTCACGGTGCCTTCCCGAACCGTGGACCAATTCAAGCCACAGTTCACGCCCGCGAAGGAAAAAATCGTGGGCATCGACGCTACTTGTCGGCTGCTCCACAAGAACAGCCCGTTCCGCTGGTTTCAGCGAGACTTTCAGCGCATCCACGATCTGCAACGTCACCTCGTCCTGAACCGCGAAGATGTCCGTCAGATCGCGGTCATAGCGTTCGGCCCAAAGATGCGCTGCGGTTTTCGCGTCGATCAACTGCGCCGTGATCCGCACCCGGTTGCCCGCCCGGCGGACCGAGCCTTCCAGGACCGAGCCAACACCAAGCTCGCGCCCGACCGCGCGAATGTCCGGCGTCTTGCCCTTATAGGCAAAGCTCGAATTGCGGGCGATCACGATCAGGCCGGAGACCTTGGACAAATCGGTGATGATGTCCTCGCTGATCCCGTCCGAGAAGTATTCCTGTTCGGGGTCACCCGACATGTTGGTGAATGGCAGAACCGCAATCGAAGGGGCGTCCTTCGCGCCTTCCACCGGTGTATGGGTTTGCGCGATCTGGGCAGAATTACCTCCCCAGCGCCAAGCCTGCACCGGCGCGGCAATGTTCTTCAACATCAATTCCCCGGCATTCACAAACTTAACGCCGACTTTGCCTTTGACCTGACCGTGCACCGCGTCAGACACCAGAATTCCAGCTTTCGGGGCCTGCGCTTCCAACCGGGCCGCGACATTGACGCCGTCGCCGAAGATATCATTGCCCTCGATGACGATTTCACCAAGATTCACGCCAATACGGAATTCGATTGGCTCGCGCTCCGGTTGCAAGCCGTTGCGCTCGGCCATCGCGCCTTGAATCGCAACTGCACATTCAACGGCGTCGACGGCACTTGAAAATTCGACAAGCGCTCCGTCGCCCAGCATCTTGACGATTCGGCCCTGAAATTCGGCAACAGAGGGATTGAAGCGTGTCGCCCAAACCTCGCGCAGCGCCAAAAGCGTCCCGGCTTCATCCAACCCAATCAACCGGGAATAGCCGACGATATCAGCGGCAAGGATCGCCGCAAGGCGACGGTGAGGGCGGGCTTCAGCCATCGTGTCAGATCTTTCAACCAAGTCGTATTGGAACGTCCTGCTGGAGTCTATCCAGCCCGCCGTGCGGCCAGGATCGCAGGGCTCGAAGATGCGTAGTATGCGTGCTCGCACGCATAATTTCGCGCCTCGGTGAGCATCGGGGCGGCCGACAGCGCCGGACGCGAGCGGCTACGCTACTGCGCCCGCCTGCCGTTCGCTCTCATCGAGCGGCTACGCGAACTCGATCCCGAACGCTTGCTTTATACGGGTGCCAAGCTCGGTCCGGGCGGGAACGGCCCGCTTCTTCTGACGCCGCTGGAGCTGCTCGACCGCCTCGCCGCGCTGGTACCGCCGCCGCGCACCCACCGCAGTCGCTACTTCGGCGTGCTGGCGTCAACGGCCGCTCACTGGAAATTTCCGCGGCGACGGCGAACGACCGGAGCTGGCCGTGAGCCGCCTCTTCGCGGATCGTCGCGGTTCGACCCTCTGCCGACATCGGTCGGAGCCGAAAGCGGACATTGAAATTGATGGAAGCTGCCATCGAGGCCACGGCAACAATGCGCTTAGCCTGGTGTGAGCACGATTGCACGCAAGACGACGCGCCAATTGTGCCAACTCGGCCGTAACTTCCGGCGTCCGCATCACCACCTCAAGCTGAGCGGCGTCGCCACGGTGTAGCCGCAGCTGGCGCTCGCAGAGCAGACGTACTCGCTGCCGACGCTTCTCGCTCCCCGAAGCGCAACCATGATCGTCCTCCATCTCGCGCCACGGGAACGACAAAGGTGCCACATTAGCGGCAACCTCAGCAGGCGGGCGCGTCCATACCGTTACTTGACGAACACAACCCACACTCACATCACACCGGGGTAACGATCTCAAACTTCACGTCCCAGAAAACGCATCGGCCGGTCGCCTTGGGAGTTGAAAGGTTGCCGGTCTTAGCCCGGCCCGCGGACCTTTGCGCGACCCATCAGGGCGCGCGCATGTCTGATGCACGCATCTGCCTCAACCCAATAGCCCGCCGAACATAACCCGCGAATCAGTTCATTTCGGCCTTCGTCCCTGGCGCGGGTGAGAAGCCGAGGTCGCCACGCGCAAGGGCGGCCTCGCGGCCGCCGTACCGCTCGAGTAGTTCGGCTTGGCGCTTCTTTGCACGCGCGTCGACGGCTTCGGGATCGAGGACCGACCGCAGCCGGCGCTCGCCTTCCAGGAGCAAATCGCGGTAACGCGAATCCCCGGCGACGTCGGTCGTCTCCTCGGGGTCGGAGGCGATGTCGAAGAGCTGCGGAGCGTAGGCGACATAGTGACAATACTTCCAGCGGTCGAAGCGCAGCATGAACGCTCCGGCGACCGAGCCGGTCGCGTGGTACTCCGAGATCACCGGGCGCTCGGGCGTGCCGCCGTTGGCGATGTCGACGAGCGACGCGCCCGGGAGTGAATCGGCGCCGAGCGGTTGCGGCACGCCGGTCAAGTCGAGAAACGTCGGCGCACAATCGATGTGGGACACCGAAGTAGCAATGACCCTGCCCGACGCGATGCCGGGTCCTGCCATGATGAGCGGGACGCCAGCCGACTCCTCGTAGAGCGTCGACTTGCCCCACAGTCCGCGCGCGCCGAGGTTGTCGCCGTGATCACTCGTGTAGACGATGCGCGTCGATGCTGAGAGTCCCGCGCTCTCGAGCGCACGCAGCACCAGGCCGACGTTCTCGTCCATCGCGCTCACGAGGCCCGCGTACCCGGCGATCGCCCGCTTGACGTCGGCCTCGCTCTCGAAGTGCGTGTCGTAGTCCACTGTGTGTGCGTAGTCGTCGAGGTAAGGATGGTGCGGCCGGAGCTCCTTCGCGTAGAGCTTGGGCATCGGCAGGTCCTGCCTCCAGTAACGGTAGAACCACGCTGGCGGCGCCGTCAGCGGAAAATGCGGCGCGACGAACGACACGAACAGCGCCCATGGACGGCCGCGCCACTTCGGCGCCTCCTCGTGCAACCAGACCTGCGCGCGCGCGGCGATGTCGCGGTCGTAGACGGTATACGTCGATTCGCCGGGGCCCGCCCGCTTCGCCATTTTGTCGCCGCCCTTGCGTTTTGGAATGTTCTCGCGGACGAGTCCCTTCACGTCGCCGATGCCGTCGATGATGTGCATCGGCACGATCTCCTCCGAGAAGCCGTGATCATCGCCAGGTCGCCCCCTGAAGTGGAGCTTGCCGATCGATACGACCTGGTGGCCCGAATCCCGCAAACGGTGGTGCCAACTCGGTAGTGCGCCATCGTACCCGTCGGCGTTGTCCCAGTAGCCGATCTCGTGGTTGTAGCGCCCGACGGCAAACGCTGCGCGAGCCGGCACGCAGATCGGGCAAGCTGTATAGGCCGACGTGAACCGCGTCCCGGAGGCCGCCAAGGCATCGAGATTGGGCGTGGCGACGAACGGGTGCCCAGCGGCGCCGAGGAACTTGGGGTTGTGTTCGTCGGACATGAGGACGAGCAAGTTGGCTGGTCGCATGGTGCTATGCTACTGTTGACATGTTGAATATTCTGCTATTCTATCCTGGAATAGGATGCGCCGCCCGTCCGATGGAGCTCGAACCACTCAGGTTGTTCCTCCACGTCGCCGCGACGGGCAGCTTCTCGCGCGCAGCCACGCTTGCCTCCTCGACACAATCGGCCGTCAGCAAGCGCATCGGGGCACTCGAGCGCCAGCTCGCCGTGCGCCTGTTCGAGCGGACCGGCCGCGGCGCGCGCCTGACATCTGCCGGCCGCCGGCTTCTTCCACGCGCCGAGGCGCTGACCGCCGAAGTCGACCGCCTCCCGGAGTTCGTCGCCGACGGCGCCCGCAGCCTTGCCGGCGTCGTACGGCTGTCGCTGCAACCGTCGGTGAGCTGGCCGCTGGTGGGCGATCTCGTCGCAGCCGTACGGCAGCGTCATCCCAACCTGCGCCTGCAGATCGCGGAGGGACCGACGCGGCAGATCGAGGAAAGCCTCGCCGACGGACGCCTCGACCTCGGCGTGGTCTCGTTGCCGCCGCCGCCCGGCCTCGGCGAGTGCGAGGCCCTCTTCGATGTGCCGCTGGGCCTGGTGGCGAAGGCGGGCGACGTGCAGGCGCGGCGCGCGACCATCCCGTTCGAGCGGTTCGCGCGGCTGCCGCTCGTCATTGCGACGATGCCCAACGGGGGACGGGTGCTCGTGGAGGAGGAGGCGCGCAACGCGGGCATCGCGCTGAACGTGGTCGTCGAGCTCAACTCGATCCATGTGATGAAGAAGCTCGTCGCGCGCGGCGGGCTGTACTCACTGGCGTCGCCCAGCGCGGTCGCAACAGAGGTCGCGGCGAAGGAACTCGCGCTGTCGCGAATCGTGTCGCCGGAGATCCGGCAGACGTTCTACCTCGTCGTCGGCGCGCGGCGCCACGCGAGCGCCGCCGTGCAGGCCGTTGCGGGGCTCCTGCGTGACCTTGCCGGTGCGCTCGGCAATCCGCGCCGTGCTGTGTGAGCCCAACAGGAGGAGTCCCATGAGATCGATCCATCGTTGCGGGCGGCTGCTATTGGTGGTCGCGCTATTCGCAATCACGGCCGGCGCGCAGGCGCAGGGCTATCCCAACCGCCCCGTCCGCCTGGTCGTCGCCGACGCGGCGGGCGGCGCTCCCGACCAGCTCGCACGTCTGGTTGCGCAAAAGGTGTCGGAGACGCTCGGCCAGCAGGTAATCGTCGACAACCGTCCCGGCGCAGGCGGCGCGCTCGGTGCGGACCTCGTCGCGAAGTCGCGGCCCGACGGCTACACGTTGCTGCTGACGACCACCGCCATCTACGCGATTCTGCCGAACCTGCGCAAGGACCTGCCATACGATCCAGTGCGCGACTTCGCGCCGGTCGGCCGCATCGCGACCGCTTCGAACGTGCTCGTGGTCAACGACGCCCTGCCGGTGCAAAACGTTGCGGATCTCGTCCGGTACGCGAAGGCCCATCCCGGCGCGCTCAACTACGCCTCGGCAGGCGTCGGCACCCCTGCGCACCTCGCAGGCGAGATGCTGAACCTGCTAGCCGACATCAAGGTCGTCCACGTCCCCTACAAGGGCGCAGCGCCGGCGCTGCTCGACGTGATCGCCGGCAACGCGCAGTACATCATCACGTCGCCGATCGCCGCCGGCGCGCAGATGAGCGCGGGGCGCGTGCGCGCGATCGCGACCACCGGCACCGAGCGCAATCCAGCATTGCCGGACCTGCCAACCGTCGCCGATACCCTACCCGGCTATGAGATCACGCAATCGTGGGGCATCGTCGTGCCGGCAGGTACGCCGGTCGACGTCGTGAAGCGCCTCAGGGATGAATTCGGCAAGGCGCTCGCGAACGCCGAGATCCGCGACAAGATCCTGAAGACTGGCGCCGTCCCGGCCAGCAACGATTCGCCGGCGGCGTTCACCGATTTCATGGCAAGGGAGCGTGCACGTCTCGGCGACGTCGTCACTCGTTCGAAGATCGAGCTCAAAGAATAGCCATTGAGCCCTGGGGTGCCGATGCCACGGTGAGCACGTCAGGCACGAAGATTGCGCTCGACCTGAAGGGACACCACTGCTTGGTCAGGCAATTACAACGTGGTGGCGAGAATGGTCGGACGGTGATCGAAGTAACCTCGCCCCGGCAATGCACCTCGAGTTCACGGCTCTCTTTAGGACTCGATCAGCATATTCCATGAGGGAATCGCCCTAAGAGCCTCATCAGTGCCGATTCTCGTGGCGGGCCGAGCACCATGGATGTCCGCTTCAGAGGAAATGTGGAATTGCGGTGGAGGACTGGTCATGGCCGGACTGCGACGCTCGCAAAGCGATGCAGCGCAATTGCCCCGGCACGGGCACGCTTCCCCCGGGTTCCCCTACCCCCGCGCCTGCCGCCGCGGCCCTCGCCCAGCGCCGCCGGGTCACGGGCGCATGCCCGTCGATTCGCAGAATGCGCGTTACCGACGCGGCCCGACGTTGCCGAGGGCGGTGTCCCGTTCGAGCGCACGAACACGCGGCATTCGCGCGGGTCCGGGCGGGGCCGAGATCGAGGTCGGCCGGGGTTCCGGAAACTGCGGCGGAAGGCGCACTCCGACGCGAAGCGGCAAGGGCTCTCGCTCGAAATGAATCGCGATGCCGCCGGCCATGGACCGCGTTCCGCGAGCCATGGCTGCGTGCGCGACGTCGGGACGAAGCAGGCGACGCTACGGCCCATCGTCGGGCGGACGACGAAGGCCGCGCAGCAAAAGAGTCTCGACGCCGGGCAGGCGCGGCCCCGGGCGACACCGACATCGGTTGATCCATCCGATGGGCTGGGGGATAATCCTTTTCAGATCAAAAGGGTAGGATTCTAGGGCGCAGTATGGACGGCCAGGGGTCAGGAGCTCGACGCTTCTGCCCCCCATCCACGGCATTTCCGCAGCGGTCCCGGCAGGATCCCGGGCCAGGTTGTCGGCGCTCCTCGCCACTGTAAGCTACAGTCCGGGGGCATACCGCAGGTCCCTGATCTGTGGGCATTCTTCTTGCTCTGTACGCTTTCGATGCAATGGCCGCCGCGCCGGCACAGGGGCTGCGCGCGGATCGGCCCCGGAGAGGAAAGTCATGTCGGCTCAGATACGACCCGCGCCCGCCGCGACAGGAGTCATTTCGGAGCTCGCGTTCGCGCGCGCGCAGCGCAATACCGTCCTGATCGTCGACGACCTGTTCTCGAGCCGCCTGCTGCTCGCCGAGATCGTGCGCCAGATCGACGGCAAGCTGAACCTCGAGCTCTTCGACACGCCTTCGCGCGCGCTCGAATTCGCGCGCAACAACCGCGTCGACATCGTGTTGACCGACTACAAGCTTCCCGAGTTCGACGGCATCGAGCTCGTCAAGCAGCTGCGCGCACTTCCCCACTGCGTCGACGTCCCGATCGTCGTCATCACCGTCGTCGACGACCGCAAGATCCGCTATGACGCGCTCGAAGCCGGCGCCACCGATTTCCTGATCAAGCCCCTCGACGACCACGAAACCCGCGCGCGCTGCGCGAACCTGCTGGAATTGCGCAGGCACAAGATCGTGCTGTCGGACCAGGCGCGCGTGCTCCAGTACCAGGTCGACAAGTCGGTCGCGGAAATCCTGGAGCGCGAACTCGAGACGCTGGCCAAGCTTGCCAAGGCCGGCGAGTTCCGCGACAAGACGACGGGCAACCACCTGATGCGCATGGCCAAGTACTCTGCGCTGATCGGCCAGCACCTGGGACTCGGCACCGAGACGGTCCACGTGCTCGAAGTCGCCGCACCGATGCACGACATCGGCAAGATCGGCGTCCCGGATTCGGTGCTGCTCAAGGAAGGCCCGCTGACAACCGACGAGACGCTGGTGATGCGCAACCACCCGCGGATCGGCTACGACATCCTCAAGGGCAGTCCGTCCAAGTACCTTTCGATGGGCGCGATCATCGCGCTCGGTCATCACGAGAAGTTCGACGGATCCGGATATCCGAACGGCCTGCACGGCGAGGACATTCCGCTGGTCGCGCGCGTGGTCGCCGTCGCCGACGTGTTCGACGCGCTGGTGTCGGAGCGCCCCTACAAGCGCGCCTGGAGCCTCGACGAGGGAGTCGAGTTCGTCAGGTCACAGCGTGGAAGGCATTTCGACCCCACCTGCGTCGACGCCTTCCTCGCCGATAACTCGGCGATCGAAACGGTGATGCGCGAGTTCGGCGACTGAAAATGGGGTCAGAGCGGTAATATCTGCAGCGTGGTGTCGCTGCAGATATTACCGCTCTGACCCCATTTACTGCTTCGTATTGCGGCGGACGAAGGCGTCGAGCCGCGAGATCCCGTCCTCGATCGCCGCATTCGACGCGGCGTACGACAGCCGGATGTGCTGCCCGTCACCGGGCACACGCCGCCCGAAATGGATGTCGGCGAGCACGGCGATGCCGGCCTCGTGCAGCAGACGCTTGCGCAGCACCTCGGAATCGGCGGCACCCACCAGACGGCAGGCCTCGGTGACATTGGGCCAGGCATAGAATGCCCCGCCCGGGCTGCGGCACGACACCCCCGGCACCGAGTTCAGCAGGCCGACGATCAGGTCGCGGCGCTCGGCAAAGCGCGCATGCATCTCGACGACCGAGTCCTGCGGCCCGTTGATCGCCTCGACGGCCGCCCACTGCGAGATCTGCGACGCGCAGGATTCGGTATTGGTGATCCAGCGCGTGAACGCGGGCGCCAGCGCGCGGTTGGCGACATAGCCGACGCGCCAGCCCGTCATCGCCCAGGTCTTCGACGCGCCGTCGGCGATGATCGTGCGCTTCTGCATCCCGGGGCGCCGGGCCAGCGTGTCGAACGCCGCCCCATAGACCAGGCGCGAATAGATCTCGTCGGCGTACACCCAGACCTGGGGATGCCGCGCGAGGACCTCGGCGATCGCATCGAGGTCCGCGGCGCCCAGGACGCCGCCGGTCGGGTTCTGGGGCGTGTTGAGGATCAGCAGTCGCGTCTTGTCGGTGATCTTCGCTTCGAGCTCCGCCGGATCGAAAGCGAAGTCGCGCGATTCGCGCAGGAAGATCGGCACTGGCACCGCGCCGTTGGCGACGATCTGCGACTCGTAGATCGGAAAGCCCGGGACGGGATAGATCACCTCCTCGCCCGCGCCGTAGTCGGTGACCGAAGCGATCGTGTAGGCGATGAACGGCTTGGCGCCGGCGCCGACGACGACGTCCTCGGGGCGGATGTCGAGCCCTCGACGCTGGCCGAGATCGCGGGCCACTGCCTCGCGGAGCTCGTCGATCCCCGCCGACGGCGTGTAACCGTGCTTGCCGCCGCGGATCGCCGCGATGGCGGCGTCCTGGATGTTGGGTGGCGTCGGGAAATCCGGCTGGCCGATGCAGAACGATACGATGTCGTGGCCCTGGCGGACCAGCGCGTTCACCTCGGCCAGCACGACGAAGGCGTTCTCGGTCCCCAGCGATTCGGCCCGCCGCGACAGCCGCGGGGTGGCATCCGCTCCCTGTGATGCAGTCATGGCGCGCGCGTTCAGGGAAAGTTCGACTGCGTAAGCGCGATTGCGCACAACCCGATCAGCTGCTGCGGCAGGATGCCCAAGACGAGCAGCAGCAGGCCATTGATGGAAAGGACGAGTTGCGTGTCGCCGCGCACGACGATCGGCAGCGTCTCCACGGGGTCGTCGAAGTACATCAGCTTGACGATCCGCAGGTAGTAGAACGCGCCGATCAGCGACGTCATCACGGCGACGACCGCCAGCCACACGAAGCCGTCGTTGACTGCCGCCTCGATCACCATGAACTTCGCATAGAAGCCCACGGTCGGCGGCAGGCCGGCGAGCGAGAACATCACCAGCAGCATGATGAACGCCCACCACGGCGAGCGCTGGTTCAGGCCCTTGAAATCGTCGAGCCGATCGCTCTCGAACCCCTCCCGCGACAGCAGCATGACGATGCCGAAGGATGCAAGGCTGGTCAGCGCGTAGGTGACGACATAGAACATCGCTGCGGAGTAGCCGTAGCGGTTGGCGGTCAGCAGCCCCAGAAGCATGTAGCCCATGTTCGCGATCGTCGAATACGCGAGCATGCGCTTGACGTTCGTCTGCGAGATCGCGATCAGGTTGCCGAGAATCATCGACAGCACCGACAGCACGATCAGCATGCCCTGCCAATCGAACGACACGCCCTGCAACCCCGAGGACAGCAGGCGCAGCGCCATCGCGAACGCGGCGATCTTGGGCGCCGTCCCGATCAGCACTGTCACCGGCGTCGGCGCGCCCTCGTAGACGTCGGGGACCCACATGTGGAACGGCACGACGGCGAGCTTGAACGCGAGGCCGGCGACGACGAACACCAGCCCCAGCGTCAGGAGCGCGGGGCTCGCCTGCCTCGTGAAGATCGCGCGCGCGACGTGGTCGAGGTCGAGCGACCCGGTCGTGCCGTAGATCATCGACATGCCGTACAGCAGCATCCCGGACGCCAGCGCGCCGAGGACGAAGTACTTCATCGCCGCCTCGGTCGACTGCGCGTGATCGCGGCGCGAAGCCACCAGCGCGTAGAGCGACAGCGACATCAGCTCGAGCCCGAGGTAGAGCGTCAGCAGGCTGTTTCCGGTGATCATCACCTGCATCCCGAGCAGGGCGAAGAGCATCAGCACGAACACCTCCCCGCGGAACATGCCACGGGCGACGAGATAGCTGCGCGAGTAGAACAGTATCAGCGAGACCGCGACGAAGCATGCGATGCGCAGGAAATCGGCGAGCATGTCGTCGATGACGAGGTCGTGGTACGCCCGCACGGCGTCCAGCCGCAGCGTCGTCAGCGTCACGCAGATCGCGACCAGCAGCGTGAGCTGCGTCAACCAGTACGAGACATGGCGTCGGTCGTCGGACACGAACAAGTCGATCAGCAGGATCGAGCATGCCGCGGTCAGGACGGCGATCTCGGGCAGTGCGGCCAGCGCGTTGAGGTCGGCGAGCATGTCAGAGCTTCGAGCGGGCCACGGTCTGCAGGAGGTTGGCGACCGAGACGTGCATGACGTCGATCAGCGGCTTCGGCCAGAGCCCCATGCCGAGCACCGCGACGGCGAGCACCGTCAGCAGCCAGAACTCGCGCCGTCCGATGTCGGTCAGCTTGGCGACGTTGGCGTTCGCGACCGGCCCGAAGATCACGCGCTTGTACATCCACAGCGTGTACGCCGCTCCCAGGATCAGCGTGACCGCGGCGGCGAAGCCCAGCCAGAAGTCCGCCTTCACGGCGGCGAGGATCACCAGGAATTCCCCCACGAAACCCGAGGTTCCCGGCAGCCCGGCATTCGCCATCGCGAACAGCATCATGAACGCGGCGAACTTCGGCATCGTGTTGACGACGCCGCCGTAGTCGGCGATCTGCCGCGAATGCATCCGGTCGTACATGACGCCTACGCACAGGAACATCGCCGCCGACACGAATCCGTGCGACAGCATCTGCGCGAGCGCACCCTCGACGCCGAGCTGGCTGTAGAGGAAGAAACCCAGCGTCACGAAGCCCATGTGCGAGATCGACGAGTACGCGATCAGCTTCTTCATGTCGGACTGCACCAGCGCCACGAAGCCGATGTAGACGACGGCGATCAGCGACAGCGTGATGACGAACCCCGACAGGTAGCGCGACGCGTCGGGGACGATCGGCAGTATGAAGCGCACGAAGCCGTACGCACCGATCTTGAGGGTGATCGCGGCGAGCACCACCGACCCCCCGGTCGGGGCCTCGACGTGCGCGTCGGGGAGCCAGGTGTGCACCGGCCACATCGGGACCTTGACGGCGAAGGCGAGGAAGAACGCGATCCACAGCGGGATCTGGGCGCCCATCTCCAGCGGCACCTTGTACCACTCGAGGATCTCGAAGCTGTCCGAGACGCTGTAGAGGTAGATCAGCGCGACCAGCATCAGCAGCGAGCCCAGCAACGTGTACAGGAAGAACTTCATCGCCGCGTAGACCCGGTTGGGCCCGCCCCATACCCCGATGATCAGGTACATCGGGATCAGCATCGCCTCGAAGAAGACGTAGAACAGGATGCCGTCGAGGGCGCAAAACACCCCGTTCATCAACCCCGACATGATCAGGAACGCCGCCATGTACTGGGCGACCCGGGTCGTGATCACCTCCCAGCCCGCCCACACGACGAGCACGGTCATCAGGCTGTTGAGGAGGATGAACAGCACCGAGATGCCGTCGACGCCCAGGTGGTAGTGGATGCCGAAGCGGGGAATCCACGACGCGTACTCGACGAACTGCATCGCGGAGGTCGCCGTGTCGAAGTGGACGTAGAGCGGTATCGTCACCAGGAATCCGGCGACGGCACCGGCGAGCGCGATCCAGCGCGCAAAAGCCGCGTCGCGGTCGCGCCCGACGCCGAGCACCGCCAGCCCGGCGACGATCGGCACCCAGATCGACAGCGAAAGGTACGGGGTCATCGCGCAGTCCTCACCTGACTCCCCACCAGTACAGCAGGCCGAAGACGCCGACGATCATCATGAATGCATAGTGGTAGACATATCCGGACTGGATCCGCCGAAACGCGCGCGAGGCGATCCCGACGAGCTTCGCCGAGCCGTTGACAACCCAGCCGTCGATGATCGTGCGGTCGCCGTACGTCGATGCGAATCTGCCGAGCCAGCGCGCACCGCCCGCGAAAAACCAGTCGTTGAAGCGGTCGAAGTAGTACTTGTTGTCGAGCAGCGTCGTGATCGCGCCAAAGCGCGCGGCGATCCGCGCCGGCATCGCGGGATTGACCAGATACAGGTAGGCGGCGGTGGCGATGCCCGCGATCGCGAGCCAGAACGGCGCGCTCGCGAGGCCGTGCAGCGCGAACGCCAGCGGCCCCTGCCACTCGCCTTTCAGCTCCCCGAGCACGGCGTGGGGCTCGCGCACGAAGATCGAACCGCCGAACCAGCCGCCGAACAGCATCGGCTGGACGTAGGCCCAGCCGGCGAAGACCGACGGTATGGCGAGCAGGATCAGCGGGACGGTCACGACCCATGGCGACTCCCGCGGCGGCCCCGTGTCGTGGGCGTGGGCGTCGGGTTCGGCGCCTGCCGACGACGACGCGTCGTGAGCGTTCTCCGCGCCGGCGTCGCCGGCACCGTGCGGCGCGGTATGGGAGCGGAAGCGCTCGTCGCCGTGGAATGCCAGGAACAGCATCCGGAACGTGTAGAACGCGGTGACGAACACGCCGGCGAGGACCGCGAAATACGCGTAGCGATGGCCGCCGACGTGCGACAGCCCGACCGCCTCGATGATCGCATCCTTCGAGTAGAAGCCCGCGAACGGCGGGATCCCGGCGAGCGCCAGCGAGCCGATGACCGCGGTCACGTAGGTGATCGGCATGTACCTGCGCAGGCCCCCCATGCGCCGCAGGTCCTGCTCGTGGTGCATCGCGATGATCACCGAGCCCGCACCGAGGAACAGCAGCGCCTTGAAGAAAGCGTGCGTCATCAGGTGGAAGATCGCCGCCGAGTATGCCGAAACCCCGAGCGCAACCGTCATGTAGCCCAGCTGCGACAGCGTCGAGTAGGCGACGACGCGCTTGATGTCGTTCTGGACGATGCCGAGGAACGCCATGAACAGCGCGGTCGTCGCGCCGATCACCGTGACGAACGACAGCGCGGTCTCCGACCACTCGAACAGCGGGCTCATCCGTGCGACCATGAAGATTCCCGCGGTGACCATCGTCGCTGCGTGGATCAGCGCGGAGATCGGCGTCGGGCCTTCCATCGAATCCGGTAGCCACACGTGCAGGGGAACCTGCGCGCTCTTGCCCATTGCACCTACGAACAGGCAGATGCAGATAGCGGTCATCAGCGACCAGTCGCCTCCGGCCCATGGTGCGATCGTCGTTCCTGCCATCGACCCGGCTTTCGCGAACACCGGCGCATAGTCGAGCGTGCCGAAGTACGCCAGCACGAGCCCGATGCCCAGCACGAACCCGAAGTCGCCGACGCGGTTGGCGAGGAACGCCTTGAGGTTCGCGTAGATCGCCGTCGGCCGCTCGTACCAGAAGCCGATCAGCAGGTACGACAACAGCCCGACGGCCTCCCAGCCGAAGAACAGCTGCATGAAATTGTTGCTCATCACGAGCATCAGCATCGAGAAGGTGAAGAGCGAGATGTACGAGAAGAAGCGCGTGTACCCCGGATCGTCGGCCATGTAGCCGACCGTGTAGATGTGCACCATCAGCGACACGAAGGTCACGACGATCAGCATCGTCGCCGTCAGCGGGTCGATCAGGAAGCCGACGGCCAGATTGAGGCTCCCGGACGCGAGCCAGGTGTAGACATCGCCGTTGAACAGGTGCCCTGTGCGGACGTCGCGCAGGATCGCTATCGACGCGGCGAAGGACGCGGCGACGCCGAGGATGCACAGCCAGTGCGACACGCTGCGGCCGAGCTTGGGTCCGAACAGCCCGACGACCACGGACGCCGCCAGCGGTGCGAGCGGCACCAGCAGGTAGAGATCGCGCATCGTCATCGGCCGCTCATCCCTTCAGGCTTCCGAGCTTCTCGACGTCGATCGAACCCGTGTTGCGGAAGAGCAGCACGAGGATCGCCAGCCCGATCGCCGATTCGGCGGCGGCGACGGTCAGGATGAAGAACACGAACACCTGCCCGGCCATGTCGCCGAGGTAGCGCGAGAACGCTATGAAATTGAGATTGACGGCGAGCAGCATCAGTTCGATCGCCATCAGCATGACGATCACGTTGCGGCGGTTGAGGAAGATACCCGCCATGCTGATCGCGAACAGGATCGCCCCCAGCACGAGGTAATGCGCGAGTGTCGGTGCACCTGGCAATGGCATTCTCTCTCTCCGTGCGACGCGCCGGCAGCCCCTTCATCGAAGGTGCTCCCGGATGCGTCGCGCTCGAGCCGGATCAGTCCGGCGGCTTCTCCGATGGCATGCTGACGAGTCGCACCCGGTCCGCACGCCTGACATTGACCTGCACGCCGGGATCCTGGTGCTTGGATTCCCTGCGCTGGCGATGCGTCAGCGCGATCGCCGCGACAATCGCCACCAGCAGGACGACCGCCGCGATCTCGAACGGATAGACATAGTCGATGTAGAGCAGCATTCCCAGCGCGCTCGTGTTGCTGCCGGTCGGAGCCGCAGGCGCACTGACCGTACGCCCGACAGCGCTGCCGACGATCACCAGCGCCATCTCGAACAGCACCAGCGCGCCGACCGCCGCGCCCACCGGCAGGTAACTCCTGAAATGCTGGCGCAGGCTGTCGAAATTGACGTCGAGCATCATGACGACGAACAGGAACAGCACCATCACCGCGCCGACGTATACCAGCACCAGCGTGATCGCCAGGAATTCAGCCTGCAGCAGCAGCCAGATGCCCGCCGTCGTGAAGAACGACAGCACGAGCCAAAGCGCGGCATGCACCGGATTGCGCGTCGAGATGACCCGCAGCGCCGCGAAGACGAGGATCGCAGCGAATGCGTAGAACGTAAGCGTCGCAAACGTCATGTGAAGTCGGTCCTCGCGTGCCGGAAAAGTCCTGCATGCCCCTGAGACGTGTTCATCTGTATTTTGCGTCTTCCGCACGGTCGGCGGCGATCTGCGCTTCGTGGCGATCCCCGACGGCCAGCAGCATTTCTTTCGTGTAATAGAGATCGCCGCGGCGCTCGCCGTGATATTCGAGGATCCGTGTCTCGACGATCGAATCCACCGGACAGCTCTCCTCGCAGAAGCCGCAGAAGATGCACTTGGTCAGGTCGATGTCGTACCGCGTCGTGCGACGCGTGCCGTCGGCGCGCTGCTCGGACTCGATCGTGATCGCGAGCGCAGGGCATACCGCCTCGCACAGCTTGCAGGCGATGCAGCGTTCCTCGCCGTTCGGATAGCGCCGCAACGCGTGCAGGCCGCGGAAGCGCGGGCTCTGCGGCGTCTTCTCCTCAGGGAACTGAATCGTGATCTTGCGCGCGAACAGGTAGCGCCCGGTGAGCGCCAGGCCCTTGAAGAGCTCGAGCAGGAACCAGGTGCGAAAGAACTCGCGGATGCGTTGCAGCATGTTCCTGGGCCCGTCAGTGGAACATGCCGGCATAGCGCGTCTGCATCATCGCGCCGATGAAGATGATCCACGCGAGCGTCACCGGAATGAACACTTTCCAGCCCAGCCGCATGATCTGGTCGTAGCGGTAGCGTGGGAACGTCGCGCGGATCCACAGGAAAACCAGGAGCACGCACGCCAATTTCACGGCGAGCCACAGCATCCCGTCACCGAACGGGTGGGCGCCGAATATCTCGACGTCGTTGAGGATCGGAAACGGCGACAGCCACCCACCGAGAAACATGACAGACGCCAGCGCGGCGATCAGGATCATGTTCATATATTCGGCAAGGAAGAACAGCGCGAACGCGATGCCCGAATATTCGACGTGGAACCCCCCGACGATCTCGGACTCGCCTTCTGCCATGTCGAACGGATGCCGGTTGGTCTCCGCGATGCCGGAAACCAGATAGACGACGAACAGGGGGAACAGCGGCCAGATGTACCAGTGGGCGGCACCGCCTTCCTGGCCGGTGACGATTTCGCCGAAATTGAGGCTGTTCGCCGCCATCAGTACGCCGACCAGCGCGAAGCCCATCGCGATCTCGTAGGAAACCATCTGCGCGGCCGAGCGCAGGGCGCCCAGGAACGCGTATTTGGAATTCGATGCCCAACCGGCGAGAATCACTCCGTAGACACCGAGCGAGCTCATCGCGAGGATGTACAGGAGCCCGGCGTTGATGTCCGACAGCACCAGCGTGCCCGTGAACGGCACCACGGCCCACGCGGCCAGCGCGGGCCCCAGCGAGAGCATTGGCGCAATGAAGAACAGCGCGCGGCTCGCGCCGGACGGGACGACGATCTCCTTGAACAGCATCTTCACCGTGTCCGCGAACGGCTGCAGCAGGCCGAGCGGCCCGACGCGATTCGGACCGATGCGGACTTGCATCCAGCCGATCACCTTGCGCTCGGCGTAGGTCAGGTACGCGACACCGATCATCAGCGGCACCGCGATGACCACGACCTTGACGATCGTCCACACCGGGAGCCACCACGCGCCCATGGCGCTCTGCAGCGGTGCGAGCAGCTCGTTCATGCTCAAGCCCGCTCCACCGTGACGGGGCCGGACAGGCCCTCGAGGCCGCAGGTCGACGGATGCGCCGCAGCGATGCGCACGACCCCCGGCGGCACCGACGGATCGACCTGGGTCGCAAGCACGGCTTCACCGGCGCCCTGCCTGACCTTGATCTGCGCGCCCTCGACGATCCCCAGCGCATCGAGCAGCGTCCGATTCAGCCGCGCTTTCGGCGCGCGCCCATCGGCCGTTTCCTGCAGCGACATCGCGCGTCGCACCAGCGGATCGGCAGAATAGATCGGCACGTCGGCGACGCGCTCGACGCCGGCGGCGGCCGCCACCGGCGCGGCAATCACCGTGCGCGTCACATTGGACAACTTCGACGCCAGGTCGCCGGCCTCCGCCAGCACCGCGTCGCGGACCGCTTCCGACGTGTCGAAATCGAAGCCCGGCAGCTTCAGCATCGTTCCCAGCACGCGCAGCAGCTTCCATCCGGGGCGTGTCTCGCCTGCGGGCGCGACGACGCCGTGGAATTCCTGAACGCGGCCTTCGCAATTGACGAACGTCCCTGATGTCTCGGTGAACGGCGCGATCGGCAGCAGCACGTCGGCATACTGCAGGCCGTGGCGGAACGGGCTCATCACGACGACGAACTCGGCCTTCTGCAGCGACGCCCGCGCCGCCACCGGATTGGCGCAATCGAACTCGGGCTCGGCATGTATGACGGCGTAGGCACGCGGCGGCTCGTTCCCGTCGCCGCCCAGCATCGCCTGCGCGTTGCGGCCGCCGTGCTGCGGCAGCGCGGCCGCGACGTAGCCGCCTACCGTGTTGGCGGCCTCGGTCAGCACGCCAAGCGTAGCGCCCGTAATCGAGGCGAGCGCCTGCGCAAGCGCGACGATCTGCGAGGCGTCGCCGTGCTGGACCGCGTAGTTGCCAAGCAGGATCGCGCGCCGCGCGCCCGTCAGCAGGCTCGCGGCGATCACCTCGGCGCCCGCCGTCGGCTCGATTCCAGTCAGCTCCTGCGGCAACTCCCTGCCCGCGCCCTGGGCCGCGGCGACGACGATCTCCGCCAGCATCATCGGCACCAGCGACGGCGGCACGAGCGCGCGATGGGCGACGGGAATCAGCCAGTCGTCGTCGACCGAATGCAGCGAAGCGATCTGCGCTCCCTTTTTCGCCGCCTGGCGCAGTCGGTGGGCGAGCAGCGGATGGTCCTTGCGCAGGAAGCTGCCGATGACCAGCACCCGGTCCAGCCTCTGGACCTCAGCGATCGGCATTCCGAGGAACGGGATGCCCTCGCGCGCCGCATCGTCACGGAAATCGAGCTGCCGCAGGCGGAAGTCGATGTTCTCGCTGCCCAGACCGCGCACGAGCCGCGCGGCCAGCGCCATCTCTTCGAGCGTCGCATGCGGCGAGACCAGCATGCCCAGCGCACCGCCCCCGTGCCTTGCGACGACGTCGGAGAGACCGTTGGCGGTGAACTCGAGGGCCTTCGTCCAATCGACGGTCTTCCACTCGCCACCCTGCTTGAGCATCGGCGAGAGCAGACGCTCGTCGCTGTTCAGCGCCTCGTAGGAAAAGCGGTCCTTGTCGGATATCCAGCATTCGTTGACCGCTTCGTTCTCGAGCGGCACGACGCGCAGCACGCGGTTGTTCTTGACCTGGACGACGAGGTTGCTGCCGTGCCCGTCGTGAGGAGACACGCTCTTGCGACGCGCAAGCTCCCAGGTCCTCGCCGCGAACCGGAAAGGCTTCGACGTCAGCGCCCCGACCGGACAGATGTCGATCATGTTCCCGGAGAGCTCCGAGTCGACGGTACGCCCGACGAAGGTCACGATCTCCGCGTGCTCGGTGCGTCCGATCATGCCGAGCTCCATGATGCCGCCGATCTCCTGGCCGAACCGGATGCAGCGCGTGCATTGGATGCAGCGCGTCATCTCCTCGGCCGAGACCAACGGCCCCAGGTACTTGTGCACGACGACGCGCTTCGCCTCGTGGTAGCGCGATGCG
Source organism: uncultured beta proteobacterium (assembly GCA_963734515.1). Taxonomy (GTDB): domain Bacteria; phylum Pseudomonadota; class Gammaproteobacteria; order Burkholderiales; family Casimicrobiaceae; genus VBCG01. Next base: position 189,450 of record CAVTHP010000007.1, on the reverse strand, counting down.
GAGCCGCCATAGCCGACGGCGAGGTCCTGCAGCTGGCATTCACCGCCCTGGTCGCAGATCGGGCAGTCGAGCGGATGATTGATCAGCAGGAACTCCATCACCCCCTGCTGCGCCTTGATTGCCTGCTCCGAGTGCGTCCACGCCTTCATGCCTTCGGCGACCGGCGTCGCGCATGCCGGCAGCGGCTTGGGCGCCTTCTCGACCTGCACCAGGCACATCCGGCAATTCGCCGCGATCGACAGCTTCTTGTGATAGCAGAAATGAGGCACGTAGATGCCGAGCATGTTCGCGGCGTCCATCACCGTGCTGCCCTGGGGCACCTGCACCGCCCGGCCGTCGATCTCGATGTTCAGCATGCTCACAGGTATTTAGGCACCAGGCACTCCCGGCGCTCGATGTGATGCTCGAACTCGCTGCGGAAATGCCTGATGAAGCTCTTCACCGGCAGTGCCGCCGCGTCGCCCAGCGCGCAAATCGTCCGGCCCGCGATGTTGTCGGCGACCGACGTGAGAACATCGAGGTCCTCCGGGCGCCCGGCACCGTTCTCGATGCGCTGGACCATCCGCCACATCCAGCCTGTTCCTTCGCGGCACGGCGTGCACTGCCCGCAGGATTCCTCGTAATAGAAATAGGACAGGCGCAGCAGGCTCTTGACCATGCAGCGCGTGTCGTCGATGACGATGACCGCGCCCGAACCGAGCATCGATCCCGCCTTGGCGATCGCGTCGTAGTCCATCGTGAGCCCCATCATCACGTCGCCGGGCAGCACCGGCGCCGACGATCCGCCGGGGATCACCGCCTTCAGCGCCCGGCCGCCGCGCACGCCGCCGGCCATTTCCAGCAGCTTCGGGAACGGTGTCCCGAGCCTGATCTCATAGTTGCCGGGACGCTCGACGTCGCCGGACACCGAAAAGATCTTGGTGCCGCCGTTGTTGGGCAATCCCAGGTTCAGGAACCACTCGCCGCCGTTGCGGATGATCCACGGCACGGCGGCGAAGGTCTCGGTGTTGTTGATCGTCGTCGGCTTGCCGTAGAGGCCGAAGCTCGCCGGGAACGGTGGCTTGAAGCGCGGCAGGCCCTTCTTGCCTTCGAGCGACTCGAGCAGCCCGGTCTCCTCGCCGCAGATGTAGGCGCCGTAGCCGTGGTGGTTGTACAGGTGGAAGCTGAAGCCGCTGCCGAGGATCTCGTTGCCCAGGAAACCCGCGGCGTACGCCTCCTCGACCGCCTCCTCGCAGCGCTCGTAGACATCCCAGATCTCGCCGTGGACATAGTTGTAGCCGCGCGCGCAGCCCATCGCGTACGCGGCTATCGCCATGCCCTCGAACAGCGCATGCGGGTTGTAGCGCAGCAGGTCGCGATCCTTGAATGTGCCGGGCTCGCCTTCGTCCGAGTTGCAGACCAGGTATTTGTCGCCCGGGAACTGGCGCGGCATGAAGCTCCACTTGAGCCCGGTCGGGAAACCGGCGCCCCCACGTCCGCGCAGCGCGGACTTCTTGACCTCGGCGATCACCTGCTCGGGTGGAGTCCTGTCGGCGAGGATCTTGCGCAGCGCCTCGTAGCCGCCGCGCTGGACGTAATCGGCAAGCCGCCAGTTGCGGCCGTTGAGCCCCGCGAGCAGCACGGCGTCGGGGCCGTAGTCGATGAATTCCGATGGAGCGTTCATGATCCGGCGGGCTCCGGCCCGTTCGGCGCGCCATCGCTGCGATCGGCGGCCGCGGAGAGCTCGTCGAGCAGCGCGTCGAGTTTCCCCGGGGACATGAAGCTTTCCATGCGCTTGTTGTTGACGAGCAGAACCGGCGCATCGCCGCAGGCACCCATGCACTCGCCTTCCTTCAGCGTGAAGCGGCCGTCGGCGGTGGTCTCGCCGAATTCGATGCCGAGCTTCCGCTTGAGGTGCTGCGCGGCCGCGTCCGCACCCTGCAGTGCGCAGGGCAGGTTCGTGCAGATCGTCAGTTTGAAGCGCCCTGTCGGCCCGAGGTTGTACATCTCGTAGAAGGACGCGACCTCGTAGACGGCGACCGGAGGCATCGCGAGGTAGCGCGCTACCTCGTCCATCAGCGGGGTCGACAGCCAGCCGTACTCGTCCTGCGCGATCGCGAGCGCCGAAATGACCGCCGACTGCTTCTGGTCGGCGGGATACTTGGCGACCTCGCGGTCGATCCTGCGCAGGGCGTCGTCGTTCAGCATGGTCATAGGACCGCCCCGCTCGCGGCGTTCGCCGCTGCGCTGCCCCCGGAGGGGGCGCAATTCGCAGCTTGGGACGGCCCGGCGCTGCTCATGGGGCCCCCACGCTTGCGGCCTTCGCCGCTGCGCTGCCCCCGGAGGGGGCGCAATTCGCAGCTTGGGACGGCCCGGCGCTGCTCATCGATCGATCGATCCGAACACGATGTCCTGGGTTCCGATGATCGCGACGACGTCGGCGATCATGTGGCCGCGCGACATCTCGTCGAGGGCGGACAGGTGGACGTAGTCGGGCGGTCGCAGCTTGATCCGGTACGGTTTGTTGGCGCCGTCGGAGATCGCGTAGACCCCGAACTCGCCCTTCGGGTGCTCGATCGCCGCGTAGACCTCGCCGGCCGGCACGTGCATGCCCTCCGTGAAGAGCTTGAAGTGATGGATCAGCTCTTCCATGTTCTCCTTCATCGCCTCGCGCGACGGCGGCGCAATCTTGTGGTTCGCGACCATCACCGGGCCGGGATTCCCGCGCAGCCAGTCGACGCACTGGCGGATGATCCGGTTCGATTGACGCATTTCCTCGACACGGACCAGATACCGGTCGTAGCAATCCCCGTTGATCCCGACCGGAATGTCGAAATCCATCCGGTCGTAGGCGGCGTACGGCTGTTTCCTGCGCAGGTCCCACGGCACGCCCGACCCGCGCAGCATCGGCCCCGTGAAGCCCAGCGCCTGCGCCCGCTCCGCGGTCACGACGCCGATGCCGACCGTCCGCTGCTTCCAGATGCGGTTCTCGGTCAGCAGCGTCTCGTATTCGTCGACGTAGCCCGGAAAGCGGCGCGTGAAATCCTCGATGAAGTCGAGCAGCGATCCCCGGCGGTTGTCGTTCATCGCCTTCATCGCGCGTGCATTGCGCGATTTCATCGCCGCGTACTGCGGCATCCGGTCCGGAAGGTCGCGATAGACACCACCAGGACGGTAGTACGCCGCATGCATGCGCGCGCCCGACACCGCCTCGTACATGTCGAACAGGTCCTCGCGCTCCCGGAAGCAATAGAGAAATGTGGTCATGCCGCCGACGTCGAGCGAATGCGTGCCTAGCCACAGCAGGTGATTCAGGACACGCGTGATTTCGTCGAACATCGTCCGGATGTAGAGCGCGCGCACCGGGACCTCGATGCCGAGCAGCCGCTCGATCGCGAGGCAGTACGCGTGCTCGTTACACATCATCGAGACGTAGTCGAGCCGATCCATGTATGGCAGCGACTGGATCCACATCCTGGTTTCGGCGAGTTTTTCGGTCGCGCGATGCAGCAGCCCGATGTGCGGATCGGCGCGCGCGATTACCTCGCCGTCGAGCTCCAGCACCAGGCGCAGCACGCCATGGGCCGCAGGGTGCTGCGGCCCAAAGTTCATGGTGTAGTTACGAATTTCAGCCATGAACTTCGGCGACCGCTAACTTGCGGCGAAAGTTAAGCGAAGCGGCTTCAGCCGCGCAGCGGCGGGCGCGCAACTTCATCGTGTAGTTGTGGATCTCGGCCACGCTACTCGCCCTCCGCGTAGTTCTCTTCGCGGATGATCCGCGGCGTGATCTCGCGGGGCTCGATCGAGACCGGCTGGTAGACGACGCGCCCCTGCTCGGGGTCGTAGCGCATTTCGACGTAGCCGGAGATCGGGAAGTCCTTCCGGAACGGATGCCCGACGAAGCCGTAATCGGTGAGCAGGCGGCGCAGATCGGGGTGCCCGGAGAACACGATGCCGAACAGATCGAACGCTTCGCGCTCGAACCAGTTGACCGAGGGCCAGACGCCGACCAGGCTCGCGACCACCGGAAAATCGTCTTCGGGCGCGAACGTGCGCACCCGCAGCCGCCGGTTGTTGGACAGCGACAGCAGGTGGCACACGACGCCGAAGCGCGGGCCCGCCCATGCACCGCCCCCGTACTGCGAATAGTCGACGCCGCAGAGATCGATCAGCGTCTCGAAACGCAGCCCGGGAAGGTCGCGCAGCGTTCCCATGACCTCGAGATACCTGTCGGCCGCGACGACGACCGTCACCTCACCCCGCGCCACCGTCGTGCTCGTGATCGCGCCCGGGAATGCGGCAGCGAGCGCGGCAACCAGCGTGTCGGTGTGGCCTGCCATCAGCGCGCGATCGTGTTGGTTCGCCAGATCTTGTTCTGGAGCTGGAGGATGCCGTAGAGCAGCGCCTCCGACGTCGGCGGGCAGCCGGGGACGTAGATGTCGACCGGGACGATGCGATCGCAGCCGCGAACCACCGAGTACGAGTAGTGGTAGTAGCCACCGCCGTTGGCGCAGGATCCCATCGAGATCACCCAGCGCGGCTCGGACATCTGGTCGTAGACCTTGCGCAGCGCGGGCGCCATCTTGTTGCACAGCGTGCCCGCGACGATCATGACGTCCGACTGGCGGGGGCTCGGCCGGAAGACGATGCCGAAGCGGTCGAGGTCGTAACGGGAGGCCCCCGCGTGCATCATCTCGACCGCACAGCACGCAAGCCCGAAGGTCATCGGCCACATCGAGCCGTTGCGGGCCCAGTTGATCACGCTATCGAGCGTCGTGGTCACGAAACCCTTTTCCAGAACGCCTTCAATTGCCATCATCGGTCCTCGGTGACGCCGCGACCCAGCCGTATCGGCGGCCGCACTTCATTCGTCCCGATCGCATTCCCGCAGCGCTGCGCGCGCGGGACCGCTGCTCGTCGGAGCGCAGGTCTATTCCCACTCCAGCGCGCCTTTCTTCCACTCGTAGATGAAGCCGACGATGAGGATCAGCAGAAAAATCATCATCGCGCCGAATCCGAACAGCCCGATCTGCTGCAGGACTACCGCCCACGGAAAGAGGAATGCGATCTCGAGGTCGAACAGGATGAACAGGATCGCGACGAGATAGTAGCGGACGTCGAACTTCATCCGGGCGTCCTCGAACGCCTCGAAGCCGCACTCGTAGGGGGAAAGCTTCTCGGGGTCCGGGCGATTGGGCGACACCAGGCGCCCGATGACGAGCAGCAGCGCGCCCAACCCGATGCCAAACAGGATGAAGACGAGGATGGGGAAGTACTGTTCGAGCATCGTGGTCGGCGCTTGCGCCTGAAGTGCTGCGGGACTGCCAAGTGTACGGCGGTACCGCGGAACCGACTGCTGAAAATCGCTGCTGCTACCTGTTTCGGACCGGCACTGCCTGCCCGTCAACCGTTTCACCCTGGTGCCGACGGGGAGACTCGAACTCCCACGGCTTTCGCCACTGCCCCCTCAAGACAGCGTGTCTACCAATTTCACCACGTCGGCGTATTTCATTCGGCGATTACTTCGGAACTTCACCCTGCCCTGGCGCCGGTGTCGGCGCACTTCCGCCCGATGCCGGCGCGCTGCTGCTCGCCGCCGGCCCGGCTCTCCCGGCGGGAGCCCCGGCCGCATTTCCGGCCGCGGCACTTCCTTTCGCCGCCGGCTGCGGGACGTCCGTCGGCGCCGCAGGCGGCACCGTGCGCTCCATGACACCCTGTTCCATGACGCCCTGCGGCGTGGCACCGCGCGACCCGAACCATGTCAGCGCAATGCTGGTGGCAAAGAACAGGGTCGCGAGTATGGCCGTCGTACGCGACAGGAAATTCGCCGAGCCGGCCGCGCCGAACAGGCTGCCCGACGAGCCGCCGCCGAACGCCGCGCCCATGTCGGCGCCTTTGCCATGCTGCAGCAGCACGAACCCGATGACGGTAATCGCCACCAGCACGTGCAGCACCAGAACCATCGATTGAATCAGAGTCATGCCCGCCTACTCCATCGCCACACCCTGGTTAGGCACGCGCGATCGTCAAAAATTCATCCGCATCGAGCGATGCGCCACCCACCAGCGCCCCGTCGATGTCCGGCATCGCGAACAACGCCGAAGCGTTGGAGCCCTTGACGCTGCCCCCGTACAGCACACTCACCTCGCCCGCCCCCGCCCCGGCGAGCCGCGAGCGGAGCACCGCGTGCACCGCCTGGGCCTGTTCGGGCGACGCCGTCCGGCCCGTGCCGATCGCCCACACCGGCTCGTACGCGACGACGCAGCGGCGCATGGCCCCACCGAGCGCCCCGATCACGGCATCGACCTGTCGCGTCACGACAGCTTCGGTCGCCCCGAGTTCACGCTCGTCGAGGGTCTCGCCGACGCAGGCGATGGGGACCAATCCACCGCCCAGGGCGGCAACGGCCTTCGCGCCGACGACGCGGTCGGTCTCGCCATGCAGTCTTCGGCGCTCCGAATGGCCGACGATCGCGTAACGACATCCGAATTCCGCCGCCATTCCGGCCGCGACCTCGCCCGTGTACGCGCCCGACGCGTGCTCGCTGACGTCCTGCACGCCCCACATGACGGGGCTGGACGAGAGCGCAGCCTGCGCCTGCCCGACGTACGGGGCCGGCACGCACACGACGAGCTTGCACGCCTCGCGCTGCGTCCACCCGGATGCAAGGCGCGCCAGCAGTTTGGCGTTCGCCGCGAGCCCGCCGTTCATCTTCCAGTTGCCAACGACGAGCCTGTCGCGCATGCCTCACCCTGTACCCGCGGCGCCCGCGCCGCGGTCGTCACGCCCGCCCCCGGCCACGACGGCGCCGGGCCGGACCACCGACCGCGCGGACCAGCCGCCAAAACCTTTGGATTTTATCGCGTTACGGCAGGGTGGGTCAAACGCAGGGGGGCGTCATCCGGCACGCTCAGGCGCGCCGCCGCCACCAGGCACCTGCCTCGCCCACGACGCCGCGACGGAACGCGAGCACGCAGACGACGAATATCGCGCCGGTGATGACTGTCACCCATTCGCCGAAACCCGCCAGGTAGTTTTCGAGCGCGACGATGATGAACGCCCCGACCACCGGCCCGAAGATCGTTCCCATCCCGCCGAGCAGGGTCATCAGGACGACCTCGCCGGACATGGTCCAGTGGACATCGGTCAGCGACGCCAGCTGGAAGACGATGGCCTTCACCGCACCGGCCAGGCCCGCCAGCGTCGCCGACAGGACGAACGCCAGGAGCTTGTAGCGGTCGGCGTCGTAGCCCAGCGAGATCGCGCGCGGCTCGTTTTCACGGATCGCCTTCAGAACCTGGCCGAACGGCGAATGGATGATCCGGTAGATCAGCAGGAATGCCGCGATGAACACGACCAGCACCGTGTAGTACATCGCGAGCGAGTTCGAGAGATCGATCACGCCGAAGAGCCTGCCGCGCGGCACTCCCTGAATGCCGTCCTCGCCGTGCGTGAAAGGCGCCTGCACGTACAGGAAGTACATCATCTGCGCGATCGCGAGCGTGACCATCGCGAAATAGATGCCCTGCCGGCGGATCGCCAGCGCGCCGACGACCAGCCCGAGCGCGGCGGAGGCCGCGGTCCCTGCAACGATCGCGAGCTCGGGGGGGAAACCCCATCGCTTCGCGGCGTACGCGCAGACGTAGCCTGCCGTGCCGAGGAACATCGCGTGGCCGAACGAGAGCAGCCCCCCGAAACCCAGCAGCAGGTTGAAGGCGCAGGCGAACAGCGCGAAGCACATCGCCTTCTCGACGATCACCGGATACACGTCGGCCAGCGGCGCCACCGCGAGCAGCGCCGCCATGATCGCCGTGGCGGTCAGGATGCCGTTGCGGGATCCGCCACCGGCCGCAGCTGCCACGCGAGGGTTCGCAGGCAAGGTCAGCGCTCCCGCCCGAAGAGGCCTGCCGGCTTGATCATCAGCACGATCACCATGATGACGAAGATGACCGTCGTCGACGCCTCGGCGTAGAAGTACTTGGTCAGTCCTTCGACGACGCCGAGGCCGAACCCCGTCAGGATGGCGCCCATGATCGAGCCCATGCCGCCGATCACGACGACCGCGAACACGACGATGATCAGGTCGGCGCCCATCAGCGGATTGACCTGGTAGATCGGCGCCGCCATCACCCCCGCGAGGGCGGCAAGGCCGACCCCGAAGCCGAAGGTCACCGTGATCATCAGTGGAACGTTGATGCCGAAAGCCTGCACCAGCGTCGGATTCTCGGTTGCGGCGCGCAGGTAGCTGCCAAGCTTCGTGCGCTCGATCACGTACCAGGTTGCGATGCATATCACCAGCGACGCGGCGATGACCCACGCGCGGTAGATCGGCAGGTACATGAAGCCCAGGTTGACGCCTCCCTGCAGCAGCGACGGGATCTCGTAGGGCATCCCCGAGGAGCCGAACGAGTTCCGGAACACGCCCTGGATCACCAGGGCGAGCCCGAACGTCAGCAGCAGGCCGTACAGGTGGTCGAGGGCGTAGAGCCGCTTGAGCATCGTGCGCTCGATGACGATCCCGAACGCGCCGACGACGACGGGCGCGATCGCGAGCGACGACCAGTAGCCCGGGTGCCAGTCGCCGACGTGCGCGTACTGGAGCAGGAACCACGCGCAGAACGCGCCCATCATGTACTGCGCGCCGTGCGTGAAGTTGATGATGTTGAGCAGGCCGAAGATGATGGCGAGCCCCAGCGACAGCATCGCGTAGAACGCGCCGTTGATGAGCCCGATCAGCAGCTGGCCGAAGAGTGCCTGCATCGATGCTCCCCCGATTCCCCCATCCCCGCCCTCCCTCCGGTGGGCGGGGAGAGGGTGTCACCGGCCGCTCGCCGGGCGCCGCCCCTGCGCGGGCTCGCCGCGCGATGGGACGGGAAGCCGCGGCGATCGGCGCGTCAGATGGACCGCGTCACTTCACGAGATAGCAGCCGCCGTCCTTCAGCGGGCGGAAAGCCTCGTCGGCGGGGATCGTCGCCAGGACCTTGTAGTAATCCCACGGGTATTTCGATTCCGCCGGCGTCTTCACCTGGACGAGGTAGGCCGGATGGATCGCGCGCCCGTCGATGCGGATCGAGCCCTTGCCGAACAGCGGATCGTCGGTGGGCATATCCTTCATCTTCGCGACGACCTTCGCGCCGTCGGCATCGCTCTTCAGCGCCTCGACCGCCTTCAGGTAGTGCAGCACCGAAGCGTAGACGCCGGCGTGCACCATCGTCGGATAGATGCCCTTGTCCTGGGCAGCGAAGCGCTTGGCGAACGCGCGCGTCCTGTCGTTCGTGTCCCAGTAGAACGTCGTCGTCAGCGTCAGGCCCTGCGCGGTCTGCAATCCCATCGCGTGGATGTCGGTGAGGAACACCAGCAGCCCGGCGAGCTGCTGCCCGCCCTTGACGATGCCGAACTCGGCCGCCTGCTTGATCGAGTTCGTCGTGTCGCCGCCGGCATTGGCGAGGCCGATCACCTTGGCCTTCGACGCCTGCGCCTGCAGCAGGAACGACGAGAAGTCCTGCGTGTTGAGCGGGGCCTTGACGTCCCCCAGCACCTTGCCGCCCGCCTTCTCGACCGCCGCCGTCGTGTCGCGCTCGAGCGCCTGCCCGAACGCGTAGTCGGCCGCGATGAAGAACCAGGTGTTGCCCCCCTGCTTGGTGATCGCGGTGCCGGTGCCGTTGGCGAGCATCCAGGTGTCGTAGGTGAAATGCACGGTGTTGGGTGTGCACGCCTTGCCGGTAAGGTCGGAGCTGCCGGGGCCGGAAGCCAGGAACACCTTGTTCTTGTCCTTGGTGATCTGCGCGATCGCGAGCGCGACGCCCGAGTTCGGAACGTCGACGATCGCGTCGACGCCCTCGGCGTCGTACCAGCGGCGCGCGATCGCCGAGCCGACGTCGGGCTTGTTCTGGTGGTCGGCAGAGACGATCTCGACCTTGACGCCGCGCTTCTCGATGCCCGAGTCCTCGACGGCCATCCTGGCCGCGACGACCGAGCCCTGGCCCGCGAGATCCGTGTAGAGGCTCGACATGTCGGTGAGCACCCCGAGCTTGATCTCGTTCCCGGTGTATTGCGCGTACGCGCTGCCGGCAGACAGCGCCCCCGCGACGGCGAGGACGAGCAGACTCCGTTTGACTGTGTTCATGACAATCCTCCGCTTGAATGGGTTGCGTCGATCATCCCTCGATCCCCCTCATACTCCCAGATACCGGTGGAGCTTCGGCATGTTAGCCTCGAGTTCCGTGTTGACGATCACGTCGACGACGCGACCGTGCTCCATCACGCAATGCCGGTCGGCAACCGTCGCCGCAAAGTGGAAATTCTGCTCGACCAGCAGGATCGTGAATCCGCGGGCCTTGAGCTCGCCGATCGTGCGGCCTATCTGCTGGACGATGACCGGCGCGAGCCCTTCGGTCGGCTCGTCGAGCAGCAGCAGCCTCGCCCCGGTGCGCAGTATCCTGCCGATCGCGAGCATCTGCTGCTCGCCGCCGGACAGCTTGGTCCCCTGGCTCCTGCGCCGCTCGGCGAGGTTGGGGAACAGCGCGTAGATCTGCTCGACCGACAGCCCTCCGTCGCGGACCCTGGGCGGAAGCATCAGGTTCTCCTCGACGTCGAGGCTCGAGAAGATCCCCCGCTCCTCCGGGCACCATCCGAGGCCCAGCCTCGCGATGCGGTTCGACGGCAGCCTGATCGTCTCGGTGCCCTCGAACACGATCGAGCCGCTGCGCCGCGGGACGACGCCCATGATCGACTTCAGCGTCGTCGTCTTGCCCGCGCCGTTGCGGCCCAGCAGCGTCACGACCTCGCCGGGTGCGACGTCGAACGAGACGCCGTGCAGGATGTGCGATTCGCCGTACCACGCCTGCAGGTCGCCAACGGCGAGCAGCGGCGCCGCGCCCGTCGCTGCGGGGGAACGCTCGCGCTGCGCGCTTTCAGGCATGGGCGCCCCCGAGGTAGGCCTCGACGACCGCCGGGTTCGCGGACACCGACGCGTAGTCGCCGTCCGCCAGGATCTCGCCGCGCGCGAGCACCGTGATGCGATGCGAAAGCGTCGACACGACCGACAGGTTGTGCTCGACCATCAGCACGGTGCGCTCGGCCGCGACCTTCTTGATCAGCGCTGCGATGCGCTCGACGTCCTCGTGGGTCATGCCGGCCGTCGGCTCGTCGAGGAGCATCATCTCCGGTTCGAGCGCCAGCGTCGTAGCGATCTCGAGCGCCCGCTTGCGCCCGTAGGGCAGCTCGCCGGCGCGGACGCCCTCGACGCCTTCGAGACCGACGGCGACGAGCAGTTCGCCCGCGCGCGCATCATGCTCCCGCAGCACGCGCTCCGAGCGCCAGAAGTCCAGCGACCGGCCACGCGTTCGCTGCAGCGCGATGCGAACGTTCTCCAGCACCGTCAGGTGCGGAAAGACGGCGGAGATCTGGAACGAGCGCACGAGGCCCATCCGTGCGATCGCTGCCGGCCGGGACCCGGTGATCTCGCGTCCGTTGTAGTAGATGCGGCCCCGCGTCGGCGTCAGGAAATGGGTTAGCAGGTTGAAACAGGTCGTCTTGCCGGCGCCGTTGGGACCGATCAGTGCATGGATCGTCCCGCGTTTCACGGCGAGGCTCACGTCCTTGACGGCGACGAAGCCCTTGAACTCCTTGGTGAGCCCGCGCGTCTCCAGAATGATGTCGTCGGCCATCGCCCGCCCCGAGTCGCGTGGCGCAAGCTGTGTGCTCCGGAAATCCCCGCCCGTGGCCGCCGCGCCGGTGATTATCCCGGCGATGCCCGGGCTTGGCAACGAGTCAGCAAATCCGGCACCGACCCGTCAGCCGCGCGTCCGCCAGCTCGGGGGACGCTTCCCGATGAAGGCATCCATGCCCTCGTCGGCGTCGGGGTCATCGAGATTGCAGCACATCACCTCGCCGGTCATCGCATAGGCGTCGTCCAGCGAATTGTCGATCTGGGCGTAGAAGGCGCGCTTGCCCAGAGCGATGATCGATGCGCTGCGCGCGCCGATCAGGTCGGTGAAATGACGCACCGCCGCGTCGAGCCCGTCCGCAGCGACGACGCGGTTGACCAGTCCCCATGCCAGCGCGGTCGCTGCATCGATCGGCTCGCCTGTCAGCAGCATTTCCATCACGCGCTTGCGCGCGACGTTGCGTCCGACGCCGACTGCGGGCGTCGAGCAGAAGACGCCGACGTTGACACCCGGCAGTGCGAAGCGCGCGGTGTCGGCAGCCACGGCAAGGTCGCACATCGACACCAGCTGGCAGCCCGCCGCGGTCGCGAGGCCGTGCACCCGGGCGATCGTAGGCTGCGGCAGCTGCGTGAGCTTGACCATGACGCGACTGCACAGGGCGAAGAGCCCCTGGCGCCACTCGGGCGAACGCTGCGCGCGCAGCTCCTTGAGGTCGTGGCCGGCACAGAAGCCGCGCCCGGCGCCCGCGATCACGACGGCGCGCACCGCGGAATCGGCGGCGACCTCATCGATCGCCGCTTCCAGCGCGGCGAGCATGTCGAAGGACAATGGGTTGAAGCGCTCGCCGCGGTTCAAGGTCAGGGTTCGCACGCCTTCGCGGGTGTCCGCGAGGACGAATGGGGAGAGCATCGTTTCCACGGGTGCGTTCATTCGATTGCCGCCGTCGATTGTGCGCGTTCGCGCAGGATGAACTTCTGGATCTTGCCGGTCGAGGTCTTCGGCAGCTCGCCGAACACGACGCTCTTCGGCACCTTGAAGCGCGCGAGCTGCGCGCGGCAATGCTCGATCACCTCGGCCTCGCTCAGGCTCGCCTCCGGCTTCAGCTCGACGAACGCGCAGGGGGTCTCGCCCCACTTGGGGTCGGGCCTGGCGACGACCGCCGCAGCGAGGATCGCCGGGTGCCGGTAGAGTACGTCCTCGACCTCGAGCGAGCTGATGTTCTCGCCCCCCGAGATGATGACGTCCTTGGAGCGGTCCCGGATCTTGACATAGCCGTCGGGCTGCATCACCGCGAGATCGCCGGTGTGGAACCACCCGCCGGCGAAGGATTCGTCGGTCGCGCTGGGGTTCTTCAGGTAACCCTTCATCGTGACGTTGCCGCGGAACATGACCTCGCCCATCGTCTCGCCGTCCCAGGGCACCGGCCGCATCGTCGCGGGATCCATCACCGTCATGCCTTCCTGGCAGGTGTAGCGCACGCCCTGGCGCCCGTTGCGCTCGGTGCGCGCACCGATGTCGAGGTCCGCCCACTCGGCCTGCTTGGCGCAGACGGCCGCGGGACCGTAGGTCTCGGTGAGGCCGTAGACGTGGGTGATCTCGAAGCCCAGCCTCTCCATGCCCTCGATCACCGCCGCCGGAGGCGCCGCCGCTGCGACCAGCGCGTGCACCTTGTGCCCGATGCCGCCCTTCAGCGACTCGGGGGCGTTGATCAGCAGCGAATGCACGATCGGCGCGCCGCAATAGTGCGTGACGCGATGCTCGCGGATCGCGTCGAGGATCGCCTTGGCCTCGACCCTGCGCAGGCAGACGTTGGTGCCGGCGTTCGCCGCCATCGTCCACGGAAAGCACCAGCCGTTGCAGTGGAACATCGGCAGCGTCCACAGGTACACCGAGTGCCGCGGCATGCCCCAGTCGACGATGTTCGACAACGCGTTGAGATAGGCGCCGCGGTGGTGGTAGACGACGCCTTTGGGATTGCCCGTCGTTCCCGACGTGTAGTTGAGGGAGATCGACTGCCACTCGTCGGCCGGCGGCTGCCAGGCGAAATCGTGATCGCCCTTGGCGATGAACGTCTCGTAATCGGACTCGCCCAGCGGGTCGCCCCCGGGTCCCAGCGCATCGACGACGTCGATCACCAGCGGCTTCCTGGCGATGCGCTTCAGCGCGGCCGCGATCGCCGGCGAGAACTCGGTGTCGGTGATCAGCACCTTCGCCTCGCCGTGCTCGAGCATGAACGCAAGCGTCTCGGCATCGAGCCGCGTGTTGAGGGTGTTCAGCACCCCACCCGTCATCGGGACGCCGAAATGGCATTCGACCATCTCGGGGGTGTTCGCGAGCATCACCGCGACGGTGTCGCCCATGCCGATGCCGCGATGCGCGAGTGCCGAGGCGAGCCTGCGCGAGCGCGCGTAGGTTTCGCTCCATGTGTAGCGACGCGGGCCGTGCACGACGGCGATCCGTTGCGGCCACGTGTAGGCGGTGCGCGCGACGAGCGAGAGCGGCGTCAGCGGCGCGTAGTTCGCCGCGCTGCGATCGAGATGCTGCTCGTAGATGCCGCGGGTCGCCATGGCGGACCTCCTGTCTCAATCTGCTCCGGTGGACAATCGTAGCAAAATCGACGACGATCGCCGCTCCCCGCATCGAAATCCCCGCACGATGGGACATCGTCTCTCCCGCATCGTCACTCGCACCGGAGACTCAGGAACGACCGGCCTGGGCGACGGCTCGCGCGTCGACAAGGACAGCCTCCGGATCACCGCCATCGGCGCCGTCGACGAGCTCAATTCGAGCGTCGGGGCGTTGCTCGCCGAGACATTGCCGGATGCGATCGGCGCCCTGCTGGTCGACATCCAGCACGACCTGTTCGACCTCGGCGGCGAGCTGTCGATTCCGGGCCACGTCGCGGTCGCGGCCGGCCACGTGGCCCGGCTCGAGCAGGCGGTCGAGGAGATCAACTCGGGCCTGGCGCCTCTGAAGGAATTCATCCTCCCCGGAGGAACGCGGGCCGCCGCCCTTGCGCACGTCGCGCGCACCGTATGTCGCCGGGCCGAGCGCGCCGTGGTCGCGCTCGCCCGCCGGGAAGCCGTGTCGCAGGATGGCCGCGTCTACCTCAACCGCCTGTCGGACCTGCTGTTCGTCATCGCCCGCGACCTGAACCGGGCGTCCGGGGTTCCAGACGTCCTGTGGCAGAAAGGACGCTCGCGGGGTACCGCCGCTCGATGAACGACGCTGCGCGCGATGGCGCGGCGACCGCCCAGGCAGAGCGCAGCGCGCGGCTCGCAGCGCCGGGTCGCGCTCGCGGACCAGCGCGCGTTCGCCGAGCTCTATCGGCTGTCCGCGCCGCATCTGTACGGGGTCGCCCTGCGTATCCTGAGGAATGCATCCGCCGCCGAGGACATCCTGCAGGAAGCCTGGGTCAGCATCTGGCACCACGCCGGCGGCTACGACGCGGCGAGGAGCCAGCCCCTCACCTGGCTCACGTCGATCGTGCGCAACCGCAGCCTCGACCGGCTGCGACGCCGGGAGCTCGACGTGGTCGAGCCGAGCGGCGACGACGATGCCCCCGCGATCGACTTTCCCGCCGACGAGCCGTCCCCGGTGGACCTCCTGCTCGCAGGCGCCGACGCGAGGTCCCTGCGCGATTGCGTCGACGTGCTCGAGCCGGGGCCCCTGCTCGCCGCTCGCGCCTCGGCCTCCGCGCACTGACTTGCCGAGCCGCTCTGCCTGCCTGTCGGCCTCCCGCGGCGACTCGCCATGGCTCGCATCCCCGGCTGCCGCGGGGCCCCTGCTCGCCGCTCGCGCCTCGGCCTCCGCGCACTGACTTGCCGACCCGCTCTGCCTGCCTGTCGGCCTCCCGCGCGACTCGCCATGGCTCGCATCCCCGGCTGCCGCCGGGGCCCCTGCTCGCCGCTCGCGTCCGGTCGGTCGCCGCGGCGCTCGCCGATGGGAACGCCGGCATCGCCGTGCTCGGCTGAGGGCGCCCCCGGCGTGACGCCGCCGCCGCGGGTCTGGCGAAGCATCACCGAAAGGCTCGGCCTCGTGACCGAGAGGCGCCCGGATCGCGTGCTGGACCGCTGGGGTTGTGGCGCGCCTCGCGCCTCGGCCTCCGCGCACTGCACTTGCCGACCCGCTCTGCCTGCCTGTCGGCCTCCCGCGGCGACTCGCCATGGCTCGCATCCCCGGCTGCCGCCGGGGCCCCTGCTCGCCGCTCGCGCCTCGGCCTCCGCGCACTGACTTGCCGACCCGCTCTGCCTGCGCCACCCCGGCGAGGCCTTCGCTGTCGGCGCTGCCCGGCCGGCGCACCGCCGTCGCTGCGCTGATTCCGGTCGGCTGCCGCCTCGAGGTGCCGCTGCGGCGCCCGCCGGCGAGTCGCTTGGCGAACATCCCCGCGCTGCCGTCGCCTCGAGCCCGCTCGGCGCTCGCCGACGGCGCCGACCCGCCGGCGCCTATCGGCCAGGTCGATCGCATCTCCCGGCTGCCGCCGGGGCCCCTGCTCGCCGCTCGCGCCGCTACCTCCTCTTCAGCGTGTAGCCGTCGGGGCGGTCTTCCATGTCCCACCCTGCATCGCGCAGCAGCGCGCGCAGGCGATCCGCCTCGGCCCAGTCCTTCGCCTTGCGCGCCTCGACCCGCTCGCGCGCCAGCGCCTCGATATCGGCGGGAACCGCCTCCTCCTTCGGACGCCAATCTTCCAGCCCGAGGCCGAACACCTGATCGAAGCGCGCGAGCGTCGCGCGCTTGACCGGACCGGCCAATTCGCCGCGCAGCGTCTCCCACGCGATCGCCAGCGCCCGCGGCAGGTTGAGGTCGTCGTTGACCTGCGCGGTGAAGCGCGAGACCAGGGCCCCGTCGACGGCGGCGACCTCGCGATCCAGCGCGTGAAAGCCTGCGCGCATCCTTGCGAGCCCGGTCGCCGCGGCGTCGAGGGCGTCCCAGGTGAAGTTGAGCTGGCTGCGATAGTGTCCGGTCAGGCACAGGTAGCGGAACGCCAGCGGGTCGTAGCCGCGGTCGACCAGCGCCTGCACGCGAAGGAACTCGCCGGCCGACTTGGCCATCTTGGCGTCGTTGGCGAGCAGGAAGTAGCCGTGCATCCAGAAGTTGGCCAGCCGCGTCCCGACCCGCGCCTCGGTCTGCGCGATCTCGTTCGTGTGGTGCACCGGGATGTGGTCCTCGCCGCCGCAATGGATGTCGAAGTAGTCGCCGAGGTAATCCTGCGCCATCGCCGAGCACTCGATGTGCCAACCCGGGAAGCCGCGGCCCCAGGGGCTGTCCCATTCCATCTGGCGCGTGCTGCCTTCGGGCGAGAATTTCCACAGCGCGAAATCGGTCGCGCTGCGCTTGTCGCCCACGTCGACGCGCCTGCCGGCTTCGAGCCCTGCCCTGTCGAGCCTCGCGAGATAACCGTAGTCGGCCTGGCGGCTGGTATCGAAGTAGATGCCGTCGGCGGTCCGGTAGGTGTAGCCCTTGCGCTCGAGATCCGCGATGAATTCGATCTGCGACGGTATGTGTTCGGTCGCCCGCGGCAGGACGTCGGGCCGCCCGATGTGGAGGGCGTCGAGATCGTCGAGGAAGGCCTGCGTGTAGAGCGCTGCGATGTCCCACGCGCTCTTGCCCGCGCGCCGCGCTCCCTTCTCCATCTTGTCCTCGCCGGTGTCGGCGTCCGAGGTCAGGTGACCGACGTCGGTGATGTTCATCACGTGGCGGACCCGGTAGCCGTTCCAGCGCAGCGCGCGCTTCAGCCCATCCTCGAACAGGAACGTCCGATAGTTGCCGATGTGCTGGTAGTCGTAGACGGTCGGACCGCAGGTGTAGATGCCGACCTCGCCCCCGGGGTGGATCGGCTCGAACTCGCGCAGGCTGCGCGTGAAGTTGTCGTAGAGGACCAGCGGCACTGACATGGGTTGGGTCATCGATCAGATTTCGCGCAGCATGATGAAATCCTCCATGACGAAGCCGCCGCCGATCGGGAAATCGCCTCGGGCGGCAATCGTGAAGCCGCAATGCTCGTAGGCGCGGATCGAGCCGGTGTTGCTGCGATTCACGTTGAGGGTCAACGCCCTGCACCCCGCGTCGCGCGCGCACCCGACGACATGCTCGATCAGGGCCCGCCCGATACCCTTGCCGTGGCGCTCGGGCAGGACGTAGAGCTTCTCGAGCTTCATTTCGGCATTCTCGCCGGTCGGGCACCAGGCAACGAAGCCAACTGGAATCCCGGCGATTCGAGCCAGCGCGATGCCGCGATCGGCAGGCGCCATTCCTTGCCCGTCCCGGGCGACGAGCGGGAGCAGCGCTTCCCACGAATAGCCCCGTTCGAGCATGTAGTCGATCTGCTCGGCGGTGATGATGCCGAGGTAATGGCGATGCCAGATTTCGCGCGCGAGGCGCTGGACGAGGCCGATGTCGTCGGGCGCTGCGGGCGAGATCGTGAGCGATGAATCAGGCGTTGGCATGAGCGAGCGGACGAGCCTGTGGAGGACTCGCGCCGAATTTAGCATGCGTCCCCCCGCCGCAGCGGCACGGTAGAATGCGTCGCGCCACCTCGCCGGTCCATGCGCCGCACGGCTGAGCCAATGCTCCGGTCACCGAACCCTTGATCGCCTCCCTGCCCCGACGCACCTGGATCGTCCTCGCACTGATCATGACGATCGTCTGGTTCTCGGAGCTCGGGGTGCGCAAACTCCAGCATCCTGACGAGGGCCGTTACGCCGAGATCGCTCGCGAAATGGTCGCCACCGGCAACTGGGTGACGCCGCGCCTCAACGGCATCAAGTATTTCGAGAAACCGGCGCTGCAGTACTGGCTCACCGCAGCGAGCTTCGAGGCGTTCGGCATCAGCGAATGGGCGGCGCGCCTGCCGACCGCGCTGGCCGGTTTTCTGACCGTCGCCGCGATCGGCTGGGCGGGTGCCGTCCTCGCCTCGCCCGCCGTGGGCGTGTATTCGGCGGCAGTGCTCGCGAGTTGCATCTGGCACTTCGGCATCTCGCACATCCTGACCCTCGATGCCCTGCTGTCGTTCTGGCTGGCCCTGGCGCTGGTGGGATTCCTGCTCGCCCAGCGCAGCGACGCGACGCCGCGCTCGCGCGAGCGGATGATGCTCCTCGCCTATGCGGCAACCGCGGCCGGGATCCTGACCAAGGGGGTGGTCGCGCTGGCGATCCCGGGAACCACGCTGATCCTCTATTCGCTCGCAACGCGCGACTTCGCTCCGTGGAGGCGCCTTTACATCGCGAAGGGGCTCCCGCTGCTGCTCGTGCTGACGGTGCCGTGGTTCGTCGTGGTATCGATTCGCAACCCCGAGTTCGCGCGCTTCTTCTTCATCCACGAGCACATCGACCGCTTCCTGACCAAGGAGCTGAAGCGACCGGGGCCCTGGTGGTACTTCCTGCCGATGCTGCTGGCGGGGCTCCTGCCCTGGACCGGCGTGTTCCTGTGGCGCCTGAAGGCGAGCTGGCGCGACGCCGCAGCCGATGCCGGCGGCTTCTCATGGGCGCGCTTCTGCCTGATCTGGTCGGCGTTCATCCTCGTCTTCTTCAGCGTCTCGCAATCCAAGCTGCCGTCCTACATCCTGCCGATCTTCCCGGCCGCGGCGCTGGTGCTGGGATGGCAGCTCGACGTGATGGCGACGCGCACGCTCTCGGTCCTCGCCGCCCTGCTCGCCGCGACGACGGTCCTGCTGTGGGGGGTCGCGATGCTCGGCTATCCGACCCTCGCGCTCAGGCTGGCGGACGCCGAAACGCCCGTCGCGATCTATGCGGCGCTCGGCCCCTGGGTCGAGCTGGGGCTGGGGATCGCAGCCGCCGGCTATGTCGTCGGCTGGCTGGTGATGCGGCGCGGCAGCACGGCTGCGAGGAGCGCCGCGATCGCCGTCATCGCGCTGTCGACGATGCTGGCGATGCAGGCTTTCTTCAGGGGATCCGACGTATTCCGGGCAACGCGCTCGGCCGCGGACCTCGCCAGCGCACTGGAAAACGCCTCCGATCCTCCGTACGATCGCAATGTGCCTTTCTACCAGGTCCGCATGTACGATCAGACGCTGCCTTTCTACCTGCGTCGAACGACGACGCTGGTCGCCTATCGCGATGAGATGGGGCCGGGACTCGACGTCCAGCCCGAGCTCGCGATCCCGAACGTCGCGGACTGGATCCCGCGCTGGGATGCGCTGCCGCAGGGCTATGCACTGATGTCGCCCGCGACGCGGACGATGCTCGCGCGGCAGGGCGTTCCGATGCGGGAGGTCGCCCATGATTCGCGCCGCGTACTGGTCGAGCGGCGCTGAAACGGAAACACGATGGGCGTTCCCGCATTCCTCTTCCTGATCACCGGCGTGCTGCTCAATGCCGCGGCCCAGCTGATGCTGAAGGCCGGCACCAATCGGCTCGGCGTCATCACGCTGACGGCGAGCGATTGGTTCGCGACCCTGGTCCGGATGGCGACGGAGCGACATTTCATCGGGGGCGCCGCCCTCTATCTCGTAAGCCTCGTCGTGTGGATTCTCGGCCTGTCCCGCGTCCCCGTTTCGATCGCCTATCCGATGCTGTCGCTGGGCTACGTCGTCAACGCGATCGCCGCGCATTACCTGTTCGGCGAGGCGGTCAACGTCCAGCGCTGGCTGGGCATCGGGTTCATCATTGCCGGCGTCTGGCTGGTCGCGAAGAGCTGAGCTCCCCCATGGCCGCCGCCGCTGCGCTGAAGTTCGCGAGCCCCGTGATCGACGAGGCGACGATCGCCGCGGTCGGCGACGTACTGCGCTCGGGGCACATCACCAGCGGCCCCTGGGTCGAGCGTTTCGAGGCGGCACTTTCGCAGTTCTGCGGGGGTCGCCCGGTCCGGGCCGTCACTTCGGCGACTGCGGCGGTCGAGATCGCGCTGCAGCTCGCCGGCATCGGGGCGGGCGACGAGGTGATCACCTGCGCCCAGAGCTTCTTCACCGTGCTCAACATGATCGTCAAGGTGGGCGCGACGCCGGTGTTCGTCGATTGCGACCCCGTGACTCGCAACATCGACCTGGCCCAGGTCGAGGCTCGCATCGGACCGCGCACGCGCGCGATCATGCCGACCCACTGGCCGGGCTCGCTGGTCGACATGGACGCGCTCCACACGCTCGCTCGCGCCCACGGCCTGCGCGTCATCGAGGACGCGGCACTGGTGATCGGGTCGCGCTGGAAAGGCGCTCCGGTGGGCGCGTTCGGCGATCTCGTGACCTTCAGCTTCCACCCGAACAAGAACATCACGTCGATCGAAGGTGGGGCGCTGGTCTGCAACGACGCCGACGAGGCGCGCCGCGTCGACATCCTGCGTTTCCACGGCATCGAGCGCCTCCCGGACGGCACCCGCGACGTCGGCTTTCCGGGGGCAAGTTCAACCTCCCGGACGTCAACGCGAGGATCGGCGTAGCACAGCTCGAGCGGCTGCCCATGTTCCTCGAGCAGCGCCGCGCGCTCGCGATGCGCTACTTCGAGCGCTTCGTCACCGATCCCGCCTGCGTGCTGCCGCCGCGGCCGGTCGACGGCGACGGGCAGTCGTGGAACATGTTCTGCATCCTGCTGCCGCAGGACCGGCTGACGCTGTCACGCAAGGCGTTCCGCGACGCGCTGGCGGAACGCGGCATCGCCACCGGCGTGTCCTACGAGGCGCTGCACCTGTCGACGCTGGGACGGCGCTACGGCTACCGGCGCGGCGACCTCCCGAACACCGAGCGCATCGCGGACTCCACCGTCACGCTGCCGCTGCACGCGGCGATGAGCGTGGCCGACGTCGACCGCGTCTGCGAAGCCTGCACCGAGATCGTCGCCGCAGGCGTGGGGGTCGTTCGATGAGCGCACCCCGGCTTTCGGTCGTCGTTCCCGTCTACAACGAGGAAGCGGGCCTGCCGGCGCTGTTCGAGCGCCTCTACCCGGCTCTCGACGCACTGGGCGTGGCGTACGAGGTGATCTTCATCAACGACGGCAGCCGGGACCGGTCGGCGGCGATGCTGAAGGACCAGTTCTCGACCCGCCCCGACGTCACGCGCGTGATCCTGTTCAACGCGAATTTCGGCCAGCACCTCGCGATCCTGGCGGGATTCGCGAGGGTGCGCGGCGAGCGCATCGTGACACTGGACGCCGACCTGCAGAATCCACCGGAGGAGATCGGCAAGCTGCTCGCTGCGATGGACGCGGGTGCGGATTACGTCGGCGGCGTGCGGCGCAACCGCGAGGACGCCTGGTGGCGGCGCACGGCGTCGCGGCTGATGAACCGGCTGCGCGAGCGGATCACCCGCATAAGGATGACCGACCAGGGCTGCATGCTGCGTGCCTACAGCCGCGACATCGTCGACGCCGTGGCGGCCGCGCGCGAGGTCAGCGTCTTCATCCCTGCGCTCGCCTACACGTTCGCCCACCATCCGACCGAGATCGATGTCGAGCACGAGGAGCGCGCCGCCGGCGAGTCCAAGTACTCGCTCTACCGCCTGATCCGGCTCAACTTCGACCTCGTCACCGGGTTCTCGCTGGTGCCACTGCAGCTCTTCTCGGTGCTGGGGATGCTGGTCGCCTTCGGATCCATCGTCCTCTACGCCGTGGTGATGACCGAGCGCACGATCGCGGGCGGATTCGTCGAAGGCATCAAGACGCTGTGGGATCGCGACATCCTCTCGTTCTTCCTGATCGGCTGGATCATGTTCGGCGTGGGGCTGCTCGGCGAATACGTCGGTCGCATCTACCAGCAGGTGCGCACGCGGCCGAGTTACGTGATCCGCGCCGTGCTCGAGCGCGACGCGGGGCCCGACGAGGAACCGCGAGCCGAGCGCCGGCTTGGGCCCATCGACGCCCGCGAGCTCGAACGGGCCCCGCGTGGCGACGGTCGGTGAGCGCGAACAGCACCCCGCGATGACCCGGGCGGTCGTCTTCGCCTATCACAACGTCGGGGCCCGCTGCCTGCGGGTGCTGCGCGCCCACGGTGTCGACGTTCCGCTGGTGGTCACGCACCAGGACGATCCCGCCGAGGCACAGTGGTTCACGCGCGTGGCCGATGTTGCCGCCGATCTCGAATTGCCGTGGATCGCCCCCGCCGACGCGAACGTCCGCGACGTCGTCGCGCAAGTCGCCGCGCTCGCGCCGGACTTCGTCTTCAGCTTCTACTACCGCCGCATGCTCGGGGCGCCGCTGCTCGCGCTGGCGGCGCGCGGGGCGCTCAACATGCATGGCTCGCTGCTTCCGCACTACCGCGGGCGCGCGCCGGTCAACTGGGCGGTGCTCCGCGGCGAGCGTCACACCGGCGCGACGCTGCATTACATGGCAGACAAGCCCGATGCCGGCGACATCGTCGCCCGGCAGGCGGTGCCGATCCTGCCCGACGACACGGCGAAGGAGGTCTTCGACAAGGTGACCGTCGCAGCGGAGATCTGTCTCGACGGCGTGCTTCCCGCACTGCTGGCGGGGACCGCGCCCCGGCTGCACAACGACGTCGCGCAAGGCTCGTATTTCGGCGGGCGCAAGCCCGAGGACGGCCGCATCGACTGGTCGCAGGCCGCAGCGACGATCCACGACCTGGTGCGTGCGGTCGCGCCGCCCTACCCCGGCGCGTTCACGACCATCGCCGGGCGCCCCGCGCGCGTGCTGCGCACCCGCATCGTCGCTTCCGCAGGCGTGCCCGCGGCCCCGGCGCTTTCGGTCGCGCACGGCAGCCTCGTCGCGCGCTGCGGCGATGGCGGCGTGCTGCGAATCGACGCACTCGAGATCGACGGCCGCATCCATGTGCCGGCGATGGTCGCCGAGCGCTTCGGCGATGCGCCGTTGCCGCTACCGGACGGCCCGGGCGAAACGCCCGGTTCGCGCCGCTGAAAGGCGGCCCGGGGAACCCCCGCGCGGTACAATTCCGGCCCCAGGCAGCCGTCGGATCTCCCTCCTACATGAAGCGCATCCTCATCCTCGGCGTCAACGGGTTCATCGGACACCACCTGTCGCAGGCGATCATCGCCGGCACCGACTGGGAAATCCACGGAATGGACATGCAGACCGACCGGATCGCGGATCTGCTCGGCGAGCGCCGTTTCCATTTCTTCGAGGGCGACATCACGATCAACCGCGAGTGGATCGAGTACCACGTCAAGAAATGCGACGTGGTGCTGCCGCTGGTTGCGATCGCGACGCCGGCGACCTATGTCCGCGAGCCGCTGCGGGTGTTCGAGCTCGATTTCGAGGCGAACCTGCCGATCGTGCGAGCCGCGGTCAGACACGGCAAACGCGTCGTTTTTCCGTCGACCTCGGAGGTCTACGGGATGTGCGCCGATGCCGAGTTCGACCCCGAGCGCTCGAACCTGGTGCTGGGACCGATCAACAAGCCGCGCTGGATCTACTCCTGCGCCAAGCAGCTGATGGACCGCGTGATCCACGCCTACGGTCAGCAGGAAGGCCTCGATTACACGCTGTTCCGGCCGTTCAACTGGATCGGTGCCGGCCTCGACTCGATCAACGCGCCCAAGGAAGGCAGCTCGCGCGTGATCACCCAGTTCCTCGGCCACATCGTCCGCGGCGAGCCGATCAAGCTGGTCGACGGCGGCACGCAGAAGCGCGCCTTCACCTACATCGACGACGGCATCGCGGCGCTGATGAAGATCATCGACAACCCGGGCGGAATCGCGAGCGGCAAGATCTACAACATCGGCAACCCCGCCAACAACTATTCGGTGCGCGAGCTCGCGCAGATGATGCTCGCGATGGCGGCACAGTATCCCGAGTACCGCGACAGCGCCGCCGCAGTCCGCGTCGTGGACACGACCGCTGCGTCGTACTACGGCGACGGCTACCAGGACGTCCAGAACCGCGTTCCGAAGATCGACAACACCTGCGCGGACCTGGGATGGCGCCCGAGCGTCCCGATGGAAGAAGCGCTGCGACGCATCTTCGACGCGTACCGGGGCCACGTCGCCGACGCGCGCGCCCTGGTCGAATGAGGCTGGGCCTCAAGGTCGACGTCGATACGCTGCGCGGCACGCGCGAAGGGGTGCCGCGGCTGCTCGAGATCCTCGGCCGGCACGGCGTCACCGCGACCTTCCTGTTCTCGCTGGGCCCCGACCACACCGGACGCGCGATCAAGCGGGTCTTCCGCGCGGGTTTCTTCGGCAAGGTCCGCCGCACTTCCGTGCTCAAGCACTACGGGCTTCTGACGCTGCTCTACGGGACGCTGCTGCCCGGGCCCGACATCGGAGTCCGCGCCGCAGACGTCATGCGCGGTGTCCGCGACGCGGGCCACGAGACCGGCATCCACTGCTGGGATCACATCCGCTGGCAGGACGGCGTCGCAACCGCCGACGCGGAATGGACGCGCCGCGAGATGGACAAGGCCTGCGAGCGCTACGCCACCATCTTCGGCGAGCCACCGACCGTGCACGGTGCCGCCGGCTGGCAGATGAACGTGCATGCGCTGCGCCTTACCCAGCAGCTCGGATTCGACTACTGTTCCGACGGTCGCGGCACGCACCCGCACCTTCCCGTTTGGCATGGCGAGCTGATCCGCTGCCCGCAGTTCCCGACCACCCTGCCGACGCTCGACGAGCTGATCGGCATCGATGGCGTCACCGAGGACAACGTCGCCGCCCACATTCTCGAGCGCACGCGCGAGCCGCGCAGCTCGGGCCATGTGTACACGCTGCACGCGGAGCTCGAAGGGGGACGGCTCGCCGGCACGTTCGAACAGCTGTTGACCGGATGGAAAGCCCAGGGCTGGACGCCGGGGCCGGTGCGCGCGCTGCGCGATGCTGTCGAGCCGCTGGCCCTGCCCCGATGCGAAGTCGGGCCGGGGGCGGTCGACGGACGGACCGGAACCCTGCTGGTGCAGGGCGAGGATTTCCTCGCGCAGTCCCTGCTGCGCGAAGCCGCCTGA
Source organism: uncultured beta proteobacterium (assembly GCA_963734515.1). Taxonomy (GTDB): domain Bacteria; phylum Pseudomonadota; class Gammaproteobacteria; order Burkholderiales; family Casimicrobiaceae; genus VBCG01. The sequence goes on along the minus strand of CAVTHP010000007.1, from coordinate 163,945 downwards.
CCCTCCGACATTCGAGGAGCCCGACATGACCGACACCCGCGTCGCCGATTTCGAGATCGCCTCCACCGACGGCAGCTTTCGGCTTTCCGACCATGCCGGCCATCCGGTCGTGCTCTATTTCTACCCCAAGGACAACACGCCGGGGTGCACGACCGAGGGCATGCAGTTCCGCGACCTGCACGCGAAGTTCGTGAAACTCGGCGCAGTCGTGGCCGGGATCTCCCGCGATTCGCTGAAGTCGCACGCGAATTTCAAGGCGAAGATGCAATTCCCCTTCGCGTTGCTGTCCGACGCCGACGAGGCGCTGTGCAACCAGTTCGGCGTCATCAAGATGAAGAACATGTACGGCAGGAAGGTGCGCGGCATCGAGCGCAGCACCTTCGTCATCGACGCATCGGGCAGGCTCGCCCGCGAGTGGCGCGGCGTGAAGGTACCCGGACACGCGCAGGAAGTCCTGGACTTCGTCCGCACCCTCTGAACCCGGCGCGTCCCCCTGCGGGGTTCCCGCAGGTGATGTGCGCTTTCCACCACAAAATCTTGAATTGATGGGGCGACCAATCGCTACCCCTTGTAGCGGAGCTTGATCGCGCCTACATTTAGGTCGCAGGGGTCGTCTCCGGCCCCGTCCGTTGCTCCTACAGGAGGCCCATGGTCGAACGCAAGCTGCGCCCCGCTCCTTCCACGCTGCACCTCCTGCCCTCCCGCAAGCCGGCCCGCATCGGGCCGTCCCAGTCGACCAAGCTTTTCGTCCTCGATACGAACGTGCTGATGCACGATCCGACCAGCCTGTTCCGCTTCGAGGAACACGACATCTACCTGCCGATCCTGACCCTCGAAGAGCTCGACGCGCACAAGAAAGGCATGACCGAGGTCGCGCGCAATGCGCGCCAGGCGTCCCGCTTCCTGGACGACCTCGTCACGACGCACGCGGAGCCCGGAACGGCTGGAATCGCGCAGGGAATCCCGCTCGCGGAGAAGTCCGGCGGGGCCGCGACCGGGCGCCTGTTCCTGCAGACCGAGGCGATCGCGATCGCATTGCCGCCATCGCTCGCCAACGGCAAGGCCGACAACCAGATCATCGCGGTGGTCATGCACCTGTCGCGCCAGCACCCGAAGCGCAGCGTGATCCTGGTTTCCAAGGACATCAACATGCGGATCAAGGCCCGCGCGCTGGGCATTGCCGCCGAGGACTACTTCAACGACAAGGTGCTCGAGGACACCGAGCTCCTGTATTCGGGCATTCGCGAGCTGCCTGCCGACTTCTGGGACCGCCACGGCAAGGACATGGAATCCTGGCAGCAGGGTGGCCACACCTACTACCGCCTGAACGGGCCGCTGGTGCCGTCACTGCACGTCAACGAGTTCCTGTTCCTCGAGCGGGTGGGCGAAGCGCCGTTCCACGCGATCGTCAAGGACATCCAGGGCAAGGGCGCCGTGCTTTCGACGCTCAAGGACTACACGCACCAGAAGAACAACGTGTGGGGCATCGTCGCGCGCAACCGCGAGCAGAACTTCGCGCTCAACCTGCTGATGAATCCCGACATCGACTTCGTGACGCTGCTCGGCCAGGCCGGTACCGGCAAGACGCTGCTGACGCTCGCCGCCGGGCTCATGCTGACCCTCGAGTTCAAGGTCTACACCGAGATCATCATGACGCGCGTCACGGTGCCAGTCGGCGAGGACATCGGCTTCCTGCCGGGCACCGAGGAGGAGAAGATGAATCCCTGGATGGGCGCGCTGGAGGACAACCTCGACGTGCTCAACAAGACCGACGACGAGAGCGGCGACTGGGGCCGTGCCGCGACCCGCGACCTGATCCGCTCGAGGATCAAGGTGAAGAGCCTCAATTTCATGCGCGGGCGCACGTTCATCAACAAGTTCCTGATCATCGACGAGGCGCAGAACCTGACGCCCAAGCAGATGAAGACGCTGATCACCCGCGCCGGGCCCGGCACCAAGGTCGTGTGCCTCGGCAACATCGCGCAGATCGACACGCCCTACCTGACGGAAGGGAGCTCCGGGCTCACCTACGTCGTCGACCGCTTCAAGGGCTGGGTGCACTCGGGGCACATCACGCTGCAGCGTGGCGAGCGCTCGCGGCTCGCCGACCACGCGGCAGAGGCGCTGTAGCAGGCGGGGACTGCAGCGCGGGCGACATCGAGAGCGCAACCCGTCCCCGGCGACGACCCCGGCCTCCGGGGCGCGGATCAGTAGCTGCCGGGCGTGGCGAAGCTCTCGAAGCGCGTGAATTCGCCGAGGAACGTCAGGCGCACCATCCCGATCGGTCCGTTGCGCTGCTTGCCGATGATGATCTCGGCGGTGCCCTTGTCCTGCGTCTCGGGGTTGTAGACCTCGTCGCGGTAGATGAAGAGGATCACGTCGGCGTCCTGCTCGATGGCACCCGATTCACGAAGATCCGACATCACCGGCCGCTTGTTCGGGCGCTGCTCGAGCGAGCGATTGAGCTGCGACAGCGCGACGACCGGAACCTGCAGCTCCTTCGCCAGCGATTTCATCGCACGCGATATCTCCGAGATCTCGGTGGCCCGATTCTCGCCCTGTGTCGACGCCTGCATCAGCTGCAGGTAGTCGACGATCACCAGGCCCAGCTTCCCGTACTGCTTCATCAGCCGCCGCGCTCGCGAGCGGACCTCGATCGCATTGAGCGCCGGCGTCTCGTCGATCAGGATCGGAGCCTCGTTGAGGCGCCCGAGCGCCGCCGACAGCTTGTCCCAGTCCTCGGGGGCCAGACGCCCGGTGCGGAGCTTGTGCTGGTCGAGCCTGCCGACCGAGCCGATCATCCGCATCGCGAGCTGCGTCGCGCCCATTTCCATCGAGAACACTGCCACCGGCATGCCGGTCGTGAGTGCGACGTTCTCGCCTATGTTCAAAGCCAGGGCGGTCTTCCCCATGCTCGGTCTTCCGGCCACGACGACGAGGTCGCCGGGCTGGAAGCCGGATGTCATCCGGTCGAGATCGGAGAATCCCGTCGGCACCCCGGTCACGTCCGACGGATCGTCGCGGTTGTAGAGCGTCTCGATCCGCTCGACCACGCTCGCGAGCAGCGTCCCGATCTCCTGGAAATTGCGCGCGCCGCGCGCACCCTGCTCGGCGATGTGCAGCACCTTGGCCTCGGCCTCGTCGAGCACGGCCTTCGCATTCCGGCCGAGCGGATGGAACGCCGATTCCGCGATCTCGCTGGCCGTGGCCGCGAGCTGGCGCAGGATCGAGCGCTCGCGGACGATGTTCGCGTAATGCCGGATGTTCGCCGCGGTCGGGACGTTCTGCGCCAGCGCGCCCAGGTATGCGAGGCCGCCGACGTAGTCGAGCTTCTGGGTCGACGCGAGGGCTTCCGATACCGTGACGACGTCGGCCGGCTTCCCCTCGCCGATCAGTTGCGAGATGTGGCGATGGATGACGCGGTGCGCGTCGCTGTAGAAGTCGTCGGCCGCGACGACATCGCCGATCCGGTCTGCGGCCTCGTTGTCGAGCAACAGGCCTCCCAGCACCGACTGCTCCGCTTCGAGCGAATGCGGAGGCAGCTTCAACCGGTCTACGGGAGGATCGTCGGGCACGCGAACTGTCGATTCCAAAATGGGGATTTTACCCGCCGCGGCTCGCGCTGCCCATCATGCAAAAGGGGCCGTTGCCGGCCCCTTTCTGGCGAGAACCTCGGCCTGCCTGCTCAGGTCGTCGTGTCGCCGATCACCGTCACCGTGATGTTCGCGCTGACGTCGGTGTGCAGCGCGACCGACACCGGGTGATCGCCGACCTGCTTCAGCGGACCGTTCGGCATGCGGACCATCGCCTTCTCGACCTCGACGCCCTGCGCCTTCAGCGCCTCGACGACATCGACGTTGGTCACCGATCCGAACAGGCGGCCGTCGACGCCGGCCTTCTGGGTGATTCGCAGCGCGGTGCCTTCTATCTTCTCGGCGAGCGCCTGTGCGCCCGCGAGCTTGTCGGCGGCCGCCTTCTCGAGGTCGGTGCGGCGGGCCTCGATGGCCTTCAGGTTCTCCGGCGTGGCGCGCTTGGCCTTGCCGTGCGGGATCAGGAAATTGCGCGCATAGCCGTCCTTGACCTTGACGACATCGCCCAGGTTGCCGACGTTCGCGATCTTCTCGAGCAGAATGATTTGCATGGCCCGATGCTCCGTCAGTGCAGGTCGGTGTACGACAGCAGTGCCAGGAACCGCGCACGCTTGATCGCGGTGCCGAGCTGACGCTGGTAGCGCGCCTTGGTGCCGGTGATCCGCGCAGGCATGATCTTGCCGTTCTCCTGGACGAAGTCCTTCAGCACATCGATGTCCTTGTAATCGATCTGCTTGACCTTCTCCGCCGTGAAGCGGCAGAACTTCTTGCGCTTGAACAGGTTGTTGCCGCGTTCGCGGCGCTTGCCGTCCTTCTTGAACTTCCCTTTACCTCGTCCCATCGGGCGTGGCATGTCAGTATCCTTTCCTCAATTTGCCGTCTTCTCGAATCGTGTCAGGTGCAGCGCGACGCTCGTTCCGGTCCGGTAGCGCCGCGCGATGAAACCCTCGCAGCGCAGCGCAGCACCCGGACCCACCGTGGCGAGCGCCCTGGCGACTTCGCCGAAAGCGATGGCGTGCATCTCGCAGTCCACGTCGCGTTGCCCGTCCGCCTCGGCCTGTCTCGACCGGTGCGAAAGCGTCAGCTCGACCGCGGGAACTCCGGCGGGCGTATGGCGCAAAGCGCCACGATCAACCACCGTTGCATCCAGCGTCAGCCGGTTGACGCCCGGCACGTCGCGAAGCCGCGATCAGGCCGGCGCGGCAGGCGCGGCCTGCGGGGCCTCGACGGCGGCGGGAGCAACGGCGGGTCGCTCCGCGCGCTCGGGCCGGTCGCTGCGTTCGCCTTCCTTGCCGGTCAGCGACCGCGACTTCTCTTCCTTCATCATCGGCGAGGGTGCGACGACGGCTTCGGTCATCGCGACGACCAGGTGGCGCAGCACCGCGTCGTTGAACTTGAACGCATGCTCGAGCTCCGTGAGGGTCTCGCGCCCGCATTCGATGTTCATCAGGACGTAATGGGCCTTGTGGACTTTCTGGATCGGGTAGGCGAGCTGGCGCCGTCCCCAGTCCTCCAGGCGGTGGATCCGGCCGCCTGGGCCGGTCACCATCGTGCGATAGCGCTCGATCATCGCGGGCACCTGCTCGCTCTGGTCGGGGTGCACGATGAACACGATTTCATAGTGACGCATCGGTACAGCACTCCTTTCGGTCGATGAAGGCCCGCCTTCGGGAACATCCCGCGGCGGGCCGCATGGCCTCCCCCATGTGCGGTGCTGCGGTCCATTCGAGATCGGACACTTGGATCACGGCATCGGATGTCGAGGCCGGATCGCTCCGCGGCGGGGTGAGGCAAGGAAGCCTGAAATTATATCAGGAAATTGCTTTGCGGATCAAACGGCTACTGCGGGAGGTCAATGCGTCGCGCCTGCCGGCGGCGTCGGCAGGGGGTCGCCCTGGATCGCAGCGCTGCCCTCGGCCAGGGCATAGGCGCGGCCCCGCTCCGCCGCCGCGTCCAGAACCTGATCGCGCGCCGGCTTCGCCATCGCCGCAACGGCCCTGACCCGCGCGTAGAACCGGGGCAGGTCGCCCCCCTCCTCGCGCAGCAGCTCCCTGAATGCCGGAATCCTGTCCGTGTAGATGCCGACCGCGGCGAGGCTCGCATTGTTGGGTGAATGTGCGAACCAGCGGTCGTAACCGGCAAGACCCGGCTCCCCCGCCTTCGCGGCCTCGTAGGCCGCTTTCATCGACGCGAAAGCGTCCCGCTTGGCGACCTCTTTGGCCGTGGGGTCCAGATCGCGCGCGTACACCTGCACGAGTTTCGCCCGCGTCGTGCGCACCAGGTGCCGGAAGACCCGCCGCAGCCGCTCGGCACGCGCCGCCTCGGCGTCGAGCCGGGGATTCTTCTGCGCGGCGAGCCAGCGCCGGAGGCCGGCTTCCTCGACCGTCGTCGCGAACGACTCGTTGAACACCGAGTCGTCCTTGACATAGAGGAGCTGGTGGGCGAGCTCGTGAAAGACCAGGCGCGCGACCTCGGTCTCCGGCCAGTGGATGAACGTCGAAAGCACCGGGTCGTCGAACCAGCCCAGCGTCGAATACGCCGGGACCCCGCCGATGTAGACGTCCTCGCCCTCGGCCTCGAGCCGCATTGCCTCGCGCCGCGCAGCGGTCTCGTCGAAATATCCCCGGTAGTCGACGCAGCCGGCGATCGGGAAGCACCACTGGCGTGGTTCGAGCGACAGCTTGGGTGTCGCAAACACGTTCCAGGTGACGAACCGCCGTCCGAGATCGGCATAGCGCTTGTAGCTGCCGTTGTCGGGAAGCCCGAGGCGGCGGCTCGCGAAGGCGCGGATCGCCTGCACCCGCGCAAGACGCTCCGCGAGCGCAGCATCGGCATTGCCGATCGCCTCCGAGATCGGCTCGCTGCGCGCCAGCAGATCGATCTCGCCCGCGGCGCCCTGCCAGTAGTAATCGACCGGGCCGAGGCTCGCGCAGGCCGCGAGCAGCGCCGCCCCGGCGAGCCCCGCCGCAACGGCCCGCAACAGCCGTCGGCGGCGCCGATGCGCGCCGGAATGCGCCGCGGCTGCAGCCTCAGCGTGCAAGGTAGCGGGCAAGGCGGGCAACGCCGTCCTCGAGCTTGCGCTCGTCGATCGTGTACGCGAGGCGGACGTGCTCCTGCGCACGATGGCGCCCGAAATCGACGCCCGGGGTGAACGCAACGCCGGCGCCCTGCAGGACCTCGCGACAGAACGCTTCGCTGTCGTCGGAAAACCGCGAACAGTCGGCGTAGACGAAAAAGCCCCCGTTGGGGAGCACCGGGATGCCGAATCCGAGCTGGCGCAGCGCAGGCACGAGGAAATCGCGTCGCGCCTCGAATGCGCGTCGCCGCTGTTCGACCACGTCGATCGTCGCCGGTTCGAAGCAGGCCAGGGCCGCCCGCTGCGACAGCGTAGGAGGCGAGATGTAGAGGTTCTGGGCGAGCTTCTCGAGGTCGCGGACGTATCGCTCGGGGGCGACGATCCAGCCCAGCCGCCACCCGGTCATGTTGAAATACTTCGAGAAGCTGGAGACCACGAACGCGTCGTCGGCGAATTCCAGCACGCTGGCCGGGCGCTCGCCGTAGGTCAGGCCGAGGTAGATCTCGTCGACGATCAGCTGCCCGCCGCGTGCCTCGACGGCGGTCGCGATCCTGCGCATCTCGTCGCCGGGAACCGTCGTGCCGGTCGGGTTCGAGGGTGAGGCGACCAGGACGCCGCGCGTCGCGGGGGTCCAGTGCCGCTCGACCAGCGCGGCCGTCAGCTGGTAGCGCGATTCGGGCCCGACCGGCACGGCGAGCGCTTCGCCCTCGAGCACGCGGACGAAATGGCGGTTGCACGGATAGCCCGGGTCGGCGAGCAGGATCTGCTGGTCGCGATCGACCAGCAACGCCATCACCAGCAGCAGTGCCGCCGACGAGCCTGCCGTGACGATGACGCGTCCCGCGTCGACCTGCACGCCATAGTGGTCCGCATAGTGACGCGCGATCGCCTCGCGCAGTTCGGTCAATCCCAGCGCCGACGTGTAGTAGATGCCACCGTCGGCCAGCGCCCGCCGCGCGGCGTCGAGCACCGGCTGGGGCGTCGGGAAATCGGGCTCGCCGATCTCCATGTGAACGACGCTGCGCCCGGCGGCCTCGAGCGCGCGGGCAGCCGTCTGGACTTCCATCACGTGGAAAGGCGAGATGTCGGCGACGCGTGCTGCAAGACCGGGGCGGGAGTCCATCGAAAGGCCTAGTGCGAACCAAACTCGAAAGGCGCTATCGTACCGCCATCGTGTCCGCTGCCCGCTGCCCGCCCTGCCTGTCTTGCGCCCGCCGGACCTGCCGCTCCGGCGAGGTCGTCGGCGCGCGGCGCGGCCGCACGCTGTCCGCCGCAGCCTCGTGGCGATTCGGCATCCTGGTCATGGGCGCTGCCGTCATCGCGCTCCCGGCCACGGCCTTCGCTGGGCTCTACAAATGCGCGCTCGACAACGGCAGCGTCACCTACCAGCAGGACCCCTGCCCGCCGGGGAAGGAATTGCGCGACTTCGACCGCGACCCCGCCAATGTCTCGGTCGTACCGTTCAGCTTCCCACCGGGCACGGAGTCCCGCGGCGCGGCGGCCGCACCGCGATCGGACTCGCGCCGCAAGACCGAGCGCAGATCGCGCAAGGCGGACGAGCGCCGGGGCAACGCCGCCGAGCGCAAATTCCTGTTCCCGGGGATCAGCGAGGGTGAAGTCGTCGCGCGCGTCGGCCAGCCGGACATGTCGACGGGCGGCGGCCGCAAGACCACCCGCTGGACCTACATGCCCGCGCCCGACGATCCGGCAACGATCACGACCCTGACGTTCCAGTTCGGACGCCTGGTTGAGGTCGAGCGCAAGGTGGTCCGGACACGATGAGCCGTCGCTCGGCTCCCGCGCGATGAGGGCGCTGGTCCAGCGCGTGCGCGAAGCCAGCGTCAGCGTCAACGGCAGCGTCGCAGGCGCGATCGGTGCGGGGCTGCTGGTCCTCGCCGGCATCGGCATCGACGACACCGGCGACGACGTAGAGTGGACCGCTCGCAAGCTCACCGACCTGCGGATTTTCGACGACGAGGACGGCGTGATGAACCGCTCGGTCCGCGACGTCGACGGCTCAATCCTGGCCGTGTCCCAGTTCACGCTCTACGGATCGACGCAGAAGGGCAACCGGCCATCGTGGTCGGCCGCCGCTCCGCCGGCGCTCGCCGGCCCGCGCTTCGATGCCCTCGTGCAGGCGCTGGCGCTGCGCCTCGGCAAGCCGGTCCCGACCGGCGTCTTCGGCGCGCACATGCAGGTCGCCCTCGTCAACGACGGCCCGGTGACGCTGTGGCTCGATTCGCGCCGGCGCGAATGAACCGGCGCAAAGTCAAGGACCGCGACGCCCCGTCGAGTCGCCACAGCGACGATGCATTCACCGCTCGATGCAACGCCGGTCGATCTCGGTGACCACGCCGAGCAGGTTCTGCACACGCGTACGCAGGCAGGGTGCTGCGGCGGGCCACGCCGATCGCGGGATGTCCAGCGCGAAACCGCCATCGGCCGCGCCCGGGTAGTTCGGGAAATATTGCACGAGCGATTCCCCCTGCGGTGCGCCCACCGGCAGCCCGATGCCGGCGTCCCACACCGCCATGGGCGTCGCCGCATCCAGGTCGGGATACGCCGCGACGCGAACGGCGCCCACGCCCCAGGGGTCGACGGCCCAACCCCGGATCGAATAGACATCGCCGCTCAGATGACGCGTCGCGGGCAGGTCGATGACGCCAAAACCGGCGGGCCAGTGCCGCAGCGCGAAGGACAGGCTTCCCGCAAATGCGGCGACCAGCGCCAGGTAGGCTGCGCCGACCGCGAGCAGCGAAACGCGGGATCGCGCAGGGACAGGACTGCACAGCGCCCGTCCGATGCCCAGCAGCGCCAGCGCAGCCACGGCCGGATGCAACAGCAACGCATGGCGCGCGACGTCGGAGTAGCCGTCGCCGAAGATCGCGCTGACGGGCGCATAGATGCCGGCGGCGCAGGTCAACAGCACCACGCGCAGCCAGCCGTCGTCCGGTTGCGCCACGCAGCGGGCGCGGATCCAGGCAGCAGCCGCCGTCGCCAACGCGGCCGCGAGCATGCCGAGGACCAGGAGGTGGAGATCGAGGGGCATGCGCTCGCCTGCGCTCGCCAGCGACAGACGAAGCCACGTCGGGGCCCGCGACAGGTCGCCGAAAACCGAGCCCGCGATCATGCCGAGATGGTGCTGCCACCAGAGCTGGGTGAGCGGAAGGCCGCGAACCAGTATGCGCCACGGCAGCGCCGGATCGTCCCGGACCAGGCGCAGGAATTCGAGCCTGCCCAGCGACTCGACCTCGGGGCATTGGCGCTGCGGGTCCGCACCCATTCCGACAAACCAGTCGGAGCCGATCGCGGCCCGGCATCCGGACGGAAGCCCAAGGCGCTGCAGCGCTTTCGCTTCGTCGTGCACCGCTGGCAGTGCCGCCCCGAGATAGAAGTCGTGATTGTTCGCGGCATGGATCGCCGGCAACTGCGCCAGCCCCGCCACTTGCAGCGTCCAGGTCACGACGACCCCGGCCGCGGCGGCAATCCACGCGCGCCGCGCGGGGCCCCACCAGTACGGCAACAGGATCAGCAGCGGAATCGCCGCGAATGGCGCGTACTGCTGGCGGGACCCGGCGAGTCCCGCCAGCGCGACGATCAGCGCGAGCGCCGCCGGCCAGCGCGGGCGCGCAATGGTTGCCAGAGCCAGCAGCCCCGCGACCGCGTAGGCGAAGAACAGCGCCCCGAATTCGGTGTAGAGCGTGTTCATCCACAGTGCGTCGGCGGGGTCGGCCAGCACGACGGCAAAGACCGTGGCATGCGCAAGCCGCGCCCACGGCCGCGCGCGCTCGGCGCGGCAGAACGCGAGCACCAGGGCGAGCAATGCGAACGCCTGCAACGCGCCGACTGCCTGCAGCGGGAAATCCGCGGTCTTGACGAGGCCCGTCCAGCGCGCCGCGCCGACGGCAAGTCTGGCGAACTCGACAAAGGCGATGCCGCTCGATGGATAGCAAGGCCCGCCCGCGACGTGCTCGGCGACGTAGCGCGGCAGCGGCGCCGACTGGTGCGCCCCGTAGCGCTGCGACGGCGGCAACGCCGGCCACAGGTCGACGCAGGCGGAGGTGCGCGCCATGTCGTACTGGTTGGCATAGCCAAGCATCGGCGTGTGCAGCACCAGCGCGAACAGCCGAAACGTGCCGACCAGGACGAGCAGCAGGCACGCCAGCTCGACGGCGCGATGACGCGGCGGCGCGGCAGTCATCCGGAACTCACGACGGAGTCGGCACAGCGGCGTGCCGGGTCGGGCGAATGCTACAGCCGGTATGCGGCCTTGGCCAGGTCCCGTGCCAGCAACGGCGCCAGCTCGAAAGCTTCATCCTCGCCGAAGCGGTGCTCGACGATGCAGGTCGCAAGGAATCGACAGGCAACGCGGCGCCAGACGTCGTGGCGCGCAGGAATCGACAGGAATGCCCGGGTGTCGTCGTTGAAGCCGACGGTGTTGTGGAATCCGGCCGTCTCGATCGCCTGCTCGAGGAAGCGCAGCATGCCCTGGTAGCTGTCGTGGAACCACCACGGCGGGCCGAGCCGCAGTGCCGGGTAATGGCCCGCAAGCGGCGCGAGCTCGCGCGCATAGGTCGTCTCGTCGAGGGTGAACAGGATCAGGGTGAAATCGCGTTCGTTGCCGTAGCGGTCGAGCAGCGGCTTCAGGGCCCCGACGTAGTCGGTGCGCATCGGGATGTCGGCGCCCTTGTCGCGACCGAAGCGCGCGTGCACCTGCGGGTTGTGGTTGCGGAAGCTGCCCGGATGGATCTGCATCACCAGGCCGTCGTCGAGGCTCATCCGTGCCATCTCGGTCAGCATCTGGGCGCGGAACGATTCGGCTTCGTCCGCGGAGATCGCCCCCTGCAGCGCTCGATCGAGCAGGCGCTGGCATTCGGCCGCGTCGAGATCGAGGGTGCGCGCCGTCGGGTGGCCGTGATCGGTGGAGGTCGCGCCCATCGAGCGGAAGAACGCGCGGCGTGCGCGGTGGGCGGCCAGGTAGCCGCTCCAGATCGCCGTGTTCTCCCCGGTCAGACCGCCAAGCTGCGCGACGCTGTCCGCGAATCCTTCGAACTGCGGGTCGACGACCGGGTCGGGGCGATAGGCGGTCACGACCCGGCCCTTCCAGCCGCTGTCGAGGATCTTCCGGTGGTGGGACAGCGGGTCCACCGGCGATTCGGTCGTCGCGATCACCTCGATGTTGAAGCGCTCGAACAGCGCGCGCGGCCGGAACGCAGGCTCGCGCAGGCACGCCTCGATGCGATCGAAATAGCGGTCGGCGCTCTCGGAGGTCAAGCGCTCGTCGATGCCGAAGACCGTGTGGAAAGCGTGGTCGAGCCACAGTCGCGTAGGCGTGCCGCGGAACAGGTGGTAGCGAGCCGCGAACGTCCGCCAGATGGCGCGCGCGTCGTAGGACGGCGCTCCCGGAGCGGGCGCGCCGCGACGCAGCGGGACGCCAAGTTCCTCGAGCGGCACTCCCTGGCTGTAGAGCATCCTGAACACGTAGTGGTCCGGGACGATGAGCAGCGCGGAAGGATCCGGAAACGGCGCATCGTCGGCGAACCACTGCGGATCGGTGTGCCCGTGAGGGCTGACGATCGGCAGGTCCCGGACGGTGGCGTAAAGCGACCGAGCGAGGCCGCGCGTCACCGGATCGGACGGAAACAGGCGGTCGGGGTGGAGGTCGAGGGGAATCATCGGCGGGGGCTCGTGTTCGGAACGGATCGGGTATCCGTATCGGCGCCGCGGCGGCCATCCGACATGGGGGCGGTCACCGCGCCGGGGCAGATCATGGACGGACGGCCTGGGCGACGGTCCTCGCCGCGCCGTCGGCGCAGAGCATCGTCAGCCAGCGGACGACCGGCCCGGTGAATCGCACATCGTCCGGCAGGTCGTCGCCGAAGATCGCGGAGAGTGCAAACAGCCGCCGCGCATACGCGACCGGATCCGTGCCCGATGCGGCAGCGATCGTGGCGAAGCGCGATGCCAGCGGATCGGAGACCCGGATGGGCTGCCCGTGCTCGTCGTCGCCTCGCACGTAGCGCATCCAGCCGGCGATGGCCAATGCGGCGAGCTCGACCGGCCGGCCGGCTGCGAGGTTGGCGCGAACTGTCGCGAGAATGCGCTGCGGCAGCTTCTGCGAGCCGTCCATCGCGATCTGCTGGGTGCGGTGCGGCAACGCCGGATTCGCGAATCGCTGCACCAGCGCCTCGCGATAGGCCGGCAGATCGACGCCGGCAGGAATCTCGAGCGTCGGCGAGACCTCGACCTCGGTGTAGCGGCGCATGAGCGCGATGAAATCGGGCTGCGCCGCGACCTGGTAGATGAAATCGTGGCCGGCGAGGAATCCGAGGTAGGCGAAGGCCGAGTGGCTCGCGTTGAGCAGGCGCAGCTTCATCGACTCGAACGGGGCCACGTCAGGGGTGAACGTCGCGCCGGCCAGCTCCCATGCCGGCCGCTCGGTGGCGAAAGCATCCTCGATCACCCATTGGATGAAAGGCTCGTGGACGACGGGCGCCCGGTCCTCGAGCCCGAGCGCCGCGTCGTTCTGCGCAATATCCTCGGCGGTCGTCGCCGGCACGATGCGATCGACCATCGTCGACGGGAACGCGACCTCGCGCGCGATCCAGTCGGCGAGCGCGGGGTCGCGGGCGCGCGCGAATACGTCGACCAGCCCGCGCAGCAGTGCGCCGTTGTGCGGCAGGTTGTCGCAGCATACGACTGTCATCGGAGCGCCATGCGTGTCCCGGCGCTCGGCCAGCGCCCAGGTCAGCAGGCCCACGACGCTGCGCGATGCGCCGGGCTGCGCGAGATCGTGGACGATGTCAGGATGCGCGAGATCGAGCTTTCCCGTCGCCGGTTGGTGGCAATAGCCTTTTTCGGTCACCGTCAGCGTGACGATCCGCGTCTCGCGCGCCGCGAGCCGGCGATGCACGTCGTGGCGCTGGTCGCCCAGGAACAGGACTTCGCGCACGCTGCCGACGACGCGCCGGCGCACGCCCGCCGTGCTCATTTCGACCGACGTGTACAGGCAGTCCTGGGGTGCCATCCGGTCGCGCACGTCCGGCGAGCGCAGGCTGACCCCGCAGATGCCCCACGCCCCGCCGGCGCGCGCGACCGCGTCGTCGGTGTAGAGCGCCTGGTGGGCGCGATGGAATGCCCCGATGCCGAGGTGGACGATGCCGACAGGAAGCCGCTCCGGCGCATACCCTGGCCGGGCGACGCCGGCGGCTGCACGGGAGAGCGTTGCGAGCGAGAGTCGAGGTGCGTTCACATGGGGACTCGTCGAGTGGTCGATCCGAAGCGGTGCATCGCGCTCACGCCACGGCCTCCTTGGGTCGGGATGCTGAATCGTCGCGCCACGTGTCGGCCGTCCGCCGCGATTCGCCATGGCTCGGATCCCCGAACGCGGGGCCCCTCCTCGCCGCTCACGCGGCCGCCCGCGGATGCTCCTTGACGCGGCTCACGAGCTGGGTCGGGTTGACGAAGCGCAGCGCGATCAGCAGCCATACCAGCGTCACCACCATGTAGATCATCGCCATCGCATCGATCGACTGCGGCGCGCGCACGCCGGCGGCGAACACGGCGTAATAGAGCGCAACCACCAGAGTCTGCGAATCGGGCCCCGCGGTCAGGAACGTGAGCTCGAACAGCGCGATCGTGCGCACCAGCACCAGCAGCGACGCGGCGAGGATCCCCGGCGCGAGCAGCGGGACGAGGATCGACGTGAACATCCGGGCGGTGCCGGCGCCGAACACCCGCGCCGCCGACTCGAGGTTCGGATCGATCTGCTCGATGAACGGCGTCATGACGAGGATCACGAATGGTGCGGCGGGAATCAGGTTGGCGAGGATCACGCCCCAGATGGTGCCCGCGAGCTGCGCCTTGTAGAGCACGGTCGCGAGCGGTATGCCGTAGGTCATCGGCGGCACCATCAGCGGCAGCAGGAACAGCAGCATCAGCGCGCGCTTCCCCGGAAAATCGCGGCGCGCCAGCGCATAGGCTGCAGGCACGCCGATCAGCAGCGACAGGAAAACGACCGCCAGCACGACCTCCATCGTCACCCACAGGATGTCGGACAGCTGGTAGTCCTTCCACGCCTGGAGGTACCAGTTCATCGTCCAGCCGTCCGGCAACCAGGTGCCGAGCCACCGGCGCGCGAGCGAATTGGTGGCGACCGTGGCGATCAGCATCGCCACATTGACGACGAATACCGCCATCGTGCCCCACAGCAGGCCGCTCCACGCACGGTCGAGCCAGGACTTCGCGCCGCTCATCCCTTGCCCCCCACGACCGGCCCGCGATAGAACAGCCCGCGAAGGCCCAGCACGACCGCAACGATGATCAGCTGCACGAACCCCATGATCATCGCGATCGCCGAGGCGAGAGAGTAGTCGTACTGCTCGAACGCGGCTTCGTAGGCGGCCAGCGAGATGACGCGCGTCGGTCCCGCCGGTGCCCCCAGCAGCACCGCCGAAGGGAACACCGAATACGCCTGCACGAAGGCCAGGCAGAAGCACATCGCGAGCCCCGGTGCGAGCAGCGGGAGGTAGATGTGGCGGAACTGCGAGGCCGGGCTCGCTCCGAGGGTGGACGCCGCACGGGCGAGCACCGGGTCGATGCCGGTGATGTACGACAGGATCAGCAGGAACGCGAACGGGAAGCCCGAGATCACCAGCGAGATCAACACCCCCCAGTAGTTGTGCGTCAGCCGGATCGGGCCCTCGTAGAACGGCAGGAGCTCCAGCACGTGCGCGAGCCAGCCTTTCGGCCCGAAATAGGTCAGCATCCCGTCGGCGATCAGCACGGTGCCCAGCGTGATCGGAACGACGAGGACTGTCGTGATCAGCCGCTGGTAGCGGCTCTTGACGCGCATCCGGAACGCGATCGGGAGGGCGATGCCGACATTGATCAGCGTCGCCGGCAGCG
The DNA here is from genome assembly GCA_963734515.1 of uncultured beta proteobacterium. Taxonomy (GTDB): domain Bacteria; phylum Pseudomonadota; class Gammaproteobacteria; order Burkholderiales; family Casimicrobiaceae; genus VBCG01. The sequence goes on along the minus strand of CAVTHP010000007.1, from coordinate 148,372 downwards.
CGAGCTTCAGCGTCGTCCAGATCGTCGGCCACAGGTTGTCGGCCGTGAAGAACTTGTGGTAGTTCGCGAGCCAGCCCCCTTTGGCCGGCTCGAACGACAGCCACAGCCCGTAGAGAAACGGATAGATGAACAGTGCGACCATGAACAGCGTCGCCGGCATGGCGAGCAGCAGCGTGCGGTCGAACGGCGCACGGGCGAGCGCGGTGGTCCGGGTGTTCATGCACCGCCCCGGTTCGTCGGGGGCATCATGCCGGTGTCGGCGCATAGACGAGCGCCCGCTCCGGCGGCACATGGATCGAGAGTGCATCGCCGGGCGCCGCCGAATGCGCCGTTCGCAGGTACAGCCGAGCGCCCGTCGCCGTCGCGACGCCGACGAGCGAATCGCGGCCGCCGTATTCGACGGTCTCGACGCGCACGACGATCGTGTTCCGCCCTTCGGGACCCTCGCCGACCACGATCTCCTCCGGACGCATCGCGACCATCGCCCGCTTGCCGGGCAATGCCTGCATCGGCGTTCCGGTCAGGGGGACGTCGCGGTCGCGCAGCGCGACGCGATCACCGGTCGTGCCTTCGATCTCCATCTCGATGACGTTGCGATAGCCCATGAAGCGCGCGACGTGCAGGTTCGCCGGTTGCGCGTAGATCTGCTGCGGCCGGTCGATCTGCTGGACGACGCCGTCCTTCATCACGACGATGCGGTCGGCCAGCGACAGGGCCTCGTCCTGGTCGTGCGTCACGTAGATCGTCGCGCGGCCGAGCTCGTGATGGATGCGCCGGATCTCGGCTCGGGTCTCGATGCGCAGCTTGGCATCGAGGTTCGAAAGCGGCTCGTCCATCAGCACCAGCGGCGGCTCGATGACGATTGCGCGGGCGATCGCCACCCGCTGCTGCTGTCCGCCCGACAGCTGGCCGGGCAGCTTGTGCTCCTGGCCGGTGAGCTGGACGAGCTTCAGCGCATTGGCGACCCGAGTCGCGGTTTCCGCCGTGGAAACGCCGCGCATCCGCAGTCCGAAGCCGATGTTGCGCTCGACGCTCATGTGCGGGAACAGCGCGTAGTTCTGGAACACCATCCCGAAACCGCGGCTCTCGGGAGGCAGGGTGTCGATGCGCAGGTCGTCGAGCTGGATCGTGCCGCCGGACAACGGCAGCAGGCCGGCGATGCAGTTCAGCGCCGTGGACTTGCCGCAGCCGGAGGGACCGAGCAGCGCGATGAACTCCCCGCGCCGGACCGTGATCGTCAGCTCGTCGAGCGCGTTGAATGCCAGACCGCCGGCGCCGGCGAAGCGCCGCGTGACGCGATCGAGGCGGAGTTCGGAGAAATCCTGCTTCATTTTCGGCTCGTGACGATCGACGGCGGCGCGCCGCCGCTTCCGCAGCCGCGCCCGGCCGATCCGGGTCAGCGCACCGGATCGCCTTCGATGGCGGCGATCCGGTGCGGCGGATTCAGGTGTCGCGCACGACCTGCGCCCTGCGGGCCGTGCGCGATCGACTGCCTTACTTGGTCTTCTTCGCGCCGACCTTCTGGTCCCACAGCGCGAACGCCTTCACCTGGGCGTCGGGAGGAAGCGACTGCGTATGCGGAAACTCCTTCAGCCAGCCGTCGTACTCGGGACGCCCGTATTCCTTGATCGATTCCTGGCTCTTCTTCGGCGCCATGGCGATCGTCACGCCCTTGACGGCGGGGCCCGGATAGAAATAGCCCTCGTCGTAGGTGTAGGCCTGCGCGTGCGGGGTCAGCAGATAGGCCATCAGGTCGAGGACCACGGCGACCTTGTCGGGCGCCACGCCCTTCGGGATGACCATGTAATGCGCGTCGTTGACCCAGGTCATGCCCTTGAAAGGCGCGACCTTGAAGCTCTTCGGCACGATGCCCAGCGCGCGCGGATTCAGGTCCCAGCCCGTCACGGTCGGCGTCATGTCGCGCGAGCCTTCGCCGAGCTCCTTCATCACCGCGCCGGTACCCGATGGGTAGTACTCGATGCAGGAATTGAGCTCCTGCAGGTACGCCCAGGTCTTGTCCCAGCCATTGACCGGATCCTTCGGATCCTTGTCGCCCAGCAGGTAGGGCAGGCCCATCAGGAACGTGCGGCCGGGACCCGAGTTCGCCGGCCGGGCGTAGATCAGGCGGTTCGGGTGCGCCTTGCACCACGCGAGCAGCGCCTGCGGCGTCGTCGGGACATCCTTCACCGTGGCCGGGTTGTATTCGACCAGCGGCCCCGCCGGCATGAACGTCACCTCGATGCCGTAGTCACCGGCCAGCTCCTGCATCTTCGCCGCTGCCGGCTGGTAGTTCGCCATCAGGTTGGGGAACTTCGACGCGTCGGCGGGCAGGATCTTCATCAGCACGCCCTGCTCGATGCCGGCGGCGAGGAAGTCGGTGCCCGTCAGCACCATGTCGATGTCGCTGCGGCCGGCGGCCTGCATCGCTTTCAGCTTGCCGGGAAGCTCGGGCGCCGGGGCCTTGGTGAAGTTGATCTTCGACACCAGGTTCGGATGCGCCTTCTGGTAGGCCTCGATGGCGTCCTGCGTCAGCGCGAGATTGCCGGCGACGTCGACGATGCTGATCGTCACCGGGCTCTTCGGCAGTGCGGGAACCTGGGCCATCGCGGCGGTCGATCCGAGCGCAAGCGCTGAAATCGCGGCGCCGGTCATCAGGCGCAGCGTCTGGCGACGCAGCGCGCCCGGGCATTGCTGGCTGTTGCTCATTGCAGTTCCTCCTTCAGTTGTCGACGATCGATCGCCGATGCGCGTCGAGGCGATCGCGGGAACGAACGTGTCCCTCGGGGGGCCACGACGAGACTCATGCCCTTGCCTTCACCTGCCGCGCAGGGCGCCGGGATCTCGCGGCGCCCGTCGCGACGGCGGAACGCCCCGCCTCCGCGTCGACGCCGCGCTGGAACACGCGCACGACCCGCGACAGATGCCGATGCATGGCTGCGCGCGCCGCATCGGGATCGTGCACGGCAATCGCTTTCGCGATCGCCGCATGGTCGCGGATGGTCTGCACGGCGAGCTCGCGCGTATGGAAATGCTGCTGCAGCCGGCCCCACAGCCCGGCACGCTGGTTCCACAGGCCTTCGACGACCAGCTCGAGCGAGCTGTTCCCGCTCGCCCGCGCCACGAGCATGTGGAAATCGCGGTCCTCGGCTTCGCGCGCATGGAAATCGTCGAGCATCGCCTCCATCCGCACGACGCTCTCGCGCAACGCGTCGGCGTCCTCCGCGGTCGCGCCTTTTGCCGCCAGCGCGGCAATCTCGCCCTCGACCATCCTGCGCGCCGCGAGCAGCTCGAAAGGCCCCGGGCCGCCATCTCCACCCGCACGCACCGCACCCTCCGGCGGGCGCGTGACAAAGATGCCGGTCCCGACTCGGACCTCGACCAGCCCGTTCATTTCCAGCGAGATGATCGCCTCGCGCACCGATGCCCGGCTCACGCCCAGCGACACCGCGAGTTCGCGCTCGGCGGGAAGGCGCGAACCGGCGGCGAACTCGCCGCTCGCGATCAGCTGCGCGAGCTGGTCGGCGATCTGGCGGTAGAGACGCTTGGGCTCGACGGCGGTGAGCGGCAACGGTGAATCCTCCAGCGGCGCTTCGGGGAACTCGGGGCCTGCGCGATCGGGTCCGGGCGATCCGCCACCCGATCCGGTCGCGCGCTCGACGCGGCCGCAAGCGTGGCTCCCAGGCTACGCGATGTGGACGCATCATAGCGACGCCGTTATACTGTGGTCAAGTGGTTAGACCACCGGACCTCGACCCAAGGTGAGCCGTCCCGCGATGCCGGTCGTCGCCGTCCTCGTCCCGCTTCCCGAGGCTTTGCGCCATGAAGATCATCGCCGCCCGCGTCATCGTCACCTGCCCCGGCCGCAACTTCGTCACCCTCAAGATCGAGACCGACGAAGGGGTCACGGGAGTCGGCGACGCGACGCTGAACGGCCGCGAGCTGGCGGTCGCGACCTACCTGACCGAGCACGTGGTCCCGGCGCTGATCGGCCGCGATCCCGCGCGAATCGAGGACACCTGGCAGTACTTCTACCGCGGCGCGTACTGGCGGCGCGGGCCGGTCACGATGAGCGCGATCGCTGCCGTGGACACCGCCCTCTGGGACATCAAGGGCAAGGTCGCCGGCCTGCCGGTCTACGAGCTGCTCGGCGGCGCCAGCCGCGACGGCGTCATGGTCTACGGGCACGCGAACGGCCGCGACATCGCGGAAACGGTCGACCAGGTCGCCCGTTACATCGATATGGGCTACAAGGCGATCCGCGCGCAGTGCGGGATCCCGGGACTCGCGTCGACCTACGGCGTCGCGAAGGACAAGCTGTACTACGAGCCCGCAGACGCAGCCATCGCCACCGAGAACATCTGGTCGACGACGCGCTACCTCGACCACGTGCCCAAGCTCTTCGACGCCATCCGCGCGCGCTTCGGCTTCGAGCAGCACCTGCTGCACGACGTTCATCACCGGCTGACGCCGATCGAGGCGGGGCGCCTCGGGCGCGCACTCGAGCCCTACCGGTTGTTCTGGATGGAGGACCCGACGCCTGCCGAGAACCAGGAATCGTTCAGGCTGATCCGCCAGCACACGGTGACTCCGATCGCGGTCGGAGAGGTGTTCAATACGATCTTCGACTGCCAGGTGCTGATCAGCGAACAGTTGATCGATTACATCCGCACCACCGTCGTCCACGCAGGCGGCATCACCCATCTCCGACGCATCGCGCATCTTGCCGAGCTCCACCAGGTGCGCACCGGGTCGCACGGCGCGACCGACCTGTCGCCGGTGTGCATGGGTGCTGCGCTGCATTTCGACACCTGGGTGCACAACTTCGGCATCCAGGAGTACATGCGGCACACCCCCGAGACCGATGCCGTGTTCCCGCACGCCTACCAGTTCGCCGACGGCTACCTGCATCCGGGAACCGCGCCGGGTCATGGCGTCGAGATCGACGAGGCGCTCGCGTCCCGCTATCCGTACCAGGCGAGCGCACTGCCGGTGAACCGCCTCGAGGACGGGACGATGTGGGACTGGTGAGACCGTCAGCGGTCCTGCCCGTCGCGCGAGGTCAGTGCCCACAGCAGAGCCAGGCAGCCGGCGGCCATCGCCGCGGTGCCCGCGAGCAGCAGGGTGCCCACCTGGTAGCTGCCGACCGTGTAGTGACCGGTGATCCGCGCAACCGAACCCAGCGCGCAGACCGCGACGCCGATCGTGCCTGCCGCCCGCCCGACCCAGACCAGAGCGCTTTTCATTTCCTTTCCTCCTGCCGCGATCCCGCGGCGGCCAAGCCGGTCGTTCAATCGGCCTTGTAGTGTCCCGAGCGGCCGCCGCTCTTCTCGAGCAGGCGGACGCCCTCGATGCGCATGCCGCGGTCGGCGGCCTTGCACATGTCGTAGATCGTCAGCAGCCCTGCGGCGACGGCGGTCAGCGCTTCCATCTCCACGCCGGTGCGATCGCGCGTCTCGACCGTGACCTCGATGGCGACGGCCGGCCCCTCGTCGACGTGGGCGAAATCGACGGCGACCCGCGTCAGCATCAGGGGGTGCGCGAGCGGAATGAGGTCTGACGTGCGCTTGGCAGCCTGGATGGCCGCGATGCGCGCGATACCCAGCACGTCACCCTTCTTCGCCGTTCCGGCGCGAATCAGCGCGAGGGTCTTTGCGCTCATGGCGATGCGGCCGCCGGCGCGGGCGACGCGTCGGGTCACCTCCTTGGCGCCGACATCGACCATGTGCGCCTGGCCGGCCGTATCGAAGTGGGTAAAATGCAGGCCGGCCCCGCTCTCCCGCCGCGTCCGCGAGGGTTCGCCGCCGGATGCGGTGCGTGGCGGCCGAGCGCCCGGCTCGGCGCCTGCCGCGGGGCTGCGTTTGCGCCTGGAGGCGGAACCCGGATTGGATGGGCGCGGCATGAATCCTTCGACGGCACTCGGCTGTCGCGGTGAACTCCTTCGCGAGGGCGGCATCTTAGCATCAACGACCTTGAAGTCCCGGCTCGTGTCCGCACGCGTTTCCAGCCATCGCCACCCCCGCAGGTGGATTGCGGCCTGCCTCGTCGCAGCGCTCGCCTGCGCGCCGCTGTCGCCCACCCGCCATGTCCCGGCGCCGATTGCGGACGCGGTCGCGCAGACCCTTCCGGACCTCGGTGACGCATCGCAGGCCAGTCTGTCGCCGGCCCAGGAGAGCAAGCTCGGCGAAGCCGTCGTGCACCAGTTGCGCGCCAGCGGCGCCTATCTGAACGATCCCGAGGTCAACGACTACCTGAACGAGATCGGCCACCGGCTGATCGCCGCGTCGACCGACGTCAAGACCGATTTCCATTTCTTCGCGGTCAACGATCCGACGATCAATGCATTCGCCCTGCCCGGGGGCTACGTCGGCGTCAACACCGGGCTGATCCTGCTGACCCAATCCGAATCGGAACTCGCGAGCGTGCTTGCGCACGAAATCACCCACGTCACCCAGCACCACATCGCGCGCTCGATCGCGGCGCAAAAGGATTCGATGCTGATGTCGCTCGCGGGGCTCGCCGTCGCGATCCTCGCGGCCCGCGGCAGCGGCGCGTCGAGCGGTGACGCCGCGTCCGGGGCGATCGCTGCCACGCAGGCCCTGAGCATCCAGCACGAGATCAATTTCACGCGTGACCAGGAGCGGGAGGCCGACCGCATCGGTTTCGAGCGCCTCGACGCGGCGGGCTTCGACGTGAACGCGATGGCCACATTCATGGAGCGGCTGCAGCGGGCGACGCGATTCAGCGGTGGCGCCAACGTCCCGGCCTACCTGCAGGACCACCCGGTCACGTACGAGCGCATCGCCGAGGCCCAGGCGCGCGCCGCGAGCGTTCCGTACCGCCAGGTCGTCGATTCGCTCGACTACGATCTGGTGCGGGCGCTGCTGCGAAGCTACGAGGGCGAACCCCAACAGGCGGTCAAGTACTTCGACGACGCGCTCGCCGAACACAAGTACAACAACAAGGTCGCGACGCAGTACGGGCTGGTCGCAGCACTGCTGCGCACCAAGGACCAGACGCGCATGCAGACCGAGCTCGCCAGGCTCGAGAAGATCGCGCCTCCCCACCCGATGATCGACGCGATCGCCGGCCACGTGCTGCTCGAGACCGGACAGCTCGATGCCGCGATCCGGCGCTTCAAGGCCGGCGTCGACCGCTATCCGAACAAGATGCAGATGGTCTACGACTATCCCGACGCGCTGCTGAAAGCCGGGCGCAGCGCCGAAGCCGCCAGGTTCGTCGAGCACGAGATCGACCGGTTCCCGAACGACGGGCCGCTGCAGCTGCTCGCCGCGCGCGCGTATGCCGCGCAGAACAAGCAGATGCTTTCGCACCAGCACCAGGCCGAGTACTACGCCTGGCAGGGCAATCTCAAGGGCGCGATCGACCAGCTCGAGATCGCGTCCAAGTCCGGGGACGGCAACTTCTACGAGGCGTCGGTCGTCGACTCGCGGCTGCGCGCGTTCAAGAAGGAAGACGCCGACGAGAAGAAGGCGGGGTTCGGCCGCTCGGGCTGATCCGGACCGCTCTCCTCTCCTCCCCGCCCGCAGCGTCGCCCGCCCGGCACGACCCCCTGGGCACGCCGGTGGCGGGCCTCGCCGACCCGCGCCTGCAAATCCGGCAGCGGCCGCAATCGACACGGGTACTGGCGGTTTTGTCAGTATGAGCCGCGGCGCCCTTCTCGTAGATTCGGCACGACGCGGCGCCCGATCGATGGCTGCGCCACCTGCGGGGGAGGGGGCGATGAAGATACTCGTGGTCGACGACCATCCGCTGATCCAGCAGGCACTGGCCCAGTCGCTCCCCCAGATCCACGGTGCGGTCGAGGTGCTGGCCGCGATCGACCGCGCCGGCACGCTCGCCGCGCTGGCACGCCACCCGGACTGCGCGCTCGTCCTGCTCGACCTGGCCCTGCCCGGCGCGCACGGCCTCGACCTGCTCGCGGAGCTGACGCGTGACTTTCCGCGGCTTCCCGTGGTCGTGCTGTCGGCCACCCACGATCGCGCGACCGTCGGCGCTGCGCTCGCCGCCGGAGCCCGCGGCTACATCGCCAAGACGTCGACCCCTTCTGAACTGCTCGACGCAATACGCACGGTGCTCGACGGCGGTCGCAGCGTCACCGCCGACATCGCGCCCGCGCGTCCCGAAATCGCCGGCCTTCCCGGAGATCTTTTCGGTCTCACGCACCGGCAGGCCGACGTGTTGCGGCTGCTGATCCAGGGCAAGCCCAACAAGCTGATCTGCCGCGACCTGCGCCTGTCCGAGGGCACGGTCAAGGTGCATGTCAGCGCGATCCTCAAGGCGCTGAACGTGCGCTCGCGCGCGCAGGCGATCGCCGAGCTCACGCGGCGCGGCGTGCAGATCGACGCCGTCGCCCCGCGTCCGGACATGCACTGACGCGCCCGGCGCGCGCCCGCGGCGGTCCCGGTGTATCCGCCCTGCACGATCAGCCCCGCACTCGTCGCTCGCGCGCGCGCCGATCAGGTCGCGACGCTGTATGCGCATGTCCACCTGACGTCGCTGTCGATGGGCCTGGGCGCGCTGATCCTCTGCGCCGCGATGTGGGGCCAGGTTCCGGCGGCCGCGATGATCACGTGGTGCGGCCTGATCGCGGTCAACCAGGGATGGCGCACGGCACTTGCGCGCGCGTTCGCGCTGGAGCGTCCCGGCGCCGACGCGGCGCCGCGCTGGGGCCGCTACTGGGCCGCGGGATCGACGATCGCCGGCGCGCTGTGGGGCCTTGCAGCCGTCGCGGCGTTCCCCGGGGAGCCGGCACTGCAGGCGCTGCTGATCGTGTGCCTGTTCGGCGTGGTGCTGGGCGGGCTCTACCTCACCGCCGTGTACAAGCCTTCGTTGTACGGCTTCGTGCTCCCGGCACTGTTGCCGCTGATCGTCCGCGTCGCACTGGTCGGCGATCCCGTGCATCTCTTCCTCGCCGGAGTCATGACCGTGGTCCTCGGCTTCGTCCTGGGTTTTGGACATCGCCTGAACGACGTACTCACCCGCTCGCTGGTCATCCGCTACGAGAACATCGACCTGATCGGCGAGCTGAAGGAACGTACGCGCAGCGCGGTCGAAGCGCGGTCGGCCGCGGAAGCTGCCAATCGCGCCAAGAGCCAGCTCCTGGCCGCCGCGAGCCACGACCTGCGCCAGCCCCTGCATGCGCTCGGCCTCTACGTCGCCGCGCTGTCGGCACGCGCGCGCAATGCCGAGTGGCGACCGCTGATCGTCAATGTGGAAACGGCCGCCAGCGCGCTCGAACGCCAGTTCGCGCAGTTGATCGACCTGTCGCGGCTCGATGCGGGAGTGCTGACGCCGGAGCGTGGAAGCGTGGCGCTGCCCGCGCTGTTCGAGCGGATCGTCTGCGAATTCGCACCGCAGGCGGCCGCGCGCGGACTCGCCTTCCGCGTCGTATCGACCTCGTTGTGCGTCGACAGCGATGCCGGGCTGCTCGAGAGGATCGTCGGCAACCTCGTCGCGAACGCGATCCGCTACACCAGCCGCGGCGGTGTACTGATCGGCGCAAGGCGGCGCGGCGACCACGTGGCGATCGACGTCGTCGACACCGGGGTCGGAATCGCACGCGGCGACCGCGAGCGGATCTTCGAGGAGTTCTACCAGGTCGGCGATCGCTCGGCTGCCCCCACTGCGGGTCGCGGCATGGGCCTCGGCCTCGCCATCGTGCGGCGCTTCGCCGATCTGCTGGGCCACAGGGTCGAACTCGAATCCGTGCCCGGGGAAGGCTCGCGCTTCCGCGTGCTGGCACCGCGGGCCCGCGGCCTGCGGCTGCGCACCCAGCGCGCGGTCCAGGCGCCGGGCCCGCCCGCATCCATGCCGCGCAGCGATCTCGCCGACCGCGTCGTTGCCGTCGTCGACGACGACCCGGCGACCGTGGATGCAATGACGACGCTGTTCGAGACCTGGGGCGCGACGGTCGTCGGCGCGCAGACCCTCGACGGGTTGATGACGCGCATCGGCGATGTCGCACGCTATCCGGATCTCATCGTCGCAGACCTGAGGCTGGCCGATGGCGATTCGGGCATTCGCGCCGTCCGCAGGCTCCGCGACGAGCTCGGGTACCCGGTGCCGGCGATCATCGTCTCCGGCGATACGGGAACGCGCGCCGACCGCGAGGCGCGTGCGGCGGGACTGCTGCTGCTCGGCAAGCCCGTCGTGCCCTCGACGCTCGAGGCAGCGGCAGTCTCTACGATCCGGCGCTACGCGACGCCCGCGCTCGCTCGCATCTGACGCCACGCCCTCGTTCCCGCCACCCCCTCGGGGCGAGCAGGAACGAGGCGCCGCCGGCCTCGGGAAGCGACGCGCCGCGGGGCCCCGGCCCTGCGGGCGAAGCGAGCGCGCAGCTCTCAGCCGCCCTGCCCGTGGCGCTGCCGCATCTTTGCGCGCCACTGATCGATGCGTGCCAGTCGCTGCTCGATCGCCGCCTTCACGACGGCTTTCTGATCAGGCGAGAACGTGGCGTAGAGGCCGAGCCAGGTGTCGCGGACCTGATGCCGCTGTGCGGCGTTCTGCGTGCGCGCGCTGTCGGCGGCGGCGGCGACCGCGGCGAGATCGGGCTCCGCTTTCGCGAGCTCGGCGCTCAACGCACCGCGTACATTCTGCGTGTTGATGCGGGCGCTCGCGCGCGCCGCCTGGCCGGCCGCGACGGCGCTGTCCCACATCGCCTGCTGCGACGTGCTGAGATTGAGCTGGCCCTTCAGCGCCGCGATCGCCGCCACGAAGTCGCCGCCCCCGCGGTGGCCGAGGCGGGCCGGCTGCGCGTAGGCGACTGCACCCAGCCCGATGACGGCCACCGCCGCGGCCGTCGCGAAGCGTGTCCTGATTCGATGGTTCATGGTCGAAGTTCCTTTCGAGTGTATCGGTCGGTTGCCCGGTCGCCCCGGCGAGCGCCGTAGCGCAGGGCACCTGCGTTCGTGCCCGCATTGTCCGGCCGTGTTCGGTCCCGCGCGCGGTCGTTTGCAACCGGAGGTTGCGCCCGCCGACCGGGGATACAATCCGTTACACGCTGCCTGCAGACGCTGCTGTCGCGAACCGCTCTAATCGGCCGACATGACCGGCAAACCCGCTCCCGCGAAGATCCTCGTCGTCGACGACGACGTGCGCTTGCGCGACCTCCTGACCCGCTACCTGTCCGAGCAGGGTTTCCAGGTCGCGGCGCTGCCCGACGCGGCGCAGATCGACAAGAAGCTGCAGCGCGACCCGCCGCACCTGGTCGTCCTCGACCTGATGCTTCCGGGCGAGGACGGCCTGTCGGTATGCAGGCGCCTGCGCGGCGCGGGCGAATCGGTTCCGATCATCATGCTGACGGCCAAGGGCGATGACGTCGACCGCATCGTTGGACTCGAGATGGGCGCCGACGACTACCTGCCCAAGCCTTTCAACCCGCGCGAGCTCGTCGCCAGGATCCACGCGGTGCTGCGGCGTCACGGCGAGCGACTGGTGCCGGGCGCTCCCACCGGCGAAGGACGCGTACCCTTCGGATCGCACACGCTCGACCTCGCGGCACGCACGCTCGAGCGCGCCGGCGAGGTGCACACGCTGACCACGGGCGAGTTTTCGCTGATCAAGGTCTTCGTCGAGCATCCGCGACAGCCGCTGGCGCGCGAGAAGCTGATGCTGCTCGCGCGCGGCCGCGACCACGAGGTCTTCGATCGCGCGATCGACGTGCAGGTATCCCGCCTGCGCAAGCTGGTCGAGACCGATCCCACGGCGCCCCGCTTCATCCAGACCGTGTGGGGATTCGGCTACGTCTACGTGCCGGAAGGCGAAGCGCGCGGCGAGGCTGCGGCGACGTCGCCAGCCGGCCGGGGCGAGCCCGCGTGACGATCTGGCCGCGCTCGCTGTTCGGGCGCCTGATGCTGCTGCTGGTCGCCGTCGTCGCGCTGGTCGTCGTAACGACGATCCTGTTGTTCAGCCACGACCGCGCCGCGCTGATCGCCCGGCAGTTCAACGACACCAAGCTGGTCCAGATGAAGGCTCTGCGCGCGTCGCTCGAGGGCACCGACGTTCCGTATCGCAGCGATACGCTCGCACGCCTCGGTCGCGAATACGGCGTGCGGATCATCGCCGAGCGCGAGCGCGCCACGATCGGCATCCCGCCCGCCGGGGCAACGCTGCGCGGTCTCGAGGAACGCTTGCGCGAGGGCCTGGGCGCAGGCACCGAGGTGCGTCTCGCGCCGCGCCTGCACGAGATCTTCGTGCGCCTGCAGGCAGGCGGCGACGGCTACTGGATCGGCTTCCCGTTGCCGCCCCGGCAGAACGACGTGCCGACGCGCGCACTGACCTGGGCGCTGATCATCGCCGGATTGCTGCTCGCCGCCGCATTCGTCTTCGCCCGCTACCTTGCCCGTCCGCTGCGCGAACTCAGGCTCGCCGTCGAACACGTGGGGCGCGGCGAGTCACCCTCGCCGCTGCCCGAGTCCGGCGCGTCCGAGATAGCCGCCGTCAATCGCGGATTCAACGCGATGCTGGCCAGCCTGCGCCAGAGCGAGCGCGATCGGGCGCTGCTGCTCGCCGGTGTCTCGCATGACCTGCGCACGCCGCTCGCCCGGCTGCGGCTCGGCATCGAGTTGCGTGCCGGCGACGACCGGACGCGCGAGGGCATGGTTGCCGACATCGAGGAAATGGACCGGATCATCAACCAGTTCCTCGACTTTGCCCGCGACGAAGCCGCCGGCGCGGCCGACCCGGTCGATGTCACCGCGATCCTCACCGCCTGCGTCGAGCGCTTTCGCCGCGCCGGGCGCGACGTGACGCTCGCTGCGGCGATGCCTTCGCATTCGCGAATCAAGCCGACGTCGGTGTCCAGGCTGGTCAACAACCTGATCGACAACGCGCTCGCCTATGGCGCACCCCCGGTCGAGGTCTCGGTGACCCCTCGCGAAGGATCGATCGTCATCGACGTCGCCGACCGCGGGCCGGGAATCGCCACAGTCGACGTCGAGCGGCTGAAGCAGCCGTTCACGCAAGCGAGCGAGGCGCGGACGCGCGAGGACGGCGTGGCCGGCGCGGGGCTCGGCCTCGCGATCGTCGATCGGATCGCGCGGCTGCATGGAGGCAGCTTCGACCTGCTGCCGCGTGAAGGCGGCGGCACCGTCGCGCGGGTGACGCTGAAGGCCGCCGAACCCGCGTGACCCGCAGCGCCCGGTCGCGGCGGGCGGCCGGCGAGCCCCGCACCACGACGGCTCAAGGGCCGCTGCCTTCCTCCATCGCGCACAGCAGCACGCTCGCCATCGCCGCGATCCCTTCCTCGCGTCCGGCAAAGCCGAGCCGCTCGGTCGTCGTCGCCTTCACCGACACGCAGTCGACCGCGCAGCCGAGGTCCGACGCGATGTTGGCTCGCATCGTCGCCACATGGGGCGCGAGCCTCGGCGCCTGCGCGATCACCGTCGTGTCGACATTGCCGACCCGATAGCGCTGCACCGACGCGAGCGCGGCCACCTCGCGCAGCAGACGCCGGCTGTCCGCGCCTTTCCACCTCGCGTCGGTATCGGGAAAATGCATGCCGATGTCGCCCAGCGCGAGCGCGCCCAGCACCGCGTCGGCGATCGCGTGCAGCAGGACGTCCGCGTCCGAATGGCCTTCGAGGCCGCGATGGTGGGGAATGGTCACGCCTCCGATCACCAGGGGTCGCCCGGTGGCGAACGCGTGCACGTCGAATCCGGTGCCGATGCGCAATGGGTTCATGGATCACCTTGGGTCCGGAGAATGCTCGCCGCGAGTGCCAGGTCGCCGGCGTAGGTCACCTTGACGTTCGCGGGGCTTCCCGGAACGAGCCGCGGCATCGTGCAGGCCCCTGTCGCCGCGAGCGCCTCGACGGCCTGCGCTTCGTCGGTCGCATCGCCTGCGGCATCGAGCTCGATGGCGTCCGCGAGGACTCGATAGCGGAACATCTGCGGCGTCTGCGCGAGCCACAGCGAGCTGCGGTCCTCGGTGCGCAGCACCCGCGGCGCATCGGCCGACGCATCGGCGCGTTTCAGCGTGTCGGTGAGCGGAAGCGCGAGCAGTCCGCCGACCGGATCGTCGCCGATCGTTTCGACGAGACTCCGCAGGGCGTCGCGCGGCACGCAGGGCCTCGCGGCGTCGTGGACCAGGATCCAGTCGTCGTCCGCGCAGCGTGAGGCGAGCGCGATCAGCGCGTTGCGCACGCTCGCCGCGCGAGTGCTGCCGCCGCGGCGCAGCGCCTCGACTCCAGGGCGCTGCGGCACGATGCGTTCGAACTGCGTGTCGTCGGGCGCAAGTACGACGATGATTGCCGATGCGTCGAGCGCCGCGAGACGGTCGAGCGTGCGCAGGATCATCGGCGTGCCCCCGAGATCCGCATACTGCTTGGGTTGCGCCGCGCCGAAGCGCGAAGCGCTACCCGCCGCCGGCACGACGATCCACCTCCGCGGCATCAGACCCCCGGCTTGCCCAGGTATTTCGCCAGGAACTTCTCCATCGCCTCGTAGAAGTCGAACTGGTTCTCCTCGTTGTGAAAGCCGTGGCCCTCGTTGTCCTTGACGATGTACGGCACGTCGATGCCGCGGGCCTTCAGCGCCGCGACCATCTGGTCGGATTCGTCCTTGTTGACGCGCGGGTCGCGCGCCCCCTGCGCGATCAGCAGCGGCGCCTTGATCTTCTGCGCGTTGAGGGCGGGGGAGCCGGCGGTGAGCAGCGCCTTGTCCTTCTCCGGGTCGCCGACCATCTCGTGCAGCATCGCCAGATACGGTTTCCAGTATGGCGGTATGGTCTTCATGAACGTGAACAGGTTCGACACGCCGACGTAGTCGACGCCGCAGGCGTAGAGGTCGGGCGTCCGGGTCAATCCTGCGAGCGTCGCGTAGCCGCCGTAGCTTCCGCCGTAGATGCAGATGCGCGTCGGATCGGCGATGCCCTCGTTCACCAGCCACTGCACGCCGTCGGTGACGTCGTCCTGCATCCTGAAACCCCACTGCCTGAACGAGGCTTCCCAGAACTTCCGGCCATAGCCCGTCGAACCGCGGAAATTCATCTGCAGCACCGCATAGCCGCGGCTCGCGAGGAACTGGACCTCGGGATTGAAGCCCCAGCCATCGCGGGCCCAGGGGCCGCCGTGCGGATTGACGACCACCGGAAGCTTCTTCGGCGCGACGCCGTTGGGCAGCGTCAGGTAGCCGTGGACCGTCAGCCCGTCGCGCGTCGTGTAGGTGATCGGCTTCATGCTCGCCAGCTTCGCTTCCGGCAGCCACGGCGTGACGTTCCCCAGGTTCGTCAGGGTGTCCGCCTTGCGGTCGTAGATGTAGCGCGACCCCTGGGTGCGATCGCTCACCGCCGCGACGATCATCCTCGACTCGTCGTCGGTCGTCGACTGGACGACGACCTCGTAGCCGGGAAGCTTCGTCTCGAGGCCCCCGAACAGCGCCCTGGCATCCGGATCGAGGTAGTGGCGCTCGTCCTTCCAGGTCTGGTAGGCGACATACGAGGCGCGCTTGCGCTCGCGTGACCAGACGAGCCCGCCGACGTCGACGTCGTCGCGCGCATAGACGACCTCGCCCTCCTTCGCGGTGGCCGGGTCGACGAGCACGATCGCGACCTTGTCGCGGCCGATGTTCGATGCGACGTAGAGCTTCTTGTTGTCGGCAGTGAAGAACTGCGGGGCGAACTGCTCGCGGAAGCTCGTCGTCAGCACCGGCTTGAACTTGCCGTCGCCGGATTCCCGGTAGAGATAGGTGTTGTTGACGCCGTCGGTCGCGATCGCGTAGCGGATCTGCCCGGCGTGGTCGGCGCCCCAGGCGGTGATGTCGCCCGGGTTCTCCGCGACCAGCGTCAGCTTGCCCGTGGCGAGATCGAGGTCGTAGACGTCGAACACTTCCTTGACCCGCCGATTGAGGCCGATCAGCAGGCGATCGGGAAACTCGGGAAGCGCATCGACGATCTGGGCCTTGACGCCGGGGAACGGCGTCATGTCCTTCGGGGTCCCGCCATGCCGGTCGACGACGACGACGTGGTCGTTCTCGTCGCCTCCGATGTCTTTCAGGTAGACGACGCGGTCGGGCCCCTTCCAGAAATAGTCGGCGATGTCGCGGTCCTTCTCCGCAGTGATGCGCACCGGATCCGCGGTGCTGCCGGCCGGCTGCACGTAGATGTTCATCCGCCGCTCCCAGGGCTGCATGAACGACAGCGTCCTGCCGTCAGCGGATATCCGGTAGAACGCGCGATCGGGATGGCGGAAGAAGTCCCGCATCGGGATGGGGTCGCCGCCCTGCGCGACCGCCGCGGGAACGGAGAGACCCAGCGTCAGAATGCCGGCGAACGGAAACCAGGTTTTCATCGATGCGTCCTCGATTTCGGAGATGGCGCCGATTCGATGCGCCGGCAGCCAGAGGCGGATTCTAGATGAGCAGGGACATGCGCTCTTCGTCCAGCGGATGGAAGCCCATGCGCTCGTAGAAACGCCAGGCATCCGCGTTGGCGCGATGGCAGGCGGTGTCGATGCGGGTGATACCCATCCTGCGCAGGTGCTCTGCCAGCGCGCCGAGCATTGCACTGCCCACGCCCCGCCGTTGCCAGCGCGGGTCGATGGTGACGTCGTCGAGCTTCGCGACCAGTGAGCCGCGCGAGGTCGAGATCGCGTAGCAGGTGACGCAGGCGCCTACGATAGCGCCATCGGCGCTGCGCGCCAGCCAGACGAAACCGATCTCGGGTCGCGCGAGGAACAGGTCGAGCGCGCGCTCCAGCGCAGGCAGCCCGCCGTCGCCGTAGTTCGCGGCCGACGCAAGGTAGTGCGCGTCCTCGCCGAGGAACGTCGCGAGGAGGCGCTGCGCCGCGCCTCGCGTCGCAGCGGTCATCGGCATGCACTCGGCGCGGCGCAAGGCAGCAGCGCCAGCCGCGACGGCTTCGTTCAACGCGAAGGCTCCGGCGCCACGCACAGCGGCAGCAGGGCGCTGCGGATCGCATCGGGCACCCGCACCGGTCTGCGCGTCGCACGATCGACCCAGACATGAACGAAGCGCCCGGTCGCCGCCGCATCGTCGTCCCCGGCGCGGAACAGCGCGATCTCGTAGACGACCGACGAATTCCCCAGGCGAGCTACGCGCATTCCCGCGTCGACGGTTTCCGGAAACGTCAGCGGCTTGTGGAAGCGGCAGGCGGTCTCGACGACGATTCCGATCGCGGCCCCCGCCCTGATGTCCAGGTGTCCGGCCCCGATCAGCTGCGCATTGACTGCGGTGTCGAAATACGAGTAGTAGACGACGTTGTTGACGTGGCCGTAGGTGTCGTTGTCCATCCACCGCGTCGGGATCGCGACGAAGTGCGGATAGGCCCTGCGAAAGGCCGGCGCGAGCTCGGTGGTCATGCGGTCCCGACGCTCACAGCCGAACGCTCCACGGCGAAGCCCTCGTCGATCAGCTCGATCCAGTGCCTGACCGGCAGCGACGTTCCCGACTGCAGGTGCGTCATGCAGCCGATGTTCGCCGTCGCCACGAGTTCGGGGCCCTGCGCTTCGAGCGCGCGCAGCTTGTTCGCCTTGAGCTGCTGCGAAATCCCGGGTTGCAGCACCGAATAGGTGCCGGCCGAGCCGCAGCAAAGGTGAGCGTCGGCGACGGGCACCAGCGTGTGGCCGGCGGCCTGCAGCAGACGCTCGACGACGCCGCGGATCTGCATGCCGTGCTGCAGCGTGCAGGGCGGATGGAATGCGATCTTCCGCGCCGTCCCGGGTTGCGCGAGCTGCGGCAGCAGCTCCGCCCATTCGGCGTCGACGATCTCGACCGGATCCCGGGCGAGCGAGGCGACCCTTTCCGCCTTTTGCGCATACGCGGGATCGCTCGCCAGCAGATGCCCGTAATCGCGGACCATGACACCACAGCCGCTGGCGGTCACGACGATCGCCTCGATTCCCTGCTCGACATGGGGCCACCAGGCGTCGATGTTGCGTCTTGCGATCCCGCGTGCCTCATCGTGCTCGGACAGGTGATACGAGAGCGCGCCGCAGCATCCCCCGCCAGCGACCGCGATCGCCGCGATGCCGGCACGGTCGAGCACGCGTGCCGTCGCCGCATCGATGTTGGGCGCGAGCGAGGGTTGAACGCAGCCCCGCAGGACCAGAACGCGACGCGCGTGCCGCGCCGCCGGCCATGCACCCGCCGCCGGGGCGTCGGGGATCGAGGCCGCCAATCCTGCGGGCAGCAGGGGCTTGGCGAACCGTCCGAAGGCGAGCGCGCCGCCGAACAGCGACTTCGACAGCAGGCCACGGCGCAGCGCGCTGCGCCGCACGCCGTCGAGCAGCGAGCGGCCGACCCGGTCGTCGACGATCTTGCGGCCGATGTCGACCAGCCGGCCGTAGCGCACGCCCGACGGACAGGTCGTCTCGCAGCTGCGGCAGGTCAGGCAGCGATCGAGGTGGAGCTGGGTCTTGGCCGATGGCGCCACGCCCTCCAGCACCTGCTTGATCAGGTAGATGCGCCCGCGCGGGCCGTCGAGTTCGTCGCCCAGCAGCTGGTAGGTCGGGCAGGTCGCCGTGCAGAAACCGCAATGGACGCAGGCGCGCAGGATCGATTCGGCTTCGAGCCCTTCGGGCGTATTCGCGTACTCCGCGGCGAGGTTCGTCTCCATCAGAAATCGGCGTAGAGCCGGCCGCGGTTGAGGATGCCCAGCGGATCGAACACCGCCTTCAACCGCTGGTGCAGGCCCAGCACGGCGGGCGACAGCGACTGGAATGCGCCCGACGACTTGTCGGGGCCGCGGAACAGCGTCGCATGTCCCCCGTGCTGTTGCGCCCAGGCCCGCAGCGCCTCTGCGTCCACAGGGACGCGCGCGATCAGCCAGCGCAGCGCGCCGCCCCATTCGACCAGCATTTCGCCTCCGAAATCGTTCCACGGTGCCGTCGACGACACCGACAGCCGCCACAGCGTTGCGTGCCCCTCGTGCGCTGCCCGGAAGAAATCGTGCGCCTGGTCACGCAGGCCGTCCCACTGCGCTGTGCCGTCGACCTCGCTTCCGCCGATCGTGCCGGCCGCGCTTTGCACCGCTGCCGCAGCGCCCGACAGTCTCAGCCACAGGCGACCGGCGTGGTGACAGGTGGCGGAGATCGGGAGCGGCTTCGCGCCCCATTCGTTGACCTTGCGGATCGCCTCGTCGGCGTCGCAATGGACGACCCGCGTGGTCTCGACCTTGGGCCGCGGCACGCATTTCAGCGACACCTCGGTCAGCACCCCCAGGGTGCCGAGCGCGCCGCACATCAGGCGCGAGGCGTCGAAACCCGCGACGTTCTTGATCACCTGTCCGCCGAACGCCAGTGCCTCGCCACTGCCGTCGACGATCCGCACACCCAGGACGAAATCGCGCGCAGCGCCCGCGGCGGCGCGCCGCGGCCCCGAGAACCCCGCCGCGACGACGCCGCCCAGCGTCGTACCGGTACCGTGACGCGGCGGGTCGAAGGCCAGCATCTGCCCCCGCGCGGCGAGCGCGTCCTCGATCTCGGACAAGAGCGTCCCGGCCCGCGCGGTGACCACCAGTTCCGTCGGCTCGTAGGAGACGATGCCGGCAAGCGCTCGCGTGTCGAGCACCTCGCCCTCGAGCGCGTGGCCGTAGAAATCCTTGGTCCCGCCCCCGCGGATGCGCAAGGGACGCCGATCCGCGGCAGCGGCGCGGATGCGCTGCTGCACGTCGGCGATCGCAGCGTCAGCCACGGGGTGTCCCTCCACCCCGCGCGAGCTTGTCGCGATAGATGACGCGCGGCTCGTCGGCGTCGATGACCGCCGTTTCGGCGAGCGCGGCGGCCTCCCACTCGCGCAGCAGCGGATGCGCGAGCAGCGCCTCGACGCAGGCCCCCGCGCTGCCGGGCGGCGTCACGCCATAGGTCCCGAAGCGGAATGCGACCGGCGCGTAGAAGCAATCGGCGATCGAGAAATTACCGCAGAGGTAGGCACCGCCGGCACCAAAGCGCCGCCGCGTCTCAGCGAACAACTGCGTAATCCGGTCGATGTCCGCCGCAAGCGGCGCCGACCAGGGGCGCACGTCGACGCGCTCGCGTATGCACATCGTCATCTCGCTGCGCAGGGCGGAAAAACCCGAGTGCATCTCCGCGGAAATCGAGCGCGCCCATGCCCGCGCCGCCGGATCCGTGGGCCACATCCCGGGGTGGCGCTCGGCCAGGTGTTCGGCGATCGCGAGCGAATCCCATACGACGGCGTCGCCGTCGTGCAGGCAGGGAACGAGCCCCGAGGGCGAGAAGGCGGTGTTCGCCGGATTCGGGCCCCTGCCCGCAAGCTCGACCTGCACCGCCTCGAATGGCTCGCCCGACAGCTTCACCGCGAGCCAGCCGCGAAGCGACCACGATGAATAGTTCCGGTTGCCGATGTAGAGGCGCATCGGTCGGCGATCGCCCGCTACCCGCGCCCAGGCATCGGAACCGTCTTGCCGGGATTCATGATGTTGTTCGGATCGAGCGCGCGCTTGATCGCCTGCATCAGCGCCACGGCGTCGCCGTGCTCGGCGACCAGTGCATCGAGCTTGTGGACGCCAACCCCGTGCTCGCCGGTGCAGGTGCCGCCCATCGCAATGGCGCGCAGGCTCACCCGCCTGGCAAGCGCCTCGGCCCTGGCGCGCTCGTCCGGGCTGGCAGGATCGAACAGGATCACCAGGTGGAAATTGCCGTCGCCGACATGCCCGACGATCGGCGCGACCAGTCCAGTCTGCGCAACGTCGGCCTGGGTCTCCAGCACGCAATCGGTGAGGCGCGAAATAGGAACGCAGGCGTCGGTCGCGAAAGCCTGCCGGCCCGGCGCGAGCGCGAGCACGGCGTAGTACGCGTTGTGCCGCGCTTTCCAGAGCCTGGAACGGTCTTCGGGCGCGGTCGCCCACTGGAATGCGCTGCCGCCGTGATCGGCCGCCAGCGACTGGATCGTCTCGGCCTGCTCGCGCACCCCCGCCTCCGTTCCATGGAACTCGAAGAACAGCGTCGGCCTGGCTTCGAAGCCCTCGAGCTTCGAATAGCGAATGCAGGCGTCCATCTGGACATCGTCGAGGAGCTCGACGCGGGCGACCGGGATGCCGAGCTGCGTCGCGACGATCACCGTGTCGACGGCGCTCTTGAGGTCGGGAAACTGGCATACGGCCGCCGAGATCGCCTCGGGGATTCCGTACAGGCGCAACTGCACCTCGGTGATCACGCCGAGCGTCCCTTCGGAGCCGACGTACAGGCGCGTCAGGTCGTAGCCCGCGCTCGATTTCCTCGCTCGGCCGCCGGTGCGCACGATCCGGCCGTCGGCCGTCACGACGGTCAGTCCGAGGACGTTCTCGCGCATCGTCCCATAGCGCACCGCGTTGGTGCCCGACGCGCGGGTCGACGCCATGCCGCCGAGCGTCGCGTTCGCGCCCGGGTCGATCGGAAAGAACAGCCCCGTGCCCTTGAGCTCGGCGTTGAGCTGTTCGCGCGTGACGCCCGCCTGCACCCGGCAATCGAGGTCCGCGGCGTTGACCTCGAGCACGCGGTTCATCTGGGAGAGATCGAGGCAAACGCCGCCGTAGAGCGCGGCGACGTGGCCTTCGAGGGAGGTGCCGACGCCGAAAGCGATGACCGGAATCCGCGCGGCGTCGCACGAGCGAACGACGGCGGCAACCTCCTCGTTGCTGTGCGGGAACACGACGACGTCCGGCAGCGCCGCATCGGCAAGGCCTTCGCCGTGGCCGTGCTGCTCGCGGACGGCGTGGCTCGTGACGGTGCGTTCGCCGTAATCCGCGCGCAGCCTCGCCGTCAGGGCGGCAACCTCGCCCGCTGCCGGGCGGGTGCGAACCTCGTTCGCGGAATTCGTCATGACTGCTCCTAGAAACGCGGCAGCTCGGGATGCGGGAGCGCGCCCGCATGCACGTGCATGGCACCGAACTCGGCACAGCGCGCGAGCGTCGGCACCCCTTTTCCAGGATTGAGCAGGCCGCGCTCGTCGAACGCCCGCTTGATGCCCAGGAAACGCTCGAGTGCCGCGGGCGCGAATTGCACGCACATCCCGCGGATCTTCTCGATGCCGACGCCGTGCTCCCCGGTCACGGTGCCGCCGACCTCGATGCAAAGCTCGAGGATGCGATCGCCGAATTCGACGGTGCGCTCCTTGTCGCCTGGCTTGTTCGCATCGAACAGGATCAGCGGATGCAGGTTGCCGTCCCCCGCATGGAATACGTTCGCGCAAGGCAATCCGTACTCGCGCGACCAGGCCTCGATCCGGGCGAGGACGCGCGGCAGCGCGGCGCGCGGGATCGTGCCGTCGATGCAGTAGTAATCCGGCGAGATCCGTCCCACCGCAGGAAATGCCGCCTTGCGTCCCGACCAGTAGAGCAGGCGCTGGTCTTCGCTCTGCGACACGCGGATTTCCGTCGCGCCGCTTTGCCTCAGCACCGCTCGGATCTCGTCCATCTCGGCAGCGACCTCCTCGGGCGTGCCGTCCGCCTCGACCAGCAGCACCGCCGCCGCGTCCAGCGGGTAGTCGGCGTGCACGAACTGCTCGACCGCGCGCGTGGCGGGCTGGTCCATCATCTCGAGCCCGCCCGGGATGATCCCGGCGCCAATGATCGCGCCCACGGCGGCGCCCGCCTTCTCGATGTCGTCGAACGCCGCCAGAGCGACCTGCGCGAGCTGGGGCTTCGGCAGGAGCTTGACGGTGATCCGCGTAATGACCGCGAGCAGGCCCTCGCTGCCGGTGATCAGCGCGAGGAGGTCGTAGCCGGGCGCATCGAGCGCATCGGCGCCGAATTCGACGATCTCACCGGTGACGAGCACTGCGCGAACCTTGCGGACGTTGTGCACGGTGAGCCCGTATTTCAGGCAATGGACGCCCCCGGCGTTCTCCGCGACATTGCCGCCGATCGAGCAGGCGATCTGCGACGACGGATCGGGCGCATAGAAGAGCCCGTAGGCGCTCGCCGCCTCCGAGATCGCGAGATTGCGCACCCCGGGTTCGACGACGGCGGTGCGCGCCATCGGATCGATGGCCACGATGCGCCTGAATTTCGCGAGCGACAGCACGACGCCCCCGGCCACCGGCAGCGAGCCGCCGGACAGGCTCGTGCCCGCCCCGCGCGCAACGACCGGAACGCGCGCGGCGTGGCACAACTGCAGGATGCGGACGACCTGGTCCTCGGTCTCGGGCAGGACGACCGCAGCCGGCAGCTCGCGATAGAGCGTCAATCCGTCGCATTCGTAGGGGCGCGTGTCCTCCTTCGCCGTCAGCAGCGACGATGCGGGGAGCAAGGCGGCGAGTGAAGAGGTGAACGAGGGGTCCAGCATCGGTTCGCCCGGGCGGCAGCAGCGCGATTCTCGATCTGCGCGCCGATTATTTCACAAACGTCGCAGCTTCACCGGCCCCTGCTAGAATCGGCCGCCGGCCACGCCCGGAACGGCCCCGAAGTACGACCCCGGAATCCCACGGAGACCTCGCCATGCATCGATTCCGATGCCTGCTCGCCGCCGCGCTCGCATGCGCGGTGCTCGCCGCGCCATCCGCCTCGGCGCAGACCGTGCTCAGGATGAACACGTCGCTCGCGAAGGACTCGAGCTACGGCGTGGCCGTGGACACGTTTGCGAGGGAAGTCGAGAAGCGCACGGGCGGTCGCTACCGGATCCAGAATTCCTATTCCGCCGCGCTCGGCGACGAACGCGGTTCGATCGAGGGCCTGCAGCTCGGCACGCTCGACCTGACGATGACGTCGACCGGCCCGGTGCCCAATTTCGTGCCCGAGGTCGCGATCTTCGACATTCCGTTCCTGTTTCGCGACTACGCCCAGGCGCGCGCCGTTCTCGACGGCCCGATCGGACGGCAGATGCTGAAGAAGTTCGAGCCCAAGGGCATCGAGGCGCTGGCGTGGGGCGAGAACGGGTTCCGGAACATGACCAACAACAAGCATCCGATCCGGACTCCCGCGGACCTCGAGGGGCTGAAGATGCGGACGATGGAGAACCCCATCCACATCGAGGCCTACCGCACGCTGGGCATCCTGCCGACCCCGATGGCCTTCACCGAGGTGTTCACCGCGTTGCAGCAGGGGACCGTCGACGGACAGGAGAATCCGCTGTCGGTCATCCTGTCGGCAAAGCTCTACCAGGTCCAGAAGTACCTGACGCTGACCGGACACGTCTACTCGCCCGCACTGATCCTGATGAGCAAGGCCAGATGGGACGAGCTGTCCCCGGCGGACAAGCATGCGTTCCTCGCTGCTGCCAGGGAAGCGGTCAAGGCCAATCGCGCGCGCATCGACCAGGACGAGAGCAACGCCGTCGCCGAGTTGCGCGCCCACGGCATGCAGGTGATCGAGCACATCGACAAGGCGGCGTTCCAGGCAGCGCTTGCGCCGGCCTTCGCCGATTTCGGCAGGAAGTTCGGGCAGGCGAACATCGACCGCATCCGCGACTACAAGTAAGCCGGTGGCGACGGCGATCCGCATCCGGTCGGCAGGATCGAAATCCCGCGTCGGCGGCGCGCGGGTCACCTCCGCGCGCTCGACGTGCCTCGCCCGCCGCATCGGACCCTGGAACGCCGGCGCTCAGCGATAGCCGAACACCCCGGGCAGCCACGAGCACAATCCCGGGACGAGCGCGAGCAGCGCCAGCACGGCGAGCTGCGCCCACAGGAACGGCCACAGCTCGCGCACGAGGCGCGCCAGCGGAACCTTGGCGACGATCGATGTGACGAACAGGAGGCCTCCCACCGGCGGCGTGATCATGCCCATCGTCAGGTTGACGATGACGATGACGCCGAACTGCAGGTCGTCGATGTGCAGTGCGTGTGCGATCGGCGCGAGGATCGGCACCAGGACGACGATACCCGGCAACGGCTCGATGAAGATGCCGAAGGCTAGCAGCAGCAGGTTCACCGCGAACAGAAAGCCGAGTGGCGGCAGATTCATTCCGACGATCCAGTCGGTCATGTGCTGCGGGACGCGCGACACGGTCAGGACCCACGCGAAAGCCGCCGAAACGCCGACGATGATCAGCACCGACGCGGTCATCAGAGCCGAGCGCGCGAGTATGCCGGGCAGCATCCTCCATTCGAGCGTCCGGTATATGACCCGTCCGGCGAACAGTGCGTAGAACACCGCGACGACGGACGCCTCGGTCGGCGTGAATGCGCCCGACGCGATGCCGCCCAGGATCAGCACCGGCAGGACCAGCGCGGGAAACGCGCGCCAGCTGTTGCGCAGGTAATCTGCCAGGACCAGCTGCTGGACCAGGCCGCGGTAGTTGCGGCGCACCGACGTCAGGTGATTGATCGCGGCCATGGCGAGTGCGATGACGAACCCCGGGACCACGCCGGCGATCAGCAAGCCCACGAGATTCACCTGCGGATAGGCGAGCGCGTAGACGATCACGCTGATCGACGGAGGAATGATCGGCCCCAGGATCGACGTCGCGGCCGTGAGCGCGGCGGCATAGCCGGGGTCGTATCCGTCCTTGCGCATCATGCGGATCATGATCGCGCCCGGACCCGCGGCATCGGCGAGCGCCGAACCGGAGATTCCCGAAAAGAACGTCAGTGCCAGGATGTTCGTGTGACCCAGGCCGCCGCGAAAACGTCCGACGAACTGGGATGCGAAGCGCAGCAGGACGTCGGAGAGCGCGCCGCCGGTCATCAGCTCGGCGGTCAGGATGAAGAAGGGGACGGCCTCGAGGGCGAACAGGTCGATGCCCGCGAACATGTACTTGGGCAATGCCACCAGCGGAATCTGCCCGTCCAGAAGTGCGACGAGCGTCGCGCCTCCGAGCGCAAAGGCGACGGGCACCCCCAGCGCCAGCAGTGCGAGCGCGACGAGGAAGAGCACGCCGACCATCGCCGCCCTGCGCCTAGATCCTTGCCGCGTCGGCGTCGAACTCGCCGCCCGCCAGGAACTCCCCGCGGCGCAGGTAAGGCCCCGCCATCAGCAGCAGGTGGACGATCATCAGCGCGAAGCCGATCGGCATCGCGAGGTACACGGCACCGACCGGGATCTCCATCACCGGCGTCGTCTGCGCCCAGGTCAGGATCGCATAGCGCATGCCGACGAACGTCATCGTGCCGAAGAATCCGAGCAGCACGATGAAGATTGCCGCGCGTATGGCCGTCGCATGCCGTGGCAGCCGCTGCTGCAGCGTGTCGATCCCGATGTGCCCGCCGTAGCGCAGCACCAGCCCGGCGCCGATGAAGGTGAGCCAGATCATCGCGTAGCGCGACGCCTCCTCGACCCACAGGATCGAGCGATCCGTGACAAAGCGCAGCGCGACGTTGGCGAACACCATCGACGCCATCGCCGCGAGCATGACGATGACGCACCACCGGTTCGCGGCGCAGAGCCGCCGATCGAAGTTCGCCAGCATGACGAGGCCCCGGGTGAAGTTGGCGCGATGCCGCGGGTTCAGCCGCGGCGCATCGGCCGCGGATTCTCGCACGCCGCGACGGCGACGCTGTAGCGCATCGGTTGTCCACTACGCGCGAATGTCTGGCACTATAATTGCTGATCGTTGGCCCATGGTGGATGCAAGCTACGCCGAAGCAGCGCCGATGGACCCTTCCGAGATCTATGCGAAGACCGAGGCCGGCCTGCGGGAACTCAAGGAGCGCACGCTCAACCTCCCGTTGACGCTGCGCGGCCTGCTCATCCTCATCGATGGCAACTGCACGGTTGCGCAGGTGCTGGCGAAGGCGCGCGCGCTCAGGCTCGACGAGCGTGCGATGACCGCGCTGGAGCGCGGCGGACTGATCGCCAAGCGCTTTTCGGCACCGTCGATCTCGACCTCCCCGGACCTTCCCCGCGCGGCCCCACAGCGCTCGCAGGACGAAGTCGAGCGCTACCTGCAGGCACAGCAGATGATGAGCGACGCGATCAACGCACACCTCGGTTTCCGCGGCTACGGCCTGATGATGCGCCTGCAGAAGACCGCCAACGTGCGTGACCTCCACGACCTGCTCCCGGACCTCGCCAAAGCGCTGGTCAAACGCCTGGGCATCGAGCCCGCGACGCCGGTCGTCTCGTCGATCGAGCGCCTGCTCACCGGTCCCTGACCGCCCTCCCCGGCCGCGCTTGCCCCCGCGCGGCGCGGCGCCGATGCGCCCGGCCAGCCTGAAGCTCAGGAATTCGCCCAACGCAGCGACGGCGATCGTCGATGCCATCGGACGCGTGGTGCCGTCGAACGTCAGCCCAACCACCAGCGCGGCAGTCGAGGCGGCGGCGAACTGCACGAAGAACAGCAGCGACGACGCGCCTCACCGGCCGGGTCGAGATCGCCGCCCCGGTCGCGCTGCCGCGCATCACGCTCCCGAACGGCATGTGCAAGCCCGTCACCCGCTGGCCCATGACGGTGACAAACACGAGATCCGCCTCCAGCCGAACCCGACACGCAGATGGCTGCCGACGATCGGCGCCATCGTCGGTCCCCGCACATGCCTCCCGGCGGTCGGACGGCGGACCCGCCACGCGCCGGGCTTCAGCATCGGGCGTCGGTAGCGCTCCGCTTCGCGTCGTCGAGTCTGGGGGTCATGACCCCCGCGACGATCTTCGCCAGCCTGCGCTGGCTCGTTTCCGACGGGTGCAGACCGTCGACTGTGAACATCTCCGGCCTGGGAGAGAACCTGACCGGGATGTGCATGACGCCGGGTACGCGCTCGAGGGCTTCGCGGGCGACCTGGTCGAAACGTCGCACGCGCAGCCCCACGATCCAGCGCAGCGGCCGCCGCAGCTTCGGAAACTCGTCGAGCGGCGGCAGGCCCAGGCAGGCAATGACGGCCTCGGGCGAATGCCTGCGCAGTTCACGCAGCAGCTTGAGCAGCTGCCGTCGATAGCGGGCGCTGCGCTCGAGCTTCAGGACGTCGTTGACGCCCACCGACACCAGGATCGCGTCGAACGCCCGGGGCGGCAGCCCGGGAACGACGTCGACCCGCACGCCGCGCGCGCTTGCCCCGATCTTCCCGGCTGCATGCCAGTTGATCTCGCGCGACAACCGCCCCGACATGAAGCGGGCGACATGCCCCACCGTCGACTGCTCGATGCGACGCGCGCCCACGCCGACGATGATCGAATCGCCGATGGCCAGAAAATGCAGGGGGTCGCCACGCCCGATCTTGCCCGCCTGCGGGCCGACCGGCGGTACGAAGTTCAACGCATGCCGGCGCAATGCGAACGCCTGCGAGAGCATCACCGGAAACAGCGCGTAGATGAACAACCGCCCGACGAGCTTGCGCGCAAGCTCCACTGCCGAGAATGCCCGATCGGGGACCTCAGGGGCGTTCGAGGGTCGATCGCGTTCGGGCTGGAGCGTCGGAGCGGACATCGGGGCAAGGATAGCGCATGCCGCAGATGTAGCAAATCACTGCGCGCGCCGCGGATCGTCCATGCGGCGCAGGCCGTCTACGCGCATCCCTCGCCTGCCGCCGACCGTACCTGCGCCATCGTGCCGCCGTGCAGCGGCGGGACGACCGTCGCGACCGCGATTGACCGGAAGGCGCGTGCGCCGGGACCGTGCGCCGGGACCGTGCGCGACCCTGCCCGGGCGCCACGCCCCGGAGCGCCGCGAGGCCCCACGAGCCCCGGGCGGCGCGACGCGACCGACGGAGGGATCGTCGGAGTGCCGACCCGCCACGGTCGTGCTTCGGCGACGTCGGTGCTATCCTGACGCTCGATGCGCAACGGAACCTGATCATGAACGCGCCCACCGACCTTCTCGATCCATCACCGCCGTCGACGATCGATCCGCAAGACATCCGTGGGTTCGAGATGATCCAGCGTCTCGTCGGATACGCGACGGTGAGCCGTGACTCGAACCTTGCGTTGATCGAATGGGTCCGCGCGTTCCTCGAAGGCCACGGCGCGACGACGACGATGACCTGGAACGACGAGAGGACCAAGGCAAATCTATTCGCCACCCTCGCCGCTCGCGACGGCAACGCGACGCACCACGGCATCGTCCTGTCCGGCCATACCGACGTCGTGCCCGTCGACGGCCAGCCGTGGACGACCGATCCGTTCGCCGCGACGCTGAAGGGCGACCGGCTCTACGGTCGTGGCGTCGCCGACATGAAGAGCTTCTCGGCGATCGCCCTCGCCTTCGTGCCTGAGTTCCTGCGCCGGGGGCTCGCGCGACCACTGCACTTCGCACTGTCCTACGACGAGGAAGTCGGTTGCATCGGCGTGCGCCGGTTGATCGCCGATGTCGTCGCGAAGGGCTGGAAACCGGCGGGTTGCATCGTCGGCGAACCGACGGGCATGCAGCTCGTCGTTGCGCACAAGGGCAGGACGACCTGGCGCTGTCGGGTCCGCGGGCACGAGGCGCATTCGTCGCTGACTCCCAAGGGTGTCAACGCGGTCGAGATCGCCTGCGAGATCGTCGCCTGGATCACCGAGCAGGCGAGGCGCTTCCGCGACCGCGGCCACCGCGACGGTGCCTACGACGTGCCGTACACGACCGTGCACGTCGGCACGATTCACGGCGGCACTGCGCTCAACATCGTGCCGCGCGACTGCTCGTTCGATTTCGAGATGCGCAACCTGCCGCTCGACGACCCGCTGGCGTTCCAGGCCGAGTTGCGACGGCATGCCGACACGCTGCTGCCGGCGATGCATGCGGTCGATCCCGCCACCTACATCGAGGTCGACCGGGTGACGTCCGCCGCCGGGTTCGATGCCGGCGCCGACAGCGCGATCGCGGTCCTCGGCCGGCATTGCAACGGCAAATCGGATTGCGCGAAGGTGTCGTTCGGCAGCGAGGCGTCGCTGTTCCACGGCGCGAACATTCCCACTGTCCTCTGCGGTCCCGGCCACATCGCGCAGGCGCACCAGCCCGACGAATGGATCAGCCTCGACCAGCTGGCGCGCTGCGAGGCCTTCATGCTGCGCCTCGCCGACCGCATCTGCGCGAGTTGATGCCGCTGCAGCCGGGTCCAGCGACGCGACGATGAATGCGCCCGGCCCTGCGGCCGCAATCGACGTCCCGCTGCCGGACATCTCGCGCTGGGCAGAGGGCAATGCCGGGCCGCCCTACGTATGGCGCTACGCCGGCGCGCAAGCCGGACCGCGGGTGACGATCCAGGCGCTGACCCACGGCAACGAGGTCTGCGGCGCGATCGTGCTCGACTGGCTGCTTGGAGAACGATTCCGCCCGATGCGCGGGACGCTGACGCTCGTATTCGCCAATGCGGCGGCCTACGCGACCTTCGATCGCGCCGACCCGTTCGCTTCGCGCTGCCTCGACGAGGATTTCAACCGGCTCTGGGACCCGTCGGTGCTCGACGGATCGCGCAGGACGCGCGAGCTCGCGCGAGCCCGTGAATTGCGGGGGACCTACGACGCGACCGATTTCCTGCTCGACCTGCACTCGATGACCGACCCCTGCCCCGGGCTCGCGCTCGCCGGGCGCCAGCGCAAGGGCCTCGAGCTGGCGCGCGGCGTCGGGACGCCCGGGTACGTCGTCATCGACGCCGGGCATCGATCGGGACGCAGGCTGCGCGACTATGCGCATTTCGACGATCCCGCCGACCCGCGCAGCGCGCTGCTGGTCGAATGCGGCCAGCATTGGGAGCGGGCGGCGCCGTACGTCGCCAGGCAGGCGACGCTTCGCTTCCTGCGGCATTTCGGCATGGCCGCACCCGCGTTCCTCGACGCCCACCTGGACGCGGCTGCGCTGCCCGTGCAACGGACGATCGAGATCACCGACGTCGTGACCATCGGCAGCCCCGATTTCGCCTTTGCGCTCCCCATGGACGGCATGACGACGATCGCCGCGGGCGGAACGCTGCTCGCGCGGGACGGCGAGCGGGAGATCCGGTCGCCGTACGACGACTGCCTGATGATCATGCCGACGCGGCGCCCACGGCGAGGCGAGACGGCAGTGCGGCTCGGGCGCTACGTCGGCTGAATGCGCCGCACGGCGACAACCGCACAGGCAAGTCAGCGCCCCGGAATTTCGTACCAGTAGTGCCGCCCGCGTTCGCGCTCCGCGATCGTCACCATCGGATTCCCTGGGGTCAGCACGACGGAGATCGCGCCCTGAAGATCGGTGCGCGGACCTGCGGCGCCGGCACGGACGTAGCGCGCGAGGATCTCGTCGCGAGGATGTCCGAAGCGATTGCGATAGCCGGCGGCGATGACCGCGACCCGGGGCGACACGGCGCCGATGAACGCCGGCGTCGACGACGTGCGCGAACCGTGATGCGGGACGAGCAGGACGTCGGCGCGCAGGCTGCGCGCATCCCGGGCGAGCAGCTCCTGCTCCGACGCGGCCTCGATGTCGCCGGTCAGCAGCACACTGCCGGCCTGCGACACCACGCGCAATACGCAGGAGTAGTCGTTGCTCTTGCGTGCCGCGTCGAAGTACGCCGACCGGTCCGGATGCAGGATCTCGAACACCACGCCATCCCATTCCCAGCGATCGCCGGCGCTGCAGCGCCCGGCATCCGTCGCGCCCCTCGCGGATCCGCCGGTCGCGGTCGCGACGATCGGGTGGGCGGCAGGCAGCGACGACAGGAGCCTTGCGACAGGCACCGCGGCGAGGACCGACAGCGCCCCGCCCGAGTGGTCGGTGTCCGCGTGGCTGACGACCAGCGTGTCGAGCCGCGCGACGCCGGAGGCCCGCAGGAACGGTGCGACGATGCGTCCGCCCGCATCGACGCTGTCGGTGAACCTCGGCCCGGCGTCATAGAGCAGCGAGTGATGTGCGGTCGAGACGAGCGCCGCGAGTCCCTGTCCCACGTCGAGGACGACGACGCGGGCGCCGCCCACCGGCACGCCGGGCGGTGGCGACAGCAGCATCGGCAACGCGCACAGCATGCCCAGCGGGCGGCCCGGCACGCCGCGGGGGGCGAACAACCACAGCACTCCCGCGATCGCGGCGACGACCGTCCACCCCGCCGGCGCATGCGACGTCCACACGGCGGCGGGAAGTGCGGCGAGCCATTCGAGGTAGCCGATCAGCACGGCGAGCATTGCGTGCGCGAGGCGCCACGGCAGGTCGAAGGGTGCGACGATGCCCACCAGCGCGAGCGGAACGACACCGAGCGTCACCATCGGGATTGCAATGGCGTTCGCCAGCGCCGATGCGATCGACACCTGCTGGAAAAGGGCGAGCGTCCCCGGCACCAGCCCCAGCGTGACCACCCATTGCGCACGGGCGGATTCGCGAATCGTGCGGCCGATGCGTGCACGCAAGCCCGGGGCCGGCGGGATCCGCAGCCGTCCGGCGCCGGCGTGCAGCAGCAGCCCGACCGCGCCGAACGACAGCCAGAACCCCGGCGACAATCCCGCCCACGGGTCCCATGCCAGGACCGCACCGAGCGACCACAGCCAGACCAGCGACGCGGTGCCGGGCCGCCCGAGCCACAACCCCGTGGCCGCGGCCAGCAGCATCAGCAGCGTGCGCAGCGCGGGCACTTCGGCGCCGGCGAGGAGCACATAGCCGCAGGCCACCGCTGCGCCGACGAGGGTCGCGATCTTGCGCGCAGGAATTCGCGAGGTCAGCGCTGTGCTGCGGCGCGCGAGCCCGAGCACGCAGGCACCGGCCAGCGTCGCGAACACCGTGACGTGCAGACCGGATATCGAGACCAGGTGCGTGATGCCGGTGCGATTGAACACACTCCACTGCGCCTCGGGAATGGCGCGCTGGTCGCCGATTGCGAGGGCCACCAGGACACCACGATAGGGCGCATCCCCGAGCACCGCCCCGATCCGGTCGCGGATCCTCTCCCGCGTGCGCTCGATGCGGTCGCCCGGGCGGCCGGCGAAGTCACCGACGCGGGCATTGCCCGGGTCGTCGCGCACGTAGCCGGTCGCGCGAAGGTTGTGCTCGAGCAGCCAGGCTTCGAGGTCGAATCCATGCGGATTGACGTTGCCGTGCGGGCGCCTGAGACGCAGCATCAGCGTCCAGCGCTCGCCGGGGTGCACGAGCGGCGGTAGCCGGGACGACGCATCGCCGCGCGCGCGCTGCGCGAACCACGCGAGCGACACCCGCCGCGGGACCGCGGCACCGGGGGTCAGTACGCGCTCGATCGCGAACGCGAATCGCGCACCGCTGTCGCCTCGGTGAGGCAGGCCGTCGACGACGCCGGTGACGCGTATGTCGCGGTCCTCCCACGCGACGGGCATCGCATCGGCGAGGCGGAGATCGGCGCGCCCGGCGGCGTACGAGAAGCCCAGCGACGCGGATGCAGCGAAGGCAAGCACGCTCGCCAGCGCCCCTGCCGGGGTCAGCACCCTGCGGGCTGCGACTGCAACGGCCCGCGCCGCAGGCGCGGCGCGTGCGCTGGCGGCGACGCGTACGGCAAAGGCGCCTGCCGCCGCCGTCGCGCAAGCCGCAAGCGTCGCGAGCGCCCAGGGTACCGGCGGCAGCTGCGCGCACGCCTGCAGCGAGGTCGCGCCGATCGCGAATCCCGCGAGAACCGCGGCGACCGGGAATGACATGCAGGGGTGCCCGCCGGTTGGATGCAGTCATCATCCGCGACGATGGGATGGCGCTGCGATCGTCCTTTCGGCCGATGCGCGAGGCACCCGGCAGGCTTGCGTGCGGAGGTCCTGCGGACGCCCGGACCCGGGCTGCGCGCAGTGGCCGGACGCGACCGGCCGCTCAGGCCACTGCACCACGCCCGGGCGCGGCCAGGGTCCCGGCGAGATCGGCGATGAACCCATCCACCGCCGCGGCCGGCGTATCCCAAGCGCACATCAGGCGCACGCCGGTCTCACCGACGAACGGGTAGAAATGCCAGCCTTTGGCGTGCAGCGCGTCGATCGCAGCCTTCGGCAGGTCGACGAACACCCC
Organism: uncultured beta proteobacterium; assembly: GCA_963734515.1. Classification (GTDB taxonomy): domain Bacteria; phylum Pseudomonadota; class Gammaproteobacteria; order Burkholderiales; family Casimicrobiaceae; genus VBCG01. The sequence goes on along the minus strand of CAVTHP010000007.1, from coordinate 114,636 downwards.
GTTCGCCTGTACCGGCGCGAGCAGGCGCGCCTGCGGAAGCGCCGCGACCGCGCGGGCGAGGCGCTGCGCCATCGCGTTCGCGTGCGCCGCGTGCCTGAGCCACGCGCCATCCTCGAGAATGCCGAGCCAGGGCGCGGCGAGGAAACGCATCTTGGACGCGAGCTGCCCGGCCTGCTTGCGGCGGCGCGCGAATTCGTCGGCGAGATCACGATCGAAGAACAGGATCGCCTCGCTGCCCGGCAAGCCATTCTTCGTGCCGCCCAGGCACAGCACGTCCACGCCGGCGCGCCAGCTGATGTCAGCGGGCCTGCAACCCAGAGACGCGACCGCATTGGCGAAGCGCGCGCCGTCCATCTGCACGCGCATGCGCCGCGCGTGCGCCGCCTCGCAAAGTGCCGCGATCTCCGCTGGGGCGTAGACGGTGCCGAGCTCGGTCGCCTGTGTCAGCGACAGCGCCCGCGGGCGCGACGAATGCTCGTCGTGCGGGGTCACTGCCGCCCCGACGACCGATTCGGGCGTCAGTTTCGCGTCCGCCAAATCAACGGTCAGGAGCGTCGCACCGCCGCTCATGAACCCGGGCGCCCCGCACTCGTCGACGTTGATGTGCGCCATCGCGTGGCAGACGATCGCATCGGTGCTGCGGCAGATCGATGCCAGCGCGAGCGAATTCGCCGCAGTGCCGTTGAACGCGAAATAGACGTCGCAGTCGCTTTCGAAGGCGGAGCGGATCGCGTCGCTGGCCGCCCGCGTCCAGTCGTCGGCGCCGTAGCCCGAGGCATGGCCCGTGTTCGCAGCTTCGAGCGCCCGCCACGCCTCGGGACAGATGCCGGCGTTGTTGTCGCTCGCGAACTGCGGTGCCATGGCCTCCATCATCGACCCTTCACGCCGCCCTCGCCCGCTCGACGCTTGCGCGTCTCGCACCCTGTCCCGCGCGCGCGACAGGGCCGGGGTGAGCGGATATCACAGCCTTTCCCCGACCCAGGCAGGAACCGATCTCAGCGCCTGTGGCAGCGCTGCAGGGTCGGTGCCCCCGGCCTGCGCCATGTCGGGGCGCCCGCCGCCCTTGCCGCCGACCTGCTGTGCGACGTGATTGACGAGCTCGCCCGCCTTCACCCTGGATATCAGGTCGGCGGTCACGCCGGCGATCAGCGTCACCTTGCCATCGGCCACGCTCGCGACCACGACTGCGGCGCTCTTCAGCTTGTCTTTCAGCTTGTCGACGGTCTCGCGCAGTGCTTTGGCATCGCCGCCTTCGATCGTCGCGGCGACCACCTTCGCGCCCTTGACGTCGACGGCGCTGCCCGCGAGATCGTCGCCCGCGCTCGCGGCCGCTATCGCCTTGAGCCGCGCCAGCTCGCGTTCGGCCAGGCGCGCGGCCTCCTGCAACTGGGCGATCCGCGTCTCGATCTCCGCGACGGGCGCCTTCAGGGCCTGCGCGGCGGCGAACAGTTGCGCCTCCTGCTTCTGGACGTGCGCCAGCGCGCCCTTGCCGGTGATCGCCTCGACGCGGCGTATGCCTGCGGCCACGCCGGACTCGCCGAGGATCTTGAACAATCCGATGTCGCCGGTGCGCGCGACGTGCGTCCCGCCGCAGAGCTCGCGCGAGGTCCCGATGTCCAGCACCCGCACCTCGTCGCCGTATTTCTCCCCGAACAGCATCATCGCGCCGAGCTTCTGCGCGTCGGCAATCGGCATCGTGCGGGCCGACGTCGCGGCGTTGTCGAGGATCTCGGCGTTGACCAGCGCCTCGACGCGCCGCAGCTCATCGTCGGTCATCGGCGCGTTGTGGGCGAAGTCGAAACGCGTGCGTTCCGGGTCCACCAGCGAACCTTTCTGCTGGACGTGCGCGCCGAGGACCTCGCGCAGCGCCTTGTGCATCAGGTGCGTCGCCGAGTGGTTGCGCATCGTGCGTCCGCGCGCGTCGTGGTCGACGTTCGCCGCCACGGTGTCGCCCGTGCGCAGCTCGCCGGTCTTCACCTCGCCGACGTGACCGAAGACGTCGGCCTGGATCTTCTGCGTGTCGGCCACCGCGAACAGCGTGAGGCAGGTCCCGCCCCTGGACAGCTCGCCGCGGTCGCCGACCTGGCCGCCGGATTCGGCGTAGAAAGGCGTGCGATCGAGCACGACGACGCCGCGCTCGCCGGCCGCCAGGGCGTCGACGCGCGCGCCCTCCCGGTAGAGCGCGACGACGCGGCCCTCGTCGGACAGCGTCTCGTAGCCACGGAAGCGCGTCTTCGGTCCGTCGTAGGCGAGCGTCTCGCCGGACTTGAACTGGGAAGCCGCGCGGGCACGCTCGCGCTGGGCATCCATCGCGCGATCGAAACCAGCCTCGTCGACGGCGACGCCGCGCTCGCGACAGACATCGGCGGTGAGGTCCAGCGGAAATCCGTAGGTGTCGTAGAGCGTGAACGCGGTCTCGCCGTCCAGGACCTTGACGCCGCCGGCGAGCGCCTGGTCGAGCATCTTCATGCCGTGCTCGAGCGTCTCCCCGAAGCGCTCCTCCTCGGTCTTCAGCACCTGCGCGACGCGCCCCTTGTCGCGCGTGAGCTCCGGATACGCGGCGCCCATCTGCCGGTCGAGGTCCTCGACCAGCCGGTGGAAGAACGGCCGCTTCTGGCCGAGCTGGTAACCGTGGCGGATCGCACGCCGGATGATCCGGCGCAGCACGTAGCCTCGGCCTTCGTTGCCGGGAATGACGCCGTCGACGACCAGGAAGGCGCAGGCGCGAATGTGGTCGGCGATCACCTTGAGCGACGGATTGTCGCGGTCCGCAACACCCGTCTCGCGCGCCGCGGCGCCGATCAGCGCGACGAAGAGGTCGATCTCGTAGTTCGAATGGACGTGCTGCAGCACCGCGGCCAGCCGCTCGAGTCCCATGCCGGTGTCGACGCAGGGCTTGGGAAGCGGCGTCATCGTGAACGCGCCGGCCCCTTTCTGGCGATCGAACTGCATGAACACCAGGTTCCAGATCTCGATGTAGCGGTCGCCGTCGGCGTCGGGCGACCCCGGCGGGCCGCCGAAGACATCGGAACCGTGATCGTAGAAGATCTCCGAGCACGGCCCGCAGGGGCCCGTGTCGGCCATCTGCCAGAAGTTGTCGCTCGCGTACTGGGCGCCCTTGTTGTCGCCGATCCGGATGCAACGCTCGGGCGGGATGCCGATCTCCCGCGTCCAGATGTCGTAGGCCTCGTCGTCGTCGATGTAGACGGTCGCCCACAGCTTTTCGGGCGGCAAGCCGAAGTGCACGGTCAGGAGCTCCCAGGCGTAGCGGATCGCGTCGCGCTTGAAGTAGTCGCCGAAGCTGAAGTTGCCGAGCATCTCGAAGAACGTGTGGTGGCGCGCCGTGTAGCCGACGTTCTCGAGATCGTTGTGCTTGCCGCCGGCGCGCACCGAGCGCTGCGACGTCGTCGCGCGCGTGTAGGGCCGCCGTTCGGCGCCGGTGAACACGTCCTTGAACTGCACCATGCCGGAATTGGTGAACAGCAGCGTCGGGTCGTTCCCCGGGACGAGCGACGAGCTCGGGACGTGCGTGTGGCCTTTCGATACGAAGTAATCGATGAACGTGCGGCGGATGTCGGCGACTTTCATGCGGGTCCGTTCGGTGCGACGATCGACGCCGGGATCGCGCATCGACCGTCGAGAAATCAAAAGCTTACATTTTATCCCGAACCGGCACCGATGCGCAGCAGACCGGTACTGGCGCGCCGCGGCCGGGCGCCGGGCGCCCGGCCGCGGGCACGGCGCGCGGGTCCGCGTCGCGTCCAGCCGATCGGCGGGCACCGATCGAACAGCGGACCACGCAATCGTTGGTTACACTAATCGCCGCGACATCCTCGCGTCGGGGTGGTCGACTGTGGCAAGGCTCCGCGCGGAGACCGACATGGAACCATCAGGGCAAAGCTCCGAATCCGCACTCGTACACCTCGTCAATCCGCTGTGGGACCCCAGCGGCGGCGCGGATTGGCGCACCATCGACACGTGGCGCCTGCTGCGCCGGCACGCCCGCGTCGACCTCTGGTCGGAGTTCGAGCCGTCGCCCGCCTTCACCCGCGAATACCCGGTGCAGCGCATCCGGCTGCTTTCGCTGCAGCTTCCGCGCGACGGAACCTTGGCGTTCATCGGCACCTACTTCAGGATCGGCCACTGGACGCGGTTTGCGTCGTTCGACCGGGTCCTGATCCTCTACAACACCGATCAGCCCGATCGGCTGGCCAAGAACCTGCATCGCCTCGCACGCGCCGGCCACGAAGTCGAGGTCGTCTATACGTCGGAGGCGCTGCGCCGCCTCCACGGCGGGCGCGGCGAGGTGCTCGAAAGCCCGATCGACGTGCAGCGGTTCTGCCCGTCGGCCAGGCCCCGGCCGCTGCGCCCGTTCACCGTGGGGCGCCTGTCGCGCGACCTGCGAACCAAGCATCACGAGGAAGACCCGCTGCTGTGGCGCACGCTGGCCCGGTCGGGTTGCCGCGTCAGGCTGATGGGGGCGACCTGTCTCGCGCCCGAGCTCGCCGGATTTCCCGGGATCGAGGTGCTGCCTGCGGGCGCCGAAGATCCTGCGGCATTCCTGCGTTCGCTCGATTGCTTCGTCTACCGGACCAGCGCGCACTGGTTCGAGGCGTACGGGCGCGTCGTCATGGAAGCGATGGCGACCGGATTGCCCGTCGTGGCCGGCGCGCGCGGCGGGTATGTCGACCAGCTGCGTGATGGCGTTTCGGGCTGCCTCGTGTCGTCGACCGAGGAGGCGATCGCGCGCGTGCTCGCGCTCGCGTCCGATCGTGACCGTGCCGCGGCGATGGGCGCCACCGCTCGCCGCTGCGCATTCACGTTCAATGCCGAGGATCTCCCGCGCCGCACCGTTGCGTTGCTGACCCGCCGCAAGGACGTCGTCGACTCGAACTCCGATCCCACGGGCATCGCGGCGGCGACGGGCTGACCCGGTACCCGCGTCAGTCGGGATCGTCGTCGACGGTCACTCCCGCGGTGCGCAGCACCTTGAACGCGGTCGCCGCGCTGTAGCCACGTGACATCAGGAAGCGCAGCTGCCTCGCCTTCTCGCGCTCGTCCTGCGGCGGTTTCCCGAAGCGCCGTGACCAGAGCGCCGTCGCGTCGGCCAACTCGTCGCGCGACTCCAGGGCCCCGAGTGCTTCCCTCGCGACCGAAGGCGCAACCCTCCGGTCGCTGAGGTCGCGCGCGATCGCGCGCTTTCCATAACGCCCCGCGCGCTGGGCGACCACGCCTTCCGCACAGCGGGCATCCGACAGGTAACCCAGCCGCTCGAACTCGTCGAGCGTCTCGGCGACCATCGCGTCCGCGATGCCGCGCGCGCGCAGGCGCTGCTGCAATTCAGCGCGACTCAGGTCGCGCCGCGCGAGCATTCGAATCGCCGTGGCGCGAGCCGACGGTGGCGGCTTGTCACGCGCGTCGCGCATCGCCGGTTCGCACGACTGGCGGCGTCACCCGCCTCACGCCAGCGGCGCGCATTTTCCGTGCCCCGGCAGTTGCATCGGGGAGGACCGCCCTCAGTCCTCGGCGTCCACGGCGTCGCCCTTGATGCGACCAGGGGTCGGAACACCCACCGCCTCGCGGATCTTCGCCTCGATTTCGGCCGCCATTTCCGGATGCTCCCTCAGGAACTCGCGCGCATTGTCCTTGCCCTGGCCAATCTTGTCGCCCGCATAGGCGTACCATGCGCCGGACTTCTCGACGATCCTCTGATTGACGCCCAGCTCGATGATCTCGCCTTCGCGGCTGATGCCTTCGCCATACAGGATGTCGAACAGTGCTTCGCGGAACGGAGGCGCGACCTTGTTCTTGACGACCTTGACGCGCGTCTCGTTGCCGACGACTTCCTCGCCACGCTTGATCGCGCCGATGCGGCGGATGTCGAGGCGCACCGACGCGTAGAACTTGAGCGCATTGCCGCCGGTCGTCGTCTCCGGATTGCCGAACATGACGCCGATCTTCATGCGGATCTGGTTGATGAAAATGACCAGCACGTTCGCGCGCTTGATGTTCGATGTCAGCTTGCGCAGGGCCTGGCTCATCAAGCGCGCCTGCAGGCCCGGAAGCTGATCGCCCATCTCCCCTTCGATCTCGGCTTTCGGTACCAGCGCCGCGACCGAGTCGATCACGATGATGTCGATGCCGCCGGAGCGCACCAGCATGTCGGCGATTTCCAGCCCCTGCTCACCGGTGTCGGGTTGCGAGATCAGCAACTCGCCGACATTGACGCCCAGCTTGCCGGCGTAGACCGGATCGAGCGCATTCTCGGCGTCGATGTAGGCGGCGGTGCCCCCGGCCTTCTGGACCTGGGCGACGACCTGCAGGCACAGCGTCGTCTTGCCCGAGGACTCGGGCCCGTAGATCTCGACGACCCTCCCCCGCGGCAGCCCGCCCACACCCAGGGCGATGTCGAGCCCGAGCGACCCGGTCGACACGACCTGCAGGTCGTTCTGGATCTGGGCATCGCCCATTTTCATGATCGAGCCCTTGCCGAACTGCTTTTCGATCTGCGCCAGTGCGGCGGCGAGGGCCTTGCCTTTGTTGTCGTCCATTTGGGTACCGGGTGTCATGGGTCGGGTGGGGATCGGGGGCGCTGCAAATCGGGGCAGGTCGTGGCGCGTCGGTCAGGCTGGGGCGATTATGGCATGGAACGATCGTTCGATGGAAGCAGTCCGATGGCCTAATTCCTACGGCGAATTGCGATCCGGCGACGCGCCGGCCGCCTCGATCAGGCCATCGAGCGCGATGCGCACGGAGGCCTCGCGGACGCCGGCCCGATCCCCCGCCAGATGCTCGGTACGGGACCGGGGCGCGCCGCCGCCGCGTCGCGCCCAGGCGAAGCAGACGGTCCCGACCGGTTTGCCGGGCGTCCCGCCCCCGGGCCCGGCAATCCCGGTGACGGCGACCGCGATGTCGGCCCGACTGTTCGCAAGCGCCCCTACGGCCATCGCCACCGCGACCGGCTCGGAGACCGCGCCCTGCGCCGAAAGCAGGCCGGCGGGCACGCCGAGCAGTTCGGCCTTCGCGTCGTTCGAGTAGGTGACGAAGCCGCGATCGAACCAGTCCGAGCTGCCTGCAATCGAGGTGATCGCGCCGGCGACGAGCCCGCCGGTGCAGGATTCGGCCGTCGCGACGCGCAGACCGTGGGCGAGCAGGCGGCGCCCGAGCTCCACGGCCAGTGGCCCGGCCCGCGGGTCGGTCATTCGTCCTCCCCCGCACGCGCGCGGTAGTGGTACGTGTACGCGGTTGCGAAGCCGAACCGCCCGTAGACCGCGAGCGCCGCGGCGTTGCCGGCGTCGACCTGCAGATAGGCGTGAGTCGCACCCTGCCGACGACCCCAGGACAGGAGCTCCGCGACGATGCGCGTGGCGATTCCCCGGCCGCGCGATGCGGCATCGGTCCTCATGTCGAATATGCCGATGAGCCCGCGATCGAGCGCCGCCTGGCCGCAGGCGACGGTCCTGCCATTCTCTCGCGCGACGATCGCCCGCATCGTGAGGGTCGTGCCGGCGAGGCGCTCGAGGTGGGCGGCGCGCTGCGCGTCGGTCGAGCCTCGCAATGCTGCGACCTCGCGCACGAACTCCTCGATCGGCGGCAAGACGAGCTCGATCTGCGCAGCGCGCGGCCCGTCGGGCGACATGGCGGGTCCGGCCCCGAGCGCGGCGACCTGGACCAGCGTCGGGTCGAAACGGACGTAGCCGCGGCGTCCGAGCGCAGCGTCGAGATCCGGCGGCTTGTCGAAGGGGGTCACGCGGAACAGTGTCGGCAACCCATGCGCCGCATACACGCGCTCGCAATGCTCGATCTTGGCGTCCAGCGGAAGCGTGGATCCGAAATGGGCGTTGATGCTGCGAGCGCGCTTCGCCTTGCCCGGCGAGAGGCGCAGCAGCCATCCGTCGTAGAACAGCTGCCGCTGCGTCTGCAGCGCATTGAGTCCGGCCTCCTCGACCTGCGACGGCGCGACTGCATCCATCAGGCCGCGCCGATGAGACGAACAGCGACGGCGAGCACGATCAGCGCATACGCCGCAGCGACGAAGTCGTCGAGCATCACGCCGACGCCGTTCTTGATCGCGGCGTCGAGCTGGCGGATCGGCGGCGGCTTGACGATGTCGAAGAACCTGAACAGCGCGAACGCGGCGACCTCCCGCGGGAGGTCGCCGCCCGCGAAGAACAGCACCAGCAGGAACGCAGCGATCTCGTCGATCACGATGCTGCCGTCGTCGGCACTGCCGAGGTCGGCCCCCGTCACCTGTGCCGACCACGCGCCGATTGCGGTGAGGCTGGCGATCGCGGCGAGCCAGCCCGCGGCGCCGGCGTGAGCCTGCAGCCACCACGCGATCGGGAACGCGACCAGCGTGCCGAAAGTCCCGGGCATCGCCGGCGCGAGCCCGGCGCCGAAACCCAGCGCGATGAAATGCGCCGGACGCCGGATCAGGAACGCGAACGTCGGAGACGCCATCGTCGCCCCGCGCCGCTCACCGGAAATGATCGAAGGCCTGCGGCAGCCGGGCAAGCGGCCGGCCGCGCTCGTCGCGGACGGTGAGGCCCCCGGCGTGCGCGTCCACCGCGCCGATCGGCGTCAGCGGCAGGTGCAATGCCTGCGCCAGCGCCTCGATGCGTTCGTCCATCGCCGGTGGCGCGGTGAAGCACAGCTCGTAGTCGTCGCCGCCGGCGAGCAGGCAGGCGAGCGCCAGCTCGCGCTCCGGCGAGCCGAGCTTGGCCCGCAGCGGCGGCGGGCATGGCAACGCAGCGAGGTCGACCGTCGCGCCGACGCGCGACGCCGTCAGAACATGGCCCAGGTCGCCGACCAGGCCGTCGGAGACGTCGATCGCCGACGTGGCGACGCCGCGCAAAGCAACGCCGAGCGCCACGCGCGGCTCGGGAGCATCCAGCCGCCGGGTCAGCGCCGCGCGCGAACGCTCGTCGACATCGCTGCGGCCGCCCGCAACGGCCAGCGCCAGCGCCGCGTCGCCCAGCGTGCCTGAAACATAGATCCGGTCGCCGGGATTCGCACCGCTGCGCAGCAGGGCGGAGCCCGCAGGCAGCTCGCCGATCGCCGTGACGCAGAGATTGCGCGGCCCGCGCGTCGTGTCTCCGCCGATCAGCTCGACGTCGTACTGGCGGGCCAGCGCATCGAAGCCGCGCATGAATGCGGCGACCCACGCCTCGTCGGCGTCGGGGAACGCCCCGGCCAGCAGCACGAAGCGGGGCAGCGCTCCCATTGCTGCAAGATCGGAGAGATTCACGGCGAGCGTCTTGTGCCCGAGGCATACGGGATCGGCGCCGGCCAGGAAGTGGCGCCCTTCGACCAGCATGTCGACGGTCAGGACGTACTCCAGGCCCGGCGACGGCGCGATGACCGCCCCATCGTCGCCGATCCCCACGCGCACGTCGGGATTGTGCGGTGCGCGCCGGAAGTGGCGTTCGATCAGCTCGAACTCGTTCATCCGCGATGCGCCGCGGCGCCGATCTCGTCCGCGCGCAGCTCCGGCGCGAGCTTGTCCAGAACGCCGTTGACGAACTTGTGCGCATCGGTGCCGCCATACGACTTGGCGAGCTCGATCGCCTCGTTGATGACCGCGCGATACGGGATGTCGGGGCGGCGGAGAAGCTCCCAGGTGCCGATGACGAGCAGCGCGCGCTCGATCGGCGCGAGCTCGGTCGCTTTGCGGTCGAGCTTCGGTGCAACGGCGGCGAGGAGCGTGTCGTACTCGCGCGTCACCCCGTTCCAGAGTTCGCGGAAGTACGCCTGGTCGGCGCGCGCGTAACCGGGGCTCGCGAGAAGATCCTCCTCGATGGCGGCGTCGGCATTGGCGCCGATCTGCCGTTCATAGAGCCCCTGCATCGCGAGAGCGCGCGCACGGCGGCGCGCAGTGGCATTGCTCACCGCACCCCCGCGCTCGAGGCTGCCGCCGCTGCGCCGCCCCCGGAGGCCGTGCAACTCGCAGCTTGGGGCGAGCCGGCGGCGATCATCGCCCGCCGATCGCGTCGTTCAGGTTCGCGAGCTCCAGCGCGGCCAGCGTCGCTTCGTAGCCCTTGGCGTCCATCCGCGCCTCGGCCTGCGCGTCGGTGTCGCAGGTGAGGATGCCATTGCCGATCGGGATCCCGTACTCGAGCTGGACGCTCGACACGCCCGACGCCGATTCATTGGCGACGATCTCGAAGTGATGGGTGTCGCCGCGAATCACCGCGCCGAGCGCGACCAGCGCATCGTAGGCACCGCGCTGCGCCAGCCGCTGCAGCGCCAGCGGCGTTTCGAGGGCGCCGGGAACGGTGACGATCGTGACGTCGTCGTCCGCGACCCCCGCTTCACGCAATGCGCGCAGCGCCCCGGCCAGCAGCCCGTCGCCCACGCGCGGATTGAACCTGGACTGAACGATGGCAACGCGCCGGCCGGCACCGCGATGATCAGGCGGGACGCGCTTGATCGGCACGCTACGACGCCTGCCGCGCAGGCGGCGCCTCGTCGTAGCCGGTGACCTCGAGGTCGAAGCCGGCCATGCTCGGCATCTTTCGCTGGCGGGCGAGCAGCCGCATCCTGCCCACGTGGAGGTCGCGCAGGATCTGAGCGCCGATGCCGTAATTGCGCAGGTCCATCTTCGCCGGCGGCTGCGACTCGCTCTCGATCGCGCGCCGGCGCAGCTCCTGCGCGCTCTCGGTCCGATGCAGGAGCACGATCACGCCGCGCCCCGCCGCCGCGATCGCGCGCTGGGCCTCGAGCACGCTCCACGAATGCGACGTGCTGTCGGCCTCGAGCAGGTCGATGACCGACAGCGGCTCGTGCACGCGCACCAGGGTTTCGACGTCGGGGGCGATCGGCCCGCGCACCAGCGCAAGGTGGGTCGCGTCGGAGAGCTTGTCGCGATAGACGACCAGCCGGAATGCGCCCGCGGGCGTCATCAGCGGACGCTCCGCAATGCGCTCGACCAGGCGCTCGGTGCGGCTGCGATGGTGAATCAGGTCGACGATCGAGCCGATCTTCAATCCGTGCTCGCTCGCGAAGAGCTCGAGATCGGGCAGGCGGGCCATCGTGCCGTCGTCCTTCATGACCTCGCACAGTACCGCCGAGGGCGACAGTCCGGCGAGCCGCGCGAGGTCGCAGCAGGCCTCGGTATGCCCGGCGCGCGCGAGCACGCCGCCGGCCTGCGCGACCAGCGGAAACACGTGGCCCGGCTGGACGACGTCCTCGGGCCTGGCGTCGGTTGCGGCCGCGACGCGGATCGTATGCGCGCGATCGGCCGCCGAAATGCCCGTCGTCACGCCCTGCGCGGCTTCGATCGACACCGTGAAGTTGGTGCCGTGCACCGACCGGTTCACCGCTGTCATCGGTGCGAGATTCAGGCGCCGCGCGCGGTCCTCGGTGATCGGCATGCAGATCAGGCCGCGGCCGTAGCGCGCCATGAAGTTGATCGCCTCGGGCGTCACGCAATCGGCGGCCAGCACGAGGTCGCCCTCGTTCTCCCGGTCCTCTTCGTCGACGAGAACGACCATCCGCCCCGCCTTCATCTCGGCGACAATCTCGGTGATCGGGGCGATCGGCATGACGGATCTCGGGAAGGCTGCAGCGCGGCGCGGAAGCGGCGAATTCTACCGTATCGCCCTCATTCGACCGTTGCGCGGCTTTCGCCCGCGCGCGAGCGCAGGCGGGGCCCGATCGTCCCTTCCCACAGCGCACGCAACGCGCGCGCGAGTTCCTGCGGATACGCGAAGCTCTGCCCGATGCAGGCGTCGCCGGGCGCCCTGACCGCGGTCGCGTTCGTGGAGGACATCTGCCACAGCCCGAGGATCAGCGCATAGGTGTGCCGCAGCAACGCCACGCCCTCGCCCGGCGCGAGCTCGGCAAAGTGGCGCTCCAGCCCGGACCCCGCGGTCGCAAGACGCTCGCTCATCCGCGCCTTGAATGCCAGTGCGGTCTCGCGCGGAACGTCGGTTTCCATGCCCCCGAGGCAGCGCGTTGCTAGGGAAAGGAACGCCGGACTGGCGGCGAGGTGCGCGAGGGTGATCTCCAGCATGTCGTCGATGGCGACCGAGGGCGAGCGGTCGAGGAACCCGATCAGCGCGCTGAAGTAGCCTTCGACGTGCCGCTCGTGCAGCGCGAGCAGCAGCTCGTCCTTGCTCGGGAAATAGAGGTAGACGGTGCCCTTCGCGAGCCCGGCCTCGTCGGCGACCTCGGCCACGTTGGCAATGCGCTCCGGTGCACGGGTCAGCAGCGATTCGGCGGCGTCGAGGATCGCATTCCGCCGCTCCTCCTTGCCTTCGAGATCGACTGCCCGCTGCCGGATTGCCATCGCCTCCCCCTATTGCGGCCGGCGAGCCCAACTGACTTCCGGTCACTTACGGCGTAGCGTGAATGACCCGGAGTCAGCTGTCAACAGGGCGAGCGCCCCCCGCATCACCCCGCTCGAGGGATCGGTGAAGTCGAGCGCGACGGTGTAATGATTGCGATCGCGGATGCGCAGGCAGCCGTCCGTTCCGGCGGGGCGGTTGCCCGGCCACGCGTCGCAGAGGAGTTGCGATTGACGGACGAACTCGGAAGTCTCGTCGGCGCCGACGGCGATGAACAGCGGAGCGTCGACTCGTGGCGCGAGACGTGCGGGCGACATCCGCCTCGCCTCCGCTGCGTCGAGGCGCAGATCGGCGTTCATCGACGACACGACGAGCGGCTCGAGGTCGTACACCCCCGACAATGCCACACCTCCTGCGAACGGTACGCGTACGAGCCCCTGCGCCTGCCAGTCGGTTGCGAACATCATCGCCACCAGATGGCCGCCCGCCGAATGCCCACCGACGACGACCGGCCCCGCCGCACCATGCTGCGGGCCGCAGCTCTCGACCCAGCGCAGCGCATGCCTGCACTGTTCGACGATGGTTGCGATGGTCACGCCCGGGCACAGGTCGTAGTTGATGACCGCGACGGCGAATCCCGCGGCGACGAAAACCGGCGCGACGAACGCGTGATCCGCCTTGTCGAAGGTCCGCCAGTAGCCGCCGTGGATGAAGACGAAGGTTCCCCGCGACGGCGTGGCGGGCAGGTAGAGGTCGAGCGTTTCCCCGTCGCCGGCGCCGTAGCGCAAATCCAGCGCCGGCTTCAGCGCTTCGATCGCCGCCTTCGAGCGCGACGCGAACTGCGCGAGCCAGTAGGGGTGATCGGGAACGGCGGCGCGGTTGTTGTACCCGCGCTCGACCTCCTCGGGTGTCATCGCCATCGACATCGTCCCGCGCCGACCCTCGTCAGGCAGCGGGCGCGACGATCTCGATCGACAGCGGCGTCAGTCCGGCGACGCGGCCGTCGAGGCGATCGCCCGCCTTCACGGGGCCGACGCCCGACGGCGTCCCGGAGAAAATCAGGTCGCCCGGCTCGAGGCGGTACATCTGCGACAGGAAGGCGATCATGTTGGGAACGTCCCAGATCATGTCGGACAGGTCCCCGCGCTGGCGTGGCACGCCGTTGACGTCGAGCTCGATCGCGCCGCGCGACAGGACGCCGGTCGCCGTCACCGGATGGATCGGGGCGATGGGTGCGGCCTGGGCGAAGGATTTGCCGATGTCCCAGGGCCGCTTCTTCTCCCGCATGTCGTTCTGCAGGTCGCGGCGCGTCATGTCGAGGCCGACTGCGTAGCCCCAGACGATCGACTGCGCATCACCCGGGGCGAGCTTCACGCCGGCCTTGCCGATCGCGACGACCAGCTCGATCTCGTGATGATAGTTCGACGTCGCCAGCGGGTAGTCGATGCGACCCACGGCGGGCGCCACGACCGGCACGATCGCGTCGGCCGATTTCATGAAGAAGAACGGCGGCTCCTTCGACGCGTCGCCTCCCATCTCCTTCGCATGTTCGGCGTAATTGCGGCCGACGCAGAAGATGCGGCGGACCGGAAAGTGCCGGTCGCTTCCGGCGACCGGTACGGACGGGAGTTCCCACGCGGGGATCGCATATTGCATGGACGGGTTTCCTGGAGATGAGTGGTGGTGTTGGACTTCTGGAGGGTCGGGCGCAACCGTTGGCGGAACCGATTGCCGAACGGGAATCGGTCGACCTATTCGGCGTCGGGTTGCCTGGAAGGCGCCGCCGCGCTGAACGCAGGCAGTGCGTTGCAGGCGGCCTCGATGCGCGTCAGCGTCGGATAAGGCGACAGGTCGATCGCGAACCGGCGCGCGTTGGCGAGCTGGGGCACGAGGCAGACGTCGGCGAGCGTCGGCGTGTCGCCATGACAGTGGCGTCCGGTCCCGGACTCGCGCGCGAGCTGCTTCTCGAGTGCCTCGAAGCCCACGTCGATCCAGTACCGGTACCAGCCGTTCTTCTGCTCCTTCGACACGCCCATCGTGCCGGTCAGGTAATTGAGCACGCGCAGGTTGTTGAGCGGATGGATCTCGCACGCGATCTGCAATGCGATCGCGCGCACGCGGGCGCGCGCGGCCGGGTCGGCGGGCAGCAACGGCGGTTCGGGATGCGTTTCGTCCAGGTATTCGACGATCGCGAGCGACTGGGTCAGCACTTGGCCGTCGTCCAGCGCCAGCGCAGGCACCAACCCCTGCGGATTGAGCGCCAGGTAATCCTGCGCGCGCTGGTTTCCCATGCGCAGGTGCACGAACGTGCGCTCGTCGGGCATGACGCCCTTGAGGTTCAGCGCGATGCGCACGCGGTAGGCGGCCGACGAGCGGAAGTAATCGTAGAGTTTCATCGTTTCAGCCAATGTGGGGTGTCGCGGCACGGGTGCACGGAGGCGGCGTGTCGCCGACCCGCGGTCAGAACGCCGATATGCCGGTCTGGGCGCGCCCCAGGATCAGTGCGTGGATGTCGTGGGTGCCTTCGTAGGTGTTGACCGTCTCCAGGTTCAGCACGTGCCGGATCACGTGGAACTCGTCGACGATGCCGTTGCCGCCGTGCATGTCGCGCGCCGTGCGCGCTATCTCGAGCGCCTTGCCGCAGCTGTTGCGCTTCATGATCGAGGTGATCTCGGGCGCCGCCCGGCCCTCGTCCTTCAGGCGCCCGAGCCGCAGGCAGCCCTGCAGGCCCAGCGCGATCTCGGTCTGCATGTCGGCGAGCTTCTTCTGCACCAGCTGGTTGGCCGCGAGCGGGCGTCCGAACTGCTTGCGGTCGAGCGTGTACTGGCGCGCCGCCTGCCAGCAGAACTCCGCCGCGCCCAGCGCGCCCCAGGCAATGCCGTAGCGCGCACTGTTGAGGCAGCCCATCGGCCCCTTGAGACCCTGCACGTTCGGCAGCAGGTTTTCGGCGGGGACGTAGACGTCGTCCATGACCACCTCGCCGGTGATCGAGGCCCGCAGGGAGAACTTGCCTTCGATCTTCGGAGCGGTGAGACCCTGCATTCCCTTCTCGAGGATGAAGCCGCGGACCACGCCGTCGAGCTTCGCCCAGACGACGAACACGTCGGCGATCGGTGCGTTCGAAATCCACGTCTTGGCGCCGCGCAGGCGGTAGCCGCCGTCGACGGTCGTTGCACGCGCTTCCATCGAGCCCGGGTCCGAGCCGTGGTTGGGCTCGGTGAGGCCGAAGCAGCCGATCCACTCGCCGCTCGCGAGCTTCGGCAGGAATCTCCTGCGCTGCGCGTCGCTGCCGTATTCGTGGATCGGAAACATGACCAGCGAGCTCTGCACGCTCATCATCGACCGGTAGCCCGAGTCGACGCGTTCGATCTCGCGCGCGATCAATCCGTAGCAGACATGGCTGAGGCCCGCGCCGCCGTACTCCGGGGGCAGCGTCGCGCCGAGCAGGCCGAGCGCCCCCATTTCGCGGAAGATCGACGGATCGGTCGCCTCGTTCCGAAACGCGTCCCGGATGCGCGGCATCAGCTTGCCCTGCGCATAGGCGTGGGCGGCGTTCATCACCAGCCGCTCGTCCTCGGCCAGCTGGTCGAACAGCAGCAGCGGGTCCTGCCAGTTGAACGATGGCTTCGTGCCGCGAGGGCGTTCGGGGGCATTCATTTCGGGACTCCGGGCGCGCCGGCCGACTCGCCGGCGGCGATCCGAGTTGCGGGCGCCGCGCCGTGCCTGCGCGCGCCGTCGCGCGTGACCAAACTGCAATTATCGTCGGTGACCGCCGAAACGTCCAATCCCGGGTCGGTGCTGCGATCGGGCGACGTCCGGTCGCCGCGGCGGTCAGCGGACCTTGCCCGGGCGCCCGTCGATACGCATCGCCACGGCCGACTTGAGCTGGCCCAGGGATTGATGGAGCGCTTCGCGTTCCTTGCGCGGGAGCCCCGACAGCAGGTCGACGATCACCCGCTCGTGCTCGGCCGCCATCGCGTCGAACTGGCGCTTGCCCTTGGCGGTGAGGCGGATCTCGAACACGCGCCGGTCCTCCGGCGAGTCGCGTCGAACGACCAGGCCTTCGCCGACCAGCTGGTCGACGAGCCCCGTGACGTTGCCTCCAGTGACCATCAGGCGCCTGGAAAGCTCGCTCATCTTGAGGCCGTCGGGAGCACGCTCGAGTTGCGCCATCAGGTCGAACCGGGGCAGCGTGATCGCAAACGACAGGCGCAAATGCTCGCGCACCCGATGCTCGATCATCGTCGCACAGGTCAGCAGCCGCAGCCAGAGATGCAGCGAGAGATGATCGCGGGAGGACAGCTGCGATTCGCGATCGAGCCGCGTCGTCATGCGGTCGAGGCGCGCCGGTTCGCGATCCGGGCGTCGCGATTCGACGGACCTGTTCATCGCGCCTCCCGCCTGGCGCAGGCCGCGCCGTGGAGCCCAATGGACATCCGGTCCCCCTTCGTCGTCGACTGTCGTCCCGCGGCGGGGTGCCACGGAATCGCAGTCCCGATCATCGCTGCGGCGTTGAGCTTAAACCTCGAGCGATCGGCGTCAAGGGGCCACGCATTCGCCCGCCGGCCCCGCGGCGACCGAATGCCCGCCATCGGGCGTTCGGGTTAGGTCGAATTGCCGATGGCGCGCCGACCCGGCCCAGTCCTAGAGTCCGCATGTCCTCCGCCCGACCCGCAGGCCCCCATGCGCTCCAGCGGCACGTCCCACGCCATCGGCGGCACCCTTTCCGGCATCGGCGCCACCACCCGCGCACCGGGCGCCGGCACGCAGGAGGCATCGCGCGGACAGTGCGGGCGCCGCGACGGCGGCGCGACATTGATCGAGTTGCTGGTCGCGCTGACCATCGTCGGGGTCGTGCTGTCGTCCAGCCTGCCGGACTGGGGTGCATTCCTCGCCGAGCGAGGCCAGCGCGATCGAGCCGACGCGCTGATGCAGACGCTGCTGCAGGCGCGCAGCGAAGCGATCAAGCGCGGCACCCGTGTCGATGTCTGTCCTGCCGCCGGGAATGGCTGCGCGGACCCGCCTGCCGGATGGGAGGCAGGCTGGATCGTCGTCGCGGACCATGCCCGGGACGGCGCCCCCGGTGCCCCCGAAGCGGTGATCGCGCGCGAGCCCGCCGCGCCCGTGGGCGTCACGATCCGCGGCAATCGCCCGGTCGCGGACTACGTGTCCTACACGAGCCTCGGACAGGCGCGGCGCATCGACGGCGCACTGCAGATGGGTACGTTCACCGTATGTCGGCCGGGCCTTTCGGCACGCAAGGTGGTTCTCGCCAGCAGCGGACGCGTCAGGATCGGCGAATCGACCGAGGCCTGCCCATGACCGCCCGCGTGCCACGGGGCTTTTCACTGATCGAGGTGCTGGTGGTCGCGGCGATCGTCGCGATCCTCGCCGCCATCGCCGTTCCGCCTTATGGCGCTTACGTCCAGCGCAGCCGCCTCGTCGATGCGATCGCCCGGCTCGCCGACGCCCGCGCACGCATGGAGCAGTATTTCCTCGACCGCCGTGCCTACACCGACGATGCCGGCCGCTGCGGCGCCGCGCCCCCTGCCGCCGGCAGTGCCGATGCATTCGAATTGAGCTGCGAAGCGACCGCGTCGACGTACACGTACAAGGCGACCGGTCTCGCTGCCAAGGGCATGGCAGCGTTCGCCTACACGATCGACCAATCCGGGCTCAAGGCGACGGTCTCCGTTCCCGGCGGATGGCGGGCGCACGCCGATTGCTGGACGATTCGCCAGGACGGGCTCTGCGTATGACCGGCCCGCCCAGTCGCGGCGGTCGCGTCCGGCGCCAGGGTGGCATCGTCCTCCTCGAGGCGTTGATCTCGATCCTGGTCCTGAGCTTCGCGACGCTGGGCATTCTGGGGCTGGCCTCGCGGGCACTGCGCGACGCGGGCGATGCACATTGGCGCAGCGAGGCCGCGAGTCTCGCCGCATCCACGCTGGCGCGGATGTGGACCGAGGATCCGGCGACGCTCGCCGATCGCTACGACTCCGCCTTCGGAGGAGCCGGCTTCCTGGACGTCGTCGCTGCGGCATCGAAGCTTCCCGGCGTGACGTCGACGACGAACGCGCCCGATGTCGCGGTGGTCAGCGGCGGGTCCGGCGCAAGTCCCAGGGTCACGGTGACGGTGTACTGGCAACCGCCCGGCGCGGCGCTGCCCCATCGCTACGCGATCGAGCAGGTGGTCGCTTCGCGTTGATCACGACCATGGAACGCCAGGCCGCCGTCCGACCGCGACGACCCCGCGAGTCGGGTCTGACCCTGATCGATGTGCTCGTCGGCATCGCGGTCGCGCTGGTCGCAACAGTCGTCGTCCACCATGCCTTCGTCGGCCTGGCGCAGCTGCGCCGCAGCGCATCGGCCGCGGCCGATGCCGAGCATACCGGCAGCTTCGCGACGTCGCTGCTCGCGATTGCCGCGGACAACGCGGGCGCAGGGGTTGCTGCGGCAGCGCACTGGCTCGATTCGTGTCCGGCGTCGCCGGAAATTGCGGCGACGCAGCGCCCGGTTCTCGCCTTGGTGATCGACGGCGGGCGCACCGATCGGCCCGACGGTCTGGTCGTGCGTCAGGTGCTGCAGTCGCGACTGGCTGCACCCGCGGCATTCGCAGCTGCGGCCCCCGCGGGCTCCAGCTTCCGCGTCCAGAGCCCCGACGGATTCGTCGTCGGCGATCGCGTCGTTGCGATCAGCCGCACGGGCACTTGCGCGATGGCGGAGGTGACCGGGGTGACCGCCGTCGCGCCGGGCGTGACCGACATCGCGCACACGCCCGTCGAAGCCGATCTGC
The DNA here is from genome assembly GCA_963734515.1 of uncultured beta proteobacterium. Taxonomy (GTDB): domain Bacteria; phylum Pseudomonadota; class Gammaproteobacteria; order Burkholderiales; family Casimicrobiaceae; genus VBCG01. Next base: position 95,556 of record CAVTHP010000007.1, on the reverse strand, counting down.
CGGTGACATCGCTGCTGCTGAATCTCGGGGCAGCGGCGCGCGCGTCGACACTGCGCTTCGACGTCGCATCGGGCGTGCTGCGGAGCACCGACATGCTGAACGGAGATGCCCCGACCCCACTGGTCTCGAACATCGCCAACCTCAAGCTCCAGTACGGCATCGATCGCGACGGCGACGGCGCGCTCGACGACTGGGTCGGAGGTTCCGTCGCCGATGGCTTCGACGCCGCCTCGATGCTGTCCGCACCGCGCGCACTGCTCGAAAGCATCGTCGCACTGCGCATCGGCGTCGTCTCGCGCAGCGAGGATTTCGACCCGCAGGCGACCAGTGACTTTCATTGGGTGTTGTTCGATTGCGAGCTGCCCGATCGGAGCGCGTGCCCCGGCCGGCTCGAAGGATTGATCGTCGGATCGGCGGCTGGAGGCTATCGCTACGGCATCCGTGAAGTGGTCGTTCCGCTTCGCAATTCGCTGTGGAATCGACCTGCATGAGCCGACGTGGCGCAGCGGGGAGCGTGGATGCGCCACGGGCGCGCGGCGCGGTGCTGTTCGTTGCCCTGATCATGACCATCGCCATGGCGTTCGCCGCCGTATCGCTGATCCGGGGAACCTTCATCGCGGCGGCCATCGGGGGCAACCTGATCGCCCGACAGAACGTCGCCCTCGCCGCGTTCGCCGCGATCGAGCGCGACGTCGATGGGCTCTACCGCGCCCGCACGATTGGGAACACGGACGCCGACGACCTCGCCAACAATTACTACGCTTCGCGCGCGCCTGGCGAGGACGGGCGAGGCATTCCGCCCGCGCTGCAACAGATCGCCGACTATCCCGCGGCGGCGGGGCTGCTCGAAGCCGAGGGCGCCCTGACGATCCGCCACGTCGTCGAGCGCCTTTGCATCGCGCCCGGTCCGGCGACACCGGACAACTGCACGATGTCGCCGCCGAGCGTCGCCGCGGCACTGGGTTCGCCCGACCCAGGGGAGCCTCCGCGATCGCCGTACTACCGCGTTACCGTCCGCGTCGACGGACCCGGCGGCGCCACTGCCTTCTCGCAAGCGATGCTCGGCGCCGCCCCTGCAGGGCATCGCCTGTCGTGGCGCGTGCTCGACGAGTAATCGGATGCGACTGCGCCGCTCGCTTTGATGCTCGCAGCGGCGCGCGGCGACGGGTGCCGGCCCGAGGCTTCGGCGGCGCACCCGTGAGCCGGCGCTCGTACCGGCGCGGGTGGCGCGGCAAGCGAGTCCGATAGCAGCATTCACGGCAGAACGTCCTCGAGTGCCGCCGCGCCGGGACCCGCAGGCCGGCGATTGCGCACATCGAGCGCACAGACACCCCGGCCCCGCCGCCCAACGCGCAGATGGCGACCGCTCCGCCGTGACCCGCTGCCCGCTGCACAGATCCGCAGATGCCGGGCGGGACGCACATCGTGTCCCGCCGCGCGATCGCCGGCTGCCGGGCGCGTGCGCGGACCCCGCGCAGGCGGAATCGCGTGTCAGCCCATCAAGGGCATGTGGAACCCCGGCGCTGCACTCCCGTCGTCCGGCCAGCGCGACGTCACCGTCTTCAGCCGCGTGTAGAAACGAACGCCGTCGACCCCATGAACATTCAGGTCGCCAAACAGCGAGTTGCGCCAGCCGCCGAACGAGTAGAACGCCATCGGCACCGGAATCGGCACATTGATGCCGGCCATTCCGACCTCGGCCTCGCGCTGGAAGCGGCGTGCCGCATGACCCGAGCGCGTGAACAGCGCTGCGCCATTGGCATACGGATTGGCGTTGATGAGGCCGATCGCATCCTCGAGCGAGGCCACGCGTAGCATCGAAAGCACCGGACCGAAGATCTCCTCGCGGTAGACCGTCATCGAGGGTGTCACGCGATCGAACAGCGTCGGCCCCACGAAAAACCCGTCGGCGTGCCCGGGGATCGTCGGTCGCCGGCCGTCGACGACGAGCGACGCGCCTTCGGCGACGCCGCGATCGATCAAACCGGTGATCCGGTCACGTGCGGCGCAGGTGATGACCGGTCCCATTTCCACGTCGGTGCCGTCTCCCGGTCCTGTCGTCACGTGCCGTGCCCGCTCTGCGAGCTTCGCCGACAGCGCGTCTGCCACGTCGCCGACCGCGACGATCGCCGAGAGCGCCATGCAGCGCTCGCCTGCAGAGCCATATCCGGCACCGATGATCGCCTCGGTCGCGAAATCGAGGTCCGCGTCGGGCATGACGATCGCGTGGTTCTTGGCGCCTCCGAGCGCCTGCACGCGCTTGCCGTGCCGCGCCGAAGTCTCGTAGATGTAGCGCGCGATCGGCGTCGATCCGACGAAGGAGACGGCGCGTACCGTCGGATGTTCGAGCAGCGCGTCGACCGCCTCCTTGTCGCCGTGGACGACATTGAACACGCCGTCGGGCAGGCCTGCTTCCTGCAGCAGTTCGGCGAGCCGCAGCGACAGCGTCGGCACGCGTTCCGACGGCTTCAGCACGAAGGTGTTGCCGCAGGCGATGGCCACCGGGAACATCCACATCGGCACCATCGCCGGGAAATTGAACGGCGTGATGCCGACGCAGACCCCCAGCGGCATGCGCATCGACCAGCTGTCGACATCGGTGCCGACGCTGTCGTTGTGCTCGCCTTTCAGCAGGTGCGGGATGCCGGTCGCGAACTCGACGACCTCCATGCCCCGCACCACCGAGCCCTCGGCATCGGCGAGCGTCTTGCCGTGTTCCTGGGTGACGATGCGCGCGAGGTCCTTGCGGTGCCGGTCGAGCAGGTCGCGGAAACGCATCAGCGCGCGCGCGCGTCGCAGCGGCGGGCTCGCGGCCCACCCGGGGAAGGCGGCGGCCGCGGACTGCACGGCCGCGTCGACGTCGGCAGCGTTGCCGTAGGGGACGTGCCGGATGACTTCGCCGGTCGCCGGATTGGTCACCTCGCCGTAGCGTGTCGTGGTCGGAGAATGCGGGTGCCCGCCCACCCACATCGGCAGGCGTTCGAGGGTCGAGAGATCCATGACTTCTTCCTTTCAGCGTGGCGCCTCGTGCAGGCGCTCGACATAGCGCGCGATCTGGTCGACCTCCAGGTTGATCGTGGCACCTGCGGTCAGTTTTCCCAGTGTCGTCGCGGCCAGTGTATGCGGGATCAGATTGACGGTAAACCGCGCATCGGTCACGGCATTGGTCGTCAGGCTGACGCCATCGACCGCGACCGAGCCCTTGGCGGCGATGAAGCGCGCGAGCGGACGTGGCACCTCGACTTCGAGCAACCAGCTGGCGCCGCGATCCGCTGCGACGGAGTCGAAGGCGGTGACGGTGCCGACGCCATCGACGTGGCCGCTGACCAGGTGTCCGCCGAGGCGGTCGGCCAGGCGCAGCGCCTTCTCCAGGTTCACGCCGCGCCCGGGCGCAAAGCCTGTCGTGCAGCGCAGCGTCTCGGCCGACACGTCGAAGTCGAGCATCGCGCCCGCGATGGCGACGACGGTGAGGCAGCATCCGGCGACGCAGATGCTGTCGCCAATGCGAACGTCGGCGAGGTCTAGGGCATTCGCCGCCACGCGAAGCCGGGCGCCGTCGGCGACCGGTTCCAGCGCGGCGACATGGCCGACGGCCTCGACGATACCCGTGAACATCAGTCTCCCTCCCTGCCCTCGACGCGCGCGATGATGCGCAGGTCGTCGCCGATTCTGTCGATTGCTTTCCAGCGCAGCCTCGTGCGCCCTGCGAGCGCCTGCAACGCCTCGGGAAACTCGAACATTCCGCGCGCCGGATCGCCGATCAGCGTTCCCGCGAGGTAGACGAGGAGCTCGTCGATCAATCCTGCGCGCAGCAATGCGCCGTTGAGCTTGGCGCCGGACTCGACGTGGACCTCGTTGATGCCGCGCCCGGCAAGCTCGCGCATCATCGCGCGAAGATCGACACGCCCGTCCGGGTCGGGCAATGCGAGCACGTCGACATCGTCGGGCCAGTCGGGGTTGCGCGGGCCTGCGGTCACGATCAGCGCGCGGCCCCCGTCGAGCACTCTCGCGCCGGGCGGGACGTCGGCGTTGCGGTCGACGATCACCCGCAGCGGCTGGCGCGTCGTCGCGACCGCGCGCACGTTGAGCTGCGGGTCGTCGTGCAGGACGGTGCCGACACCGGTCAGGATCGCGCAAGCGCGTGCACGCCACGCGTGGCCGTCGTCACGGGCGGCGGCGCCGGTGATCCACCGGCTCTCGCCGTTCGCGAGCGCAGTGCGCCCGTCGAGGGTCGCGGCGATCTTGCTGCGCACCCACGGCAGTCCGCGCTTGATGCGGGAGATGAAGCCCGGATTGAGCTCACGCGCCTCGTCCTCGAGCAACCCGACGTCGACGGCGATGCCTGCGGCGGCAAGCCGCGCGAGCCCGTCGGCCTGTGCGGCGCCGGGATCGCGCATCGCCGCTACGACGCGCGCAATGCCGGCCGGAATGATCGCCTCGACACAAGGCGGCGTTCGCCCCTGCGTGTTGCAGGGCGAGAGAGTGACGTAGAGCGTCGCGCCACGCACATCCTGCTCCCTGGCGCGGGCATCCATGAGCGCGGCGATCTCGGCGTGGGCCTCGCCGGCGCAGGCGTGCCAGCCCTCGCCGATCGGATTTCCGTCGCGGACGATGACACAGCCGACCCGCGGATTGGGTGTCGTCGTGTAGAGGCCGCGCTCGGCCAGCTCGAGCGCGCGCGCCATGTGCGCGCGATCGGCGTCGGAGAACGCGGCCCCGCTCACGCCGGGCCCCGCAGCTCCCGCTGCTCCGATGTCACGCCCGCCGCAGCGCGCGCAGCCGAACCACGGGTCACGCCGGCCGTCGCGCGGACTTGCGCGGAGCCGGCACCGCTTCGACCTCCTTCAGCGCATCGCGGAAATCGGAGGCATCCTGGAACGAGCGGTACACCGAGGCGAAGCGTATGTAGGCGACCTTGTCGAGCTTGTAGAGCTCTTCCATGACCATCTCGCCCAGCTGCCGCGAGGCGATCTCGCGTTCGCCCAGCGACAGCACCTTCTGCACGATCCGCTCGATCGCCGCATCGACGTATTCGGTGGGCACCGGCCGCTTGTGCAACGCCCGCGCGAATCCGACCCGCAGGCGGTTCCGGTCGAAATCCGCGCGATTGCCGTTGGTCTTGACGACCTGCGGCAGGCGCAGCTCGACGGTCTCGTAGGTGGTGAAGCGCTTCTGGCATCCGGTGCAGCGACGCCGGCGGCGAATCGAGTCACCTGCATCGGAGACCCGCGAATCGATCACCTGCGTTTCATCGCTGCCGCAGAACGGGCACTTCATCGGATCACCGCGTCGGACCTGCGCAGTCGCAGCGGCATTGCGCGCGTCATGCGCGATAGACAGGGAACCTGCGCGTCAGCGCCGCCAGCGCGCCGCGGACGCGGGCGGCCACCGCCGCGTCGGCGGGCGCATCGAGCACATCGGCGATCAGGTGCCCGAGTTCCTCGCATTCGATCTCGCCGAACCCGCGGGTGGTGACCGCGGGACTGCCGATGCGGATGCCCGACGTGACGAACGGCTTCTCGGGATCGTTGGGGATCGCATTCTTGTTGACGGTGATGTGCGCACGCGACAGCGCGGTTTCGGCGTCCTTGCCCGTCACCTTCTTGGCGCGCAGGTCGACCAGGAACAGATGCGAATCGGTGCCGCCGGAGACGATGCGCAGGCCCCGCTCCTGCAGCACCTTGGCGAGCACGCGCGCGTTCTCGAGCACACGCTCCTGGTAGATCTTGAAGTCGAGTGTCAGCGCCTCGCCGAAGGCAACCGCCTTGGCGGCGATGACATGCATCAGCGGTCCCCCCTGAAGTCCGGGGAACACCGCCGAGTTGAGCGCCTTGGCGTGCGCCTCCCGGGTCAGCACGAAGCCGCCCCGTGGCCCGCGCAGCGTCTTGTGGGTCGTGCTGGTAACGTAATCGGCGATCCCGACGGGGCTGGGATAGACACCCGCGGCGACCAGCCCGGCGTAATGCGCCATGTCGACCATCAGCAGCGCCCCGACGCTGTCGGCAATGGCGCGAAAGCGCTTCCAGTCGATGACCCGCGAATACGCCGATGCGCCTGCGATGATCAGTTTCGGCCGGTGCTCGTGGGCGAGCCGCTCGGCGGCGTCGTAGTCGATCAGCTCGGTGTCGGGTTCGAGACCGTAGGCGGCGACCTTGAACCACTTGCCGGACATGTTGACCGGCGAGCCGTGCGTCAGATGCCCGCCGTGCGGAAGGCTCATGCCCAGGATCGTGTCGCCGGGTGAAAGCGCGGCGAAGAAGACAGCCTGGTTTGCCTGCGCACCTGAATGGGGTTGCACGTTCGCCGCCTCGGCATGGAAGAGCTTGCGGACGCGGTCGATCGCGAGCTGCTCGGCGACATCGACGAACTCGCAGCCGCCGTAGTAGCGCTTGCCGGGGTAGCCTTCGGCGTACTTGTTGGTCAGCTGCGACCCTTGGGCGGCCATGACGGCCGGGCTCGCGTAGTTCTCCGAGGCAATGAGCTCGATGTGCTCTTCCTGGCGCCGGTTCTCGCCAACGATCGCCTGCCAGAGTTCGGGATCCGACTGCGCCAACACGGTAGAGCGGCTGAACATGGCAGGGGAGATCGGGCAAAAGAGTGATTTTAGCACCCCGAATTCGACGCCCGCCCGTCGCCGGGCAAATCGCGACGGCGGGGCGCTGCGCACGCTGCCATCGCCTATAATTCGCCGTCCGTCGCCGGGGGACCGCAGGACGACCGGACTGCATGGCACCGGGTGGCGCCGGCCATGCGCCAAACACCGTTGGGAGGAATCGTGAACGCCCTGCTCGCTCTGTCGCGGGCGATCGACGCCGTCACCGAGCGCGTCGGACGCCTGGTCTATTGGCTGATTCTGGCCGTCGTGCTGATCAGCGCGGCGAACGCCACGGTGCGCAAGCTGTTCAACTACAGCTCGAACGCCTATCTCGAGATCCAGTGGTACCTGTTCTCGGTGATCTTCCTGTTCGGCGCCGGCTACACACTGCTTCGCAACGAGCACGTGCGGATCGACATCATCGCCGGCCGCCTGTCCCGACGCGCGCAGAACTGGATCGACATCATCGGACTGCTGCTGTTCCTGATGCCGATGTCGTGGATCATCATGTGGCTGTCGTGGCCGCTGTTCACCGATTCCTACGCACGCCACGAGGTGTCGACCAACGCCGGCGGGTTGATCGTCTGGCCCGCCCGCCTGATGGTGCCGGTCGGATTCGCCCTGCTGATCATGCAGGGCATCTCGGAGCTCATCAAGCGCATCGCGTTCCTCGCGGGCCGGATTCCCGATCCGCTCGAGAAGCATCAGGGGAAATCCGCGGAGGAAGAGCTCGCCGAGGAGATCGCGCGCCAGCGCGGCGAAGCCCTCACCGTCGAGAGCAAGGAGACCTCGGCATGACCGCCTGGCTCACCGCCAACATTGCCCCGCTGATGTTCGCCGGGCTGATCGTCACCCTGCTGCTCGGCTTCCCGGTCGCGTTCTCGCTGGGCGCGGTCGGCATCTTCTTCGGGCTGGTCGGCATCAAGCTGGGCCTGCTCGACGCGTCGTTGTTCCAGGCGTTGCCCGAGCGGGTGTTCGGCGTGATGTCCAACGACACGCTGCTGGCCGTTCCTTTCTTCACCTTCATGGGGCTGATCCTCGAGCGATCGGGGATGGCCGAGGACCTGCTCGACACCATCGGGCAGCTGTTCGGATCGGTGCGCGGCGGTCTCGCCTATGCGGTGATCTTCGTCGGCGCACTGCTGGCAGCGACCACCGGCGTCGTCGCGGCCAGCGTGATTTCGATGGGCCTGATCTCGCTGCCCATCATGCTGCGCTACGGCTACGACCGGAGGCTCGCGACCGGTGTCATCGCCGCCTCGGGCACGCTGGCGCAGATCATCCCGCCGTCGCTGGTGCTGATCATCATGGCCGACCAGCTCGGACGCTCGGTCGGCGACATGTACGCCGGCGCGTTCATTCCCGGGTTGACGCTCGCGGGCATCTACGCGTTGTACACGTTCGGCGCGTCGATGCTGAAGCCGAACTGGGCGCCCGCGCTGCCGCCCGAAGCGCGCACGCTGCGCCAGCCCGACGGCAGCAGCGGTGTCCGCTCGCTGATCGCACTGGTGATCGTCGCTGCCGTCGTCGCCGTCGCCTACGCCAAGCTCCGAATGGCGGACCGGGCACTCGACGAAACGCTGGTGGTCGCGACGTCGATCGGGACAGCAGTGGCGTTCTTCGCCGCGGTCGTCAATCGCGTGCTCAAGCTCAACCTGGTGTCGCGCATCGCCGAGCGCGTCGTGTTCGTGCTGATCCCGCCGCTGGCGCTGATCTTCCTGGTGCTCGGCACGATCTTCCTCGGCGTCGCGACGCCGACCGAGGGCGGCGCCATGGGTGCGACCGGCGCGCTGATCATGGCGTTCGGCCGGCGCCGGCTGTCGTTCAAGCTGCTGACGCAGGCGATGGATACGACGGCGAAGCTCTCCACGTTCGTCGTCTTCATCCTCGTCGGCGCGCGGGTGTTCAGCCTGACGTTCTACGGCGTCAACGGCCACGTCTGGGTCGAGAACCTGCTGACGAGCCTCCCGGGCGGCCAGCTCGGCTTCCTGATCGTCGTCAACCTGCTGATCTTCTTCCTCGCGTTCTTCCTCGATTTCTTCGAGCTGTCGTTCATCATCATCCCGCTGGTCGGCCCGGTCGCCGACAAGCTGGGCATCGACCTGATCTGGTTCGGCGTGCTGCTGGGCGTCAACATGCAGACGTCGTTCATGCATCCGCCGTTCGGTTTCGCGCTGTTCTACCTGCGCAGCGTCGCGCCGGCCAAGGACTACGTCGATCGCGTGTCGAAGAAGCTGACCAAGGGGATCACGACCGGACAGATCTACTGGGGCGCAGTTCCGTTCGTGCTGATCCAGATCGTCATGGTCGGCCTGGTGATCACCTTCCCGCAGATGGTGATGGTGTACAAGGCGGGCGAGAAGAAGTTCGACCTGAACAAGATCCAGATCATCGTTCCCGAAGAGAGGCGGATCACGCTGCCCGGCGCCAAGGGCGGCAACGGAGGCAGCAGCGAGCAGGAACGCGCCGAGAAGGCGCTCGAAGAAGCCTTCGGGACCAAGGCGCCGAGCGCACCGAGCCCGTCGGGTGCCGCACCCGGCGCCGGCGAAACGCCCCCGCAGGGGGCGCCGGACGGAGCGGCGGGGACTGGCAACGAGCAGGACGATGCCGCCAAGGCGCTCGAGAAGGCGTTCGGGACCCCGAAGCCGGCCGACGGCAAGTAGAGCGCTCGCGGGAGAAATTGGGGTCAGAGCCGTAATAATGCCCAGCGAACGGCTGGCGCATTGCGCGAATGCATCTGGGCATTATTACGGCTCTGACCCCAATTTCTCCCGCGAGCGCCCCGCAGTAAAAAGCCCCGCCGAAGCGGGGCTTTGCCATTGCAGGCGCGTTGCGCCAGCCGCGACGGTTACTTCTTCTGAAGCGACTGACGCACGGCGGCGGCCATGAAGTTGTCGAAGCGATCCTCGGCCACCTGGAACCACGAGACCTGATCGTTGCGGAACGCCTTCCACGGCTCGTAGACCTTCTTGAACTTGGCGTTCTTGGTCGCGATGTCTTCGTAGACCTCGGTCGTCGCCTTGTAGCAGGCCGCCATGATCTCGTTGGAGAACGGCCGCAGTTGCACGCCGGCCCCGATCAGACGTTTCAGCGCTGCCGGGTTGAGCGCGTCGTACTTGGCGAGCATGTCGACGTTGGCTTCGTAGCACGCGGCCTCGAGGATCGCCTGGTAGTCCTTCGGCAGGTCGTCCCACGCCTTGTTGTTCACGAACAGATCGAGCTCGGGCCCGCCTTCCCACCAGCCCGGGTAGTAGTAGTACTTCGCGACCTTGTACAGGCCGAGCTTCTCGTCGTCGTAGGGACCGACCCACTCCGCCGCATCGATCGTGCCTTTTTCCAGCGCCGGGTAGATGTCGCCGCCCGGAATCTGCTGCGGAATGACGCCCAGCTTCTGCAGCGGCAAGCCGCCGGTGCCGCCGATCCGCATCTTCAGGCCCTTGAAGTCCGCGACGCTGTTGATCGGCTTGCGGAAGAAACCGCCCATCTGCGCCCCGGTATTGCCGGCGGGGAAATTGACGATGTTGTAGTCCTTGAAGAACTCGCGCATCAGCTGCAGGCCGCCGCCGTGGTACATCCAGGCGTTCTGCTGGCGTGCGTTCATCCCGAAGGGGATCGCACACGCGAAGGCGAACGTCGGGTCCTTGCCGAAGAAGTAATAGGGCGCCGTGTGGCAGCACTGCACGGTCGCGTTCTGCACCGAATCGACGACGCCGAACGGAGGAACGATCTCGCCGCCAGCGAAGACCTGGATCTGGAACTTGTTGTTGGTCGCGGCCGCCACGCGCTTGCTGATCGTCTCGGCGCCGCCGAAGATCGTGTCCAGGCTGCGCGGAAAGCTCGACGCCAGCCGCCACTTGACCTCCGGCGCGCTCTGCGCGAACGCCGGTGCGGATCCCGCAGCCAGTATGCCGGCCATGCCGGCGTTTTTGATGAACGAACGACGTTCCATCCTGATTCTCCTCACGTGGTGAACGACGGCTTTGCCGACGATGATGCGAATTTGCGAGCCGTCGCTTCCCGGCCCGCCTCCCAGGTTTCCTCCTGCTGCGGCGCCCGATCGCGCCCAAGTCCGCCCGAGGCTCGACGCCGCATAGCGCGAGGATTCTAGCAGGCAGAAGCGGCCGCGTCGGACCGAAAATGCACTCCACCGGGGAGCGACCGCTCCCTTGGGGCGAACCCGGACCGGAGTCGCCTTTCAGCCGCCGAGTTTGCGGACCGCGTTGAAATTCGTCCAGGTCCAGCCGGTCTGGCGCTCGAGCGTCTGGGTCAGGCGTATCAGGTAACGCCCGCTGCCGGTGTCGAGCTCGACCATGCTGCCGGGGGAAAAGCGGTCGTCGGGGCCGATCAGGCTGCGTTGCGACGCCTGCCTGTTCTCGGGCACGGCCGGAAGGTAGATGCCGAAGAACGGCCGGTCGTGGGTGCCGCGCATGGATTCCGAAGGTGCCGACCAGCCCCGCATCAACACGCGGACCAGACGACGCGCGACGATTTCGACGCCGACGGTCATCTCGTCGACCTGCTGGCGCTGCATGCGCCGCACGATGCCCAGCGTCCAGTACTCGTCGTCCTTGACCGCGAGCAACTCCCCGAGGCGCGCCGGAGCCTCCTTCGCAGGCGCCATCAGGCGAAAGCCCGTTTCGCTGCGGTCGACCATCTTCCAGCGCGAACCGCGCACGCGGCGCTCGATCGACGCGGGGTTGATCCCCGGATTGACCAGCGTGGCCTCGTCGTAGCTCGCGGCGACGCCCGCGGTACGCACGGCGTCCGGGAGACGGTCGATCTCGGCGATCGCGCGCACCAGCGCATGCAGACCGCTGACGACGCGAACGTGCTCGTCCGCGGCATAGCGCGTGGCGCGGGGCGCGTGCGCGATCGCGTCGGGCCCGAACAGCGATGCCAGCCGCATCAGCAGCAGGCGTTGCTCGCGTGGCGGAAGCTCGCCCGGCGGGGTCGTGATCTCGTCGCGCTCGGGCAGCCAGCGCAGCCGCTCGACGATCCGCGCATAGAGCGGACCCGTGTCCACGTACATCACGTGGCCGCCCACCGGGCGCTTTTCGCGCCGTCGCAGACCCTGCGAGCTCGCGACGTCGACGAAGAATCCTGCGGCGTCGCTCGGCGTCGGGCTCAGCTCCAGCGAGGGTGCCCAATCCTCGATCTGCTTGCCGACCCATTCGACCTGGTCGGGCGTGAAATTCCCCGAATCCAGGCGCATCAGCAGCAGCGTATTCAGGTAGGCCTGCTCGAGGAACACGCCCGGCGTGGAAAACCGGGCGACGCCGAACACGAGCTGCTCGCGCTGCCACGAGCGCGCGCGCGCCAGCTCGTAGATCTCGTGGAATTCCTTCCATTGCGCAGGTATCCAGTGGCTGTAGCGGAACAGCCGGAATTTGCCGTCGAGGCCCTTGTAGTGGGCGAGGCGCACCAGCGCCCAGGGCAGTACCGCCCGCCAGCGCCTGTTCTCGGCGTGCGGAAAGCCCGCCGTCAGCGCCTGGTGATACGCTGCGACGAATGCCTTGACGAGGTCGAATACCGCGTGCCACAGCCGCGATTCGACGGTCGTGCTCTTCTGGTAGTTGACGGTGTACTGGCGCGTCAGGTCGGCGATGACCGGCTCGAGACGGGCATCCAGCTTCAGCAGCGCCTCTACCTGCGCGACGTTCGCCTCCTTGCGGCGGCCCGGGAAATTCCCGACCAGCTCGAGCGAAAGCCTCTGGATCTCGAGTACGTCGCCCCTCGGAAGCTTCGCGATCCAGCGTCGCGCGAGCTTCGCGTTGCGCAGCGGATCGTTGAGCTGCCGGACCCAGTCGATTAATGGCTCGATCATGGCGAGGTGAACGCCGCCCGTCGTCGGGGCCGGTCAGCTGCCGGCGATGGTCATGCGTGCCACGAGCATCGAGCCCACGTGGCGCGAGCCGCGCGTATCGACGTCGCTGCCCAGCGCGACGATGTCGCGGAACATCTGCTTCAGGTTGCCGGCGATCGTGATTTCCTCGACCGGATACGCGAGCTCGCCGCCCTCCACCCAGTACCCCGCGGCGCCGCGCGAAAAGTCGCCGGTCACCGGGTTGACCCCCTGCCCGAGCTGCTCGGTGACGAACAGTCCGCGGTCCATGCGCCGCAGCAGCGCCGGCAGGTCCTCGCTTCCCGGGACCACCAGGTTGTGCGCACCGCCCGCGTTGCCGGTCGACGCCAGGCCGAGCTTGCGCGCCGAATAGCTTCCCAGGAAGTAGCCCTGCAGGACGCCGCCGGCGACGATCTGGCGCGGGGCGGTCGCAACACCCTCGTTGTCGAAAGGTGCGCTCCCGCGCGCGCGAGGCAGATGTGGCTCCTCGCGAACGTTCACCAGCGGCGAGAAGACCTGCGTTCCGATCGAATCGAGCAGGAACGACGACTTGCGGTACAGGCTCCCGCCGGAAACCGCGTGGACGAACGCTCCCAGCAGGTCCGCGGCCTCGGGCGCCTCGAACAACACCGGGCACTCGAGCGTGCCCAGCTGGCGCGCACCGAGCCTGCGCAGCGTCCGCTCGCCGGCGATGCGTCCGACGTCGGCGACCGGCATCAGGTCCTCAGGCGCGCGCGCCGCCGTGTACCAGTAATCGCGCTGCATCGCGCCGCCGGCCTCGCCGATGACCGAGCAGTCGACGTGGTGCCGCGAGCTTCGGTAGCCCCCGAGGAAATCCAGCGTGTTCGCGTAGACGAACTCGGATTCCCCGCGCGAGACGGTCGCCCCCTCGGTGTTGGTGATGCGCCTGTCGACGGCGAGCGCAGCGGCCTCGGTCTCGCGTCCGAGTTCGATCGCCGCATCGACATCGAGATCCCACGGGTGATAGAGGTCGAGATCGGGCCACGAGCGCGCGAGCCGGTCGGGGTCGGCCAATCCCGCCGCCGGGTCCTCGGCGGTGTAGCGGGCGATCGCGAGCGCCTTGTCGACGGCGGCGTGCAGCGCGTCGTCCGCGAAGTCCGCCGTGCTCGCGTGGCCGCGCCGCGCCCCCACGTAGACGGTGACGCCCACGCCCTTGTCGCGGTGATAGGCGATGGTCTCGACGGCACCCTTGCGGACCGTGACGCTCTGGCCGACGGCCTGCGACACCTCGGTCTCCGCCGCGGTCGCTCCGGCCTTTCGCGCCGCTGCGAGGACGGTCCGCGCGATGCGCTCGAGCGCCGAGGTCGACACGGGGAAATGCGTGGCGTGCCGGTGCTGTCCGACGCGGGGCGCCGCTGTTGGGGTATCCACTGCCGGCATCGACGCGGTCATCTCGGGATCTGGCGAGGGTTACGCTGCGGAACGGCGCTGTCGGTTCGCGCAGGCGCGACCGCATCCGGCATCAGCGTCGGCTATCATAGCAAAGCCCCCGGAAATTCCCGGAAAATCAGGGACGGCGTCCGTCGACCGCCCTGCCCGCTCCTGACCGCCAACGTGGCCCGCACCCCGCCGAACAGCTCGCGCCCCGAGGCGTCCCCAACCGTTGACGAAGAACGCGAAGGCCCCTCCAAGACGCAACGCAAGCACGAGATGCACGCGCTGCAGGAGCTGGGACTGACCCTGGTCGGTCTCGATCCCGGACGCCTCGCCACGCTGGCGCTCCCCGAGCGCCTGGTCGACGCGATCGCCCTGCTGCGCAAGCTCAGCAAGCACGAAGCGCGACGGCGCCAGCTGCAGTACATCGGCCGCCTGATGCGCGATGTCGACCCCGCGCCGCTGCGCGAGGCGATGTCCACATGGGACCAGGGCAGTGATCGGGAGCGTGCGCGCTTCGCGGCCACCGAGCGTTGGCGGGACCGCGTGCTGGACGATCCGGAAGGGCTCGACGCGTTCGTCGCGGCGCATGCCGGGGTGCAGCGCCCCGCACTCGCCCAATTGATTGCGGACGCCCGCGCCGAGCGGCTGCGCGGCGCACCGCCGCGCAGATTCCGCGCGCTGTTCCGCGAGATCAAGCGCATCATCGACACCGCACAGCATTGAAAGCCACCTGCCCATGAACGAGGACTCGCTGCTGATCGGCCTGGTTTCGATTTCGGATCGCGCATCGTCGGGCGTCTACGTCGATCAGGGCCTTCCCGGGCTCACGGCCTGGTTCCAGTCGGCGCTGAAAACGCCATGGCGCGTCGAATCCCGGCTCATTCCCGATGAACAGCCGGTGATCGAGCGGACCCTGGTCGAGCTCGTCGACATCGCGCGATGCGACCTGGTGCTGACCACGGGAGGAACCGGCCCCGCCCCGCGCGACGTCACGCCCGAAGCGACGCTGGCCGTCGCGCACAAGGTGCTGCCGGGCTTCGGTGAACAGATGCGCCAGGTGAGCCTGCGCTACGTTCCGACGGCGATCCTGTCGCGCCAGGCCGGCGTCATCCGCGGCAGCGCATTGATCCTGAACCTTCCGGGGCAGCCGAAAGCGATCAAGGAGACGCTCGACGGCGTGTTTCCGGCCGTCCCCTATTGTCTCGACCTGATCGGCGGTCCGTACATCGAGACCCACGACGACGTGTGCAAGGCGTTCCGCCCGAAGTCCGCGATCCGGCCCGCAACGACCAAGGCGCAGTGACCGGGCAGGTGCGGCCTGAAACGGTCTCCACCCCGAGGCATTTGCCGGCACCGGAGCGACACGCTCATCGGTGCACCCCGGGGAACATCGCCAGCCCGACGAGCGCAGCGATCGCGACCAGCGCCGGCTCGGGCAGCTTCTTCAGCTTCCAGATCGCGCCGACGGCACAGACCGCGATTGCTGCAGTCGTCGCATCGACGATCGTTCGCCCCGCCAGCACGATCACCGCGCCGGTGATCGCGCCGATCGCGGCGGCGGTGACGCCGTTCACGAACGCGAGCAGCGGTGGCCGCCGCCCGTATTTCTTGAAATACGGCGCAGGCAGGACCGTGAACAGGTAGCACGGCAGGAACGTCCCCAGCGCGGCCACCGTCGCGCCAGGCATCCCCGCGATCAGGTAGCCGATGAACCCGACCGTGATGACCACCGGCCCCGGCGTGATCATCGCGACCGCCACCGCGTCGACGAACTGGCGCTCGTTCAGCCACTGGTGGTCGTGGACGACGCCGCTGTAGAGGAATGGCACGATCGCGAGGCCGCTGCCGAAGACGAATGCGCCGGCCTTGGCGAAGAAAGCGCCGAGCTGCGCCAGCAGCGTCCAGTCGATGCCTGCCGCGATCGCGGCCGCGCCCGGCGCATGCATGCCGAGCGTCGAGGACGCGAGCATGCTCCCGTGGGTCGCCAGCCCTGCGGCCGCGGGTGCGGAGTTCCTGCCGAACCAGCGTGCAGGCGGCGCGCGGACCAGCCAGACCAGGATGCCGGCGGCGATGAACAGCCACGCCCGCTCCGATTGCGTCCACACGGTGATCACCGCTGCAACAGTGTAGATCGCCCACAGCAGCCGGTCGCCGCCGACGTTGCGCCGCGTCAGCTTCCAGGCACTGATCGCGATGATGCCGACGACCGCTGCGCCCACGCCGTAGAACACGGCCTGCATCCATGGCAGGCCGCCGTAGCGCAGATAGGCCCAGCCGATGGCGACGACCATGACGAACGACGGCAGGACGAACGCGATGCCCGCCACCGTGGCGCCGACGATGCGGTGATGCACGTATCCGAGGTACATTGCGAGCTGTGCGGCGAGGGGGCCCGGCATCAGCTGCGCGAGCGCGAGGCCCTCGCGGTAATCGTCCTCCCCGATCCACCGGCGGGTCTCGACCAGGTCGCGGTACATGTAACCGACCAGCGCCACGGGTCCGCCGAAGCCGATGGCCCCGAGCTTCAGGAAGTAGACCGCGAGCTGGCGAAGCGAGTACTTCGGCCGCTCGCTCATCGTGTCGCTCCGCGATGCGTCGGTGCCGGCCACGGCGCCGCACGCGACGCCGGGTCCTGGCGATAGAAGCGCGCGAATTCCCGGTAGACCTCAGGATAGCCGCGCCGCAACAGCAGCGGCTCGGCGAAGAACACCTCCGACAGCACGGCGAAGAACTCTCCCGGGCTCTCGGCCGCATAGGGATCGATCGCCGTGCGCTCGCCGCGGTCGACGCGCCTGCGGAAATCGGCATAGGCATCGCGCATCGTTGACCGCCATGCGTCGCGCGACATGTCGCCGGGAAGCGGCGGGCATCCGTTGGCATCGCCGTCCTTCATGTCGATCTTGTGCGCGAACTCGTGGATGACGAGGTTCATTTGCGCGTGGTCCCAATCCGCGGACGCCTCGATGTCGGGCCACGACAGGACGACCGGACCACGCGGCATCGCCTCGCCTGCGAGCGGTGCGTCGTTGCGATGAACCACGCCGGCTTCGTCCTCCCATTCCCAGTCGGGGATGAACTCGTCGGGATACACGACGACGTTCTCGAAGCCCTCGTAGAGATCGAGGTCGAGATTGAGGACGGGAATGCAGGCCTGGATCGCGATGATCGTCCGCTGCAGCGGCGTCACCACGTGGCCCTGCGCGCCGATGATGCCCTTGGCGTCGAGGAAAAGCACGCAGATGTCGCGCAGCCGCGCCATCTCGTCGGGCGTGTATCCGGCGAGACACGGCAACGCGCTGCAGGCATCGCTCCACAGCACGTCGGGCAGCGCCGAATTGCGCAGCACGCGCTGCCGCCGGAACCGCTTCAGTGCATCGAACACGATCAGCCCTGCCGTCGCAGCATCGGCGCGATTGCCCGCCGACCGCGATCCGACCCGCCATCGCGGCACCGGTCCGCGGAGGCCTCAGGGGCCTGCGGGCGGGTCGAGAGCGGGCACGTCGGCATCGTCGTCGACGTCGATGACGCGGCCGGGATCGCCGGTCAGCAGGCGATCGGCCTCGCTTTCCGGCAACGCCTCGACGTCGCGCAGCTTGCGCGCGATCGTCGTGCTCTTGCGGCCGGCTTCGTCGAGTGTCTTGCCGACCTGGTCGAGCTTGTCCTTGGTCTTCGCGAGGATGTCGCCGAAGCGGCCGAACTCGGTCTTGACGGCGCCCAGCACGCGCCAGACCTCGGTCGAACGCTTCTCGATCGCCAGGGTCCTGAAGCCGAGCTGGAAGCTGTTGAGGATCGCCGCGAGATTGGTCGGGCCCGCGAGGGTCACGCGGAAATCGCGCTGCAGCGTGTCGCCGAGCCCGGGCCGAGACATGGCTTCGGCGAACAGCCCCTCGGTGGGAACGAACAGGATCGCGAAGTCGGTCGTGTGCGGGGGCTCGACGTACTTGTCGCGGATCGTCTTCGCCTGGACCTTGAAGAACTGGTCGAGCGCCTTGCGGCTCGCCTCGACCGCGACCGGGTCGGCGTCTTGGATCGCATCCTGCAGGCGCTGCCAGTCCTCCAGCGGGAACTTGGCGTCGATCGGAAGCCAGCACGGCGCGCCGTCATCGCTGCGGCCGGGAAACTTCACCGCGTATTCGACGCGCTCGGCCGACCCCGGACGCGTCGCGACGTTCTGCGCATACTGCGCCGGCGTCAGCAGGTCGCCCAACAATGCGCCCAGCTGGACCTCGCCCCAGGTTCCGCGCGACTTGACGTTGGTCAGCACGCGCTTGAGGTCGCCGACGCCTGCGGCGAGCGTTTGCATCTCGCCCAGGCCCCGGTGGACCAGCTCGAGCCGCTCGGAAACGTGCTTGAACGACGCTCCGAGCCGCTGCTCGAGGGTGGTCTGCAGCTTCTCGTCGACGGTAGCGCGCATCTGGTCGAGCTTGTGGGCATTCTCCTGGCGCAGGAGATCGAGACGTTCCTCGATGGTCTTGCGCAGCGCCTCGAGCCGGACCTCGGAGGATTGCGTGAGCTGCCCGATGCGTTCGCCGAAAGCCTTCAGCTGCTCCAGCTGCTGGCTGCCCATGGCGGAGAGCTGCTGCGCCATGCCCTGCTGCTGCTGCGCGAGGACCTGTTGCTGCCGCGCCAGCGCTGCGGCGAGTTCCTCGCGCAGTCGCGTCCCCGTCGTTGCGTACTCGTCGCGCGCCGTCGCGAGATCGCTGCGGACATCGCGCTCGTGATCGGCGACGCTGCGGACGAATGCTTCGAAGTGGCCGCGCAATGCGGCCGCATCACGGGCGGAGCCGTCGCGCTCGCGGGACAGCGCGGCCACGCGCATCAGCGTCAGCAGACCGAGCACGACGGCGACCAGCAGCGCGACGAATGCCGCGACGGTCAGGGACAGCGGCAATCCGCTCATGGACGC
Organism: uncultured beta proteobacterium; assembly: GCA_963734515.1. Taxonomy (GTDB): domain Bacteria; phylum Pseudomonadota; class Gammaproteobacteria; order Burkholderiales; family Casimicrobiaceae; genus VBCG01. Next base: position 76,815 of record CAVTHP010000007.1, on the reverse strand, counting down.
CGAGTTTAGCAGGCGCAGGCGGGCCGCCCGCCCCGCAGTCGACGGCGCTTCAGCCGAGGGTCGCGCGCGCCTCCAGCGCAAGCAGCGCGAAACTCGCGAGCCAGTGGGCGCCGACGTAATCGTCGCTTGCAAGCCCCTGCCAGCCGGCGGCCAGATGCAGGTCGGCCGCGGCGCGCGAGGTCCCGGCGCGGGGGTCCCCGCCGGGCAGTGCAGCCGCGATCTCCGCGAAACACCACGCGCGCGACAGGTTGAGGCCATCGAGGTGGACGATCTGCGGATCGCTGCGATCGGCGACCGCGACCGGGGTCACCAATGTCCGCGGCTCGCCGACACCAAGGTCCGGCAGGAATGCGTCGAGCCAGCGGGCGAACGCAGGCCCGTCCAGGACGCGGCGCATCAGTGCAGCCTCCATCAGGCTGGGGGACAGGAAATCGGCCCCCGACGGCTCCCAGCGGGCGGGGGCATCGCGGTCGTCGCCGAACCATGCCAGCGCGCTCGCCTCGCACTGCCGCGCAAGGCCCTCGTGGCCCGCAGCGCGTGCGTGATCGAGGGCGAACGCGAGGCCGAACGCGCTGTTCGCGTGCATGCCGTGGCGGATCGCATAGCCGGCGCGTGGCAGATAGCCGAGATAGCGCTGCACGAATGCGTCGGTGAGCGGCTGCAACGCCTGGGCGTGGCGACCTCCCCCGGCGCCTTCCTGCATCGACAGCTCCGTGGCGAGCTTCAGCAGCCAGGCCCAGCCGTAGCTGCGCTCGAACGACTGGCTGTGCGCACGCGCGAGATAGGCGACTTCGCCTGCGATGGCAGCTGGGGTCAGGCGCAGGTCGAAGCCCGCGTCGATGTCGCGGCAGCAGTCGAGATCAGGGAAACTGCGGCGGATCCGGGCGAGCAGCCAGTGCATGTGCACGCAGGAATGCCAGTCGAAGCTTCCATGGAAGGCGGGGTGCAGCATCGACGGGGCCACCGCGTCGGCGGCCGATGCGAGCACGTGGTCGAGCTTGGCCGGGTACTCGGCCGCGATGTTGGCGAGCGCAATCGCGGCGTAGCGGCGGGCGTGATCGGCGGTGAGCATCGGAACCCAGCGCGCTCCGCTCATCGACGCCGGCCCGGGGTCAGGCTGCCGCAGCCTCGCGGCCCGCGCGCTTGCGCTCGTGCTCCTTCAGGTGGCGCTTGCGGATGCGGATCGACTTCGGCGTCACTTCGACAAGCTCGTCGTCGGCGATGAATTCGACGGCGTACTCGAGCGTCAACGCGATCGGCGGCGTCAGCATGATCGCGTCGTCCTTGCCCGAGGCGCGCACGTTGGTGAGCTGCTTGCCCTTGATCGGATTGACGACGAGATCGTTGTCCCGGCTGTGGATTCCGATGACCATGCCCTCGTAGAGCTTGTCGCCGGGGGAGACGAACATGCGCCCGCGCTCCTGCAGTTTCCACAATGCGTACGCGACCGCTTCGCCGTCCTCCTGGGAGATCAGTACGCCGTTGCGGCGCTCGGGGATGTCCCCCTTGACCGGAGCGTAGTTGTCGAACACGTGGCTCATCAGTCCGGTGCCGCGCGTCAGGTTCATGAACTCGCCCTGGAAACCGATCAATCCGCGTGCCGGGATCCGGTACTCGAGGCGCGTGCGGCCCATGCTGTCGGATTCCATGTTCGTGAGCTCGCCGCGCCGAACACCCAGGGCTTCCATCACGGCGCCCTGGTGCTGCTCCTCGACGTCGACCGACAGCGCCTCCCAGGGCTCGCAGACCTCGCCGGCGACCTCCTTGGTGACGACGCGCGGACGCGACACCGCGACCTCGTAGCCTTCGCGGCGCATGTTCTCGATCAGGATCGTCAGGTGCAGCTCGCCGCGACCGGACACCAGGAATGCGTCGGTGTCCCCGGTGTCGTCGACGCGCAGCGCCATGTTGGTGAGCAGTTCGCGCGCCAGGCGGTCGCGCAGGTTGCGCGAGGTCACGTACTTGCCCTCGCGACCCGCGAGCGGGGACGTGTTGACCTGGAAATACATCGACAGCGTCGGCTCGTCGACGGCGATCGGTGGCAGCGCTTCCGGTCGTTCGACCGCCGCGAGCGTCGTGCCGATGGTGAGATCCTCGATCCCGGTCACGAGCACGATGTCACCGGCGGCGGCGCGCTCGACCGGCACGCGGTTCAGTCCTTCGAACATGAAGATCTGCCCGACGCGCGCACGCACCGGCAACGCACCGTCGGCGAGGGGGCCGTCGAGCACGGCGACTTCCTGGCCGGGGGCCAGGCTGCCGCGACGGATGCGCCCGATGCCGAGACGGCCGACGTAGCTCGAGTAATCGAGCGCGCTGACCTGGAACTGCAGCGGCGCGTCGACCTCACCTGCCGGGGCGGGAACGTGCGCGAGGATCGTCTCGAACAGCGCTCGCATGCTGGGCCCCTCACCCGCGCCTTCGGTGCTCCCCTCTCCGGTGGGCGCGACAGGGGCGGGGGCAGAGGCCGACGCTGCCTTCGCGACATTCACGTCGAGCGTCGCCCACCCGTTCAGCGCCGAGGCGTAGACGACGGGAAAGTCGAGCTGCTCGTCGGTGGCGCCGAGACGGTCGAACAGATCGAAGGTCTGGTTGACGACCCATTCGGGGCGCGCGCCGGGGCGGTCGACCTTGTTGACGACGACGATCGGGTGCAGGCCCAGCGCCAGCGCCTTCAGCGTGACGAACCGCGTCTGCGGCATCGGGCCTTCGACCGCGTCGACCAGCAGCAGCACGCCGTCGACCATCCCCAGCACGCGCTCGACCTCGCCGCCGAAATCGGCATGGCCCGGGGTGTCGACGATGTTGATGTGCGTGATCGTCTCGCCGCTCGCGTAGCGGATCGCGCAGTTCTTGGCGAAGATCGTGATGCCGCGCTCGCGCTCGATGTCGTTGCTGTCCATCATCCGCTCGCCGACGTGCTGGTGGCGGGCGAAGGTGCCCGCCTGCACCAGCAACTTGTCGACGAGGGTCGTCTTGCCGTGGTCGACGTGGGCGATGATCGCGATGTTGCGCAGGTCCAGGCGTTGCTTGGTCATGATCCGGTGCCGCTGGTGGAATGCCGCGGTGGTGACACCGCCGGGGCGCCGCCAAAGGCGGGCCGCGAAAAACCGTCCATTATAGTCGGTTATTCAGGAATTCGACCACAAAATTTTGAATAATCCGTAACTTAAGCTATACTTCGCCCTCGGGCGGACGTTCCGGTCACCGCCCACCCCGCGCGACGCGGCGACGGCCCTGCAACATCGGGACCCGGCGCCGCACCGACAGCGATCCCAAGCAACGTACTTTCGCTGCCTGGACCGGAAACCGCTCGATAGCGGTAGGCCGCGTGCCAGGAGCATGCATGAACGCAACGAGCTTTGCCGAGCTCGGCTTGCGCCCGGAAATCCTGCGGGCCATCACCGAAGCCGGCTACACGACACCCACGCCCATTCAGGCGCAGGCCATTCCCGAAGTGCTTGCGGGCCACGACATCATGGGTGGCGCCCAGACGGGGACCGGCAAGACCGCGGGATTCGGCCTGCCGATCCTCGAGAAGCTGTCCGCGCACGCGAACACCAGCCCGTCGCCAGCCCGCCATCCGGTGCGCGCGCTGATCCTCGCGCCGACGCGCGAACTCGCGATCCAGGTCGAGGAATCGATCCGCGAATACGGCAAGCACACCAACCTGCGCTCGACCTGCGTCTATGGCGGCGTCGACATCCGCCAGCAGCTGCCGATCGTGCGCGCCGGAGTCGAGATCCTCGTCGCCACCCCGGGGCGCCTGCTCGACCACATCGAGCAGAAGAGCATCAATCTGGGGCAGGTGGAGATCTTCGTGCTCGACGAGGCCGACCGGATGCTCGACATGGGATTCATTCCCGACATCAAGCGGATCATGGCCCTGCTCCCGGCCAAGCGACAGAACCTGCTGTTCTCGGCGACGTTCTCGAACGACATCAAGCGTCTCGCCGACGAGCTGCTGAATGCGCCGCGGCTGATCGAGGTCGCGCGCCGCAACACCGCCGCCGAGACCGTCGCGCAGAGCGCGTATCGGCTCCCGCAGGACGCCAAGCGCGCTTTCCTCACCCACCTCGTGAAGTCCCGCAACGTGTGGCAGGTTCTCTGTTTCGTGCGCACCAAGCACGGCGCTTCGCGGCTCGCACGCCAGCTCGAGCGCGACGGGCTCGAGACATCGGCGATCCACGGCGACAAGACCCAGGCAGCGCGCCTCGAGGCGCTGGCGAAGTTCAAGGAAGGCAAGCTGCAGGTGCTGGTCGCCACCGACGTCGCCGCGCGCGGCCTCGACATCGACGACATGCCCCTGGTGGTCAACTACGAGATGCCCCACGTCCCCGAGGACTACATCCACCGGATCGGCCGCACCGGTCGCGCAGGCGCGACCGGCGAAGCGATTTCGCTGGTCGCCCCCGAAGAGGAAAAGCACCTCGCCGAGATCGAGAAGCTGCTGAAGAAGAAGATCGTGATCGCGGTGCCGGAGGGCTTCGATGCGGCCGCGGCAGCGTCGTCGCGTGGTGCGCGCGCCGAGTCGCCGGCGGCGCCGACGCGCAGGCGACAGGAGCCTCGCGCACAGGGCAGTGCCCGCGAGCTCGGCAGCGAAAGCGAAGCGCGACGCGAACCCCGCGAGCGCGGTGCAGGCGCCGAGTCACGGCGGGAACCCCGGGTCGCCCGCGCCGAAGGGCCGGGCCATGGCGACGCCCGGCGCGCCGAGCGCGAGGCCGCCTACGCCAAGAATCCCGACCAGCCGATGGTCAGACGGCACGACGCGCCCGCGCCGGGCGGTGGAGCGATCGGCGGACATCGCGCGAGCGGGCCCGCGGCGCGCAAGGCGCACCCGATTCCGGCGCTGCTGCAAAAGCGGCAGGTGCCGGAACCCGAGAAGGTCTGAGCGGATCGTCCACATCGCCGCGCGGGCCCGATCGCGGTCTGCGTAGCCGTCGCGAGGGCTGTCGTCGATAATGCGGGGCTTCACGCCCCGTGCGACCATCCCTTGACTCGCGACAGCTCCGACGCATCCGTACTTCGCGTCGACGAACTCTCAGTCGAATTCGCGACGACCGATCGCGTCGTCACTGCGGTGCGCGGTCTGTCGTTCGCGATCGGTGGCGGCGAGACCGTCGCGGTCGTCGGTGAATCGGGCTCGGGCAAGTCGGTCACCGCGCTTTCGGTCATGCGCCTGGTCGAGCACGGCGGCGGCAGGATCACCGGGGGACGCATGCAGTTCACGCGCCCCGGCGGAGCGCAGCTCGATCTCGTGAGCGCCGACAACGCCACGCTGCGCGCCATCCGCGGTGCGGAGATCGCGATGATCTTCCAGGAGCCGATGACCTCGCTCAATCCGGTGTTCCCGGTCGGCGAGCAGATCGCCGAATCGATCCGGCTCCACCAGCGCAAGGACGCCTCGGGCGCGCGCGCCGAGGCCTTGCGAATGCTGGAACAGGTGCGCATCCCGGAAGCGCGATCAGTTCTCGATCGCTATCCGCACCAGCTCTCCGGCGGCATGCGCCAGCGCGTGATGATCGCAATGGCGCTGTCCTGCAAGCCGGCGCTGCTGATCGCCGACGAGCCGACGACCGCGTTGGACGTGACCATCCAGGCGCAGATCCTGACGCTGATCCGCATGCTGCAGGACGAGATGCAGATGGCGGTCATGTTCATCACCCACGACATGGGTGTGGTGGCCGAAGTCGCCGATCGCGTCGTCGTGATGTACCGGGGCGGGAAAGTCGAGGAAGGCACGGCCGAGTCGGTGTTCGCAGCGCCGGCGAATGCCTATACCCGGGCCCTGCTCGCCGCCGTGCCGCGCCTGGGTGCGCTGCGTGGCGAGGACGCGCCGCGCAAATTTCCCGTGGCGCCCGGCATTGCGAGAGCGTCGGAACCCGACGCGTCGTCGGCGACCTCCGCACCGGTACCGGGATCTTCCGTCGCCATCGCTGCCGACCGGGCGCCGGGGCCCCGGGTGGCGGCGCCGAACCGCCCGCCGCTGCTGCGGGTGCGCGGGCTGACGACACGCTTCGACGTGAGGTCGGGGTTCTTCGGGCGCGTGCGCCGCCGCGTCCACGCGGTAGAGCAGGTGAGCTTCGACCTCGCCGCCGGCGAGACGCTGGCGCTGGTCGGCGAATCGGGCTGCGGGAAGTCGACGACCGGACGCTCGCTGCTGCGTCTTGCCGACATCGCCGGCGGCAGCATCCTCTTCGACGGACTCGACGTCGCGAAACTGTCGGGCGACGACCTGCGCCCGCTGCGACGCGACATGCAGATGATCTTCCAGGATCCTTTCGCGTCGCTGGACCCGCGGCTCACCGTCGGCTTCTCGATCGCCGAACCGCTGTACATCCATGGCGTCGACGGCCGCCGCGAAGCCGAGGACCGCGTCGCGTGGCTGCTCGAGCACGTCGGGCTCGCGCCCGACCATGCGCGCCGCTATCCGCACGAGTTCTCCGGCGGCCAGCGCCAGCGGATCGCGATCGCGCGTGCACTCGCGCTCGGGCCGCGGATCATCGTCGCCGACGAGGCGGTGTCTTCGCTCGACGTGTCGATCCAGGCGCAGATCGTCAACCTGCTCCTCGACCTGCAGGCCGAGTTCGGCGTGTCGTACCTGTTCATCTCCCACGACATGGCGGTGGTCGAGCGCGTGAGCCACCGCGTCGCCGTCATGTACCTCGGCCAGATCGTCGAGATCGGGCCGCGCCGCGCAGTGTTCGAGGATCCGCGCCATCCGTACACGCGTCGCCTGCTGGCCGCGGTTCCAGTTGCAGACCCCGCGCGGCGCCGGCGCGAGCGGACGCTATCATCCGAGGAAATCCCGAGCCCGATCCGTGACGTCGGCGACGAGCCGCAAGTCGCGCCGCTCACCGAGATCGCGCCGGGACACTTCGTCGCGACGCATCGTGTCGGCGGCGCTTACTAGGGAATGCACATGATGAAACCGATCCTCCGCAGCCTTTCCGTCTTCGCGATCGCGCTGCTGGCCGTCGCCGCCATGCCTGCCCTGGCGACCAAGGATGTCGTCTTCGCCGTTGCGTCGACCTTCACGACGACCGATCCCTACGACGCGAACGACACCCTGTCGCAGGCGATGGCCAAGTCGTTCTACGAGGGCCTGTTCGGGTTCGACAAGGACATGAAGCTGATTCCGGTGCTGGCTGACAGCTATGCGGTCAGCAAGGACGGACTCGTCTACACGATCAAGCTGAAGAAGGGCATCAAGTTCCAGGACGGGACCGACTTCAATGCCGACGCGGTCAAGGTGAACTTCGACCGGGTGACCAACCCGGACAACCACCTGAAGCGCTACGCACTCTACAGCGTCATCGCCAGTACCGACGCCGTCGACGCCTACACGGTGCGGATCTCGCTCAAGGAGCCCTTCTCCGCGTTCATCAACGATCTCGCCCACCCGGCGGGGGTGATGATCAGCCCGGCTGCACTGAAGAAATGGGGCAGCAAGGGCATCGCCTTCCACCCGGTGGGCACCGGCCCGTTCAAATTCGTCGAGTGGAAGCAGCCCGACTACCTGAAGGTCGCGAAGTTCGACGGTTACTGGCGCAAAGGTTATCCGAAGGTCGACTCGATCACCTGGCGCTCGGTCGTCGACAACAATTCGCGTGCGGCGCTGATGCAGACGGGCGAGGCCCAGTTCACATTCCCGGTGCCTTACGAGCTCGCCGGCGTGCTGAGGGCGAAGCCAGGAATCGAGGTCGTCTCGGCACCGTCGATCGTGCTGCGCTACCTGTCGATGAACACGCTGCAGAAGCCTTTCGACAATCCCAAGGTGCGCGAGGCGATCGCCTATGCGATCAACAAGCAGGCGCTGGCCAAGGTCGCGTTCAGCGGCTACGCCGCCCCTGCCGACGGCGTCGTGCCCGATGCGGTCGAGTACAGCGCCAAGCTCGGCCCATGGCCTTACGATGTCGCGAAGGCGAAGAAGCTCCTCGCCGAGGCGGGCTATCCGAACGGCTTCGCGACCGAGCTGTGGTCGGCTTACAACTACAGCACCCCGCAGAAGGTCTGCGAGTTCCTGCAGCAGCAGCTGGCGCAGGTCGGCATCAGGGCGAAGATCACCCTGCTCGAAGCCGGCCAGCGGGTCGAGAAGGTCGAGAGCTGGCAGGACCCGAAGACCGCGCCGGTGCGCCTCTACTACGTCGGCTGGTCGACGTCGACGGGCGAAGCCGACTGGGCGCTGCGCCCGCTGCTGTACGGAGACTCGTGGCCGCCGACGAGCTTCAACACTGCCTATTACCGGAACGACCGGGTCGACGCCGACATCAAGGGCGCGCTCGCGACGACCGACAAGTCGCAGAAGGCGAAGCTCTATCGCGATGCCCAGGAGCGGATCTGGAAGGATGCGCCGTGGGCACCGCTGGTCACCGAGATGCTGCTTTCGGCGCACAGCAGGAACCTCTCCGGGGTGTACGTGATGCCGGATGCGTCGTTCAACTTCACCGACATCGACCTGAAGTGAGGGGATGCGCTCCCTCACCCGAACCCTCTCCCACGGCGTGCGAGAGGGAGCCGAGCGAGAGCGAGGCGGGTGAGGGGTCGGGGTGAGCGGAGCCTGAGCCGGCGATGGCCCAGTACATCGTCAAGCGCCTGCTGGGCCTGTTGCCGACGCTGCTGCTCGTCGCCCTGCTCGTCTTCCTGTTCGTCCACCTGCTCCCCGGCGATCCGGCGCGACTCGCCGCTGGACCCGACGCGACGCCGGAAACGGTCGAGCTGGTCCGCGAGGACCTGGGGCTCGACAAGCCGCTGCCCGAGCAGTTCGTGCGCTTCATCGGCGGCGTACTGCGCTGGGATTTCGGCACGTCGCTGCGAACCAAGCGCCCGGTGGCGACCGAGATCGCCGAGCGCTTCATGCCGACCTTCTGGCTCACGCTCTGGAGCATGCTGTGGTCGGTCGCCATCGGCATGGCGCTCGGCGTCGCATCGGCCGTATGGCGCAATCGCTGGCCCGACCGCGTCGGGATGACGCTGGCGGTCTCCGGAATCTCGTTCCCGGCATTCGCACTGGGCATGGTGCTGATGCAGCTGTTCGCGGTGCAACTCGACTGGCTGCCTGCGATCGGCAACGACACCTGGCGCAGCTACATCCTGCCGTCGCTTACGCTGGGCGCGGCGGTCGCGGCGATCATGGCGCGTTTCACCCGTTCGGCGTTCGTCGACATCCTCGGCGAGGATTTCATCCGCACTGCGCGCGCCAAGGGCCTCGGCGAGCGCAGCATCGTCGCCAGGCACGCGCTGCGCAACGCGCTGATCCCGGTGGTGACGATGATGGGGCTGCAGTTCGGCTACCTGCTCGGGGGGTCGATCGTCGTCGAGAAGGTGTTCAACTGGCCGGGCCTCGGCCGGCTGCTGGTCGACGCGGTCGACATGCGCGACTACCCGGTGATCCAGGCGCTGGTGCTCCTCTTCTCGCTGGAGTTCATCCTGATCAACCTGGTCGTCGACGTGCTCTACGCAGTCATCAACCCGGCGATCCGGTACCGCTGATGCATGCCTGGTCCATGCCGCAGGTCCCGGCCGAACGAGTGCGCACGCCGTGGACGGAATTCTGGCGCAGGTTCAAGCGCCAGAAGGTCGCGCTGGTCGCGGGCGCCTTCGTCCTGCTGCTGGTCGTCGTCGCGATCGCCGCGCCGTGGATGGTTCCCTACGATGCCGAGACCTACTTCGATTACGACGCGCTCAACGCAGCCCCGTCGCTTGCGCATTTGTTCGGCGTCGATTCGCTGGGGCGGGACATCTTCAGCCGCATCGTGATGGGCGCGCGCATCTCGCTGGCCGCGGGCTTCCTGTCGGTGGCCGTCGGTTCGGTCGTGGGTACGGGGCTCGGGCTCGTCGCCGGGTACTACGAAGGCTGGTGGGACCGGATCATCATGCGCATCTGCGACGTGCTGTTCGCCTTCCCGGGCATCCTGCTCGCGATCGGCATCGTCGCGATCCTGGGCGGTGGCATGGCGAACGTGATCGTCGCGGTCGCGATCTTCAGCATCCCGACCTTCGCCCGGCTGGTGCGGGGCAACACGCTGGCGCTGAAGCACCTGACCTTCATCGAGGCCGCGCGCAGCCTCGGTGCCTCCGACCGCACGATCATCCTGCGCCACATCTTTCCCGGCACGATCTCGGCGGTCGTCGTCTACTTCTCGCTGCGCATCGGCACCTCGATCATCACCGCGGCGAGCCTGTCCTTCCTGGGCATGGGCGCGCAGCCGCCGACCCCGGAGTGGGGGGCGATGCTAGATGCCGCCCGCTCCGACATGCTGGTGGCGCCCCACGAGGCCATCTTTCCCGCACTCGCGATCTTCCTGACCGTCCTCGCCTTCAACCTGCTGGGCGACGGACTGCGCGACGCGCTCGACCCGAAGCTGCGCTGAATCAGCGCTTTGCGCGCGGCACCCCGAGCTGTTCGTAGATCGGGCGCAGCACCGCACGCACCTCGGGAAGTCTGCGCCAGAACCAGATCGTCGCGAGCACCGCCAGGGTGCCGTTCAGCGCGAACGCGAAGCGCGTGCCGAACGCCCCGGCGACAGCGCCCGTCGCGAGGTTGCCGAGCGGCGCGACGCCGAGGAACGCGAGGGTGTAGAACGATGCGACCCGCCCCCGAAGGCGATCCTCGACGATCGTCTGCAGGATCGTGTTGGCCGACGCCGCGGCGAGGATCGTCCCGGCCCCGATGAACACCATCAGCACCAGCGCGATCGCATAGACCTTCATGTAGGCGAATGCGGCGAGCGCCACGCCGGCGGTTCCGGCCGCGACCACGATCACGCGCCCGAGGCCGCGCACCGACGAGCGCCCGGCGAGATAGCCGGTCGACAGCAGCGCACCCAATCCCGCCGCCGACAGCAGGTAGCCCAGCGTGTGGGGGCCGCCGCCGAAGATGTCCTTCGCATAGACCGGCATCAGCGACGAGTACGGCGAGATCGTCCACGCCAATGACGCGACCAGCGCGAGCAGCGCGCGCACCGGGGAGAGCGCGAACGCATAGCGCGCGCCCTCGACCCAGCTCGCCCACCAGCCGACGGTCGCGGCGGGCCTGCGCTCCTTCGGCCAGTGCATCCTGGCGATCGCGACGATCACCGCGACGAACGACAGCGCGTTCAATGCGAAGCACACCGCCTCGCCGGTCAGCGCCAGAAGCATGCCGGCGATCGCCGGGCCGATGACCCGCGCTGTGTTGACCAGCATCGAGTTCAACGCGATCGCATTGGCGAGGTCGCCGCGGTCCTCGACGAAATGGATGTACAGCGACTGGCGCAGCGGCAGGTCGAAAGCCGAGCAGGTGCCGAGCCACAGAGCGAGCACGATCAGGTGCCAGGTCTGGATCCATCCGCCGGCGACGAGGACCGCCAGGATCAGCGCCTGGACCAGCATCAGCGACTGGGTGGCGAACAGGCCGCGGCGCCGGTCGATGCGGTCGGCCAGCACCCCGGCGAGATTCCCGAACAGCAGGATGCCGACGCTGTTGCAGAACGCGACCACGCCCAGAAGCCATGCCGAGTCGGTCAGCCGGTAGACCAGCCATCCCATCGCCACCTGCTGCAGCCAGGTACCGATCAGCGACAGGCCCTGTCCGGTGAAGAACAGTCGGAAATTGCGGTGCCGGAGCGCGCGGAAAGTGCGCGGGAGAATGATCGAGGCCATGCGCAGGCGACATTATCGCCTGTGGCACGTGACGCGCCGGGCACGGTCGATGTCGCCGCCCCCGGCCCGATCCCCCTCGACCTGCCGCCCCGCCTCGACCGTTCATGCCCGGTCGAGGCGGTAGACGCGCGATTCCCCGTAGCCCTTGGCGAGCGGCAGCCTGCCGATGTATTCGAGCACGTAGCCGCGCTCCCCGCCGGCGACCAGCGTCGCCGCGAACGCCTCGCTGACGTAGATCATGCCCGGTGGTGTCACCGGCTCGATGCGCGCCGCCCGCGTGACGCTGGAACCGAAGTAGCTGTCGCGGGCGACGACGGGGTCGACGATGCGGAACACGGGACCGTCGTGCAGCGCGACGCGGATCTGGCTCCCTTCGGGCAGACCAGCCTCCGCCCAGTCGGCCTCGAGCATGCTCGCGAGAAACTGCAGCGCGAATTCCGCGGCGTCGCGTGGAGACTCGAACACGACGTAGAGCGCATCGCCCCAGGTCTTGGCTTCCAGCGGCTTCGCGGCGAGCGACCCGAGCAGCCGGGCGCCGATCTCCAGGAACCGTTGCTGGAAGAACGGCGCACAGCGTCGTGCAGCCGGCTGTAGCCGGCGAAGTCGGCGAAAAGCAGCGACTTCAGCGTCCGATGAGGACGCTCGGCCACCAGGTCCGTCGCCTCGGGATACGGGCTCGGGACCGGTGGCGCCGCCGGAGCGCGGGTTCCGGCGGGCGTCGCACCGCCCGGTGCCGTGCCTGGCGCGGGCGCTGCGCCGGCGGCTGCCGCGGCTTCGCGCAATTGGCGCAGGTCGATCACCTCGGGCGCTCCGACGTTGCGGTGCCAGCGCTCGAACGATGCGCGCGTGCCGCCGACCTTCGCGGTGGCGTCCGGATCGAGCACGCAAAGCATCGTCGGCGAAGTCGCCAGTTGCGCAGCCCGCAGCAACGCGAGACCCTCGAGCAGCGTGGCCGCGTACTCGAACAGGACGTCGTCGCCGAGATGGTTCTCCTCGGTGGCCATGATCACGCGCGACGCCCGGGCAAGCGCGCGGTCGAAGCGGTCGACCCAGTCCCCGCCGCCGACCGCAACACTGGTCCGCACGAAGTCGTCGCGGTCGAATGGCAGCACGACGTTCACTTCCGCCCCGGCGTCCTGCGCCGCCTCGATGAAGAGAAGGTCGGCACCGCAGGCAGCCGATACGTACACGATCGGTTGGTGCAGGCTCGCCAGCCGATCGCGTATCGCCGCGTCGACCGCGGGCACGAGCGCCGCCGGGAACCGCGGCTCGGAACGGTCGTGCGCGTCGATCATGTGGCCGGTGAACACCAGCACGTCCGGCACCGGAAGCACGCGCAGGACTTCGCTGGCCTCGGGAATCACGTGCTGGAGCAGCAGCAGCTGCCGCCGCATCGTCGCGACGTTGCCGGCATTGCCGGGACACAGCGCGAAGGCGGCGGCATAGCTCTGCACGGCGCGGTCGGCCTCGCCCAGCAGCAGTGCCGCCTCGCCCATCGTCGCGTGATCCCAGCAGTCGAGTGGGCTCATCCGCGCCGAGAGCCCCGCCGCGATCTCCTGCGCCAGCGTCCGCGCCTGCGCAGGATCGCCGGCGAACATCGACAGCGTCGCCGCATTGATTCCCGGGTAAGGATCCCGCGCCAGTGCATAGGCCGCCAGGTACTCGTCGCGCGCGCGCGCGGCCAGGGTGCGGACGCGCAGGTCCGTCTCGTCGGTGCGCGCGCCCTGCAGCGCACGAGCGAGCGCGTCCTTCGACAGCCGCCCGCGCAGGCTCAGGATGTCGGCGAGCAGCGAAGGCGACTGCGCGAGCGCGGCGGGTCGGGCCGCGCCGGTGCCCGGACCCGTCCCCCTGGCCTCGTTCAGCCGCGACTGCGCTTCGTCCAGCAGCGCGCGTGCCCGCTGGCTTGCGCCGGCACGGGCGTGCGCAAGCGCGCCCCAGTAGAGGAGCTCCGCATCGCCGGGATGGGCCGTGATCTGCTCGCGGAACGCATCACAGGCATCCCACGGCGCGCCGCGCTCGAGGTGGCCGCGGATCTCGTCGACGCCCGTGCTCAGGATCCCTGCGCCTCGGTAATCCGTGCGCGCAAGCGGCTGACGCTGATCAGCCGGCGCATCGCGGGTGGCAATCGATCGATGAGCGCTGCGGCCTGCGTCAGCTCCGCCGCCTTCCCGGGCGAGCCGGCGAGCGCCGACGCGTAGAGCGCCTGCGCGTACTCGATGTGCTGCGTCAAGTCTTCGTTGTCCTTGCGTTCGTAGAGGCCGCGTTCGAACGCGAGCACCGGTGCGATGATGCGACCAGCTCTCGCGGAGTCGCCCGATCCCGCGGCGATCCACGCTTCGAGGGTGAGCAGGATGTTCTGATTTCGCTGGTCACCGATGTTGCGCATGGGCACCTGCTTGCGGACCTCGAGGGCTTTGGCAATCTCGTTGCCGGCGCTGGCGAAATCGCGACGCCACCACGACGCCTCGGCGGCCATCCGCCACGCCACCCAGAGCGCGTTGTCGCGCGCCTCCCTCGCACCCGCTTGCGGAGGCGTTATCGCCTCGAGGCGCTTCGCCACGCCCATTGCCATTGCGTGCACGCCCGCGAAATCGCCCGAGGCGAACGGGACCGCGAGCGCGGCGTAGCCAATGCCAAGCCCGCCGAGCGGGTATCCGACCTGACCGAGGAATTCGGGCAGGTAGGCGTGCCCGAAAGAACCCGCCGGTTGGCCCGCCGTCACCAGGTCGGTGTAGCGGCGGTTCTGCGTGACCGCGGCCGCTGCCGCTTGCTCGTTGCCCGTGTCGGCCTCGAACTGCGCGACGTAGCCGGAAGCGAGTGCCAGCACCTGCCCCAGAATCGCGGCCTGGCGCACGCGACCCGCCACGGTGAGCGCCGAGCGCAAATCTCCGAGCGCGCCGTCGATGTCGCCCAGGCTATAGCGGACACCTGCAATCTGCATGCGCGCGTTGACCAGGTTGTTCCACGAGATCTGGTTGGTCGGATCGAGCTCGGTCATCGCCTGCCAGTCGGCAACGTCGCGCTTCGCCCATTCGAGCGCCTTGCGGGCGTGCATCAATATCGATTCGGCGGAAACGAGGTTGTCGGCCAGCAGTGCCTCTGCCCGGCGCGCCGACATGTTCCCGGGCTGCACCGCGAGCACGGCTTCGCTCACCTTGAGGCCGTCGGCGGCAACCTCGTGCAGCCGATCGAACTCGCCGAGGTTGTTGAGTGCCGCAGCCTGCCACGAACAGGCCTCGGCGTAGCCGACCGCCGCGGGCACGTCGTCGAGCTTGAGGTCCGCGATGCTGCGGTTCGCTTCGCGCGCCTGGTCGAGCGTCTTCACCGCCCGCTCGTTGTCGTTCGCCTGCAGCTGCGAGAAACCGAGGAAGGTCGCGGCAAGCCCGTAGGCGCGCCGCACCGCAATGGACGGGGACGGTGCCTTCATCAGCGGCTCGAGCACGTCGACCGCTCGCTGGGCGAGGTCGAGCTCCTCCATTAACTGCAACTCGCTGCTCGCCACGCGCGCCTGGGACATGAGCCCGAGCCCGAGCCCGATCGCCGTTTCCTCCGACCGGTCACCCTGCGCGCGCAGGCGCTCCAGTGTCGAAACCGCACTTGCAAGTGCCGACTTCGCTTCGCCGAGCTTCGACTGGTTGCGCAGCGCAGCGCCGTAGCGCACCAGGGCGAGCGCGCGATTGCGGTCGGTCTCGGGCGTGCGCAGCGCCGCAGGCAGGTCCGCGTAGTAGTCGACGGCGCGCTTGGCCAGCGCCGCCACGATGTCGAGGCGCCCAATGGGCTCGAGCTCGAGATAGAAGTCGTCGAGCAGGTAGACGATCAGCTTCTCGGCTTCACCTCTTGCGCTGTCGGCGAGCTGACGGGTCTGCAGCGCCTCGGCTTCGGCGCGCTGCGCCCGCTTCGCACTCTCGTAGCCGTAGATCGCGCTGGCGATCGCGCCGATCGCGAGCACCGCGCAGACCGCGGCGATCTGCCGCGCGCGCACCAGCGCCTTGCGCGTGGCGCGCTCGCGGGCGCGCTGCTCGGCGAGCTTGCGCTCCGCGGCGTCGCGGGCCTCGCGCTCGTGGCGCAGGTCGCGGCTCGCCCGCACGACGCTGCACAGCACGTCGTGGGTCAGCTCGACACGGCGGACGTCGAGGCGCTCCTCGATGCGCAGCAACCGCCGGTCGACCAGCGTCGGCAGCGCATCGGGTTTCGCGCCCATGCCGGCAAATGCCTTGCGCACGCTCTCCTCGGCAATGCTCTCGCGATAGCCCGATTCGGTCAGCAGCTCGTCTTCGATGTAGTGGCGCAGCGCCGCCGGCTGGTCGGCGAGCGCACGCTCGTAGAACTCGGCGAGGATGGTCTCGTGCGAGCCGGCGAGGAGATCGGCCGAGATCTCGGCGCGCCCCTTGGCAATGCGCGCGTTGTTGAGCTCGCGGCAGATGAGGCTCAACAGCGACGGCTCGACCTCGGCATTGCGAAGCTCCGAGCCGCCGGCGACGAAGCGGACGATCGCCTCGGCGACCTCCTGCGACACCAGCTTGCCGCCCGGCTTCATGACGGCCTCGAGCGCCTGCTCGCCGGTCATTCGCGCCAGGCGCATGCGGTTCTGGGTGATCGAGGGCATGACGCCCTTCAGCGCCTCGAGGTGCGCGAGGTAATCCTCGCGCAGCGCGATCAGGATCCGGTAGTCGCTGCGCGTGAAGTCGAATTTCTCGGCCGCCGATTCGTCCGTCTCCATCCGTGCCTCGAGGGCTTTCGGTGGGCGGTTCTCGACCAGGTCCGCGAGGTCGTCGATGAACTGCGCGGCACGCCTGCGGCCCGCGTCGTCGGCCTGCGCCAGCGTGAAGATCTCCTCGAACTGGTCGAAGATCAGCAGCGGGATCAGTGGCTTGCCCGACTCGTCCTTCAGCACGTCGTCGCGGTGGTGCAGGAACTCCCACAGCGATTCGCCCTCGACGGCAACACCGGTCTGCGTCCACTCGCCCGAGCGCTGCGTGGCGCGGAAGATCGCCTGCTTGATCTGCTCGGTCGGCGCAGGCGAGTCGGGCGAGTAGTCGACGCGCACGTAGACCGGGCAGTAGCCGATCGGCCGCAGCCGCGGCACGATGCCTGCGCGCAGGATCGACGTCTTGCCGAGCCCCGACTGGCCGAACAGCAGCGTCAGCGTCTTGCGCTGGACGCGACGCGCGAGCTCGGCGACCTCCTCCTCGCGGCCGTAGAAATACCCCTGGGTCTCCTCGGTGAACGACGCGAGGCCCAGCCACGGATGCTGCGGATCGACCGATGTCTGTGCGGCCGGATTGTCGAGGGGGGCCACGGCCGCGTCAGTGCCGCGCGGACAGGAAATCCTGCAGGTGACGCGTGAACTCCGGCGTCACCTCGCCGCCCGGCAGGCGCGTGATGTGCAGCGCCTTGAACCTGTCGGGGACGTGCGCATCGATCGCCTGCGTGCCGTCGATGCAGACCGGGACGATGAACAGCGCGCCGTCGGCGATGTTGCGCGAGCGATCGAGGGCGTAGCTCCACTCGCGGCGGAAGTAGCCCTCGAGTCGGCGCTCGGTCGTCGCCGAGACCACCGGGATGAAATACGAGCAGCGCGCGATGTTGCGCTGGATCTTGCGATCGTAGTCGTCGCCGCCTTCGAGCCGGTCGAGGTCGAACCAGGTCCTGATGCCCGCCGCGTCGAGCCCGGCCTTGAGCCTCTGCACCGCCTGCAGGTCCTCGCGCGCGTAGCTGATGAAGACCGCGTTGTCGGGCATCTCGCGTTCCGGCGGCAGGAAGCGCTGCGGGAGGTTCAGCTCCACCACCTCGCCGGGCTTGCGGCGCGTCATCCAGCGGCGATGCAGCTCGTCGACGAACTTCTCCGCCCCGCTGTAGACGCGCGTGCGCACGCTGACCTGCTGCAGGAAACCCATCAGGCGTCCGTCGCTGACCGAGTGGTTGTCGGCCAGCACCTCGCCGACGTCCCGCGGGTCGGACAGGCGGTGCCGCTTGGCCATGCGGAGGAACAGGCGCGCGAGCCAGTTGGTGAAGCTGCTGCCGATGAACAGCAGGTGGTTGTGCTCGAGCTCGTGGAACAGCTTCTCGGGCGTCAGGTGCTCGCTCTGCAGCGCACAGATGAACTCCAGCGTGTCCTCGTCGGAGATGACGTACGTCGGCGACGCCGACAGGCGGCCGAGCAGGTGGTAGATCACCGGACGCTGCAGCTTCTCGCGCTCGGAAGGAAGGTCGGCAACCCGGTTCGGCGCGTAGGCGATGACCTCGGTCGATTGCGCGCCGCCGAAGCGCTCCTGGTTCACCGCCTGCTCGAGCAGCGGATCGAAGGTGGTGGTGACGAAGAGGTCGAAATCGGTGATCTGCGCGAGCTGGCGCAATGCGAGCGGCGGGGCGAAATTCGCGTCGCGGAAGAGGCTGCGCAGCCGCGTGTACGCCTCCTCGCGCCGGCCGCGCGAGGCGAGGAACCAGCAGACGACGTCGTTCAGCGTATAGGGCTTGGGTAGCTGCGCGGTGTCGACGCCGAGCTTGCCCGCGAGCTTCTCGGCGACCCAGTCGTAGAGCAGTCGCGGCCCGTCCTCGGTTTCGACCTTCTGGAGCTCGGGGCCGATGATCGGGATGACCCGGCGTTCTTCGATGAAGTTGAGCAGATCCTCCCACGCGTCGTCGTCGAGCGTGGCGAGCGGCGGATGCAGGGGCAACGGGCTACTCATCGTGCAACCGACGTCACCGTCAGGTTCGGGCGAGCGCCGGGTCCGGGTCGATCCGGATCGACGACAGCTCGACTGCCGTCGGGCAGTGTCCCCGATTCCCCGGGGGCGGTCAAATGACGCGATGGTGCGACCCAGCGGCCCGCTTCGACGCCCACGGATCGCGCCCCGCGCAGCCCACGGAGCCCTGCGTTGGAAAAGAGCGCCCTTCGGGGGCGCCGGCGTCAACTCCCCAGCCGCGCGTGCTGTTCCCGTAGCTTCTCCAGCGTTGCGCTGAATCCCGCGAGCCGCGCGCGCTCCTGCTCGACGACCGCCGCCGGTGCGCGCGCGACGAAGCCTTCGTTGGCGAGCTTGGCCTGCGCTTTTGCGATCTCGCCTTCGTGACGTGCGATGTCCTTGGCGAGGCGTTCGCGCTCGACGGCGACGTCGATCTGCACGTCGAGCATCACGCGCAGCTTGTGGACGACCTGCACCGGCGCATGGCGGCTCGGCAGCTCGCCTACGAGCTGGACGTCGGACAGCCTGGCGAGCGCTTTCAGGTAATCGGTCAGCGCGCCGGCGCCCACGCCCGCCACATCGCCCGAGATGAACGCGCCGACCTTCAGCGCCGGCGACAGGCTCATTTCGCTGCGCAGCGAGCGCACCGAATCGACGAGGCCCTTGAGCGTGGAGACCTGCGCGGTGACCTCGCTGCTATCCGCCTTCCCGGAGAAATCGGCGACGGGATAGACCTGCAGCGATATCGTCTCCCCGGTCCTCCCCGCGAGCGGCGCCACCGACTGCCACAGCTCTTCGGTGATGAACGGAATGAAGGGGTGCGCGAGGCGCAGGATCGCCTCGAGCGTGCGCACCAGCGTGCGGCGCGTCGCGCGCTGCGCGGTCTCGTCGCCACGCGCGAGGTCGACCTTCGCCAGCTCGAGGTACCAGTCGCAGAATTCGTTCCAGACGAACTCGTAGAGCGCCTTCGCGGCATGATCGAAGCGGTAGGCGTCGAGCTGCTCGCGGATCTCCGCGGCGGTGTGCTGCAGCTCCGCCTCGATCCAGCGGTCGGCGATCGACGGTGTGCGCGGCAGCGACTCATCGAGCCCGACGTCCTTCCCCTCGACGTTCATCAGCACGAAGCGCGTCGCATTCCACAGCTTGTTGCAGAAATTTCGGTAGCCGTCGCAGCGGCCGAGGTCGAAATTCAGCGTGCGATTGAAGGTCGCGAGCGAAGCGAAAGTGAAGCGCAGCGCATCGGCGCCGAAGGCCGGAATGCCATTGGGGAACTGCTTTCGCGTCCGCTTGGCGACCGCATCGGCCTGCCGCGGGTCCATCATGTTGAGGACGCTCTTGGCGACCAGCGTCTCGGCATCGATGCCGTCGATCAGATCGAGCGGATCGAGCACGTTGCCTTTCGACTTCGACATCTTCTGGCCTTCGGCGTCGCGGACGATCGCATTGATGTAGACGTCCTTGAACGGCACCTTGCCGGTGAAGTAGGTCGTCGTCATGATCATCCGCGCGACCCAGAAGAAGATGATGTCGAAGCCGGTGACCAGCACGCTCGACGGCAGGAAGGTCGCGAGCTCCTTCGTCTGTTGCGGCCAGCCCAGCGTCGAATGACACCACAGCGCCGAGCTGAACCAGGTGTCGAGCACGTCCTCGTCGCGCCTGAACGACGCCGGCGCGCGACCGAGCTTCTTCGTCGCCTGCCCATGCGCATCGGCCTCGCTGCGCGCAACGTAGACGTTGCCCGCCTCGTCGTACCACGCCGGAATCTGGTGTCCCCACCACAGCTGCCGCGAGATGCACCAGTCCTGGATGTTGTTGATCCAGTGCAGGTAGGTCGAGAGCCAGTCGCCGGGAACGAACTCGACCTTCTGTCCGGCGCCAGGGGCCGCGGGACCGCCGCTCGATGCAGCACCGGGCAGCCCGTCGCCGACTGCGGCGAGGCAGAGATCCTGGATCGACTTGCCGGGGAAAAACGGATGCGCTGCCGGCGCGGGCTTGCGCATCGCCACGTACCACTGGTCGGTCAGCATCGGCTCGACCGCCTCGCCGGTGCGCCCGCAGCGGGGCACGACCATCTTGTGCGGCTTCTCGGAGACGACGAGGCCCGCGGCCCGCAGATCGGCCAGCACCGCCTTGCGCGCCGCGTAGCGATCGAGGCCGCGGTATTTCGCCGGTGCCTGGTCGTTGACCGTCGCGTCGAGATTGAAGATCGAGATCGCCGGAAGCTGGTGCCGCTGCCCGATCGCCCAGTCGTTGAAATCGTGCGCGGGGGTGATCTTGACCACGCCGGTGCCGAACTCGCGGTCGACGTAGTCGTCGGCGATCACCGGGATCTCGCGGTCGGCCAGCGGCAGCCGCACGCGCCTGCCGATGAAGGCGCGATAGCGCTCGTCGTCCGGATGCACGGCGACTGCAGTGTCGCCCAGCATCGTCTCGGGCCGCGTCGTCGCGACGATCACCGATCCCGAGCCGTCGGCCAGCGGATACGACAGCTCCCAGAGCTTCCCCTGCTCCTCCTCGCTGTCGACCTCGAGGTCGGAGACCGCCGTCATCAACTTGGGGTCCCAGTTCACCAGCCGCTTGCCGCGGTAGATGAGCCCGTCCTCGTGCAGGCGCACGAAGGTCTCGCGCACCGCGGTCGACAGGCCCTCGTCCATCGTGAAGCGCTCGCGCGACCAGTCGGCGGCCGCACCCAGGCGCCGCATCTGGTTGGTGATCGTCGAGCCCGATTCCTCCTTCCATGCCCACACGCGCTCGGCGAACGCTTCGCGGCCGAGGTCGTGGCGCGTCTGGCCCCCGGCCTTCAGCTGCTGCTCGACGACGATCTGGGTCGCGATGCCCGCATGGTCGGTGCCGACCTGCCACAGCGTGTTGTCGCCGCGCATCCGGTGGTAGCGGATCAGCACGTCCATCAGCGTCTGCTGGAACGCGTGCCCCATGTGCAGCGTGCCGGTGACGTTGGGCGGCGGCAGCTGGATGCAATACGATGCGACGCCGGGCCTGTACGTCGGCTTGAACCAGCCGCGCGACTCCCACAGCGGATACCACTTCGCCTCGATGGCGTGGGGTTCGAAGCTCTTGGCGAGTTCCATGGGGCGCGGGAAACGAGGGAAAAGCCTGAAATTGTAGCGGATGCGCCCCCTCACCCGGCCGCGCGCAGCTTCTCCACCACGTACCCGGCGATCGCGAGCGACGCGGTGAGCCCCGGTGACTCGATGCCGAACAGGTTCACGAGGCCTGCAACGCCGTGGTCGCCCGGTCCCTCGATGACGAAATCGTGCGCAGCTTCGCCGGGCGCCTGGAGCTTGGGACGGATGCCCGCGTAATCGGGGACCAGCGCGCCGTCGGGCAATGCCGGCCAGTAGCGGCGGATGGCAGGATAGAAGCGTTCGGCGCGCCGAGGATCGACCGCGTAATCGATCGCGTCGATCCACTCGACGTCGGGTCCGAAGCGCGCCTGCCCGCCGAGGTCGAGGGTCACGTGGACGCCGAGCCCGGCGGCCTCGGGGATCGGATAGACCAGCCGCGAGAACGGCGAGCGCCCGGCCAGGCGAAAGTAGTTGCCCTTGCACAGGTACGCTC
The DNA here is from genome assembly GCA_963734515.1 of uncultured beta proteobacterium. Taxonomy (GTDB): domain Bacteria; phylum Pseudomonadota; class Gammaproteobacteria; order Burkholderiales; family Casimicrobiaceae; genus VBCG01. Next base: position 54,910 of record CAVTHP010000007.1, on the reverse strand, counting down.
GCGGTACCGATATCCCCGGCAGGCCGGCGATCGAGCGCGCGACGCGCGGGGCGTCGTGGCCCGCGCAGTTGACGACGCTGCGCGCGCACAGCGTCATGGGCTCGGCGCCGCCGATGACGAGCCCGATGCCGTCGCCCGTCACGTCGCCACCGACGAGCGGGCTGCCGAATGCGAACACTGCACCTGCATCGCGCGCATCGCCTTCCAGCGCCAGCATGTACTGGTGGCTGTCGACGATGCCGGACGACGGCGAGTGCAGGGCCGCGACGCAGGAAAGTGCCGGCTCGAGCGCGGCGATCGCAGGCACGTCGAGCAGCACGAGACCGTCGACGCCGTTCTCCCGCGCCTGGGCCTCGAGGCGCGCAAGCTCGCCGAGCTGGTCGCTGCCGGTCGCGACGATCAGCTTGCCGCAGCGGCGATGGGCAACGCCGCGGCTGGCGCAGTATGCGTAGAGGCGCTCGCGCCCGGCGACACACAGCCGCGCCTTCAGCGAGCCGGGAGGATAGTAGATGCCCGCGTGCAGCACCTCGCTGTTGCGCGCGCTGGTGACCGTCCCGATCGCATCCGCAGCCTCGACGACGACCACTTCGCGCCCGGCGCGCGCGAGCTCGCGCGCCACCGCCAGCCCGACGACCCCGGCACCGATGACGACGCTGTCGACCCGATCCATCCGGCGCAGGGGCCTCAGGCCGCGAGTGGATCGTTGGCGGCCAGGCCGTGATCGACGCTGCGCCCGACTGCGCGCGCAACGGCGTCGAGCCTCGCCATCAACGAAGCGAACTCGTCGATCGACAGCGCCTGGTCGGCGTCGCACCACGCCTCCGCCGGACAGGGATGCACCTCGATCAGCAGCGCATCGGCGCCGGCGGCGACCGCGGCACTGGACAGCGCCGGGACCATCCAGGCCTTGCCTCCCGCGTGCGAAGGATCGACGATCACCGGCAGGTGCGTCTCCTTCTTCAGCACCGCGATCGCGGTCACGTCGAGCACGTTGCGGTATGCGGTCTCGAAGGTCCGGATGCCCCGTTCGCACAGCATGATCCGGTGATTGCCGCCGGCGGCGATGTACTCGGCCGCCATCAGCCATTCGCCGATGGTCGCACTCATGCCGCGCTTGAGGATCACCGGAACGTCGACCTTGCCCACTTCCTTCAGCAGATCGAAATTCTGCATGTTGCGCGTGCCGATCTGGATCACGTCGACCTTGTGCTCGAGGAAGGTGTCGAGCATGCGCACGTCCATCAGCTCGGTCACGACCGGGAGACCGTGGCGCGACGCGGCGTCCTTCAGCATGGTCAGCCCCTCGACGCCCTTGCCCTGGAAGGCATAGGGACTGGTGCGCGGCTTGAACGCGCCGCCGCGCATCAGCCGCGCGCCCGCCGCCGCAACCCCTGCGGCCGCCGCTTCCATCTGCGGGACCGTCTCGACCGAGCAGGGGCCGGCGATCACCTGCACCGCGGCACCGCCGATGCACGCCCCGCGCACGTCGACGACGGTGCTCGCCTTGTGCCATTCGCGCGCGACCAGCTTGTAGGGTTTCAGGATGTGCATCGAGCGCTCGACGCCGGGCAGCGGGTCGAACATCTCGGGGTCGAGCTTGCGCTCGTCGCCGACAGCGCCGATCAGCGTTCGCTCGGTGCCGCGCGAGATGTGGACGTCGAGCCCGTGGGCGCGAATCTTGGCCTCGACCGCGGCGATTTCGGCCTCGCCGGCGTCGGGTTGCATGACGATGATCATGGTGGATCTTCCTTTCCCGTGCTTGAAAAAGCATCGGGCGGCCTTTTCAGGGGCCGCCCGATGCGCTGTATTCCTGTCTGCTGTCGTTGCTATGCGCGCGCGCGGCCCTCGGAGAAGTCCGTAAAGTAAGAATAGCCCACGTACCAGGTCGTGGTGCGAAGCGAGGGCGGGAATGCCTTGGCGTGCATGGAAGGAAGTGTATCAGGAACCGGCGCCGCCGCAACGCGATCGGGTCCGGCGACCGGCTTCCCCCGGTGGTGCCCGTACCACGCGGGCAACACCCGCCGCGCCGAACGGACCCGTCGCCATCGCGCAGCTGCCTGCCCCGAGAGCGCCGCCGGCGCGACGCAGTAAAGGTCAGGAATGATGACGGCGCCAGCTGTCGATCTCGCGCTCGATCGCCTCGGCGATGTAGCTCCGGATGAGCTCGCCCACCTGCCGGTTGATCGTGTCGACCAGCTCGGCGCTCGCCCGCTCGACGATCGGTTGCAGGCGCGCGCCGAGTTGCTCGCGCAGTCCGGTGTCGGTGAAGAGGTCGAGCCGCTGCAACACCTGCGAGCGAATCTCGTCGGCGAGCGCATCCCAGTCGGGGTTCGCGCCCGCGATCGCCGGGGCCGCGGCCGGCGCCGGAGGGCCGGCTCCATCGGTGGCCGCGATGCTCGCCTCCAGGACCTCGCCGCGATCGGCCTTTTCGCCCCAGCCCGAGTCCCCCGGCACCGGCGCAGCAGTTTCGTCCTCGGCCGGCGGGATCTCGAGGATGAATTCGTCGTCGACCACGCCATGGCCGGCGGACGCGGCGGAGATGTCCGGCAGCTGCGGCACCACCCCTGCCGCCGACAGCGGCTCCTCGTCGCGACTTGGGAGGGGTTCCCCGACCACGGGCTCCGCCTCGCGGCTGGAGGCGGCTTCCGCGACCGGGCTCGCGTCGCTTTGGTCGACGAACGCCGCAGCCTCCTCCGGAACCAGCGCCACCAGCGTCTCGGCGCGCAGCGGCAAGCCCCCAAGCTCGGCATCGTCGGCGATCACCACGGCATCGGTCAGCACCGGCAGGTCGGCGAGCGTGTCCAGCGAGATCGGATCGGCGTCAGCCACGGCTGCGGTTTCGGCGTCGACGGTGCCCCGGGCATCGGCGGCGGTCTCACCCGTACCGACCGCGTCCGGGAGCATGAGCGTCGGCGCCAGCGGAACGGCTGCATCGACGGCGAGCGCATCGGTCAGCGTCGGAACGCCGGGCCCTTCACCGGTGAGCGTGGCATCCTCGCCGGACAACGTCGTGTCGTTGCCGCTCCTGTATTTGTCGCGCCTGCGGTTGCGGCGCATCAGCGCATCTGCCTGTTGAAGGAGTTCGCGCGCCGACGGCATCTAGTCGCGGCTCGACGGCGAGAGATTGTGCGTTCGCAGTTCGTAACCGCGCTCCCGGTAGAAGCGGAACCGCGTTCGTCCGGCGATCACGTCCTCGTCGCGGGCGCCGACGATCTCGGCCAGCCGCTCGAACCGGCTGAAGAACGGGGGAGGCTCGGCATGCAGGTTGATCAGCACCCCGGCGGGCCCCGCGTGTTCCAGCGATTCGTCGATCAGCACCGGGGTCTCTCCCGCGAACGGGCTCGCCAGGCGGCAATGCGGGATGAACGCGACCTGCGGTTCCTGCCACAGCAGCCGGTCGAGCGCTGCGCTCGCCGCTGCATCGGGTGTCAGCACCCGCACCGAGCCGTGCTGGCGGAATGCCTTGACGACGAGCTTCGCCGCGGTCCGCAGCGGATCGTCGACGTGGGAGTAGAAATCGATCGCCGTCATCGCTCACGCGACCGATTCGTGGGCGAGGATCCAGGTCGCGAGCATCGGCACCGGTCGCCCGGTGGCGCCCTTTTCCTTGCCTTCTTTCCACGCAGTGCCCGCGATGTCGAGATGCGCCCAGTCGTATTTCTTGGCGAAGCGCGACAGGAAGCAGGCGGCGGTGATGCTGCCACCGGCACGTCCCGCGATGTTGGCGAAATCGGCGAAGTTGCTCGCGAGGCCCTCCTGGTAATCCTCCCACAGCGGCAGCTGCCAGCCGCGGTCGTAGGCGTCGTCGCCCGCGGCGAGCAGTGCGCGCGCAAGGGTGTCGCTGTTGCTGAACAGCCCGCTGGCGACATGGCCCAGCGCAACGACCATGGCGCCGGTGAGTGTCGCGATGTCGACGACCGCCTCGGGCTCGTAACGTTCGGCATAGCTCAGGGCATCGGCGAGAATCAGGCGGCCCTCGGCGTCGGTGTTCAGCACCTCGACGGTCTGCCCGGACATCGTCTTGACGATGTCGCCGGGCTTGGTCGCGCGGCCCGACGGCATGTTCTCGCAGGCCGGGATCAGGCCGATCAAGTTCAGTTTCGGCTTGAGCTCGGCGATCGTGCGGAACGTCCCCAGAACCGACGCGGCGCCGCACATGTCGAACTTCATCTGGTCCATGTCCGCAGCAGGTTTGATCGAGATGCCCCCGGTGTCGAACGTGATTCCCTTGCCCACCAGCACCAGCGGCTTCTGCTTCCTCTGCGACTGCTCGTACTCGAGGACGATGAAACGCGGGGGCTCGTCGCTGCCGTTGGTCACCGACAGGAAGGATCCCATCCCGAGGGCCTCGATCTGCGGACGCTCGAGCACGGTCACCTTGACGTCGGCGAACTGCCGGGCGAGCTCCTGCGCCCGCTCGGCCAGGTAGCGCGGCGTGCACACGTTGCCCGGAAGGTTGCCGAGGTCCTTCGCGAAATCCATGCCGTTGGCGATGGCGAGGCCCCGCGCCGCCGCGGCTTCGCCCGCGGCGAGGTCGGAGCGCTGCGGAACCGACAGCGTCAGCTTGCGCAGCGGGCGGCGGACCTCGGCCGGCTCGCTTTTCATCTGCTCGAAACGGTAGACGGCGTCCATCGCGACGACGACCGCATGCTCGACCCGCCATGCCACTTCGCGGCGCTTGACCTTCTCCTCGGTCAGGTAGATGACCGCCTCGTACGAGCCGGTTTCGTTCAGGAGCTTGACGGCATTGCGGATTCCCTGGCGGAACTCCTTGTCGCGGAAATCCCGCTCCTTGCCGAGGCCGACCAGCAGCACGCGGTCGGCGAGGGTTCCGCGCACGTTGTGCAGCAGCAGCGTCGCGCCGAGCTTCCCTTCCATGTCGCCGCGCCGGATGATTTCACTGATGTACCCGTTCGAGGCCCGGTCGATAAGTTCGGCCGACAGCGAGAGCTTGCGATTGTCGAACACGCCGACGACCACGCAGGCGCTGCGCTGCTTCTCGGGACTGCCGCTTTTTATGGTAAATTCCATCGCGCTCCTCGGATTTCGTCGCTGACGTTTTTGTGCTACGAGGCCCAGTCCTGCGCATTATCGGCAAAACGCCGTAAAAAAGTCAAAATTTTCCAGCCGTCATGATTTTCCGGCGCAGCCTGGTACGCGAGCTGACGGCCACCGCGGTCGGACTGTTCCTGATCCTTCTCGCCATTCTGTTCACGAATCTGGTGCTGCGGCTGCTGGCCCGCGCGGCCGGCGGCGCCGTGGCGCCCGAAGGCATCCTGGCGCTGCTGGGATTCAGCGCCCTCTTTTATTTCAATATCCTGCTCTCGGTCGCGCTGTTTTTGACCGTGCTGCTCACGCTTTCGCGCTGGTATCGCGACAGCGAGATGATTGTATGGTTTACGTCGGGCCAGTCGCTGGTCGCATGGCTGCGGCCGATCCTGCTGTTCGCGGCGCCGTTCCTGGTCGCGATCGTCGTGCTTTCGCTATACCTGTCGCCCTGGGCCGAACAGCGCAAGCTCGAGTTCGAGCAGCAGCTCAAGTCGCGTGACGACATCTCGCTGGTGACGCCGGGGCTGTTCCGGGAGTTCCCGCGGGCCAACGTCGTCGTGTTCGTCCAGAGCGTCAATCCGCTCGACAACACGGTGCGCAACGTCTTCCTGCACAGCATCGAGGACAGGCAGGATTCGACGACGGTCGCGGCGCGCGGCAAGCTCGAGGACATGCCCAACGGCGACCGGTTCATCGTCCTCGAGCACGGGCGCCGCTACCAGGGGACGCCTGGAACTGCCGACTACCGCGTCGTCGAGTTCGAGCGCCTGGGCCGGCGCATCGAGCCCAGCGAGGTCCGTGCATTGCCGACGTCGACCAAGGCGCTGCCGACACCCGCGCTCCTTGCCACCGACGACCGCGTCGACCGCGCCGAGCTCTTCTGGCGGATCTCGGTGCCGATCTCGGCGCTGGTGCTGACCCTGCTCGCGGTCCCGCTGGCCTACGTCAACCCGCGGATGGGGCGCTCGTTCAACTTCTTCGCGGCGATGTTCCTGTACATGCTCTACAGCAACTGCCTCAACATCGTGCAGAGCCTGATCGCGCAGGGGCGCGTCGATTTCTGGGTGGGACTCGTGCTGCCGCATGTCATCGCGCTGGCGGTCGTCGTCGTGCTCTTCCGCCACCAGCTCTCGATCGCCGGATTGTTCGCGCGCGCGCCCCGCCCCGCGGCGCCCGAGGCCGCCTGACCCCCCGCCCCGATGAAGACGCTGACGCGCTACATCGGTCGCGACGTCCTGCTTTCGACGTTGCTGATCTTCGTCGCGCTGCTGGCCCTGTTCGCCTTCTTCGATCTGATCCACGAGCTCGGCGACGTCGGGCGCGACAGCTACACGATCAGCGCGGCACTGCTGTACGTGATGCTGAACCTGCCGTCGCGGCTCTACGAGCTGTTCCCGGTCGCCGCGCTGATCGGCACGCTGTTCGCGATCGCCCAGCTCGTCGCGAACTCGGAATACACGGTGATGCGCGCATCCGGCATGTCGCTCGCGCAGGTCGTATGGGCGGTGATGCGCGTGGGCATCCCGCTGGCGCTGGCGACCTTCCTCGCCGGCGAATACGTGGCGCCCCCCGCCGAGCGCATCGCACAGACCGTCCGCTCGGCCGGCCACGGTGAAGGCGCGCAGGTGGTCGCCCAGCAGTTCACCTCGGGATTCTGGTTCAAGCAGGACCTGACATTCGTCAACATCCGGACAGTGCTCGCCGACATGACGCTGCTCGGCGTGCGCATGTACGAGTTCGGCGACGACTTGCGCCTGAAGACGGTGAGGATCGCGCAGTCGGGCACGTTCATCGGCAACGGGCAATGGAAGCTCGAGGACGTCAGGACGACCCGGATCGGGGCCGACCAGACGCGCGTGAGCTCCGAGCCCACCTACGTCTGGAAGAGCGTGCTGCGGCCGTCGATCCTCGACGTGTACCAGGTCGCGCCGGAGCGGCTCGAGCTCGGCGCCCTCTACGACAACATCCGGGTCCTCAGCAAGAACTCGCAGAAGACTTCGCGCTTCGAGATCGCGTTCTGGAACAAGATCTTCTATCCGGCCGCCGTGCTCGTGATGATGATCCTGGCGCTGCCGTTCGCGCATTTCCAGCGCCGCCAGGGAGGCGTCGGCTTCCGCATCTTCGCCGGCACGATGATCGGGCTCGCGTTCTTCCTGCTCGGACGGCTGTTCTCGAACCTCGGCGTGCTCAATGACTGGCCGCCGATCTTTTCCGCGGTGTTCCCGCTCGCCTTCTTCACCGCGATCGCGATCGCGATGATGTGGTGGACCGAACGGCGGTAGCGAAAATCAGGGACAGACCACGTTTTTCTTCGGAAATCCGGGAGAAGTCGGTTTCACGCCATCCGCTCCGGACGCCCGTCGAGCGAAGAAAAACGTGGTCTGTCCCTGATTTTCAGGCGGATCGCGACGCGCGTTACGCGCCTGCGGCCGGTGCGACGTTCGCGTACTTGTGCTGGCGCTCGCCCTTGACCCGGAAGGACACGGTGCCGTCGACCAGCGCGAACAGCGTGTGGTCCTTGCCGACGCCGACGTTCACGCCCGGATGGATCAGCGTGCCGCGCTGGCGGACGATGATGCCGCCTGCGCGGATCGCCTCTCCGCCGTAGACCTTGACGCCCAGGCGCTTCGATTCGGAATCGCGGCCGTTCCTCGAGCTGCCGCCTGCTTTCTTGTGTGCCATGACGTATGCCCCTCAGCCGACGATCGCGTCGATCTTGAGCTCGGTGTAGTTCTGCCGATGCCCTTGATGTTTCTGGTAATGCTTGCGCCGGCGCATCTTGAAGATCCGGATCTTCTCGCCGCGACCCTGCGCGACGACGGTGGCCTTGACGGTCGCACCTTCGACCGTCGGCTTGCCGACGCGGACGCTCTCGCCCTCGCCGACCATCAACACCTGATCCAGGACCACTTCCGCGCCCACGTCCGCCGGTATCTGTTCTACCTTGAGTTTTTCGCCGGGGGCAACCTTGTATTGCTTGCCGCCGGTTTTTACGACCGCGTACATGAGGAGACTCCTCTGGATTGCGTTTGATGCGCGTTCCGCGTCCGACTGCGCGCGCATGACCATGACTGCAACACACCCGCGCAGGACAGCGGGAAAGCTTTGGATTATAACGCATTTTGGGCGAGCGCACCAACCGCCCCAGCGGGCCGCCGAGGAGCGGTTCCGAAGTACCGGGGTCGCCGGGGCGAAAGGCGGGGGCGCCCACGGTTCTCCGGTAAAATGTCCAGTTCTCGGGCACGCCGCGCGCGGCCGAGCGCAAGCCCGCCCTTTCCTCATTCCTCGCGACCCTGTGGGCCCCCTGGTGCCGTGACCGTCGACTTCCTCAAGCCCGTCATCGGCGCCGACATGACCGACGTCGACCGGGTGCTGCGCGAGAGCCTGTCCTCGGACGTGGTGCTGATCCGGCGCGTCGCCGATTACATCGTCGGCGGCGGCGGCAAGCGCCTGCGCCCGGCCTTGCTGCTGCTGGCGGCGCGCGCCTGCGGCTACGACGGGCGCGACCACCATGTGCTCGCCGCCGTGGTCGAGATGATCCACACGGCGACGCTGCTGCACGACGACGTCGTCGACGAATCGGACATGCGACGCGGCAACGCGACCGCCAACGCCGCTTTCGGCAACCCGGCTTCGGTGCTGGTCGGGGACTTCCTCTACTCGCGGGCCTTCCAGCTGATGGTGCACGTGGACCGCATGCGCGTGCTCGCGATCGTTGCCGACGCGACCAACACGATCGCCGAGGGCGAAGTGATGCAGCTGATGCACGCGGGCGACGCCGAGCTCGACGAGCGGGCCTATCTCGCGGTGATCGAGCGCAAGACCGCGAAGCTGTTCGAGGCGGCAGGCCGCCTCGGCGCCGTCCTCGGTGACGCGGCGCCAGCGCACGAGGACGCGCTCGCGCGCTACGGCAGGCACCTGGGCGTCGCGTTCCAGATCATGGACGACGTCCTCGACTATTCGGGACACGCGGCCGAAATCGGCAAGAACCTCGGGGACGATCTGGCCGAAGGCAAGATGACGCTGCCGCTGATCCGCGCGCTTGCCGTGGGGTCGCCCGCCGAGGCGAGCATCATCCGCCACGCGGTTTCCGGCGGCGGCCTGACCGATTTCGAGCCGGTCGTCGCCGCCCTGGAGCGCAGCGGCGCCCTGGCCTACGCGCGCGAGCGCGCGGAAGCCGAAGCGGCGGCCGCCGCGTCATGCCTCGACGGCTTGCCCTCGACGCCCGCGTCCGCCACTCTGCTACAATTATCGACTTTCGCGGCGCAGCGCACGTATTGAAACGGCACGTGCGATTCCCGGGCGCCACGCGAAGCAATCGGCAGCACGCAGGATCCGTCGGCGCCCGCCGGCGGGTTTCGGCAGCAATCGGGGTGTAGCTTAGCCTGGTAGAGCGCTACGTTCGGGACGTAGAGGCCGGAGGTTCGAATCCTCTCACCCCGACCACGATTTCCCCCGCCCCAGCCGTCCGGTCAGGGGTTCCCCTATAATCGCGGTGACGGTGCCCACGCGGCGCCGCGTTCCCCAGGGAGGAATGTCCATGTTGACTCGTATCGCGCTGGCTGCGCTCGCCGCGGCCTGCCTGCCCGCTTTGGCACAAACGGTTCCCGCAGGCTATCCCGCCGATTACGGCAAGACGCTTGCCGCCGCGGAGAAGGAGGGCAAGGTCGTCGTCTACAGCACGACCGACACCAAGGCCGCGCAACCGTTGATCAAGGACTTCGAGGCGCTCTATCCGAACATCAAGGTCGAGTACAACGACGTCAACTCGACCGAGATGTACAACCGCTTCATCGCCGAGGTCGCTGCGGGCCAGGGCTCGGCCGACGTCATGTGGAGCTCGGCGATGGACCTGCAGGTGAAGCTCGTCGACGAGGGCCACGCGATGACTTACGTGTCGCCCGAAGCGCCGAAGCTCCCGCAGTGGGCGGTGTACCGCAACCAGGCCTGGGGCACGACCTACGAGCCCTGCGTGTTCATCTACAACAAGCGCCTGGTCACCGGCAGCGACATCCCGCAGGACCACGCGTCGTTCGCGAGGATCCTCAACACCGAGTCGGCGAAATACAAGGGCAAGGTCACGACCTACGACATCGAGAAGAGCGGGCTGGGTTTCATGTTCTTCGTGCAGGACACCAAGCATTTCGCTGGCATGAAGGACCTCGAGCGCGGTTTCGGCAAGACGAGCTACCGCGTCTACTCGGCCACCGGCAGCATGCTCGAGAAGGTCTCGTCGGGCGAGCACCTGCTGGGCTACGACGTGCTGGGCGCCTACGCGCTGGTGCGCGCGAAGAAGGATCCGAACCTGGGCGTCGTGCTGCCGAAGGACTACACGCTCGTGCTCTCGCGCGTCATGTTCATCAGCAAGGCCGCCAAGCACCCGGATGCGGCCAAGGTCTGGACCGACTACATCCTGTCGGCGCGCGGCCAGAAGGTGATCGGCGGCGCGGTCGAACTGTTCGCGGTGCGCAACGACATAGATGCCGAATACACGGCGGCGAAGCTCGACAAGGAGCTCGGAGACAAGGTGAAGCCGATCCCGGTAAGCGCGGAAATCACGACCTATCTCGAGCCGGCCAGGCGCCTCGAATTCCTGAAGGACTGGAAGAACGAGCTGGCCGCCGGCGCCAAGTAGCGCCTGCCACACGCCGCCGCGCGCGATCGCGGCGGCGCGCCCTCGATCGGGATTCCCGATGACGAGCGCCGCGAACCCCTCCCTGCCGGCCTACCCCGGCCCGCGAGGGCTTGCGTTCACCCGCGGGCTGCCGCGGGCGCTGACGATCGCGCTGACCGCGGCCGCCGTGCTCGCGCCGCTGTCGCTGATCCTCTACCAGAGCCTGCTGTCGGCGCCATTCTTCGACGCGAAGAAGACCCTCGGGCTCGGCGCATACCGGTTCATCTTCAGCGACTCCGATTTCTGGCGCGCGCTCGCAAACTCGCTGCTGATCGCGAGCGGCATGACGCTGATCGCGGTGCCGCTGGGGGCCGTGCTGGCGTTCGTCATGGAGCGCAGCGACCTGCCGGGCAAGCGGATCTTCGAGCCGCTGATCCTGGTGCCGAGCTTCGTGTCGCCGATGGTCCTTGCGTTCGGCTACGTCGTCTCGGCGGGACCGGTAGGGTTCTACTCGGTGCTCGCAACCAAGCTGTTCGGCGGCGTTCCCTGGGGCCTCTACTCGGTGCCTGCGATGGCGGTCATCGCCGGCCTGACGCACGTTCCCAACGTCTACATCTACGCATCGTCGGCGCTCAAGAACCTCGGCTCGGACGTCGAGGAGGCGGCGCGGATCGCGGGCGCCTCCCCGCTGCAGGTGGCGATGTCGGTGAGCCTGCCACTGATCATGCCGGCGCTGCTGTTCTCCGCGGTGCTCATCTTCTTTCTCGGCCTCGAGCTCTTCGGCCTCCCGCTGGTGCTCGGCGATCCCGAGGGTCACCTGGTGCTCTCGACCTACCTCTACGAGCTGACCAACAAGCTCGGGACACCGTCCTACCACCTGATGGCCGCGGTGGCGATCTGCATCGTCGCGCTGACGGTGCCGCTGGTGCTGCTGCAGCGCAGGCTGCTGCAGAACACCCGCAAATACGCGACCATACGCGGCAAGGCCGGGCGCGTGCGCGAGCTTCCGCTCGGCGGCTGGAAATGGCCGGCGATCGCGTTCGCCTGCCTGTTCCTCCTCGTGACGGTGGTGGTCCCGCTGTCGGGAATCGTACTGCGCGCCTTCGTCACCAACTGGGGTTTCGGCGTCAGCGTCGTCGACGCGCTGACGCTCGACAATTTCCGCTCAGTCTTCGAGGAGCCGACGCACACGCGCGCGATCTGGAACACCGTCCTGCTCGGCACCATTGGCGGCGCAATCACCGTCGCCTGCTACACCGCGATCGGCTTCGCGACCCATCGGCGCAACGACGCCTGGTCGCGCATCGTCGACTTCCTGGTGCTGGCGCCGCGCGCGGTGCCGGGACTGCTGATCGGGCTGGCCTTCCTGTGGGTGTTCCTCTTCTTCCCGCCGCTGAGACCGCTGCGCGCGACGATCTTCAGCATGTGGCTTGCCTACAGCGTCGTGTGGCTCGCCTACGGCATGCGCCTGATCTCGTCGTCGCTGATGCAGGTCAGCCCCGAGCTCGAGGAGGCGGCACGCACGGTCGGTGCGCGGCGGGGCCGGATTTCGCTCGAGATCACGCTGCCGCTGATCCGGGCAGGGCTGCTCGGGTCGTGGCTGCTGGTGTTCATGATCTTCGAGCGCGAGTACTCGACCGGCGTCTACCTGCTGGCGCCCGGGACCGAGGTCATCGGCGCCGAGCTCGTCTCGCTGTGGCAGGGCGGCGCCATCGACGTCGTCGCGGCGCTGGCGCTGATCAACATCGTGCTGGTGTTCATCGGCCTGGCAGCTGCGCTGCGCTTCGGCGTGAAACTGCGCGACTAGGCCCCGTTCCGGCCATCCCCGAACCCCAGGACCACGCCATGCCCGAGCTCAGCGTCGACGACCTCCACCTGCGCTACGGCGACAACCCGATCCTCAAGGGGGTCTCGCTGACGCTCAATCGCGGCGAGGTCGTGTCGCTGCTGGGGCCCTCCGGCAGCGGCAAGACGACCCTGCTGCGAGCAGTCGCAGGCCTCGAGGTCCCGCACCAGGGCACGATCCGCATCGGCGACCAGCCCGTGTTCGATGGAGATTCCGGCATCGACGTGCCGGCGGAAGGCCGCAACCTGGGGCTGGTGTTCCAGTCCTATGCGCTGTGGCCGCACAAGAGCGTGTTCGACAACGTCGCCTATGCGCTCAAGCTGCGCAGGGTCGCGGTGCCGGAGATCCGCAAGCGCGTCGAGGCCGCGCTCGCGCAGTTGTCGCTCGAAACCCTTGCTGCGCGCTTCCCGCACCAGCTCTCGGGAGGCCAGCAGCAGCGGGTGGCGCTGGCGCGCGCACTGGTCTACAACCCGCCGGTGATCCTGCTCGACGAGCCGCTGTCGAACCTCGACGCCAAGCTGCGCGAGGAGGCGCGTGCATGGCTGCGCGAGCTGATCGTCCGGATGCAACTGTCGGCGCTTTGCGTCACCCACGACCAGGGCGAGGCGCTCGCGATGTCCGACCGCATCCTGCTGCTCAACGGCGGCAGGATCGAGCAGCAGGGAACGCCGCAGCAGATGTACGGCGATCCGGCGACGCTTTTCACCGCCGACTTCATGGGCAGCAACAACCGGCTGACCGGACGCGTCCTGGCGATTCGCGACGGCGCGGCGCTGCTCGAGGGCGCCGGCTGGCGCCTGTGGGGGACCGCCAGGCCCGGCGCGACGGCCGGGAGCGAGGGCACCGGCATGATCCGCCTCGAGCGCATCCGGGTCGCCGACGGTCCGGGCGACAACCGCCTGCAGGTGGAGCTGTCGACATCGATGTACCTGGGCGACAAGTGGGAGCACCTGTTCGCGCTGGGGAGCCTGCGCCTGCGCGCCCACGGCGAGCGGCCACTGGCCGCTGGGCAGCACTGGCTCGACATTCCGCGCGCGGATTTCTGGGTCTTCTGAGCCGCGCGGCCCGGCGCCGTGATCCGCGGGCCCGACCGCATCGCGCGTCTGCGATCTCTGCGTCTCGTGGCGGCGATCACCGGATCCCGCGACCCCGATCACCGGAACGGACCGGAGATTGAGTCCTTCGGCGATAATCGCCATTTTCGCCCGCCACCGTGGATCTGCAGAAACACACGCCGATGATGCAGCAGTACCTGCGGTTCAAGGACGAGCATCCGGACCGCCTGCTGTTCTACCGGATGGGCGATTTCTACGAGCTGTTCTACGCCGACGCCGAGCGCGCGTCGCGGGTGCTCGACATCACGCTGACCGCGCGCGGCCAGTCGGCAGGTGCACCGATCCCGATGGCCGGGGTCCCGTACCACGCGCTGGAGCAGCACCTGCAGCGCCTGCTCGAGCGCGGCGAGAGCGCGGTGATCGTCGACCAGGTCGGCGATCCGGCGGCATCCAAGGGCCTGGTCGAGCGCAGGATCACCCGCGTCGTCACGCCGGGAACCCTGACCGACTCCGGGCTGCTCGACGCGCGGCGCGACGCACCGCTGGCGGCGATCTGCCGCGAAGGCGAGCGCATGGGTGTCGCTTGGCTCAACCTCGCCTCCGGACGGCTGACGCTGACCGATGTTGCGGCGAGCGACGCGGTGGCGACCCTGGAGCGCGTCGATCCCGCCGAGGTGCTGCTGCCGGAGGATGCGGCGGCGCCCGCCTGGCGCGGGCGGGCCCCACCGACGCATGCGCTTCCCGCCTGGCAATTCGACGCCGCGCAGGGCGAGCGCGCGCTGACGCGGCAGCTCGGCACCCTCGATCTAGCGGGTTTCGGCGCCGCCGCTGCGCCGCTGGCGGTGCGCGCCGCCGGAGCACTGGTCGAGTACGCGAGCGCGACGCAGCAGTCCACCCTTGCCCACGTCCGCACGCTCCACGTGGAATCGCCCGGCGAGTTCATCGCACTCGACGCCGCGACGCGGCGCAACCTGGAGATCACGCAGACGCTCGCCGGCGAGCGCCAGCCGACGCTGCTGTCGCTGCTCGACGAATGCTCCTGCGTCGCCGGCAGCCGGCTGCTGCGCAACTGGCTGCAGAATCCGCTGCGCTCGCAGGCGCTTGCGAGCGAGCGGCACGATGCGATCGATGCGCTGCGCGTCGACCCTGCGACCTCCCGCGATCTCGCTGCACAGCTTCGCCGCAGCGTCGACGTCGAGCGCGTCGTCGCGCGCATCGCGCTTCGCAGCGCACGGCCGCGCGACCTGGCGGGACTGCGCGACACGCTCGCGATCGTGCCCGTGATCGCGCAGGCGATCGGGCCGCTCGATGCCCCGCTGCTCAAGCGCATCGCGCGCGATCTCGATTGCGATCCCCAATGGCAGGGGCTGCTCGCACGCGCCATCGCCCCCGAGCCGCCCGCGCAGCTTCGCGATGGCGGCGTAATTGCCAAAGGCTACGATGCCGAGCTCGACGAGCTGCGCGACATCGACGCGGGCTGCGCACAATTCCTGGTCGACCTCGAGCGCAGGGAGCGCGAGAGTAGCGGGATCGCCAACCTGAAAGTCGAGTACAACCGCGTCCACGGCTTCTACATCGAGGTCTCGCGCGCGAACGCCGGGCGCGTGCCCGACGAGTACCGGCGGCGCCAGACCCTGAAGAACGCCGAGCGCTACACGACACCCGAGCTTGCGGCCTTCGAATCGAAGGCACTGAGCGCGCAGGAGCGCGCGCTCGCGCAGGAGAAGCGCCTGTTCGAGGACCTGCTCGCGCAGCTGTCCCCCGCCATCGCGACGCTGCAGGCAGTGGCCGCGGCGCTGGCGACGCTCGACGTTGTCGCGACCCTTGCCGAGCGCGCCGGCGCGCTGCGGCTGACGCGGCCGCAGTTCGCCGACAGCCCTTGCGTCGTGATCGAAGGCGGTCGCCACCCGGTGGTCGAGCGCCAGGTCGACGCGTTCATCCCCAACGACCTCCGGCTCGATGCGACGCGCAGGCTGCTCATCGTCACCGGGCCCAACATGGGCGGCAAGTCGACGTACATGCGGCAGACCGCTGTCATCGCGCTGCTCGCGTACTGCGGAATGTTCGTGCCCGCCGCGCACGCCCTGCTCGGGCCGCTCGACGCGATCCACACGCGGATCGGCGCGGCCGACGACCTCGCCGGCGGGCGCTCGACGTTCATGGTCGAGATGACGGAGGCCGCCTACATCCTGAATCGCGCCAGCGCGCAAAGCCTGGTCCTGATCGACGAGATCGGGCGCGGCACGTCGACCTTCGACGGCCTGGCACTCGCATGGGCGATCGCGCACCGGCTCGCCGAGCACAACCGCAGCCTCGCATTGTTCGCCACGCATTACTTCGAATTGACGGCGCTACCTTCGGAAATCGAAGGCTGCGCCAACGTCCATTTCGACGCGGTGGAGACGCGCAGCCGCCAGGGCCCCGGCATCGTCTTCCTGCACCACGTCGAGGAAGGCGCGGCCAACCGCAGCTATGGCCTGCAGGTCGCGCGGCTCGCCGGCATACCCGCGGACACGCTGCGCCAGGCGCAGCGCTATTTCGCGCGGCTCGACAAGTTCAACATCCGCGACGATGCCCAGCACGACCTGTTCGCCCAGGCGCCGGGGGCGGTGGATGCCGCGCCGTCCTGGCGCATGAGCGAATTCGAAGCGCGACTTTCCGCACTCGATGCCGACGCCCTGTCGCCGCGCGACGCGCTGGCGGCCATCTACGAGCTGAAGAAGCTGCTGGGCAGCTGAAGCGCAACGCCGTCGGCGCAGCCTCCAAGGCGCGCAAGAACGGCACTGCCGCATGCCGGCGGGCGGGCGCCACGAAGGCGCCCTAGGCGAAGCGCGCGGTCGCCTTTCCGATGCCGGGAAACTCGACGTCGACCGTCTGGCCGGGCATCGCTGCGATGAGCCCGGTCCAGGTCCCGGCGGTGACGACATCGCCTGCCGCGAGCGCGCGACCGCGTCCGGCGGCATGGCCGGCGAGCCAGGCGAGCAGGAAGCGCAGGTCGCCCAGCGGGTGGCCGCCGCGGGTCTCCTTGACGAGCCTGCCGTCGCAGCGCACCTGCGCGACCAGCGAATGCCAGTCGACCTGCCGATACGGCACGCCGCTGCCGACGACCAGCGCACCGTGCAATCCCTGGTCGGCGAGCTTCAATGCCGGACCGGCGGCGTCGACGTCGGCGTAGCGCGGATCGACGACCTCGATCGTCACGACGAGTTCGCCGATCGCTGCGTCCAGCGCCGAAGGGTCGCGCGCGATCGCATCGGGCGAAAGTGCTGCGCGCAGGCGGAACGCGATCTCGCCTTCGATGCCGATCGAGTTGAAGCTTCCGGCAGCGAAAGTTGCGGGGCTCGTGTGCACGCAGCCGGGCGGCAACGGGGCGGCATTGGGCGTCGCGTCGCGGCCGGCGGCGCCGACCTTCCACGCGGGCGCGCGCGCGGTGTCGAACCAGCGGAGTGCCGCGGCGACGGCATCCTGCACCGCACAGGCCTCGGCGTCGTTCGCCGGCACGGGCATCGTGCGCGCCTGTACGCGCTCGCGGCGCCGATGCGCGCCCGCCAGCGCATCGACCAGCGGCTGCAATGCGGGGCGAATCACGCCGGATTGCCCATCATCAGCAGCGCCATCGCGGCATCGACGCCACCGCGCGAATGCGGAATGCCGGCAAGTGCGAGCCCCATCTCGACTCCGGCGAGCGTCCCGGCAAGCGTCAGGTCATTGAGGTCGCCCAGGTGGCCGATGCGGAACACGCGCCCCGCGAGCTTGGACAGGCCCGTACCGAGCGACAGGTCGAAGCGCTCGAGCACGATCCTGCGGAACGCGTCGGCGTCGTGACCCTCGGGCATCCGCACTGCGGTCAGCGAGTTGCTGAATTGGGCGGGATCCGCGCACTGGTTCTCGAGACCCCAGGCGGCGAGCGCCGCGCGGGTCGCGGCGCCGTGTCGCGCGTGGCGGGCGAACACCGCCGGCAGGCCCTCTTCCAGCAGCTGGTCGAGCGCGGCGTCGAGGCCGTAGAGCAGGTTCGTCGCGGGCGTCGTCGGCCAGTAACCGTTGCGGTTCGCCTCGACGATCTCGTCCCATCCCCAGTAGGCGTGCGGCAGCTTCGCAGTCTTCGATGCTTCGCGCGCTCTGGAACTGATCGCATTGAACGACAACCCGGGCGGCAGCATCAGCCCTTTCTGCGACCCGGCGATCGTGATGTCGACACCCCATTCGTCGTGACGGTAATCGATCGAACCGAGCGACGAGATCGTGTCGACGACCAGCAACGCGGGATGATGCGCGACGTCGATCGCGCGGCGCACGGCAGCAACGTCGCTGACCACGCCTGTCGACGTCTCGTTGTGGACGACGCAGACGGCCTTGATCGCATGCCCGCGGTCCTCGGCGAGCCTGGCGCCGATTGCGCCAGGGTCGGCGCCGTGGCGCCAGTCCCCGGGCAGGAATTCGGGGCTGAGCGTGAGCCGTTCGGCGAGGCGCTTCCACAGCAGCGAGAAATGCCCCGTCTCGGCCATCAGGATGCGATCCCCCGGCGACAGCGCGTTGACCATCGCCGCTTCCCAGGCGCCGGTGCCGGAGCCTGCGTAGATGACGACCGGATCGCGGCGCGTGCCGAAGACCTGCCCGATGCGCGCGAGGATCGACAGCCCGAGGCGCGCGAATTCCGGACCGCGATGATCGATCGTCGGATGGTCGATGGCGCGCAGCACCCGGTCGGGGACGTTGGTCGGCCCCGGGATCTGCAGGAAATGCCGTCCGGAGGGATGGTCGTCGTATCGCATCATGGGCATCGCACCCGCAGGATGCCGGGCGCCGTCTGGGAAATTCGTCGAATTGTCAGTGGTGGTGACCGTGTGCGCCGTGCACATGACCGTGGGTGATCTCGTCCGGCGTGGCCGGACGGATGTCGAGCACCCTGCAATCGAAGCGCAACCGCTGACCGGCGAGCTCGTGGTTGCCGTCGAGCACCGCCTTGCCGTCGGCGATGCTGGTGACGCGCCAGACGACCTCGTGCCCGTCCTGCTCGGCGACCAGGTGCCCGCCGATGGCGACCTCGGGCGGCAGTTGGTCCAGCGGCTCGATGCGCATCAGCTCGGCGTCGTAATCCCCGAAAGCGTCGTCCGGCTCGAGCGTGACCGAGACGCTGTCGCCGACCTGCTTGTTGTCGAGGGCTTCCTCGACCTTGGGAAAGATGCCCGAGTGCCCGCCGTGAAGATAGGTGATCGGCTCGTCGGCCTCCTCGATCAGCTGGTTGCTCGAGTCGAACAGCTTGAAGGTGATGGTGACGACGGTGTTCGCGAAAACGTTCATTTGGCCCTGTGGGTGGTGGCATGCATCGCCGTGGTGACGGGCGGCGCGCCGCGGCTCGGCGACGACGAGACCCGGAGGGGAGCAAGGCGCAGGCGACGGCCGGGGGATTGTACCTCCCCGGCCCCCCGCCCCGGCAGCGCGGCATCGCTATACTCGGCGCATGTCCGATGCTCCGTCGAAGCGCCTGCTGGGAGGGCTGTCCGCGGCCGCATTCCTCGCCCGCCACTGGCAGCGGAGGGCGCTGCTCGTCCGTGGGGCGATACCGGGCTTCGCGGCTCTGTTCACTTGCGAGGAGCTGTACGCGCTGGCGACGCGCGACGACGTCGAATCCCGGCTGGTCCGATCCGAGCGCGGGCGCTACACGCTCGAGCATGGCCCGTTTCGCAGGACCTACCTGCGACGGCTGCCTGCGCGACGATGGACGCTGCTGGTGTCCGGGGTGAACCTCGCGAGCGACGCCGCCGACGCGCTGTTGCGGCGCTTCTCGTTCCTGCCCTACGCGCGGCTCGACGACCTGATGGTGAGCTACGCTGCGCCGGGAGGCGGGGTCGGACCGCATTTCGATTCCTATGACGTGTTCCTGCTGCAGGCCAGCGGCCGGCGCTGCTGGCGCTACGGGCGCCAGCGTGACCTGTCGCTGCGCCCGGATCTGCCGCTGCGGATCCTGCGCCATTTCACGCCCACGGAGGATGCGACGCTCGGACCCGGCGACATGCTGTACCTGCCGCCCGACCATGCGCACGACGGGGTCGCAGTGGATGCCTGCACGACATATTCGATCGGCTTTCGCGCCCCGCTCTACCAGGAGCTCGCCGAGGCGTTCCTCGACCATCTGCGCGACACCGCGGACCTCGCGGGCCGCTACGCGGATCCCGATCTGCGACCATCCAGGGGGCCCGCGCGCATCGACGCGAAAATGCAGCGGCGCATCGTGCAGGCGCTGTCAAGGATCCGCTTCGACGCGACGACGATCGCCGGCTTTCTCGGCCGCTACCTGACCGAGCCCAAGCCCAATGTCGTGTTCTCGGCCCCGCCTCGGCTGTCTCGGAACGCCTTCGCGCGCAGGATCGCCCGCGACGGCGTCGCACTCGACCGGCGCACGCAACTGCTCTACGATAATGCGCGGCTGTACGTGAACGGCGAGGACGTCGCGATGCCGCGAGCGAGGGGGTCGGCGCTGACGCGGCTGGCCGACCAGCGCCGCCTGTCGCCACGCGACTGCGCCGCTCTTCCGGCGTCGACGATAGGATTGCTGCACGACTGGCATGGTCATGGCTACCTCCACGACACCCCCTGAATCTCCGACCGGAACGCCTTCGGCCGACGCGCAGCAACCGGTCGCGACGGCGCCGACGCCTCGCGAGGAGCGCCTCGATACGCTGGCGGCGTTGGCGCTTGCGCAGGACGAGCTGATCGCGCTCGCCCGCCATCACATCAAGGTCTTCGACATCGACCTGTCGTGGGGCGGGTGGAACGATGCTGGGCGCTGCGAAGCGCTGTCGCAGTTCCTGCGCCGGGACCGCGCCGCGCGGCTGTCGGTCATCGTCCACGACACGCATTGGCTCGAAGCCTCCGGCGCGCGCCTGTGCGCCGTGTTGCGGCGGCACGCCGATGCGATGACGCTGTACCGGACGGGTCCCGAGGCGCGCGCGGCAAGGGACCCGCTGCTGATCGTCGACGACCTGCATTTCCTCCATCGCCAGCACATCGACTGGCCGCGCGCGACCTTGTCGATTGGCAACGCCGGGCGCGCAAGACCGCTGGTCGAGCGCTTCGACGAGATCTGGGAGACCGGCGAGCCGGGACTGTCGGGAAGCGTCCTCGGGCTGTAGTACCCCGCGTCCTCCGATCGTGGCGACGATGTGCACCCCGGCGCGCCGCGCGGTTGCGCCGCGGCGGCGGGCCGGCCTGCGGCTAGAGCGGCGCGCCGATCCGCCGTCCGACCTCGCGATAGTGCTCGATGACCTGGCCGAGGTCGCGGCGGAAGCGGTCCTTGTCGAGCTTCTCGCCGGTCTTCGCATCCCACAGCCGGCAGCCGTCGGGAGTGAACTCGTCGCCCAGCACCAGTTCGCCTTTCGGGTCGTCGAGCGGATGGCCGAACTCGAGCTTGTAGTCGACGAGATCGATGCCGGCGCCCGCGAACAGCGGCTTCAGCACCGCGTTGACGCGATGCGTCAGCGCCTTCATCTGGTCGATCTCCGCCGCGGTCGCCCACTTGAGCACGCGAATGTGGTCATCGTTGACCAGCGGATCGTGCAGTGCGTCGCTCTTGAGAAAGAACTCGAAGATCGGCTCGGGCAGGCGCGTGCCTTCCTCGATGCCGTAGCGCTTTGCCATCGAGCCGGCGCAGATGTTGCGCACGACGCATTCGACCGGGATCATCTTCATCGCCTTGACCAGCGATTCGCGCTCGTTCAGCAGCGACACGAAATGCGTGCGGATCCCGGCGTCCGCGAGCTTGCCCATCACGTAGGCGTTGATCCGGTTGTTGGTCTCGCCCTTGCGGTCCAGCTTGGCGAGCTTCGCCCCATCGAAAGCCGAGACATCGTCGCGGTAGTGCATGATCAGACGCTGCGGGTCGTCGGTGGCGTACACCGTCTTGGCCTTGCCGCGATAGAGCTCGTGCCGCTTTTCCATTGCGTTCTCCCGGAAACGGTCAGATGTCGCGCCAGGCGAAGCCCTCCGCCTGGTCGGCGATGCCGATCCAGTCGGGCGAGCAGTTCAGCGCACGGGCGAGCGCCGCGCGCGCCTTGTCGGGCGTGTTGTTCTGCTGCGAAAGATGCGCCGCGACGATGTGCCGCAGGCGCGACGTGTCGAGCGCGGCGAGCAGCGCCGCGGCGGCCTCGTTGTCCAGATGGCCGAGGCGGCCGGCGATCCGCTGCTTCAGCGGATACGGATAGTCGCCCTCGGCGAGCATGCCGGCGTCGTGGTTGCATTCGAGCACCAGCGCATCGCAGCCGGACAGGCTCGCCTCGACGTGCCGCGTGCTGGTGCCGATGTCGGTGAGCACGCCCAGCCGATGCACGCCGTCGCCGACGACGAACTGCACGGGTTCGCGCGCGTCGTGCGGAACGGGGAACGGCCGGACTTCGAGGCCGCCGATCGCGAAAGCGTCGTGGCTATCGAATCCGTAGACCCGCCCGCTGCGCACGAAGCGCTCTCCGACGGCATCCAGGGTCCCGAACGTCAGCCAGACGGCGATGCCGTGGCGCGCTGCGAACGCGGGTACGCCCCCGACATGATCCGCGTGCTCGTGGGTCACCAGGAT
Source organism: uncultured beta proteobacterium (assembly GCA_963734515.1). Classification (GTDB taxonomy): domain Bacteria; phylum Pseudomonadota; class Gammaproteobacteria; order Burkholderiales; family Casimicrobiaceae; genus VBCG01. Next base: position 32,777 of record CAVTHP010000007.1, on the reverse strand, counting down.
CGCCGCGATCGACGCCGGCTCGATCCCCAGGCGCGCAAGCCTCGCTGCGGCATCGCGGACGCCGAAACCGCAGTCGATCAGGATCCGCGTATCGCCGGCCTCGACCACCAGCCCATTGCCTTCGCTGCCACTCCCCAGCGACGCAAAGCGCATGTCAGCAGCACCCAAACCCGGGACGCACCACGTTTTTCCTCCAGCCCCGATCAGTTCCCGATATGCCGCAAAAACGTGGTGCGTCCCGAATTTAAAACGTGGTGCGTCCCGGGTTTTGGGTTACTTGAGTTGGTCCTGCAGCAGCGCCAGGATCTTCTGGCCCGCCTGAGTGCGATCGGGCTTGCCGTCCGGATCGAGCACGCTGACCACGCTCCGCGGCGCGGCCTCGACGATGGAAATCCGGTACTGCTCCGGCTTGTCCTTGTCCTCGTCCGTCTTCCAGAACATCAGCTTGGCGAGCCAGCTTTCCTTGCGATCCTTGCGCGACATCGCGGCGTCGGGATCGGCGTAGCGGACGTAATAGATGCCCTTCGAGCGATCGCGGTCGACGACCGTGAAGCCGCTGCGATCGAGCGCGAGCCCGACGCGGCGCCACGCGCGGTCGAACGGATCGTCGACCGTCAGCGTCGAGACGCCGTCGCTGCCCTTTTCCAGTTGCGCATGGGGCGTTGCGGCGGCTGCCGCGGCAGGTGACGTCTCGGCAACCGCCTGCGCGCGCGGCGTGCCGAAGCGCATCATCAGCCGCGCCAGCATCTCGGCCTCGAGACCGGGTTCGGGAGGCATCGGCGCCCAGGTGAATCCCGCGGGCGCCACGTTGTCGATCTTGGTCGTCGGCACCTGCTCCATCCCGCGATGCGAAACGAAGATCTCGACGGTGCCGGGCGCGCTGCCGCGCTCGATGCGCGTGCGGAACTTGTCGCGCTTGTAGGTCGAATAGAATGCGTCGATGTATTTTCCGACGTACTTGCGGATCGGATCCTGGGGGATGTCCGCCCGGTTCTCCGCCCAGTCGGTCTCCATGATCCCGAGGTCGGGCTTCTCGCTCGCGATCACGAAGCCGGTGTCGGTCCAGAACTTGCGCACGGTGGTCCACGCCTGCTCGGGCGTCGCCTTGACGACCAGCCAGCGTTCATTGCCTTCGCGGGCGATGCGCGCATCGCCGTCGGAGACAGGCAGCACGTCGGCGGCCGCAGGCTGCGTCGCGCCGCGCGCGGCGAGCCCCGACGCGGTCGTGACCGAGTAGCGGTCATCGTACTTCGGCGTCGCGAGGTCGGGCGGGATCTCGAGCGAAGGCGCCGTCTCGGCCGACTTGTAGTCGATGCGCTTGCCGATCGTCGAGATCGACTCGCAGCCGCCGAGCGAGAACAGCAGCAGCGCGGCGAGCGGCGGCGCCAGGAAGGACTTGTATCGAATCATTGCAGGTTACCTCTAGGCGACGCAGCCGGCCTCGCGCAGCGCGGCGCGAACCGCGTCATGGTGTTGCGGCGACAGCGGCGTGAGCGGCAGCCGCAACTCGTTGTGGATCAACCCCATTTCGGCGAGCGCCCACTTGACGGGGATGGGATTGGACTCGATGAACAACCGTGCGTGCAGGCCCATCAGCCGCGCATTGCGCTCGCGCGCCCCAGCCGCGTCGCCTGCCAGCGCCGCCGCACACATCTGCGACATCGCGCCGGGCGCAACGTTCGCCGTCACCGATACGACGCCGTCGCCGCCGAGAAGCATATACGGAAGCGCCGTGTCGTCGTTGCCGGAATAGAGCCCGAACTCGCGTCCTGCCAGCCTCCGGCGCAGCTCGACGTGACGGACGAGGTCGGAGGTAGCGTCCTTGAGCCCGACGATGCCCGGGACCTCGGCCAGCCGCAGCACCGTGTCGTTGGCGAGATCGGCGACCGTCCGACCCGGGACGTTGTACAGCATCAGCGGCACGTCGACCGCTTCGGCGATCGCCCGGAAATGGCGATAGAGCCCTTCCTGCGTCGGCTTGTTGTAGTAGGGCACGACCGACAGGCAGGCGGTCGCGCCGGCGCTCTTCGCGTAGCGCGTCAGCGCTATCGCTTCGGTCGTCGAGTTGGCCCCGGTGCCCGCGATGATCGGAATGCGCCCGGCCGCGTGCTCGACCGCGGTGCGGATCAGCCCGCAGTGCTCATCGAAGTCGACTGTCGGCGACTCACCCGTGGTGCCGACGACGACGATCCCCGACGTGCCGTTCGCGACGTGGAAATCGATCAGCCTGCGCAGCGCCGGAAGGTCGAGGGCGCCGGCGGGCTGCATCGGCGTGACGATGGCGCAGAGGCTGCCTTTGAGCATGAAGGGCCGTCGGGAAAATGACGGATTCTACCCGATTCGCCCCTCGTGCCCAGTCGCGGCGGCGCGCGAGGGCGCGCCGCGTCGCTGCGACTACTTGCCGCCTCCAGTCCCGCCGGGACCCGACCCCGGCGCCACGCCTGTGCCCGGTCCCATGCCGATGCTGCGCCCGACCTTCTGCTCGGGAGGCAGCGTGACCCCGCGCTCCTTCGCACGGGCCTGCATCGCCGCATGATTCTCGGCCAGGATGCGCTCGCGCTCCTGCTGCGTCTTTGCTGCGTGGAGTTTCGCGCGGTAGGCGTTGCGCTCCTCGGGCGTCATCAGCTGGTAGCCGTAGATCTTCCGCTCGCGCATCTGTTCGCGCGTCAGCGGCTGTGCGCCGGGTTTCGGGGGCACTGGCGCCTGGGCCGCGGCCATGCCCGCCGCCAGCGCGAGTGCCGCGGCGACGCCAATCACTGTCATTCGGTGTTCTTTCATCCAATGCTCCTGTGGTTTTCGGGGTGCCGGCGATTGGACACCCGAAGCTCGAATTCATTCCGCGTCGTGACCTGCCGGCACGCCTGGCCGCAACCGGCAGGCGACGCCCGTGCAGCAAGCATAAGCGATCGCGTCGACTTGACACCGGTCAACGAGTCGTCGCCGGCGGACACCACGCTTCGGCTCATGACGCGAGCCGCGGCGGCCAGGCGCGAGCCTTGCCTACGGCCGCGATCCGCTGCACGACGGCCGGGCGCGGCAGGCTGATTTCGCCCTGTTCGAACGCCACGACCGTCAGCCGCCCCTGAACGCACTCGAGCAGTTCGCCGGGTCGCAGCAGGAAATCGGGACTCGACGGGCGTCCGTGACGCTCGTTGCCGGCCGCGAAGGTTTCGTAGAGCAGCGCACCATCGGGCGCGAGTGCCGCGAGCAAGGTGTCGATCAGCGGGCGATGCAGGTAGTTGGTGACGACGATCGCGCCGAAGCTCCGATCCGCAAACGGCCACGCGCCGGCCTCGAGGTCGGCGCAGTGCGTACGCACGCCGGCAACGCGCTCCAGGGCGGCGAGCGCGGAGGCGTCGCGATCGACGGCGGTGACCTCTGCAGCGCGCGCGGCGAACAGGCGGGAATGTCGCCCGCGCCCCGCAGCGAGGTCGAGGACCTGCGCGCCCGCGGGAACGAGGTGGGCGTGGCGGACGACCCAGGGCGACGGCTGGAGATCGGTGGCGATCATGGGCATCGTGGTCTCACTGGTGGCGGGGATCGGGCGCGGATCCGTCCGGTCGGGCGATGTCGCGGCGCGCGACGGCGCAGACCTTCGGTGTCAGCGCCCTCCCCTGCGGGCGCGCGCCGTTTCGGCGCGTGACCTCGGCGTGTCGCGTCCGCTGCGCACCGGCGCCGCGCATTCGCGCGCCGCCTCGGCGGTGATCCAGCGCAGGAACGCCGCGACGTCGTCGCGGTCACCCGCGCGCGGCGCGGCGATCGCGAAATAGCTGCGGGTCGACTCGTATTTGCGGGCGAACGGCGCGACCAGCCGGCCGTCGCGCAGATGTTCGGCGATCATCGGCAGCCGGCCCAGCGCGACACCCTGGCCGCCGACGGCAGCCTGGATGACCTGGTCGTAGAGCCGGAAGCGCAACGACCCCGCGGACCGGAGACCGGGCTCGCCGTTCGACGCCAGCCAGCTTCTCCAATCGAGCCAGGGTGTGCGTCCCTCCGGCTCGTCGAAGTGCAGCAGGACGTGACGCGCGAGATCCGCCGGCGCTCGCAGCGGCTCCCTGCCGCGCGCGACCTTCGGACTCGCCACCGGCGTCAGGCGCTCGCCGAACAGGCGCACGGCATTCGCCGGCGCGCCGCTGTCCGGCAGGTAGCGCACGGCGATGTCGACGTCGCCGCGGGCGAGATCGACGACGCGATCGTCGGCCGAGATGTAGACCTCGACCTCCGACTGCTCGGCGCGAAACGAGGCCAGGCGCGGGATCATCCAGAGCGAAGCGAACGAAACCGTCGTCGACAGCGTGAGACCCGGCGAGCGGGCGCCGCCGCGCGCGCGCTCGGCGGCCGATGCCAGCGCGTCGAGCGCCTCGGTGATCGACCGGTGGAACGCGGCGCCGGCAACCGTCAGTGCAAGCGCGCGGTGACGTCGTTCGAACAGCGGGGTGCCCAGCGCCTCCTCGAGCGCCTTGATCTGCCGGGACAGCGCCGACTGGGTGACGAACAGCTCCTGCGCGGCGAGCGTGAACGAGAGCCTGCGGCCTGCAGCCTCGAAACCGCGGAGGAAGTCCAGCGAAGGCAGGCTGCGCAGTGTCTTATGCATTCCCGTAAATCATGCGATGGATTCCGAATGAGCGTTTGAGCAGCGACCGAGCCCCCCTCAGAATGCTCGTCACCGGCACCGTGCTGCGGCGGCGCATCGCGGGGGACGGGATGAATCATACGCATGTGAAAGGAGCATTGCCATGGCCTGCTTCGAAACCGGAACCGTCGTACGCCTCGGCTCGCGCGAGGCGATCACGCTGGCCGACATCCGCGGAGCGACGCTGCGGGTCACGCGCGGGGCCCTGTGGGTGACGCAGCAGCGCGACCTGCAGGACATCGTGCTGCGGGTCGGTGACAGCTGGGCCGTCGAGCGCGACGGCGACACGGTCGTCGAAGCGCAGGGCGACACGACCTTCTGCATCGTCGCCCCGTACGACGCAGCGCCGATCAGGCTGCCCGCAACGACGGCCCGGGCGTCGCGGTTCCTCGGTGCGATCGCAGCGTGGCTGCACGCGCCCCAGCGCAATGGCGTTCCCTACTTCTGACCGCAGCTGCCGGAGCAACCCATGCCCCTCGTGACCGTCACGTTGAACCAGAAACGCAGTGCGGCGTTCAAGACCGCAGTGCTGGATGCCGTGCACCGCTCGCTCGTCGCCGCGGGAGTCCCGGAGACCGATCGATTCCAGCGCGTCGTCGAACTCGCCGCCGAGGATTTCCGCTACGACCCTTCGTATCCCGACGCCAAGACGCCGCGCGGCGCCGAGTTCACGCTGATCGAGATCGTCTGGTCGGTCGGGCGCAGCGTCAGGATCAAGCGCAAGCTGCTCGGTGACATCGTCGCGGCGCTGGCAAAGGACCCGGGCCTCGACCCCGAGCACGTGATGGTGGTCTTCCAGGAGACGGCCTGGGAGAACTGGGCGTTCGCAGGCGGTCGGCTGCTGCACGCGTCGTGAGCGGGACGCTCGCGCACGGATCCCCGGTGCCCGCGTCGTGAACCGGGCCGGGCCTGACTTGGCCCGACCCGGAGTTGCTACTTCCGGAACGCGACCTGGCCGTTCTTCACGATGACGTGCACGGTGTCGCCGGCGGCGAAATGGCCGCCGAGAATCTCCTTCGCCAGCGGATTCTCGATCTGCTGCTGGATCGCGCGCTTCAACGGCCTTGCGCCGTAGACGGGGTCGAATCCCGCCTGCGACACCGCTTCGAGCGCGGCCTCGCTGACGTCGAGCCCGATCTCGAGCTTGGCCAGGCGCTGCTCCAGCCCGTGCAGCTGGATGCGCGCGATGCTCGCGATCTGCGCCTGCGCCAGCGGATGGAACACGACGATCTCGTCGATCCGGTTGACGAACTCGGGCCGGAAATGCGACTTGACCTCGGCCATCACCTCGATCTTGATCAACTCCGGGTTGTCGCCGTTGTCGGTCATCTGCTGGATCCGGTGCGACGCAAGGTTGGACGTCATCACGATCACCGTGTTGCGGAAATCGACGGTGCGGCCCTGCCCGTCGGTGAGGCGGCCGTCGTCGAGCACCTGCAACAGCACGTTGAACACATCGGGGTGGGCTTTCTCGATCTCGTCGAACAGGATCACCGCATAAGGCTTGCGGCGCACCGCTTCGGTCAGATACCCGCCCTCCTCGTAGCCGACGTAGCCCGGCGGCGCACCGATCAGGCGTGCGACCGAATGCTTCTCCATGAATTCCGACATGTCGATGCGGACCATCGCCTGGTCGGTGTCGAACAGGAATTCGGCGAGCGCCTTGGTGAGCTCGGTCTTGCCCACACCGGTGGGCCCCAGGAACAGGAACGAGCCATAGGGACGGTTGGGATCGGAAAGCCCCGAGCGCGAGCGGCGGATCGCGTCGGACACCAGGCGCACCGCCTCGTTCTGGCCGATCACGCGCTGGTGCAGGCGATCCTCCATGCGCAGCAGCTTGTCGCGCTCGCCCTGCATCATCTTCGACACCGGGATGCCGGTCGCGCGCGAGACGACCTCGGCGATTTCCTCTGCGCCAACCTGCGTGCGCAGCAGCTTCGGCTTCTTCGCCTGCTCGGCGGAGAGCTTCTTGTCTGTCTTCTTCAGCTGCTCCTCGAGCTGCGGCAGCTTGCCGTACTGCAGCTCGGACATCTTCTGCCAGTCGCCCTTGCGCCTTGCCTCGTCCATCTGGAGCTTGATCTTGTCGATCTCCTCCTTGATGTGCTGGCTGCCGGCCACCTGCGCCTTCTCCGCCTGCCAGACTTCGTCGAGGTCGGCGTACTCGCGCTCCAGCCGCACGATCTCGTCCTCGATCGCGCCAAGGCGCTTCTTCGACGCCTCGTCTTTTTCCTTCTTGACGGCCTCACGCTCGATCTTCAGCTGGATCATGCGCCGGTCGATCTTGTCCATCGACTCGGGCTTCGAGTCGATTTCCATCTTGACCTTGGCGGCCGCCTCGTCGATCAGGTCGATCGCCTTGTCGGGCAGGAAGCGGTCGGTGATGTAGCGGTGCGAGAGCTCGGCTGCGGCGACGATCGCAGGATCGGTGATCTCGACGCCATGGTGGATCTCGTAGCGCTCCTGCAGTCCGCGCAGGATCGCGATCGTCGATTCGACCGACGGCTCGTCGACCAGCACCTTCTGGAAACGGCGCTCCAGCGCGGCGTCCTTCTCGATGTACTTGCGGTATTCGTCGAGGGTCGTCGCGCCGACGCAATGCAGCTCGCCTCGCGCGAGCGCGGGCTTCAGCATGTTGCCGGCGTCGATCGCGCCTTCGGCTTTCCCGGCGCCAACCATCGTGTGCAGCTCGTCGATGAAGACGATCGTGCGGCCGGCATCTGCGGCAATGTCCTTCAGCACCGCTTTAAGGCGCTCCTCGAACTCGCCGCGATACTTGGCGCCCGCGAGGAGCTGCGCCATGTCGAGCGACAGCACCCGCTTGCCCTTCAGGGTCTCCGGCACCTCGCCGTTGACGATGCGCTGCGCGAGACCCTCGACGATCGCGGTCTTGCCCACGCCGGGTTCGCCGATCAGGACCGGGTTGTTCTTGGTGCGTCGCTGCAGGATCTGGATCGTCCGGCGGATCTCGTCGTCGCGGCCGATGACCGGGTCGAGCTTGCCGTCGCGCGCCCGCTCGGTGAGATCGATCGTGTATTTCTTCAGTGCCTCGCGCTGGCCTTCGGCTTCCTGCGAATCGACGCCCGCGCCGCCGCGCACCGCGTCGATCGCAGACTCGAGCGCCTTGCGCGTCAGGCCCTGCTCCTTCAGCAGCCGCCCGACCGGGCCCTTGTCGTCGGCGAGGGCGAGCAGGAAGAGCTCGGAGGCGATGAACTGGTCGTTGCGCTTCCCCGCTTCCTTGTCGGTCAGGTTCAGAAGATTGTTGAGGTCGCGGGAAACCCCGATCTCCCCGCCCGTGCCCTCGACCTTGGGCAGGTTGTCGATCGCCGTCTTGAGGGCTGTCTGCAGCCGGGGCACGGCGACGCCGGCGCGGGCCAGCAGCGATGCGGTCCCGCCGTCCTCCTGGGCGAGCAGCGCCGCCAGCAGGTGCTGGGGCTCGATGAAGCCGTTGTCGTGGCCCAGCGCGAGGCTCTGGGCGTCGGCGAGAGCCTGCTGGAACTTGGTCGTGAGCTTGTCGAAGCGCATGGTCGGGTTCTTATGTAAATTGGGCTCGAAACACCGCAAAAGTGAGGCGATCGCCCGCCATTTCAAGGCTTCGGGCAGCCGATTTCAGCGCATGATGGCATTCTGGGGGCAAAGCGCGGTGCCCCCGCGGTGTCGGGGCGCCGGGCTGCGCCCGCGACACGCGGCGCAACCGAAGTCGGATCGGAGGTGGACGCGATGGACGCAAACGACGCAAACGACGCCTCGACGGCGACCGTGACGATCACGAAGAACGGTCCCTACTCCGTCGTGGGCAACCTGCCCCTTTCGAAGCAGGTGATCGGCACCGATGCGCGGGGCGACTCGGTGAAATGGGTGGCGGACCACGCCTACCCGCCGCAGGCCCGCTACACGCTATGCCGCTGCGGCCACAGTTCGAACAAGCCGTTCTGCGACGGGACACACCGCCGGATCGACTTCGACGGCACCGAGACGGCGAGCCGCGAACCCTACCTCGACCAGGCGAAACTGATGCGCGGGCCGGCGATGTCGTTGACCGACGTCGAGACGCTGTGCGCGTTCGGCCGCTTCTGCGATCCCAACGGCTCGGTCTGGAATCTTGTCAACGAGACCGATGCTCCCGCGACTCGCGCGGCATTCACCCGCCAGACCTGCGATTGCCCGTCCGGGCGCCTCGTCGCCTGGGACAATGCGACCGGCAAGCCGGTCGAGCACGCCTATGCGCCTTCGATCGGCGTGATCGAGGACCCGGCCAAGAACTGCTCGGGACCACTGTGGCTGCGCGGCGGCGTGCAGCTCGTCGCCGCCGACGGATTCAAATACGAAGTGCGCAACCGCATGACGCTTTGCCGCTGCGGCGCCTCGCAGAACAAGCCTTTCTGCGACGGCACGCATGCGGCGATCGGCTTCCGCGACGGCGGCTGAGCGCCAGCGCCCGGACAGACGCAGGGACGGCGGCCGCGCGGCGGCGGCGGATCGGGAATTTCGCATCGCGGCCGCGGACCGGTGCGGCGGCAATCGCGGGCGGATCGAACCGGTACCCGATCATCGCGTTCTCAATCGAATTCCTCGTAGAATCCGAGCTTGCGGTGCAGGGGTGCGTCGTCGACGATGAACACGAACGCCGGGGTCTTGCCCGATCCGTTGGCGAGGCGGATCTCGGCATGGGTCGGCGCGGCGAAGGTGTCGGATTCGGCGAAAGCCATCGCCTGTGCGTCGACGGTCGCAGTTCCGGTGCCTTCGACGACATGGAACACCGACGACGCCGATCGCCGGGTCAGGCGCAACTCCTCGCCCGGACGCAGCATCAGCGCCGAGAACCCGAGGGTGGCCATGCACTCGCGACCGGTTTCCGGGTTGACGTAGGCGACGTGCACCGGCTCGTCCTTCGACGTCACGCCGGCGAGCCCGGTCAAGGTCGCGCGCACCTCCCTCCAGGGAAAGCGCAGCAGCGGATAGTCGTCGCGCCGCTGCGAAAGCGACGCGTAGGGCACGATCCCGCCCTGGCGAAACCGCGTCGTCGAGGCATTGCGGGGATCGGTCACTGCCTGGACCTCGCCCTCGATCGCGTAGGAAGCCTCGAGGCCATAGATCAGCGGCAGGTCGAGCGCATCGAGCCAGATGACGGGCTCGATGCCCTCGTGCCCGTGCTGGTGCCAGAGTTTGGGCGGCGTCAGGATCAGGTCGCCCTTTTCCATCGGCAGCTTCTCTCCCTGCACGACCGTGTAGCCGCCCTCGCCTTCGATGACGAAGCGCACGGCCATCGGCGTGTGGCGGTGGTTGGGCGCGGTCTCGCCGGGCAGGATCAGCTGCAGGCCGATGTAGATCGACGGCGTCGCCTGCATGTTCTCGATGCCGAGCCCCGGATTGCACAGCACCAGGACGCGCCGCTCGGCCTTTTCGATCGGGGCGAGCTCGCCCGCGCGCAGCAGGTTCGGGCGGACGTCCGCGTAGCGCCACAATGTCGGGCGGGTCTTTCGCGCCGGATCGCCGTAGGGCAGCACCGCGCGCAGCGAGGGCCACAGCGGCAGCAGGTTGCGGCGGACGAGGCCATCGTAGTAATCGGCGGGCAGGTCTGCGACGGTTCCGAGTGCGCTGCTCATGCCGGGCCTACCGTGAGTCGGAATGGAAAGGGGATTGCCGAAGCGGGAATGCTCGACGGGGAATGGCCGCGAGGCGCGCGCGGGGATGCCGCGCGCGCCTCGCGCGGTGCTCAGGGCTTGCCCGGATCCCTGAAGTCCGGGAACTTGTCGAACTCGACGTTCTGCAGCTTGCCGTCGACCTTCTCGACCTTGCGGATGTAGACGGTCTGGACGATGTCGCGGGTCGCAGGATCGATCGCGATCTTGCCGCGCGGGCTGACCCAGCTCATGCCCTTGGCAGCGTCGACGAACTTCTCGGCGTCGGTGCTTCCGCCGTTCTTGGCGACGACCGCGGCGATCAGGTGCATGCCGTCGTAGCCGGCCACCGACATGAAATTCGGGCGGTTCTTCGGATACGCCTTGTAGAACGCGGCGACATAGGCCTTGTTCTCGGGCGAATCGTGGTTCTCGGAATAGTGGAACGCCGTGATGACGCCGAGCGCTGCATCGCCGTAGGCATCGAGGACGTCCTCGTCGGTCAGGTCACCGGTCGCGATGATCCTGATGCCGGCCTTTGCCAGTCCGCGGTTGGCGAAGTCCTTCATGAACGCGATCGTTCCGGCTCCCGGAGGCACGAACAGGAACACGGCGTCGGGCTTGACGTCCTTGATCTTCTGCAGATAGGGCGCGAAGTCGACATTGGTCACCGGCACTCGGACGTCGCCGACGATCTCACCGCCATCGGCGGTGAACGTCTTCTTGAACTGCGCTTCTGCGTCCTGTCCCGGGCCGTAGTCGGCGACCAGCGTGTAGACCTTCTTGATGCCGTGCTTCGCCGCCCAGGTCGCCATCGGCGCAGCGTCCTGCGGGAGCGTGTGCGACGTGCGGACGAAGTACGGCGAACGCGTCGTGATGATCGAGGTGGCCGCGTTCATGATGACGGCCGGAACCTTCGCCTGCGTGATGATCGGCGCGACGGCGAGCGCTTCGGGCGTGAGGCCGAAACCGGCGATGATGTCGACCTTGTCCTTGACGATCATCTCCTGGGCGATGCGCTTGCTGACTTCGCCCGAGGTGCCGGGCGCGTCGTCGCGAAGCACCAGCTCGACCTTGCGGCCTGCCACGGTGTCGCCGTTCTGCGCGAGATAGAGCCTGACGCCGCGCTCGATCTGCTTGCCGTAGTCGGCGAACGGGCCTGTCACGGGGACGAGGAGTCCGATCTTGAGCGGCTCGGCGGCAAGCGCGGCGGTCGAAATGCCGATCGCGATGGCCGCCGCGGCCAGTGTCCTGAAGCGTTGCATGCGTCTCTCCTTGATGCCCCTGCGCGGGGCGTGTTGTCGAAACCGGATGAAGGGTCCGTTACCTGGCGTCGCGTCCGTAGCCGTAGATCCAGTCGAGGCTGCGGTAGTAGTCCTGCGGCGTCCTGTTCCGGAAGAGGTCGTTGCGCACGAGGCGCTCGACACCGGCCGCATGGTACAGCCGACCGAGCTCCCGTGACGAGAGCACCACGCGCGCCGTGCGTGCGATCCGCCGCTCCTGGTAGCGCTGGAACGCGCCGGGAAGGTCGTCCGGCGCCGCCTTGACCTGTCCCATCAGCTCGACGGCGTCCTCGATCGCCATGCACGCCCCCTGCGCGAAATACTGCAGCATCGGATGGGCGGCATCGCCCAGCAGGGTGATGTTGCCGTCGGTCCAGTTGCCCACCGGGTCACGGTCGCCGAGCACCCAGCGGCGCCATTCGCGCGACTTCTCGAGGACACTGCGCGGCTTCGCCGGCAGGTGCTGGAAATACGACAGCAACTCGTCGCGGTCGCCAGGCTCGTTGTGGCCCTCGCTCGTTCGCGTCGGATGGTGGAACGTCGCCACGATGTTGAACAGCTTCCAGCCGCGCAGCGGATAGTGGACCATGTGGCATTTGGGGCCCGCCCAAAGGCAGGCGGCGTTCCAGCGCAGGTCCTCGGGCATCTCCTCGATCGGCAGCACCGCGCGGTAGGCGACGTGGCCGGTGATCCGCGGCAGGCCGTCGCCGACGATGCTCTCGCGCACGATCGAGCGCACGCCGTCGGCACCGATCAGCGCCTCGCCCTTGAACGTCCTGCCGTTGGCCGTATGCACCTCGACGCCGTCGCCGACGTGCTGGAAACCGGCGACTTCGTGGGCGGAGTGCAGCGTGATGTTGGGATCTGACTCGCACAGCGCGTAGAGCGGTGCGTGGAGATCGGCGCGATGGATCACCGCGTAGGGGTTCCTGAAGTGCTCGCGGAACGGCTCGTCGACCGGGATCTCGGCGACCTTGTCGCCGCTGACCCCGTCCATCATGACCAGCTTGTCGATGTACACGGCTTTCGACAGCGTCTGTTCGGCAACGCCCAAGGTCTTCAGCGCGTGGAACACGTTCGGGCCGAGCTGGATGCCGGCGCCGATCTCGCCGAAGGCCTGCGCGCGCTCGAGCACGGTGACCCGGAACCCCGCACGCGACAGTCCGATCGCGGCGGCGACGCCCCCGATGCCGCCCCCGGCGACCACGACGGTCCTGGCGGGCCTCGCTCCTGCTTGCATGTGCAACCTCCTTGCATGGAAACGGCGGCGCGGTTTCGGGTGCCTCGCTTCCCGCATTGCAGGACCAAGCGCGATTCGGAGGCCGCCGTTCGTTAATCAGTATACTGATCGTCAGTTGACTACCGATTAAATCTAACAGTACACTGACGATTAATCCACTGTCAAGGGGCGCGTCGCGCCAGCTTACGCCCCGCAGGCGACAAGCGGATCGCCGGCCGGCAACGACGCCGGGTCGCGATCGGCGATCGCATCGCAAACTGGGAGAACCACGTGAGCACGAACACCGCCGTCCCGGCAGCGACCGGTCAGACGACCCAGCGCAGCGATGCCGGCGCACTCTACCAGTTGCCCGGGCACCTGATCCGCCGCTGTCACCAGATCTCGGTGGCGCTGTTCTTCGAGGAATGTGTCGCCTTCGACATCACGCCCCAGCAGTACGCGGTGCTGCGCGTGCTCGTCGCCAACGACGGCGTCGACCAGATCACGCTCGCCGGCCTCGCCGCCTTCAATCGGACCACTGCCGGCGAAATCATCGAACGCATGGAAAGCGCGGGGCTGGTGGCGCGCCGCAACAGCGAACTCGATCGGCGAATGAAGAACATCTTCATCACCGAATCCGGCCGCAGGCTGCTCACCGACGCCAACGCGGCAGTCGGGCGCGTGCAGGAGCGCCTGCTCACCCCGCTCGACCGCGACGAACGCGCCCGGTTCATCGAGTACCTCGCGCGCATCGCGAGCGAGAACAACGAGCGCAGCCGGGCGCCGCTGCGGCCCCTCGCCCCGAGCCGCGGCGGCAAGCGGAGCTCCGGTCCCGCCTGAGGCGACCTTCGCGCCCGCGTCGCGGACAGGGCGCGCGGTCGGGCCTCCCCGCGAGCGTGCCGGCCGCTTGCCGGCAATCCGGCGCTCAACCCCCGTGCGGGGCCCCGGCCAGCCACGCAGCGCCCCTCGCGTACAGCGCCTGCACCGCAGCGCCTTTCAGGCCCGGCATGTCGCGCTTGACCTTGAAGCCGATCCGCGTCTGCAGATAGGCGAGGTGGCGATAGCCTTCGGGGAACGCTTCGAGCAGCCTGCGATCGAGCGCGAGTTCGGCTGCCGGGTCCACCGGATCGAGCCGGTCCTTCTCGTAGATCGGCTGTCGCAACACGAGGCCCCAGCGTCCGGCGCGCTTTTCCAGAAAATCATAGAACCTGCCGGTACATACGACATCGCACGGCTCGCCATCCACGCTCGCGCGCTGCGAGATCGTCATCTTGGTCTGCGAAATCGCGCGATTGCCGGCGACGTCGATCGCGCTGCCGCCGAGGAAATGCAGGATGCTGACGCCCTTGTCCCAGCCTTCGCGCGACACGCGGATGAAGTCGTCGGCGCTGCCCTGGAACCACGTCGCCATCATCCGGCCGTCGTCGTGCCAGACGCTGCGGAACCGCTCCCAGTCTCCGGCGTCGCGCCAGACTGCCCAGTTCTCGACCAGTTCCCGGATCGCCAGGCGTTCTTCCATCTCTGCGTTCATCGCGATCTCCTCGCCACGGTGTCGTTGGCCCGGCGCTACGCGCGTCGCGCTCGGGTGTGGCGACCAGGCAGCTGCGCGAACGGCGCCGCACTGGCACGATGATAAGGCGTCGCAGGCGGCACCGCGCCGCGTGCGGTGCTAACATCAGGCCATCGATCCCGACGCGGAAGGGAAGCCTCGGCGCCGGTCCCTGACGCAAGTCTCCATGCCCGACGTCGAACCCCTGCCGCCTTCCGATCGCACCGATGCCGGAACCCCGCCCGCTCCGAAGCCCGACGCGTCGATGCTGCAGGTCATCGCCGCCGTGTTCTGGAGTTTCCTCGGCGTGCGCAAGGGCAACGCGATGCGGCGCGACCTGGTCACGATCAAGCCGCACCAGGTGATCATCGTGGGCGTCGTGGCTGCCGCGCTGTTCGTCGCGACGCTGCTGTTCATCGTGCGCCTGATCATCTCCGGCGCCCACTGACGCGCGCATACCCGATCCCGCATCCGATGGCGAACGCGCGCAAAGGCGACGGCGAGGCACCGGTGGCGCCGGCAACGATGATGAATACCCGCGAGGTCGCGGCCTTCCTGCACCTCAAGGAGCACCGCATCTACGACCTCGTGAAACGGCGCGCGATCCCTCACGTGCGCGCGACCGGCAAGCTGCTGTTCCCCCGCGAGAGCATCGAAGCCTGGCTCGCCGCCAAGGGCGAGACGCCGTCGCGCGCGGCTGCGCGACCGCCGATCGTCGCCGGCAGCCACGACCCGCTGCTCGAATGGTCGGTACGGGAGTCGCGCTGCGGACTGGCCATGCTTTCGATCGGCAGTCGCGCCGGCGTCGACGCGCTCGCCCGCGCAGAGGCCACGGCCGCGGCTGCGCACTGGCTCGACCCGGCCACCGGCGAATACAACGTGCCGCTGGTGCGCGAGGTTCTCGCCGGCGCGGACATCGTCGTCCTCGAGTGGGCGCGCCGCACGCAGGGCCTGCTGCTGCGCGAGGGCAATCCCCACCGGATCCGCAGCATCGCCGACCTCGGCAGGAAGCGCCTGCGCGTCGCCGGGCGCCAGTCGCAGGCAGGAAGCCACCAGCTGTTCGCGCACCTGCTCGCGCAGGCGGGCGTGCGCGCGGGGGACCTGGACTGGCTGCCGCGGGCTGCGCATGCCGAAACCGAGCTCGCCGCGATGATCAGGGACGGACACGCCGACGTCGGCTTCGGGATCGAGGCCGCCGCACGCAGCAGCGGCATCGCATTCATCCCGGTCGCGAACGAGCGCCTCGACCTGATCACATCGCGTCGCGATGCATTCGAGGCGCCTCTGCAGACGCTGTTCGCCTGGGCCCGCACCCCCGACTTCGAGATGCAGGCGACTGCGCTGGGCGGCTACAATGTCGCCAACACCGGTCGCGTCGTCTTCAACGCCTGACGCCCTCCCCTTCGTCAGCGGGCACGCAGACGCGCCTCCCGCCCGCATCGATCACGCGCACCGGCGTGTGGTACAGGCGCTCGATGTTTTGCACCGTCAGCGCATTCGCGACGGTGTCGAGCGCCAGCGGCCTGCCGCCTTCGAGCAGCAGCGCCCGATCGGCGTGCACCAGCGCGTGGTCGGGCTCGTGCGTCGAGAACACGATCGTCAACCCCTGCGCGCGCAGCCGGTCGAGCTCGCGCAGCACGCGCACCCGGTTGCCGAAGTCGAGGCTCGCCGTGGGCTCGTCGAGCAGAACGACGCCCGCCTGCTGGGCCAGCGCGCGCGCGATCAGCACCAGTTGCCGCTCGCCGCCGGAGAGCTCGGTCACCCGCCGGCGCGCGAGCGCGGCGATGCCGAGCGTCGCGAGCGATTGCAGCGCGATCTCGCGGTCGGCCCTTCCCGGCCGCGCGAACGCGGGCAGGCGCGATGCCCGTCCCATCAGCACGGTGTCGACGACGCTGAAGCCGTACGCGGGGACGTGCTGCTGCGGGACATAGGCAATTCGCATCGCGCGCGCGGCCGGCGACATCGACGCAACGCCGACGCCGTCGATCTCGACGCGGCCCGCCAGCGGCGGCAGCAGTCCGAGCAGCGTGCGCAGCAGCGTCGTCTTGCCCGCGCCGTTGCCGCCCAGCAGCGCAAGGGTCTCGCCGCGCTCCAGCGTGAACGACACCGCCTCGCCGACGCGGCGCGACGCGAAACCCCAGCTGAGGTCCTGCGCCGCGAGCATCAGCGCATCCCGCGGTGGCGCCGGCGTCGGCGCAGGCTCATGCGCTCCTCCGCGCAAGCAGCGCGACGAACAGCGGCGTGCCGATGAACGCGGTCAGCACTCCCGGCGGCAGTTCGGCGGCCGTCGCGGTTCGCGCCAGCGTGTCGATCGCGAGCATGAAGATCGCACCGAACAGTGCCGCAACGGGCAGCAGGCGCGAAAATCCCGGGCCGGCGACCATTCGCGCCATGTGCGGCACGACCAGCCCCACCCAGCCGATGATCCCGCAGACGGCGACGCTCGCGGCCGTCGCAACCGTGGCTGCCGCGACGACGACCGCCCGCAGTCGCGACGCGTGCACGCCGAGCGAGCGCGCCTCGTCCTCGGGCAGCGCGAGCAGATCGATGCGCCACGAGAGCGCGGCCAGCACGGTCAGCGCGAACACGATCGCAATTCCCGCCGCCGCCACCTGGTTCCAGGCCGCGGCGGCGAAGCTGCCCATCAGCCAGAACGTGATCGCCGGCAGCTGGTTGTACGGGTCGGCGACGACCTTGAGCAGCGACACCGCCGCGCCCATCAGGCTCGCCACGACGACTCCGATCAGGACCAGCGTCAGCAGACGGTCCTGGGCCGCGATCCGGGACGCCAGGGCAATGACCAGCGCGACCGTCGCGAGTCCACCGCCGAACGCGGCCATGCCGGCGAGCACCGCACCGGCCCCGCCGTAGATCGCGGCGACGGCACCCAGTGCCGCCCCCGACGAAACCCCCAGCGTGTCGGGGGCGACCAGCGGATTGCGGAACAGGTGCTGGAAAGCGGCGCCCGCGGCAGAAAGACCGGCCCCGACGAGGCACGCCAGCGCGATGCGCGGCAGGCGGATCTGCCACAGCACCGATTCGGCCGTCGTTCCGGCGCGATCGTGGGGAAAACCGTGGAGCAGGCCCGCTGCGATCTGGGCCAACGACAGCGGATAGTGGCCCGATGATGCGGCGACCACCGCGAGAGCGACGAGCGTCGCCATGCCCCCGGAGAACGCGAGCGCGCTTCGCCCGAAGCGCTCCGCATCACCTGGGACGGTCATCGAACTCGCGTCCGGGTGCATCGACATCCGGACAGCATAACTGCATCGCGCCCGCAGCGCGTCGCAGGCACTCGCGGTTTCACGGCGCGCCGCCTCTCGTTCAGGCGAGCTGGCGCAGCACCTCGAGCGGAGGGTCGCGCAACGTGCTGCGCGTGCCCAGCCAGCCGGCCAGCGTGACGGCCGCGGCGCCGCCACCGATGCCCCAGACCCAGATCAGCGGATCCGTGGAGAACGGAATGCTGAACACCCGATCCGCAAGCCCCCAGCCGATCGCGATCGCGCCCGCTGCCGCAAGCAGGCCCGAGAGAGCGCCCAGAATGACGAATTCG
This sequence comes from uncultured beta proteobacterium, assembly GCA_963734515.1. Classification (GTDB taxonomy): domain Bacteria; phylum Pseudomonadota; class Gammaproteobacteria; order Burkholderiales; family Casimicrobiaceae; genus VBCG01. The sequence continues at coordinate 14,922 of CAVTHP010000007.1, read as the reverse complement.
GTCGCCTGGGCGCTTTGCAGCTGGCGACGCGACGCTCCCAGCGTGCGCAGCACGGCGGCATCGTGCCTGCGCTCATCCTGCGTCGACGCGATCGCGGCCTGCAGCACCAGCACGCCTCCCGCCAGCGTGAACAGGAAGACGAACTCGATCGCGCGCGCGACCCGGTCGATGATGCCCTGCACCTCGTGCAGGATTTCCGCGACGTCGATCGCGAGGACATTGGGAAAGCGCCGGACCAGCGGCGACAGCCAGCTGCCGTTGTCGCCGGGCACCCGGAAGGCCGCGATGTAGGTGACCGGAAGGTCGTCGAGCGCACCGGGCGCGAACAGCGCGAAGAAGTTCACGCGAAAGCTGTCCCAGTCGACCTTGCGCAGGCTGGTGATCGCCGCGTCGACGCGCATTCCGCCCGAATCGAAGGTCAGCCGGTCGCCGAGCTTGACGCCCAGCGTCTTCGCGATGCCGTCCTCGAGCGAGATGCCCGCGCCGCTGCTCCGCGCCTGTCGGTCCCAGAACTTCCCGCCGACGACGCGATTGCCGGTCGGCAGGCGATCGGCCCACGACAGGTTGAATTCGCGCTCGGCCAGTCGTCGCGCGCGCGGATCGCTGTAGCGCGCCGCATCGAGCGGAACCCCGTTCACGGCGACCAGCCGGCCGCGGACCATCGGCTTGAACTCCGGCGCCACGTGGACCGATCCGGAGAGCAGCGCACGCACGCCATCCACCTGGTCGGGCAGAACGTTGACCAGGAATTGGTTCGGCGCGTCGGGGGGCAGGCTCGCGCGCCAGTTCTGCAGCAGGTCGCCCCGGACGACGGTCAGCAACAGCAGCGACATCAGTCCCAGGGCGAGCGCAGCGATCTGCAGGCTCGAGGCCAGCGGACGCCGGCGCAGGTTCGCGAGCCCGAAACGCCACGACACACCGCCCTGCGGGACGCGCTTCAGCAACGCGAGCAGCAGCCAGGCGACCGCGGCAGCGGCGATGAGCAGGCCCGCGACGCCGCCGATCACGATGTAGGCGGCCTGCGCGGCGCGTGCCTGCCAGGCGATCAGCACGCCGATCGCGAAGGTCCCGCAGGCGTACGCAATCACGCCGCCCGCGCGCGGTCGCGGCAGGTCCCGGCGCAGCACGCGCAGCGGCGGGACGTGCGCCAGCGCGACCAGCGGGGGCAGCGCGAAGCCCAGCAGCAACAGCATCCCCGTCGCGAATGCCGACAGCGCAGGCGCCCAGGACGGCCACGGCAGCGCATCGGAGAACGAGCTCGAGACGAGTGCCACGAGCAGCTGCTGTCCTGCGAGCGCACTCGCGATCCCCACCGCGCTCGAAACGAGCCCGAGGACCAGGAACTGGATGACGAACAGCGCCAGCGTGCGCGCGACCGGTGCGCCGAAGCAGCGAATCATCGCGGCTGCGTCGAGATGGCGCCGCAGGTAGCGCGACGCGGCCAGCGCCACCGCGACCGCTGCGAGCAGCACGGCAATGAGCGCTGCGAGGCCGAGGAAGCGCTCGGCGCGCTCGAGCGCCTGGCGCACTTCCGGACGCAGGTCGCGGACGGTTTCGACGCGCTGGCCCGGCTGCATCGCACCCGCGAGCCACGCGCGATAGCGCTCGAGGCCGGTGCCGGTCTGCGCGACCAGCAGGCGCCACGTCGCGCGATTGCCCGGCTGCAGGAGATTCGTCGCCGGAATGTCGGCGAGATTCAGCAGCAGCTTCGGGCCCGGTGCGAAGGTCAGTCCCGCGACCTCGGGATCCTGCGCGATGATCGCGGTCACCTTCAGCGTCGCGTCGCCGACGGCGAGCCGCGAGCCCGGCTGCGCGTCGAGGCGGTCGGCGAGCTTGCGATCGATCCATGTCTCACCCGGCGGCGGGATCCCGCGGGCGACGCGTCCCGCGGGATTGCCGGGCTCGACCAGCGTCACCGCGCCACGCAGCGGATACCCGGCCGATACCGCCTTGACATCGGCCAGCACGGCGTTGACGCCGGCGGCCATGGTGCCGCTTGCGGCGCCCGCTCCGGCGGCACCCGCCGCAGCGCCACCCGCATCGACACCACCGGCGCGCTGCACCATGCTGTTGAACCGGATCGCAGCGGAGGTCTCCAGTCCGAGCGATCTCGCCTTCTCCGCGAAGCCCGGCGGCAGCGGACGATCGCCCGACACCATCAGGTCGGCGCCGAGCAATCGATTCGCCTGCTCGGCGAGCCCGCCCTTGACGCGATCGCCGAAGAATCCGACGGTGCCGACGCTGGCGACAGCCAGCACGATCGCCGCGATCAGCACCCGCAGTTCGCCGGCACGCCAGTCCCGCAGCAGCATTCTCAGCGCAAGCCGCAGCGTCGCCATCGCCTGCCCGCTATTTCGCTGCGATGCGGTCACTCGCGGCCGCGGCGGCGGCGAGCGGCGCATGCGAGGGCGCCGCAGGCGTGCGCACGTCGGCGACGAGCCGGCCCGACGCCAGCGACAGCCGCCGTTCGCAGCGCGAGGCGAGCGCAACGTCATGCGTCACCAGCAGCAGGGTCGTGCCGTTCTCGCGATTCAGCCGGAACATCAGGTCCGCCACCTCGGCGCCCGTGGCGCCGTCGAGGTTGCCGGTGGGCTCGTCGGCCATCAGGAGCTTCGGCTCGCCCGCGAATGCGCGCGCGATGGCCACGCGCTGCTGCTCGCCACCGGAGAGCTGGCGTGGATAGTGGGTGATCCTTCGCGCCAGGCCGACGCGCGCGAGCCATTCGCTCGCGCGGCTGGCGGCAGCTGGAACGCCGGCCAGCTCCAGCGGCAGCATGACGTTCTCGTGCGCGGTCAACGCCGGCAGCAACTGGAAGGACTGGAACACGAAGCCGAGCAGGCGCGCGCGCAACGCGGCACAGGCATCCTCGTCGAGCGTGGACAACGCGACGCCGTCGATCGCGACATCCCCCGACGTCGGGCGATCGAGGCCCGCGAGCAGGCCGAGCAGCGTGGTCTTGCCGGACCCGCTCGCGCCGACGATCGCGAGGGTCGCCCCGGCGTCGACGTCGAACGTGACCGAATCGAGGATCGTCAGCGGCGCCTCGCCGCTTTGCACGATCTTGGTGAGCGCCGTGGCGCGAATGACGGGAATTGGCATGAATGGCCGGGGGCGGGTGCCTTCCAAGTGTAGGCGCAATGGCCGGATTCAACAGCCATGCTCGGTCCGCCGAGCATCGCTGCGGTGCCGCTGCCGTGCGCAGGCTCCTCGGGCCGCGTTCGGTCGCCTCCGGCCGGCAATGCAGTGCTCCCCGCTACAATGTCGCGCAGACGATGCCGACATTCGCATGAGCACCCGCATCCCACGAATCCTTCGCTGGCTCGCCTTGGCGGCGTTCGCGCTCGCCGGCGTCGCATGCGGGCTCGCCGCCGCCGCCGCGCCGGCGCCGACGCTGCTGGTGCTGGGCGACTCGATCTCGGCCGGACTCGGACTCGCGTCGAACGAAGGCTGGGTCGCGCTGCTCGCGAGCAAGCTCGCCCAGGACGGCTATCCGCAGCGGGTGATCAACGCATCGATCTCGGGCGACACGACCGCGGGCGGCCGGGCGCGGCTGCCCGCGCTGCTGCGCGAGCACCACCCGGCCGTCGTGATCATCGAGCTCGGCGGCAACGACGCGTTGCGCGGCGGGGATCTGGGCGCCGCGCGCGCCAATCTCGACGCAATGGTCGCGGCCGTGCAGGCGGCGCATGCCAGGCCGCTGATCCTCGGCATGCGGGTGCCGCCGAACTACGGGCCGGGCTACGCGAGCGCGTTCGAGCAGGTCTTCGCCGATGTCGCGAAAGCCCGCAAGGCACCGCTGGTGCCGTGGCTGTTCAAGGGATTCGGCGAGGACCTTGCACAGTTCCAGGCCGACCGCATCCATCCCGTCGCGACCGCCCAGCCGAGGATCCTCGACAACGTATGGCCGGCGCTGCGCCCGCTGCTCAAGCGACGATGAACGCACCGCTGCCTCCCGGCCCGCCGCTGCGACCGATGGCCAGGGCCCCGGTCGAGCAATGGGCGTCGTTCGGCGAGCGCCTCGACGTGCGCTCGCCCTCGGAATTCGCCGACGATCACCTGCCCGGCGCGGTGAACCTGCCGGTGCTCGACGACGCCGAGCGGGCCCGCGTCGGAACGCTCTACGCGCAGGTCTCGGCGTTCGATGCCCGCAAGGTCGGCGCCGCGCTGGTCGCGCGCAACATCGCCGACATCGTCAGCGCGCACGCCGCCGACAAGCCGCGCGAATGGAGCCCCCTCGTCTATTGCTGGCGCGGCGGCCAGCGCAGCCGCGCGCTGGTGCAGGTGTTCGCCGAGATCGGGTTCCGCGCGGTTCAGCTCGAAGGCGGCTATCGCGCATGGCGCCGTCACGTCGTGCTGATGCTCGCCCACCTGCCGCAACGCTTCGACTTCGAAGTCGTCTGCGGCCTGACCGGATCGGGCAAGTCGCGGTTGCTCACGGCCCTCGCACGAGCCGGCGCCCAGGTGCTCGATCTCGAGCGGCTCGCGAAGCACCGCGGGTCCCTGCTGGGCGACCTTCCCGGCGATCCGCAGCCGACGCAGAAAGCCTTCGAGAGCGGCGTCTACGCCGATCTCGCCCGCTTCGATCCTGCGCGACCCGTGTTCGTCGAGTCGGAGAGCAAGCGCATCGGCCGGCTTCAGGTGCCCGATGCGCTGCTCGAGGCGATGCGCGCCTCGCCCTGCCTGCGCCTCGATGCACCGCAGGCGCTGCGCGTCGCGATGCTCGAAACCGACTATGCGCACCTGGCCGGCGACGGGGCGGCGCTGCAGGCGCAGCTCGCGCCGCTGGAGAAGCTGCACGGCAAGCACGCGATTGCGCGCTGGGCGCAATGGGCCACCGAGGGCGCGACGGCGCAGCTCGCGAACGACCTCCTCGAGCTGCATTACGACCCATCCTACGGGCGTGCGATCGAGCGCAATTTCCCGCGCCATCGCGACGCCCGGGTGCTGCGCGTGGAAGGAACGGGCGACCAGGCGTTCGAGGCGCTTGCCGCAGCGCTGATCGGCGCGCAGAAGGACCGATGATCCGCGCCGCTGCCGCGCGCCTGCCACTGCCGATGCGACTTGCGCCGGCGCTCCTCCGACAAATCCCGATGCCCGACACCATGCACGCCGACTTCCGCATCCTGAACGTCTTCGCCGAAACGCCGCTCGCCGGCAATCCGCTGGCGGTGGTCGAGGACGCGCGAGGCATCGACGACGCGACGATGCAGGCGCTCGCGCTGCAGTTCAACCTGTCGGAGACGACGTTCATCCTGCCTTCGGATCGGGCCAGCGCGCGGGTGCGCATTTTCACGCCCGCGTTCGAGATGCCGTTCGCCGGCCACCCGACGCTCGGCACCGCGCACGTCGTGCGCGCGCTGCGCGGAACCGGCGACCGGGTCACCCTCGAGATGCGCGCCGGGGTCATCCCGGTCGTTGCCGAAGGCGATGTGTGGACGCTCGAGGCGAATGCGCCGACGCACCGCCGGCCGGAGGCCACGCGCGAGCAGCTGGCGAAGATGCTCGGGTTGCAGTCCGGCGACCTGGTCGCCGACCCCGGGCCGCTGTGGGTCGACACGGGCAGCGAGCAGCTGGTGATCCCTCTCGCGTCGATCGACGCGGTCGGTCGCGCCCGGCCGTCGGCTGCGGCACTGGCCGAGCACGGCAGCAACGCGACGCGCGCGATGGCCTACGTCTTCGCGCAAGAAGGCTCGCGCGTGGTCGCCCGCTTTTTCTTTCCCAAGCACGGGGCGGTCGTCGAGGACCCGGGCACCGGATCGGCCGCGGCCAACCTCGGCGGATGGCTGCTCGCGACGGGCGCGCCCTTGCCGCAACGGCTGTCGATCGAACAGGGTGATGCGGCGGGACGCCCGTGCCGGCTCGGGCTCACCGTTGCCATCGACCGCTCGATCCGGGTATCCGGGCGCGTGATCGAAATCGGACGCGGCCGGCTGACCCTCTAGCGACGCGCTACGCGTCCCATTTTTCGATGAATTCGCGCCAGTGCGGCGCCCCGGACGCGGCGATGCGCTCGCGCACCAGCGCGATCTCGCGCGCGTAGTGGTCCGCGTCGAACTCGCCGCGCATCAGGCGGAAGCGCAGGTAGACCAGGTAGGTGTTGAGCGCGTCGCACTCGCAGTAGTTGCGCACGTCGGCGATGCGGCCCGCGGCGATCGCCCCCGCGACTTCGCTGCCGTCCATGCCCAGCTTGCCGGGAAAACCGCACAGCCGCGCCATCGCGTCGAGCCCGGCGTTCGCTCGTGGCTGGTATTGCGCGAGCACGTCCATCAGGTCCAGGTGGCGGGTGTGATAGCGGGACAGGTAGTTGTTGAACTTGAAGTCGCGGTTCTCGTCGCCCCAGTCCCAGTATTTCGCCGCCGGGACGCCGTGGATCAGCGCGCGGTGCTGGAGCACCGGCAGGTCGAAGCCGCTGCCGTTCCACGACACCAGCTGCGGCGTGTAGCGTTCGATGCCGTCGAAGAACCGGCGCACCAGCTCGGGCTCCGCGTCGGAGGCCTCGCCGATCGACCACACCCGCAGGCCGCCCGCGTCGCGCAGCACGCAGGCGATCGCAACGACCTGCTGCAGGTGATGCGGCATGAAATCGCTGCCGGTCGCCATGCGTCGCCGCTGCGCGAACCAGGCGAGCACGCCGGCGTCGTCGACCGCGGGACCGATTTCGTGGATGCGCCGGAGACCGGCGACGTCCGGCACCGTCTCGATGTCGAAGGCGAGGACCGGCGTCACGGGGACCGCCGCGCCATCGATGGCGCGAGCGTCCCGCACCAAGTCGTCATGCGGGGAACACGCCCGTGGACAGGTAGCGGTCGCCGCGATCGCAGACGATGAACACGATCGTCGCGTTCTCGACGGTCTGCGAGACGCGCAGGGCGATCGCGCAGGCGCCGCCCGAGGAGATGCCGCAGAAGATGCCCTCCTCGCGCGCGAGGCGTCGCGCCGTGTCCTCGGCGTCGCCCTGCGAGACGTTCTCGACCCGGTCGATGCGGCTGGCATCGAAGATCTTCGGCAGGTACGCTGCCGGCCACTTGCGGATGCCGGGTATCGACGCGCCTTCGTCCGGCTGGGCGCCCACGACCTGGATCGCCGGGTTCTGCTCTTTCAGGAACCGCGACGTGCCCATGATCGTTCCCGTCGTACCCATCGCCGACACGAAGTGCGTGATGCGCCCGTCGGTCGCGCGCCAGATCTCGGGGCCGGTTCCGCGGTAATGCGCGAGCGGGTTGTCGGGATTGGCGAACTGGTCGAGGATCGTGCCCTTGCCTTCGTCGCGCATCCTCTGCGCGATGTCGCGCGCGGCCTCCATGCCTCCCGCCTTCGGGGTCAGCACGAGCTCGGCGCCGTAAGCGCGCATCGTCTTCACCCGCTCCTCGGTCTGGCTCTCGGGCATGACCAGGATCATCCGGTAGCCCGCGATCGCCGCGACCATCGCCAGCGCGATGCCGGTGTTGCCGGAAGTCGCCTCGATCAGCGTGTCGCCGGGCTTGATCGCGCCGCGCCTCTGCGCCTCGGTGATCATCGACAGGGCCGGGCGGTCCTTGACCGAGCCCGCCGGATTGTTCCCCTCGAGCTTCGCCAGGATCACGTTGGAGGTGGCGCCCGGCAGTCGCTGCAGGCGGACGAGCGGTGTGTCGCCGACGATGTCGGCCAGCGTCGGGTAGTTCATCCGCGCATTGTAGCGAAAGCGGCAGCGAGCGCACCGCAAGGGTCGGAAACGACCCACGGCGCCAGAACCATCCGCGGTGCCGACGCCGGTGCCGGAAAATGGCGAACCCCGCCACCGCGGCGGGGTTCGTCGGTACTCGAATGCCGGGTTGCCCCGGCGCCGCTACTTCGGCGCCATTACTTCGACGCCTTCTCCGCGGCTGCCTTGTCGTCCTTCTTGGTCGTCTTTGCCTTGGATGCCTTCGCCTTGGCGGCCTTCTCTTCCTTCGCCTTGGCTTTGGCTTCCTTGGCGGCCTTGGCCTTCGCGGCTTTCTCCTCGCTCGCCTTGGCTTTGGCTTCCTTGGCGGCCTTGGCCTTCGCGGCTTTCTCCTCGCTCGCCTTGGCCTTGGCTTGCTTGGCCGCTTCGGCCTTGGTCATCTTGGCACCCGCCGGTTCCTTGGCGGCTTCCTTGCCCCGAGCCGTCGCGGCAGGCTTTTCGGCGGGCGCCGACCCCATGGCCGCGCCACCCGCGGCCGCCGCGGGCGCCGCGGTCGTCGCGCGCATCGAACCGCCTGCAGCCGGCTCGGCCTTCTTGGCGCCGGCGGGGATGGTCGTCCGCCCGGAGACCGAGATCTCCCCTTGGAGCTTGCCGAACTCGCCTTCCTTGATGCCCTTGACCTTCATGACGTCCTGCGGCGACTTGAACGACCCGTTGGCGTTGCGGTAGTCGATGATCGCCTGCGCCTTGACCGGCCCGATGCCGGGCAGCGCTTCGAGTTCTTCCTTGGTCGCGGTGTTGATGTTGACCGCAGCAAGCGCGAGGCTCGAAGCGAGCAGCAGCGCGAATGCCAGCAAAAGCCGTTTCATGTCGTTCTCCGTGATGGGCGGGGTGTGCGGGTTGCCGCAACGGCTTCCGGCGAGGAACCCCAGGGCCCGCACCGGCTCCGGCTATAACGCTCCGCGTGGGGCGGGCGTTGACCCATCATACGCAAGGCGGCGCCCGCGCCTGCGGGAGACTGGATGAACGGGAGCGGGTCGGGGGACAGCCCGGCTCGTCGACCGGGGAGAAGTCCTGGTCGACGGGCCGGCAGACGGCGGCGAACCCGGGGCCACCGGATCGGGAGCCCCGTTGCGCCATCCCTGGCGCTTACTTCGACGCCCTTATTTCGACGCCTTCGGGTCGGCCTTGCCGGCGGCCTTGACGTCGTGACGGGGAGTCGCCTTGGCCGGCACCGACGCGACGCTGATCTCGGGCCGGAGTTTCTCGAACTGCTTGGCGCCGATGCCTCTGACCGACTTCAGCTCGTCGACGGACTTGAATCCGCCGTGCTGTGCGCGGTAGTCGAGGATGGCCTGTGCCTTGGCGGGGCCGATGCCCGAGAGCTCGACGAGGTCGTCCTTGGTGGCGGTGTTGAGGTCGATGGCGGCGGCAGCGACATGGGACACGAGCGCGAGCGCGATCGCGGGGATGAGACGGATCATGGTGGAACTCCTTCGATGGTTGGCGAATGTCGTCGCGCGCTGCCGGCACAGGGCCCGCAGGTTCGCGCGTACGCAACGCCAGCTTACGAACGGGATTCCGATTGCGACATCAGACTTTCGACGTAGCTCGCAACGCCCTGCTCCACCGTCAGCATCTGCGCCGCGTAGCCGGCGGCGCGCAATCGCGTCACGTCCGCCTGCGTGTAGCTCTGGTACTTGCCCACGAGCGCATCGGGCATCGACACGTACTCGATCGCGCCTTCGCGCCGCAACTCGGCGAGCGTGCGCGGCGGGTCGCCGGCGGCGCTGCGAACGGCGTTGATCGTCGCGACCGCGACGGCATTGAACGGCGCCGCGTTGCCGGTGCCGAGGTTGAATACGCCCGAACGCCCGGGATGCTTCCAGAAATCGAGATTGACCTCGACGACATCGTCGACATGCACGAAATCGCGCCGCTGCTCGCCGTCGGGATAGCCGCCCGACCCGCGGAACAACCGAACGCGGCCTTCGCGGCGGTACTCCTCGTAGAAGTGCAGCGCGACCGACGCCATCCGCCCCTTGTGCTGCTCGCGCGGGCCGTAGACGTTGAAGTAGCGGAAGCCCGCGATCTGGGCCGTGCGCTCGGGCAGCATGCGCCGCACGTATTCGTCGAACAGATACTTCGAATAGCCGTAGACGTTGAGCGGCGCCTCGTGCTCGCGCTCCTCCCGGAACACCGTTCCCGCACCGTAGACCGACGCGCTGGACGCGTAGAGGAATGGGATGTCGTTGTCCTGACAGTGCTGCAGCAGCGTCACCGAGTACCGGTAGTTGTTGCGCATCATGTAGCGGCCGTCGGACTCCATCGTGTCCGAGCACGCGCCCTGGTGGAAGACCGTCGAGACATCGTCGTCGAAATCGCCCTCCGCGATGCGGACGATGAACTCCTCCTTGTCGACGTAGTCGGCGATCCGGCAATCGGCCAGATTGCTGAACTTGTCGGCATGCGCCAGGTTGTCGACGGCGATGATGTCGCTCTCGCCCTGCGCATTCAGCGCCTTGACGAGGTTGGACCCGATGAATCCGGCGGCGCCGGTGACGACGATGTACACGTTCGCTCCTCAGGCGGCCGTGACGAACGCGACGCGCGGCGCCACGGCGCAAAGCAGTTCATAGCCGATGGTGCCCGCCGCCGCGGCCACCTCGTCCACGGGCAGGCCCTCGCCCCACAGCACGACATCGCTGCCGACGCCGGCCTGCGGTGCGTCGGACAGGTCGACGGTCAGCATGTCCATCGACACGCGGCCGGCGCTGCCCACCCGCTGCCCCGCCACGATCGCCGGCGTGCCGTTGGGCGCATGACGCGGATAGCCGTCGGCGTAACCGCAGGCGACGACTCCGATGCGCATCGGCCGCGGCGCGACGAACGTCGCGCCGTAGCCGACGCGATCCCCGGCCACGAGCGTCTGCACGCCGATGATGCGGGAGCGCAACGTCATCGCGGGCACGAGGCCGAGCGCGGCGGCGCTGCGGTCGGCGAACGGGGTCGCGCCGTAGAGCATGATTCCCGGACGCACGATATCACCACCGGCCTCGCCATACCGGACGATCCCCGCCGAGTTCGCGACCGACCGCACATACGGCAGGCTGCGGCAGGCGTCGTCGAAGCGCGCGAGCGGGCCGGCGATCCCTCCCTCCTCGTCCGCGCCTGCGAAATGCATCATCAGGCGCAGCGGCGCCGCCGTCCCGATCGCTTCCAGTCGTTGGCAGACGCCCGCGACATCGCGCGGCGCGAATCCCAGGCGATTCATTCCGGCGTTGACCTTGACCCAGGTCTCGATCGGCGCCGCGGGTCTTGCGCTCTCGAGCATCCGCAACTGATCGGCGCAATGGACGACGACGCCGAGCGAACGCGCGGCGATCTCGTCGAGCTCCGCCGCGTCGAAGAAGCCCTCGAGCAGCAGGATCGGACGGCGGTATCCGGCATCGCGCAGGCGGACTGCGGCGTCGAGCTCGACCAGCGCAAGCCCGTCGGCGCCGGCCAGCGCGGGCAGCACGCGCGCGAGACCATGCCCGTAGGCGTTGGCCTTGACGACCGCGAGCACGCGGGCGCCGGGCGCGAGCGCGCGGACGCGAGCCAGGTTGGACGCGATTGCCGCGGGATCGATATGCGCGACGAGCGGGCGGGCCATGCGGATCCGGGATCGGCGGCGTGGAGGCTTGCGGCCCGCGCGCGGCCAGGACAGGCCGGCTCGGCGCGGGCGGCTCGGCGGCTCTGGGGCGGCCCCCGCAATCATGGTATAAAGCGCGGGCCGCGCAACGTTTGCATTATAACAATCCAACGCAAACCCGCCGCCGCCGACGCCGCCCCCGGACCCGTCGCGATCGACCGACGCGGAGCGAAGCGGATTCGCCGCGTGAAACCGGCGCGGCCCAATCGAGTTCATGAAACGCGGCTTCTACACCATCATCGCGGCGCAGTTCTTCTCGTCGCTCGCCGACAACGCGCTGCTCATCGCCGCGATCGCGCTCCTGCGGGGGCTCCACGAGCCGCCATGGATGACGCCGGCACTCAAGCAGAGCTTCGTCGTGTCCTACGTCGTGCTCGCACCCCTGGTCGGCGCGTTCGCGGACTCGATGCCCAAGGGCCGCGTGATGCTGATCACCAATGCGATCAAGATCGTCGGCTGCGCGATGATGCTGTTCGACGTCCACCCGCTCCTCGCCTACGGGCTGGTCGGGCTGGGTGCAGCGGCGTATTCGCCGGCCAAGTACGGGATCCTGACCGAGCTGCTGCCGCCGCAGCAGCTGGTGGTCGCCAACGGCTGGATCGAGGGCGCAACCGTCGGCTCGATCATCATCGGCGTGCTGCTTGGCGGCGCGCTGATCACGCCCAGGGTGTCGACGGTGCTGCTGGGTTTCGATTTTCCGGTCTTCGACCTGCCGATCGATACCCCGCCCGAGGCCGCGATCACGATCATCATGGCCCTCTACCTGATCGCCGCGATCATCAACGGGTTCATTCCCGACACCGGCGTCGACCACCGCGTCCCCAGCAAGAACCCGCTCTATCTGATCCGCGAGTTCTCGCACTGCGTCGTGCTGCTCTGGCGCGACCGGCTGGGGCAGATCACGCTCGCGACGACGACGCTGTTCTGGGGCGCAGGCGCGACGCTGCAGTTCATCGTCATCGACTGGGCAGCGCGGTCGTTGTCGCTCGACCTGTCGCAGGCGTCGATGCTGCAGGGGGTCGTCGCCGTCGGCGTCGCGGTGGGGGCGCTGCTCGCCGCGAAGTTCGTCACGCTGCGCCATTCGGTGAACGTGCTGCCGGTCGGCGCGGCGATGGGCGTGGTCGTGATGGTGATGATCTTCGTCACCTACGTCCCGCTCGCGGTCGTGCTGATGATCGCGATTGGCGCCTGCGCGGGATTCTTCGTCGTTCCCATGAACGCGCTGCTCCAGCACCGCGGCCATGTCCTGATGGGCGCCGGCCACTCGATCGCGGTCCAGAACTTCAACGAGAACATCGGCATCCTCGTGATGGTCGGCCTCTATGCGCTGATGGTGCGGATGGGGATCTCGATCGACTCGGCGGTGATGTTGTTCGGAACCTTCGTCGCCTGCACGATGCTGCTCGTCATGTGGCGCCACCGCGTAAACCAGGCGCAGTTCGACTCGCTCCACCTGGTCGGAATGGACAAGCCCGACGCCACGGACCGGCGCTGATCCTGGCTGCAGTGCCGGCTGCGAAGAATCGCGCAGCGCCCGCCAGCTAGAGGACGACCGGCCTGTCGGACAGCTCGTTGGCCCCTGCCTGCGTGCGGGGGAAATGGCGGGCGAGGAGCGCCGAGACCTCCTCGATCCCGCGCACCGCACCGTCGGCGTATTCGCCGCGGCCGAATGCGGATTCCATGTGCGTGGAAATCGCGTGCCACGCCGCAGCTCCCGCGGCACGGTGGACGCCGCGATCGGCGACGATCTCGACGTCGCGATCCGCGAGCAACAGGTAGATCAGGACGCCGGAATTCTCCTCGGTGTCCCACACCCGCAGCAGCCCGAAGACTTCGAGAGCGCGCTCGCGCGGCGTCAGCCTGCGCAGCACGTGCATCGGGTGCAGCGAGCCCTCGACGGCAAAGCACACCTGTCCGCGATGGGTACGCTCGCCGGCGGCGATCGCCTGCTCGATGCGCTCGAGCGCCGCCCTGGGAAACGCGCGGCGCACCGAAAGGTGATCGGTGACGAGGTGACGCCAGAGGCGCTTCGCGTGCGAGACGGCCATCGCCCTACCAGCTCCCCGACGAACCGCCACCGCCGAAGCCGCCGCCACCGCCCGAGAACCCTCCGCCTCCCCCGAAGCCGCCGCCGCCGAAGCCACCGCCGCCCCAGCCTCCGGTGGGAATCCACATCCCCCCACGCCGGCCGATGCCGCCGCCGGCGCCCATCAGCAGCATGACCAGGAAAGCGACGACGCCTGCGCCGAATGCAATCGCGAGCGATCCGGCGAGGACCCAGGCGCCGAGCCCGATCACGCCACCGCCGACGGTGGATCCCAGCGTGCGCCCGAAGATGCGTGACAGGACGCTGCCGATCACGGGCACGACGACGAAAAGCAGGATCAGCAGCGTCTGGAAATCGAATCCGTTCGAGGAAGGTGCCCGTGCGCGCTGCGGGGGCAACGGAGCGCCCGAGCCGACGACCTCGATGATCCGGTCGACGCCGGCATCGATCCCCTGGACGAACTTGCCCTGCTGGAACAACGGCGCCACGGTCTCCGAGATGATGCGATGCGAGGTCACGTCGGTCAGCACGCCTTCGAGACCGTAGCCGACCTCGATGCGCATCTTCCGGTCATCCTTGGCGATGAGGAAGATCGCCCCGTTGTCCTGTCCCTTGTGCCCGATCTTCCACGCATCGGCGAGGCGAATCGAATAGCTTTCGATCGGCTCGGGTGCGGTCGATGGCACCATCACGACGACCAGTTGATTGCCGGTGCGCTGCTCCCAACCGGCGAGCTTGGATTCCAGCGCCTGCGTGTCGGCGGGCGAAAACGTCCCGGTAAGATCGGTGACGCGCGCCGTCAGCTTCGGAATCGGGGCGAGGCCGTCGGTGCCTGCCTGCGACGCCGGCTGGGCCTGCACGGTCGAGGCGAAGACCGACAGCAGCAGTGCCAGCAGCATGCCGGTCAGGCCGCCGAGGATTCCGCTCGCGCGCAGGCGCACGGGGATTTGCATCGCGATTTACCGTCGTCCAATGTCCGCAGGCGGGGCCGGTCGCGCGCTGCCGCGCGACGGCCGGCTCCGCACTAACGCGGGCTCACTTGCTCGCGGGCGCGGCAGGCGCAGGCAACGCAGGCCCGGGCACCGCGGGTGCAGGCTTGGTGAAATCGACCTTCGGCGGCGTGCTCACCGCGGCCTCGTCGGCGACCGTGAAGTTGGGCTTGATGCCCATCTTGAAGATCATCGCCGTCAGGTTCGTCGGGAACTGCCGCACCGTCGTGTTGTATTCCTGGACCGACTTGATGTAGCGGTTGCGCGCCACCGTGATGCGGTTCTCGGTGCCCTCGAGCTGCGACTGCAGATCGCGGAACAGCGCATCGGACTTGAGCTGCGGATAGTTCTCCGAAACCGCCAGCAGGCGCGACAGGGCGCCCTGCAACTGGTTCTGCGCCTGGATGAATTTCTGGAAAGCCTCGGGATCGTTGATCAGCTCCGGGGTCGCCTTGATCGAGCCGACGCTCGCCCGGGCGTTCGTCACCTCGGTGAGCACCTTCTCCTCCTGTGCCGCGTAGCCCTTGACCGTGCTGACGAGATTCGGCACCAG
>CAVTHP010000006.1:67500-231839 GCA_963734515.1 uncultured beta proteobacterium | reverse complement strand
GCAGCCTGTGGATTACGTTGATTCAGCGGCGGGCAGACATTCGCCGCCGGGCTTGGTGTCAGACACCCAAGCGCTCGCGAAGAAATCTCGATTGGACCGATGCAGCCTCGTCGAAGCGATTGCTCGGGCAGTAGAGCAGGCCGAAATGTCCATCGGCAATGTCGTACCAGTGCGCGAGGCCCGGCATGAGGGCGAACGCCTGCCTAGCGACCGCATAGTTCGCGTGGATCATTTCGTCGTCCGGGGCGACCATGAGCAGCACTTCCGCCTGTACGAATGGCGCGCAGAGATACGGGCTGTAGAAGGCCTGCGTCGGCGGGATAACGCGGGTCACGCGATTGACCCAGCCCGAACCCGGCCGTCCGCCCTGGTCGACGAACCAGCGAAACGCCTGGATCGGCGTAAGCAACGACGGAGTTCCGGCCTGGTCGTGCGAGACCACGGGCAGTGGTCCCGTGGTCGTCTCGGGCGTTCCGGCAACGTCGCCGGTCAATAGAGTCGCCTTGATTTTCGCGAAGGCGTCCGCCGAGGGAGGCAACGGCGGCGGAGAGGCACCGAAGATCGGGCACTGGGCGACGATCGCCTTCGGTCGTGCATCGCACGCAGAGACGACGACCACCTCGCCGCCGCTGTAGCTGTCGCCCCACAGACCCATTCGATTGGGGTCGACGGCGGGATGCGTGCCGGCGAAGGTCAATGCGTCCATGTAGCCCCGGCACTGGATCCAGGGGTTGATCTCCAGTCTCGGTTCCCCATCGCTGCAGCCGAAGTTTCGATGGTCATAGACCAGCGCGGCCACGCCGGCGCTGGCGAACACCCGCGCATAGTCCAGGGCCACCATGCGAAGCGTGGCGGAGGTGCCATGGGCCATCACCACCGTGGGTCGGCGCGTCGCGCCGCCAGCGAGCGTCACCATATATCCGCGCAGAGTCGCACCCTGCGAAGGAAAGGCGACCGGTGTTTCGGTCAACACGTCGCTGCCCTGCGACTAGAAGTCCCAGTTCCTGATCCCGGTCAGCTCCACGAACGCCGCGGCAGCGATCAGCAATGCCGGTGCGTACGTATGCCCCCTGACGATCTCGGGAATCGAGCTGGTGTCGGCGACCATCAGGCGCTCGACGCCAAGCACGTCCAGGTGCTCGTCGAGCACCTTGCCGATCTGGCAGGTACCAGTCCAATGGTGGACGTGGACGGCGTTGTTCCGGACGTAGGACTTCTTGTCGGAGAGATCGCTGACACGCTGGTAACCCTCATGGGTCGCCGACATTCGATCGGTTACCTTCTCGACGACCTCAAGTGCGCGCTCCAGCTTGGCTGTGTCTTCCGCCGCGGACAGATAGTTCGTGTCGACGACGACTGGGTGTAACGGGTCGCCACTGCAGACCGACACGTGTCCTCGGCTCTCAGGATTGACGAAGAAACACGCCACAAAGGCTTCGCCCGGCGCGGTAGACAGGATCGTCAACTCGAAGTCGATGTCTGACAGATCGCGGCGCTTCGGGTCCGGAAAGGCACTGACCGCCGTCAGCCCCTTGAAATGCACAGCCTCCGCGATGTCCTTGTTATCGGCAACCGGCACCTTCAGCTTAGTGAGCAGCAGGAGATGGTTGGTGAGATGGCGACCGACCTCGGGATTGACATGCGTCATCGGGATGCCGTACTGGCGAAGGGTCTCGTCGCCGATGCCCGAATGCATGAGAAGGAAGGCCGACCTGAGGCCGGCACAGACGATGACCTTCTTGTTCGCATGAATGGTTTTCGTTTCTCCGTGGTGGAGATAGCGAACGCCGACAGCCTTCTTCCCCTCGAACAGGACCGTCAGGGCGGTGGCCTGGGATTTGATGGCCAGCGTGCAACCCTTTTTCTTCAGGAGAGAGACAGACGTGCTCACACGCTTCTTGTCGGAGAGATCGACGAAGTGCTGGGCCTTGACGCTCATGGCTGGTCCGTTGACCGTGTGCATGTCGTCGACCACGGGCACTTCGAGTCCGTAGTCGTCCTTCAAAACGGAGTGCAGCGCGGCGATGAATTTCTCGCCGATGGGATGGGCCGACCCCTGCGTGATGTCGAAGGGGCCGCGATCGCCGCGCGCATCCGGGCTCTGGCTGACGCCATGAAAAGTCTCCAGCTTTCGAAAGGCATCGGTGCAGAACGCTTTTTGGGAAAACAGACCGCCCCACCGGTCGTAGATGAATTGCGAACCGCGCCAATACCACGCCTCGTTGATGGAGGAGCTTCCACCCCAGAGCCTGCCACCCGAATAGTGGTTGCCGTCGGCCGGAAGGCGAGGGTTGGGTCTGCCGTTTTCGGGCCAGAAGTACTCGTTCCGGTAGTGCGACTCGAGCCCATAAAACGACTTGAGATCGTGGATGTTGGGGTCGTGGTCCCTATCCTCGCCGGCCTCCAGGACGACCACGTCCATGCCGTGCTTGTGCAGCAGATAGGCCAGCGTGATCCCCGAGGTTCCGGCGCCAACGACGACATAGTCATGCCTCTCTTCAGCGGCCATGCGCCCTCCTTTGTGTTCGACGCCGTCCCGCCGCGTTCGTCCACGAACCTCGTCGGTCGAGGCTACCCAACCATTGCTGGCCGCGTCGCGGCGAGCGCCAGGACATCCGTAGTGGTAAGAGGCTGGCCGCCGATCGCCCAGTCGCCGCTCTTGACCTCCTCGATCACCGTCCAGGTGACGCCGCGCATCGCTTCGCCTTCGATGCTGACCATCGCGTCGGTGAGCTTGCGCACGATCTGCTGCTTCTGCTCGGGCGAGAAAACGCCTTCGATAAGCTTGACGTTGATAAAGGGCATGGAGAACTCCGCTGCTCCGGACGGCGCCGCGGCGTGTGCGCGGCGTCTTGCCGGTAGAAGCCAGTAGGCCACCCGATCCTCCGGATGTCATGGGGCAAGCGTCCCGGGTTGGCGCGACCTCGGCACGAGACGCCTGTCGCGCCCGGGACTTCGGTCCTGATGGCCTCAGGGGCCGCCGAAACCGGCAATGCGCGCCGCCACGATCGCCTGCGAGCGGTTCTCGACCGCAATCTTGTCGAAAATGGCCGTGATGTGGTTGCGTACCGTCTTTTCGGCCAGGTCCAACTGTGCGGCGATCTGCGCGTTGTCGAGTCCGCGCGCGATCCGATCCAGTACCTCGCGTTCGCGCCGCGTTAGCTCGGCGAAAGGCAGCGCGTCCTTTCGCGACGGCGGGACGAAGGCAGCCATGTCATCGAGCAGACGCTGGAACGCAGGCTCGCCCGGCAAAGGCACATGGCTGTTGCTATCCAGAGGCTCGAAGCGCGCCCCGGCGATCGACGTCGCGACGAAGCGCCCTTCCTCGAACGGGACCCGGTTATCGCCCCGGCTGTGAAACACGAGCGTCGGCGCCCGCACCTGTGCCAACTCGGCCGATGCATCGAGTTCCGCGAAGGCCCGGATGAGCCGCGCTGCCACGTGTGGCGACGCCGCGTGACGCTGGATTTCATTGAACGAGTGAGCCTGTGCGAGCGTCGCCTGAGGGAAAAACTGCGACGTGAACATCTGCAGGAACGCTGGATTGCTCTGACCCCAACCGAACTCGACGAGCTTGATCATGGCCTCGGTGGCCTCGACATGCTGCGGGCTCGCGCTGCGTCGCAAGGTCCCGCGTGCGAAGGCGCCACACAACACGAGATGGCTGACGCGCTCGGGATGGCGCGCGGCGTAGACGATCGAAACCGCGCCGCCTTGCGACATGCCGAGAAGCGCGAAGCGGTCGAGCTCGGCCCTGTCGACAACGCATTCGAGATCTGCGACCAAACCGTCGATCGTGATGGCGTCTGCTTCACGGTCGGACAGACCGCAGCCGCGCGAGTCGTAGCGGAGCAACTGATAGCGCTCGCTCAACGCACTGATCCACGGACCCCAGACGGGAGTTTGCCAATCGAAGTCGAGGTTGCCGAGCCAATGCGAGGCACGGACGAGCGGAGGTCCTTCTCCCGTGACGGCATAGGCGATACGTGTATCGTCGGACGATCGCGCAAACTGAATTTGCGGCTGACGCAGGGCACCCGTGCTCATGCTGGAGATTATGCGCGGAACGGATGCCAATCTCTCCACGTTCACCGCCGGGATGGGCTCGAATTTGATGGAGCGGCTGACATACGGGGCCCAGGCGGACCTAGATTGACTGTCGCGGACGGCAGCTTCTGACCGGACTGAGACGGTCGATGGCTACTACGATCTGGCACTGGCCGCTGCATCAAGTCTCGGCTACAAGACTTTCGTATGGCCCATGATCAACGGGCCAAGGGCACTTCGACGGCGGCGCTCGACTGGGGAAGGGGCTACTACGTGGCAGAGGGCGGCGCATAGAATCGTCGGCCCAAGATTAGTCGGGCCGCGCACCCCGGGACCCCGGGGTAGTTGAATTCAGCACGTCCGCAATTCGGCGCCTCGCGCTATGAACGAATGCACGATTGTTGCGGGAGAAATTGGGCGGTCTTCCCTGATTTTGCGGCAGATTCCGGCTTCCTCGAAATCAGGTATACGGCAACGTATCGGGGGTTCGAATCCCTCACTCTCCGCCATTCGACACAACGTAACGCATTGATCCGTCAGAGTGCTATTGATCTGACCCCCCCTCCAAGTTTTGGATTTTTGTCCGTCGTTTACCCGCCACGCTTTCAACTGGCACGGCTTGGCATAGTGCCCCGCCGGCAACCAGGCCGCCTGTTCGCGCCTGCCCTCAGGTTCACGCGCGCGCGTACTGGCTGCAAATCAGGCGGCGAAGTCACTTCGTCCGTCGGGTGCATAGGTACGCGGTGCCAGCAATCGGTGAGCGATTGCTTCAAAGGCAAACGCCTTGAATCGCGTCGGGTACCAGATGCGTCATCGCACCCGATAGCTTGGTGTTCATCGAGCAAAGGAATGCGACAGCGTCGCATTCACTCCCATCTGTCCTTCGCCTGTGCGCCGCGGTCAATCGCGCTTGACGGTCAATAGGTCGGACGCGTTCAGCAGCCGGTCAAAGTGTCCGGCCTTGGCGCACCAGACCACATGGGCCCGTCGGAATAGGCAGACTGCCGGCATCGATCGTGGCGCGATGTTTCGGCACGCTGCGGCATGCAATTCGGATGGCGAGAAAATGTCGGTCTCCGCGTCCGGCGAGTCCGTTGCACCGGGTCCTTCGCCGGCTGAAATTTGTGGCGACTTGAGCCACGCCGCCGTGGACGGTCCGAGTGACCGTCGGTCTCTGCTCGGCAACGGATGATTGGTACTCCCGTAGGCGATGTCCTACAACCCCATCAGGTGGGCTCCGATGGACCGAGGCGCGCTCCGCGACTGATTCTAAAAGGGTCGCAATCTCAGGCACATGGGACCTGCAATGGATATGCGCCGCCCCAACGCCTTATCTGAGGCCAATGACCTGTCGACCGGCTCGGCGGTCCCGCCGCGAGCACGCCCCCGTTGCTGAGGACCGCTGAAACGAATCAGGCGGCACACCCTGGACCGAATGCTCAGCGTATTACGACCCGTTTGGCGCTACCGCTGCATGATCTTCGGATGCTCCCGGAATCGAAACCACCCGGGTCGGTATCGGCGACGTGGAAGCGCCGGGCAGAATTGACAACAAGGAACGAACATGTCGAAACGTACCGCTTGGCCCATCGCAGCAGCTGTCGCAACGCTTTTACTCTGCAATTCAGCGTGGGCTGGAATGTTCGGCACTGGCGTCGGTGAAATTCCGTTGCCGCACCCTGCAGCACCACAGACGCTGAAACTGTCCAATCCGAAGGCGCGCGCAACGATCGACGTGTCTGATATTTGGTGGAACCCCAACGAGAGCGGGTGGGGTATGCAGCTCGTTCAGAACGATGACTTTGTGTTCGCTACGCTTTTCGTTTATGGCCCGGACGGAAAGCCCACATGGCTGACTGCGGAAATGAACAATGTTGGCGGACTTACCTGGACCGGTCCACTTTATGCCACCACTGGCACATGGTTCGGGGCGGCGCCATTCGATCCCACACAGGTGGGGGTGCGCCAGGCCGGTTCCATGACTTTCCACCTCACCGACATTGCTGATGGAAACCTGACCTACACGGTGGATGGAGTTACGGTAAGCAAGGAGGTGACACGCGAGACCCTGGTTGATGAGGACATAAGCGGCTCATACAACTTTGCAATCACACAGACCCAAACCTGCATACCGTCGCTACCTTCCGGCACCTTCAGCACCAGCAGTTCGTTGAACATTTCACAGAGTGGCGCTAGCGTGGTTGGGCAGACGAGCAGCGCATCTGGAGCCTGCACATTTCTCGGAACCTACGCTCAGTTCGGGAAGTTGGGATCTGTCGACGGCACCTATTCCTGCACATCGGGCGAAGCTGGCACGTTTCAAATATACGAAATTGTCGTTACGGAAACCGGCCTGCTCGCGCGTTTCAGCGAACAGTCCAATTATTGCTCTTCGATATCGGGGCAGGAAGCTGGAATCAGGCAATAGGCGATTGCGACGAGCTTGTCTCGACGGGCCGACAGTAGTGGTGTGGTGCCAGGCTTTTCGTGGCTATCCACGCTGTATCAGCTGCGTCGTTGGGATGCGGCTCGAGTGTGGCGCCGTTATGTCACCAGGGATGTCCGAGTCCCACTGTGGGCAGACGGGCCCTCGATTCACTCGCCCATGGCGGCGGATGGACGCCCGGCCCCCAAGGCGTCCCGCGAGGCGAGGTCGGCGGCGACGAACACCTGCCGTACGGGCAACGTGTCGGGCAACACGTAGACGACCGCAGGGTGCGTTGCGAACACCGGCTGGATGTACGCATCGTAGAACGCGGCAGGAACGTTGATGCAGCCGTAGGAGATTCGGTTGTCCGTCACAGACTTGGTCGCCAGACGCTCGAGTCGATGCTCCTGCGGGACCGTGGTGATAACGCGGTGCATGGCGATGCCCGCGTCGTAATCTATCCAGATCACGTCCTGGCCCGTCTCATCGTGGCCGCGCTGCGCGACAAAGCGTCCTGCCGGCGTGGCGCGGTCTTGTGGCGGCACATCGGCCCAGGGTAGCGAGGTGGTGCCCGGTGCCAAGGCGTCGCCCAGGGCCGCTCCGATCAGTACCGGCGCCGATGCGCGTAGGTGCGCGCGTGCGTCGAATACATAGCCCGTGGCCTGCTGCTTGTCGACGATGACGAAATCCACGCCACCATTGTCACCGGAATCGGCAACCCAGTCGGCGACGAAACGCGCGTCCCGCGACGGCGTCTGCACACCGAAGTCGGCGAATCGGACGGCATGCCGCGGTGGCGAGCTCCGCGCCTGGCTCGATGGCTGGCCGGACCCGGCAGCAACCCATGGCAGTGGGCGGCCCGCCGGGGGGAGCACGACAAGCAGGACTGCGGCCCCGACGAGCAACCCGCGCCGAATGCTCTCGCCGAACTCGGACCGAGCGGGTCCGGGAGCCACCGCCTGAACGGCAACCGGATCCATCAAGGTGGGTCCATCGTCCGAAGCTCGCCGGGATCAGCGCCGCGAGTTGGCCTGCGCGCACTTGGGACCGCCCCCGGTCACCCGGTGCCGATCCTCGGTGCGGACCTGCCGATCAATGGCGAGCGGCCTTGGCCGGGAGCTCGGTGGACGTCGTGGCGGCGCTGCCACCCGAGTTCAGCGTTGAATTGGTGGTCGTCGCATCGGTCGGGCTTGCAGCCGGGGTTTGCGCGGTCGTCGTATCGGTCACCGGGCTTGCAGCCGGGGTCTGGGCGGTCGTCGCATCCGACGTCGGCGTGGACGGGGTGGAGGTCTGGGCGTAGGCAAAGCTGACGGCACCGACGATGGCGATGGCAGCTGCGGACGAGACAAGGAATTTCGAGACGTTCATGTTCATTCTCCAAGGACAAATGGGTTGAGGGATGATTGGCCGGCAAAGCCGGGTGACACGGAGCATGGGCCTGGCGCACCTGCTCGTCTGTACGGCAACGAACGCTGCGCGATGCGCCTCACGGCATGGGGCCGGGGCGCCTGCGGACGAGGCCTGCACAGGCGATCCCGTCGCACGCTGCAAGGAGCCGACCGCTCCGCGAAGGCTCGGCTGGCGACCATGGCTGGTGCAGCGCGAACCTGGCGTGGCAACGGCGGGGCACCGGCGCAGACGCGTGGTCGCGAACCCCCGCCCGCGCGCAAGGGAAACGTCGGCTTCGCGTCGGTAGCGAACGGTCATCGGCGGTTTCGGTCGGGCCGGTTGTGGCCGTGAATCCGCAGGCACGATGGTGTTGCGGCGGTCTGGGTCGATCGTCGCCTCCCGGCGACCGGCCGATTGGCATGCAGTCCACCGCTTCAAGCGTGCAGGAAACGTGTTACATCAATGCATTCCGATACGAAGGGAGACCAGCGTGGATTCCAGTGGCCACGCGCCGCCCGAAAAGCCGCCGAGCGACTCGCTGGTCGGGAAGCTCGGTCCGGGCCTGATCACGGGAGCCGCCGACGATGACCCGAGCGGCATCGCGGCCTACTCGCAGGGCGGGGCACAGTTCGGTTACAGCTTGCTGTGGACCCTTCTCTTCACCTATCCGCTCATGGTCGGCATTCAAGTGGTCAGCGCGCGCATTGGCCGAGTCAGCGGATACGGCTTGGCAGGCAACATTCGCCGCCACTATTCCAAGTCGGTGCTTTATGGCCTCGTCTCCCTGCTGCTGGTCGCCAATACGATCAACATCGGCGCGGATCTCGGCGCGATGGCAGACGCGGCCGCGTTGCTTGCCGGGGGATCGCGGCACGCATACATTCTCGGCTTCGGCACGTTCTGCGTCGTGCTGCAGATCTATTTCTCGTATGCGCGCTATGTGCGCGTGCTCAAGTGGCTCACCCTCTCGCTGTTCGCGTACGTGGGTGTCGTCTTTTCCGCCAATCTTCCCTGGTCGGATGTCATCAAGGGTGTTTTCGTCCCATCGCTCAGATCGAGCGCCGGCTATTTGACGACCGTCGTGGCGATCTTCGGAACGACCATCAGCCCCTATCTGTTCTTCTGGCAGGCGTCGCAGGAATGCGAGGACCTGCGAGCGGTCGAAGCGGACAAGCCCTTGCACAACCATCCCGAGCAGGCGGCACGACAGTTGGCCCGGATCAAGCTCGACACCTACGTCGGCATGGGTTTCTCGAACTCGATCGCATTCTTCATCATGCTCACCACAGCCGCCACGCTGCATGCCCGTGGCGTGACGGACATCCAGACCTCGGCCCAGGCAGCCGAAGCCTTGCGCCCCATTGCCGGAAAGTTCGCATTCCTGCTCTTCAGCATGGGCATCATCGGCACCGGGCTGCTGGCCGTGCCGGTTCTCGCCGGCTCGGCGGCGTTTGCGGTCGCGGAGTCGTTTCGCTGGCGTCGAGGCATGGATTTGGCGCCGTTGCGTGGGCTCCGCTTCTACGGGGTGATCGCCGCGGCGACGCTGGTGGGTGTCGGCCTTGGGTTCACGCGGCTCGATCCGATCAAGGCCCTGTTCTATGCCGCAGTCATCAATGGCGTGATCTCGGTGCCGATCATGGTGGTCATGATGCGCATGGCGTCGAATCCGGAAATCATGGGGCAGTTCGTGGTGACGCGGCGCTTACGCATCTTGGGCTGGGCCGCAACAACTGTAATGGCCATTGCAGTATCCGCAATGTTCTTTCAGATGCTCGGCTGAGCCAGGCGGTCGGCGATGCTGTGTGCGTCATCGAACAGACGACCTTCTGGCTCGCCGATATCCTCGCTGCCTATCCGCCCGGCCGCACGCTCGCAGCCGGGATTGCGGTGCCGGCGGCAATGTCGGCACCGAGCGGGTAGTCGAGGCGTCCAGCTCGCCATGAGATGCCTGCAACCCCGCCCACTGACGACGGGAACAAATTGAGGAACAAAGAATGAACTACAAACTTGCTACTGCCATCTTCGTGGTCGGCTCCATGCTGGCACCCGTTGCGGCTTACGCGGCGGATTCGGACTCGGACCGTTCCAACCCGGAGAACTACGTCAAGGACTCGGTCATCACGACCAAGATCAAGACGCAGCTGGCCGCGGATCACCTCGGCAGCATGAACCATATCAAGGTCGATACGGACAGGAACGGCGGTGTCTGGATGACGGGCACGGCCAACAGCCAGGAAGAAATGGACAAGGCCGTCGCGATCGCGCGCAATACCGAGGGCGTCAAGTCGGTGCACAGCGAGCTGACAGTCCAGAAGGACCGTTAACGGGCGCTTCGACCTCCGTGCCGGGGAATCTCCCGTGTCGGGCAATCGACACGGAAGTCGATCGAGCCGCGAGTGTGATTCGGAAAGCTTGGGGGCGAAAAATGGTGGACGTCCCGCGCAGCAGAGCGGTTGGGGCCGGACGAGAGCGAGGCGCAGGCGCGCCTCGTTTTCATTCTGCGCCCAGCATGCGCTTCATCCTGAAGGTGAAGTTCCTTTCATAAGCGGGAGCACGGCGGGTGCGAAATGGATACGGATGATGGCGATGGCGTGCTCCAGGCGCTGACTCGTACCCGACAGATGGCCGCTCGTGGCCTTTGCCGGTGGTCCGGGCGATTGTCGCCGTGGAGCCCGACGATGGTCGTGCCCGGCCGAGCGATGCGCTTCGTGGCGCTTGGTCTTGTCGCCATGCTCGCGGTCGGGTGCGCAACGTTGCCGCCGGGGGCCGATTTTCCGAAGACGATCTCGAGCGCGCTGACGCATCCCGAGCAGACGCGGCTCGGCCGGCAGTTCGATGGCGCGGCGCGCAAGCACGGCGGGAATTCCGCATTTCGCCTGCTGTCGGTGGGGGTAGACGGTTTCCTGGCTCGGGCGCAGATGATCAATGCGGCCGAACGGACGCTCGATCTCGAGTATTTCATCTTTCGGCAGGATGAGACGGGCCAGTTGCTGACCGACGCGCTGCTGCATGCGGCCGATCGTGGTGTGCGCGTGCGGGTGCTGGTCGATGACGCGGACACCCTCAAGGGCGATGGACAGATCGCGGCGCTGAGCGCCGATCCGAAGATCGATATTCGGATCTTCAATCCGTTCGCCTATCGCGGCCATACCGAACTGTTCCGCGCCGTTGAATTCGCATTCAATGCGTCGCGGCTCGACTACCGGATGCACAACAAGCTGCTGGTCGTCGATAACGCGATTGCCCTCGTCGGCGGACGCAATATCGGCGACCAGTACTTTCAGGTCGACCCGGAATCGCAGTTCGGCGATGACGACGTCTTTGCGGCGGGGCCGATCGTCAAGGACCTCTCCAGGACATTCGACGATTTCTGGAACAGCGCTCTCGCGATCCCGGTGGCAGGACTTGGCGATGGAAAGCACTCGCACGCGGCGCTGGAGGCATATCGCAAGACGCTGGACGAGCACCGCCGCCAGTTGAAGGCGGACGGGACCGATTACGCGAGCCGGGTTGCGGGCGGGGAACCGCTCGCCGGCATGCTGTCCGGCAGGTTGCCGCTCGTATGGGCGCATGCGCAGGTCGTGTATGACAGCCCTGACAAGAAGCGCGTCGAAAAAGGGGAGATCGTCGGCGAACTGATGCACCGGACCGTGGCGGATGCCGTGGCGGCAGTGCGGTCTGAACTTCTGATGGTCACGCCTTTCCTAATACCTGGGAATGACGGAATGCGCCTGTTCAAGGACCTGCGCAAGCGCGGCGTGCGCGTCCGGATCCTGACCAACTCGCTCGAGTCGACGCCGGAGCTGGTGGCTCAATCCGGGTACATGCGCTATCGCGTCCCTTTGCTCGAGGACGGCGTGGAGCTCTATGAAATACGTGCGCTGCTGGGCAATGCCAGGGGCAGCGGCGAGTCGTCCGCGGCGACCCGCTCCGGCAATTACGCGTTGCACGCGAAGCTGTTCGTGTTCGACCGCCAGAGGTTGTACATCGGATCGATGAACTTCGACCAGCGCTCGCACCACCTGAATACCGAGGTCGGATTGATCATCGACAGCCCCGAGCTGGCGCGACAGACCGCCGCGCGCTTCGATTCGATCGTGGTTCCTGCGAACAGCTATGCCCTGGGCTTGCGCAAAGATCCGATGGGCGGGGCGCCGGAGTTGATCTGGCGCACCCGGGAAGACGGAATGAACGTCGATTACGAATCGGAGCCGGCGCGCAGTGCCTGGCAGAGGATGCAGGTCGAATTCCTGTCGCTGCTCCCGCTGGATAAAGAGCTCTGAGCGCCGGGGTGAGGCCCGCCCTGCGCGCGAAACGCGATATGCAGCTTTCCTCCCCTTGTCGATGATGCGGACCGCGGCCCGACCACTCCTGTTCGCGATTGTGCTGACGATTCTCCCCGCCGTCGCGCATGCCGTTGCGCCGGATTCACGGGGTATCGCCGTCGCCATCCATCGCGACGGTGAGGCATTCGTGGTCGACGTCGACCTTACCGTCGAAGCGACGCCACAGGAAGCTTGGAATGTTCTGACTGATTACGACCACATGTCGGAGTTCGTGTCCAACCTGACCATGAGCCGCATCGTCCGCCGTGGGAGTGACAGCCTCGAGGTGGCCCAGACAAGCCGCGTGAAGTTCGGTTTCTTCGACCTCAAGTTCGACAATGTGCGCGAGATCGAATTCCTGCCACTGCGGGAAATCCGCTCGAAGCTCATTCGCGGCGACATGAAGATGTCAGCGTTCACGACCCGGCTGGCCGCCGAGGGCAATGCGACACGGATCACCAATCACGGACGATTCATCCCGGATCGCTGGATACCGCCGCTGATCGGGACCATCATGCTCGAAGCCGAGACGCGGAAGCAATTCGCCGAGTTTCGCGCAGAGATCCTGCGGCGCAAGGGTTCCGGGAGCACGAGCACTCAGTAGTGCACGCCGCTCAGCCGTCACGCACGATGATATTCAACCTCGACGTCCACTTCACGCGTGTGTCCGATCTCGTCACCCCGAAGGGTCGCGCGCGAGCAAGACGCCTTCTGCGCTCGAGGGCTGCTACGATAAGAGGGGCGTCTGTCGCGACTATGCGCACCTCGCCGTTGCCCTATGCAGGTGGTCATTGCGCGTCGCCACGACGCATCCGACATGGCGCTCTGCAGCACGTTCGGCCAGAATACACTGATCGGCTTCGAAGTATGGACGGACGAAGTGTGCGCTGCCTGACTTGACCGCCCCACCGGGTTCGCGGGCCCGAGGATCCGGGGCGGGCACCTTAGCTGCTTGACACCCCGGCGTTGAAGCCTCATTGATGTTGCTCAAGGTGGGCGCCGCTCTCTTGCCCATCATCGATCCTCAGCGGATGACCCGTCGGTCGTTCCGCGCCACCACGCCCGGCTGGCGGGCTGCCCCAAACGCATGCGAAACAAGTCACTCATGTTCGGTCGCGTCGCCCGTGATCGCTCACCGCGAAAGTTCGCCGGCAAGGAATCTCCGCTACGGGCGGAGTTGTTCAGCGCCGATCAGATGGAGCGGCACGGGAAGAGTCTCGCCGCATCGCACCAGTTGGCGCGGGAGCGCGCTTCGGACCAGCTTCTGGCGCGGCTGGCCGAGAATGAAGGCGTACTTACCGAAGTCTGCGACCTGCTGACGGCGGCAGTCACGGCAAATCGCAGGATCACGCCCGCAGCGGAATGGCTGCTCGACAACTTCTATCTGATCGAAGAGCAGATCCGGACGGCCAAGCGTCACCTGCCAAAGGGGTACAACCGGGAGTTGCCCCGGCTCGCTCATGGCGCATCGGCCCGGCTTCCCCGCGTGTACGATCTCGCGCTCGAGGCGATCTCGCATGGCGACGGTCGGGTGGATGGCGAGGGCCTCACCCGTTTTGTAGCAGCCTATCAGAGCGTTTCGCCCCTCCGGCTGGGTGAATTGTGGGCCTTTCCGATCATGCTGCGGCTGGCGCTGATCGAGAATCTGCGCCGCGTCGGAACGCGCATCGCCGCCGGTACGATCGACCGGAACCGGGCCGATGCATGGGCGGACCGGATGATGGAGGTCGCCGAGCGGGACCCGAAGAGCCTGATCCTGGTGATCGCGGACATGGCGCGATCGAGCCCGCCGATGGTGAGCTCGTTCGTCGCCGAGCTCGCGCGCAGGCTGCAGGGACAAAGTCCGGCATTGGCGCTGCCGCTCACGTGGATCGAGCAGCGGCTCTTCGAGTCGGGCCTGACGATCGAGCAGCTGGTGCAGTCGGAGACGCAGGAACAGGCCGGCGACCAGGTCTCGATCAGCAACAGCATCGGCAGCCTCCGGTTTCTGGGGTCGATGGACTGGAGCGAGTTCGTCGAGGCGATGAGCTTCGTCGAGCACAAGCTGCGGGAGGATCCTGGCGGGTTCTACGGCGAAATGGATTTCGCGACGCGTGACCGTTACCGGCACGTCGTTGAACGGATCGCGAGACGCAGTCGTCTGTCGGAAATCGAAGTGGCGCGCAAGGCGATCCAGCTCGCGCATGAAGGCGCGGCGCGTAGCGCCGGCGATGGCGGCCGATCGGATCCGGCGTGCCATGTCGGTTTCTATCTGATCGACAGCGGGCGCTCCGATCTCGAACGGGCGGTCGAGATGCGGATTCCGCTCGTGGCGGTCGTCAAACGCGCGGCGGGGCGCTACCCGTTGTCGCTATACCTGGGCGCGATCGCGCTGATCACCGGGAGCCTGACCTGGGCGTTGCTGGCGAAGGCCGATGCCGGTGGCGCGACCGGCGCGCTCGTCGTGGTGACCGGAATCCTCGCGCTGTTCGCCACCAGCCAGCTGGCGGTGGCGATGGTGAACTGGCTCGCAATGCTCCTGGTCGCGCCGCGGGCGCTGCCGAGAATGGACTTCTCGCACGGGCTTCCGTCGAAGGCGCGCACGCTGGTCGTGGTTCCGACGATGCTCACAGGCGCCGCAGACATCGAAAGCCTGGTCGAGGCCCTCGAAGTGCGCTTCCTGGCCAATCGGGACCGGCATCTGCATTTCGCACTGTTGACCGATTGCCAGGACGCGTCCGAGGAAACGCTGCCTGGGGACGGACCGCTGCTGGCGGTGGCCCGGCAGGGGATCGACGGGCTGAACCAGAAGTACGGAAGCCCGAAGGAAGGGGCGGAAGGGGGCACCGATGGCGGCCGCTTCTTTCTCTTCCACCGTCCGCGCCTTTGGAATCCACGGGAACGGCTGTGGATGGGCCATGAGCGCAAGCGCGGGAAGCTTGCCGACCTCAATGCATTCCTGCGCGGTGGCGCAAGCGAGCGCTTCTCGCTCGTCGTTGGCGACACGGCGGCGTTGTCGGACGTGAAGTATGTCATCACGCTCGACACCGATACGCAGCTACCGCGCGACTCGGCGCGCGAGTTCGTCGGCGCGATGGAGCACCCGCTCAATCGTCCCCGTTTTCAAGCAGTGGGCAAGCGCGTCCGCAAGCCGATGGTGACGGGGGGCTACGGAATCCTGCAGCCACGTGTGGCTGCAAGTGTGCCCGGAACGGCACGCTCGTGGTACGCGCGCCTGCACGCCGGCGAGCCGGGTATCGATCCCTATACGCGCACGGTCTCCGACGTCTACCAGGACGTCTTCGGCGAAGGCTCGTTCATCGGCAAGGGGATCTACGACGTCGACGCGTTCGAGCGGGCACTCGGCGGCCGGTTCCCGGAGAACCGGATCCTGAGCCACGATCTGCTCGAAGGCTGTTATGTCCGGTCGGGCTTGATGAGCGACGCCCAGTTGTACGAGGAGTATCCCTCCCAGTACAGCGCGGACATGAAGCGCCGGCATCGCTGGGTTCGCGGTGACTGGCAGCTGGCCGGCTGGCTGTTGCCGCAGGTGCCCGGCAGCGGCGGGCGCCGGGAGAGGAATCCGCTGTCGGGACTGTCGCAATGGAAGCTCCTCGACAATCTGCGACGCAGTCTTCTTCCGGCCGCCTTGGCGCTTCTGCTGCTGCTCGGGTGGACCGTGCTGGCGGCGCCCTGGTTCTGGACCGCCGCGGTGATCGGGATCCTGCTGATTCCGGCGATCAGCGCTTCCCTTCTGGACATGATGCGGAAGCCCGACGAGGTGCTGCTGAGGCAGCACCTCGCCGCCACGGCGCGCACCGCGGCCCGCGCATTCGCACAGGAAGCACTCACGCTCGCCTTCCTTCCGTACGAGGCGTCGGTCAACCTCGATGCGATCGCGCGCACCGTATGGCGCATGCTCGTCACCCATCGACGGCTGCTCGAGTGGACCCCATCGAAGGATGAGGCGCGCGGACCCGGACTGGGCGTGGACACGAGCCGGCGCGCCGGAGTTGCAGAATCCTTCGGATCGATGTGGATCGCTCCGGTCATCGCGGTGGCCGGGGCGCTGGCTTCGACCGCGGTCGCGCCAGGTGCGTTGGCGGTCGGCGCGCCGATACTGTGCCTGTGGTTCGTTTCGCCGGTCATCGCGTGGTGGATCAGCCGGCCCCTCCTGCGCCGTGAAGCGAGGCTCACGGTCGAGCAGACACTCTTTCTCCGCAAGCTCTCGCGGAAGACCTGGGCATTCTTCGAGACGTTCGTCGGCCCGGACGACCACTGGTTGCCGCCGGACAACTATCAGGAACATCCGGTCGACGTGGTTGCGCACCGCACCTCGCCGACCAACATGGGGCTTGCGCTGCTGGCGAACCTGGCTGCTTACGACTTCGGCTACATTCCGGCCGGAGCCCTGATCCTGCGTACCACGAATGCGCTGGACGCGATGAAGACGATGGACCGGCACCAGGGCCACTTTTACAACTGGTACGACACGCAAACGCTGCAGCCGCTGCAGCCCCACTACGTTTCGTCGGTCGACAGCGGAAATCTGGCGGGCCATCTGCTGACATTGGGCCCGGGGCTGCTCGCAATTCCCGATCGGAAGATCCTCGAACCGCGATGGTTCGAGGGGTTGAGCGACACACTCCGCGTCCTCGCGGACGTGGCCGGCGACGCCGGCGCAGCCCCCATGATCCGCCTGCAACGGGATCTCGAGTCGGCTTACGATTCGCGTCCCGCGACGATCGAAGCCGCGCGACGATGGCTCGAGCGACTGGTCGCCGGGGCTGCCGAAGTCGCCGCGCACTTCACCGACGGCGTCGATGACGGCAACGCAACGTCGGGCGCGAGCGAGGCGACATGGTGGTCGCGTGCGTTGGTCCGGCAATGCCGGAGCCTGCAGGACGAACTGCTGTTCCGCCTTCCGTGGCTCGCGCTGCCGACCGCGCCGAGCGGCCTTCACCCCCTCGCGCACGTCGAGGGGATCCCGACGCTGCGCGAGCTCGCAGCGCTGGACGCGGAAATGTCGGCGGCCATTGCGGACCAGCTCGCCGCGACCGCGGTGACGCACGAGCGCGCGTGGCTCGAGGATTTCGGACGGGCCCTCGCCGAAGCGAGCCGCCGCGCGATGGACACGATCGGGACGGTCGAGCACCTCGCGCTGCAGGCAGGCGAGCTGGCGCGGATGGACTACGGCTTCCTGTACGACAAGGCGCGTCATCTGATGGCCATCGGCTACAACGTGGGCGAGCGCCGACGGGATCCAGGCTATTACGACCTGCTGGCGTCGGAATCGCGATTGTCCAGTTTCGTGGCGATCGCCCAGGGCGAACTGCCGCAGGAGAACTGGTTTGCCCTCGGCCGCCTGCTTACCAACGCCGGAGGCCGGCCGATCCTGCTGTCGTGGAGCGGCTCGATGTTCGAGTACCTGATGCCGCTCCTGGTGATGCCTGCGTACGAAGACTCGCTGCTCGAGCAGACCTGTCGCATCGCGGTCGAGCGGCAGATCGCATACGGACATCAGCGCGGCGTGCCCTGGGGGATATCGGAGTCGGGCTACAACAGCGTCGACGCGAGTCTTAACTATCAGTACCGCGCGTTTGGCGTGCCCGGTCTCGGGCTGAAGCGCGGACTGGCGGAGGATCTCGTCGTTGCGCCCTACGCATCGGCTCTCGCGCTGATGGTGGCCCCCGAGGCGGCGTGCCTCAACCTTCAGCGACTCGCGGCCGCCGGCCTCGAGGGTCGATTCGGGCTGTACGAGGCGATCGACTACACGTCCGCGCGCCTGCCGCGAGGGCAGGCTAGCGCAGTCGTGCGCTCGTTCATGACCCATCACCAGGGCATGACCTTGCTCGCGCTCGCACATGTGCTGCTCGATCGTCCGATGCAGCGGCGCTTCGAGTCGGATCCGCTATTCAAGGCCACGATGCTGTTGCTGCACGAGCGCATTCCCAAGACTGCAGTGTTCGAATCGCATCCCGGAGAACTTTCCGCCATCAGCGCGATCTCCGGAGGTCCGGAAGCACCGGTGCGGGTACTCGAGGGCCCGGACACGCCGATCCCGGAGGTGCATCTGCTGTCCAATGGCAGGTACCACGTCATGGTCACGAACGCGGGTGGCGGCAGCAGCCGCTGGAAGGATCTCGCGGTCACGCGCTGGCGCGAAGACAGCACCTGCGACAGTCGGGGCACGTTCTGCTACATCCGTGACGCTGCGAGCGGGGAGTTCTGGTCCGCGGCGCATCAGCCGACGCTCGAGCGGGCCGAAAGCTACCAGGCGATCTTCTCGGAAGGTCGCGCGGAAATCCGCCGTCGCGACCACGACATCGACACCCATACCGAGGTCGTTGTTTCGCCCGAAGACGACATCGAGCTGCGCCGGGTCAGCATCACCAACCGCTCCCGAACGCGCAGGGCCCTGGACGTCACGAGCTACGCCGAAGTCGTCCTGGCGCCAGCAGCGGCAGACGCGCTGCACCCGGCCTTCAGCAACCTGTTCGTTCAGACCGAGATCGTTGCGCACCGGCCCGCCATCCTATGCACGCGTCGGCCGCGATCGCGCGGGGAGCAGACACCCTGCATGTTCCACCTGATGGTCGCGCACGGAGCGGCCCTGCGCGAGACCGCCTCCTGCGAGACCGACCGCATGCGCTTCATCGGCCGTGGACGGACCACTGCCGCGCCGCAAGCGATGACCGATGCGGCGCCGCTTTCGGGCAGCCAGGGCTCGGTGCTGGATCCTGTAGTGGCGATCCAGTACCGGATAACACTCGATCCGGAACAGACGGCGACGATCGACATGGTCTTCGGCGTCGGTGAGACACGCGACGTCGCCCTGAGCCTGGCCGGGAAATACCAGGATCGGCATCTGGCGGACCGCGTCTTCGGCCTGGCCTGGACACACAGTTGGGTGACGCTGCGGCAGATCAATGCCACCGAATCCGATGCGCAGCTCTACGGTCGCCTCGCGAGCTCGATCCTCTACGCCAACGCTTCGCTTCGCAGCGGCGCCTCCATCATCCGGAAAAACCGCCGCGGGCAATCGGGCCTCTGGAGCTATGCCGTATCGGGCGATCTGCCGATCGTGCTGTTGCAGATCGGTGATCCCGACAACATCGATCTCGTCCGTCGCATGGTGCAGGCACACGCGTACTGGCGCCTCAAAGGATTGGCGGTGGATCTGGTGATCTGGAACGAGGATCGCGGCGGATATCGGCAAGCGCTCCAGGATCAGATCATGGGACTGATCGCCGCAGGTGTCGAAGCGCATGTGATCGATCGGCCCGGCGGCATCTTCGTGCGGCGCGCGGAGCAGATCCCGGACGAAGACCGCATCCTCCTGCAATCCGTGGCCCGCGCCATCATCACCGACGGTCGAGGCAGCCTGGCGGAGCAGGTCAGCCGTCGAGGCCCTGGCGAGGTGCGGGGACCCCGGCTCGTGCCGACCCGGGCCCGTCGAGGCGAGCCCCGGGCCGCTGAACCGCCGCCGCGCAAATTGATCCTGTCCAACGGCCTTGGGGGCTTCACGCCCGACGGCAGCGAGTACGTCATCACGACCGGATCCGGTCGGATGACGCCGATGCCCTGGGTGCAGGTACTGGCGAATCCGGAATTCGGGACCGTCATTTCCGAGAGCGGCCCCGCCTACACGTGGAGCGAGAACGCTCACGAGTTCCGCCTCACGCCCTGGCACAGCGACCCGGTGAGCGACGCGAGCGGCGAGGCGTTCTTCCTGCGCGACGAGGAGTCGGGCCACTTCTGGTCGCCCGCACCCCTGCCGAGCCCCGGAGCGGGCGCGTATGTGACCCGTCACGGGTTCGGGTACAGCGTCTTCGAGCATTTCGAGGACGGCATCAGCTCCGAGCTGTGGGTGTACGTGGCGATCGACGCATCGGTGAAGTTCTCGGTGCTGAAGGTGCACAACACGTCGGGTCGATCGCGCCGTCTCTCGGCCACCGGCTATGTGGAATGGGTGCTGGGAGATCTGCGGCCGAAGACGACGATGCACGTGGTCACCGAGATCGACCCGAGAAGCGGCGCACTGCTGGCGCGCAACGCCTACAACACGGAGTTTCCAGACCGTGTCGCATTCTTCGATGTGGACGACCCGCTCCGCAGCGTGAGCGGCGACCGCAGCGAATTCCTCGGACGCAACGGCGCGCTCGGCAATCCGGCCGCGATGGCGCGATCGCGACTGTCCGGCAAGACGGGTGCGGCACTCGATCCCTGCGCAGCCATCCAGGTCCCGTTCGAACTGGCCGACGGCGAGGCCAGCGAGATCGTCTTCCGGCTGGGCGCGAGCGCAAATGCGGCCGACGTTGGCGCCCTCGTGCAACGGTACCGGGGAACAACGGCCGCGCAGGAC
Source organism: uncultured beta proteobacterium (assembly GCA_963734515.1). Classification (GTDB taxonomy): domain Bacteria; phylum Pseudomonadota; class Gammaproteobacteria; order Burkholderiales; family Casimicrobiaceae; genus VBCG01. Next base: position 211,306 of record CAVTHP010000006.1, on the reverse strand, counting down.
GCACTCGACGCGGTGCGGGCGCACTGGCAGCGGATTCTGGGTGCCGTGCAGGTCGAAACGCCGGACGCGTCGCTCGACGTGCTGGCCAACGGCTGGCTTCTATACCAGACTGTGGCATGCCGCCTGTGGGCGCGAAGCGGCTACTACCAGTCGGGCGGCGCCTTCGGCTTCCGTGACCAGTTGCAGGACGCCATGGCGCTGGTCCACACCGAACCCGCGCTGATTCGCGAGCACCTGTTGCGCTGCGCGAGCCGTCAGTTCACCGAAGGCGATGTCCAGCATTGGTGGCACCCACCGTCGGGCCGGGGCGTGCGCACGCGCTGCTCGGACGACTACCTGTGGTTACCCCTCGCGACGGCGCGCTACGTGAAGGCGACCGGAGACTTGGGCCTGCTGGACGAATCGATACCGTTCCTGGAGGGTCGCGCCGTGAACCCGGGGGACGACTCCTACTACGATCTGCCCGGCCGGTCCGGAGAATCGGGAAGCATCTACGAGCACTGCGTTCGCGCCATCGTGCACGGCCTGCGATACGGTGCGCACGGCCTGCCGCTGATGGGCTCAGGTGACTGGAACGACGGCATGAATCTCGTCGGGATCGAGGGCAGGGGCGAAAGCGTGTGGTTGGGCTTCTTCCTCTGTGCCGTACTGACCCAGTTCGCCGAGGTCGCGCAGCAGAAAGGCGACACGTCGTTCGCCGAGCGCTGCGAGGCGGAGGTCGGCAAGCTTCGCACGAACCTCGAGCAGCACGGCTGGGACGGCGCGTGGTATCGGCGCGCGTATTTCGACGATGGCTCCCCGCTGGGATCTGCGGACAACGCGGAGTGTCGCATCGACGCCATTGCCCAAAGCTGGTCGGTGCTGTCGGGGGCAGGCGATGGGAGGCGGTCGCGGCTGGCCATGAAGGCCGTCGATGAACGCCTCGTGCGCCGCGGCGACGCGTTGATCCAGTTGCTGGATCCGCCGTTCGACAAATCGGATCTCGACCCGGGCTACATCCGGGGCTACGTCCCCGGCGTCAGGGAAAACGGAGGGCAGTACACACACGGAGCAATCTGGGTGGCGATGGCCTTTGCGGCCTTGGGAGATCGCGAGCGCGCCTGGGAGCTCGCCGCAATGATCAACCCCGTCAACCATGCGCGGACGCCGGAGGGCGCTGCAAAGTACAAGGTGGAGCCCTACGTCGTCTCCGCCGACGTGTATGCGGTCGCTCCGCACACCGGCCGCGGCGGATGGAGTTGGTACACGGGCTCGGCCGGATGGATGTACCGGCTGATCGTCGAATCGCTGCTCGGCGTGACGCTCGAAAGAAATCGTCTCCGTTTCACGCCGTGCCTGCCTGCGGACTGGAACGGGTTCACGTTGCGCTACCGCTACGGTGCGACCACGTATTACGTCGCCGTCCAGCAAATCCTCGCCGAGGCCGGCGCAGGCCTCCGCGCCGCTGTCGTGACGCTGGATGGCGTCGTGCAATCCGGGGACTCGATGCCGCTCGTCGACGATGGCAACACGCACCAGGTTTCAGTCGAGGTGCGCGCCAGCGCGGAGTAGGGTGCGACCCTGGCGCTTCGCGTGCGTGTCCCGGCGCAACGACCGTGGACCGGCTCGCCGGTACGCTTCCTCGGCCTCCGCGCTTTCGCAAGCAGTCGACGACTTGCGATTCCCGGACCCTCGACTTCAACGAGACAGCCACATCATGAACCTGGCCGGGTGTTCGAAAAGCCGGAGCGCGATCGCGCCCCGGTTCCCCTTGGTGCGTCGTAATTTCCGTAGCGCCGTGAATCCACTGCGAGGGGGTTGCGGCACCGCACGATGCGGTTGCGTTCGGTAGCGCACAGAGGCGCCGACGGCGCTGCGGCATCATCGAATCTGTTCCGCGTCAAAATTACCTGCAGGCGGCAATCATGTTGCGTCGATTGGCTTGGTCGAGTCTTCCGTCGGCGTCCCTTTCCAAGGCGCGGCTCGGCGAGATCATTGCGCCTTCGCGACGCAACAACGAGCGCAATCACATTTCGGGCAGGCTTTTGTTCACGGGCGCCCACTTTCTCGGTGTCCTCGAAGGCGACGAGCACGACCTGGGCAAGCTGTGGCTGCGCATGGCGCGCGACGAGCGCCATCTGGACCTGATTCGTATCGGAGATGCATTATGCGGCAAGCGCTGGTTCCCCGAATGGATGATGGGCTACATGGACCATGCCGATATCGGCGCGCAGATCGAGGTGCTTCGGTTGCCGCTCGCGCACACGGCCCCGACGTCGGCGGAAATGATCCATTCGATCATGTTGCGCGCCGACAGCATGTAGGAGACCCCGACGGGTGTTCGAATTTGCCGCGGCACGGTCTTTCGCGCGGCTCGGCAATCAAGCCGCGGCAATGACGCGCTATCCGAGGATGCGCTTGTACGAGTCCAGGTCCGCCTTGTAGCAGCCGCAGGACATGGCCATGAGTCCGCGCCGATCGAGCACCGTGACATCGCCGCGCCGGTAATGGATCAGGCCGGAGTGCTGCAGGGAGCTGGCCGCCTTGGTGACGCCGACCCGGCGCACGCCGAGCATGGAGGCCAGGAATTCGTGGGTGATGTGGAAGCTGTCCGCGTGCGCGCGGTCCTGGGTCATCAGCAGCCAGCGCGCGAGTCGCGCCTCGACTACGTGGAAGCGCGTGCAGCCCGCAGTCTGGGCGAGCTGGGCCAAATGGACAAAGACATAGCGGTCCATCTCGCGTTGCAGTGCCGGGCTGCGGCCCAGTTCCCGGCAGAAAGGCGCGGCAGCCATCCGCAACGCGGGGCCTGCGCCCTGAACGACGGCGCGCACCGGCGACACATCCAGACCAAGCACGAGCGGAATTCCCAGCATGCCCTCGTTTCCAACCAGGCCCACCTCGAGGGCGGCCGAGTCGTCGATGGGCATGATCAGGGAGATGAAGCCTTGAGTGGGAAAATAGACGTGGCTGAGGCGCTCCCAGGGCGTATAGAGCACGTCGGCAAACCCGAGCTCGACCGTTTCGCACCCGGCCAGCATTCGGCGCAGGTCGCGATGCGGCAACGCCTCGAGCAGGCCATTGCCTGCATGGGCGCGTTCGGCCAATGACAAAGACAAAGCCATTCTCCTTGGGAGCCGGCGCGAACCGCGCGGTCGCGCCCGCACAGCCGGAGCGCGCTGCGACGCTGTGACGGGGCAGCGCTACCGCGGCCGATGCGATGGGTCCGAGCGTACGGCGACGATGGTGCGCCGTCTGCGCGCCAGCGCACATAGGTACGCCTTGCGGCGGTTGACGGCGTAACAGGAAATGGCTTGCGGGAGCTAGCTGGCGGCGTAGGGCAGCAGGCGATCGAACTCCGCCTTGACTACGCGGTAGCACTCGCAGGACCGCGCCTCCAGACCCGGGCGATCGAACACGGTGATCCTGCCGCGGCGGTAACGAATCAGCCCGGCATCCTGCAGCTTCCCGGCCGCCTCGGTGACGCCCTCGCGGCGCACGCCCAGCATGTTGGCGATCAACTCCTGCGTCATGGCGAGCTCGCTCGACGACAGGCGATCGAGACTCAGCAACAGCCATCGGCACAACTGCTGGTCGACGGAATGGTGTCGATTGCACACGGCCGTCTGCGCCATCTGGGTGATCAACGCCTGGGTGTAGCGCAGCAACAGATGCATCATCGGGCCGAAGCGCGCGAACTCGTCCTTGAGCAACTTGGCCTTCAGCCGGACGCCGTAGCCCGCGCTTTGCACCACGGCGTGGCTGGGCGTGGTCTCGCCGCCCATGAACAGCGAAATGCCGAGCATGCCCTCGTTGCCTACGACCGCGATTTCGGCCGATGCGCCGTCCTCCATGACGTAAAGCAGGGAAACGATGGCTGTGGTCGGGAAATAGACGTATCGCATGCGGGCGCCGGGCTCGTAGAGCACTTGCCCCAGCGCCAGCGGTACGAGCTCGAGGTGGGGTGCGATGCGCGTGTAATCGCTTGCGGGCAGGGCGTCGAGCAGGTGATTCTGATGGGGATCCCGGGGGGCAGGCGCCACGCCGCGCGACCGACCCTTCATGGGCACGGACAACGTTTTCCCGCTTTGGCGACCCATTCTCTCCGCGTCCATCGATCTAGTTTAGACCATCGGGCTCACGCTTGGTTCGCTGGCGACCAGGGCCGGGCCGCGGCCCGGCGGGCGATGGGCGGGAGGCTGCACCGAAGTGCTGGCCATTGCGTGTGCGGCAGCGCACGGACACGAATCCCCAGGGCGCATACCGTCGGAAACTCGCAATCGAGCGCACGGAGCATCGAACATGAATCCGATCACTTCATTCCTCGTTTTCGTTCTTGTCCTCGCAGGCTTTGCCGTCGGCTATTGGGTCAATCCGTACCTGGGATTGCTGTTCTTCGTGGCCGCGGCCATCGTGGCCCTGTCGCTGAAGATGGCCAACGCCTGGGAGAAGTTCGTCATCCTGAGGATGGGCAAGCTGCAAAGCGTCAAGGGGGCAGGGATGTTCACCATCATTCCGGTGATCGACAACGTGGTCGCCGTCATCGACGGACGAATCCAGACCACGGCCTTCAACGCCGAGCAGGCGCTCACCAAGGACACGGTTCCGGTCAATGTCGATGCGATCATCTTCTGGCACGTGCACGATGCCGAGAAGGCGGCCTTGGCCATCACCAACTATCGCGAGGCCATCGACCGGGTCGCCCAGACTTCGCTGCGCGAAATGATCGGCTCGTCGATGCTGGCAGCGTTGTTGTCCGATCGCAAGGAGGCTGACGAGCGACTGAAGAACGAGATCGGCGAAAAAACCGCACCATGGGGAATATCGGTGAGCTCGGTGGAGATTCGCGACGTCGCGATTCCGGAGGCCCTGCAGGATGCGATGTCGCGTCAGGCCCAGGCGGAGCGCGAGAAGCAGGCGCGGGTGATTCTGGGGTCAGCCGAGGCGGCGATCGCAGGAAAGTTCGTCGAGGCAGCCGACATCTATGCGGGGCATCCTGCCGCATTGCAGCTTCGAGCCATGAACATCATCTACGAGACGACGAAGGAACGAGGCGCCACGATCCTGATTCCGAGCTCGATGGTCGACAGCCTGAACCCTTCGACGACCCTGGCGCTTGCGTTCGCGAGCAAGGCCGTGCCCGATGAGGAGGTCACCGTCCCGCCCAGGGTCGCGGCCTGACGCTTCACTCTCCCAGCAACTCGGCGACCGGCTTCAGTTGCTCGATGTGCTGGGAGACGACCTTGGCGATGACGACGATCGGAATGCTGAGCAGCATTCCCCAGATTCCCCAGAGCCAGCCCCAGAACAGCAACGAGATGAAAACGGCGGCGGGATTCATTTTCGCGATCCGCCCTGTCATCCAGGTCGTGACGAAGGTTCCCACCAGGGTGGCGATCACCAGCGACGCTCCGCCGACCAGAAACGCCATCGAGAAGGATTCGAACTGCATGAACGCAGCCATTCCGGTAGCCGCGGCGGCGACCCCAGGACCGAGGTAAGGGATGACGTGAAGCACGCCGAAGGCGACGGCCCAGGCACCTGCATTCTCGAGACCGATCCAGCGGAAGGTGATCCATGCCAGCACAGCGACCAGCGCGTTCGTTACCAGGAGCATGAACAGGTATCGTTGAACGGACTCGTTGATGTCGTCGAGGATATTCACCGTGATCTTCCGGTTCGCCAGCGATGGACCCGCCAGCCGCACCAGCTTGCGCTTGAAAGTGTCGCCGCCCGCCAGCAGAAAGAAAGCCAGGAACAGCACCATGATCACCTGGCCGAGGAACCCGAGAGCCCCTCTGGATCCCGCCAGCAGCACGTGGCTGAGCTTGAATCCAGGCTGATCGATGACGACGTGCGTTGCCGACTTCCTGGGGGCGGAGGTACCCCCAGCCGCCTGCCCGGCCGCCTTCTCGACCTCGGCCGCGGCGCTCTGCATCTTCTGCATGTTGCCCGCCGGGTTGGTACCGAGCCGCTCGAACGCGCCGGCGAACGTCTTTGCGGCTTCCGGCAGCTGCTCGATGATCGTCTGCAGCTGTCCGCGCAACGAATAGGCGCCAAATCCGAGCGCGCCCATCACGCCTATCATCACGATGAGGGTGCCGGCCGCGCGAGGAATCTTGACCCGTTCGAGATACGCGACCAGTGGATTGAGTGTGTAGGCGATCAGTATTCCGAGCAGCAGCGAGACGAAGAATATCTGCGCCAAGTCCAGAGCGCAGGCAACCGCGATCACGGCAAGGATCGTGAGCGCGATTCCGCGCGCCCCCGTAGGGACCCTGATCGTCGGGACCCCGGGCTCCGCTGCCGGTGATGCAGGGGACAGGGCTCCCGACGCGCTCACGGGCTCAGGTGTCACGGCAGTGAGCGGGGGCATCGGCGGGATTCAGAATTTCAAGGCTTGGCAGGCCCGGTCGTCGGATTGGAATGGTCGTTCGCCTGACCAGGCAAAGGCATCTTGGTCGACTCCTCCTTCTCGGTCATCGGGCGCGACGGGTCGGCCGATTTCGCATCGGTTGATGTCTGGTCGACAGGCGCCTGCTCCTTCGTGACGTCGGCGGCGGCTGGCGCGGCATCGGGTGTCGCCGCGGGCTGTGCGACGGGTGGCGTGGCGTCCGAAACCTTGGGCGTCGGCGGAGACTGATCACTGCTGTTGCTGCATGCCATCAATCCAAGTGTGGCGGCGCCGATGATTGCCACGGCCAAGTTGCGACTGAATCCGATTTTCATATTCATCACTGTTTCCTCATTTTCGGTAACGAGCGTCATCACCCGCGGCGAAACATGCCGGCAGCCAGGGACACGACGAACAAGATCAGAAAGATCACGAACAGCACCTTGGCGATTTCCGCGGCGCCTGCTGCGATTCCTGTAAACCCGAAGATGGCCGCGATGATCGCGACCACGAAGAATACGACCGCATAGTGCAGCATCTGGAACCCTCAATCCTTTCCGCTTGCGACGGATAGCTCACGCTGCCCGATGCAGCGCGACACGCCGAGCATTCAACGACGCCGGGATATTGGAACAGAGCGCGGCGCCAAACCGCTCGACGACCACGGTATCGGCGACGGCTCACGGGGTCTGTGCGCCAGCGCACGCACCGGGAGGTGATCGCGAGAAGTTGCAGGCGAATCTCTGTTTGCCGGCAAGCCGCATTCACCTGTGTGTGTGTCAGCGCACCGACCGCCGCCGCAACGGCGGATAGCCTCGCTGCAGCAACTGGAAGCAGTTCAAGGGACAAGTGAAAGAGAAGTGGAGCCGGCTCACCGACGACAATCTCGCCGAAATGCAGGTCAAGGCTTTCGAGGAGACGCACGAGGACTATCGGCCGCAGACGCCGGCGTAACGGCGGCCGGGCAGGCCCGGCACCGCGCTGCGCGCGATGCCACCATTCATCACGGGCATGAAAAGGAACACCAAATGAACAGATCCAAGTTGTTGGTTGCAATGATGGGAGGCGCAGCGATTCTCGCCTTCGGCCCGATCGCTAGTGCCGAGACGACGCAGGCGCGCACCGCCTACACCGCGGCGCTGGACCATGCGTCGCTGCAGTACAAGGGTGCCACCGCCAGATGCAATCCGCTGGCCGGACATGACAGGGACATGTGTGCGGTCCAGGCGAAGGCCGTCGAGCAGAAATCGAACGCGTCAGCCGAGGCCGATTACAAGGGCACGATCGAGTCCCGGACGGACAGCCAGATCGCCAACGCCGACGCCGATTTCATGGTCGCCGAGGCGGCGTGCGATAGCGAAGCCGGCCAGCAAAGGGACGTGTGCGTGAAACAGGCGCAGGCCACGCAGGTCAAGCAGGTGTCGGCCGCCAAGGCGCACAAGACCGCCGTCGACGCGCAAGCCGGTGCCCGCGATGACGCGCGCGAAGCGCAATACAAGGTCGAGCTTGCCAAATGCAACGCGATGTCGGGCCCGGAAAAGATCGGTTGCACGACCGCGGCCGAGTCGGCGTACGGAAAGTAAGCAAGTCAGCCGGCGGGTCAGTCGCATGCAGTCACTTCAGTGCGGCCTCGGCAGCACTCTTTCTGTCAGACTGGATGCGTCCCGGCATATGTGCGAGACCGCACAGACGGCGGCGCAGCCTGCTGTCAACCTGAACGCCTCGATGCGATCCACCCGCGAGGTCATGTGAAATCCATTCTCGATCCTTCGTTTCGATATACCGCGAGCGTCAACACGGACTTGGAGAAGACCTTCGCGAGGATTCGGCGCCACCAGCGACAGCAAGAGAAAATGGCAGTGCAGGCAACCGGGGAAGCGCTGGCCAAGGTCACTTCGATCGTCAGAAAGACAAGTCGGTGACGAAAGGACAGAAAATGCGTAATGGACTCATTGTGCTGGGGATGTTGCTTTTCTCGATCACGTCGGCCGTTGCACAGGTGAGCATCGGCATCGGGGTCCCCGGCATCAGCATCGGGATCAACCTGCCCGTGTATCCGCAGCTGGTCCTCGTGCCCGGCTACCCCGTCTACTATGCGCCGCGGATGAATGCGAACTATTTCTTCTACGACGGCATGTACTGGGTCTACGAGCAGGACAACTGGTATGCGAGCTCCTGGTACAACGGGCCCTGGGGGCTGGTGAGCCCCGAGGCCGTGCCGCTCTTCATACTGCGCATCCCGGTGCGCTATTACCGGCAACCGCCTGCGTATTTTCGTGGCTGGAGTTCCAATGAACCGCCACGTTGGGGCGAGCACTGGGGCAACGACTGGGCGCAGCATCGACAGGGATGGGACAACTGGAATCACCGCTCGGTACCGCGGCCGGCCCCGCTGCCAGCTTACCAGCGGCAGTATTCAGGAAGTCGCTACCCGCGCGCCGAGCAGCAGCAGCAACAGCTCCAGAGCCGGAACTACCGATACCAGCCTCGCGACGCGGTAGTGCAACAGCACTATCAGGCGCAGCGGTCGCAGTTCCGGCCCGCACCGTCGCCACCGCGCGGGCAGGCAGTGCCTCGAACGAGAAGCTCTACGCCGCAGCAGCAGCGCAGCTCGAGCCCGCCAGCGTCACGCCAGCAAGCCGCTCCAGCGGCCCCGCGCGGGCAGCCACCGCAAGGGGCGGCTCAGCGTCAGCCGCAGGCACCAAGGGCGCAGGTCCAGGGCAAGAGCCCGGACGGCAAGGGAGCGGAGGGCAAAGGGCCGCAAGGCAAGGGCCCCGCCAAGGAAACCAAGCAGGGCCAGGATTAGCGTGATGAGCGTGGTGAACAGGCGGGCGCGGACCGCAAGCAATGAGGCAGCCCCGGCCAGCGCGCTTCGCTCTGGCGGCGGCGGTCGTGAACATCAATGGAGCAAGTCATGAGTCTAGGAACCATTCTGCTGATCGTCGTGATCCTGATTCTCATCGGCGTCTTGCCCGCATGGCCGCACGCTCGCAGCTGGGGCTACGCACCCACTGGAATCGTTGGACTCGTATTGCTGATCGTGATCGTCCTGTTCGTGCTGGGACGCCTGTAATCGCCCGCCGTCGTCAAACCTAAGGAAAGTACATGACCAGCATCAATCGCGCACTTTTCACGCGTGTGTTCGCGTCGTTCTTCGCAGTAACGATCGTGTCGCTGGCGATGGGCTGCGCTTCGACGCCCATGCATGAGGGCACCGGTGAATACGTGGATGACACCGTCCTGACCACCAAGGTCAAGGCTGCCATCTTCAATGAACCGACCCTGAAATCCGCGGAAATCAACGTCGAGACCTTCAAGGGGGTCGTGCAACTGAGTGGTTTCGTCAATTCGCAGGCCGACATCGGGAAGGCAGTCGAAGTCGCGCGTGGCGTCGCCGGCGTGAAGTCGGTCAAGAACGACATGCGATTGAAATAGCCGGCAGCGCGTTCATGATCCCGGGCATGGGACGGTGCCTGCCGGACATCCCGGGCGTGTTCGCGCGCCTTTCCACAGGGTCATGTTGCAAGCATGGCCGCCTCACCGATAACCGACAAAGGCCCCCTGTCCCTCGATCCGCCGCCGATTTCGCCTTCGGCCAGCAGCGAGGCATGCAGACCCTGGTCCTGAAGAGCCGAAACAGGTCGGCGTGCGTGCGCCAGACTTGGGAAACCGTGATGGGAGATGCCGAGGCCGACCGGCAACCGGCGGACTCGGCGATCGAGAGCGCGACAACGATTGGACATCGATCGTGACGTCGAAGCCCGATCGGAACCGGTGGTGTTCCGACTCGGGTGCGGTGCGCATGATGATGCGGATGCCGCCGGATCCACTCACGCTGCAGTGCTAGGAACCTTGGCGCCGATGGCCACGACGCGGAGCCGCTGAGCCGCGCTCGCTCGCACCCCATCGACACCTGATCCCATCCAACGCGCACCGGACGCCGGTGATGGCGGCCCCGGCCGATGCGTTGCCTGGTCGAAACTCCCGCGTCATGGCCCGCATCGAAATTCATGTACTATAAAGGTCTATAGGACATCCGCATCGCCACATCGACGAACGCACAGCAGTAGCCTCCGACCATGGACCGCCCCGCCCGCAACCTTCTGATCATCATGTCCGACGAGCACAGCCCGAAGGCGCTGGGCTGCTACGGCCATCCTTTCGTGGAGACGCCGAATCTCGACCGGCTCGCCGCCCGTGGCACGCGCTTCAACTCGGCCTATTGCACGAGCCCCGTATGCATTCCGGCAAGGGCATCGTTCGCCGTAGGGAAGTACATCAACGAGATCGGCTATTGGGACAACGCCGACGCCTACGATGGGCGCATCCCGAGCTGGCATCATGTGCTGCGTGCGCGCGAGCACGCGGTCGTCTCGATCGGGAAGCTGCATTTCCGCCTCGCCGGCGAGGACCATGGGTTCTCCGAAGAGATCATCCCCATGCACATCATCGACGGCAAGGGAGATCTGATGGGGCTGGTGCGCAGCGATCTTCCGGTGCGCAAGGGTGCATACAAGATGGCGAACCTCGCGGGCCCCGGGGAGAGCCAGTACACGTTCTACGACCGCGAGATCGCGGCCCGCGCGCAGGTATGGCTGCGCGAGGAGGCCAGCAAGGCGTCGGGGAAGCCGTGGGTTCTCTTCGTGTCGTTCGTATGTCCGCATTTTCCGCTCACCGCGCCACCCCAGTACTTCTATCGGTACTACAACCGGGACCTCCCGCTGCCCAAGATGTACGGGAGGGAGCAGCGGCCAACGCATCCGTACCTGAAGGAATACGCGACGAGCTTCAACTACGACGACTATTTCGACGACGTCAAGCTGAGGAAGGCGATTGCCGGGTACTACGGACTCTGCTCGTTTCTCGATGACAACGTCGGACTGGTGCTTGCCGCGCTCGAAGGCGCTGGCCTTGCCGAAGACACGCGCGTGGTCTACACGAGCGACCATGGCGACAACCTGGGGACACGCGGCCTGTGGGGCAAGTCGACCATGTTCGAGGAGACCGCCGGCGTTCCCCTGATCATGGCCGGTCCCGAAATCGCCAGCGGCAAGGTCGTGGACACCCCTGCGAGCCACATCGACGCGTATCCGTTCATCCTCGAGGCGGTCGGCGAGCGGGATCCGGAGCTCACGCGCGGCTTCGCGGGGGTCTCCCTGTTCGATCTTGCGGACGGTGCAAAGCCGGATCGTAACGTCCTCGTCGAGTACCACGGCATGGGATCGACCACCGGCGCCTTCATGATCCGGCATGGAACATACAAATACATCTACTACGTCAGCTATCCCGCACAGCTGTTCGATCTGGAGTCGGACCCCGAAGAGCTGACCGACCTGGCGGCGAATCCTCGCTATCAGGCGGTGATCGCCGAGTGCCATCGTCGCCTGCTGCGCGTCTGTGATCCCGAAGAGGTACAGGGGCGGGCGATGAAGCGGCAATCGGAATTGCTTGCCGCCAACGGGGGCCGCGATGCCGTGATCGCGCGCGGAGATCTCGGATTCACTCCGGCGCCGGGCGCGGCGATCGTGTTCGACTGACGCCCTGCGGCGACGGGCCGCGATCAATCATGAGCAAAGCGGCACAAGGAAGCCGGAGGGGCGCGAAGGGTCGGTCGCCCGTCGGTCTCGCCGGCGCCCTGGAGCCATACCGACCCAAGGGTCCGGGGATCGCCAAATACGCGCAATTGAGCGAGGCGCTGCTCGGCGCGATCGAGGATGGACATTGGAAGCCCGGCGACAAGCTGCCGGCAGAAGCCGAGTTGGCGGCGGCCCTGCCATACAGCCTGGGCACCGTGCAGAGCGCGTATCGCTCGCTGGCCGATCACGGCATGGTCGTCCGCGTTCATGGCAGCGGCACCTACGTGGCAGAGCGGCGGCACAGCATGCAGGCGCCCTGGCACTGCCGCTTCATCGACGACGAAGCGGGTGGCTACCTTCCCGTCTACACGACCGTGGTATCGCGTTCTCTCTTCGCCGAGCGCGGACCATGGAGTGCCTTCCTGGGCCGCGCCGGTGGCGCGGTCGTGCGTGTCGATCGAAGGATCAGCATCAACGACGAGTTCGACGTGTACAGCAAGTTCTTCGTGCAGGCGGATCGCTTCGGCGGTTTCCTGAAGAAGCCGAAGCGCGAGCTCGAAGGCATGAACTTCAAGCTGCTGTTGAGTCAGGAGTTCGGCACCCCGGTGACTCGCCTCAGCCAGACACTCTCGGTCTGTCCGGCTCCGGCGGATGTCGCGAGTGCGCTCGGCCTCAAGAAGCCTGCGGTAGTGTCGATGATCGAGATCCGCGCGGCGACCAGCGCTGGCGACCCGGTCTATTACCAGGAGCTCTACATACCGCCCAACCGGCGGCGGCTCTACATCGACGACACCCTGAGGCGCTAGCGTCCGGGTCGGCGAAACCGAAGGGCTTGCAGTCGCGGTGGATCATGGCGGTGACGTACGCCATTTTGTGGCGCGACGAAAACCGAGGATCTTTTCTTGACCTGAGAAAGCACTCTATAGGACTATAGTGCAACTGGGTCGGTGGCACCGACCCAGGGCGCGGAACGACCGCTCGCGAAGGCACTCGCAAGAAGTGCCGTGGGATCGAGAGATCGCGTGACATCCACCTGGAGGAGAGCATCGATGAAACGACTACCGAGGTTTGCGCGCGGCGTGATCGCTGCAATGGCATTGAGCGTGCTGGGGCAAGGCGCCGTCTGGGGCGAAACGACCACGGTCCGGATCGGGCACCAGTTCGGTCTCGGCTACCTTCCCCTGTACGTGATGGAAGGGCAGAAGCTCGTCGAGAAGTATGCCCAGAAGGAAGGCCTCACCAGCATCACTGTTCAATATTCGACCATCGGCAGCACTTCGGCGCTTGCGGACCAGATCCTGTCAGGGAACATCGACTTTGCCAGCGCCGGGCCACCGCCGTTCCTCGTGCTCTGGGACCACACGCTGGGCAGCGTTCGTGCCGTGCGGATGGTCTGCGCCCTCAACGAGCAGCCGATGAAGCTCAATACGAATGATCCAAACGTTCATTCTCTGAAGGACCTGTCGCTCGCCCGCGACCGGATCGCGGTGCCGTCCATCAAGACCTCCATGCATTCGATTCTGCTCGGCATGGCTGCAGAGCAGCTATGGGGACCGGGAAACTACGCACGGCTCGAGCCGATGCAGGTGCCCCTGAAGCATCCGGACGCGGTGGCAGCGCTGCTGTCGGGGAAATCCGACATCACGACGCACTTTGCGACCATTCCGTTCTCGTATACCGAGCTCGCCGATCCGCACGTTCACACGATCCTCACGGCAAGCCAGATCACCGGGGGGCCGACCACCATCACGGGGATATGGGGAACGGAGGAGTTCCGGAAGAAGAATCCGAAGGCCTTCCATGCGGTGTTCAAGGCCATCGAGGAGGCGGTGAATTTCATCAACAAGGATCACGCAGGTGCCGCGAAGCTGTACATCGCGCTGACGCACTCCTCGATGACGCAGGAGCAGATCGAAAAGATGCTGGCGGACCCGGAGGTGAAATTCGGCGTCACTCCGCACAAGACGATGATCTACGCCAATTACATGCACCATGTCGGGATGCTCAAGCATCAGCCGAAGAGCTGGAAGGACCTGTTCTTCAGCGATGTCTATGGCCTGCCCGGAAGCTAGGCGTGGCGCTCGATTTCGCCTTCTCGAAGGCGGATCAGGAGTTTCGTACCTATGTACGCGAATTTGCGAGCTGCGAGCTCGCGCCCCATTCGAGCCTCTGGGATCGTGAGGGGGTCTTGCCGTGGGAAGCGATTCGGAAAATGGCGGAGGCAGGCCTCCTGGGGCTCATCGGCCCCAGGAAGCTCGGCGGGCAGGAACGGAGCTTCGTAAGCCTCGGGATCGCGATCGAGGAACTCGCGAGGGCGGATCTCAGTTGCGCGATGATCTGCTGGCTGCAGACCACGCTCGCCGGGCTGATTCCGGGATGGGGCGATGAAACGATCCGTGCAGTCCATCGAGGCGAACAGCTCGTCTGCCTTGCCACATCGGAAGAGGACGCAGGGTCCGACGTCTCTGCGATGACGACCGTGGCACGCGTGGATGGGAGCGACTACGTCGTAACCGGGCGCAAGATCCATGTAAGTCTCGTCCCCGGTGCCCAGGTCATGGGGGTGACGGCACGGGTCCCGTCGCCGGATGGGAAGGCACGGATCACGATGCTGCGCGTGCCCGCCGATGCGCCCGGGGTCACGACCACGCTGATGGAACAGATGGGCGCCCGTGCCCATCGGCTGGGTGCGGTCGATCTCGACGGCGTTCGAATTCCCACGACGGCCACGATGGGCGACAGCGGGCGGGGCAAGGCCGCGCTGAATGCCCGCTTCAATGTATCGCGATGCCTGTCGCCGCTCGCCGGAATCGGCGCCGCCCAGGCAACGCTGGAGGACACGATTGATTACGCGAGGAAGAAGGTCGTATTCGGACGCCCGATCGCAAGCAATCAGGCGATCAGCTTCCCCCTGGTCGAGCACTTGACCCGCCTCGAAGCGGCGCGGCTTCTTGCGTATCGCGCACTATGGATGAACGACCAGGGTGAAGATGCATCGACGGATGCTGCGATGGCGAAATGGTTCGGGATCAGGAGCTCCGTCGACGCGATCTCGGATTGTCTGTCAATGCACGGGGCCAACGGCTTCCTGACGGCTCATCCGTACGAGCAACGGCTGAGAGACGTGACGGCGCTGTTGTTCACCGGAGGGACCATAAACATCATGAAGATTCTCGCCGTCAAGAATCTCATCGGCCGAGAGTTCGCGGGCATCGACAGGCCGTCCGCCGATGGTCACTGACTCGTCGCCACCGGGCGGTGCCCGCGGCGCGCCGGAAGGCGAGGCCCCTCGCATGTCCCCGCTGTCCGGCTACCGGGTGCTCGAGCTGGGTTCCACGGTCGCCGGGCCTTTCTGCGGCCGCCTGCTCGCGGACTTCGGCGCCGATGTCATCAAAGTCGAGCCGATCGACGGCGATCCGGTGCGCACGATGGGCAAGCACCATCGCGGAAAGTCGCTTTACGCCGCCAGCATTTTCAGGAACAAGTCCCTGGTCGCATTGAGCCTGAAGAGCAAGGAGGGGCAGGATCTCGTCAGGGGAATGGTGACGAGTTGCGACGTCGTCATCGAGAATTTTCGTCCGGGCACGCTGGAGCGCTGGGGTCTGGGGTATGACGAGCTTGCGAAGCTGAACCCGAGGCTGGTCATGGTTCGCATCAGCGGATTCGGTCAGACGGGACCCTACAAGGAGAGGCCCGGCTACGGATTCCTGGGCGATGCGGTCGGGGGGCTGCTCCATATCACGGGCGCGCCGGACGGACCGCCGGCACGCGCTGCGGTTCCGATAACCGACATGGTGACGGCGCTGTACGGCGCGCTCGGCGCGATGATGGCGCTGACGGTCAGGGACAAGACGGGGCGCGGCCAATGTGTCGACACCGCGCTCTATGAATGTGCGTTCAGCTTCATGGAATCGCATGTTCCAGCATTCCAGAAGCTGGGTGTCGTCCCCAATCGGGCGGGGTCGCGGCTGCCCGGAAGCACTCCGAACAATCTCTACCCGACGAAGGACGGGAGGTACCTGGCACTGGCCGCCGCGAGCGACCCTGTGTTCTCGCGGCTGGCGATCGCCATGGATCGCCCGGATCTCGCGACCGATGACCGCTTCACCACTGCGGCGGCGAGGATAGAGCACGAGGACGCGCTGGACGAGATCATTGCGCGATGGACCGCGAGTCGCAATCTGCCGGACCTCGAGGCATTGTTGACGTTCGCCTCGGTTCCGGCATCGCGCGTGTTCACGCTCGAGGACATATTCGAGAACCCGCATTTCCGGGCCCGCGACATGCTGGTCGACGTTCCCGACGACGAACTGGGGACGGTCACGATGGCTGCCCCCGTTCCGAAGATGTCACTCACTCCGGGCGCAATCAGGCACAGCGGTGGTCAGGTGGGGCGCGATACCCGGCGCGTGCTGTCGGAGCTCGCCGGGCTGACGGAGGCCGAGATCAAGGCGCTGGAGGCAGCGGGCGTCATAGCGCTCGCCTGAGGCGAACCGAGATGCCAACGCTGCCCTCGGACGGATGCTGCGGCTAGACCGTTCGATCCTCGAACGGCAACCCCACGTAGTTCTCGGCCGTCGTCGAGCGGTCGGCCGTGGAGTGAAGCACGCGGGCGAGCTCGCGGCCGACGATCGAGACGACCTCGACGCCGTCGATCTTCCGGATCGCTTCGAGGTGCCTGTTACCGAAGGCGGCGGCGCCGGCCAGTGCCACCTCGATCGTCTTCATCGCAGGTGCTCCGGTATCGGGAGGGGCGGCTTCAGCGCGCTTCCTCGGGCCAGTACAGCCGCATCGGGTTGTCCACCAGCAGCTTCCGCTGCAGGTCGCCGGTCGCTGCGATGTGCGGAATGAAGTCGACCAGCAGCCCGTCGTCGGGCATATGTTCCTTCAGGTTCGGGTGCGGCCAGTCGGTGCCCCAGAGCACGCGGTCCGGGAAGGTCTCGGCGATCCGGCGCGCGAAGGGGACGACGTCGCGATAGGCGTTGCGCTCGCCGTCGAGTGCCCGCGGGCCGCTGACCGAGAGTCGCTCCGGGCAGCTCAGCTTGCTCCAGACATTGTCGTGCTCGCGCATCAGCTTCACGAACAGGCCGAACTCGGGGCCGTCGACGCTCTCGAGCACATCCGGGCGCCCCATGTGGTCGACGACGACGATCGTCGGCAGCACGGTGAAGAAGTCCCACAGCTCCGGCAGCTCCCGCGCCTCGAAGTAGACGACGACGTGCCAGCCGAGCCGCTCGATGCGCCCGGCGATCTCCATCAGCTCGTCACGCGGCGTGAAGTCGACCAGTCGCCGGACGAAGTTGAAGCGCACGCCGCGCACGCCGGCCGCATGCAGGTCGTCGAGCTCGCGGTCACCGATGCTGCGGCGCACGGTCGCCACGCCTCGCGCCCTGCCGCTCGACGACAGGCACGCATCGACCATCGCGCGGTTGTCGGCGCCGTGGCAGGTCGCCTGCACGATGACGTTGCGCGCGAATCCGAGGTGGTCGCGCAGCGCGAAGAGCTGCCGTTTCGATGCGTCGCAGGGCGTGTACTTGCGCTCGGGCGCGTACGGGAACGATTCACCGGGTCCGAACACGTGGCAGTGGGCGTCGACCGATCCCGGCGGGAGCGCGAAGCCGGGCTTGGACGGGTTGGCGTACCAGTCGAGCCAGCCGGGGGTCTTCTCGAATTGCATGTCAGTCGACGTACTTGAGCCCCGCCTTCGCCAGCGGCTCGCGCATGCCGTACATGTCGAGGCCGAGCACGCCGGAGGCGAGCTTCGCGCGCTTGTCGGCCTCGTTGTTCTCGCGCGCCTCGGCCGCGTCCGCCACCCGCTGCGCGATCGCGGCCGGCACGACGACGATGCCGTCGTCGTCGGCCACGACCACGTCGCCGGGGTTGACCGGCGCGCCGGCGCAGACGACGGGGATGTTGACCGAGCCGAGCGTGGCCTTGACCGTGCCCTTGGCGCTCACCGCACGCGAGAACACCGGGAACTGCATCTTCGTGAGCTCCGCGACGTCGCGCGCGCCGCCGTCGATGACGATGCCCAGCCCGCCGCGTGCGCGAAACGACGTGGCGAGGAGCTCGCCGAAGAAACCGTCGTCGCAGTCGGACGTGCAGGCGGCGACGACGATGTCGCCGTCCCTCAGCTGCTCGGCCGCAACGTGGAGCATCCAGTTGTCGCCGGGCTGAAGCAGCACGGTGACCGCGGTCCCGGTCATGCGCGCACCGGGGTAGACTGGCCGCATCCAGGGTTTCATCAGCCCGACTCGCCCCATGGCCTCGTGGACGGTCGCCACACCGTAGCGCGACAGCCTGTCCACGGCCGCGCGGTCGGCGCGCTCGATGCCGCGCTTCACGATTCCGAGGTTGTTCATGCTCATGCGGTTTCCCTTCAGTGGCCCCTGGCCTTCAGTGCGCGATCGAGGCGCGGATAGACGCGTCGCGCATTGCCCTCGTAGATCTTGCGGCGGTCGTCGGCAGTGAGCGCCGTCGCGGCGTCGATGTAGCGGCGGGTGTCGTCGTAATGGAAGCCGGTCTCCGGGTCGATCCCGCGGACCGCGCCGATCATCTCGCTCGCGAACAGGACGTTGCCGACGGGGATCACCTGCGTCAGCAGGTCGATTCCCGGCTGGTGGTAGACGCAGGTGTCGAAATGGATGTTGCGCAGCAGGTGGTCTTTCAGCAGCGGCTTCTTCAGCTCCTGCGCCAGCCCGCGAAAGCGGCCCCAGTGGTACGGAACGGCGCCACCCCCGTGCGGGATCACGAACTTGAGCGTCGGAAAGTCCTTGAACAGGTCGCCGGTCAGGCACTGCATGAACGCCGTGGTGTCCGCGTTGAGGTAGTGCGCACCGGTGGTGTGGAAGCACGCGTTGCAGCTGGTGCTGACGTGCACCATCGCCGGGATGTCGTACTCGACCATCTTCTCGTAGATCGGGTACCACCAGCGGTCGGTCAGCGGCGGCTCCCGCCAGTGCCCCCCCGATGGGTCGGGATTCAGGTTGATCGCGACGAACCCGTACTCCTCCACGCATTTCTCCAGTTCGGCAATGCACGTCCGCGGATCGACACCCGGCGACTGGGGAAGCATCGCGGCGCCGATGAAGCTGTCGGGAAACAGCTTCGTGACGCGATGGATCAGCTCGTTGCAGATCGCCGACCAGGTGGCGCTGGTTTCGAAGTCGCCGATGTGGTGGGCCATGAAGCTCGCGCGCGGCGAGAACACGGTGAGGTCGCAGCCGCGTTGGCGCATCTTTCCGAGCTGGTTGGTCTCGATCGTCTCGCGGATCTCGTCGTCGGCGATGACGAGCTCCGACGCTGCGGGCGATTGTGCCGGGTCCTTCAGGCCGGCGATCTGGCGATTGCGCCACGTCTCCAACGCCTTGGGCGCCGTCGTGTAGTGGCCATGGACGTCGATGATCATGCATGCTCCTTGATGCGGGGGGCGGGTGCCCAGACCGACGCGGGCACCAACACTTCGCCGCGCATCAGCAGGCGGGCGGTGCGCAGCAGCGCCGCATGCACGACGGTACCGGGCTGGGCCGGATCGAGCTCGAGCTCCACCGAGAACTCGCCGGTCGGATGCTCGACCGACAGCGTCTTGACGTTACCGTCGGGGACGACGGCGACTGCGTGGGCGACCGAGCCGTCGAGCACGCAGGCGGTGCCGACGGTCACCGCCGCGAGCACGCCGATCGCGTCGTGGCACACGTGCGGGATGAAGCTGCGGGTCCCGATGCTGCCGCCGTGGTGAGGCGGCGCGACCAGGGTCATCTTCGGGTAGTTCTTGTCGGTGACGTCGCCCAGGCCCATCGAGCGCCCGGCGGCGATGCGCAGAAGTTCGATGCGCGCCTTGAGCGCGGTATCGGCATTCAGCTGCGCGACCGTTTCGTCGCCGCTGCAGCCGACGTCGGACGCGCGGAAGATCACCAGCGGCATGCCGTTGTCGATGCAGGTGACCTCGATGCCGTCGATCACGTCCTTCGTCCGTCCCGTCGGCAGCAGGCCCGTGCAGACCGACCCCGCGGTGTCGAGGAAGCTGATCCTGATCGGCGCCGAGGTCCCCGGCACGCCGTCGATCCTGGCATCGCCCTCGTATTCGACGTGGCCGCCGGGGGTCTGCACGGTGATGTCGGACCGCATGTCGGTGTTGAGCGTCAGCACCCGGAAGGTGCTGGTCTCGCCGCGTGCCCGCAGCATGCCGCTCTCGAGCGCAAAGGGGACGACGGCGGCCAGCATGTTGCCGCAGTTGGGCGTGGTGTCGACGGTGTCCCTGTCCGGCTGGAGCTGGGCGAACAGGAACTCGAGGTCGACGCCGGGCAGGGCGCTGCGACGCACGATTCCGACCTTGCTGGTCAGCGGGTGCGCGCCGCCGAGGCCATCGATCTGGCGCTTGTCCGGGGACCCCATCACCGCCAGCAGCACGCGGTCGCGGGTCGCGACGTCCGCCGGAAGATCGGCCGCGTCGAAGAACGGCCCGCGCGAGGTGCCGCCGCGCATGAACAGGCAGGAAATGGGAGTCTGCATCGCCGGAATCCGCAGGGTAATGCCTGGATTCTCGCAGACCCGGTGGGCGCGGCCTAGCGAGGCGGCGACCTAACAGCTATCGCGCTTTGCTATGGGCGAGGGCGATTTGCACCGTCGCCTGCACGACGAGCTCGCGAAGCATGCGCTGGACGTGCCGCGCCAGGGGTGTGGCCGCCTTGTGCGCGGAGACCACCAGGCACAGCTCGCTGCTCACGCCGGGCTCGACCAGCGTGCGCAGCCGGAACAGCTGCGGTTGCGGATGCGTGGCGAGCGCGCCTTCGGCGAGCACGGCGTGGCCGAAACCGGCGCGCACCAGCTCCAGGATCGACGGCACGCTGGAGACCTCATAGGCCACGCGAAGCTTGTGCCCGCTCATCGCTGCCCGCGTCTCCAGCAGGCGGCGGATGAAATGCGTCCTCTCGGGCAGAACCAGCGGCAGCTCGGCAAGCTCCGCCATCGTGATCGTCTCCCCCGCTTTGGCGACTGCCTTCCCCGCCGGGCTGACCAGACACAGGCGTTCGTCGAGGATCGGCGCGATCTCGAGCGCGGGTTGCGGCTCGGGGTTGTGCAGCAGGCCGACGTCGACGCGCCCGGTCGCGATCCATTCCGCGAGATGCGCGGAGAGCCCTTCGACGATCGCCATCCGGGCCTTGGGCGCCGTCTTGCTGAACTGCTCGACCAGGGGCAGCACCAAGAGCCGCCCGATGCTGGGAGGCAGCCCGACGACGATCCGCCCCGATGGCTCTTCGCGCGTGGCTTCGATGTCCTCGCGCACACGCGAGACGAGCTCCAGGATCCCCCTGCTGTGGTCGAACAGGCGCTTGCCGGCTTTGGTGAGAACGACGCCGCGTCCGGTGCGCATGAACAGGTTGGTGCGCAGGTCGGCTTCCAGCAGGCGCACCTGGCGCGACAGCGCCGCCTGCGCGATGTTGAGCACCAGCGCGGCCTTGCTGAAGCTGCCGAGTTCTGCGACCCCGACGAAGTATTCCAGCTGCTTGAGGTTCATTCCGTCCGGGCCGCTGCCGCATGCGCCAGGTGTCATCGCGATCCGACATGGTACTTACATCGCGGGCGCGGCGGCGATTCGCGCTGCGCGGAACGGCCGCAGCGGTCGATCGGAATTGCAAACTGTTGGAAGCGACTGTATTGTCGCCGCACCATCGTCCCGGGAGGAATCAGAAAAATTGCGGATCGGATCCGTTCGCCGGTCGTCGCTTGCCGTGGCCTGCCGCGCCTTCTGCGCGGCCGTTGCGCGGCCCGCCTGGGCCGCGCCGCCGACCCAATTACCTCAGCGCGTTCTACAACAGCCCTTTCTCGACCCAGTAGTTCACGATCACCTTCGGCGCCGACTCGTCGCAGGCGACATCGCCGGGCCGGGATAATGTCACAGGCCTGGGAACGCCGAACGGGGCCGCGCTCGTGAACGCGCTCGCGCGGCAGCGAAGCGCGCAAGCGATGCGCGACGCGCGAGCGCTGCTGCGTATGACTGCGGCCGCTTTCTGCGCGCTGCTCGCGCTGCCCGCGGCGGCCGCGGACCTGGACCAGGCCCCGAACCTGCTGGGCGACCTCGGCGGCCTGCGGCCATCGCTCGCGAGCCGCGGCATCACGCTCGGCCTCACCGAGACCAGCGAGGTGCTGGGCAATGCGACGGGCGGCGTGCGTCGCGGTGCCGAATACGACGGGGTCACCCAATTGACCATCGCCGTCGACACATCGAAGGCTTTCGGCCGGCCGGGCGGAATCTTCAACCTCAGCGCGCTGCAGATCCACGGCCGCAGCCTCAGCGCAACCAATCTCGCCAATCTCCAGACGGTGAGCGGCATCAGTGCCGACCGGTCGACCCGCCTGTGGGAGCTCTGGTTCCAGCAATCGTTGATGGACGGCAAGGCGGACGTCAAGGTCGGCCAGCAGAGCGTAGATCAGGAATTCATCGTCAGCCAGTATTCGGGGCTGTACGTCAACACGATGATGGGCTGGCCGATGCTGCCCTCGGCCGATCTCTACGCAGGTGGTCCCGCGTACCCACTGTCATCGCTGGGCCTGCGGCTGCGGATGCGGCCGACCGCCGCGCTGACGCTGCTGGGCGGCGTGTTCGACGACAACCCGCCGGGCGGACCGTTCGACGATGACGAGCAGCGCCGCGGTCGCGAGGCTTTCGGGACGCGCTTCAACCTCGACACCGGTGCGCTGGTCATCGCCGAGATGCAATACGCGGTCGACCTCGCCGCAGCTTCGAATGCGCCCTGCACCGGCGTGGACTGCGGCCTGCCGGGAACGTACCGGGTGGGCGCCTGGTACGACACGGCACGTTTCCCCGACCAGCGATTCGACGCCGCCGGGCGTTCGCTCGCCGATCCTGCCAGCGACGGCCAACCCCGCGAGCACCACGGCAACTTCAGCGTCTACGGAATCGTCGACCAAGTGCTGTGGCGCGAACCCCAGGGATCGCGCTCGGTCGCGGCCTTCGCCCGCATCATGGGCGCACCGGGCGATCGCAATCCGATCGATTTCAGCATCAACGCAGGCGTGAACGTCAAGGGGCCGTTGCCGGGACGCGACGACGACAGTTTCGGCATCGGCTACGGCCTGGCCCACGTCAGCACGCGCCTCGCTGCGCTCGACCGCGATACAGGCATCGTCCTCGGCAGCGCGTATCCGGTGCGCAGCGCCGAGCATTTCGTGGAGCTGACCTACCAGTGGCAGGTCGCGCCGTGGTGGGTACTTCAGCCCGACCTTCAGTACATCTTCAATCCCGGCGCCGGGATTCCCGATCCGATGCACCCCGGGCGCCGGATTGCCGACGAGCTGGTGCTCGGATTGCGCAGCACGATTACGTTCTGAGGGCTGCGGTCAGCCCGGCCCGGGTCGATTCGTGCCGGGCACGGTTCCGGGTCGAGGCGCGGGCCGCCGCCGGCGGTCGCGGGACATCGCGCCAGGCTGCGGTCTGGGTGGCGGTGCCGCGCCGGCGGGTGGTCGCGGAGCCGGGCGGACCCCCGCGGGTGGCCGTGGCGCGAGCGGACGGCACCCCCTGGCGGCTTGGGCATCGGGCGGTGGACGGCGGGAGGACGCGGCTGCGGCGGCCTCACCGCTGGCGGGGGTCGGTGCTCCCAACGCGATCGATCTCCGAACCAGGGACGGTTTCGATAGTAATGGTCCCAGTAGGGCCCGATCGAGAATGTGATGATCGGCAGCGCCAGCATCGGACCGCTGCCGAGGATGACGACGCTCCGGTTCTCGTACGGATAGGAGAGAAAGCGCGCGTAAACCCAGCCGCGGGTGGCGCCGATGATCACGTCGCACCACTTCAAGTCGGCAAGACATCCGACCACCGTGACCTGCGTCCCTGGCACTACCCAGGCCACCAGCGGATAGTCCCGCCCCGGGCCCGCCCGGACGTTGACGTTTTGTGTCGTATAGGCGACCTGCGCGAGCGCGCTCGCTGGCAGCGCCAGCGCAGCCATGAACAGCCATGCGCGAAAACGTCGGTAGTTCATCTTCACCTCCATGCGCCGGCGAATGTTTCATCCTAGCGCGGTGCGGGCGTCCGCGGTAGGGGCAGTTCCCAGCCGTTACGTACGATCAGCCACCCGGCTTTGCGTGATAGCGCAGCTTCCATAGCGTCCAGGGTCGCGCGATCACGCTGCGGTTGGTCGCATCGGCCTGCTTCGCTTCGACGTCGTCGAGGTAGGTGACGTCGCCACCCAGTGCAATCGCCCAGCGCATCGGCGAGCGCCTGTCCCTGCGCGCGATTGCGCACCAGCATGTCGGTCATGCCGAAACGCTCGCGGATCTCGAATACGGGAACGCCGGTGCCGAGGAAGGCGCCCATGTGATAGATCGGCCGCAGCGGCACCGACGAGGCCGCGAACGGCACGACGCCGGGCGCGTGACTGTGCACGATTGCCTGCACGTCGGCGCGGCGCGCATAGATCTCGCCATGGATGAACCGCTCGAGATAGGGTGTGCGGGCATCGCCTCCCTCCGGCACCGACGCGAGATCGAACGACATGATGTCGTCCGCGCCCACGAGTTCGGGGGCCAGCGCGCGCGACATCAGGTAGGCATCCGCGCGTTCCGGATCGCGGACGCTCACCTGCCCGAAGCCGTCGAGCACGCCGAGCCCGGCGAGGATATGGTTGGTGGCGACGAGGTCGTCGAGGAGGGCGCTGCGGGAAAGCGAGGTCATCGGAAGTCCGTCATCGGTCGGGACGACCGCGATGTTACTTGGATCGCGATCGGCCGATCCACACGGAGTCTCCGGGGTGCCGTGTCGATTCGAAACCCGCCGGGACAGGTCGCGCAACCCGGATTCGAGCGATACTTGCGGGCAGTAATGAGCAATTCCACGCGCGCCCCATGCAAAACCCGCCCTCCCGCATCGACCAGATCCTGACGCTCGCCGGACTGGCGGTGCTGATCGTCGGTTGCTTCTTCGTGCTGCGGCCGTTCCTGACCGCGCTCGCCTGGGCGGCGATCCTGTGCACGACGACGTGGCCGCTGTTCTTGCGACTCAAGCTGACGCTGCGGGGGCGTGCCGGGCTCGCAGCGGGCGGCATGGTCGTCCTGCTCTCGCTGCTGATGCTCGCGCCGTTCGTGATAGCCGGCGCGACGATTGCCGACAACGCCGACCAGATGGTCGCATGGGGACGGGCCGCCATCGCAGCGGGGCCGCCCGAGCCTCCCGCCTGGGTCGCGGACATGCCGTTGATCGGTGCGTCGGCGTCCGCGTACTGGGCGAGCGTCGCGCACGACACCGCGCAGCTGCTGCGCTTGCTGTCGAACTACCTCGAGCCGATGCGCAAGTTCGCGCTCGCCACCGGTGCATCCCTGTTCGGCGGACTGTTGCAGCTTGCGCTGTCGATCTTCATCGCCTGGTTCATGTTCCGCGACGGCGACGCAATCGTCGAGCGCCTGCGCGCGGCGACGCAGCGGATTGCCGGCGCACGCGGCGCGCAGCTTGCCGAAGTCGCGGGCGCGACCGTGCGCGGCGTCGTCCTCGGCATCCTCGGCACCGCGCTGGTCCAGGCCGTGGTCGCTGCGATCGGCTTCTGGATCGCCGGCATCGACGCGGCCCCGCTGCTGGGATTGCTGACCTTCGTGCTCTCGCCGGTGCCCGTCGGCCCGCCTCTGGTGTGGATCCCCGCAGCGCTGTGGCTGATCCACGAAGGCGAGACCGGGTGGGGCATTTTCCTGCTCGCGTGGGGGATGCTGGCCGTGTCGACGATCGACAACGTCATCAAGCCGCTGATCATCAGCCGCGGCGCCGACCTGCCATTCGTCCTGGTGCTGCTCGGGGTGCTGGGGGGTGCGATCGCGTTCGGTGCGATCGGCGTGTTCCTGGGTCCCGTGCTGCTGGCCGTCGGTTACGCCCTGGTCGTCGAGTGGGCGGCCACCGAAGCCGCCGACTGAGGGCGGGCGAGTTCGCCGCGGAACGGCGCGAGCACGTTGACCATCTGCGCGAACACCTTGGGCGTGGCGGCGATCACCTGTCCGCCGTACAGGTAGTCGCCTTCGCCGGACAGGTCGCCGATCAAGCCCCCGGCTTCGAGCACCAGCAGGCTTCCCGCGGCGACGTCCCAGGGATTCAATCCGATCTCGAAGAAGCCGTCGTAGAAGCCGGCGGCGACGTACGCGAGATCGAGCGCGGCAGCGCCGGGTCGGCGCAGTCCCGCGGTCTGCTGGATCATCGCCCGCATCATCTGCAGGTAGGTGTCGAGGAAGCTCCCGTCGCGAAACGGGAATCCGGTGCCGATCAGGCAATCGCGCAGGTGCGCGCGGCGCGAAACGCGAATGCGGCGATCGTTCAGGAAGGCCCCGCGGCCCCGCGTCGCGGTGAACAGGTCGTTGCGAACGGGATCGTAGATGACGCCCTGGGTGATCACGCCCTTGTGCGAGAGGGCGATCGAAACGCAGTACTGCGGGAAGCCGTGCAGGAAGTTCGTGGTGCCGTCGAGAGGATCGATGATCCAGACGTTCTCGGCGTCGCGGTTCTTGTCGCGCGCCGTGCCTTCCTCGGCGAGGATCGCATGGTCGGGATAGGTGGCGTGAATCGTCTCGACGATCGCAGCTTCGGCGGCACGATCGATCTCGCTCACGAAATCCTTCGGGCCCTTGGTGGTGACCGTCAGGAGGTCCAGGTCGCGGGCGCCGCGCGTGATGATGTTGCCGGCGCGGCGCGCCGCCTTGACGGCCGTGGTCAGCATCGGGTGCATGGGATCGGCGGGTACGCGGCGGCGGGGGCCGCATGACAGAATGCGAGGATCACCTATTCTACAGGCACAATGGGCGCCGCCCGAACAGCCGCCCCGATGCGCATTCCCGAACTCCGATGAGCGAAGGCTGGCCCGTCCACGACCCCGCCCGTGCAGTGCGTGGCGCCGCCGCGTCGCTGCCGCTTGCGCAGCTTCGCATCGTGCTGGTCAGGACAAGCCTTCCCGCGAACATCGGCGCCGCGGCGCGCGCGATGCTGACGATGGGACTGACGCGCCTGGTGCTGGTGGACCCTGCGCGCTTCCCCCATCCGGATGCAACGGCGCTGGCATCAGGCGCCACCGAGGTGCTCGATGGCGCGCAGGCCGTCGCCTCGCTCGACGAGGCGCTTGCGGGAACGCGGCTGTCGATCGGCCTCTCCGCACGCCCGCGTGAGTTCGCCGGGCGCGTCCTGGGGCTGCGCGACGCCGCTGCCGAAGCAGTCCGGACCGCCCACGATGCCGAGGTCGCATTGGTGTTCGGCACCGAGATGTCCGGGCTGTCCAATGCCGAGCTTGCGCGCTGCACGCTGGCGGTGACGATTCCCGCCAACCCGGGATATGCGTCACTCAACGTCGCGGCAGCGGTGCAGGTCGCGGCCTACGAATTGCGCATTGCCGCGCTGGGCGGTGACATTTGGCAGGCGCCGCGCTTCGAGAACGCGACGCACGAGGACATCGAGGCGCTGCATGCGCACGCCGAGCGCACGCTCGCCGACCTGCAATTCCTCGATCCGCAGCGGCCGCGACGGCTGATGCAGCGCCTGCGACGGCTGTTCGCGCGCACCGGGCTCGAGCGCGACGAGGTGAACATCCTGCGCGGGATACTGGCGCGGATCGACGACGTTCGCGCGCGGGGCGGCGCTGCGACGACGCGCGCCGACGCGCCGGGAGGCGGGTCGACCCGCGACGAGCGCCGATGACGGGGCCGGCGGCCGATTCGCTGCCGCGCGCGGTGTGACGCGGGGCCGCTACGGTGTTGCGCAGGCCTTGGCGGCGGCGGCCTTGAGCGTCGCGAGGCGCGCTTCGCGCTTGGCCTTGCGTTCCTGCGATTCGCGGATCTTGATCGCGAAGCGGTCGCAGACCGGCTTGGTCGTGCAGCTCGTGCTGGCCTTCTCGGTGCGCTCGAGCGCGGCCTTCGCGCTCGCGACCCATTTCTCCTGGCTGGCGACGCGCTTGCTGGCTTTGGTGCACTTCGCCGACGGCGCGGGCGCCTGTGCTGCAGCCGCGGACATTCCAGTGATGGTGGCGAGCGCGATGATGCCGACCGCAGCACCGTGAATTGCGCGACGAACGTATGTCGACATCGGGATCTCCGCTGGCTGACGGCGCGTTTGCGGCATCGCGACCGCCGCGCTGCCCCTGCGGACGAGTGTAGCAAACGCCTGCGTCGTGACGCTGCAACGGGCGCAGTGCAGGCTGCGCAGGCCGGAGGCGGGCGCGGGCGCGCAGTTGTTGAGGCAATAGTTGAGTGAAACAGTCGGGCAATGGCATAATTCAGGCATGTTCGATCGAATCCGCGAAGACGTACGGGCCGTTTTCGACCGCGACCCTGCCGCCCGGACCATTTGGGAGGTCATCACCTGCTACCCGGGGCTGCACGCTCTGGTCTGGCACCGCGCGGTCGTCCACCGTGCGTGGCGACTGGGATGGCGCTGGCTCGCCCGCTGGCTCGCCCATTGGGGCCGCTGGCTGACCGGGATCGAGATCCATCCCGGCGCGACGATCGGTCGTCGCGTGTTCATCGACCACGGCATGGGCATCGTCATCGGCGAGACCGCCGAGATCGGCGACGACACCACGCTCTATCACGGCGTGACGCTGGGCGGGACGTCCTGGAGCAAAGGCAAGCGCCATCCGACGCTCGGACGCGGGGTGGTCATCGGCGCGGGCGCCAAGGTCCTGGGGCCGATCCTGATCGGTGACGGCGCCAAGATCGGCTCCAATGCCGTCGTCGTCCGTGACGTGCCCGCCGGGGCGACGGCCGTCGGCATCCCCGCCCGCGTCGTCACGCCGGAGGACCAGGACCGGCGCGAAGCGCAGGCGGCGAAGCTGGGTTTCTCGTCGTACGCGATCACGTCCGACATGAACGATCCGATCGTCCAGGCAATCCACCAGCTCCTCGACCACGCGGCGGCCACCGACGAGCGCCTCAACCGGCTGGTCGCCCAGCTCCAGCATGACGGGGTCGAATGTGGCGACGCCGAGGCGGCCGCCGACGCCTTCGATCCGGGCAAGATCAACAAGATGCTTGAGTGAACTCGTCGGGCTTTTACTTGACTAAATCGTTCGGGTATTCTACAATGACACTTTGATCGGCGGCGGCCGTCGTACCGACGGCCCGTCCGATCCAGCGGACAAAACCATGCGCCTGACGACCAAGGGACGGTTCGCCGTGACGGCGATGATCGACGTGACCATGCACGGCGTGCGTGGCCCGGTGACGCTCGCAGCCATCTCCGAGCGCCAGAAGATCTCGCTGTCGTACCTGGAGCAGCTGTTCGGCAAGCTGCGCCGCCACGGCATGGTCGACAGCGTGCGCGGTCCGGGTGGCGGCTACAACCTCGCGCGCGATGCGGAGAAGGTGACGGTGGCCGACGTGATCCTCGCCGTCGACGAGCCGATCGACGCGACCCAGTGCGGAGGTCGCGAGAACTGCCTCGACGATCACCGCTGCATGACCCACGAGTTGTGGGCGGGGCTCAACGCCCATATCTTCAATTACCTGCGGTCGGTCACGCTGGCCGACCTGGTCCGCCAGCAGCGGCAACCGCGTGGCGGCGAGCTCGCCGTCCTGCAGGATCACCGTCACCCCGCCGGCAGCGCCGCGTCGCCCGAGCCGGTGACTACCGTCTGAGATTCCGGATACGGGCCCAGCCCGGGACACCCATGAAACTGCCCATCTACCTCGATTATTCCGCGACCACGCCGGTCGACCCGCGCGTTGCGCAGACGATGATTCCTTTCCTCACCGAGCATTTCGGCAATCCGGCGTCGCGCTCGCACGCGTTCGGGTGGGAGACCGAGGCCGCCGTCGAGGCAGCGCGCGGCCACATTGCGGACCTCGTCAACTGCGATTCCAAGGAGATCGTCTTCACGTCCGGCGCGACCGAGTCGATCAACCTCGCGCTCAAGGGCGCCGCCCACTTCTACAAGGACAAGGGCCGGCACCTCGTCACCGTGAAGACCGAGCACAAGGCGACGCTGGACACGATGCGCGAGCTCGAGCGCGAGGGATTCGAGGTCAGCTACCTCGACGTAGCCCCCGACGGCCTGCTCGACCTCGCGCGCTTCGAGGCAGCGCTGCGCCCCGACACGACCGTCGTCTCGGTGATGTCGGTCAACAACGAGATCGGCGTCATCCAGGACATTCCGGCGATCGGGGAGATCTGCCGCTCGCGCGGGATCGTGTTCCACGTCGATTCCGCGCAGGCCACCGGCAAGCTGCCGATCGACCTCGCCACCCTCAAGGTCGACCTGATGTCGTTCTCTGCGCACAAGACCTACGGCCCCAAGGGCATCGGCGCGCTGTTCGTCCGGCGCAAGCCGCGGGTGCGCATCGAGGCGCAGATGCACGGCGGCGGCCACGAGCGCGGCATGCGCTCGGGCACGCTGCCCACCCACCAGATCGTCGGCATGGGCGAGGCGTTCCGTCTCGCGAAGCTCGAGATGGCCGCCGGCAACGATCGCGTCCGGATGCTGCGCGATCGCCTGTGGGACGGTCTTTCGAAGATCGAGGAGGTCTACGTCAACGGCGACATGGACCGGCGCGTGCCGCACAACCTCAACGTCAGCTTCAATTTCGTCGAGGGCGAGAGCCTGATCATGGCGATCAAGGACATCGCCGTGTCGTCGGGTTCGGCCTGCACGTCGGCGTCGCTGGAGCCGTCGTACGTGCTGCGTGCGCTGGGCCGCAGCGACGAGCTCGCACACAGCTCGATCCGCTTCACCGTCGGCCGCTTCACGACCGAGGAGGAGATCGATTACACGGTGGCGCTGGTGCAGCGCAAGATCGCGAAACTGCGCGAGCTGTCGCCGCTTTGGGAAATGCACCAGGAAGGCGTCGACCTGGACACCGTCCAGTGGGCGGCGCACTAGGCAGGAGACTGACATGGCATACAGCGACAAGGTACTGGATCATTACGAGAATCCCCGCAATGTCGGGTCGTTCGCGAAGAGCGAGGACGGCATCGGCACCGGCATGGTCGGCGCGCCCGCCTGCGGCGACGTCATGAAGCTGCAGATCAAGGTCGGTCCCGATGGCGTGATCGAGGACGCGAAGTTCAAGACCTACGGCTGCGGGTCGGCGATCGCGTCGTCGTCGCTGGTCACCGAATGGGTCAAGGGCAAGACGCTCGACCAGGCGATGGAGATCCGCAACACGCACATCGCCGAGGAGCTCGCGCTTCCGCCGGTCAAGATCCACTGTTCGATCCTCGCCGAGGATGCGATCAAGGCGGCGGTGGCCGACTACAAGGCGAAGCACGGGCCCGCCGACGCGGCTGCGTTGCGGGCGGCCGACTGACGCCATGGCGATTACGCTGACCGAGAGCGCCGCGACCCACGTCGCGGCGTTCCTGAGCAAGCGGGGCAAAGGCGTCGGCCTGCGTCTGGGCGTACGCACGTCGGGCTGCTCGGGTCTCGCCTACAAGCTCGAATATGCGGACGAGGTGCGGCCCGAGGACATGCAGTTCGAAAGCCACGGCGTGCGCGTCATCGTCGATCCGAAGAGTCTTCCGTATCTCGAGGGGATGGAGCTCGACTTCGCGAAGGAAGGATTGAACGAGGGCTTCAAGTTCAACAACCCGAACGTCAAGGACCAGTGCGGCTGCGGCGAGTCCTTTAACGTATAGCCGGCCCGCCAACCGCGGCCGCCGGCGATCACGTCGCTGCGAGCCGCGGTCGTTCGCGACAATCACGAGCCGCCACTTCCGCATTTCGCGCGAGACGCCGTCCGCCGTGGACGGCGGAGCAGCAAAGCGCGCATCGTCGCACCATGATCGAATTCACCCGCAATCATTTCGAGCTGTTCGGCCTGCCCATGCGCTTCCGCATCGATGCGACCGAGCTCGAGCGCGCCTACCGCGAGCTGCAGCGCGGCGTGCATCCGGACCGCTATGCCCGCGCCGCCGACCACGAGAAGCGCCTCGCCCTGCAGGCGTCGGCACGCGTCAACGAGGCCTACCGGACGCTGAAGGACCCGGTGGCACGGGCCGAGTACCTGCTGCAGCTCGCAGGCGTCGACGCGACCGCCGAGACCGATACGCGGCTGCCGGTGGATTTCCTGACCCGGCAGCTCGAGCGGCGCGAAGGCGCCGACGAGGCGCGCAGCGCGCACGACGAGCGCGCGCTCGCCGCGATCATCGACGACGTGCGACGGGAATCGGCCGCGCTGCTCGCCGACATGGAGGGCCTGCTCGGCGGCGGCGACCGCGAGGCGGCACGCATGCGCGTGCGCGAACTGCGCTTCCTCGCCAAGCTCGACGACGACCTTCGGGAAATGCGGCTCGCCGAGCTCGACCGATGACCCTGTTCCAGATTTCCGAGCCTGGAGAATCGCCGCTGCCGCACGCGGCGCGGCGCGCCGTGGGCATCGACCTCGGGACGACGAATTCGCTGGTGGCGACCGTGCGCAACGGCTCGCCGGTGGTGCTCCCCGACGTCGAGGGGCGGACGCTGCTGCCGTCGGTCGTATGCTACGGTGAGCGTGGCATCGACGTGGGCCACGCGGCACTCGCGCAGGCACCCAGCGACCCGGGCAACACGATCGCGTCGGTGAAGCGGCTGATGGGGCGCGGCATCGCCGACCTCGCCGACGATCGGCGCTATCCGTACCGGCTGGTCGACGGCGAGGGCATGGTCCGGCTCGCGACCCGCTCGGGCATCAAGTCGCCGGTCGAGGTCTCGGCCGAGATCCTGAAGGTCCTGCGCCGGCGCGCAGAGGAGTCGCTGGGCGGGGCGATCGACGGCGCGGTCGTCACGGTGCCGGCGTATTTCGACGACGCGCAGCGGCAGGCCACCAAGGACGCGGCGAAGCTCGCCGGGTTGCCGGTGCTGCGACTGCTCAACGAACCGACGGCGGCGGCGATCGCCTATGGCCTCGACAATGCCTCCGAGGGCACCTACGCGGTGTTCGACCTCGGAGGCGGGACCTTCGACATTTCGATCCTGCGGCTGTCGCGCGGCGTGTTCGAGGTCCTCGCCACCAACGGAGACTCCGCGCTGGGCGGCGATGATTTCGACCATCGCGTGTTCTGCTGGGCGATCGAGGAAGCCGGGCTTCCGCCGCTTGCGGCTGCCGACGCGCGCCGGCTGCTCACCCGGTCCCGCGAGGCGAAGGAGATGCTGACCGGACACGACTCGGCCCCGATCGCGGCGATGCTTGCGGACGGCGCGCGCGTCGACCTGACGCTGACGTCGACGGCGTTCACGGCGATCACCCGGACGCTCGTCGCCAAGACGCTCGCGCCCGTGAAGCGCGCGCTGCGGGACGCACGGCTCGAGCCAGCGGACATCAAGGGCGTCGTGCTGGTCGGAGGTGCGACGCGGATGCCGCAGATCCGCCGGGCGGTCGCCGAGTTCTTCGGACAGCCGCCTCTCACCAATCTGAATCCCGACGAAGTCGTGGCGGTCGGCGCCGCGATCCAGGCCAACAAGCTGGTCGGCAACCGCGAGCGCGACGACGACTGGCTGCTGCTCGATGTGATCCCGCTGTCGCTGGGAATCGAGACGATGGGCGGCCTCGCCGAGAAGATCGTTCCGCGCAACTCGACGATCCCCGTCGTGCGCGCGCAGGAGTTCACGACCTTCAAGGACGGCCAGACCGCGATGGCGCTGCACGTCGTCCAGGGCGAGCGCGAGAAGGTCGCGGACTGCCGCTCGCTCGCGCGTTTCGAGCTGCGCGGCATACCGCCGATGGTTGCCGGTGCTGCGCGCATCCGCGTGTCCTTCGATGTCGACGCCGACGGCCTGCTTTCGGTGTCGGCGCGGGAGCAGGCGACGGGCATCGAAGCGTCGATCGTCGTCAAGCCTTCGTATGGCCTGACCGATGCCGAAATCGCGCGCATGCTCGAGGAGTCCTTCGCCCACGCGGCGGACGATGCCGGTGCACGGGCGCTGGTCGAGATCCGCGTCGAGGCCGAGCGCATCGTCAGCTGCCACCGAGAGCGCGCTCGGCGCCGATGGCGACCTGCTGAATGGCGAGGAGCGGGCAGCGATCGAGCACGCGCTGGCCGCGGTGCGCGGCGCCGCGTCGGGAGACGACCGACGGGCGCTGTCCGCGGCGATCGACGCACTCAATGCGGCGACCGCCGATTTCGCCGCGCAGCGAATGAATCGAAGCGTCGCGCGGGCGCTTTCGGGCCGCCGTGTCGACGCGCTGGGCTAGGGCCGAACCGATGTGCGGGTGCTGAATCGATGACCGAGATCGTCGTACTTCCGCATGCCGAGCTGTGCCCCGAAGGCAGGACCTTCGAAGCCAAGCCCGGCGTGTCGCTGCTGGACAACCTGCTGGAGCAGGGGATCGAGGTCGAGCACGCCTGCGAGAAATCCTGCGCCTGCACGACCTGCCACGTCATCGTCCGCGAAGGTTTCGCCGCGTTGCCGGAGGCCTCGGAGGACGAGGACGACCTGCTCGATCGCGCGTGGGGCCTGACGCCGGTGTCGCGGCTGTCGTGCCAGGCGGTGGTCGGCGACACGCGGCTGGTTGTCGAGATCCCCAGATACACGATCAACTACGCGAAGGAGGGCAAATGAACGAGACGACGCCCCCCGGGAGATGCCGGCGGTGAAGTGGACCGATACGCGCGAGATCGCGATCGAGCTCGCCGATGCGCATCCGGACGTCGACCCGGCGACCGTCCGGTTCACCGACCTGCACAACTGGGTGCGCGCGCTGCCCGGCTTCGACGACGACCCCAGGCACAGCGGCGAGAAGATCCTCGAAGCGATCCAGCAGGCATGGATCGACGAGTGCTGACGTTCGGCGCGGGCGTTTCGGGACCGTCAGGCGAAGAGGTTGAGCACGGCGTCGAGCCCGCAGTGGTCGATTGCGTGCGTCGCCTGCGCGCGCACCTTCGGCTTGGCACGGTAGGCGACTGACACGTCGGCGGCGGCGAGCATCGGCAGGTCATTGGCCCCGTCCCCGATCGCAACCGCGATCCCGTCTTCCCCCCGGCAGCGATCGGCGAGCATCGCGAACATCGCGGCCTTGCCCTGCGCATCGACGATGTCGCCCACCAGGCGGCCGGTCAGCCTGCCGTCGCGGATTTCCAGCACGTTCGACAGGGTGCAGTCGATGCGCAGCCTCGCCTGCAGCCGGTCGGTGAAGAACGTGAAGCCCCCCGACACGAGCAGGGTCCGCGCGCCGATCGCGCGCAGGGTCCCGAGCAGCCGATCGGCACCCGGCGACAGCCGCAGCCGCTCGTCGTAGACCCGCTCGAGTGCCGCGACGGGCAATCCGGCCAGCAGCGCGATGCGACGCGCGAGGCTTTCGCGGAAGTCGATCTCGCCGCGCATCGCCGAGGCCGTGATCGCCGCGACCTCGGGCTTGATGCCCATCATGTCCGCGATCTCGTCGACGCATTCGATCGTGATCAGCGTCGAATCCATGTCCATCGCCACCAGCCGCACACGCTCGAGCGTCCGCTCGCGCGGCACACTCGCCCAGTCGTAGTTCGCCGCCGCCAGGGCCTCAGCGACGCCGCCGAGCTGGCGCGGCGCAGACAGGCGGAAGGCCTCGCATCGGCCGCGCGTCATCGGCTCGACGCCCTCCGCCTGCGTCAGTGCGAGCAGGACATCGAGGTCCTCGCGCACCAGGTGCTCGGCCTGCACGACCAGGTCGGAGCACGGCGGCGCTTCTGCCGCCGGCTTCGCATTCACGACGCCGCACCGCGGCGCGACTTGCGCGAGCGCGGAGGGCGGCCTGCCGGCGGGCGGTCGCTGCGGCCGAGCGGCTGCGTGTAGGTCGGGTGCGCGGGCCCCGGCGAGCCGGTGACGGGCGTCGCGGTCTCGTCGAGGGTGAAATCGATCTTCGCGCGCTCGAGGTCGACGCGGGCGATCTTGACGTTGACGCGCCCGGCGAGCTGGAACACGCGACCGCTGCGCTCGCCGATCAACGCATGCCGGATGGCGTCGAAATGGAAGTAGTCACGCGGCAGCTCGGTGACGTGGACGAGCCCGTCGATGTCGAGGCCGTCGAGCGTGACGAAGATGCCGAAGCTCGCCACGCCGCTGATCGTGCCGGCGAAGGTCTCGCCGACCTTGTCGGTCATGTAGTGGCACTTGAGCCACTGCAGGACGTCCCTCGACGCGTCGTCGGCGCGACGCTCGGTCATCGAGCAATGCACACCCAGCTCCGCCCAGGTCATGTCGCTCGGCGTGTACCGCTTGCCCGCGAGCACGGCACGGATCGCCCGGTGCACCAGCAGATCGGGGTAGCGGCGGATCGGCGACGTGAAGTGCGCGTAGGTCTCGTAGGCGAGGCCGAAGTGGCCGACGTTGTCCGGGCTGTACTGTGCCTGTGCGAGCGAGCGCAGCAGGACGGTCTGCAGCAGCGCGAAATCGCTGCGGTCGCCGATGCGCGCGATCAGCGCCGCATAGTCGCGCGCCTGCGGTGAATCGCCGCCCGAAAGCGTGAGGCCCGAGCCTCCGAGGAAGTCGCGCAGCGCGGCGAGCTTGTCCGGAGGCGGCGCCTCGTGCACGCGGTGGAGCGCCGGCTGCTCGTGCTCCTCGAGCAGCCGCGACGCGCAGACGTTGGCCGCGAGCATGCACTCCTCGATCAGCCGGTGTGCATCGTTGCGCGGCGCCGGGACGATGCGGGTGATCCTGCCCTTGGGATCGAACTCGATCGCGAGCTCGGGTGTGTCGAAATCGATCGCGCCACGCCGCTCGCGTGCTCCGGACAGCGCCTGGTAGAGCGCGTGCAGGTGGTCGAGGTGCTTGCGCAGCGCAGGCGGTGCGGCACCCGCCTTGCCGTTCCCGGCGCCCGCTGTCAGCCACGCGTAGACCTGGGTGTAGGTGAGGCGCGCCCGCGAATGCATGACCGCTTGGTAGAACGCGTAGGAAGCGATCTCGCCGCGGGCGTCGATCCGCATGTCGCAGGCCATACACAGCCGGTCGACCTCGGGCTTGAGCGAGCACAGCTCGTTCGACAGCACCTCCGGGAGCATCGGGATCACGCGGCGCGGGAAGTAGACCGACGTCCCGCGCTCGCGCGCGTCGGCGTCGAGCGCGTCGCCGTCGCGAACGTAATGCGAGACATCGGCGATGGCGACGATCAGGCGCCAGCCGCCTCCGTCGGGCTCGCAATAGACGGCGTCGTCGAAGTCCTTGGCGTTCTCGCCATCGATGGTGACCAGGGGAAGGCCGGTCAGATCGTTGCGGCCCTTGCGGTCGGCCGGGCGCACCGCGTCCGGCAGGCGCGCGGCCTGCCGCTGTCCCGCGGCGCTCCATTCGAAAGGCAGCGCGTGCTTGCGCAGCGCGATCTCGATCTCGATGCCCGGATCGGTCGCGCTGCCCAGGACTTCCTTGACCCGGACGATCGCCTCGCGCTGCGCGCTCGGCTGCTCGAGGATCTCGACGACGACGACCTGACCCGCCTCTGCGCCGTTGCGCCCGTCCGGCGGCACGATGAGGTCCTGGTTGATGCGGCGGTTCTCCGCCTCGACGAACCACACGCCGCGCTCCTCGTGGATGCGCCCGACGACCTCGCGGTTGGCGCGCACCAGCACGTCGACGATCTCGCCTTCGGGTCGGCCGCGTCGGTCGATGCCGGTCACCTTCGCACTCGCGCGGTCGCCGTGCAGCGCCTTGTGCATCTCGCGCGGCGACAGGAACAGGTCGTCGCCGCCCGCATCGGGGATCAGGAAACCGAAGCCATCAGCATGGCCCTGGACCGTCCCGGTCACGAGGTCGAGCTTGGCGGCGATGCAGAGCTCGCCCTTGCGGTTGACGAGGATCTCGCCGTCGCGCTCGAGGTCGGCGACGCACGCGTCGAATCCGCGCCGCTCCTTCTTGCCGATGCGAAGGCGCGCCGCGACTTCGGCGGCGCCCAGCGGCACGCCGGCATCGGAAAGCTCGCGCAGGATCGCCTGCGCCGAGACCGGCGATGCGTCGTCCGCGGCGGAATCCCGCGCGGGCTTAGTGCGGGAGCCGGCGGCCCGCCGGCGGATCGGGATGCTCTTTGACAAGGGTTGGTCCAGCTCTTAAAATATTGGGTTCCAGTCGTGCCTGCCCAGATGGCGGAATTGGTAGACGCACCAGGTTCAGGTCCTGGCGGTGGCAACACTGTGGAGGTTCGAGTCCTCTTCTGGGCACCACTCTAGATAGAATACTTCACGCCCGCGCAAGCGGGCGTGGTCGTTTCGGTGCCCGCGCAAGCGGGCGTGGTCGTTTCCGGCGGCCCTGCCCAGGTCATCCCGCTGCCAGGCGTTCCCGAAGCCGGTCCGGATCGAGGCCGTCGTAGACCTCGAAAGGCTGCTGGATCCACGGGTTGTCGGCCAGATAGTCGACCCAGTAGTCGGGCTTGAACACCGAGCAGGCCTTCCACCACAGGACCGCAGTGCGCAGTTCCGTCACGTGCGGGAAGCGCCGCGGCAGCTCCGCGTGCACGGCTGCGAGCGTATGCCCGGAGTCGACCATGTCGTCGACGAGCAGCACTCGCTCGCCGAGCCGGGGCTTGGTCATCGTCATGTGCTCGGCGATCACGAGCTCGCCGCGCACCGTTCCGCCTTCCGACGTGTACGAGTGGGTCGACAGGATCGCGAGCGGCTGCTCGAAGATCCGCGACAGCACGTCGCCGACCCGCAGACCCCCGCGCGCGATGCAGATGATCTGGTTGAACCGGTACCCCGAGTCGTGGACCTTCAACGCGAGCCGCTCGACCAGCCGGTTGTACTGATCCCAATCGATCTGCAGACTCAATGCCGCCTCCCCTTGGAGCCTCGAGCTGTCAGTGGAACGGGTGCCGGACGAGTATCGTCTCGTCGCGGTCGGGCCCGGTCGAGACGATGGCTATGGGCACGCCGGTCAGCGCCTCGAGGCGCTGCAGGTACGCGCGCGCCGCGGCGGGCAGGTCAGCGAAGGATCTCGCGCCGACCGTGCTTTCGCTCCACCCGGGCATCGTCTCGTAGACGGGCGTGCAGCGCGCCACCGCCTCGGCCCCGGTCGGAATCAGGTCGGTCGCAACGCCGTCGATGTCGTAGTGCGTGCAGATGCGGATCTCGGAGAATCCGTCGAGCACGTCGAGCTTGGTGATGCACTGCCCGTCGACGCCGTTGAGCTGGAACGAGCGCCGCAGCGCCGGAACGTCGATCCAGCCGCAGCGGCGCGGGCGGCCGGTGACCGAGCCGAACTCGTTGCCGCGCTTGGCGAGCGTCGCGCCGACGTCGTCGGTGAGCTCGGTGGGGAAGGGGCCGGTGCCCACGCGCGTCGTGTAGGCCTTCACGATGCCGAGCACGTAGTCGAGCATTCCAGGACCGACGCCGCTGCCGGGCGCCGCGGCGCCCGCGAGGCAGTTCGAGCTGGTCACGTAGGGATAGGTGCCGTGGTCGATGTCGAGCAGCGCGCCCTGGGCGCCCTCGAACAGCAGCGAATCCCCGCGGCTTCGCGCCTGCTGGATCGCGGCGGCGACGTCGGCGACCATCGGCGCGATCCCGCCGGCCAGCGCGAGCATCGCATCGCGCGTCTCCTTGAACGGAACCGGGTCGCGCCGGTAGTAGTTGACCAGCATGAAGTTGTGCAGTTCGAGGAGCTTCTCGAGCTTCTCGGCGAAGCGCGCGGGATCGAGCAGGTCCTGCACGCGCAGCGCGCGCCGCGCGACCTTGTCCTCGTAGGCGGGGCCGATGCCGCGCCCCGTCGTGCCGATCTTGACGTCGCCCAGCGCCGCCTCGCGCGCCTGGTCCAGCGCGACGTGGATCGGCAGCACCAGCGGGCAGGCCGGGGAGATCTTGAGGCGCGAGCGCACCTCGACTCCGGCGCTCTCGAGCTCGCCGATCTCCTGCAGCAGCGCCGACGGCGACAGGACGACGCCATTGCCGATCAGGATCGCGACGTGCTTGCGCAGCACCCCCGACGGGATCAGCCGCAGCACGGTCCTCTGGCCGCCGATGACCAGCGTGTGGCCGGCGTTGTGCCCGCCCTGGAAGCGCACGACGCCCTGCGCGCTGTCGGTCAGCCAGTCGACGACCTTCCCCTTGCCTTCGTCGCCCCACTGGGCGCCGATGACGACGACATTCTTGCCCATTCGATCCGCTTCTTGAAAAGTTGGAGCTACATGCCGCGTGCGAGCACGTCGGCGAGCTGGCGCAGGTCCAGCGTGAAACCGGTCGCAGGCCGCGAGCGGCCGAAAGCCTTGCCGATGCCGTCGTAGCGACCGCCGTTGCCCACGGCGTTCGCTTCGCCCGAGGTAAAGACGGAGAAGATCGCTCCGTTGTGATAATGATAGCCGCGCAGGTCGGCGAGATCGACGTGCAGTTCGTCGACGAGGGGGCGCGCGCCGGCGGCGAGCGCATCGAGCGTCGCGAGCGCGTTGGCGATGGCGGGCGTGTCGGGCAGCACGTCACGCGCCGCGCGCAGCACTTCGTCGGCGGGACCGTAGAGCGTCGGCAGCGCGATCAGCGCGTCGCGCCACGCGCGAGGCAGGCGCTCGGTCAGCGACACGACGGCGGGCCGATCCTTGAAGCGCAGCGCATCGAACAGGTCGGCGACCTCGCCGCTGCCCGAGAGCCCTGCGCCGCTCTCGAGGGCGCGATAGATCCCGACGTGCCCGAGATCGAGGTGCAGTCCGCCCAATCCTGCCGCGCGGAGCGAGGATATCGCGAGGGCGACGACTTCGCGGTCGCCGTCGATGCCGGGGACCCCGAAGAGCTCGGCGCCGATCTGCATCACCTCGCGCGTCGCGCCGGGGCCGCTCGCGACGGCGCGCAGCACGCTGCCGGCGTAGCACAGGCGCGTTGCGCCGGGCTCGTTCAACAGGTGCGAGTCGATCCGCGCGACCTGCGGCGTGATGTCGGCGCGCACGCCGACGAGCCTTCCCGACAGCGGGTCGACGACCTTGAACGTCTGCAGCTCGAGGTCGCGACCGCTGCCGGTCAGCAGCGAGTCGAGGTGCTCGATCAGCGGAGGGCTGACCAGGCGATAGCGCTGCGCCGCGAAGTGGTCGAGCAGCGCGCGCCGCAGC
The DNA here is from genome assembly GCA_963734515.1 of uncultured beta proteobacterium. Lineage (GTDB taxonomy): Bacteria > Pseudomonadota > Gammaproteobacteria > Burkholderiales > Casimicrobiaceae > VBCG01. The sequence goes on along the minus strand of CAVTHP010000006.1, from coordinate 170,422 downwards.
GACTCGATCTGCGCGGCCTCGGGCGGCAGGACGTCGTCGATCGCCTCGGGCAGCAGCCACCTATGCATTTTGCACCAGGTACAGCCCGAGCAGGCCGATGCCGATCGAGACCATGCCGATGAATCGCAGCTGGCCGTCCGTCAGCTCGGTGAGCCGGCGGAACGAATCGCGCCACAGTCGCGGCGCCATGAATGGCAGAAGTCCTTCGAGGACGAGAAGCAGCGCCAGTGCGGTCCAGAGCGTGTCGGCCACGCCGATCCCCCTCGGTGCGATTCGCGCGCCAAGCTACTTCGCCGCCTTGACCGGTGGCGTCTGGCGGATGCCGAACTGCTTGAAGTACTGGAAGAACTCCGAGCTCGGATCGAGCACGAGCATGTCGCTCTTGTTGCGGAATGTCGCCTTGTACGCGTCGAGGCTGCGGTAGAACGCGTAGAACTCGGGGTTCTTGCCATAGGCCTGCGAGTAGATCGCCGACGCCTTGGCATCGCCGTCGCCCTTGATCTTCTGCGCCTGGTGGTAGGCGTCGGCAAGGATCACCTGCCGTTGCCGGTCGGCATCGGCGCGGATCTGCTCGGACTCGGCCGCCCCGGTGGATCGCAGCTCGTTGGCGACGCGCCGGCGCTCGGACTCCATCCTCTGGTAGACCGGACCGGTGACGTCGGGCGGGAGCTCGACGCGACGCAAGCGGACGTCGACGACCTCTACGCCGATCGCCTTCGCGTCGGCGTTGGCTTTCTGCTGCGTGACCGCCGTGATCTTGTCGCGCGCCGACGATATCGCGTCGTGGACGTTGTACTTGTTGAATTCCTGGGCGAGGTTGGCGCGCACGGTCTGCGTCAGGCGCCGGCGCGCGGCCTCCTCGTCGCCCTGGACCGAGACGTAGTACTGCTTGACGTCGACGATCCGCCACAGGACGAAGAAATCGACGAGCAGCGGCTTCTTCTCGGACGTCGTCATCCGGTCGGGCTCAGGATTGTCGAGCGTCAGGTTGACCCGGTCGAAGAACTTCACGTTCTGGATCAGCGGCCACTTGAAATAGAGGCCGGCCGTGGAGTGCGTCTCGACGATCTCGCCCAGCTGGAACTTGATCGCGGACTTGCGCTGGTCGACCGTGTAGATCGATTGCGATGCGACGAGCAGGATCGCCACCACGGCCGCGAGGATCGGCATCGTGACCTTCATCTCAGCGGCCCTCGCGGCTGCGCAGCGCGTCGCGCGAACGCGACGGATCGAAGCCGCCCGACGTCGAGGCGTCGGTCGCCGCCGCCGGCGACCGCGTGGCGGCAGGCGATGTGGCATCGGTCCCTGCGGCCGGGGCCGGGACCACGCCCGCGGCCGATTGCTGGATCAGCTTGTCCAGCGGAAGGTAGAGCAGGCTCGATCCCTTCTGGTCGACGAGCACCTTGGTCGAATTGCCGAGCACCGACTGCATCATGTCGAGGTAGAGGCGTTCGCGCGTGACCGCCGGCGCCTTCTCGTACTCGCCGAGGACCTGGCCGAAGCGCTCGGCATCGCCCTGCGCGCGCTGGACGACTTCAGAGGTATAGCCGTTGGCCTCCTCGAGCAGGCGTGCCGCCGCGCCGCGTGCGCGCGGGACGACGTCGTTCGCGTAGGCCTGGCCCTCGTTCTTGAGCCGCTCGCGGTCCTGGCCGGCCTTGACCGCGTCGTCGAACGCCGCCTGAACCTTGTCGGGTGGCTGCACGTTCTGCAGCGTCACCTTCTGCACGAAGACGCCCGTCTGGTAGCGGTCGAGCATCTGCTGCATCAGCTGCTCGGTCTGCTTGGCGATTTGCTCGCGCCCCTCGTAGAGCGCGAAGTCCATCTTGCTGTTGCCGACGACCTCGCGGATCGCCGATTCGGCGACGTAGGAGACGATCCGGTCCGGGTGCCGGTTCTTGAAGACGTAATCCTCGGCACTCTTGAGGTTGTACTGGACGGCGAACTCGATGTCGATGATGTTCTCGTCATCGGTCAGCATCACCGCTTCCTTGTCGATCTTGTTCTTCGGCGTGTTGCGGTAGCCGACCTCGATCGTCTTCACCTGCGAGAAATCGACGAGTTCCACCGCCTCGATCGGGTAGGGAAGGTGCCAGCGCGGCCCCGGCTGGGTCGTCTCGATGTAGCGGCCGAAGCGCGTGACGACGCCGCGGCGGCCGGCGTCGACGATGTAGAAACCGCTCGCGAGCCAGACGACGACGACCAGGACGACCAGCCAGCCGAGTGCGCTCAGCGGGAGGCCGCCGGGCGGGCGAGGGGCGTCATCGCCACCCTGGGGCTCGCGCGGTGGCCTGCGGCCGAAGAGCTCGCCGAGGCGCCGGTTGACGTTGCGCCAGATCTCGTCGAGGTCGGGCGGTCCGCCGCCACCGCCGCCGCTGCCGCCGCGCTTGCCCCATTGCGGATCGTTCAGCGACATGACGATGCAATCCGGGTTTTCAACATGGCCTGCCAGAGGGTTGGGCGTGGGGGCGACGATCAGCCGGGCTGTGCCGGCGTTGCCGTGGCATCGAAGACGGGTTGGATCGGGAAGCGTTCGGCCAGCGCGGCGCGCAGATCGGCAAGCCCCGCGCCGGTCGCCGCGCTCACGCGAACGGTCGAAATGTTACCACAGCCGTCGCGCTCGACACCCGTTCCGATTCCCGCGAGGTCGCACTTGTTCAGGACCCGGATCTGGGGCACCTCGGCCGCCCCGATCTCCGCGAGCAGGCCGTCGACCGCCTCGATCTGCTCGTCGCGGTTGTCGGCGCCGGCGTCGATGACGTGCAGCAGCAGGTCTGCGTCGGCGGCCTCGGCGAGCGTCGCGGAGAACGCCGCGACCAGGTCGTGCGGCAGGTCGCGGATGAATCCGACGGTGTCCGAGAGCACGATCGGCTGCGCGTCGGGGACGTGGACGCGGCGCAGCGTCGTGTCCAGGGTCGCGAACAGCTGGTCGGCGGCGTAGACGTTCGCCCGCGTCAGGCGGTTGAACAGCGTCGATTTGCCTGCGTTCGTGTAGCCGACCAGCGCGACGGTGCGTATCGCCGCCCGATGCCGGGCCCGGTTCTGCGTCGCCCGGCGCTTCGAGACGCGTTTCAATCGTTCCTGCAGCAGCTTGACGCGCTGGCCGATCAGCCGCCGGTCGGTCTCGAGCTGGGTTTCGCCCGGACCGCGCAGGCCGATGCCGCCTTTCTGCCTCTCGAGGTGGGTCCAGCCGCCGACCAGGCGGGTGGCCATGTGCTTCAGCTGCGCGAGCTCGACCTGGAGCTTGCCTTCGGCGCTTCGCGCGCGCTGGGCGAAGATGTCGAGGATGAGGCTCACGCGGTCGACGATCCGGCATTCGAGCGCGCGCTCGAGGTTGCGCTGCTGGACGCCGGACAGCGCATGATCGAAGATCACCAGGTCGGCGGCGAACTCCTGCCGCATCTTTGCGATCTCCTCGACCTTCCCGCTGCCGGCGAACAGCGCGGGATCCGGGCGCGCCCTGCGCCCGCCGATGCGGCCGACGACGGTCCCGCCGGCGGAGGTTGCCAGCGCCGATATCTCGTGCAGACGCTCGCCGTTGCGCTCGCGCCCGAATTCGAGCGCGACGATCACGGCCCTGTCGCCGGTGGCCGGTCGTTCGAACAAGATCAGCGCGTCCCGGCCGGAAAGGATCGCGAGCCGGGGTCCCGCGGCGGGGCCTCAGTCACCGGGCGCGAACGCCGGCGTCGCCGACCGGGCCGACGCTCAAGTTTCGGATTCTGGGCCGTGGTTCTGGTGCGGCATCACGACCGGGCGCGATGGCACGACCGTGGAGATTGCGTGCTTGTACACCATCTGCGTGACGGTGTTCTTGAGCAGCACGACGTACTGATCGAAGGATTCGATCTGCCCCTGGAGCTTGATTCCATTCACCAGGTAGATGGATACCTGCACGTGTTCCTTGCGCAGGATGTTCAGAAACGGGTCTTGTAGCATTTGCCCTTTGTTGCTCATCGATCGGCTCCGCGCTTGTATTTCCGCATTTTTGTCCCATCCCGCCGTCATCGTGACCGGCGGGGATCGCACGAAACACTCCCGAAGGCGCCTTTCGCACTAGCGGCGTGCGGTGGTATCCGCGTAGGGGTTGGCACCCGTCTTGAATTGTATCCTAAGCGGGGTACCACGCAGTTGGAACGCGTCGGTGAAGAAATGTTCCAGGTATCGCCGGTAGGCATCCGGAACGTGATGCAGCGCCGACCCATGGATGATCACCAGCGGCGGATTGACGCCGCCCTGGTGCGCGTAGCGCATCTTGGGCCGGACGATGCCGGCCCGGGGCGGCTGCTGACGCTGGACCGCCAGCTGCAGCGTCCGTGTCAGGCGCGGCGTCGGAAGCCGCGCCATCGCCGCCGCATACGCGCGGTCGACCGCGCCGATCAGTTCCGCCACGCCGCGCCCTTCGCGCGCCGAGATGTAGTGGTGGCTGGCGAATTCGAGGAAGGCGAGCTTGCGCGCGATGTCGCGCTTCGTGGCTTCGCGCTTTTCGGGCGCCGCCGCGTCCCACTTGTTGACGGCCACGACGAGCGCGCGCCCCTCCTCGAGGATGTGACCGGCGAGATGGGCATCCTGCTCGGTGACGCCGTCGGCGGCGTCGAGCATCAGGATCACGACATTCGCGTCCGCGATCGCCTGCAGTGTCTTGATCACCGAGAACTTCTCGACCATCTCGTCGACCTTGCCGCGTCGTCGCACGCCTGCGGTGTCGATCAGCGTGTAGGCCTTGCCTCCGCGCTCGAAATCGAGATGGATCGCATCGCGCGTGGTGCCTGGCTCGTCGAACGCGATGACGCGCTCCTCGCCCAGAAGGGCGTTGACCAGCGTCGACTTGCCGACATTGGGGCGCCCGACGACCGCGACCTTGATCCGCGCGTGAGCGTCGGTGGCGGCGCTCTCGTCCGCCGGCGCGGAACCTGCCGCGGCGTCGCAGCGCGCCAGCGCGATCTCGATCAGGTCGTTGACGTTCTCGCCGTGGGCGGCGGAGATCGGCAGCGGCTCGCCCAGTCCGAGCTCGTGGAACTCGGCCGCAGCACGCCCGGGGGCGAGCCCCTCGGCCTTGTTGACCGCGAGCACGATCGGCTGTCCGGACCTGCGCAACAGGTCGGCGATCGCCACGTCCTGCGGGGCGAGGCCGGCGCGGCCATCGACGATGAAGACGACGGCGTCGCATTCGGCGATCGCCGCCCTGGCCTGTTTCGCCATCTCGAACAGGATCCCCGACGTGGCGATGGGCTCGAATCCGCCGGTGTCGACCACCAGGAACGTGCGCTCGCCGTAGCGGCCGCGGCCGTAGTGGCGATCGCGCGTCAGGCCGGGAAAGTCGGCGACCAGCGCATTGCGCGTACGCGTGAGCCGGTTGAACAGCGTCGACTTGCCGACGTTGGGCCGGCCCACCAGTGCGATCGTGGTGAGCATCGGGTTCGTGTTTCTTTCAGCGGCCGCGCGGCGCCTTGCGCATCAGTGCGCGGTCACCGCGTAGACGTCGCCGTTGCGCGACTGCCACAGGATGCCGCCGCCGAACTGCGACGGCTGCGCGGTCGCGGGGCTTCCGTCGGTGGAAAGCCGCGCCAGGTACGATCCGTCGCCGCGCGAGATCAGGTGCAGGTAGCCCTCGACGTCGACGACGCCGAGGTCGTTGCCGATCACCTGCGGGCCACCGATGCGTCGCTTGGCGAGAGCCTCCTGTTTCCAGACCGACGCGCCGTTGCTGCGGTCGAGCGCCTGCACGGCGCCCTTGTCGTCGACGATGTAGATGCGGCCCGAATCGCCGGTGATTCCGGCGAGGCTCGAGATGTCGCGCGTCCACTGCAGCGTGCCGCGCACCACGTCGAAGCAGGCGACGCGCCCCTGGAAGGCCGCGGCGCAGGCTTCGGTCGCGTCGACATAGGGGAGGCTCGTCACGTCGGCGATGCGCTCGAGCTCGGTGGCACCCTTGGGGGTCGCGACGGTTCCCGTCCATCCGATCGCGCCGGTCTGCGCCGCGATGGCGAGCAGCTGGCCCCCGGCGGTGCCGATGAAGATTCCTCCGCGCGACTCGACACCGCCTGCCGAATTGCGCACGGTCAGCGAGGGAATCGAACGCGGGTCGACCCAGATGGTCTTGCCGTCGGCCGCCGCGAGACCGTAGATGCGCCCGTCGCCGGAGAAGACGATGACGACGTCGTTGGAGACGAGCGGCGGCGCGATCACCTCGCTCGACACGCGGGTGCTCCACAGCGCCTTGCCTTGCGGATCGAACGCGAGCACCAGGCCCTGGTCGGTGCCGACCGCGATGATCGAGGCGTCCGCGCCGGGCCCTGCCGACAGCCGGTGCCCGGCATTGATGCGCCAGGCGACGCGGCCCGACGCTGGGTCGATGCGCAGCAGCGTGCCGTCGCTGGCGGCCGCGTAGACCGCGGCCGGCGTGATCGCGGGAGCGATGCCGGGGCCGGCCTTGCTGCCGATGCTGACCCGCCACTCGACGGTGGCCGAGACGCCGCCCTTGGGCGCCGGCAGAGGTCCCGGCGCGTTCGACGAGCCGGTCAGCCATGCGAACGACGGTGGCGGGATCGAGGTGAGCCACGACGTCAGCGGGGATTGCGAAAGGCTCGCGCAGCCGGACAGCACCGCGGATGCGGTCAGCGCGCAGGCGAGACTGCGGGGCAGGGCTTTCATGGCTTGGCGGCGGCTGCCGCCGCTCCGGGCAGCGAATCGAGCTTGACCTGGATGTAGCCGCGGTACTGGGATTTGGGGTCGAGCTTCGCCAGCGCGGTCTCGTAGGCGCTGCGCGCCTCGGCGCTGCGCCCTGCGCCCGCCAGCGCATCGCCGCGCAGATCCGCGTACAGGCCGTCGAACGGCGCCGGGTGCCTGGCGTCGAGCGTGGCCAGTGCCGGATCGTACTGCTTCTCGTCGACCTGGATCTCCGCGAGCCGGTAGCGCGCGACCGCCTTCAGCTCGTCCTCGGTTGCGTGGTCGATCACCCAGGAAAGCTGCGCGCTCGCACCCTTGCGGTCGCCTGCGTCGTAGAGCATCTTGGCGTAGAGCAATTCGGCGCGCGGCGCGTAGCCGGTGGCCGCATAGCGGTCGGTCAGGTCCCTGATTGCGTCCTTCGCCTTGGCCGCGTCCTTGGTGCGCACCGCTTCGCTGACCGCCGTGTAGAGCACCGACGCGTCCTCCGCGCGCTTGCCCGTCCACCAGCGCCACCCCTGGATGCCGATGGCGACCAGCGCGCCGATGACCAGCGCGGTGGCGATCACTCCGCCCCAGCGTGCCCACCACGCCTTCAGCTCTTCGATCTGGTCCTGTTCTTCGAGGTCATACGAGGCCATCGTCATCCTTCGTCAATGTCAGAAGCTCCCGGATTCGCACCGAGATCTGCGCTGCCGGGACTTCGGTCTGTTCGCCGCCGCGCAGCGGCTTCACCGCGACGGTGCCGGCCGCCGCTTCGTTGTCGCCGATGATCAGCGCGTAACGCGCTCCGCTGGCATCGGCCCGTTTCATCTGCGATTTGAAGCTGCCGCCGCCCGCGTTGACGACGACGCCGTGGCCGGCGTCGCGCAGCGCTTCGGCTGCGGCGCGCGCGAGCTTCGCCGCTGCGTCGCCCGCGTGGACGACGTAGGCGACGGGAACCGGCCCCGCGCCGCGGCGCGAGTCCTGCAGCAGGAGAATCATCCGCTCGATGCCCATGCCGAAGCCGCACGCCGGCGTGGGCTTGCCGCCCAGTTGCTCGAAGAGGCCGTCGTAACGGCCGCCTCCCGCCACCGTGCCTTGCGCGCCGAGCCGATCGGTGACGAACTCGAACACCGTGCGGTTGTAGTAGTCGAGCCCGCGCACGAGACGCGGGTTGATCGTGTATGCGATGCCGTGCTCGGCGAGCAGCGACTGCAGGTCCTCGAAGTGCGCGCGCGACGCGTCGCCGAGGCGATCGATGAGCTTCGGCGCGGCGGCGACGATCGGCTGCATCGCGGGGCTCTTGCTGTCGAGGATGCGCAGCGGATTCGTGTGCAGCCGCCGCTTCGAATCCTCGTCGAGCGCATCGGCGTGCTGGGAGAAATGCTCGACCAGCGCTGCGCGGTGCGACTTGCGCTCCTCCGGGTCGCCGATCGAGTTGATCTCGAGGCGGATGCCGTCGGCGAGGCCGAGCTCCCTCCAGAGCCGCGCGAGCATCACCATCTGCTCGGCGTCGACGTCGGGTCCGGGGAAGCCGAGCGCCTCGGCGTCGAATTGGTGGAACTGGCGATAGCGGCCTTTCTGCGGCCGCTCGTGCCGGAACATCGGACCCGCGAGCCACACGCGCTGCGGCCGGTCGTAGGTCAGGTTGTGCTCGATCGCCGCGCGCACGATGCCGGCGGTCGCTTCCGGGCGCAGCGTAAGGCTGTCGCCGTTCAGCTTGTCCGCGAACGTGTACATCTCCTTCTCGACGACGTCGGTGACTTCGCCGATCGCGCGCACGAACAGGGGCGTCGGCTCGACGATCGGCACGCGCAGGTTGCGGTAGCCGTAGCGACGGAAGACGTCGCGCGTCGTGTCCTCGAAGTACTCCCAGAGCGCGGCCTCGTCCGGCAGCACGTCGTTCATGCCCCGCACGGCCTGCAGTGCCGTCGCCATCGCGATGCCGCCCCGCGCCTTAGGCGATCGCCTTGACGGCGAGGGTCCTGCGCTCGGGCACGAGCTGCGGCGACGCGGGCTCGCCACCGTACTTCATGCGGACGTAGTCCAGCACGATGCGCTCGAACTCCTCCGCGATCCTCTCGCCTTTGAGCGTGACGGTCTTCTGCCCGTCGACGAACACCGGCGCGACCGGCGTCTCGCCGGTGCCCGGCAGCGAGATCCCGATGTTCGCGAGCTTGGATTCACCCGGCCCGTTGACGACGCAGCCCATCACAGCGACATGCATCGTCTCGACGCCGGGATAGCTCGCGCGCCACGAGGGCATCGAAGTGCGCAGGAACGCCTGGATGCGCTGCGCGAGTTCCTGGAAATACGTGCTGGTGGTGCGGCCGCAGCCGGGGCAGGCCGTCACCATCGGGGTGAACGAGCGCAATCCCATCGTCTGCAGCAGTTCCTGCGCGACGACCACTTCGCGCGTGCGGTCGCCGCCGGGCTCCGGGGTGAGCGACACGCGCAGGGTGTCGCCGATGCCCTGCTGCAGCAGCACGCCCATCGCTGCCGCGGACGCGACGATCCCCTTGCTGCCCATGCCGGCCTCGGTCAGGCCTAGATGCAGCGGGTAGTCGCAGCGCATGGCGAGGTTGCGGTAGACCGCGACGAGGTCCTGCACGTCGCTGACCTTGCACGACAGGATGATGCGGTCCCCGGGCATTCCCAGCGCCTCGGCCTGCGCCGCGCTCTCGAGCGCGGAAGCGACGATCGCGCCGCGCATGACGGCGTCTGCGTCCGACGGCGATGCCGACGCCGCGTTGTCGTCCATCATCCGTGCGAGCAGCGCCTGATCGAGACTGCCCCAGTTGACGCCGATGCGCACCGGTTTCCCGTGCGCGATCGCGAGCTCGATCAGGGTCGCGAACTGGGAATCGCGTTTGCTGCCCCTGCCGACGTTGCCGGGATTGATCCGGTACTTCGCGAGCGCGGCCGCGCAGCCGGGGTGTTGCGTCAGCAGCTTGTGCCCGTTGAAATGGAAGTCGCCGATCAGCGGGACGCCGCAGCCGGCGTCGTCGAGCCGCCTGCGGATCTCGGGCACCGCCGCGGCAGCCTCCGACGTGTTGATCGTCACGCGGACGAGCTCCGAGCCTGCGCGGGCGAGCGCTGCGACCTGCGCGACCGTCGCCTCGATGTCCGCCGTATCCGTGTTGGTCATCGATTGCACGACGATCGGGGCGCCGCCGCCGACGATGACGCCGCCGACATCCACGCTGCGCGTGATCCGGCGCTCGACCGGCGGACGCTCGATCGCGCTCATTTGATGGACACCCGCGCGACCTTGCCGTGCGTGTAGGGGCCGAGGTGGAGCGGCTGGCCGCGGAACGTCGCGTCGACCTGCGGCGCGTTGCCGAGCGCGAGCTCGAGCGGAGGCGCGATCTGCACCGTGCGCGTCGTGCCGGCCGTCTCCGTCGACCGCATGACGATGCGGCCGCTCGCATCCCGAATCTCGACCCAGGACCGGCCCTTGAACGCGAGCACCAGTGCCGCAGCGCTGGCGAGTGCCTGGTCGCCCGCGCCTGCGCTGCCGCGGGTGCCCGGCACGGCGCCTGCGCCTGGCGCCGCCGGCGTCGAAGACTGCGGCGGCTCCGCGGTTTCTCGACCCGGCGCTACCGTGGCCGGTGGCGACCCGGCGAGGGGGTTGGGCAGCGGCGTCGACCGCGCGCCGGAGGCGGCCGGGGCCGCGGGTAGCAGGCTCTCGGCCGGGTCGCTGCGAGTGCCCTGCGCGGCGTCGGACCCGGGTCGCGGAGGTACGACGGTTGCACCCGGCGCGCCGGGCGGCGGTGTCGCGGCCTTCCCTCGAAGGGCCGCCTGCTGCCGCGTGTATTCGTAGTATCCCGCTGCGGCGACGACCAGCAGCAGCAGCAGGGGGACGAGCCAGCGGATCGCCGAGCGCTTGGCGACGCCTTCGACCGGCAGCTCGCCCATTGGGCGGCGCGTCGGCGCGAGCGTCGGGCGCTCGAGTGCCGGCGCAGTTTCGCCGGCCGGCAGCAACGCGAGCACCGCGTCGGGGTCGAGATGCACGAAGCGGGCGTAGTTGCGCGCGAAGCCGCGGACGAAGGTGCGCCCCGGCAGGTGCTGGTAATCGTCGTTTTCGAGCGCCTGGACCTGGCGCGGCGCGAGCCTCAATTGCTGCGCGATCGCGTCGAGCGGCAGCCCTGCGGCTTCACGCGCCGCCTTGAGCGCCGCGCCCGCACTGGCGGACAGCGTCGCCGGGGCCGCCTTCACGGCTCCCGATCGGGCGTCGACCGGACCGGTCACGGGCAGGCCCCGCTGACGATCGCCTTCGCTTCGGGTGAGCCGGGGTACCGGTTGCGCAGCTGCGCCTCGTACGATTGCTCGGCGTCGCGCCCGCCGCCCTTGCGCTCAATGCACATGCCGAGCCAGAGCGCTTCCGGCGGTGGGGAGGCCTGCCGCATCACCTGATGCATCCACACGCGCGCCTCGCCGTAGCGCTGCGCATGGTACGCGAGCATCGCGAGGTTGTAGGAGGCCACCGGATTGCCCGGCGAGACGGTGAGGGCGCGCCGCAGATAGTCGTCGGCCTTCTGCACGTCACCGAGCGCCGCGCTGCACTTGCCGGCGTTGATCAGCGCGATCTCGGGATGCTTGTACAGCGGGTCGCGCATCACCTGCTCGAATTCCGGCATGGCCTCCTTCGGGTGCCCGGTGCCGCACAGGAACGCGCCCCAGTTCTCGCGGATTTCGGAATCGCCGGGCGCGAGCGACAGCGCATGGCGGAAGTTCTCCTCGGCCTGTTTCTCCTCGCCGAGCATCGCGTAGACGAGCCCGTAGACGTTGTAGATCCCCGCGTCCGCGGGGTCGAACGACTTCGCGAGACCGAGCTCCTGCAGCGCGACGTCCATCTGGCCGCGCTGGTAATACCCGGCGGCGAGCTCGGTGTGGATTTTCGCCCGCTCCTGCGGAGTCGCGCGTTCCCGCTTGATCGGGGTCGTGTCCACCGGCGGCGCCTGGGGGGCCGCCGGCTTGGTCGCGCACCCGGCGACCGATAATGCGACGAGCAGGACGAGCAGGGCGAGCGATGGGCGGCGGGGGCGCATGGTCGGGGTCCGGGCGTGGCTCGGGTTTCTCGCCGTCGACATCAGCGGGCGACCGCGAGCGGAATCCGCGTCGCGAGCCTGCGCTTCACCCGGTCCTGCACCTGGCCTGCGAGCTGGCCGCAGGCCGCGTCGATGTCCTCGCCGCGCGTCTTGCGGATCGTCGCGACGATTCCGGCGTCCTGCAGCGTCCGCGCGAAGGCGCGAATTCGCTCGCGCGGACTGGTGCCGAATTCGCTGCCGGGGAACGGGTTGAAGGGGATCAGGTTGATCTTGCAGGGGACGTCGTGGACGAGCCGGACGAGCTCGTGTGCGTGTGTCGGCTGGTCGTTCACGCCATCGAGCATCACGTATTCGAACGTGACGAAATCGCGCGGCGCCTTTTCCAGGTAGCGGCGGCACGCCGCCATCAGCTCGGCGAGCGGGTGCCTGCGGTTGATCGGCACGAGCCGGTCGCGCAGCGCGTCGGTGGGGGCGTGCAGCGAGACCGCCAGCGCGACCGGGCATTCGTCGCGCAGACGGTCGATCCACGGCACGAGGCCCGACGTCGAGAGCGTGACGCGCCTGCGCGAGAGCCCGTAGGCGTTGTCGTCGAGGAACAGCCGCAGCGCGGGGACGACGTGGTCGAAATTGGCCAGCGGCTCGCCCATGCCCATCATCACGACATTGGTGATCGGCGCGCGACCCGCCTCGACCCACGGGGCGCGGATCCCGTCTGCCAGCAAGGTCCGGTTGGCGTGCCAGAGCTGGCCGACGATCTCGCCCGTTTCGAGGTTGCGGTTGAAGCCCTGCTTCCCCGTCGAGCAGAACGCGCAGTCGAGCGCGCAGCCCGCCTGCGAAGAAATGCACAGCGTCCCGCGGTCGTCCTCCGGGATGTAGACGGCCTCGACGGCATTGCCGCTGCCCGCGTCGAGCAGCCACTTGCGGGTGCCATCGGACGCAGTCGTGTCGCGCAGCACGCGCGGGCCGTGGATCCCGGCTTCTGCCACCAGCCGCTCGCGCAGGGGCCGCGCGATATCGGTCATCGCAGCCACGTCGTCGACGAACCGCTGGTGCAGCCAGCGCGAGACCTGCCTGGCGCGAAACGGCTTCTCGCCGCGTTCGGCGAAGAATCTCTCGAGCGCAGCCGGTTCGAGGTCGAGCAGGTTGATCATCGGTCCGCGGGGGTCAGCGATCCTGGCGATCGTAGACGTTGTGCGCGGCGAAGAAATAGGCGATCTCGCTGCGCGCGGTCTCGGGACCGTCGGAGCCATGCACGGCATTCGCGTCGATGGACTGCGCGAAATCGGCGCGGATCGTGCCGGGCGCCGCCTTCTTCGGATCCGTGGCGCCCATCAGCTCGCGGTTCCTGGCGATGGCGTTGTCGCCTTCGAGCACCTGCACCATCACCGGGCCGGTGGTCATGAAATCGACCAGGTCGCGGAAGAACGGCCGCTCCCGGTGGACTGCATAGAAACCCTCTGCATCGGTGCGCGACAGCCAAACCATCCTCGCCGCGGCGATTTTCAGGCCGGCCTTCTCGAAGCGCGAATAGATTTCACCGATGACGTTCTTGGCGACCGCATCGGGTTTGATGATCGAAAGCGTGCGTTCTACCGCCATTTCCCTGGCTCCGACAGAATAAAGGCAAATAAATTCAAAATTATAGCACGGGGCGCGGCGTCGTTGCCTCTCCCGCCGGGGCGCCGGGCGAGGGCTTCCAGTCGAGCGCGATGCCGGCTTCACCGGGTGCCGCGGCGAACGCGGCATCGACCCCAAGGATCGCGACCGCCGCGAGCCGGTCGCCGCAATAGATCCTGGGCAGGGCGCTGCGTTCCCAGTGCGGCACGCCGGCCTCCCGCAGCAGGTCGGCCACTGCCCGGCGATGAGTACACCCGGCGGGCAGGAGGCGCTCGCCCGGGGCGCCGGCGCGGATCGAAACGCGCGCGTCCGCGAGATGGCGCGCCGCGATGCCGCTGCCGCAGGTCGCGCCGAGCGCGAGCCGGCCGTGGGGCAGCACGACCGCGGCGTCGCCGCTCCAGCCGACCGCATAGGGCGGCGGCGGCGGGTCGTGGACGATGATCTTCCCGCGGTGGACCGATACCTCGACGCCGGCATGCGCAAGGCGCAGCCTGGGCGAGGCTTCCGCGGCGCCGAGCTGGCGCAGCATCGCGGCGAGCCGCTGGTGCGATGGGGCCGGCAGGCCACGGCCGCGCAGGAACCAGCGCAGCAGGTTGCGCGCGCGCCGTGCCGGCAGCGCGGCCAGCGCCGCGCGATCGAGGGCGTGGCCGTCGCAGGCGGTCTGCGCATCGATCCGGGCGAGATCGTCCTGCAGCATCGCCGCCTCGGCCTGCAACGCCGCGGCGCGCACGAGGGTCAGCGGATATCCGGCTGCCATCTCCCGCAGTCCCGGAACGACACGAAGGCGCAGGGCATTGCGGCGGTGTGCGGGCTGCACATTGCTCTCGTCGTCGACGTACGCCAGATGTCGCTCGTCGATGCAGGCGTCGATGTCGGCCCGCGGCAATCCGAGGAATGGCCGCAGCCACAGGATGCCTTCGTCCCGCTGCGCCGACGCCATCGCCGCGAGCCCGCGCGGACCCGCACCGCGCAGCAGTTGCAGCAGCAACGTCTCGGCCTGGTCGTCGGCGTGATGGGCGAGCAGCACGGCTGCTGCGCCGAGTTCACGCGCGGCGCCGGCCAGCGCCGCGTAGCGCGCCTCCCGTGCCTGGGCCTCGAGGCTCGCGCGGGGCCTGCGCACCACGTTCACGCGGCGGATCGAGAGCGGGACCCCGCGCGCGGCGCAGTCCTGCGCGCAGAACGCGCTCCACCGGTCGGCGTTGCCGGACAGGCCGTGATGCACGTGGATCGCGACGATGTGGACGCGGCCGGCCTGCGCCGCTGCGGCCGCCGCATCGAGCAATGCGATGGAATCCCGCCCCCCCGACAGCGCGACCGCGACCGTGCCCCCGCCAGGAAGCGCGGCGGCGAGCGCCGACGCGACCGCGGATCGCAGGCGATCGGCCGGCCCGGGCTCAGCCGGCGGGAATCTCCTTGAATCGCCCATAGGCGAGGATCTTGTCTTCGCGCGCCTCGAGCAGCGCATCGAGCGATTGCTCCTGCAGGTGACGCAGCACCTCGGTGAGCGCCTTCTTCAGCGCGACCAGCATCGCCGCGTGGTCGCGATGGGCGCCGCCCAGCGGTTCGTTGACGACCTTGTCGATCAGCCCGAGCTGTTTCAGTCGTGAAGCGGTGATCCCGAGCGTTTCCGCGGCCTCGGGCGCATGCTCGGCCGATTTCCAGAGGATCGACGCGCAGCCCTCGGGCGATATCACCGAATACGTCGCGTATTGCAGCATCAGCGTGACGTCGCCGATCGCGATCGCGAGCGCGCCGCCGGAACCGCCTTCGCCGATGACGGTGGCGATCACGGGCACGCGCAGGCCCGCCATCTCGTAGAGGTTGCGGCCGATCGCCTCCGATTGTCCGCGCTCCTCGGCGCCGATGCCGGGGTAGGCGCCGGGGGTGTCGACGAACGTGAACAGCGGAAGCCCGAATTTCTCGGCGAGCTTCATCAGGCGCAGCGCCTTGCGGTAACCCTCCGGGCGCGGCATCCCGAAATTGCGGTGGATCTTCTCCTTGGTGTCGCGGCCCTTCTGCTGGCCCAGGACCATGCATGGCATGCCGTTGAACCGCGCGAGGCCGCCGACGATCGCCGGGTCGTCGGCGTACGAGCGATCGCCGTGCAGCTCGCGAAACTCGCTGAACATGCCGTTGACGTAGTCGAGCGTGTACGGACGCTGCGGATGACGAGCGACCTGCGCGATCTGCCAGGCGGAGAGCTTGCTGTAGATGTCCTTGGTGAGCTGCTGGCTCTTCTTGGTCAGCCGCGAGATCTCGTCGGAGATGTCAACGGCGGAATCCTCGTGCACGTAGCGCAGCTCGTCGATCTTCTGCTGCAGCTCGGCGATCGGCTGCTCGAAGTCGAGAAAGGTCTGCTTCATGGGCGCCATGGATCTTGGTGTGCGCGCATCATAGCGCAAACCCCGCGGCCTGCACCTATAATGGCGCCCCCGCAAGAGGAGAGCACATGGCGACGCATCGCATCGCCGTCATCCCGGGTGACGGCATCGGCAAGGAAACGGTTCCCGAGGGGCTTCGGGTCATCGAGAAAGCGGCCGCGAAATTCGGCATTGCCCTCGAGTTCGCGCATTTCGACTGGAACTGCGACCGCTATGTCCGGACCGGCAGCATGATGCCGGACGACTGGTTCGAGACGCTGTCCGGTTTCGAGGCGATCTTCTACGGCGCCGTCGGCTGGCCGGCGGTGGTCCCCGACCACGTGTCGCTGTGGGGCTCGCTGATCCAGTTCCGGCGCCGTTTCGACCAGTACGTCAACATGCGACCCTGCCGGCTGATGCCCGGCATCGCGACGCCGCTCGCCAACCGCAAGCCCGGCGACATCGATTTCGTCGTCGTCCGCGAGAACACCGAGGGCGAGTATTCATCGGTCGGCGGCCGCGTCTTCGAAGGCACCGAGCGCGAGACGGTGTTCCAGGAATCGATCTTCACGCGCACGGGCGTCGACCGCATCCTCAAGTACGCATTCGAGCTCGCGAGGACGAGGCCCGCGCGCCACCTGACGTCCGCGACCAAGTCCAACGGCATCTCCATCACGATGCCGTACTGGGACGAGCGCTTCAAGGCGATGGCGGCGAATCATCCGGACATCCGCGTCGACCAGTTCCACATCGACATCCTGAGCGCGCATTTCGTGCAGCGGCCGCAGTTCTTCGACGTCGTCGTGGGCTCGAACCTGTTCGGCGACATCCTCTCGGACCTGGGCCCCGCCGTCTGCGGAACGATCGGCATCGCGCCTTCGGCGAACATCAATCCCGAGCGCAGCCATCCGTCGCTGTTCGAGCCCGTCCACGGGTCGGCGCCCGACATCGCGGGCAAGGGGATCGCGAATCCCATCGGCCAGATCTGGTCGGGCGCGCTGATGCTCGATTTCCTCGGCCATCGCGAGGCTGCGGCAGCGATCGTCGGCGCGATCGAACGCACGCTCGCCGACCCGTCCGCGCCGCGCACGCCCGACATCGGCGGCAAGGCGAAGATGGACGATGTCGGCAAGGCGATCGCTGCGGCGATCTGACGACGATCCGCCGGCGCGATTCCCGCACCGGCAGCGCGAAGGCGCCGCGTCAGTTCGAGCGATGCCGGCCCGCTCGTTCGAAATGTGGCACGATAGCGCCTGACACCGGCCGCCGCAGTCGCAGCATCCGCATTCGCGACGGCCGAACCGCAGGGGACAACAACATGCTGATCGGCATTCCTCGCGAGACGCGACCGGGAGAGACCCGTGTCGCGGCCACGCCGGAGACCGTCAAGAAGCTTTGCGCGAGCGGCAAGCACGACGTCGTCGTCGAGGCCGGCGCGGGAATCACGAGCAACATCCCGGACGCGGACTACGTGGCCGCCGGAGCACGCATCGGGAGCGCCGCCGATGCGCTCGGCGCCGCGCTGGTGCTGAAGGTGCGCGCGCCGGTCGGCGACGAGGTCCCGAAGCTCGCTCGCGGCGCCGCGCTGATCGGCATGCTCGACCCGTTCGATGCCCCGGGCGTCGAGGCACTCGCCCGCGCGGGCGTCACCGGCTTCGCCCTCGAGCGGCTGCCGCGGACGACGCGTGCGCAGTCGATGGACGTGCTGAGCTCGCAGGCGAACATCGCCGGCTACAAGTCGGTGATCCTGGCTGCGGACGAATACGGCAGGTTCATGCCGATGCTGATGACCGCCGCCGGCACCGTCAAGGCGGCGCGGGTGCTGATCCTCGGAGTCGGCGTCGCGGGCCTGCAGGCGATCGCGACTGCCAAGCGGCTGGGCGCAGTCATCGAAGCCTCCGACGTGCGTCCGTCGGTCAAGGACCAGGTCGAGTCGCTGGGCGGAAAATGGGTCGACGTGCCCTACGAAACCGACGAGGAGCGGCAGATCGCGGAAGGAGTGGGCGGCTATGCGCGCCCGATGCCGCCGGCGTGGATGCAGCGCCAGGCCGGCATCATTGCCGAGCGCTGCCGGCAGATGGACATCGTGATCACGACCGCGCTCATTCCGGGGCGTCCCGCGCCGAAGCTCGTCAGGGCCGACACCGTCGCGGCGATGAAGCCCGGCGCGGTGGTCGTCGATCTCGCAGTCGAGCAGGGCGGCAACGTCGAAGGCTCCGAGGCGGGGAAGATCGTGGTGAAGAACGGCGTGAAGCTCGTCGGCCTCGTCAACCTGCCCGCGCTGGTCGCGGCGGACGCGTCGGCGCTCTACGCGCGCAACGTCCTCAATTTCCTCGCGCTGTCGCTGAACCTCAAGACCGGCGAGTTCGCTCTCGCCCGCGAGGACGAGATCGTGCAGGCGACGCTGGTCTGCGACAACGGCGCAGCCGTGACGCGGACATGAACGCGCGCCGCGCCCCCGTCATCCGCAGCACACGCATTGCCTAGAAAGAGGGAAGCCATGGCCGCAGGCGTCGATCCGATCGTCTTCTACCTGATCATTTTCGTGCTGGCGATCGTCGTCGGCTACCACGTCGTATGGAGCGTCACGCCGGCGCTGCACACGCCGCTGATGTCGGTGACCAACGCGATCTCCGGGATCATCCTCGTCGGCGCGATGCTCGCGGCCGGCCCTGCGGCATTCGACTGGGGCGGCTGGGTCGGCGTGCTGGCGGTGGCGCTGGCGTCGGTCAACGTGTTCGGCGGCTTCCTGGTCACCCAGCGAATGCTCGAGATGTTCAAGCGCAAGGAGCCGGGGGCCAAGGCCGCCGGCAAGCATTGACGGACACCTCCATGGACATGCCATTTTCGGGATCGATCGTGGATCGTGACGGCGCAGCGGCGGCACCGGCCGGCAGCGTGAACGGGGGATCGCGATGACCGCCAATCAGGTCGCGCTGTGGTACCTGGTCGCTTCGGTCTGCTTCATCCTGGCGCTCAAGGGCCTGTCGCATCCGTCGACGGCGCGCCGCGGCAACCTCCTCGGCATCGCCGGCATGGCGATCGCCGTCGTCGTCACGCTCGCGCTCGTCTATTCGCACACGCGCAACGTCGGGATGATCCTCGCCGGCATCACGGTCGGCGGCATTGTCGGCGCGATCATCGCGCGGCGCGTGCAGATGACGCAGATGCCCGAGCTCGTTGCGGCGTTCCATTCGCTGGTGGGGCTCGCCGCGGTGCTGATCGCGATCTCGGCGATCCACGATCCCGCGGCCTTCGGCCTCCACGTTCCGATCCCGTCGGGCAACCGGCTCGAGCTGTTCATCGGCACGTTCATCGGCGCGATCACGTTCTCCGGATCGGTGATCGCGTTCGGCAAGCTGTCGGGCAGGATCCGCAGCGCGCCGGTCGTGTTCACCGGCCAGCACATGCTGAATCTCGCGCTGGCGGTCGCGATGATCGGCTTCGGCATCTGGTTCTTCATGTCGCCCGACGAGTCGAAGTGGATGCCGTACATCGTGATGACGGCGATCGCGTTCCTGCTCGGCGTGCTGATCATCATCCCGATCGGCGGCGCCGACATGCCGGTCGTGATATCGATGCTGAACAGCTACTCCGGGTGGGCGGCGGCCGGCATCGGCTTCTCGCTCAACAACCCGATGCTGATCATCGCCGGGTCGCTGGTCGGCAGCTCGGGCGCGATCCTGTCGTACATCATGTGCAAGGCGATGAACCGGTCGTTCTTCAACGTGATCCTCGGCGGCTTCGGCGCCGAACCCGGCGCGGTGGCGGCGGGAGGCGAGCAGAAGTCCGTCAGGTCCGGCTCGGCCGACGACGCTGCGTTCGTCCTGGGCAACGCCGAGAGCGTGATCATCGTCCCCGGCTACGGGCTCGCCGTCGCGCGCGCCCAGCACGCGGTGAAGGAGATGGCCGAGAAGCTGCGCGCCAGGGGCGTCAACGTGCGCTACGCGATCCATCCGGTCGCCGGTCGCATGCCTGGGCACATGAACGTCCTGCTCGCCGAAGCCGAGGTTCCATACGACCAGGTGTTCGAGATGGAAGACATCAACAGCGAGTTCGGTTCGACCGACGTCGCGCTGATCCTCGGCGCCAACGACGTCGTCAATCCGCTCGCCGAGCAGAAAGGCAGCCCGATCTACGGGATGCCGATCCTGGAGGCCCACAAGGCGCGCACCGTCATCGTCAACAAGCGTTCGATGGCGGCGGGATATGCCGGTCTCGACAATCCGCTGTTCTACATGGACAAGACGATGATGGTCTTCGGCGACGCGAAGAAGGTCGTCGACGACATCGTCAAGGCCATCGAGTAGCGCCCCTCACCCCTGCCCTCACCCCGTGAGCGGGGAGACGGTGCCCGAAGGGCGGGTGACGGGACCACAGGCATGCCCGGCCCGCTCTCCCACCTGATGATCCTCGACCTGTCCCGCGTGCTCGCGGGGCCGTGGTGCACGCAGCTCCTCGCCGATCTCGGTGCGACGGTGATCAAGATCGAGCGGCCCGGAACCGGCGACGACACGCGCGCCTGGGGTCCGCCTTTCCTGAAGGATCAGGGCGGCAACGACACCGCCGAGGCGGCGTATTTCCTCGCCTGCAACCGCGGCAAGCAGTCGGTCGCGATCGATTTCACCCGACCCGAAGGCCGTGATCTGGTGCTCGCACTCGCGCGCGAGTCCGACGTGCTGGTCGAGAACTTCAAGGTCGGGGGGCTCGCGAAACACGGCCTCGACTACCCGCCGGTGGCCGCGATCAATCCGCGGCTCGTCTACGCGTCGATCACCGGTTTCGGGCAGGACGGTCCCTATGCCGACCGCGCAGGCTACGACTTCATCATCCAGGGCATGAGCGGATTCATGAGCGTCACCGGCGAGCGCGACGATCTCCCGGGCGGTGGGCCGCAGAAGGCCGGCGTGGCGATCACCGACCTCATGACAGGGATGTACACGACGGTCGCGGTGCTCGCGGCGCTCGCGCATCGCGACCGGACCGGCGCCGGGCAGTGGATCGACGCCTGCCTGTTCGATTCGGCGGTGGCGATGATGTCGGTGGTGAACATGAACTACCTGGTGAGCGGCGTCGCGCCGGAGCGCGCCGGCAACGCTCACCAGAACATCGTGCCCTATCAGGTGTTCCGATGCCTCGACGGGCACCTGATCCTTGCGGTCGGGAACGACGGCCAGTTCGCGCGGTTCTGCGACATCGCGGGCAGGCCTTCGTTGGCGCGCGATCCGCGTTTCTCGACCAACGCCGAGCGGGTGCGCAACCGCGACACCCTGGTGCCGCTGATCGATGGGCTGATGCGCGTCAGGACGCAGCGTGATTGGCTGGCAGCGCTCGAGGGCGCAGGCATACCCGGGGGACCGATCAACCGCGTCGACCAGGTGTTCGCCGATCCGCAGGTCGCTGCGCGCGGCATGCGGCTCGATCTTCCGCATCCGCTCGCGGGATCGGTCCCGCAGGTGGGTGTGCCCGTTCGGCTGTCGGCCACGCCGCCGTCGCCGGTCGCCGCGCCGCCGCTGCTGGGCGAGCATACGGCCTCGGTCCTGCAGCAGCGGCTCGGCATCGACGCGCGCAGGCTCGAAGACCTCGCCGCGCGCGGCATCGTCGGCATGCATCGGAGTGCGGGCGAGGCGATGGCCGGCGGCGACGGAGCAGGGCGAGCGAGTCGGCCATGGTGAACGGCATCACGCGCAGGCCTGCGTTCTGGGTCGTCTACGCGCTGGTCTCGCTGGCGGCGCTCGCGGTTGCGCTGCGCCTGTTCCCGCTCGCCATCCCGATCGTCAATCTCGACGTCAAGACCTCGCGCGCCGATGCGGTCGCTGCCGCCCGAGCGCTCGCGGCGCGGCTTGAGCTCGCGCCGGCCGACGCGCGCGCTGCGGTGCGCTTCAGCCACGATTCCGAGGCGCAGAATTACATCGAGCTCGAAGGCGGCGGCAAGAGCGCGTTCGCGCGCCTGACGCGCGGCGGCAGCTACGCCCCGTACTGGTGGGAGGTGCGCCTGTTTCGCCTTGGCGCCATCGACGAGACGGTCGTCCGGCTTCGTCCCGACGGCACGCCCGACGGCTTCGAGCGGCGCCTCCCGGAGACCTACGTGCGCGATCCGGCGCGCAAGGCCCTGCCCGAGACCGAGGCGCGGCAGATCGCCGAGACCGGTGCGAAGGACGATCTGCACATCGATCTCTCCGCCTGGCGTTTCCTCGAGCATTCGCAGCAGACGCAGCCGGGCGGGCGCGTCGACCACAGCTTCACCTACGAGCGTCCCGAGGCGCTGGGGGACGCGCGCATTCGCCTGCGGCTGGTCGTTTCGGGCGACGAGTTGACCGGCGTGACGCCGTTCGTGCACGTGCCCGAGTCCTTCGACCGGCGCTTTGCAGAACTGCGCAGCAGCAACGACCTGATCGCCAATCTCGCCTCGCTGTCCGCCGGGGTCCTCTATGGCCTGGGGGGCTGCGTCCTCGGCGTGCTGTGGCTCGCGCGGCGGCACTGGCTCGAGTGGAAGCCCGCGGTCGTCGCGGGACTCTGTGTCGGCAGCTTGCTTGCGCTGGCGAAACTCGCGTCCGCGCCCACGGCGTGGTTCGACGCCGACACGACGCAGACCGTCGCAACCTTCTGGGCGAAGCAGGCGGGAGCAGCGATGCTGATTGCCTTCGCCGGCGGGCTCGCCTATGCGTTGACGTTCATGGCGGCCGAGAGCCTGTCGCGGCGGGCGTTTCCGCAGCAGCCGCAGCTGTGGCGGCTGTGGTCGCGCGATGCGGGGGCGACGCGGCAGGTGGCGGGACGCACGCTCGGCGGCTATCTGTTCGTGGCCATCGACCTAGCGTTCATCGCGGCGTTCTACTACGCGACCAACCGCTGGCTCGGCTGGTGGCAGCCTTCGGAGGTCCTGACCGATCCGAACATCCTGGGCTCGTCGGTGCCCGCGGCGACGCCGATCGCAATCGCACTCGAAGCCGGGTTCATGGAAGAGTGCGTGTTCCGGGCGATCCCCCTGTCGCTGGGCGCGTTGATCGGCGCGCGCTACGGACGCCGCGGCCTCGGCATCGCGCTCGCCGTCGTGCTGCAGGCGGTCGTGTTCGGCAGCGCGCACGCGAACTACCCGGGTTTCCCCGCGTATTCGCGACCGGTCGAGCTGTTGCTGCCGTCGATCGTCTGGGCGCTGATCTTCCTGCGCTTCGGCCTGCTGCCGACGATCATCCTGCACGCGACTTTCGACATTTCGCTGCTCTCCATTCCGGTATTCCTGGTCGAGGCCCCGGGCGCGCGCCTGCAACAGGCGCTCGTGGTCCTGGCCGCATCGACGCCGCTCCTGGTGATGCTGTCGCGCCGCCTGCAGGCGGGCAGATGGGGCGAGCTGCCGGATCGCCTGCGCAACGCAGGGTGGCTGCCTGCGATCGCGAAGGCCGAGCCGCAGGCCGAGGCGAAGCTCGATCTTCCGGTTGGCTCGAGGGTCACGCGGTTCCAGAATGCGTTGCCGCTGCTCGGCATCGCCGGGGTCGTTGCGTGGCTTGCGTTCGCGCCGTTTCGAGCCGATGTCGCACCGATGAGGCTCGACCGGGCCGACGCGATCGCGGCGGCGGACGCGTCGCTGGCGGCGCGCGGGGTGACGCTGGGCCCGCAATGGCGGCGCTTCGCCGTCGTCAGGCTCGCGAACGCGGTCCCGCAGCAATGGCAGGCGCACAAGTTCGTGTGGCGCGAGGCCGGCGAACGCGCGTATCGGGCCCTGGTCGGAGGCCCGCTGGCGCCTCCGGTGTGGGAGGTGCGCTACGCGACCTTCGATGGCGACGTCGTCGAGCGCGCCGAGGAGTGGCGTGTCACCGTCGCGAGCGATCGCAGCATCCGCACCATCGTGCATGTGCTGCCCGAGTCCCGTCCCGGCGCGCACCTGCCGAGACAGGCGGCGCTCGACATCGCGACGCGCGAGCTGAAGGCGCGGTTCGGCGTCGACGCTGCCGCCTTGCAGCTCGTTGCCGCCGACGAGCAGCAGCGCCCGGCGCGCACCGACTGGTCGTTCGTCTTCGGCGATCCGCGCGTGGACGTCGGCAAGGGAGGCGAGGCGCGCTACGCGGTCGCGGTCGGCGGCGACGACGTGACGGCCACAGGCCGCTTCGTGCACATTCCCGAGACCTGGTTGCGCGCCGAGAGCGAGCGCGACAACCGGCTGCAGGTCCTGGGACTCGCCGGATTCGCCGTCTTCCTGGCTGCGGGACTGGCGGCGCTGATCGTCGGCATCCGCAGCTGGGTGCGCCATCGCGTCGACACGCGCGCCCTGCGCTGGGTCATGGGCGCGACCTTCGCGCTGGTCGTGCTGGCCGCAGTCAACGGCTGGCCGCTGGTCGCGATGCAACTCTCCACCACCGATCCGGTCGCGTCGCAGCTGACGGTCAAGCTGCTCGCCGGCGTCGCCTCGGCGGTGGCCGTCGCGCTGCTCGCCGGACTGTGCGCAGGCGTCGGGGCGTTCGGCGCTTGCGCCGAGCCTGTGCGCCCGCGCATCGGCCGCTGGCCCGCGACGCTGGCGGCGGTCGCCGCCGGTGCCTGCGTCGTCGGCCTGCAATCGGCATTGAATGCCCTCGGGATTCGCGACGCGCCACTGTGGCCCGCAACGACCTGGGCATCGCTCTATTCGCCCTGGGCAGGAGCCATGCTCTCGGGTCTCGACTTCATCATGCTCGCCAGTGCCGAGTTGTTCGTCGTGTACGCGGTCTCGCTGCTGACGCGGTCGTTCACGCGGCGCATCTGGCTCGCGGTCGCCGTCGTCGTCGTCCTCGAGTGCGCGACGGCCCTCGCGCAGGGGCGCGCCGATCCGGCCGGGGCGCTGTTCAGCGGACTGATCGCCGGCGCAGTCGCATCGGCGGTGCTGCTGCTGCTGTTGCGCTACGACCTCAGGATGGTGCCCGCGTTCGCGGCGACGGTTGTCTTGCTGCACGGCGTGACCACGGCGGCGCAGTCCGGATCCCTCGGACTGTTCGCGGTCGGCGCGGTCGCC
Source organism: uncultured beta proteobacterium (assembly GCA_963734515.1). Classification (GTDB taxonomy): domain Bacteria; phylum Pseudomonadota; class Gammaproteobacteria; order Burkholderiales; family Casimicrobiaceae; genus VBCG01. The sequence continues at coordinate 145,772 of CAVTHP010000006.1, read as the reverse complement.
ACGATCGCCGCCGCATCGGCGATGACGCGTTACCTTCGGCAAGGAGCCCCGCGCCCGGTTCCGCCGACCGCGCAGTGACGGGCGCGTCGTGGCGGTCGTGAAGTGACGGCTGCGATCGCGGCGCTGCGCGCGTCGTTGCCGCGGACGATGGCCTTCGACGAGCCGCGGCTCTTCGCGCGGATCGAGCGCGCCGAGCGCACGCGCGAAGACGCGAGCGCATGGGCGAAGATCGCGGCCGACGTCGAGCGCTCGGTGGCCCTGCGTGCCGCGCGCGCGTCGCGCAAGCCGCAGGTCGGGTATCCGCCCGGGCTGCCGGTTGCGCAGCGCGCCGGCGAGATCGCCGCCGCAATCCGCGGGCACCAGGTGGTCGTCGTGTCGGGCGAGACCGGTTCGGGCAAGACGACGCAGCTGCCCAAGATCTGCCTCGCGATCGGACGCGGCGAGCGGGGCCAGATCGCGCACACGCAGCCGCGGCGCATCGCGGCGCGCTCGGTCGCGGCGCGCATCGCCCAGGAGCTCGGAACGCCGCTGGGCGAGGCGGTCGGCTACAAGGTCCGTTTCACCGACCGCACGCATCGCGATGCCTACGTCAAGCTGATGACCGACGGCATCCTGCTCGCCGAGACGCAGGGCGATCGCGACCTCCTGCGCTACGACACGATCATCGTCGACGAGGCGCACGAGCGCAGCCTCAACATCGACTTCCTGCTCGGATATCTCCGGCAGCTGCTTCCCCGTCGGCCGGACCTCAAAGTGATCATCACGTCGGCGACCATCGACGCCGAACGCTTCGCGCAGCACTTCGCGGGCCCGAAGGGTCCGGCGCCCGTGATCGCGGTGTCGGGGCGAACCTATCCGATCGAGATCCGCCATCGGCCGCTGCGCACGGCCGACGAGGAGGTCGACGACGAGGAGGAGTTGGAGGAGGCGGTGGCGACTGCGGCCGAAGACCTGTGGCGGGAGGGGCCGGGCGACATCCTGGTGTTCCTGCCCGGCGAGCGCGAGATCCGCGAGACCGGCGACGTGCTCCGGCGGTCGCTCGCGCGGCGGCCCTACGCGTCCGCCGTCGAGATCCTGCCGCTGTACGCGCGTCTGACGGTCGAAGCCCAGCAACGCGTGTTCGGAACTTCGCGGGGCCGGCGGATCGTGCTCGCGACCAACGTCGCCGAGACCTCGCTGACGGTTCCCGGCGTCCGCTACGTGATCGACGCGGGGCTCGCCCGGATCAAGCGCTATTCGCTGCGCAACAAGACGACGCTGCTGCAGATCGAGAAGATATCGCAGGCGTCGGCCAACCAGCGCGCGGGCCGCTGCGGCCGCGTCCGGGACGGCATCTGCGTCCGGCTCTACGGCGAGGACGATTTCGCGGCGCGACCTCAGCATACCGAGCCCGAGATCCTGCGAAGCTCGCTCGCGTCGGTCATCCTGCGCATGGCCGCGCTGTCGCTGGGTGACATCGCGGCGTTTCCCTTCGTCGACCCGCCGTCGGCGCGTGCGATCGCCGACGGCTACCAGCTGCTGCAGGAGCTCGACGCACTGGACGGCGAACGCAGGTTGACCGCCAAGGGGAGGGAGCTCGCGAGGCTGCCGCTGGATCCGCGCATCGGGCGCATCGTCCTCGCAGCCCGCGACAACGGCTGCCTCGCCGAAGCGCTGGTGATCGCGAGCGCCCTGGCCGTGCCCGATCCGCGCGAGCGTCCGCTGGAACGCGCGCAGGCCGCCGACCAGGCGCATCTGCAGTTCCGCGACGCGCGCTCGGATTTCCTGTCGCTGATCGCGCTGTGGGAGTTCTTCGACAGCCGGGAGCAGAAATCGCTGACGCACCGCAAGCGCGTGCAGGAATGCCGGGCGCGCTTCGTGTCGTTCCTGCGCCTGACCGAGTGGCGGGACGTGCACGCTCAACTGTGTGCTGCGCTGATCGAGGCCGGCTGGACCTTCGACTCCGCGCTGCCGGCGGCTCAGGATGGCGCGCGCTACGAGGCGATCCACCGGTCGCTGCTCGCCGGGCTGCTCGGCAACATCGGGACGAAAGCCACTGCGCCGGGCGCGGGACCCGGTCAGTTCGACGGTGCGCGCGGACTGACGTTCTACCTCCACCCGGGCTCGGGCATCGCGAAGAAGGCGCCGAAATGGGTGCTCGCCGCCGAGCTCACCGAGACGACGCGCCTGTACGCGCGCTGCGCCGGGCGCATCGAGCCCGAATGGATCGAAGCGGTGGCTGGCGAACGCGTCGACCGCGAGCATTTCGAGCCGCACTGGGACCGCACGCGCGGCGAAGTCGTCGCCAGCCTGCGGGTCAAGCTCTACGGTCTCACGCTCGTTGCGCGGCGGCCGGTTTCGTACGGCCCGATCGACCCTGCCGCGGCGCGCGACGTGTTCATCCGCGAGGCGCTGGTCGACGGCGAGCTGGGCGTCGACGCTCCGTTTCTCGCGCACAACCGGAAGCTCGTCGCCGACGTGTCCGAGCTCGAGCACAAGGCGCGCCGGCAGGACGTGCTGGTCGACGAAGACGCCCTCGCGGCGCTCTACGCAACGCGCATTCCCGAGAGCATCCACACGCGTGCGGGTTTCGAGGCCTGGCGCAGGAAGACCGAGGCGCAGGAGCCGGGGCGGCTGCGTTTTTCGCGCGACGAATTGATGCGCCATGCCGCCACCCAGGTCACCGAGGAGCTGTTCCCGAAGTCGCTGCAGGTCGCCGGCGCCAACCTTCCTCTCGAATACCGCTTCGCCCCCGGCCACCCGCTCGACGGATTGACCGTCACGGTGCCGCTCGCGCGCCTCAACCAGATCCCCGAGGCGCCACTCGACTGGCTCGTTCCGGGAATGATCCGTGACAAGGTGACCCATTACCTGAAGTCGCTGCCCAAGGCCTGGCGCAACCGGCTCATCCCCCTTCCGGAGACCGTCACCGCGTTCCTCGCGCAGGACCCCGATCACGATCGGCCGCTGGTCGACGCATTGCGCGACTACCTGCGCGGGAGGCTGGGAGACGCCCCGCCATCGGGGGCCTTCGACAGCGCGGGGCTGCCGACGCATCTGCGGATGAACGTGCAGGTCGTCGACGCCTCGGCGCGCGAGCTCGGCGCGGACCGCGATCTCGCGGCATTGAAGCTGCGGCTCGCCGAGGCGGCGCGACTTTCGTTCGCGGCCGAGCAGCCGCGGTTCGAGCAAAAGGGCTTGACGCGCTGGAACTTCGGCGAGCTGCCCGAGACGCTGACGCTCGAGCGCGCGGGCCAGAGGATCACCGGCTATCCGGCGCTGCAGGATGACGGCGATGGCGTCGCCCTGACGCTGCTCGACACGCGTGATGCCGCGGATGCGGCTTCGCGCCGCGGGGTGGTGCGGCTGGTCGGATTCGAGCTCGCCGATGCGCTCAGGCAGCGCGTCAAGCCTCCGCCGGACTGGACGACGACGGCGATGCAGTTGCGCGCCGCGATTGCGCCCGAGCGCCTGCAGGAGGACCTGCGCGACGCGGTCGCCGACCGCGCATTCCTCGGCGACGATCCACTGCCGCGGGATGCCGGGGCCTATGCCGCCCAGGTCAAGCGCGCGCGCGCGCGCCTGCCCGCGGTTGCCGACGGCGCCTGGCGCCTGCTGGCGGCAATTGCCGCCGAATACCAGGCGCTGTCGCAGCGGATCGCGGCCCTGCCGGCGTCCCGGCGGGCACTGGCCGCCGAGGTGAAGGCCCAGCGCGATGCACTGGTCTATCCGGGCTTCATCGGGGCGACGCCCTGGACCCAGCTTCACCACCTGCCGCGCTACCTGCAGGCCATTTCACGCAGGATCGCCCGCTACCCCGAGCATCCGGATCGTGACGCCCGCCATGCCGCCCAGGTGGCGACATGGTGGGAGCGCTACCGCGGGCGCGCCGACAGCGAGCAGCGGACCGGCCGCGTGTCGCCGGCGCTCGACGCGTTCCGCTGGATGCTCGAGGAACTGCGGGTGTCGCTGTTCGCACAGGAGCTCCGCACGCCGACCCCTGTCTCATTCAAGCGAATCGAGCGCGCGTGGGTCGAGATTTCCCGGTGAAACGCCGCCTCCCGCATTGGCACGCCGCAGGGCGCCATGCTAGAGTGCTTCTGCTAAAAGGGGCCCTAACGCCTTGAACGCGCTAGGTCAAACGCCATCCTGATGCCATCCTCGATTCGACCGTGGCACCCGTGAACGTGACCTCAAGCGTCGCGCCTGCCCGCCGTCCCATTCCCCGGGAGCTGGCGAAGATCCTCTCGGATTGCCGCGATCTCACCGTGCATCGGCTGCTGTTGTCGTTCGCGGGCCTCGAGGACCGCATCTGCGACATGCTGATGGAGCGCGCCGGCAAGACCGACGTTCGCCAAGAGCAGCAGCTCCAGCTCGAAGCGCGCCAGACGCTGAAGGCCGATCGTGCCGAGCTGATGGCTGCGTTCGAGAAGCACCTGCGCGCCGACTTCGAGGCGCGGGTGTCGGGCAAGGCGGAGCGGAAGACAGATTTCTCCAAGGTCGATGCGACCAAGCTCGCGCTGGTCGACGCGATGACCCTCGATCACTCGGTCATCATCGGCAACATCGTGCGCGTCGTCGAGAACCTGTGTCATGAAGAACTGATCATGCTGAACCGGGGCATCGGTCACTTGCTGGGGCGTCCCGAGCTCGAGTCGGCCGATAATCCGCTCGGTCCCGCGACGGTGATCGGCGCATTCGCCGAGGCGCTCGACGGGCTGAAGGCCGAGCGCACGGTCAAGTTCCAGATCCTGAAGAAGCTGAACCAGGCTCCGCTCGGAGAGATCGCGCGAGATCTATGCCGACGTCAACCGGCATCTCGCCAACCTGCGCATCGTTCCCGCAGGTGCGGTGCGCCGGCCCGGTCCGCGCCCCGCGACCGCGAAGACGCCCGGTGCTGCGAAGAAGCCGGACGCGCAGCCGCCCGCCGTCGAGACGGACATCATGGCGATGTTCCGCCAGCTCGCCTCGCGCGGCGGCTTCCCGTTGGCCGGGCATCCTGCACCACCCACCGGCGCCCAGGCCTTCGCACCCCTGCCGCCGACGCCGTCGGGCTACGTGCCGGGCGCGCCGATCATGGCCACGCCCAGCCTTCACGAGGGCCTGACGCGGCTGCAGGCCGGACAGACCGGATTCGACGTCGAGGGCGCCCAGGTCACCTTCGCCGGCATCCCCGAGGGCATGCACAACGTCCTGCGCGACCTGCAGGATTCGGCGCTCGGGCAACGCGTCAACCAGCTCGAGGCGATGACCATCGAGATGGTCGCGATGCTGTTCGACTTCATCTTCGAGACGCGCGATCTCCCCGACGGCATCAAGGCGCTGCTCGCGCGGCTGCAGATCCCCGTGCTGAAGGTCGCGATGCTGGACGGGGCGTTCTTCGCCAAGAAGTCCCATCCGTCGCGCCTGCTCGTCAATGCGCTCGCGGCGGCGGGCCTCGGCTGGGCGCCCGAGATGGGGCAGGACGATCCGCTGTACCGCACGATCGACAGGATCGTCCACCGGATCATCGACGGATTCGCCGACGACCTCGCGATCTTCGACCAGCTGCGTGTCGAGCTGGAGACTTTCCTGTCGTCCGAGGAGCGGACGGCCGAGGAGAACTTCGCCCCGAACGTCGAGGAAATCAACGAGAGCGACCGCAAGGACCTCGCCACCGCGATCGCGAAGTCCGAGGTCGAGCGCCGCGTCGAAAGCTACCCGATACCCCAGTTCCTCGCCCAGTTCCTGCGCGGGAACCTGCAGCGCTCGCTCGAGAGCAGCTATCTGCGCGACGGCGACGAGAGCGAGGCGTGGTCGTCGGCGGTCAGCACGCTCGAGGACCTGGTCTGGAGCGTGCAACCCAAGAAGACCGCCGAGGACCGCAAGCACCTCGTGGCGCTCCTGCCGTCGCTGCTGAAGCGCCTCGGCGCAGCCGTTCCCGCGGCGCAATGGGCGGCTGGCGAGCGCGAGTCTTTCATGGGGCACCTGGTCGAAGCCCACGCGGCCGCGGTGAAGCCTGGATTTGCCGCCGTACCCTCGCCGACGGCCGCGGTTGCCGAAGCGGCGCGTGCCGAAGCCGAGGCTGCGAAAGCATCCGGGGACACCGCGGCGGCTGCCCGCGCCGAGAGCGCTGGCGAATGCGATGGCGCCGGCGCAGCCGGTCGTGTCCGGCGCCGAATCCGCGGTGCTCGAGGACGAGTATCTCGAAATCGCGAGCAGCCTGGAACGGGGCCAGTGGGCCGAGTTCGAGGACGAGGACGCGCAACTGTCCTTCGCCAAGCTCGCGTGGGTCAGCCCGCTGCGCGGCACCTACCTGTTCACCAACCGCCAGGGACAGAAAGCGCTGTCGATGACGGCCGAGGAACTCGCCGAGCAGTTCCGCATCAACCGCGCCCGCCTGGTCGAGGCCGAGCCGCTAATCGACCGCGCGTTCACGAGCGTGCTGAGCGAGTTCAGCGGCCGCTTCGAGCTCGAGGCGGCCGCCGTCTAGGCGTTCGCGGCCGCGTGTTCCGTCGCGTCGCGATGCCTCGCACTTTCGCGGTCGGCTGCATCTGAGGCAGATACTCGGCGCGCTGCAGCGCGCGCTTCCCATCCTGTTCAGCCCGCGCATCGTGGGGATCGCGACGCTTCCGCTGGTCGTGGCCACGCTGGCATGGATCGCGATCGGCGTCACGGCCTGGCATCCGCTGGTCGCGACGATCGCGGGATGGTTCGGGGCTGCCGCCGATGGCGGCATCACGCTGCAATCGGTGCTGGCATCGATCGTCGCGGCGATCATGCTCGCCGTGCTCGCGGTCGCCACCGGCCTCGTCGCGGTCGCCGTGCTCGCGATGCCGGTGATCGTTCGCACGGTGGCGTCGCTGCACTTTCCCGCACTCGCCGCACGAGCCGGCGGCAGCGTCTCCGGGAGTCTCGCCAACGCAGTCATGGCGGTCGCGATCCTCGTTCCGCTGTGGATCGTCGCGCTGCCGCTGCTGGTCGTTCCGCCGCTCTACGTCGCAGCATCGCTGGCGCTGAACGCGTGGTTCACGCAGCGGATGTTCCGCTACGACGCGCTTGCAACGCACGCGACCGGCGAGGAGATCCGCAGCGTGCTGCGCCGCAGCCGCGGGCGGCTGTTCGGCCTCGGCCTGCTGCTGTCGCCGCTGTCCCTCGTGCCCATCTTCAACGTGCTGGTGCTTCCGATCTACGCCGGGATCGCGTTCGCGGAGCTGTGCCTGGCCGAGCTCGATTCTCTGCGCAGTGGTGCTGCTGCGAGGCCCGCGTGAACGCGCTCGAAGGCAGCGGCAGGTGGTTCGACGAAGTCCGCGACGGCGACACGTTCGCCAGCGCGGTGACGGTGACCGAGACGCACCTGGTGCTCGGGGCGGGGCTGATCGGCGACTTCAACCCCCACCACACCAACGCCGAATTCGCGAAAGGGACTCGCTACGGCACGCCGATCCTGCACGGCATGATGACCTCCGCGATCATGGGGGCCGCGGTCGGGATGTACTTCCACGGGACGGCGATCGCCTACCTCGAGCATCGCGCGCGCTTCCTCGCGCCGGTGCGCGCCGGGGACACGCTGACCTCGCGGTGGACGGTCACCGGGCTGCTCCCGAAATCCGCGCATCGCGGCGGGATCGTCGTGCTCGCGGGCAAGGCGACGATCCAGGACGGAACCCTCGTCGCCGAAGCGGACGCCAGGATCCTCGTCGCCGCGCACTGAAGCGGCGCTGCCCGCCGCTCTGCGCCGCGCGGGCCGTGCACGCTACCGGCTCAGGCAGGGGCCGCGAGCGCGCGCACGCACTGCGCGACCAGGTCGGGGCCGCGATAGATCAGTCCAGTGTAGAGCTGCACCAGCGTCGCTCCCGCAGCGATCTTCTCGCGCGCGTCGTCGGCGCAAAGGATGCCTCCGACACCGATGATCGGCAGCGCGCCGCCGAGTTCCGCCGCCAGAGTGCGCAGCACCGCCGTCGAGCGCTCGCGCAGCGGTCCACCCGACAGGCCGCCGGTCTCGTCGGCATTGGGCAGGCCCGAGACGCCGTCGCGTGCGATCGTCGTGTTGGTGGCGATCAGCGCGTCGGCCCGGCGTCCGACCACGATGCGCGCGATCCCGCGCAAGGCTTCGGCCCCGAGGTCGGGTGCGATCTTCACCGCCAGCGGCACGCGGCGCCCGCGCGCGTCGGCAAGCCGGTCGCGCTCGCCGACGATGCCCTCGAGCAGGGCCGACAAGGCATCCTCGGCCTGCAGGTCGCGCAGGCCCTTGGTGTTGGGTGACGAAACGTTGACGGTCACGTAGGTCGCGCAGTCGTAGACCGCGCGCAGGCAGGCCACGTAGTCGTCGACGGCGCGCTCGTTGGGCGTGTCGAAGTTCCTGCCGATGTTGACGCCCAGCACACCTCGATAGCCGGAGCGCGCGACGTTCGCGACGAAGCGCTCGACGCCGAGGTTGTTGAACCCGAGCCGGTTGATCAGGGCCTGCGCCTCGACGATCCTGAACATGCGCGGGCGCGGATTCCCGGGCTGCGGCCGCGGTGTCACCGTTCCCGCTTCGAGGAAGCCGAACCCCAGCGTCGCCAGCCCCGCGAGATGCTCGGCATTCTTGTCGAGGCCCGCAGCCAGTCCGACCCGGTTGGGAAAGCGGATGCCCATGACCTCGACGGGCGAGGGAGCGAGGCGCGGTCCGAACAGCTGCGCGATGCCGGTCTTCGCGGCGGCGTCGAGGCCCGCGAACGCGATCTCGTGCGCCAGCTCGGGGTCGGCCGCGAACAGCAGCGGGCGAAACAGCGGATAGAGTTTGTGCATCGGCGCGCCTTGCGCGGACGATGGTGCCCGATGCGCGAGGCGCGCGCGATGATACCATTGGCCGTACGCACACCATGGTCACGCCATCGCGCCGCCGCACCCTCGCCATCCTCGCGATGGCGTTTGCGGCCTGCGCGACCGGGCAGGTTGCGCAGGCCGCGCCCCACGGCAGGGCAAGGGCGCCCGCGGCGCCCGGTTACGCGAATCGGCGCGACGTGCGGCGCTTCATCGACGAGCTCGTCCGAAACGATCGCTTCCAGCGGGCGAGCCTCGTGCGCTGGCTGGGCGACGCACGCTACCAGGAGCGGATCGTCGACGCGATGCAGCGGCCGCTGCTCGCGCCTCCGAAATGGTACGAATATGCGCCGCGATTCCTGAACGAGGAGCACATCGGCGCCGGCGTCGAGTTCTGGCTCGCGCACGCGCAGGCGCTCGAGCGCGCCGAGGCCGAGTACGGCGTTCCCCCGGAAATCGTCGTCGCGATCGTCGGCATCGAGACCTTCTACGGCCGCAATACCGGAAACTTCCGCGTCATCGACGCGCTGACCACCCTTGCGTTCGACTATCCGCGCCGGGCGTCCTATTTCCGCAACGAGCTGCGCGAGTTCCTGCTGTTTGCGCGCGACGAGAAGCTGTCGCCGCTGACGCCACGCGGATCCTACGCCGGTGCCATGGGGCTTCCCCAGTTCATGCCCGGTAGCCTGCGGCGCTACGCGGTCGATTTCGACGGCGACGGGCGCATCGATCTCTGGAACAGCGGCGACGACGTCGTCGGCAGCGTCGCGAACTATCTCGCTCGCCACGATTGGGTCCGCGGCCAGCCGGTGTGGTCGAAGGCGACGGTCTCGGCATCGCAGCGCGACGCCGCGCTCGCCCGGCTCGACGGTGGGGTCAGCGAGCGTCGCCCGCTCACCGCGTGGAACGCCGACGGAGTCGCGACCGTCGGCGCTCCGGATCCGACCGTGCAGGAGCCCGTGGGGCTGCTGCTCCTCGAGGAGCAGCCCGATCCGTCCGAGGGCGAGCCGACCGATCCGTCGCAGCCCGCGGAGAGCCTGTGGATCGCCTACCCGAATTTCTACGTGATCACGCGCTACAACAAGAGCCGCCTGTATGCAGCCGCGGTCGCCTCGCTCGCGCAGGCGCTGCGCGCAGCGCACGACGCGAATCCGCCGCCGTAGCTGCGGTGGCGTTCCGTCGTCCCCGCCGGAGGGCCATCGGCGCCAGGCGCGCGGCCGTGCTCTCGCTGGCCATCGGCGCGGCGCGTGCGCCGATCTCAGCTGCCGTCTGCGGCGAGGGCGCGCGCGCGTTCGATCAGCATCCGCGTCGACGCGTCGGCGCCGTCGACCGCGCGCATGTCCCCGGCGAGCGCCGTCGCGACGGGCCCGGCCAGCGTCTTGCCGAGTTCGACGCCCCACTGGTCGTACGGATTGATGCCGTAGAGGATCGCCTCGACGAAGGTCCGGTGCTCGTAGAGGGCGAGCAGCGCCCCGAGGCTGCGTGCGTCGAGTTGCGGCAGGAGGATCGTCGTCGACGCGCGGTTGCCCGGACAGCGCCGCGCGGCGATCGCCGCCTCGAGCCGCGTCCCGGTGTAACCCTTCGCCGCCAGCTCGGCGCGCAGCGCGTCGTCGTGGCGTCCGACGAGCAGCGCCTGCGCCTGCGCGAGCGCGTTCGCGACGAGCATCCGCTGCTGGTCACCGAGAGGGTGGCGCGCGCGCACCGGGACGATGAACTCGACCGGCACCTCGTGCGTACCCTGGTGCAGCCACTGGAAGAACGCGTGCTGGCTGTCGGTGCCGACGTCGCCCCACACCGCGGCCGCGCTCGCGGTCCGCAGGGGCGCGCCGTCGCGGGTGACGCTCTTGCCGTTGCTCTCGAGCTGCAGCTGCTGCAGGTACGCCGGCAGCCGTGCCAGCGCCTGCGCGTAGGGGACGACGAGCCGCTGCGAATGACCGAGCCAGCGTGCGTTCCAGTAGCCGACGAGGCCGAGGATCACCGGCAGGTTGCGCGCAAACGGCTCATGCCGGAAATGCAGGTCCATCGCGTGGGCGCCGTCCAGCATGTCGGCAAAGCGCGGCCAGCCGAGGCGCAAGGCGATCGAAAGTCCCACCGCCGACCACAGCGAATACCTGCCGCCGACGCCGTCGGCCAGCGGGAAGATGTCGTCGTCGCGAACACCGAAGGCGCGGGCTGCGGCGACGTTGCTGGTCACCGCCACGAAATGCGAAGCGGGATCGCGCCCGGCACCGAGCCCGCGCGCGAGCCACTCGCGTGCGGCCAGCGCATTGGCGAGCGTCTCCTGGGTCGTGAAAGTCTTCGACGTGACGATGAACAGCGTCGTCGCGGCGTCGCATCCTGCGAGCGTGCGGCCGAGATGCTCGGGGTCGACATTGGACACGAACGCGACTTCGGGCGACCCTGCGGCAGTGTCGTCCGGGTCGGCCAGCGCGTCGCAGCACAGCCGCGGCCCGAGGTCCGAGCCCCCGATGCCGATGTTGACGACGCGCGCGATCGCAGCCCCGGTCGCGCCGATGCGACGCCGATCGCGCATTGCCGCGGCGAATGCCGCCATCCGCCCGCGGGTGGCGCGTATCTCGGCCATCACGTCGATGCCGTCGACGATGACCGAATCGGCGTCCGGCGCCCGCAGTGCCGGGTGCAGCGCCGGGCGCTGCTCGGACAGGTTCAGCTTTTCCCCGGCGAACAGCGCAGCGATCCAGTGCGCGAGGTTCGCCTGCGCAGCGTGCGCCAGGAGGTGCGCCAGCGCAGGCGCGTCGAGGCGCTCCTTCGAGATGTCGACGTGCCAGGCATTCCATTCGAAGGCGAGTGCGCCCGCGCGATCGGCGTCGCGCACGAACAGGTCGGCGAGGTTCGCCGACTTCAGTCGGCGCGCCGCACCGTGGAGGTCGGGGGATTGAAGATCGATGTCGGCGTGCATGGGCGGGTCCGCGTCGCGAGATGCAGCGCCGGGCGGTCATCCGGCGTGCCAATGCTAGCATCGGACTCCGAGCAATGCGCTGGCGGCAGCCTTTCGGGCCGTCCCCGCCGCATCCGATGAACGCGCCGAACCCCGTCGACAAGGACCTTCCCCTGAAGGAGGACACGCGGTTGCTGGGCCGCGTCCTGGGCGAGGTGCTGCGGGTGCAGACCGGCGCCGACGGCTATGCGCGGATCGAGGCGATCCGCCAGACGGCGATCCGCTTCCGCCGCGAGACGGGGCCCGATGCCGATGCCGCGCGCCAGGATCTCGCGGCGCTGCTGAACCCGCTGCCGATCGCGGCCGTGCTGGACGTCGTGCGGGCGTTCAGCTACTTCTCGCACCTCGCCAACATTGCCGAGGACGTTCACCAGAACCGGCGCCGGCGCGCCCATGCGCTCGCCGGATCGCGAGCGCGTGCTGGAGATCTCGCCGACGCGCTCGCCAAGCTGCGCGAGGCGGGCGTCGATGTCGAGGCGATCTTCCGCTGGCTGGACGACGCGCTGATCAGCCCGGTGCTGACCGCGCATCCGACCGAAGTGCAGCGCAAGAGCATCCTCGATGTCGAGCGCGAGATCGCGCGCCTCCTGACCTGGCGCGATCGCACGACGCTGACGCCGGACGAGCTGGCCGACCTCGCGTTCCGGCTGCACTCACTGGTCCTCGAGCTGTGGCAGACGGCGATGCTGCGTCTGACGCGCCTGCGGGTGAAGGACGAGGTCGACAACGGTCTCGGCTACTACCGCTACACGTTCCTCACCGAGATCCCGCGGATGTACGCGTCTCTCGAGCGGCTGCTGCACGCGGAGTTCGGCGTCGCCGACGTCGCGGTTCCCGCATTCTTCCGGATGGGGTCGTGGATCGGCGGCGACCGCGACGGAAATCCGTTCGTCGTCGCCGAGACGCTGACCTACGCGATCCGGGCGCAGGCGGGGGTCGCGCTCGCGCATTACCTCGACGAAGTGCACCGGCTGGGTGGCGAGCTTTCGCTTTCCACTCGCCTCGTGACGCCGTCGGCCGAGCTGCTGGAGCTCGCCGGGGCCGCGCACGACACGAATCCGCATCGTCAGGACGAGCCGTACCGGCAGGCGCTGATCGGAATCTATGCCAGGCTCGCCGCGACCGCGCGAGAGCTTGCCGACATCGAGCCTGCACGGCGGTCGCAGGTCGAGGCATCGGCGTATCGGTCGCCGCAGGAATTTCGCATCGATCTGGACACCATCGCCGCGTCGCTCGCGATGCACGGCGCGGGCGAGCTTGCCGCGCGCAGGCTCGAGCCGCTGCGGCGTGCGGTCGACGTGTTCGGCTTCCATCTCGCGACCATCGACCTGCGCCAGAACAGCGAGGTGCACGAGAAAGCCGTGAGCGAGCTGCTGGCGCGCGCCGACGTCGTCGCCGACTACGCGGCGCTGCCCGAGGCCGGGCGCGTGGCGCTGCTGGCCCGCGAGCTCGCGAGCCCGCGACTGCTCCATTCGCCGCACCTCGACTATTCGCAGCGCACCGGCTCCGAGCTCGCGATCCTGCGCGTGGCCGCCGGCGTTCTCGCGCAATACGGTCGCGACGCGCTGCAGAACTACGTGATCTCCAAGTGTCAGTCGGTGTCCGACCTGCTCGAGACGGCGGTGCTGCTGAAGGAGGTGGGGCTCGCGATGCCCGGGAGGCTCTCGGTCAATGTCGTGCCGCTGTTCGAGACCATCGACGATCTGTCGCGCTGCGGCGCGATCATGCGCGAGGCCTTCGCGCTACCGGCATACCGCGAGTTCGTCACGAGTCGCGGCGACTGGCAGGAGGTCATGCTCGGCTACTCCGACAGCAACAAGGATGGCGGCTACGTGACGGCCAACTGGGCGCTGTACCGGGCCGAGCTCCAGCTGGTCGATGCGTTCAGGGAACACGGCGTCGGTCTGCGGCTGTTCCACGGCCGCGGCGGAACCGTCGGCCGCGGCGGCGGCCCCAGCCACGATGCGATCCTGGCGCAGCCGGCGGGCAGCGTCAGCGGCGGGCTGCGGCTCACCGAGCAGGGCGAGATCATCGCGAGCAAGTATTCCGACCCCGAGCTCGGCCGGCGCAACCTCGAGTCACTGGTCGCAGCGACGCTCGAGGCCAGCCTCCACGATGCCGAGCGCCTGGGGGAGCGCGCCGAGAGCTATTTCGACGCGCTCGACCGCCTGTCCGCGCATGCGTACGCGGCGTATCGGGACCTGGTCTACGACACGCCGGAATTCCTCGACTATTTCCGTGCGTCGACGCCGATCTCGGAAATCTCGGAGCTCAACATCGGCAGCCGGCCCGCATCGCGCAGCGCCTCGGCGAGGATCGAGGACCTGCGCGCGATCCCCTGGGTCTTCAGCTGGGGCCAGTGCCGCCTGATGCTGCCGGGCTGGTATGGCTTCGGCTCGGCGGTCGATGCCTGGCTCGCCGCCGCGCCGGGGGGCATCGCGCTGCTGGCCGAGATGCACGCGCGCTGGCCGTTCTTCCGCTCGATGCTGTCGAACATGGGGATGGTGCTCGCCAAGACCGACCTCGCAATCGCCTCGCGCTATGCCGAGCTCGTTCCCGATTCCGCACTCGGGGCATCGGTGTTCGCGCGGATCGCGGCCGAGCACCGACGGACGCTCGGGCATTTCCTCGCCATCACGGGCCAGCAGTCGCTGCTGGACGACAACCCGACGCTGGCGCGCAGCATCCGCAATCGCTTTCCGTATCTCGACCCCCTCAACCACCTGCAGGTGGAGCTCCTGCGCCGCTACCGCGCCGGCGCGACCGACGTGCGCTCGCGCCACGCGATCCACCTGACGATCAACGGCCTGGCCGCAGGGCTGCGCAACAGCGGCTGATGCGCAGGCGCGGCGCGGGCCGCGGCGGAGCAGCGCACGGTATAATTCACGACTGCGGCACGCGGCGTTCGACGGAAGCTGCGTGCCGCAGCCGCGGCTCCAATCGATGCGCATCCTCCTCTCCAACGACGACGGCTACTTCGCTCCCGGCCTCGAGCATCTCGCCGCAGCGCTGCGCTCCCGCGCTGACATCACCGTCGTCGCGCCCGAGCGTGACCGCAGCGGCGCCTCGAACTCGCTGACACTCGACCGTCCGCTGTCGGTGCGCCGCGCTCCCAACGGATTCCTGTTCGTCAACGGTACCCCGACCGATTGCGTGCATCTCGCCGTGACCGGACTGCTCGACGATCTTCCCGACATGGTGATCTCGGGCATCAATCTCGGGGCGAACATGGGCGACGACACGATCTACTCCGGCACGGTTGCGGCGGCCACCGAGGGCTACCTGCTGGGGGTGCCTTCGGTCGCGATATCGCTCGCGTCGAAGACCGCCGCCCACTTCGAGACCGCGGCCGCCGTGGCCGTCGAGCTGCTCGACCGGCATCAGCGGCAAGCGGCGGGCCCGTGGCTGCTCAACGTCAACGTTCCCGACGTGCCGCGATCGGCGCTGAAAGGACACCGGATCACCCGGCTGGGTCGGCGCCACAAGGCGGAAGACGTGGTCAGGATGCAGAGTCCCCGCGGCGAGACTGTCTATTGGGTCGGTGCCGCGGGCCCGGCGGCGGATTCGGGGGAGGGCACCGATTTTCACGCAGTCGACAACCACTACGTTTCGGTGACGCCATTGCAGATCGACCTGACCAATCGTGACCAGATGGCGGGCGTCGCTGCGTGGATGGATCATTGATCCGCACAACGACGGGGAGACGCGGGCGATGGGAGCGCTCGGCGCGGGCAACCGGGGCGGAATGAGCGGCATCGGCATGACGTCCGACCGCACGCGCGCGCGTATGGTCGAGCGGCTGCGTGCCGAGGGCATACGCGACGAGGTCGTCCTGTCGGCGATGACCGCCATCCCGCGCCACATCTTCGTCGACGAAGCGCTCGCCATCCGCGTCTATGACGACGTGCCGCTGCCGATCGGTCACGGCCAGACGATCTCGCAGCCCTGGGTCGTCGCGCGGATGTCCGAGCTCGCGCGCAACGGCCGCACGCTCGACAGCGTGCTCGAGATCGGCACCGGCTGCGGCTACCAGACCGCGGTGCTCGCCAAGGTCGCCGCCACCGTCTACACCGTCGAGCGCATCGGCGCGCTGGTCAACAAGGCACGCCGGCATCTTCAGTCGCTGAAGATCCGCAACGTGCACCTGGCGCACGGCGACGGCAGCGCCGACCTCGGCGAAGCGCTCGCGGTCGACGCGATCATCGTGACCGCCGGCGCCACTCACGTGCCGACGCCGCTGCTGAAGTACCTGAAACCCGGCGGGCGCATGGTGCTGCCGCTGTCGGGGAGCGACGAAGCCGAGCGCGGCACGCAGCGCCTCACGGTGATCGAGCTGGGGCCGGCGGGGATCCGCGAGCAGACGTTCGATGCGGTAAGATTCGTCCCTCTCCTTCCCGGACTCGCCTGAACTTTCAGGCCACCGGCCAGTCGTTGGATCGATGTCTGCGCTCTCCCCGTACCCCGGATTCGGCTCCTGGACCCGCCAAGCCGCGGCGCTGACGATCGCGGCGCTCATCGTCGCCGGATGTGCGAACCCGCGACCCGTGCCGGTCGAGGACCGGGCCGCATTGCGCGCACCCGAGGTCGTGCAAGGACCGGGCAGCGGGCCTTCGGCAGGGGAGACGGCGCGCGCTGCGACCTACACGGTGAAGCGCGGGGACACCCTCTACCAGATTGCGCTGGACAGCGGCCTCGACTACCGCGAGCTCGCCGCGTGGAACGGCATCGACAATGTCAACCGGATCTACGTCGGCCAGGTGCTGCGCCTCGCCCCGCCAGGCCAGCCGCCGGCGGCAGCCCGGGTCGCATCGGCGGCGCCTGCGGGTCAGGAAGGCGCGCCGGTCGGCGTCACCTATGCGCCGATCGGAGCTACGGGCGCCAACGGCGCGCCGGCGAACGGGGCCGGTGGCCTGCCGCCGGCTTCCGGCACGACGACCCTGCCCGACGGCGTGACGATCGCGCCGCTGCAAAGCGTGCCTCCGGTCGTCGCCGCGCCAGTCACGCCGCCATCGGGCCAGGTCTCCGCGATGACGGTGCCCGCGTCGCCCGGCCCCGCGGGCGCTGGAATCCTCAAGACCTCGCCGAAGGCCATCAAGCAACCGTATTCGGACCAGGCCGTGCGCCAGTTGACGCTCGAAGCGAGTTCGGTTCCGGCGCCGCCAGCTGCGGCCGTCGCAGCGGTGCCCGCAGCGGCAGCCGAGTCGGCGGTGGCGCAGCCAGCAGCCGCGGTGCAGCCCCAGGTGGCGACGGCCGGTGTCGCCGGCACCGCGGCGGGCGCCGATGACAAGCTCAGCTGGATCTGGCCGGCCAGGGGCAAGGTGATCGCGCAGTTCTCGGACACGGCGAACCTGAAGGGCATCGACATCGCCGGGACCGCGGGCGAGCCTGTCTACGCGAGCGCCGCAGGTCGCGTCGTCTACGCAGGCTCGGGCCTGCGCGGCTATGGCAAGCTGATCATCATCAAGCACAACGCGACCTACCTTTCCGCCTACGCGCACAACCAGGACATCCTGGTGAAGGAAGGGCAGCAGGTCGCGCGGGGACAGAAGATCGCCGACATGGGCAACACCGATGCCGGCCGGGTCATGCTGCATTTCGAGATCCGGCGCTTCGGCAAGCCGATGGATCCGGAGAAATTCCTCCCACCCGCTTGAGGCCGGCGACCGCTCAGCCCTCGTGGCGCATCGCGAGCATCGCGGCGAGGAGCTCGGGTTCGTCCCAGGGCGCGTCCACCGGCAGTTCTTCAAGGTGGCGGCTTTGCGGGTCGCGCAGCCATTCACGCGGGAAGATCACGATCCTGTCCCCGGCGTGTTCGTCGGTCGGCTGCGCCGCCGTGGGCGGTTTCCCTTCCAGCGCGCGGGCGAGCGCCACGCCCAGGTCCCGGCCGTCCAGTTCGCCCAGATGCGTGTGGGTGACGATGCGGCGGTTGATCTCCAGCAGTTGTGCCGCGCCGCTGCGCTCGTCGATGACGAACTGGACATTGAAGAATCCGGTGATGCCGAAGCCGCGGCAAAGCGCCTCCGAGAACTCACGCGTTTCGGGTGAACGGACGAACCGCAGCACGGCCGTCTGCCCCTTGACCGGGGAGGTGGCGACGTGGCGCTCCCATGCGAAGCCCTGCAGCGGCCGCCCATCGAGTGCCACCAGTGCTTGCGAGTGGCAGGGTCCGGCGATGTATGCCTGCACCAGCAGCGCCGGTGATCGACGCTCGCCGATGTCGAGCTGGTCGGGACGCAACAGATGCAGGGCGGCGTCCGCAAGCTCGTCGCGCGTCGACACGACCGCGACGCCCTGCCCCGCGAATCCGAACCGCCGCTTGAGCACGACCGGGTAGCCGAGCCCGCTTGCGTGCGCGAGCGCGTCTTTCACACCGGTCGCAACCGCGTAGCGCGGCACACGGACACCGAGGGCTTCAGCGGCCGCGGGGAGCATCGTCTTGTCGATGCTTGCGGTGTAGAACCGCGGGTCGCCCATCGAATCGGTGACGAGGCGGACCAGGCGAGCCTGCAGCATCGGGCCGAGGGCCTGCGGCGGTTGCAGGACGAGCGCAAACAGGAGACGAACCGCCATCTCGTCGCAAGGCACGAGCATGCGCGGCTCGACCTTCTCGACCATCTGGACCAGACCGCGCAGCCATTCCATCGGGGTTGCCGTCGCCGGGAGAACGCCGATCCGCGACACATGGCGCGATTTCGCCGCGAGCGAATCCGTCGGCGCGAGCAGCGCGACTTCGAATCCCGCGCGCGCGAGCACTCGCGGCATGCGCGCGGTGCCCAGCCAGCGCGTCGCGGTCGACACCAGCAGGGCGCTGCGGGTCACACTGTCTCCAGGCGGCGGTTGCCGTGCACGCGCGACGGTTTGGATGCGCCTGCGCGGCGCAGCCGGTTGGCCCCTGCGCCGGGTGCAGTCACGGGTGCGCCGCCGGCATCGTGCGCAGTACTTCCGCCCACTGGCGGGTGTCTGCCGCCATCGCGCGCGCGAACGCCTCCGCAGTGTCGCCCACCGGTTCCATGCCCAGGTACGCGAGCTGGCGGCGCACTTCGGGAATGGCGACGATCCGGACCAGCTCGTCGTGCAGGCGTGCGACGATCCTGCGGGGCGTGCCCAACGGTGCGACCACGCCATGCCAGGTCGTGACGTCGAAGCCCGGGTAGCCGCTCTCGGCGACGGTCTCGACGTCCGGAAAATCGGCCATGCGGTGATTGCCGGTGACCGCCAGTGCGCGCAGACGGCCGCTCCGGATCAGCGTCGCCACGGTGCCGAGATGGGTGAACAGCACGGGGATCTCGCCGGCCAGCACGTCCTTCACCGCCGCCGAGGTCCCGGCGTAGGGAACATGGACCAGCTGAACCCGGGCCCGCCGAAACAGCAGCGCCGCCGCCGTGTGCGAAGTCGATCCCACTCCGCCGCTGGCGTAGAAGAGCCTTCCCGGCGCGGCGCGCGCGCGCGCGATCAGCGCGTCCAGGGTCCCGATCCCAAGCGCCGGTCGGACTGCAACGACGATCGGGAGGCGCGCCAGCATGGTCACGGGCGCGAACCGGGCCGCAGGCGCCACGTGAGGAGCATGCCTCCCGGCCGGGACGATCGCATTCGCGCCGTTGTTCGCGAGCAGCAGCGTGTATCCATCCGGCGCGGCATTGGCGACATAGTCGACGGCGATTCGACCCGCCGCTCCCGGTCGCGCCTCGATCACGATGGGTTTCCCCAGCGCGAGCTCCAGATGAGCGCCTACGAGTCGCGCCACCAGGTCGCTGGTGCCGCCGATCGTCGACGGCAGGATCAATCGGATCGGGTGGTCCGGGTACCCGCTTGCGCCGGCGGCGCAAGCGGCGCGCCCGAGCCACGGCGTCGTCGCGATCGCGCAAAGCAGCAGCCGGCGCTGGTTAGTGCGGCGCTGCAGGCAGGGGAGGGACCGGGCGTCCACGCGCTGGGGTGCCGGTTCAGCGCCTGATTGCGCGCAGGGCGGATGGCGAGGGCAGCACGTCGATCGCGCGCTCGAGGGTCGCGATCAGTGCGGCTCGCTCGTGACCTTGCGACGGCGCACCTCCGTAGCGCAGCGCCGCGAACGATTCCCCGATGGCACGGAAGGCGATCTCGAATTGCGGCCAGCGCCGTGCTGCGCGTTGCGCATAGGCGATCGGGCCCTCCCATGCGGGGCGCGGCAAACCGGCACGCGCAAGCCGCCCGCAGAGCCCGTTCCAGAGCACGACGGCGCGCTCGCCGCGCCTGCGTCGCACGGCGATCCACCCGAGGACTGCGCTCGCCCAGGTCAGCACCGCGAGCAGCGTCGCTGCAATGATCTGCCACGGCGCGTAGGCGTCCAGCTTCCAGTCGCGCCACAACGAGCGCTGCCGGTCGCGGTTGAACTCGATGACATTGCGCCGCCACTGGTAGTTGATGGCGTCGATCGCAAGCTGCACGTTCTTGACCCACCCGCCGTCGGCGCGCGCGAGCAGCGGCACCGGATCGCCGGCCGGAACGGCGCTCGCGAGACCCCGCTCGATCCGCGACGGCGCGACCGCCGCCGTAGGATCGAAACGTTGCCATTGCCCGTCGACGACCGCTTCGGCCCAGGCGTGCGCATCCGACTGGCGCACGATCATGTAGCCGCCGCGAGGATTGATGTCACCGCCCTGGTAGCCGGTGACCACGCGCGCGGGGATGCCCGCGGCGCGCAGCAGGACGACGAACGCGCTCGCGAAGTGCTCGCAGAATCCGCGGCGAGTATCGAACAGGAAGGCGTCGACCGGATGGTCCTCGAGCAGCGGCGGCGACAGCGTGTAGTGGAACGCCTCGTCGCGAAACCACTGCAGGACGGCGGCGATGTAGGCGCGGTCGTCGGGATAGCGGCTGCGCAGCTCCCGGGCGAACTCGACGCTGCGCGGGTTGCCGGGCGGAGGCCTGGAGTCGATCGCGATGTCGCTGCGCGACGCGACCGGATAGCGATCGCGCAGGATCGACTGCTGCGTGTAGCGCAGCGCTTGCGTGACGGGCAGGCGGGTCACCAGCTGCTCGTCGCTCGAGAGGCCCGCCAGGCCGCCCGAGGCCGCGCGCATCGCGGGGTCCGCCTCGATCTGCGGCAGCGCCGAGGGAACGTCCAGCGCGAACAGCCAGTGATGGTCGTTCGGCTCGAGGGTCACCGCATAGGTCACGCGCAATCCCTCCCCGCTCGCGAGCTGCCCGCCTGCGCGCGGCGGAAGTGCACGCCATTCGCGTCCGTTGAACAGCGACAACACCGGTCCGCGCCAGTAACGCAGCACGCGAGGCGGGGGCGGACCGTCGAAATCGACGCGGAAGGCCACCGCGTCGGAGAGGGACAGCTCGCTGATCGATCCGGGCGCCATGCGGTCCGAGAGCCCGGTCTGCGCAGCGTGATCGGCGGGCAGTCCCCACAGCGGGCTCGCGAGGCGCGGGAACAGCAGGAAGAGTCCTGCCGCGATCGGCAAACCCTGCGCGACCAGCGTCGCGGTGCGCATCCACGCCCTGCGCCAGCCTGCCGCCGGCGCAGCATCCCCGGCATCGGACAGCGCGTCCAGCGCCGCGCCGGCGGCGAGGATCGCCGGCAAGGAAGCGAGCCCCGCAACGATCGACTGGTCGTAGAAGAACGGCGTGATCAGCAGGAACAGCGCGAGACAGACCAGCACGGTGCCGTCGCGCAGCGTTCGCACTTCGAGGAACTTGATGCCCACCAGCACGAACAGGAACGCGACGCAGGGATCGCGCCCGATGAAATAGCCGTAGGACTTGCGGACCGCGATCGCGATCAGGAACGCGAACATCGCGAGCGCCCACGATGGGATGCGTGCGGGCCTTGCGTGGGGACGCAGGCGGTCACGGCGCAGCAGCACGAACCGCAGCGCGACCAGCAGCAGCCCGAAGCCCGCGATCCAGAGCGGCAGGTGCAGGATCAGCGGCAACTGCGCCGCGGCCAGCAGGACGCCGAGCGCCCGGATCTGCGACCCCGACAGAGCCATCTGGGTGACGACCCGGCTGCGTCTCGTCGTCGCAGGTCGGCGCAATGCGGAAGGCAGCGTCGCCATCACGCGTCCGGCGGGAACAGCGCGAGCGCCGTCAGCGCCGCGTGCCGGTGTTTCTCGGACCCGCCGGGCGGCATCTGCGCGCCGGGCAGCGACAGCGCAAACGGCCGCGTTGCGCGCTCGGCGGCGAGCACCCACGCGCACAGGCGGGAGAGCTTCGCCTCCGTCGACAGGTGGGGCGGCAGTGCCGCGAACGACAGCAGCAGCGGCCCGCTGCCTCCGCTGCCTTCGAACGACTTGCTGAACCAGCCGGCGCCTCGCGCGACGGCTTTCCACGCGACGCGCTGCAGCGGATCGCCGCGCTGGTATTCGCGCAATCCGGCCAGATCGGCATCGTCACCGCGTCCCGTGCTGCGTCCGTCGGCATCCCGCGCCCCCCCGGGCAGCGGCGGGGCATGCGCCTCGGGCGCCGGATAGGCAATCCCGGTCAGCGGAAAATGCACATAGGCCCAGCCACGCCACAGCCCCAGCGGGTGGGTCGACGTCAGCGTGACGCGGCCGAGCGCCACCCGCCCGCGTTCGCGGTTCGGGACGGCCAGCGTGACCGTGCGTGCGGTGCCGGCCTCGATGCTGGCGACGGTGGTTGCACCCGCAGCAGCGATCCCGATCGAACTGCGCTCGGCGCCGCCCGCCGCGAGGGACAGCGCAAAGGTCATCGGCTCGCCGGCGAATGCGTCGGTGGCCGCAAGCGGCTTGATCTCGATGCCCGCCAGATTGCGGAACGTGTGCAGCAATGCCGCCGCGACGAGCCCGCCCAGCAGGAAGGTGACGGCGAGCCCCAGCGACAGCGCGTAGTTGAGCGATGTCAGCAGCATGACCGTCAGTGTCGCGATCAGCGCATAGCCGCGGCGCGTGGGCAGGATGTAGATGCGCGAGTGGCGCAGCACCACGGGCGCGCGGTCGGCGGGGGCGAAGCGGAACGCGCGCTGGCGCAGGCGCTGCAGCCACGAGGCGCCGGCGACGCGGCCGGGCGGCGGCGCGACGCCGCCTGCGGCCTGCGCATTCACGGCAGGGCGACGGCGCGCACCAGGCTTTGTGCCAGGAACGCCCCTGCGCGCGCGCCGCCGGCGAGGCGGTGCCCGGCCACCGCGGCGAACACCGCCTGCACATCCTCGGGCACGACCATCGGCCTTCCGCCGATCAGCGCGTAGGCACGCGCAGCGGCGATCAGCATCAGCCCGGCGCGCGGACTCAATCCGCGTCGCGCGGTTGCGCCGTCGTCAGCGCCTGCCGACGCGCCGGCGCCGGTGACCGCGAGGTGGCCGCGCGAAGCGGCGAGCAGGGCCTGGACGTAATCGAGCAGTGCCGGTGCCACGTGGATCGCGGTGGCTTCGCGCTGCCACTGGACGAGCGTCGGCGCATCGGCCTCGGCGGCGAGGTCGGCGAGTCGCGCACGCCGGTCTCCGCCGGCGAGAAGCTCGCGCTCGGCGCCGGCGTCGGGATAGCCGAGCTCGATCGCGAGCATGAACCGGTCGAGCTGCGATTCCGGCAGCGGAAAGGCTCCGATCTGCTCGACCGGGTTCTGCGTCGCGATGACGAAGAACGGGTCGGGAAGCTTGCGCGTCTCGCCGTCCTGGGAAACCTGATGTTCCTCCATCGCTTCGAGCAGCGCACTCTGGGTCTTGGGGGGCGCGCGGTTGATCTCGTCGGCGAGCACGACCGAGTGGAAGATCGGCCCGGCGTGGAAGCGAAAGCCCTGCGTCGCCGCGTCGTATATCGAGACCCCGAGCACGTCGGCCGGCAGCAGGTCGCTGGTGAACTGGATTCGCGCATAGTTGAGGCCCAGCACCGTGGCCAGCGCCTGCGCGAGCGTGGACTTGCCGACGCCGGGAATGTCCTCGATCAGCAGGTGGCCCCGCGCCAGCAGGCAGGCGAGCGCAAGCTTGAGCGGCGCGTCCTTGCCGACGACGATCTCGCCGAGTTGCCGCAGGACGGAGGCGAGGCGGTGCGCCGTAGGGACGTCGTGGGATGCGGAGCGGACGGTCATCGGGGTGGACCCTTGGCGATCGGAAAGCGCAATTCTGCACTGTAGCGCGCCCGGTACTTCCTCGTCACGTCGCGGCGTCGGCGTTACACTCTTTCATTTCCCATCCCCATCGTGACGACCACCGCCTACATCACACACCCGGCGTGCCTGCGGCACGAGATGGGTTCCGACCACCCCGAATGCCCCGAACGCCTGACGGCGATCGGCGACCAGCTGATCGCGTCGGGGCTCGACATCCATGTCGCCCACCACGAGGCCCCTGCCGCAACCGACGAGCAACTCGCGCGTGTGCACAGCCGCGACTACATCGCGGCCATCCTGCGCGCCGTGCCGGAGCGCGGGCTCAATTACCTCGACCCGGACACGGCGCTCAATCCGCACACGGTGGACGCGGCACGTCGTGCCGCCGGCGCCGTGATCAGGGCCGTCGACATGGTCTGCACCGGCGAGGCCCAGAACGCGTTCTGCGCGGTGCGGCCGCCGGGGCATCATGCCGAGAGCGCCCGAGCGATGGGGTTCTGCGTGTTCAACAGCGTCGCGGTCGGCGCGGCGCACGCCCTGGCCGCGCACGGGCTGTCCCGCGTCGCGATCGTCGATTTCGACGTGCACCACGGCAACGGAACCGAGGAAATCTATTCCGACGACCCGCGCGTGTTGATGGTGTCGACGTTCCAGTACCCGCTCTACCCGTATTCCGGCATCGACAATCCCGCGCCGAACATGGTGAACGTTCCGCTGCCCGCGGGCAGCGGAGGCGAGGAACTGCGCGAGGCGGTGCTCGGTCGCTGGGTGCCGGCACTCGACGCCCATCGGCCCGAGCTGATCCTGATCTCGGCCGGCTTCGACGCGCATCGCGAGGACCCGCTCGCGGGCCTCGCTTTCACCGAGCGCGATTACGCGTGGGTGACGCGCGAGCTGATGCAGGTGGCTGCGCGTCACGCGCAGGGCCGCATCGTGTCCTCGCTCGAAGGCGGCTACGCGCTGTCGGCGCTGGGCCGCAGTGCCGTGGCGCACATGCGCGAGCTCGTCACCGCCTAGCGTCGTCCCACCGCGGCGGACATGGCGTGAACGGGGGCCCGACGATCGATCGACCGGGCGTCGGCGAGCCCGGGCGGGTGCGCAGCCCCGACCCGGCGATCGCTGTGCGCGGCCTGTCGAAGCGCTACGCGAAGGTCGACGCGCTGCGGGACGTGAGCTTCGACGTGCGCGCCGGCACGACGACGGCGCTCCTGGGCGGCAACGGCGCGGGGAAGACGACGACGCTGTCGATGCTGCTCGGCGTGCTGCTTCCGACCGCCGGCAGCGTCGAAGTCCTCGGCTGCGACATGCTGCGCGACCGCTATCGCGTGCTGCCGCGGATGAATTTCACCTCGCCCTACGTCGACCTTCCCAAGCGTCTCACCGTGCGCGAGAACCTCCGCGTCTTCGCCGACCTCTACGGCGTTTGCGCGCCTGGCCGGCGCATCGACGCGCTTTCCGCAGAACTCGATCTCGGCCCGGTGCTGCGGCGTCCCTACGGCGACCTGTCGGCAGGGCAACGCACGCGCGTGTCGCTGGCCAAGGCATTGCTGAACTTCCCGGACGTGCTGCTGCTGGACGAGCCGACGGCCTCGCTCGACCCCGACATCGGCGACCGCGTGCGCAGCTACCTCGAGCATTACCAGCGCGAGAGCGGCTGTACGATGCTTCTCGCATCGCACAACATGAGCGAGGTCGAGCGGATGTGTTCCGACGTGATCATGCTGCGGGCGGGGACCGTCGTCGACCAGGGGCCGCCCGCAGCGCTGATCGAGCGCTACGGTCGCGAGACGATGGAAGAGGTGTTCCTCGACATCGCCCGCGGCACCACCGGCACCGGCGGCGAACCGTCGGTGGGTGCGGCTGCCGAGGAGGTGATGCCGTGAGCGGCGTGTTCGCGGCCGCCGGGGCCGACGAGGTGATGCCGTGAGCGCCACGCCTGCGCTCATCGGGCCCCAGACCGGCGTGGCTGCGTCGCTGCGGCGCATCCGGGCGCTGTGCAGGCGCCACGCCTATCTGCTGCTCAAGAGCTGGCCCCGGCTGGTGTCGATGGCGTACTACCCGACGGTCACGATGGTGCTGTGGGCGTTCCTCACGCTCTATCTCGCGCCCACCAACGGCTTCCTGAAGAGCGCGCCGGGGTTCTTCATCGGCGCCGTGCTGCTGTGGGACGTCCTGTTCCGTGGGCAACTCGGCGTGTCGCTGACGTTCATCGAGGAGATCTATTCGCGCAACCTCGGCAACCTTTTCGTGAGTCCGCTGCGTCTGCACGAGTTCGTCGCAGCGCAGCTGACGATGAGCGTCATGCGCACCCTGATCGGCGTCGGCGGCGCCTGCGTGTTCGCCTGGCTGCTGTTCCGCTACTCGATCTTCTCGATGGGGCTGCCGCTCATCGCCTTCTTCACCTGCCTGCTGATGTTCGGCTGGGCGATCGGCCTCGCGGTGTCTGCGATGCTCCTGCGACAGGGGCTCGGCGCCGAGGAGCTCGCGTGGGCGGCGATCTTCCTGGTCGCGCCGGTGTCCGGCGTCTACTATCCGATCGCCGTGCTGCCGCCGGCGATGCAGGTGATCGCGTACGCGCTTCCGCCGGCACACGTGTTCGAGGGGATGCGCGGTGTGCTGCTGCGCCACGAATTCGACGTCGGGCTGTTCCGCAATGCGCTTCTGCTCGACGCCGTCTATCTGGCGATCGGGGTGCTGCTCTTCGGGGCCGCCGTCCGCGGAGCGCGCAGGCGCGGAACGCTGCTGCAGATGGGCGAGTGAATCTGCGCAGGGGGTCGGCTCAGGCGCCGTCCGGCGTCGACGTCGCCTTTCCGCGCACGGTGCGCCTGGCGCGGCCCGCTACGGCTGCGCCCAGCGGTGGACGAGGCGTGCGTGGCAGGCGGCGAGCCGGGTGATCTCCGCCGACGGACCGTGCTGCTGCTCGAGCATTGCGAGCGCCTGCGACATCTCGAACAGCAGCGAGCGTTCTTCGGCGTCGGCGACGAGGCTCTGCACCCAGAAGATCACTGCGACGCGCATGCCGCGCACGACCGGTGCCACGAAATGCACGCGCGTCGCCGGGTAGAGGACCAGGTCGCCGGCGGGCAGCTTGACCGACTGACGGCCTGCGAGCGACTCGACGACCAGCTCGCCGCCGTCGTAGTCGCCGGGATCGGACAGGAACAGCGTGGCCGAGAGGTCGGTGCGCAGCGGGTTGGTCCCACCCATCAGCGGATTGTCGACGTGGGGTGCGTATTCCATTCCGGGCCGGTAGCGGTTCATCAGCGCGCGGCTGAGACGTGCGGGATAGGCAGCCGCGGCGAACAGCGGATAGCGCTGCAACGCCTTCATCACCGCATCGGCGAGGATCTCGCCGTCGGCCGAGGTCTCGTCGACCTGCTCGTTGCGCTTGAGCTGCGCCGCGCCGCCTCCGGCGGTCACGCGGCCGTCGATCCACGGGGCGCGCGCGGCGATTGGGCGCAGCAGCGCCAACTGCTCGACGTCGAGGACTCGTGGCAGGTGGAGCATGCCTTCGCTCCTTTCAGGCGGAGTCGATCGCGAGTGCAGCGACGACGCGCCGTCCCTCCGCGATCAGGATATTGAACGTCCGGCAGGCAGCGCGCGTGTCCATCGCCTCGACGCCGACCCGCGCCGCGATCAGGGGCGCAATGAGGCGCGGATGCGGAAACTGGTGCCGGCTCCCGGTTCCCAGCAGCACGATCTCGGGGCCGGAGACCAGAAGCCCGGCGAAATCCTCGGCCGCGAGCGCATCGAAACCTGCCGGGGCCCAGCCGGTGACGACGCGCTCGGGAAGGATCACGACGCCTTCGCGATATTCGTCCGCCCCGATCCGCACCCAGCCCTCACCAAACCCGGTGACGACGTTGGCGGCCGGCGCCTGCAGGTGAAATTTCAATTGGGGTCAGAGCTGTAATATTTGGCCGATCGGGCAGGGCATCTCGGATCGGACCGTAATCCCGAATATTACAGCTCTGACCCCAATTGGATTGTGCGTTGCGGTAAGATCGCGGTTCTTCCACGTCTACGTCGCTCGGACGGTTCCGGGCGCTTACGCTAGAGGCCAGCATGACCCTCCTCCCGCAGTCGCATTTCGCGCGCATCGAGCGCCTTCCGCCCTACGTTTTCAGCATCACCTCCGAGCTCAAGATGGAGGCCCGCCGTCGCGGCGAGGACATCATCGATTTCGGCATGGGCAACCCGGACGGGCCGACGCCACCGCACATCGTGTCCAAGCTGGTCGAGACCGTCCAGCGCGGCGACACCCACGGCTATTCGGTCTCCAAGGGCATTCCGCGGCTGCGCCGCGCGATCTGCCACTGGTACGACCGGCGCTGGGGCGTCCAGTTCGACCCGGACTCCGAGGCGATCGTCACCATCGGATCGAAGGAGGGCATCGCTCACCTCGCGCTCGCCACCCTCGGCCAGGGTGACACCGTCCTCGTTCCCAATCCGAGTTACCCGATCCACATCTACGGACCGGTGATCGCCGGCGCGGACATCCGCCAGGTTCCGCTGACCCCCGACGTCGATTTCTTCGCCGAGCTCGAGCAGACGATCAAGCTGTCGGTGCCCAAGCCGAAGATGCTGATCGTGAACTTCCCGGCGAACCCGACCGCGCAGTGCGTCGAGCTGCCGTTCTTCGAGAAGATCATCGCGCTGGCGAAGGAGTACGGCATCTGGGTCGTCCACGATCTCGCCTACGCCGACATCTGCTTCGACGGCTGGCAGGCGCCGTCGATCATGCAGGTGCCTGGGGCGCGCGACGTGGCGGTCGAGTTCTTCACGATGTCGAAGAGCTACAACATGGCCGGATGGCGCATCGGCTTCATGGTCGGCAACCGCGACCTGGTCTACGCGCTGTCGCGCATCAAGGGCTATCACGACTACGGCACGTTCACGCCGCTCCAGGTCGCTGCGATCGCGGCGCTCGAAGGACCGCAGGAATGCGTCGCGGCGATCACGCAGAAATACCAGCGGCGGCGCGACGTGCTGGTCCGCGGGCTTCACGAAGCCGGCTGGATGGTCGACGTGCCCAAGGCATCGATGTACGTGTGGGCGAAGATCCCGGATGCCTACAAGGCGCTGGGCTCGCTCGAATTCTCTAAGCAGCTGCTCGCGAAGGCGAAGGTGTCGGTGTCGCCGGGCATCGGCTTTGGCGAATTCGGCGACGGCCACGTGCGCTTCGCGATGATCGAGAACGAGGCGCGCAGTCGCCAGGCGATCCGCGGGATCAAGCAGATGTTCCGGGAGGACGGCCTGCTGTGAAGCCGCTGCATGTCGGGCTGATCGGTTTCGGCACCGTCGGCCGGGGGACGTGGGACGTCCTGCGGCGCAACGAGAGCGAGATCACGCGCCGTGCCGGCCGCCCGATCCGCATCAACTGGATCGGCACGCGAACGCCCGAGCGCGCGCGCGACGCGGTCAAGGGGGTGCCGGGCGTGCACCTCACCAGCGATCCATTCGTCGTCACCCGCCACCCCGACGTCGACATCGTCTGCGAGCTGATCGGCGGCATCGAGCCCGCGCGTTCGCTGGTGCTCGACGCCATCGCCCACGGCAAGCACGTCGTCACCGCCAACAAGGCGCTGCTGGCGCAGCACGGCAACGAGATCTTCGCCGCCGCGCACGCCAGGGGCGTCATGGTGGCGTTCGAGGCGGCAGTCGCGGGCGGAGTGCCGATCATCAAGGCGCTGCGCGAGGGGCTCACCGCCAACCGCATCGAGTGGATCGCCGGCATCATCAACGGTACGTCGAATTTCATCCTGTCGCGGATGCGCGAAACCGGCGCGTCGTTCGATGCCGTGCTGAAGGAGGCGCAGGCGCGCGGCTATGCCGAAGCCGATCCGACCTTCGACGTCGAAGGCATCGATGCCGCGCACAAGCTCACGATCATGTCGGCGATCGCCTTCGGCGTGCCGATGCAGTTCGACAAGGCCTACGCCGAGGGCATCACCAAGCTGACGCGCGAGGACCTGCGCTACGCCGAGGAGCTGGGGTACCGGATCAAGCTGCTCGGCATCACGCGGCGCGCGGCCAAGGGCATCGAGCTCCGCGTGCACCCGACGCTGATCCCGGCGAAGCGCCTGATCGCCAATGTCGAGGGCGCGATGAACGCGATCCTGGTCAAGGGTGACGCCGTCGGGTCGACGCTCTACTACGGTGCCGGGGCGGGTGCCGAGCCGACGGCGAGCGCCGTCATCGCCGACCTGGTCGACGTGACGCGGATGCATACCGCCGACCCGGAACACCGCGTCCCGCATCTCGCTTTCCAGCCCGACCAGCTCACCGACGTCCCGTTCCTGCCGATGGGCGACGTCGAGACCAGCTATTACCTGCGCATGCGCGTCGACGATCGCCCGGGCGTGCTTGCCGACATCACGCGCATTCTCGCCGATCGTGGGATCTCGATCGACGCGATGATCCAGAAGGAGCCTTCCGAGGGCGAGGACCAGACCGACATCATCCTGCTCACCCACAAATCGGTCGAGCGCCAGGTCGACGACGCGATCGCCCGCATCGAGGCGCTGGCCACCGTGCGCGGCAAGGTCGTGCGCATCCGGCTCGAGGATCTCAGTTGAACTACGTCAGCACCCGCGGAGCCTGGCACGACGACCCGCAGCCGTTTCGGGCCATCCTGCTCGAGGGCCTCGCACCCGACGGCGGGCTGGCGGTGCCGCAGCAGTATCCGCAGTTCACCGCCGCCGAGCTCACCGCACTGAGGAGCGCGTCGTACCCCGATCTCGCCGTCGCGGTGCTGTCGCGCTACATCACCGACCTGCCCGCGGCCGACCTGCGGCGCATTGTCGAGACCACGTACACGGCCGCGACCTTCGCCAGCGATGAAATCACGCCACTGTCGACGCTCGAACCGGGCGTGCACCTGCTGCACGTATCCAATGGCCCGACACTCGCCTTCAAGGACATCGCGCTGCAGCTGCTCGGCAACCTGTTCGAACATGTGTTGCGCGACGAGCATCGGGTCCTGAACATCCTCGGTGCAACCTCGGGCGACACCGGCAGCTCGGCCGAATACGCGATGCGCGGCAAGCGCAACATCGCCGTGTTCATGCTCTCGCCGCACGGCCGGATGAGCGAGTTCCAGCAGGCGCAGATGTATTCACTCGCCGACCCGAACATCCACAATCTCGCTGTCGAGGGCACCTTCGACGACTGCCAGGACATCGTCAAGTCACTGTCCGGCAATGCGCAGTTCAAGCGCGAGCATTCGCTGGGTGCCGTCAACTCGATCAACTGGGCGCGGATCGCCGCGCAGGTCGTCTACTACTTCAAGGGGTATTTCGCGGCGACCACCCGCGACGGCCAGCCGGTCAGCTTCGCGGTGCCTTCGGGGAATTTCGGCAACGTCCTCGCAGGCCACGTCGCCAAGGCGATGGGCCTGCCGATCGCGCAGCTGATCGTCGCGACCAACGAGAACGACGTACTCGACGAGTTCTTCCGCAGCGGCCGCTACCGACCGCGCGGCGCGGCCGAGACGCACGCGACGTCGTCGCCGTCGATGGACATATCGAAGGCGTCGAACTTCGAGCGCTACATGTTCGACATCGTCGGCCGCGAACCCGGGCGTCTGCGCAAGCTCTGGCGCGACCTCGAGCGCGACGGCGGCTTCGACGTGGCGGGCACGTCGCTGTGGGAGCGCGTCCGCGAGTCGGGATTCGCGTCGGGGCGCAGCACCCACGCCGATCGCCTGGCGACGATCCGCGACGTGCACGCACGCTGCGGGGCGCTGGTCGACCCGCACACCGCCGACGGCATCAAGGTCGGCCGCGAGTTGCGCGATCCGGGGGTCCCGCTGGTCTGCATCGAGACGGCGCTTCCCGCGAAGTTTTCGGCGACGATCCGCGAAGCGGTCGGCTTCGAGCCGCCGCGCCCTTCCGCCTACGCCGGTCTCGAATCGCGCCCGCAGCGCTGCACCGTCGTGGCCGCCGATCCGTCGGAGGTCGCGGCCATCGTCGCCAAGCACGCCCTCACGGCGGGGGCAGCGGCGCCGCAGCGCGAACGTGCGTAGCGCAATCGCGTCGCTGGGACGCAACCTCGCCGCGGGCCTGCGGCTCGCGCTGTTCATGCCGGTCTCGCGCACGGCGTTTCGCATCACGCCCGCGCAGCTCGTCCTGCTTGCCGTCGTGTCGGCGGCGATCGACATCGATGCCGACTGGGTCCGGGCGGCGCGCGAGGCCAGGTTCTCGATCCTCGGCCTGCACGGCGAGATTCTCGCGCTCGGCCTGCTCGTGCTCACCGGCGCAGCGATCGCGGTCGTGCGCCGGGACAATTCCCTCCTGCTGGCGATTCCGGTCGTCGTCCTCGCGTCGTTTCCGGCGATCCAGGTGGCGACCGTGATTCCCGACCTGCCCCGAGCCGGTCCGGCCGTGTCGGACGCTGCGAGGCAGTTCCTGGGCGAGGCTTTCAGTGTCTGGGTCGCGGTCCTGTGCGTGCGCGCCGTCTACGTCTGCATCGATCCGCAGCTGCCGCGGCGCAGGGCATGGGCGCTCGGAGGAGGCCTGCTGCTGGTCGCGCCGATCTGGTTTCCGCATTGGCTCGGTCCGCTCGATCCGTGGTGGCGCGAGGTCGATGTCCTTGCCGCCGGCGCGGGGCCGGTGAACCCCGCATCGGAGCCGGCCCTCGCTGCACAGCAGTTCCTGATGGATCGTGCCCTCGATGCGCTCGACGACGAGCAACCGGGGGTGACCGACCTCTACTTCGTCGGCTTCGCGCCGGACGCGCGGCGCAGGGGCTTTGCACGCGACGCCGAGGTGGCCGTACACACGATGGATCAACGCTGGAGCACGCGCGGGCGCTCGGTGCTCCTGGTGAACAGCCCGACGACCATTGCCGAGCGACCCTACGCGACCATCACCAATCTGCGCGAGACCCTGCTCGAGATCGGCGACATCATCGATCCCGACGACGACATCGTGATGGTCTACCTGACCGGGAGCTCGAATCGCGACCATGCGCTGGCGGCGGTCAATCCGCCGCTGGAACTGGTCCCGCTTTCGCCTGCGGGCTTGCGACAGTTGTTCAGTGCCGCCGGCATACGCTGGCGCATCGTCGTCGTGTCGACCTGCTATGCCGGCGCGTGGATCGACGCCATGAAGGATGCCGAGACCGTCGTCATCGCGTCATCGGCGGCCGACGTCCATGGCGACGGTTGCGAAGGCGGCGTCGGCCCTACGTCTTTCGGCGAGGCTTTCTTCGCGAACGGGATGCTCCGCAGCGACGACATCGCCGGCGCATTCGGGATCGCGCGCACGCGGCTCGCCGGGCGCGAAGCTGCCACGCCGGTGATGTGGATCGGCCCTGCCATCGCAGAGCATCTGAAATCGCTCGCGCACCGCGGGAGCACCGGGCGGGTCATGGCGCGGGCGGCGATTCCCGTGCGCTATCGGTAGCGTAGTTCGGTCCGCAGATCTGTTTGACCCGAACCGTCGAAAATTGCTATAATTCGAATCCTGCCGCGGGGTGGAGCAGTCTGGCAGCTCGTCGGGCTCATAACCCGAAGGTCGCAGGTTCAAATCCTGCCCCCGCAACCACTTCCCCGGACGGCCCGCAGCGATGCGGGCCGTTTTCATTCGCGATCAGGGCAACAGGGGAGAGCGCGAGGGCCGCTTTCGGCCGATTCTGTTGAAAAACTCGTTACGTACCTGTGGCACGGCGATTTTGGGGGTCTCAAGCCACCCAATGCATTTGCGTCGCTCTGAGCGCGTTCTAGAGGGCCGGCTTCTTCCACGGCACGCGGGTTAGCCGCTGCGAGGGAGTTTTTCAACAGAATAGGCCAGAAGCGGTCGATCGTGGTCTCCTGCCAATTCGCCGGAGATCAAATCCCGGGCATGCCGATGAAGCCCGGCAAGGCCTTGACGCGCTCGATCCAGCTGCGCACGCTGGCGTAGGGATCGAGCCGTATCTCGCCCTCGGATGCGAGCGCGACATACGGGAAGCAGGCGATGTCCGCGATCGTCACATGGTCGAGCGCCAGCCATTGATGCGCGGCCAGCCGCTGCTCTAGCACGTCCAGCCCCTTGTGCCCCAATAGCTGGGCTTCTTCGAGATTGCCGGGGCGCTTGAACTTGCAGATAACTCGCGCCTTGGCCAGACCATAAAGGGTCTCGTTCTCCATGAGAGCCAGCCACTGCATCACCTCGGCCATGCCCTGCGGATCAATAGGGAGCCACTTCTCTCCGCCGTGTTTGCGGGCGAGATACACGAGGATAGCCATGGAGTCCCAGACTACCGTGCCACCGTCATCGAGCGTTGGGACCTGACCGCGCGGGTTGAGCTTGAGAAACCACGGCTCTCGGTTCTCGCCGTTCATCAGGTTGACCGTCACCACCTCATGCTTTTGGCCCAGAAGGGATAGCAGCAATCGGACTCGGTAGCAATTGCCGGACAGTTCGAAATTGTAAAGTTTCATTGTTCACCTCCATCGACGCGTTAAGGAAATCCAATCCCACGAGGCGCGCCGACGCAGGGTATCACCCGCAAACGCGACTGAGCGAGCGGGTCGTTCTCGCCCTGCTGAGGAATGTCGCGGGCGGCCCGTGACGGCCTCACGCCACGCCTGCTTAGGGCAGAGCGATTCGCCAGAGTGCTATGTCTACGGTCTGGTCAGGAGTGCAATCGCCTCAGTTCGGCCAACTTCAGTCGGTCGCCGCGGCCTTCAAAATTCCTATGCAGCGGACGTTCCGGATCGCCTCAATCCATCGCGTGTTCGCGGGCGCCCTTCGGGCGTCATTCGCGTCGCGACGAGAGAGTTCGCAACCTTGCTCGGACCACTCGCGCGGCGCCAGTGGCCCTGCAACTTCTACTTCAGTTCGCGGCCCCGGCCAGATTGACGGGCGCTCCGGTGACGCCCTCCCGGCGCACGCCCAGCACGTTGGACATGCGCTCGTGGGTCAAGCTCAGACGATTTGACGCCCGCCGGTCCATGCACATAAACAGCAGGCGGCATACCTGCCGATCGGCACTGCGGAATCGATTGCACGCGGCGGACTGCGACATCTGCGTGATCAGAGATTGGGCGTAACGGAGCAGCACATGCCGCAGCGGCGCCTCATTTCTGAAGCCGGAGCAATGCCTGTTTCCGAGCCGGATGTCAGAGTCGCCGCACGTCTCGACCCGGCAGCATTCGCGGATCGTCGGGGGCTGGGTGGGGGCGATCGGTCTGGATCCCGTGACGTACGGCACCCAATCGCTGCGGCGCACCAAGGCGACCTTCATCTACCGGCGGACCAAGAATCTCAGGGCGGTGCAGCTCCTGCCCGGACACACGAAGCTCGAAAGCACCGTCGGGTATCTGGGAATCGAGGTTGACGACGTGCCGGAGATCGCCGAGCAGACCGAGGTGTAGCTGTGCTGGGCCGGTAGCGGCCGCCGTATGCGACGGTCGCTGACCGGCCAACTCCGGACGGTAACCCTCGCTGCCCGGTTTTCCATGAACCGGCCGTTGCCGACCGAATCAATTTGGTCTGAGTCATGTCGGGTAGAAGCGGCCCATGAAATGGCCGCGGCTGACTGCCGCTACGAAGCGCGGGTTCCTATGTTTGGCGATCCTCCTCGGCTTCACCGAGACGAGTGCCGCCGGCAACATCGCTGCGGGCTTCTGGTTTGTCGCTGCGGCGACGCTGGCTTCGGGATTCATCGAGTGGCGGATCGGTGAAGAGACCCATCCGCGGTTGAACCTCGCTTAGGGCCGGGCTCAGGAGGAACGGCTAGAAGGCGCAGCAAGAAGACGGCCTGTGCCGACCGGATCACTGAAGAGGAGGCAACATGGAGATCTTCGCGGATCAATGTCCCTGGTACATTGCCGGACCGCTGCTCGGCCTGCTGGTGGCGGCGTTGCTCTGGGCCATCAACAAGCCTCTGGGCGCGCTTGGCGGTTACGTCGACACCGTGCAGTGGGTCGGAACACTTGAAGCGGGACCGAGTTGGCGTGTGCTGTTCCTCGTTGGAATGGTCATCGGTGGCGCGCTCTCGGCGCTCGCGGCAGACGGGTACCGGCCGACGTTGGCCTACGGTGGGTTCACGTCCACTTTCGGCGCGACGCTCGGCATCGGTGGCCTCGTGCTGTTCGTCGCTGGGACGCTGATCGGGTACGGTGCGCGAACCGGCGGCGGGTGCACGTCTGGACATGGCATGTGCGGGATGGCGATGGGCTCGCCGGCAAGCATCGTCTGCACGATGACGTTCATGGGCGCTGCCGTGGCCGCTGCCAATCTTCTGGCGCTATTGGTCGGAGGCGGATCATGAAAGCCGCCGGCTTGCTGGTCGGAATCGGCTTCGGCTTCGTACTCGGGTGGTCCAGACTGACCGATTACGACGTGATCCACGAGATGCTGCTATTGCGCCAGTTCGATGTATTCCTGATGTTCGGAGCGGCGGTCGCGACTGCAGCGGTGGCCGCGCGGATCCTTCGCGCCTCGGGCGCACGGTCGCTGATCGGCCACCAACCGATCATGTGGAGCGCCACGAAGCCCGCGCGCAACCACATTTTCGGCGGCATGGTCTTCGGTGCGGGTTGGGCCATCGCGGGTACGTGCCCCGGCCCCGCCGCGGCGCAACTGGGCCGTGGTCAGCTTGCGGCGCTGTTCACTCTTGCGGGAATCTTCTGCGGCGTCGCGCTCTTTGGGTACCTCAAGCAGCGGCGTGAAGTGGCGGCCACGTTGCCACGCGATCGGGAAGTCGCTCGGGCAGAGCCTGGCATGTAACCGGTCCAACTCGGCGGACGATCCGGCACGCCGATCGGGGCAACTGTGCTTAATTGATTTGCACGCATCTGCTCACCCAACCTGGGCGATCAGCACTGCAATCGAAGTATCGGAGTACCAAAATCCCGTGATCCCACGGTGAACGGCCGATTCAGCAGTTTTCAATGACTACTTCAGACCGCCGTGACCGTCACCAACGCCAGACCGTGCTGTTGCTGATCGTGGCGACCAGCCCGAACTGCCGCGCCTGCTGCGCCACCTCGGCCACACTAAAGCGCGACAAGGGCGCGCCCAGCGTCGCCGGCAGTTCACACGCCAGCGCCTTGACCTGGACGACCACGTCTGGGGGGGAAAGCCCGGGGCCGGCCGGGGCGCGCCTGGTCCTCGAGCCCGGCCAGGCGCTCTTGGAAGAAGCGCTTGCGCCACAGGCTCACGATTTCGCGTCGGGTGTGCAAGGTCGCTGCGATCTCGTCGTTGCCCCACCCTTCGGCGGCCAGCAGGATCATCTTGGCCCGGACGACCTGATAATACGGCAACGTATATTTTGCGGCCCGACGGCTTAGCTCGCGAGCCTCGTCGCGCGACAGCACGATGCGATAGGGGCTGCTCCTCGGCATGGCGCACCTCCGTGCGCGCCACCTTGCCACAAGCTGTCGCGGTTGGCAACACAATTATACGTGTTCGTATTTAAGAAACGCACTACTTAGGGTCGGACTGCGACCGTCGGTCGAGATCAACATGAAGCTCCTTTCACTCAACAAAGGAGCGAGTCATGGACACGGTCACGAAGGCCGAAGGACGTGCAGTACCGTCGAACAAAGGCAAGCGGATCGGCCAGAAGCCCCCACTGAAACTGAAAGAGATCTGGGCCATCCGGATTCGGCTACAGTTGGACCATCGGGTCCGAGAACTCGCGATCTTCAACCTCGCCATCGACAGCAAGCTGCGTGGCTGCGACCTGATCGGACTCCGTGTGCACGACGTAGTCCAGGGCAGTCAGGTCGCGCGGCGCGCGATTGTCATGCAGAAGAAGACGCAGCGACCGGTGCAATTTGAGATCACCGAGCAAACGCGGGAAGCGGTCGCGGCTTGGGTCAAGGAGCTGCATCGGAGACCGGAGCAATTCCTGTTTCCGAGCCGGGTCGTGGAGTCGCCTCATCTTTCGACCCGGCAGTATTCTCGGATCGTCGGGTTCTGGGTGAGGTCGATAGGGCTTGACCCGGCGGCCTATGGCACCCATTCGCTGCGCCGCACCAAGCCAACGCTGATCTGCCGGCGGACCAAGAATCTCCGGACGGTTGAGTTGCTGCTCGGGCACACCAAGCTTGAAAGCACCGTCAGATACCTCGGTATCGAGGTTGACGACGCGTTGGAGATCGCCGAGCAGACGGAGGTGCAGTCCACCCTGCAGGGCGGGTCGCGGCCGCCGGTCTCGGCGGTCGCTGACCGGCCAACAGCGGCGGTCGCCCATTTCACTCGATAGCAGTCCTTGATCGGTGCCTGTCGCCCGGTGCCGGACAGGCTGTGCAGTAGGTCACTTTGGAATCGGCGATTCGAGTCCGCTCTGATGACTGGGTGCTAAAATGAACGAGTGGACGCGCGACAGCATTGGGAACAGGTCTATCGTACCAAGCAGCCGACCGAGGTCAGTTGGTACGCACCGCATTTGGAAACGTCCCTGCAGCTGATCGAGGATGCGGCCCCGGATCGGGACGCCGCGATTGTCGACGTAGGCGGCGGTGAGGCAACGCTAGTCGATGACCTGCTCGACCGTGGCTATCGCCGTGTATCGGTTCTCGACGTGTCTGCCACGGCGCTCGATGTGGCTAAGGCGCGGCTTAGCGAACGCGCCGGCGCCGTCCATTGGCTTTGCGGAGACGTTGCGGCGTTTCCGTTCCCGCGCCACCACTACGACGTATGGCATGACCGTGCTGTGTTCCACTTCCTGACTGATCCGAAGTATCGCGCCGCGTATGTACGACAGGTAGCGCGAGCGGTCAAACCCGGCGGGCACGTCATCGTCGCCACTTTCGGCCCCGAAGGTCCGACCAAATGCAGCGGTCTATACGTAGTGCGGTATGGGCCGGACGCGCTGCACGACGAATTCGGCGCCAGCTTTCACCTGCTCAAACACCTCACCGAAATACACCAGACCCCGGCGGGCGCAACGCAGCAATTCACGTACTGCTATTGCAAGACTTCCGATGTCACGTAAGCGTGTGCCGTGATGGCTCATTGCTGCGAAAACAAGAGCTGCGAGGTTACCGCCCTTCGGGAAAGCCACAGCCGCGTGCTGTGGATCGTTCTGGCGATCAACGCCCTGATGTTCATGGTCGAGGGCGTTGCGGGCATCCTGGCCCATTCCACGTCCCTGCTCGCCGACTCGCTCGACATGCTCGGCGATGCCTTGGTGTACGGCTTTAGTCTGTTCGTGATTGCCCGCTCCCTGCGCTGGCAGGCAGGGGCAGCGATGGCAAAGGGCGCGTTCATGCTGGTCTTTGGCTTGGGCGTGCTGGCGGAGGCGGGATACAAGATATTTCACCCCATCATGCCCGCCGTGGGCACGATGGGGACTATCGGCGCGCTCGCGCTGGCGGCAAACGCGATCTGTTTCGCATTGCTCTATCGCCATCGTGCGGACAACCTGAACATGAGTTCAACGTGGCTATGCTCGCGGAACGACGTGATTGCGAACGTCGGGGTACTAGTCGCCGCTGGCGCGGCCTATCTGCTCGCGTCCAGATGGCCGGACATCATCGTCGGCTGCATCATCGCGGCGCTGTTCCTACGGTCCGCGTTCAGTGTTTTGCGTGACGCCACTCGCGCGCTCTGGCCTACCTCGTCTGCCAGCGAAGCGGCGACGACGAGGTGATTCAATGATCAGGCGACGGGCGGCCGATGCTGCCCGCCGCGCGTAGTCTGCGAATGGCTGCTTTCCACAACGCGACAGGCAGCAACGGGTCGGTTTGCGACGGTCGGTCGAACGTCGCTGACCGGCCACAAGCCGCCATAGAGCCGCGCCGCTCAAAGCGGTCACAGCGTTGGGCTTCGACCCGCGCCGCGAGGGCCATCGCAAGTCGCAACCAGCTTTCGCGTCAGTCCGCCAGTCCCATTTTGCGCAGGAAGGCGTCCCACCGCGGATCGGCGTGGAGCGAGCGGAATAATGGATCCGGCTTCATGGCGCAAAGTCCGGGATCGCGCTGCACGTACGCCCGCTCCAGCCAGTCGAAGGCGTGATCCGTCTCGCCGCGCGCCGCGTACACCTGCGCGACCTGGTAAGCCGAATCGACCTGGCACTTCTCGATCAACTCCTGCAGCGCCACCTCCGACTCGTCGCTGCGGCCGGCGGCGTGGTGGATGATCGCCGACGCGTAGAGACGAAACGCTCGCTGCGGCTCGCGCAGCGCCTCGGCCAGCGCCTCGTCGTCCCGGCCCTGCGCCAGCAGAGTGAGCGAGAGGCCCGCACGCGTGCTGACTCGCTGCGGGGCGAGTTCCAGCGCCTGCCGATACGCCGCCTCCGCCTCGGCCAGGCGATCGGCCGCGCGGAGCGCCTCCCCGAGGCCGCTGTAGCCCGCATTGCTCAGCGGATCCTGCGCCACCGCCTGGCGATAAAGCCCGATCGCTTCGTCGAGACGGCCCAGGGTGCAGGCCAGCCACCCGACCCGGCGTAGCATGACGGCATTGCCCGGGGCCAGTTCCAGCGCCCGGCCATACGACGCTTCCGCGCCGCGCCAGTCCCAGTCGTGGCTTATCTGGATCCAGCCAAGTTCCGCGTGCCCCTCGGGCAGGTCCGGCTCCAGCGCGAGGGCACGCGCCACCGCCTCGCGCCCCCGCGCAAACCCCTCGGTCAGCGGGGCCCAGCCGGCGTTCGCTTCGGTGGTGGACGCGCCTCCCAGCTCCGCCCAGGCGAGAGCGAACGCGGGGTCAAGGTCGAGCGCCTGCTTGAGATACCCGATCGCCTTCGCCGTGTCGTCGCGGGTGTTTCGATCCGCGAAATGCCGCGCCTGCAGGTAGAGCCGGTGCGCCTCCGGGTCGGTTGCACGACCCTTCACCGCCGCCGCCACCTGCGCTGTAACCGCCTCGCCCGCCTTGGCGTCCACCGCCTCGCCCAAGAGTGTTGTGCGCAGTTCCTTCACCACCGACTGCGCGATGTCGTCTTGCACCGCGAAGATGTCCTCCAAGGTCCGGTCGTAGGTCTCCGACCACAGGTGATAACCGTCGGCCACCTTCACCAGCTGTACCGAAATGCGCATCCGGTTCCCCGCCTTGCGCACGCTGCCCTCGAGGACCGTGGCTACATTGAGCACCCTGCCCACCTCGGCGACGGTGGCGCCCTTGCCTTTGAACGTGAACGCCGATGAGCGCGCCGCCACCCGCAGGCCGCGGAGCTTGGCCAGCACGTTCAGGAGTTCCTCGGCCAGCCCGTCGGCGAAATATTCGTCGTCCTCGTTGCGCCCCATGTTGACGAACGGCAGGACCGCAATCGACGGCGGCTCGTGCATTGACGCGACCAAGGGGTGGGAGGACCCTGCCGGGGCCGCGTGCGAAGGCAGGGCGGCATGCACCGCGGGCACCGGCCCGGCGCCCCCTACCAGCAGCCGCTGCGCCCGCTCGGCAAAGCCCGCCGCCGCCGCGCCCCCCGGCAGGTACGTCCATTGCACCTCCCGGAACTTCTCCGGCACTCGCGCATCCCCGTCACTGGTGGTGTCGATCACCACCGGCAGGAGAAATGCCTTGTCCTCGGCCATCAGGTGCGAGCGATCGACGGCGAGCTTCCACTCCAGCCGGAAATACCCTTCCTCGCGTACCTGCGTGTTGGCCGAGATGACCGGCACGAACAGCGCGCACTCCTTGATCTGGCGGCGGATCGACGCATCCCAAGCGTCGCCCCCGCGCAGCGCGCTCTGATCAAACCAAACGTCGAGCCCCGCCGCGCGCAGCGCGTCGCAGATGCGCCGGGCAACCTCCGCGTCCTGCGAGGCGTAGCTCAGGAACACCGCTTTGGTCGAAGTGCTCACGCAGGGTCGAATGGGGGGGATTGGGCTTGCCAACCAGCGAGGCCACGGATGCTGTGCCTCGCGGCAAGGGCGGTGCCGATTGTCACCCAGTT
This sequence comes from uncultured beta proteobacterium, assembly GCA_963734515.1. GTDB lineage: Bacteria > Pseudomonadota > Gammaproteobacteria > Burkholderiales > Casimicrobiaceae > VBCG01. The sequence continues at coordinate 104,173 of CAVTHP010000006.1, read as the reverse complement.
CACCCCGGAATCGCAATCGCCGGCGCCGGGACCCGGGCAGTGCATCGGTCCACGATATTTCAGTCGTGGAGAGCCGGGCGAGGTCGCCTGGCTCGAATGCGGCACGGGCCGCTTTCCAGTCGTGCGTATGACTGCTCCGGGTCGACAACCGACGTGCGAGCCGCGGCGGCGAAATGGCCACGGATACAAACGCCGGGCGCCCGGTCAGTGGCAGGCGCCTTTGGCGGAGGATCACTGCCGTGACGGGGGCTACCGCTCTGAGACCGGGGTTTTCCAACGACGCAGGATTTCCGGAACCATCGCATCCGGGCTGATCCCATCCCGCCTTTTCGAACTGCGCAGAAGTAGAGTGTCCGGGGTGATTTGCTTTCGAATCGGGCAGCTCCGACGGCATGGCAGTCCCCCGTTTCCAGATTCTTGGCATCCGTCGGGCTTCCCTGTAGCGACGGCCGATCGTGGCCGAGCTGCTGCGATAGTGCCCGGGTTGCGCGCGCCCGAGCGCAGCGGCTGCGGCGCGCGCAGTTGCGCCAGCGTCACATGCGCGGCTCGCCGTCGCGATTGACGGTGATGGTAGCTCCCGGAGGCGACGCCATTTGCGCGTGGTGCTCGCGACCACGGAAGCTGTAGGTCACGTCCCAGTAGTCGGGGCGGTCGTAATGCGTGACGGTCTTGCAGCGCTGCACGTCGCGGGTCTCGACACGTCCGTCGTCGCGGCCGACGTTGGCTCCGATGGCCGCACCGGCGACCGCGCCCCCGGCCGTCGCGACGTCACGTCCGTGCCCGCTGCCGATCTGGTGACCAAGTATGCCGCCGATGACGGCGCCCGCGATCGCTCCAGGCACGTTGGCATTGCTTTCGTACTCTCGCCGCTCGACCCAGCAGCGCCGCTCGGGCGGTCCCACGACGGCATGAACCGAGGTGACGCGCGCCTCGAACAGCCGCTCACCCGGCCGCCGGTGGTAGGCGTCGTCGCCCTCGGCGACGTACGTCCGGTTCGCGTCCTCCCTGAGGGCGTCGGCGTACCGCTCGCCCACTGGGCGCAGCGACGAGATCGCGCTCCGCAATCCGACCTTCGCCAGCGACGGATACTCGCCGGGCTGCAGGACCATGCAGCGCCCGCCGAAATCGGCGTCCTCGCAGACCTGCCAGTTCCCGCCGTTGACGACGACCGACGAGGCTCGGTCGTTGAAGCCGACCCGGTCCATGTTGCGGATGCTGTGGTCCGTGCTGAATTGCTGGCCGTGGAAGCCCTCCCGCGCGTAGAAGGTCACTTGCGCCGCAGCGGTCGTCGCAACCGCGAGTCCGGCAATTCCCAGCGCGATCCTAAGAGAAATGCTCATACGTTTCCTCCGTACTCCAGTTTGACTGATGCAACGTACGTACCGTAAGGCGCGGCGCCGCGCGATGCTGTCGGCGATCCGTGGAAGGTCATGTAAGACGGACCCGCAAGCGCGTGCGGAGACTGTGCCGCTGCGGCCCTCGCCGCTCTTATCTCTGTGCGTTCAATCAATGGCCGTGTAAACCCCAAGAGGCGAGGGGAGCCCGAGGCCCCAACTGCAAATCCCGGATCCTTCCGGCACGCGCTGGACCTACTGCCTGCGGAATCGCCGGCGGATGTAGGAGATTCCCCGACACCACCTGGGAGGATTCGACGACCGGCCGTTGCGCCATCGTCCGCTAGTCGACGAGCTCGTTCTTGGCCAGCATTGGCGCATCGATGTAGAGCTGAGTAACCGTGTCTCTCATCAAGCGTGAACCTGATCCAAACTGTTCGCGCGTCGCGAGGGGAGGCGCATTCGTGCAACGTTTCATTACGTGGAGAACTGAGATGAAGCTGCAATCATTGACATTTTTCGCCGTAGTGAGCTTCGTAACGGTGCTGAGTGGATGCGGGCAATCTGCGGACACTTCGAAATCGGCGGCAAACGGGCCTGTTACGACCACTCCTTCCAGTGCCATGGCTCCCGCTGCCAGTTCAATCGCCGCCGCGGATGCATCGAAGATTTCATCGAGCCAAGGACTGTCGACCGATCAAACGACCGCCGCGTCGGCCGCGCAGGACGCTACAGGAAGCCCGGCGGCCGGTTCGCCGGACGTCGGCAACAAGGCGCAACCGGCTGGCGTGGATGACGCCACGATTTCCGCCGAGGTCAGGGCCGCGATCAAGGCCGAGCCGGTACTTGAGTCCCAGCCGATCACCGTGGAATCCAACAACGCGACTGTCACGTTGAGCGGCAGCGTAGCGATGGCAAGCCTCCGGGCACAGGCCGAACGCATTGCGATGTCTACCCCGGGTGTCAGGAACGTGAGGAACCAGCTCGCAGTCCAGCCTTCCTAGCTGACATCCGATGAAGCGCTCGAGCAGCGCGACGTCCGGCCCCCGACATGCGGCGGCGCTGTACCGCTACGCCGATGGCGACATGGCACCTGGAGGACTCGGTGCCGATCTGCTTGGCAGCGCCTTTCGGGCGCTCGACTGAAGCGCCTCCGGCCGATTCGACGTGGGGTCCCGTTTGCAAAGGCGGCCGCTGACGGATGCGCGGCCTGAGCCTGGAATTTCCTGCCAATCGACCCGCTCGCCGTTGACGGGCACTCCCAAAGCCTCAATACTCACCTTCGCGTGAACGAAAGACCGATTCGTCCATTCATTGGCGCCGAGTGGCGATAGGGAACGAGGGGTGGGGGCAGACGCCACCAGGGTTCGTGGCGAAACCATCTCGCCGATGCGAGATCATGCCGCTGATTCAAGAGATCCCGCCCGAACCTCGACCGACGAAGGGAGGGTGCAAAGATGACAAATGCGCTTCGAATTTCGCCTTACGCGGTATCGGCGGCGATTATCCTCTGCTTCGGCCCGGGCATTGCCCGCGTGCACGCTGCCGGGGATCAGGCGGAGCAATTCACGCCGGAATACCGTCAGATGCATACGACCTACGACGCCAAGCACTCCCCGAAGCTCGTCGCACCCGATTCCGTCAAGCGCGGCGAGTGGTTCAACGTCACGATCAGCGTCGGCGCCGGTGGGCAGCATCCCTCGCTGTCCGAGCATTCCATCCGCTATATCGCGCTATACAAGGACACGGTGGAGATCGAGCGCGCATATCTCCACCCCGTCTACTCTGCGCCGACCGTGACGTTCACGATCGCGCTGGACGAGGGCGGAATGCTGCGGGCCATCGCCGAGCCGAATCATTCGGCCGCCTGGGAAACCTCGAAGAAGATCGAAGTACTTCCCTGAGGCGCGCCGGGCGTCAGGGCGCCTTCATCTGGACGGTGACCAGTGCGGGCTGCTGGTCGCCGACCGTGACTTGCGCCGAGGTCATGCCGAGGCGCTCCTGCCATACCTTCAGCCGGTAGTTGCCCGGGGGAAGGTTGCCGAACTCGAACTGTCCGTCCGCACCGGTGATGGCGTAGAAGGGGTGCGCCGCGACGACAACCCATGCTTCCATCCAGGCGTGGAGATCGCACGTGATCTTGATGATTTCGGGCTTGGAAAACGTGACCGAGATCGTGCGATTCTTGGGCTGCGTCCGATTGAACGAAACGTTTTCCTTCGGCGTGGCATGAATGTTGTGCAGCAGACGATCGCTGTTCAGGAAATCCACCGCACCTCCCACCGGGACCAGTACGATTCGCGGCACGTACACGCATGCCTTCTGATCCATTTCGACCTTGTCTGCTCGCGCCGGCCACGCGGCGCCGGCCGGCGGGTTCTCCAGCCAAACGACGGCATTCCGGATTTCCTTCTGGGGCGACAGCAACAAGTCCCCGGCGTCCTTCTCGCTGCCGCATACATACTGATCGATCGTGACTTCGATCTTCGTTGGCGCCGGCGCAGCACCGACGAGGACGACCTTTCCCTTGATGACACCCCCAAGGCTCTGTCCCGGCAGGCAGAGGAATACGACGAGCAGCGCCGTCAGGCATCTCGAGATTCGACCCCCTTTCAATTGACGCCCCCCTCCGCCACCGGGTGATTGGCAGCGAGATATCGCCATCGCCAAATCTTCCTGCCTTTCACCGTGCATGGTTCACTCTATCGCAAGGGTGGCGCGGGGTAAAGCGGCCGCTTTCCGACTGGGGATGACGGGTAGGACGGCGTCGGACAAAGTGCTATTCTGAAACGACAATCCTCGTCAGCCGAGCGACAGAAAATCAAGCTCGAGCAATTCGCTGCGCAGTTCCTCGACCGGTTCCCGCTCGGCGCGCTGGTGCGGTGGGTGGCGCGCATTCGTGCCTCCGTCCATACCAAGCTTCTGGCCGGATTCCTGATCGTCACGCTGCTGTTCATCACCATGGCCGTCGCGAGCCTGCTGGCGCAGGTGAGCACGACACGACAGAGTCGTCTGCTCGATCAGGCGCATGAAAGGGTCGACACCGCCCAGCAGGTCGAGTATTCGCTGGCCCGACAGATGCACTTCACGGCGCTCGCGCTGCTTTCACAGAAAGAGGCTGCAATCGCGAGGGTTCTGCGCGAGAACAACCGCTTCAACAGCACGCTTGCGAGCCTGGAAGCGGAGGCAACCCCAGAGCAGCACGGTCTGATCGAGAAGATCCGATCCTCCCAGGACGACGCGATGGCCACCGTCGCCGACATGGCCAATGCGATCCGCGACGGCAAGCTCGGCAGCGCGACGGGAGCGCTCCTCGATCGTCTGGAGCGGCTCGATGACGACATCACGATGCACGTCGGACAGCTCGTGGAAGCGGAGCAGAGCCGGATGGCCCGGCTGCGCGACAACGTCAATGCCGCCAATCGCACATCGCTGGTCCTGACTACGGTCTTCGCCGTGAGCGCGGGTCTCCTCGCCTGGCTCTGCGGCTTCGTCATCTCGTGGTCTTTCATACTTCCCGTGCGGGAGGCGCAGAGCTTCCTGGGTCACGTCGCGGCGGGCAATTTCGGACGCAGCATCTCGATACCCAACCGTGACGAATTCGGTGCTCTCGGCAACAGTCTGAACCACATGAGCAGCGAGCTCCATCGTCTTGACGAGGAGCAGCGCCGCGCGGTCTCCGAGCTTGGGCGCCTGAACGAACAACTCACGAGCTCGGTGAAGCAGCTCACCGCACTCGGCGAGGTGGGGCAGGCGATCAGCTCGTCGCTCGACATGGAGACCGTGCTCAAGACGATCGTTTCCCGAGCGGTGCAGCTGACCGGCCTCGACAGTGGCTCGATGTACGAATATGACGAGCGGACCGAGGAGATCCGCCTGCGCGCAGCGGAAAACGTCGACGAGCAGATGCTCGCAACGCTGCGTGCGACGTCGATGCGCAAAGGCGAGGGCGCCGTCGGGCGCACGGTGCTGACGGGCGAGCCGACGCAGGTCCCCGACATCCGCGACGACAGCTTCAAGACCCCTCTGCGCGAGGCCCTCATCCGCGCGGGGTACCGGGCTCTTCTGGTGGTTCCACTGCTGCGCGAGGAGCAGATCATCGGCGCCCTGGCGGTGACCCGGAATGTCCCCGGACCGTTCGCGCCGGAAGTGGTCGAGCTGCTGAAGACGTTCGCCGCCCAATCGGCGCTGGCGATCCAGAACGCGCGGCTGTTTCGCGATCTGGCGGAGAAGAGCACACAGCTCGAGGTCGCGAGCCAGCTCAAATCGCAGTTCCTTGCCAACATGTCGCACGAATTGCGCACGCCGCTCAACGCCATCATCGGCGTCACCGAGATGCTGCACGAGGACGCACGCGACTTCCAGCGGGACAGCGAAATCGAGCCTCTCGAGCGGGTACTGCGCGCTGCGCGCCACCTGCTCGCGCTGATCAACGACATCCTCGACCTGTCCAAGATCGAGGCCGGCAGGATGGAGCTCCACATCGAATCCTTTGCCATTGCGCCGCTCGTCGCGGATGTCGTCACCACGCTCGATACGCTGGCGCTGAAGAACCGCAATCGAGTGGTGATCGATTGCGCCACCGACATCGGCATCATGCGGGGCGACCAGACCCGCATCCGGCAGGCGCTGCTCAATCTCGCGAGCAACGCCACCAAGTTCACCGAGAACGGCACGGTGACGATCCGGGCGCAGCGCACGGTCGACGATGGCCGCCCGTGGGTGACGATGGCGGTTTCGGACACCGGGATCGGCATGACGCGCGAGCAGATGGGGCGGCTCTTCCAGGAGTTCGTCCAGGCCGACGCCTCGACGACGCGCAAGTACGGTGGCACCGGGCTGGGGCTCGCCATCAGCCGGCGGTTCTGCCAGATGATGGGCGGCGACATCACCGTCGAGAGCGAGCCGGGCCGCGGCTCGACCTTCACGATCCGCCTGCCGGCCACCGACGCAAGCTCCACCGCGCTGGCTGCGCCGCAGGATGCGGCCGTCGCGCCCGCGGCCCCGGTACAGGCCGCATCGGCGGCGATTCTGGTCGTGGACGACGATCGGACCGTGCGCGAGATCCTGGAGCGCTATCTGACACGCGAGGGGTTCTCGGTCAGGACCGCGAGCAGCGGGCTTGACGGGCTGCGCCTGGCACGGGAAATTCAACCCGCTGCGATCACCCTCGATGTCATGATGCCGGACCTGGACGGCTGGACCGTGCTTGCCGCGATCAAGGGCGACCCGGTGCTCGCGGACATTCCGGTGATCCTCGTGACGATCGTCGACGAAAAGAGCCGCGGGTACTCGCTCGGTGCCACCGACTACATGGTGAAGCCGATCGACCGCGAGCGCCTGGTCGCCGTGCTGCGAAGCATTTCCGGCGCGGTCGGCCGCCACGCCCTCCTCGTGGATGACGACGATCTGATGCGCCGCGGGATGCGGATCGCCCTCGAGCAGGACGGATGGACAGTCACCGAGGCGACGAACGGACGCGTGGCGATGACGCAGCTGGCCGAGACACTCCCCGACGCCATCGTGCTCGACCTGATGATGCCGGAGATGGACGGCTTCGAGTTCCTCGACGGAATTCGCCAGCGTGCTGAATGGCGGAATATCCCGGTGCTGGTGGTGACCGCCAAGGACCTGACGAGCGAGGACCGCGCACGGCTCAACGTCGGCGTGGAACGGATCCTCCACAAGAGCAGCCGGGACAAGCTGCTCGAGGAGGTTGCGTTCGCGCTGGCCGGATTCGTCAAGCGTGGCCGGCGCGCGAAGCCTGCGGGGAATCAGTCATGAAGATCCTGTACGTCGAGGACAACGACGACAACATCTACGTGCTTGAGAACCGGCTCAAGCGGGCCGGCTTCGACGTGACCGTCGCAAGGGATGGCGCCGAAGGGGTCGCGATGGCGGCGGCCGAGCAGCCCGACCTGATCGTGATGGATCTGAGCCTGCCGGTGGTCGACGGATGGGAGGCGACACGCCGGATCAAGGCTGCGCCCGAGACCCGGCGCATCCCGGTGATCGCGCTCAGTGCCAATGCCATGATGGGCGACCGCGAGAAGGCCCTTGGAGCCGGCTGCGACGACTTCGATACCAAGCCGGTGGACCTGCCACGTCTCCTCGGAAAGATCCGGGCGCTGGTCGCGGAAGGACGCGCTTCATGAGCCACGACGCCGCGCTGCTCGTTGTCGACGACGACGAGGGCAACCGCTACACGCTGGAGCGCAGGCTCACGCGCGAGGGGTATACCAACGTGACGATGGCCAACGACGGTCGGCAGGCGCTCGAACTGCTGCGCGCGCGCAAATTCGACCTGGTGCTGCTCGACATCATGATGCCCGAGATGAACGGATATCAGGTGCTCGAGCAGTTGAAGGCCAGTCCCGAACTCCGCGACCTGCCGGTCATCATGATTTCGTCGATCGACGAGATGGCCAGCGTCGTGCGCTGCATCGAGCTCGGTGCCGAGGATTACCTCCCGAAACCTTTCGACGCAACGCTGCTGCGCGCGCGGGTGGCCGCGAGCCTGGAAAAGAAGACGCTGCGCGACGAGGTGCAGGCGCAGGCCGAGCAGCTCGCCGACTGGAACAGGAAGCTCGAACAGCGCGTCCAGGAGCAGGTCTCGCAGCTCGACCGCCTGGGCCGCCTGAAGAGCTTCTTTTCGCCGCAGCTCGCCGAGACCATCGTCAGCGGTGGGGGCGAAGACCTGCTGAAGACGCACCGGCGCGAAGTGGTAGTCGTCTTTCTCGACATGCGCGGCTTCACCGCATTCACCGACAGCTCCGAGCCGGAAGAGGTGATGAGCGTGCTCTCCGAGTACCACCGTGCGATGGGGCAGCTGATCATGCTCCACGAAGGTACGCTCGAGCACTTCGCCGGCGACGGCATCATGATCGTCTTCAACGATCCGATTCCGCTCCCGAATCCCATTGCGAACGCCGTGAAGATGGCGCTCACGATGCAGGAGCACTTCGTTCCGCTGCGTGCGGCATGGAAGAAGCGCGGGTACGACCTCGACCTCGGGATCGGCATCGCGCAAGGCTACGCGACGCTCGGTGCGATCGGTTTCGAGGAACGCTGGGAGTATTCGTGCATCGGCAGCGTGACGAACCTCGCGGCGCGCCTGTGCGGCGAGGCCAAAGGTGGACAGATCCTGACCAACCAGAAGACCATGAGCCGGATTGAGGACGCCGTACACGCCGAGCGGCTTGGGGAGGTCATGTTCAAGGGCATCGTGCACCCGGTGCCGGTGTTCGATATCACGGGGCTCAAGGCCTGAGTGCGAGCCATCGGGCGAATTCGGCCAGATCCGATCACGGCCAAGTGATCGGCGACGAGCGGCCGAAGCTGCACGGGTTCGGATTCCTGGGGTTGATGGGAATCCAGCTAGCCCGTGCGCAGCGGTTCCGGCGTGCCCTTGGCGCGGCCGTCGCCGATGCGCTCGTATTCGGCGATCACCTGCGCCCCGAGCAGCAGCACCATCGCCGCGATTTCCAGGCTCAGCAGGACCACGATTGCGGTCGTCAGCGATCCGTACACGATCCTGACTTGTGACACCGTCGCGAAGTACCACACCAACACATGGCGGGTGACTTCCCACAGCAGGCCGGCGGTGACGCCGCCGATGAGCGCGTGGCGCCACGACGGGCGTCCTGCCGGCATCACCATGTAGATCGACGTCAGCACGATGATCTCGCCCGCCACGCCGAGCAGGTAGAGCAGAAACCCGGAGAACCCGACCAGCGACCGCGTGCGGCCGAGAAACTCGATGTTCTCATTCCCCATTGCCTGCAGTGCGCCGGACACGAACGTCACGATCAATGCGCCGATTCCGAGGAACAGGATCCAGATGAACGGGAGCAGCGCCGAAACGAGGAGGGACCTGCGCCGGACCTTGACGCGATGGTAGAAGATGACCGACATGGCGTTCTCGAGCACCGTGAAGGCGAGCGAGCTGAAGAACAGCAGGGTGGCGCCCAGCACCCAGCTGATGACGTGGCGGTGCTGGAGGAACAGTGCGAGCTCGCCCATGATCGCGGCGGACTGCCCGGGCACGACCAGCTCGAGGTAGCGGCCGAGTGTGGTCAGCAACGCCGACTCGTCGACGAAATTGGCCAGCACGATCAGGAAGAGGATCAAGAGCGGCAGGATCGAGAGCAGCGTGTTGTATGCGACCGCGCCGGCGAGCAGATACCCCTGATTGGCACGAAAGCTCCGCAGGACCCGGATCGCGAAGGCGCCGGGGTGTCTGAGGACAGCCGAAGCAGGAGCGCGGAATCGGGACATTTGGGGACGGGGGTGTGTCAGTCGGGGCGCCCAATCCGGAGAGCGGGCCGGAGATCCGGCGCGCGCAGCGCATCGCAGATGCGCCGGACGGCCTCGGCGTCCTGCGCCGCATGGCTCCGGAAGACCGCTTTGGGGGGAGCGCTCACGCAGGGTCGAATCGGGACTCGAGCTCGCGACCCAGGGAGGCCAGGGTTGCCGTGCCTCGGGGGAGGGCCGCGCGATTGTCGCCCAGTCCAGTCAGCCTCGCAATCGTGGACGATGGGACCCAGCGGGTGGATCGGGCGGGTGATCGAGCGGCAGATCTTGACCTGCGCGACCCCAGCTTCAATACTTGTCTCGCAGAACGGAGATGCCAATCCGATCAAGGGAGGGACAATGAGTCAGACTTACAAGGGAAGCTGCTTTTGCGGCGCAGTCGAGCTCGCTGTCACCGGCGAGCCCGTCGCGGCAGGTTACTGTCATTGCGGGTCGTGCCGAAGCTGGGCGGCTGCGCCGGTCAACGCGTTCAGCCTCTGGAAGCCGGAGGCGGTGAAGATCACCAAGGGCGAGAGCAACATCGGCGTCTACCATAAGACGGAGAAGAGCTACCGCAAGTTCTGCAAGATTTGCGGCGGCCATCTGCTGACGGACCACCCGCCGTGGGGTCTGGTCGACGTGTACGCCGCCACGATTCCGACCTATCGCCACGAGCCGAAGCTTCACGTCCACTATCAGGAGACCGTCCTTCGCATCAAGGACGGGCTGCCCAAGATGCGGGACGTGCCGAAGGAGATGGGCGGGTCCGGCGAGCTGCTTCCCGAGTAGTCGACACTCGCACCAGACCCAGTTCGATCGCTGCGGCAGCCGCAAGTCAACCGGCTGCGCGGCGGCTCTCGTCTCGCGCCTGGTGCTGCGCGTCATCTATCATCTGATCGCGAGAAAGCAGTAGCGACGAAGCGAAAGGAGAGGTCATGGGACTTCTGGACGCCCTGAAACAGGCAATCCAAGGCGGCAATGCCGCGCCGGACTTCAACCAGGTTGCGCAGAACGCACCGAGCGACGTGCTGGCCAAGGGGCTGGCCGGCGCCTTCGCCTCCGATCAGACCCCCGCCATCGGCAACATGGTGGGCCAGCTGTTCTCGCAATCGAGCGGCGCGCAACAGGCCGGGGTGCTCAACCAGCTCATCGCGGCGCTGGGACCCGGAGTTGCTGGAGGGCTCGCAGGCGGCGTGCTCGGGAACGTGCTGAGCCCCGGGCAGACGCAGGTCACCGCCGAGCAGGCCGCGCAACTGACGCCCCAGCAGGTTCAGGACGTCGTGAATCACGCCGACCAGGTGCACCCCGGTGTTGCCGACGTTCTGGGCCAGTTCTACGCTCAACACAGGGGCCTGATCAACACGCTGGGCGGCATCGCCGCCACCGTGGCGATGATGAAGATGAAGGATCATCTCGCAGGGCGATGAGAGGGTGTGAAGACCATTCGCGCGTTTCGTGTGATTGATCATGCTGCTTTGACCAGGCAGATCGCACGGTGCGGATCGGCTTCTTGGGTCGCGATGCGGCAAGCATTGGCTCCCCCTCGAATGCGATCCATGGCACGTTATGCGATCCACCGTCAGTTGCGAGCGGTCATCCGGACGTGGAGGGGGTCGTTCGCGCGTGATCGTCCACGCCCGATCAGAAGCGGCCGCAGGCGCGGCTGAAAGATGCCGTGCATCGTGCTGCCGCGGTCGTCCGACTGCTCACAGCCTAGAAAGTCTGCCGGCAGCGCCAAGGTCGAATCATTCAGCGGGCGCGTACGCGCGCCGTACGCCGCCGAATCCTTTGGTCTTGCCGGCTTGACAGGCCACGGGCAGGTCTCGATACTTAAAGTCCCGCATCCATGTAGGGAGACTTGCGATGAGGTTCGGCTCGATAGGCGCATTGCTTGCATTGGTCTCGCTGCCGGCTTCGGCGGGGATGCTGAACAGCCTGGCGTTCGTGTCGGTGCCCACGCTCGACGATGCGGGGCTGTTCGCCCTGATCGGTCTCGTCGGGGCGGTCGGCGGCTGGCTCGTGCGCCGCAGGAAGAAGTAGCCTTCGCCGTCGCGATCTTTGTCTGGCCGTGACGCCACGGCCAAGCCCGCGCTCGCCTTGCTCGATCCGCATCTACTCTACCTGGTGCGCCTCGCCTATTTCGGGGGGTTCATCGGGACGTGGTCATTCCTGATCATCGTCGAAGGCGGCAATCCCAGGTGGGGATGGCCGGCACGCCGCTGGCGGCATATTGCGCGCAATGTCGCGCTGTTCCTGCTGGCCGTGATCGTCGCCGATGGCATCGTCGGCTTCGGCTTGTTCGGCCTGGGCGATCGCCTGAACCTCGAGCCCAGCGGGCTGTTGACGCCTCTGGGTTTGCCGCTCTGGGGGCTGGTGATCGCAGGCCTGCTCGCCTGCGATCTCGCCGGCTATGCGTTCCACCGGTTGAGCCACCGCTGGCGCTGGCTGTGGCTTATCCATTCGGTGCACCACTCCGACTGCGAGCTCGATCTGTCCACCGCGGTGCGCGAGCACCCGGTCGAGATGATCTTCGACGTCGCGATTCTGGCGGGAACCCTGACGGTGCTCGGAATTCCGGTGTGGGTCGAGGGGCTGCGGGCAGCGTTCCTCAATCCTCAGTCGATGGCACAGCACGCGAACATCGAATACCCGCGATGGGTCGAGCGCGCATTCGGCTGGCTGCTGGTGACGCCGGCGATGCATCGCGTCCACCACTCGCCTGACCTGCTCCAGACGAATTCCAACTACGGGAACATGTTCTCGATCTGGGATCGCCTGTTCGGCACCTACCGCGTGCCGGATCCCGGCTCCCCGGAGAAGTTCGGGCTCGAACGCTTGCAGGGCGAACGCTGGCAGACGTTTCCCGGCATGCTGCTGACGCCGGTTGCGGCGCGCACAATTCCCACGCTGTGACCCGGGGCCCGCTTGCCGCCGCCACCGCAATGTGTCGGGCTGGCAGGCGCGCAGCTTGCCTGCGCCGAAGCAGGACCAATCCAACGCCGCACACCCGCATCGCCAGTGCCGCGACCATCGAGGGTCGGAGCCGCAACCGGAACCACCGCCAGCATCGTGGTCAGAACCATGGAGTCGGCAAAGCCGTCGTTCGCTCCGAGCGTAAAGTAGTCGATCCTGCGCGGGTCCGGCGCTCCGGACCCGAACAGGTTGAAGTCGCCGCCGAAGGCATCCGCGGCGCCCCACGGGGAGCCTGTCGTCGGCTGCCCGACGAGCCCCTTCGAGAAATCGAGGGTGCCGCCGTGCGTATCGAAGACGAATCAGCGCAATGATTCTCGACCGCGTGTCTTCTCCCTGAAATCGATCCGGCATGGCCTGCGGATCGGTACGCACAGCGCCGAGCACCGGAATTCAGGGCCCATTGACCCGTTCGTCCCGATCCTTCGCAACCTTCGGCGGCCACCATCGGTCCCAACATTCGCCGGCGTGTTGTCTTTGCAGCAGACAGGGCCGGCGTCGACGCAGCCCCGATGACATTGGATCGGAGCACGACGCTGTTCGGGGCGCGCGCCGGCCGCGCGTCAGGTAGTTTCCCTTCAGCCTTCGGATGAACCGGTCGAGCGAATCGCCGAGGCGTCACGATGTCGTGACGATCCCGATCATCTGGGTCGCGGTCGTCGTGTCGATGCTTGTCCACGTTGCAGCGTTGTGGCTCGGGTTGACGCGGCTGCGGGAGCTTGCGATGGAAGGGCCGGAGCCTGGGAAAACCAGCGCCCTGGCGGTGGAACTCGCACCCCGAGCGAGGCCGGGCGCGAATGCAACCGCGGCATCGCCGCCGCCGACGGTCGCATCGCGCGCGGCGCCGCGCCCAGCCGCTGCACCGCGTTCAGCGGTCCGACCTGCGCGCGAAAGGCCGGCGCGTTCGCGGCCGGCCTTGTCGAAGGGTTCCGCGCGATCCTTGATCGCGCGGAACGAGCCCGCCGCTGGGTTCCCGCCATCCGCCGGGGCATTCGCCGCTGCGCCCGAAGCACCGACGATTCCGGCGCCTGCTCCCTCCGCGATGCCCCCTGCACCGGCGAAAGACCTGTCGGCCTATATCGAGCAGCAGCGCCGGGCTCGCGGGGAGACGACGAGCCCGCCTGTCGCCGGCGGCACGAATTCGGCCGGGGAGAGCGATCTGGAACGCCGCGACCGGATCGTGGCTGAGAACCTCGGCCTGAACCGGACGCCGACCTTCGGTCGCGACCCGAGGAATGCGGGCGGGATTTTCGAGATCAAGGAATTGAACTACGACGACGCGGAGTTCTGGTTCTACGGATTCGACAAGGATATCGACCGCAACGCCAGGCAGTTGATCGAGGTCCGCAGGGGCGACAACCCCGACATCCGGATCGCCGTCGTGCGCAAGATGATCAGCATCATTCGCCAGAACGTCACCGGTGACTTCCTGTGGGTGTCGCAGCGGCTGGGCCGCCAGGTCAGCCTGTCCGCGCGCCCCGGCGACAACGCAGAACTCGAGGATTTCATCATGCGCGACATCTTTCCCGGGCCGCGCCCGCCGTAGGCTCCCCACCGGCGAGCGGCGCTCCAGGACCCCCTGGCCGGCTGCTGCTCCGTCGTGGCGCGATCGATTCCCGGGGTGGAAAAGACTTTTGCCGAAATCCTGACGTATGATAGCCGCGCCGGACCGGGAGTGTCCGGCAAACGGGCATGTCAGCGCCCTACGCCACTGCAGCGGGCGCCGATCGTGCCACGACACAATGATGACATCGCGGGCTCGACAGATAAAACCACAGCAGGAGGACGCAAGTCATGGCGACGACCCAGGAGGCATGGAACGAAAGCGGTGAAGGTCCGAAGCCCAAGCCGATGGGCTGGAAAGAGCTGTACCTGAAGGAGGACTGGTGGGCGATCTGGCTCGGCTTGGGCATGATGATCGCCGCGATCCTGATATTCGAGGGCGGGGGCAGCGGCCTGCTGAAGGCGCTGGCAATCAATCCCGGCGGGCTCAAATGGAGCGCCCTCGGCCAACTCGGCGCGCACTTCTCTCAGAACGCGAACCTGTACCTGTACCAGTTCCTGTTCTGGCTGGTGCTGTTCGGGGTCAGCACGGCGATCATGGGCGTGCCATCGGGGCAGTTCATACCGGCGTTCATCGTTCTGTACGTGTTGTCGATCGTGATGTTCGCGATCGCCGGTTGGGCGAACGCGGCGAAGTTCAACCTCGAGGCACCGCTGGTCGCGCTGATCCTCGGGCTGGTCATCGCCAACGTGTTTCGCCTTCCCAAGTGGATGGACAGCGCGTTTCGCGTCGAGTACTACATCAAGCTAGGGCATCGTGCTGCTCGGGGCGACGTTCCCGATCACGCTGGTGCTGACCGCGGGCCCGGTTGCCATCGCGCAGGCGACCGTCATCTCGCTCGTGACCTGCCTGGTGATCTACTTCGTCGCCACGCGAGCGTTCGGGCTCGACCGGCGGCTCGCGGCGGTGATCGGCGTCGGCGGCGCGGTTTGCGGCGTTTCGGCGTCCATGGCGATCGCGGCGTCGGTCAACGCGAAGAAGGAGCATCTCTACACGTCGGTAACGCTGGTAGTTGGGTGGGCGCTCGTCATGATCCTCGTGCTGCCTTTCGCTTCGAGCGCGATGGGACTGCATCCGGGCGTTGCCGGCGCCTGGATCGGGACCTCGGAGTTCGCCGACGCTGCCGGTTTCGCAGCGGCGAGCACCTACGGCCACATGGCGGGCAATGAAGACGCGGCAATCAAGGCTTTCGTGCTGATGAAGGTCATCGGCCGCGACCTGTGGATCGGCATCTGGTCGATCGTCTGGGCGGCGATCGCGACCATCGTGTGGGAAAAGAAGGAAACCGGGACAGAGGCCGGATGCGCGGGAAATCTGGTGGCGCTTTCCGAAGTTCGTCATCGGTTTCTTCGCCGCTTCGATGCTCATGACCGCATTTACCGGCAGTTTCAGCCCTGCGGATTTCAACAGCGCGGTGCGGCCCAATCTGCTCCTGCCTCTCGTGTCGCTGCGCACCTGGGCATTCATCTTCTGCTTCCTGAGCATCGGGTTGACGACGCGCTTCCGCGATTTGCAGGCGGTGGGATGGAAGACCTTCTGGGCCTTCACCATCGGTGTCGCGGTGAACGTGACGCTGGGCTACATCCTGTCGGTGCATGTGTTCGGCAGCTACTGGGCGTCGATCTGACGCATCCGGTGCGCTGATGGGCGCCACGCAACAGTGCTGCGGTGCGTGCCGGTACTTCACCGGTGCGCCCGCGGCGCTGGAGCGCGCGGTTCCGGGATTCAACATCCTGAGCTCGGCCTATGGCTCGGTGCGCGGCAACACCGGCCTGTGCGAGCGGCATGATTCATTCGTGACCAGCGCCACCGGGGCCTGCCCGGCGTTTGCGCAAAGGGCGCAGCGCGCGAGCGGCGAACCGCAGAACCCCTAGACGGGCGGCCCCCCCGGGGCGGCCGCTCACGCGGCGGCGCTCACGCGGCTGCGGGCTTGCCTGTTGCGGCCTGCGCGGTGCGAACCTGCAGGATCTCCTCGACGAGCTTCGCCGTCTCGCGCCGCGGCGCGTCGTCGATGAATCCGGCGACGCCGAGCGAGCGCAAGTGATCGATCAGCGTCGCATTGCTCCGCACCTCGGGCGCCAGCGTGACGATGACTGCAGGCGGGTCGACGCGAATGGTCTCGTGCGCGAGCAGCACGCGGTGGAGCTGCATCACGGTTACGCCGTCCTTCGCCGGGAGGTCGAGCTCCAGCACGAGCAGGTCGAAACGCGTGTACTCCAGTTCCACGAGCGCTGCCTCGCCGTCGGCGACTTCCACGACGGCGACGCTCTCCGTTTCGATCATCGTGCGCAGGACATGGCGGACATCGCCACGCCGGTGCGCGATCAGCACGCGCCAGCGTGGTCCGGTCGGAAGCGGAATGACGTTCGAAACCATCGTTGTTGTTCTGTCGTCCGCGGTGGATGACACACCACAGCTTCGCGTCGTACATCGCGTGCGCCGTTGCAGCGTGGCGCGCCGCGCCCCCCTTTTGGACGCGATTATTCTCCAAAATCGGCCGGGGTGAAATGGAATATTCGCGGCTGCCGGGCAGCCAGTCGCGCGACCGGCGCCCTCCTTCGGTCGGGACCGGCGTCGGGTGTGCGCGAAGCGACCGGGGGTCGCCGCGTCAGTGCTGGCCAGGCGCCGGGCCCTGCACGACCTGCACAAGATGCTGCGGTTGCAGGTATCGCTGGAAGGCGTCCTGCACCTGCTGCGCGGTCAGGTCGAGGTAGGACTGCGCCGCCACCATCGGCTGATCCAGCGGTTCGCCCAGGTAGCTCCAGGTGAGGAGCGAGCGGGCGATGCGCCCGACGCTCGCGACTTCCAGGGGGATCGAGCGGATCTGATACTGGCGTGCGTTGGTCAGCTCACCGTCGCTGACCGGCGCGCGCTGCATCGCCTTGATGTTCGCGAGCACCAGCGCGTCGGTCGGCGCAACGCGGTCGGGATCGCTGCCGTACTCGACGTAGAAGGTCGAGCGCGAGCGGTCGATCTGCATCCCGGACCGCGCATCGTACGCGTAGCCGTGCCGGACGCGGATGTCCTGCATCAGGCGCGACGCGAAACCGTTCCCGCCGAGCACGTCGTTGCCGAGCTCGAGCGCGTAGCGATCCGGATTGTGCAGGTCGACATCCAGCATCTGGCCCATCAGCACCTGGTCCTGGGACGCGTAAGGATTGGGAACGACGGTGTAACCCGCGTTGTTGAGCGGCACCTTCGGCGCAATCACGTCGGGTTTCGGGCCATGGGCTTTCCAGGCGCCAAAATACCTCGTTACCGCCGCCTTGGCCCTTTCCGGCGAAATATCGCCGACCACGACGATGGTCGTGAGGTCAGGGCGGAAAGTGTCGGCGAGATAACTGCGGACGTCGGGCAGCGTGAGGCCGTTCACGGTAGCGGGCGTCGCCTCGCGGAGGTGGGGATCGCCCGCGGGCAGCAGGCCTTTGCGGAGCGCGCGCAGCATCTTGTACTGCGGCGACTCGAGCTCGCCGGCCAGCGCGCGCGCCAGGATCTGCCGCTGGACCGCGAATGCCTGCTCCGGCAGCGCCGGGTGGAGCTCGTTCTCCGCCAGAAGCCGCATGCCCCGATCGAAGCCGGAGCTCGGTACCGCGAGACTGAAGTCGTCACCGCCGGACTCGCTCGCGGCGATCGCGTCGAGCGCCATGTGGAATGCGCTGCGGTCGAGCGTCACGGTGCCGTAATCGAACAGCGAGGCGAGCAGGCGGCCGACGCCTTCCTGGCCCTTCGGTTCCTGCAGCCCGGCATCGTGATCGACGTGACCGACGACGGTCACCGTCTTGCTGACGGTCTCGGGCTGCACGATCAGCGTGATCCCGTTGGCGAGCTTCATCTGCGTCGGGTCGAGCGTCCAGTGCGGCATCTCGAGCCTGCCGAGGGCCTTGGCCGCCCAGTCCGGAAGCGCCACGTCCAGCTTGTCGTCGCCGCCGAAGGATTCGTTCCCTCCGAATCCCCTGCTGTCCGGGGGGCGCTTGCCGTCGGGATCGGGCGTGAGCACGATGGTGACGCGCGCGGTCGAACGCAGGTATTTGCGCGCGACGCGATTGACATCCGCTGCCGTCACGCGCTGGATCTGCCGCTCGGCGGCCTCCGGTGAATCCAGCCCCTGCCACGCAAGCGCCTGCGACCACGCGCTCGCGACGCTGCTCGCGCTGTTCTTGTTGAACTCGAATTGGGCGAGCTCGGAGCGCTTGGCCGCCTCGACCAGATCGGGCGAGACGCCGTGCCCGACGACTGCGCCGATCACCCGGTCGAGGCGCGCGCGCGCCTGCTGCGGGTCGCCACCTTTGGCGAACCCGACCTCGACGATGCCGATGCCGCCGCGCGTGAACGGCTGCAGTCCCGCGTCGGCGCTCAGCACCTTGCCTTGCGCTGCCAGTTCGGACAGCCCGCTGCGCGGGTTGTTGAGCACGTCCAGCAGCACCTGCACCGCAGCATTGTCGCGGGATTCGAGGCCGGGCATCCGGTAGAGGAACTGCACGCTGCCGGTGCCGGCAGGAGTCGTGCGGGAGATCGTCTGCGCCTTGACCGGTTCGAGGACCACTGGCTTGCGCGAGGGAGTGGGCCGCGACGGGATCGGGCCGAACAGTGCCTTCACCTCGGCCAGCGTCGCCCGCGGATCGACGTCGCCGACGATCACGTAGATCGCGTTGTTCGGTCGATACCAGTCGTCGTAGAACGCTCGCAGCGTCGTCGACGTGGTCTTGTCGAACGACGGTCGCGTGCCCAGCGGATCCTCGGCGTAGCCGGTGCCCGCATACAGCAGGTTCTCGGCCTTCTCGAACGCGAGGAAACCCGGGTCGGAGATGTCTCCCGAGACTTCCTGCTCGATCGCGCCTTTCTCGAGGCCCCAGTCCTTGTCGGACAGCAGTGCGCCGCGCATGCGGCCTGCCTCGATGCGCAGGGCCAGGTCGAGATAGGCGGCGGGCGCGACGAATGAATACTGGGTCGCGTCGTTGGTGGTGAAGGCGTTGTTGTCGCCTCCCATCTTGCCGGTGATCTCGTTCAGCTGGGCGCCGGTCAGCGTCTTGCTGTCGCGGAACATCATGTGCTCGAGCGCGTGCGCGGTTCCCGGGAATCCGGCAGGCGTCTCGTAGCCGCCGGCGAGGTACGTCATCTGGGTCGTGACCATCGGTGCCAGCGTGCTGCGCACGATCACCACGCGCAGGCCATTGTCGAGTCTGGCGCGCAGCACGTCGTCACCCCGCGAGGCCGCGACGTGCGCGGGAGCCTCTGCCGCGCGGGCAGGGTGCGCGCCGGCCACCAGTCCCGCTGCGAGCATGAGCCCGAAGGCCAGCTGACCCCTCATATCGATCTCTCCTTGTGTGTCGGTAGCGCCGTTAGGACATCGGGCGCAACCCGTCGGTTCACTGCGTGCGTGCGCGGCGGTCGTCGGCACCCGTCCATCGGACAAGCCGGATGACCGGATTGGGGTTGCCGCTTGCGCAGCATGCCGCCGGCCCAGCCCGAACTGCCTTGCGTCAAACGATCTGCTTCAGATCCGACCGATACCAGTCGCCGCGCTTGACGTAGGCATCGACGTTCACGCGCATCGCGGCAAGCTCGTCGTCACGCAACGTGCGCAGGACCTTCGCCGGGACGCCGACGATCAGCGAGCGGTCGGGGAAGACCTTGCCCTCGGGGATCACTGCGCCGGCGGCGATCAGGCAGTCGCGGCCGATGGCGGCCTTGTTGTAGACGATCGCCTGGATTCCGACCAGCGTGCGGTCGCCGATCGCGCAGCCGTGGAGCATCGCCTGGTGCCCGATCGTCACGTCGTTGCCGATGGACATCGGGATGCCGGGGTCGACGTGCAGGACCGCGCCGTCCTGCACGTTGGTGTTGTCGCCCACCCGGATCGTGTCGTCGTCGCCGCGGATGACCGCGCCCGGCCAGACGCTTGCGCGCTCGCCCAGCGTCACGCGGCCGATGACTGTCGCACCAGGCGCCACGTAAGCGGAAGGCGGGATGCGAGGCGTAGCGTCACCAAGTCGATAGATGGCCATCGAATTCCTGCTGCTCGCATGGACGGGCATCGCCTGCAGCCGTGGTCGCCGTCGGGCGACGTGCCGGCCGACGAACCCGCACCGGCGCCGGTCGAGCGGGCCGAAGTCCGATACTACATCTGTCACAATTCAGCCCGTTTGACGGACTTTCGCGGCGCATGCCGCGAATCCCGGTCCGGCGCAACCACGGAGGCTGCATTCGCATGTGCGGGATCGCGGGGTATGTGCACCTGGACGGAAGGCCGCTGGTCGCCGAGGTCGATGCGCCGATTCTCGCCGCGATGGGCGGTGCTCTTCACCATCGGGGGCCCGACGACTCGCGCACAATGCTGTGGGAGAACGTCGGCTTCGTATTCAAGCGCCTCTCGATCGTCGACATACAAGGCGGTGCACAGCCCCTCGAAACGCCCGACGGACAGGTTTGCGCGATGGTCAACGGAGAGCTCTACAACCATCGTGAGATCCGCAGGGACCTGGCTGCGCGCCATGCGCTGCGCACCCACTCCGACTGCGAAGTCGTTCCCTATCTCTATCTCGACCGCGATCTCGGTCTGTGCGACCCGCTGAACGGCATGTTCGCGATCGCGCTGCTCGACCGCCGCAAGCGGCGCATGCTGCTCGCCCGTGACCGTATGGGCGTCAAGCCGCTGTTCTATTGCGTAGCGGACGGAGGGCGCGTGCTCGTGTTTGCGTCGGAATTGAAGGGACTGTTCGCGCACCCGGCCGTCCCGCGCGTATTCGACTGGCATTCCGCCCTGTCCGACAGCCTCGGGTGCGATGCGCAGCCGCGCGAGCGTGCATCGGGGTTCCTCGGCATCGAGCGCGTCCCCGCAGCCGGGATTGTCGACGTCGACCTCGGCCGCCGCGCCGTGAACATCCGGCGCTACTGGGCATTGCCGCCGCGCGGGGAGCCCGTGGCCGGGAAACCGGCGACGTGGTACGTCGACGGCTATCGCGCGCTGCTGGAGGACAGCGTGCGGATGCGCCTGATGTCCGACGTCCGCTACGGCATGTTCCTGAGCGGCGGGATCGATTCGTCCATGCTGGCGGCGATCGCAGCGCGCGCGGGGCCGTTCCCGACCTTCACCGTCCTGAGCCGCAGCACGATCGGCAGCGGCGATGCGGGCTGCGCGCGTGAGGTCGCCTCGGCCTTGGGGCTTCCCAACCATCAGGTCCTGTTCGACGAGCCCGCGATCGACATTGGGCCGGATCGCTGGCGCCGCGTGCTCTGGGCCTGCGAGATGCATTCCCTGACTGCGGAGCAGCTGTTCAAGTTCTATCTCCACGCCTGCGCGAAAGAGCGCTATCCCGACCTCAAGGTCATGCTCCTGGGCCAGGGATCGGACGAGTTCAGTGGAGGCTATACCTCGCTGCTGCTGGGGCGCCAGCCCGGAACGGGCGCCGACGAATGGACTGCAGTCGGCACACGCCTGCACGCGATGGGGGCGGCGCGCGACGCGGCGACGGCGGGCTTTGTCGACGTGTACGTCGACCTGTTCGGCAGCGGCCTGCTGTCACGCGAGTTCGCGGCTCGCGCCGCAGGCGGGACGCGGACCGGCACAACCTGGGACCGATATGTCGGATTCTTCCGCCAGAATCTGGACTATCATCTTTGGCATGAGGATCGCACATCGTCCGCGCATTCGATCGAGAACCGGGTACCGTTTCTCGATTACCGGCTGCTAGAGTTCCTGGCGCAGGTGCCCGCCAGCCTCCATCCCGAACTGTTTGTCGACAAGCGGATCCTTCGGGCTGCCGCGTACGGGCAGCTTCCCGGGGGTCTTGCGTCACGGCCCAAGGGGTCCTTCTTCTACGGGAAGGAGGAGACTCATGCCTTTGGCATGATGTACGCGATCCTGCAAAGGAATGGCGGCGAACTGATCGAACAGGCGCTTGCCGGTTCGGCGGCCACCGACGGGCCACTCGAGGCCGACGGCCTGCGCTCCTATGCGGCCGATGTGGGGCGCGATCCTTCCGGACGCCAGGTGACCGGACTCCTCTGGCTCGTGAACATGGGCCTCCTCGCAGACATGGCGGTTCGCGGAGGACCGGCGATCGCGTCCGCCGAGCGCCTGCCCGTGGCGGAAGCGCAGCTGTGCGGCACCGGACGCCCCATCGAGATCGCGCGAGTCGCCGGCTCGACGGCTTCCGATGCGCCCGAAAAGCCTGCACGCGCCACCGTCGTGTCCGAGCCCGGCGATGGCGAAGTGGTGGCGCTCGCGCCCGGCACCGTCGTGATCCGTTCCACATTCGGAGCTGCGGGTGCCGGCGCGTCCGGCGTCTACATCGTCAGGAACGAGAAAATGGAGCCGGTGAAGTCGCCGGGATGGGCGAAGTTCCTGCTTCAGGTCGACGGCCAGAAGACGCTTCGCCAGATCGTCGACGGCGGGCGGCTCAATCGATCGCAGCTGCGCAGGCACGTGCGTGCCGGCATCGCGGAAGGCATCGTTGAGATACTTACGCGGCGCAGGTAGTCTTCGACAGCCCGGCAGTTTGGGTGGGCCTCGGGGCTCGACTTGCGCCTGGTACGGTCTTCGGATCGGCTGCAGGCAGCGACTGGCAAAGAGATTGATTCGTGGAAAGTGAAATGGACTCCGGAGCCGGTCTACCCGTGGCCGTGGCTCGCAATGCGACCTGTCCCTGCGGCAGCGGCAAGCGTTTCAAGCATTGCTGTGGTGCGGAGGGGGCTGCGCCGGCCCAGACGCGACTCGCGGCCCTCGCTGCGCATCGGGCAGGGCAACTCGGCCGCGCCGAAACGCTCTATCGGCACGCGCTCGACCAGAGTCCGAAGGACGTCGATGCCCTTCACATGCTCGGCGTCGTCCAGCTGGAGAGGTTGCGCTACCGGGAAGCACTCGGTCTGCTCTGGGACGCGGCAGAAGCGACCGCATGGGCCGTGGCGGCGATTCGCCACAATCTGGGTCTCGTTCTGGCCAAGCTGCTGGCGCGCGAGGCCAACCTCAGGCAGGCCGAGCTGCTCGGGCGTCTCGATGCGCTCGAACGTGCGCGCGGCGCACGCAAGTCCGATGTCTCGCCGCTGGTCACCGTCGTGCTGCCGGCATACAACCATGCCCGGTTCGTGCGCGAGGCCATCGCGTCGGTCGTGGCGCAGACCTATCCGCACATCGAGCTCGTCGTCATCGACGACGGTTCCGTCGACGGCACCGCCGACGCAGTGCGAGCCGCGCTGCAGGGCATCGCGATTCCGGCGAGGTTCATCACGCGCGAAAATCGCGGTGCCGCGGCAACGCTCAACGAGGGCGCGATGCTGGCGCGCGGTGCGTACGTGTCGTTCCTGAATTCCGACGACTGGTACGCGCCCGATCGCATTGCCTGCATGGTCGACGACATCGCGCGTTCCGGCGCACGCTGGGGCTTTTCGCTCGTCTCGAGCGTGACCTCCGAGGCGGGCGGTGCGCGGGATGCGGTCGGCGGCGAATGTTCGATCCAGCGCAAGCAGCGCAGTCATCTCGGAACGCAGCCCGCCAGCTTCACATTGATCGAGTACAACGTCGCCATTTCGAGCGGCAACCTTTTCGTCGAACGGGAATTCTTCGCTTCCGTCGGCGGGTTCCACGACTATCGCTACAACCACGATTGGGAATTCTGCCTGCGCGCAGGCGCTCTCGAGGAGCCGGTCGTCGTCGGTCGTCAGCTCTATTTCTACCGGGTCCACGGGCAGAACACGATCTCGGAGTCGCCTGCGCGAGCGCTCGACGAGGCCAATCGCCTTCTCGCCGATTTTCTCGCCGGGGCGCTGGCCGGCCGCCCCGAGGGCGGCAATGAGCTCGCGCCGCAGGCCGCAGGCAATCGCGATCTGCTGTTGAGGGTCGCGTTTCGAACCGGGCTGGGAGCGCTCGTTCCGATCGACGCGCTGCGCGCCATTGCCGCCGAATGGCGAGCGAAGGCCCCGCCGGGAGCGCCCTCCGGCGATGTCGCGCGTTCGGCTGCCGCGACGGGCAGGACAGCCGTCGTCGTGCTCGGCATGCATCGCAGCGGTACCTCGGCCCTGTCCCGCGTGCTCAACCTCTGTGGGGCGTTCCTGCCGGCGAGCCTGAGGCCGCCCAAGCTCGGCGCGAACCCGAAGGGATACTGGGAGCCGGAGAGCATTCTCGATCTCAATGAGCGGCTCATGCACCAGCTCGGCGGTGACTGGGATCGCATCGACTTCACGCTTCCGGACGACGGCGAGATCGTCGCCGAGTTCGAGAGCGATGCCTGTGCGCTGCTGGCGTCGGAGTATGGCGACGAGCCGACGATCCTGATCAAGGATCCGCGCATTGGCGCCTTCCCGGCGCTGTGGCACCGCGTGCTGTTGCGCTGCGGCTATCGGCCGGTCTACGTCGTCCCCGTCCGCCATCCGCTGGAAGTCGCGCAGTCGCTGCACGCGCGGGGCGACATGTCGGTCGCCGATGCCTTGGCGCTGTGGCTCGCATACTCGCAGCGGATCGCCGAGCACGCGCAATCGCAGTCCGACGTCGTTCATCTGCGATACACCGACCTGCTGGACGATTGGCGCAGCGTCATTTGCAGGACGGCCGAGCGCTTCGACCTGGCCCTGGATCCGTTCACGCGCGCCGACGAGGTCGACGGGTTTCTGGAGCGCAGCCTGCGCAGGCAGGTCGCGGACGACGAGGCACTGCGCACCTGGCCGGGTGCCGGTGCCGTCGCCGAGCGTGCCTTGGCGCTCCATCGCGAGAACCTCGCTCGCTGCATCTGCATCGACCGGCCGGCAGGCCTGCCTGTTGCGGGGTCGACTGCCGCCGACCGCGCGCGAACCGGGGCCGCGAACGAAACCCAAGCCTCGGCGACATTCGTTCTGTGCATCGAAAACAACGGCATGCGCGACCAGGCGCTGCTGCTGTGCCGGAGCATCCGGCGCTTCGCAGGCCGCCATCACGACGCGCCGATCCTTGCCTACGCCCCACGCCCGGGACTCGGGGTCGATCGCTCGACGCGCGCAGCACTCGACGCCCTGGGTGTTGTCTATGTCGACGAACCGCTCAACGCGCGATACCCTGAATACGGACCGGCAAATCGGGTTTTCGCGGCGGCCCACGCCGAGGTACACGCGTCGACGGAGTTTCTCGTGGTCCTGGACAGTGACAGCGTGTTGCTGGGCGAGCCGGAGCTCCCGATCGGCGCCGACGTGGCGGTGCGTCCGGTCGACATGAAGGGCAACGCAACGCGAGGCCCGGGCGACCCCTTCGAGCCCTATTGGACGGGGCTCGCCGCGGCGTGCGGCATGCCGCTCGAGCGGCTGCCGTTCGTGTTCACGACCATCGGGAACGAGCGCATACGCGCGTCGTACAACGCGGGCTTCGCAATCGTTCGCAGGCCGCTCGGCATACTGACCCGTTGCGCCGAGTTCTTCGTCGCAGGGGCGCGCACCGGAATGAAGCCCTTTCGCGGCGCGGGCCGAGACCTCGTCGGGTCGATTGGAAATGTCGGTGAGGCCGCCAGCGAATGCTGGGGCTCGGATCAGACGGCTTTGGCGCTGGCGATCTGGAATGCAACCGATCGGGTTCGACATCTCCCGGACCACTACAACGTGCCCCTGCACCTGGTCGCCGCCGAGGGCGAGATCGATCCGCGCTGGCGCGCGCGCCCGCCGGTGCACGTCCATTACCACTGGATGTTCGCGCAGCGCCACCGCGACCTGGCGCTCGAACTATTGGCGAAACTCGGCGTACCCGAAGATCAGCGCGCGTGGCTCGCGGTCCGGACGCCGCTGCACGGCGATGAGCTGAACGATTCGCGACCGGAAGCCGCCGCGGCCTGAGAGGTGGCCCGTCCGCACGTCGTCCCGGCCCGCGCAGCCGACGCGGATCCGCCCCCGCGGGGCCGACTCTGGCTAGGGCGTGTCCAGGGTCCCGTATGCCTTCGGATAGGTGACCAGCCCCCAAGGCAGATGGACGCCGGCGATGACTTTCTCCGGCCTGAAGGTCGTGGCGTCGATGACCCGGAGGTCGTTGGAGCGCCCGCAGGCGACGATGATCTTCGAGTCGTCCGGCGTGAAGCTGAAATGCCAGCACCGCTTGCCCAACGGGGCTTTCGCAACCTGCGCGTAGGTCTTCGCGTCGAAGACCTCCAATACACCGGATCGCGCCGCGGCGATGAGGATGTGCTTTCCACCGCGATCGAACGTCACGCCGTAGGGTCCCTGCTCGGTCGCGATCGACTTCACGAAGTTGAAGTCGCGGTCGAATACCACGAAATTGTTCGAATTCTCCATGGTGACGACGTAGGTCCTGCCGTCGGGCGCGATCTTGACCCCGCGCGGGCGGCTCCCCCAGGGCTTGACGTCGATCGTCTTGGCAACCTTGCCGGTCGCCTTGTCGTACAGGGCGACTGTGTCGTTGCCTTCATTGGCGACGACGATGAACTTGCCATCGGGGGAGAACTCGATGCCTTCGGTCTCGCGGCCCCCGGTCAGGAAGCTCTTCGCCGAGCCTGCGAGCGGATCGACGGCCGCGACTTCCGCCGGTGAGCCGCCTTGCTCCTCCTTCGGCGCCTTGCCGGGCGGTCCGCCGACAACCGACGGCTCGTAGGTGACGTAGGCCATCGCGCCGTCGTGCTGGATGCGCATGAACTCGGGATTCTTGCCGATGGGTATCCGCCGCACGACCTTGGCGGTGGCAGTGTCGATCACCGAGACGTCGGCGGTGTGCTGGTTGGCCGTCAGCAGGTACTTGCCGTCGGGGGTGATGGCGAGGCCGCGCGGACCCTTGCCCCCGACGTCGATCTCGCTGACCGGTACGAGGCGGGCAAGGTCGATCACGGTGATCCCCTCGGGCGTGCTGACGTACGCGACGTTTCGCGGTACGGCGGCGAAAGTCGCGGGTGCGGATGCGACCAGCGCAAGGGAAATCATGCACAGCGAGCTGCAAACCGCTTTTGCGTTCATCGAATCCTGTGCTCCAATAGAAAGAAAGCGCCGGACCTGTGCGCCGCGCCGCCATCATATCGCCTGGCTCCCCTATCGACCATCCCGCTCCCCCGAACCCGCGTGCCACACCAGAAACAGTCCCTCCCGCCGACTGCCATCGAGGCGTCGACCCTGCGCCACGACCGGCTGATCGTCGCGCTGCATTGGCTGGTCGCGCTTGCGATCGTTGCCTTGCTGGGCATCGGCTGGTACATGGTCGGCGTCCCCCAGCGCACCCCGGCGCGGGGGTTCTACTACAACCTGCACAAGTCGCTGGGAATCCTCGCTGCGGTCCTGATCGTCGCGATGATCATGCGGAGGGTCCTGCATCGGGCCATGCCGCTGCCGGACTCGATGCCCGAATGGGAGCGGCAAGCGGCCTACCTCGGACACGTCGTGCTGTATCTGTTCATGGTGCTGTCGGTGATTGCCGGCTACCTGACATCGTCGTTCAGCAAGTTCGGCCCCAAGTTCTTCGGCATTCCTCTGCCTCACTGGGGGTGGGACGACGTCGCCCTGCGGGAGAAGTTCGCGGCCGCGCACCGTGAAATCGCGCTGATCTTCGCCGTCCTCATCGCGGTTCACATCGCGGCGGCGCTCAAGCACCTGCTGGTCGACCGGGACGGCGTGTTCGCGCGCATTCTGCCGGGTCGCAGCGCAGTGCCACCGCGCCGCCCATGACCGCGGCCGGGTCTCGAACGTGACGCCACGCAGGCTGCGAGTGAACGGGGTCGACTGCGAGGTGACGGCGGCGCCGGATACGCCGCTGGTGTACGTTCTTCGCAACGACCTCGGACTCAAGGGCACGCGCTTCGGCTGTGGCGAAGGCCAGTGCGGGGCATGCACGGTGATTCTCGACGGTCGCGCGGTCCAATCCTGCGACCTGCCGCTGTGGTCGGCCGAGGGCCACGAAGTCACGACCGTCGAAGGCATCGGCCGGGAAGGCGCGCTGCACCCGGTGCAGCAAGCGTTCATCGACCTCCAGGCTGCGCAGTGCGGCTACTGCTGCGACGGCATCGTCATGGCCGCGGTCGCATTGCTCGATCGCGAGCCCGATCCCAGCGATGAAGCGATTGTCGCCGCGCTCGAGCGCCACCTCTGCCGCTGCGGAGCCCATACGCGGATCCTGCGCGCGATCCGCGCTGCAGCGGGCGCGATGGCAAGATCCGCGGCGCCATGAGCCGCCCTGCGCTTCCGCAGAGTCTCGCGGCGACGCCGCGACTCGACCGCTGGGTCCGCTTCGACGGGAACCTGGCCGTGACCGTGTGGAGCGGCAAGGTCGAGCTCGGGCAGGGAATCGCGACCGCGATCGCGCAGATCGCAGCTGAGGAGCTCGATGTCGACATCGGGCGCGTCAGCGTGATCGCGGGCGACACCACGCAATCCCCCGACGAGGGCTACACGTCGGGGAGCCAGTCGATCGAGATCGGCGGAATGGCGGTGCGCCAGGCTTGCGCGGAAGTGCGCGCGCTCTTTCTCGCGGAGGCCGCGCACAGGTTCGAGGTTCCGGCGGCCGAATTGCGCGTGCGCGCTGGGTTGATCCGAGTCGCGGGCACGGATCTTTCGACGAGCTACTGGGACCTCGCATCGCAGGTCGATCTGGCGCGCGACGCCACCGGCGCGGCTGAGCCCAAGGCCGCCGCGTTGCGCAGGGTTGCCGGCAGCAGCGTGCCGCGGCGCGATCTGCCGGCCAAGCTGACCGGCGGTGCCTATGTCCACGACATGACCCTGCCAGGGATGGTCCATGGCCGCGTGCTGCGGCCGCCCTCCGGGGGCGCCAGGCTGGAAGCATTCGACGCCGGGACGATCCGGGCCATGCCCGGGGTGGTCGCCGTCGTCGTGAACGGCAGCTTCGTCGGCATCGGTGCCGAGCGCGAGGAGCAGGCGGTCGCGGCGTTGAAAGCCGCCCGGGTCGCGGCGTCGTGGCGCGAGCGCGGGTCGCTGCCCCGATCGACCGAGCTGCGCGATTTCCTTACCGCGATGCGCGCCGAGCGCACGATCGTCGACGCGAAAGGCGAGTTGCCCGTCGCGGGGGTTTCCAGACGCGCGGCCGCGAGCTATTCGAAACCTTTCCTCGCGCACGCGTCGATCGGGCCGTCGTGCGCGCTGGCGAACATGCAGGACGGGCACCTGACCGTCTGGTCGCACACCCAGGGACCGCATCACCTGCGCAACCAGATCGCCCGCGCCCTCGCCGTGGGCGCCCAGGATGTCGACGTCGTCCATGCGGACGGAGCCGGCTGCTACGGTCACAACGGCGCCGACGACGTCGCGCTCGATGCCTCGCTCCTGGCGCGGGCCTGCGGGCGCCCGGTGCTGATGCAGTGGACGCGCGAAGACGAACTCGCATCGTCGCCCTACGGTTCGGCGATGCTCGTCGAAATCTCGGCATCGCTGGACGGGGACGGCCGGGTGATCGGCTGGGCGCACGAGGTGTGGAGCCATCCGCACAGCAGCCGGCCGGGATCTGGGGAGGGCGTCGACCTGCTCGCCGCCTGGGATCTCGACCCGCCTTTCGCGCCGTCGAGGCCCAAGGATGTGCCGCTGCCCCGCGGTGGCGCGACCAGGAACGCGGTTCCCGTCTATGATTTCCCGGCGCAGTTGATCGCCTGCAACCTCGTCCCTGAGTCGCCGCTGCGGGTGTCGGCATTGCGCTCGCTCGGCGCGTACGCGAACGTGTTCGCGATCGAGTCGTTCATCGACGAGCTCGCCGCGGCCGTCGATGAAGACCCGATCGCATTCCGGTTGCGGCACCTCGGCGATCCGCGGGCACGCGCCGTGATCGAGTGCGCTGCAAAGGCTGCGGGCTGGACCCCGGGCCGCAAAGGCGACGGCACCCGGGGACGCGGGATCGGCTTCGCACGCTACAAGGGCATCAGCGCCTGGTGCGCGGTGATCGCCGAGGTCGCCGTCGGCACCAGGCTCGAGGTGAAGCGCGTCACCGCCGCGGTCGACGCGGGCGAGGCGATCAATCCCGACGCCCTGGTCAACCAGGTCGAGGGCGGAATCATCCAGGCGATCAGCTGGACGCTGAAGGAACAGGTGCTGTGGGATTCGACGCGCGTGTCTGCCCGCTCCTGGGACAGCTATCCGATCCTGCGCTTCGACGAGGTTCCCGAGGTCGAGGTGACGATCGTCAGCCGGCCGGATGCGCCGCCGCTGGGCGTCGGCGAGTGCGCGGCGGGCCCGACCGCTGCCGCCCTTGCCAACGCCCTGTACGATGCCATGGGCGTGCGCGTGCGGGACCTGCCGCTCACGCCGGAGCGAATCGCGAGCGCGATGGAGTAGCCGATCAAGCCGTGCCGGGTGTCAGGACCAGGTTGAACCGCGACGAATCGACGCGCACCAGCTGCTGCAATCGCTCGTTCAGCATGACGAAGACCCGATCGCCGTGATGGGCGAGGCGCGCCAGCAGGCGCTCGACGTCGGGCGCCTCCTGGGCCGGCAGCGATTCGATGTTGAGCCTCAATGTCGCGCCCCGGGCGCTCAGCAGCCGATCGAGACGCCTTCCGAGCCGCAGGAAGAAGCGCCTGCCGGCGATGGTGTCCAGCGACAGCGACAGTTCGACCCGCGCCGCGCGCGCCGCCAGTGACACGCGTCCGAGGCGAATCTGCCCGGCGACGAGCTTGCGCACCGCGGCAAGCCGGCGGTCGAGCAGCGCATGCGGGCGCTCGTGTGCGTGCTCGAAATGGCGCTGCACGTAGTCGCGCATCGCCAGTCCCGCGATCCAGTCGACGATCGCCAGCGGCAGCTTGCGCGGCGCCCGCCAGGGAAGCGACCGCAGGAAATGGCGGACGCGCCGCGGGCCGCCCGGCGCGATGCCTTTCGCGAGCAGCCTCAGCACGATCGCCGACGCGCTGCATCGCGGGGTACTCGCCGTCGTAGACTGGCGGGCCGAGATGCCGCAGCTTGTTGCGGATGCGATCTGCGATCGCACGATCCTCGAGCAGCCGCCGGTACAGCCGCTTGTAGGCATCGATCATCTGATCGTAAGTGATCCGCTTGGGGATGACGTTGGTCGCGAGCTTCGTGTTGTCGGCGAGATCGAGATTCAAGCGCAGCCGTCCCTCGCGCTCGAGTCGCTCGTAGAGTGGCGTCCGGGGCAGCGCGGTGAGCAGTCCGACCATCGCGGCCTGAATGCCCGAATCCATGATGAACCGGTACTGCGTGTCGAAAGTCTCGAGCGTGTCGTTGTCGAAGCCGACGATGAAGCCGCCGAGGACGTCGATCCCGTAGCCGTAGATCGTGCGTATCGATTGCAGCACGTCCTGCGTGCGTGTTCTGGGTCTTGCGCGTGTCCTTCAGGGTCTGCGGATCGGAGGACTCGATGCCGATGAACACCCA
Source organism: uncultured beta proteobacterium (assembly GCA_963734515.1). Classification (GTDB taxonomy): domain Bacteria; phylum Pseudomonadota; class Gammaproteobacteria; order Burkholderiales; family Casimicrobiaceae; genus VBCG01. Next base: position 72,736 of record CAVTHP010000006.1, on the reverse strand, counting down.
GCCGAAATTCGCGTCGCGCATCAGCCGCAGCAGCTCGGCGTCCTGGGCGAGGTTGATCGACGCCTCGGTGCCGAAGCGAAAGCGGTAGCGGTGACGTGCCTGGTAATCGATCAGTCCGCGCAGCAGTTCCTTGGCAACCGCCCGGTTGCCGATCAGGTTGTCGTCGACGAAGAAGACGTTGCGCACACCCAGCGCGCGCAGCGCGTCGAGTTCGCGCTCGATCTGCAGCAGCGGCTTGGTGCGCGGCTTGCGGCCGAACATGACGATGATGTCGCAGAACTCGCAGAGGTACGGGACAGCCGCGCGAGAACTGCATGGTCGCGGTCGAGTACCGGTCGAGCTTGAGCAGGTCGAAGCGCGGAATCGGCGAGTCGGTGAGCGCGACGACGCCGGTCTCCCGGTACATCGCGCCGGCGCGGCCGTTCTCGAAGTCGGCGCAGAAGCGCGGCCAGACGTACTCGGCTTCGCCGGCGACGACGGTGTCGGCGAGGGCTCGCGTAGCGCTCGGGGCACAGCGAAGCGAAGCTGCCGCCCGCGACGACGTGGTAATGCCGGCTCGCGGTAGTAGCGCAGCAGCTCGCTCTGGCGCGCGAACTGCACGCCCATGCCGCACACGCCGATCATGTCGACATCGGGCGCCAGCGGGATCGACTCGATGTTCTCGTCGACGATCTGCACATGCCAGGGCGGCGGGACACAGGGCCGCGAGCGTGGCGAGCCCGAGAGGCGGATTGATCGCGCGCTTGGACGGCAGGATGCCGTCGACCGCCCATTTGAAGCTCCAGAAGCTCTCGGGATACCTCGGATTGATCAGCAGCAGTCGCATGCGGAACCGTCCCGGATTGACGTCCGCTCGCGAGGAAGCTGGGCGGACCGAGACTGCAACGCTAGGCCGGAAGCTTCCGCGCCGCCTTGACGCGCATCAACGACAGACCGACGCGCAGCGCGCCGACACGGCGCCGGAACGGGGGGTCAGAACCGGCCGAAGAAACCGGCCGGCGACTTGGTGATCGCGACTGAGACGATCCACGCGAAGGTCGCCAGCGCACCTATGAACGCCGCGGAGCGGACGCCGGGCGTCTTGGCGTACTTGAGGGCGATGCTGCCCAGGACGATGTAGACGACGAGGCCGGCCACCTTGGCGGCGAGCCATGCATGCGGGCCCGTGGCGCCGATCAGCGCCGCGAGCGTGATTCCCGATGCGAGGAGGACCGTGTCGACGACGTGGGGGAGGATGCGAACCCAGCGCAGGCGCAGCTTCGCAGGCGAGAACCACAGCCATGCGCCGCGCAGAACGAACAGCGCGAGGCTCGTCGTGACGCTGGCCATGTGGATGACTTTGATCGATTCGTAGACGCTGTCCATCGCAGGATTATCGCAGACCCTGCGCCCCGGCCGCGCGATCGGGCCCCTGGGGGTCCCCGGCCAGCAGCCGGCGCGCATGGTCCTGCAGCGTTCGAAACGAGCGCTCCCATTCGCCCGCGCGAGGGGTCGTATGCGCGAGCTGCCGCACCAGCACCTCGAGGGCATCGGCACGCCGCTTCTCGCGCTCGGTCTCCTCGAGCGCTTCCGCGTGCTCGGAGGCGTAGACGAACTCCACGCGACGGTCCTGGCAGACGCCGATGCACGGCTGCGGCGCCTCGACCCTTCCACAGCCGATGCATTGCCATGCTTTCACGGTATCGAACATGAGTGCACTCCGATGTCCACGACCGGGACCATTCTAGGACCGATCGCAGCCCCGTTGGCCGCGCACAGGCTCCGACTTCCATCGTCCTTGATCCGCGTCAAGCCGGGCCAGTCGCAGCGCGATACGAATCGGAGAGGATAAGATGGCGGTTGTTTCGGCGCAGGCGCGGCCCCCACGGCGGCGGTTCGCCCGCGACGCCTCGGCGCGGCGCAGACGGCGCGCCCCCAACATCGACAGTTGCAGGCGAGCCACGATGCGGCAGCGGCACCATCGCTTCCAGGACCTGCGCGACGGGATCCGCGAGTTGTGCGCGCAGTTTCCGTCGACCTATTTTCGCGGAGTCGACGAAGCTCGCGCCTACCCCGAGGCTTTCGTCGAAGCGCTGACGAAGGCGGGCTGGCTCGCGGCCCTCATTCCGCAGCGATACGGCGGCTCCGGACTCGGCCTGACCGAGGCGTCAGTGATCATGGAGGAGATCAATCGTGCCGGCGGCAATTCCGGCGCCTGCCACGGCCAGATGTACAACATGGGGACGCTGCTGCGCCACGGATCGGAGGCTCAGAAGCTGGCGTACCTGCCGAAGATCGCGAGCGGGGATCTGCGCCTCCAATCGATGGCCGTCACCGAGCCGACGACCGGCACCGACACGACGAGCCTGCGCACGACCGCCAGGCGCAGGGGTGACCGCTATGTCGTGAACGGCCAGAAGGTATGGACGTCGCGCGTGCGGCATTCCGACCTGATGATCCTGCTCGCACGCACGACGCCGCTTGCCGAAGTTGCGAAGAGATCCGACGGCATGTCGGCGTTCGTCGTCGACCTGCGAGAGGCGATCGGCCGCGGGCTCGAGGTCCGGCCGATACCGAACATGGTCAATCATGAGACCAGCGAGCTGTTCTTCGACAACCTCGAGATTCCGATCGAAAGCCTGATCGGCGAGGAGGGCAGGGGATTTCGCTACATCCTCGACGGGCTCAACGCCGAGCGCGTGCTGATCGCGGCCGAATGCGTCGGTGACGGCTACTGGTTCCTCGACAAGGTCGTGAAGTACGCCTGCGAGCGGATCGTGTTCGACCGGCCGATCGGCCAGAACCAGGGGGTCCAGTTTCCGATCGCCCGCGCCTGGGTCGACGTCGAGGCTGCGAACCTGATGCGCTATCGGGCCTGCGAGTTGTTCGACGCCAACGAGCCCTGCGGCGCGGAGGCGAACATGGCGAAGCTGCTCGCGGCCGACGCGTCCTGGGCAGCCGCCAATGCCTGCCTGCAGTTCCATGGCGGCTTCGGCTTCGCGACCGAGTACGACATCGAGCGCAAATTCCGCGAGACCCGCCTCTACCAGGTGGCACCGGTCTCCACGAACATGATCCTCGCCTACATCGCCGAGCATGTACTCGGGCTGCCACGGTCGTACTGATGACGCCGGTGACAAAGCGGTGGAATCAGCGCTGCCAGAGTGCGACGGTCGCGACGTACCCGGCCGGCACTGCGGCGCAGTGCAGCGTCCACCGCGACGGCTCGTAGGGGGCGGGCCCGCCGCACAGCCGCGGCCCTTCGTGCAGCGCGACGTCGAGGGATCCGAAAGGCGCCGACAGCGCGTCGCCGGTCGCCTTGCTCATCGCTTCCTTGCAGGTCCACAGTCTCAGCACGCGCTCACGCGCAGAATCGGCGTCGACATCGGCGAGGCTGCGACGCTCGGCATCGGTGAGGAACTTGCGCGCGATTCCGGGAACGTTGATGGCCCGGTCTAGCCGCTCGACGTCGACTCCGATGCGAGCGGCTCGGGTCGCTCCGACCAACGCGACGTCCCCTGTGTGCGAGACGTTGAAATCGAGCGCCGGATCGCGTTCGAGGCGGGGACGACCGCGCTCGCCGCGTACGATCGCGACCTCCTGCGGCGCCATTGCCAGCAGAGCGCCGAGGATCGCGCGCAGCGACGCGCGACCGACGACGTAGCGGTCGCGCAGCGCCGGCGTTCCGAACCGGCCGGCGCGGGCCACTTCGGCTGCGGAGAGCCAGCTCTCGAGAACCTGCATCCGCTCGGGTGGCGCCGCGAGCGCACACCACCAGAGACTCACACCGTCGACAGGTGACGGCAGGGGCACTGGGGCCGCGGCGTCGCGAAGGTCTGCGTTGCCGGTCAAGGGGTTCTCGTCTAAGCTCGAGCTGGAATGTCGCCGACAGGTTCGCGCCCGCCCCAACGCGGGCGCAGTCGTATCGGCCCCACGCGAACTGCATGCGTTACATACTGAAGTTTCTCACGCGCCTCCCGCTTCCGCTGCTCTACATGCTCGGAAGCTTCGCGTATTTCGTGGCTTTCCACGTGCTGCGCTGGCACCGCGAGCTCGCCGCGCGCAACCTCGCCAACTCGTTTCCCGGGAAGTCCGACCGGGAACGCGCGCAGATCCTGCGCCAGTCCTACGTCAACCTCGGACAGACGCTCGCGGAGACGTTCTGGGGCTTCGGTGCGAGCGCCGACGAGCTGACCCGGCGCGTCACGATCGAGAACAGCGACCTGGTCGAGCGCTACGTCGCCGAGCACCGGCCGGTGTTGCTGCTGGCGGCCCACGTCTGCAACTGGGAGTGGTTGCTGCCGGCGGCGGGTGCGCAGTTCTCGATTCCGATCGACGCCGTCTACAAGCCCCTGCGGGTTGCGAGCCTCGACGAATTCATCCGGAGCACGCGCAGTCGCTTCGGCGGCAAGCCGATCCCGATCCAGTCGTTCCTGTTCGAGCTGATGCGGCGCGCAGGCGAGGCGCGCGCCTATGCAATGGTTGCCGACCAGACGCCGCCACGCAACATGGACAAGTTCTGGACACGATTCCTCAACCAGGACACGGCGTTCTTCGTCGGTGCCGACAAGATCGCAAGGTTCCTCGATGCGCCCGTGCTCTATGTGGCGATGCGTCGGGTATGCAAGGGCCACTACGCGGTGCGGCTTCACGTGCTCGCGGAGCCCCCGTACGAACACGCGGGCAACTTCCAGGTCGTCGAGCATTATGCCCGCCGGCTCGAGTCGGAAATTCAGGCGAGTCCTGCCGACTGGCTCTGGGTCCACAACAAGTGGAAGTACCCGAAGCCGGTCGATGATCCGCCACGTTCCCGTCGCAATCCTTCTCCGAAAACTTCTCCTCTGGGCGGGGCGGGCGCCGGAGGAGAGCGGGGCAGGTGACGGATCGCCGCGGTGGAACGCGGATGCATCGAAACCTTGCAATTCATCCGCCGAATCCCTATAATTTCGCCTCTCTGCTGCAACACCTCCTGCCGCAAGTGCTCGACAAGGGGGACGGTCGCTCCGAATGATTCGATCGGGGCGGCGAACGGTGTGACGAACCGAGCGGTTCTGCAGCCTGTTCTTTAACAATTTGCAATCGATAGGTGTGGGTGCTGGAGCGGGGGCTCTGGTGTCTGCGGGTTCGGGTGCGCAAGTGCCTGGGTCAGGCGGATGCTGGGGATTCCAACGCAAGAGTACTCACACGACGCTAGTGCGGTTGGTGCTGCGTGCTGCTGCAAGGCGGTGCGTGGGTGCCAGCCGTAGGCTGTCCGTCT
>CAVTHP010000006.1:0-65000 GCA_963734515.1 uncultured beta proteobacterium | reverse complement strand
AGCGATTGGCTTAGCAGAGCGCTCTGGAAAGGGCGGCCGCAGTGGGTGATAGCCCCGTATGCGAAAAGCCGATGGTGGTACTGAGCTTGCGACAAGTAGGGCGGGACACGTGAAATCCTGTCTGAAGATGGGGGGACCATCCTCCAAGGCTAAATACTCGTAATCGACCGATAGTGAACCAGTACCGTGAGGGAAAGGCGAAAAGAACCCCGGAAGGGGAGTGAAATAGATCCTGAAATCGCATGCATACAAACAGTGGGAGCCTGGGCAACCGGGTGACTGCGTACCTTTTGTATAATGGGTCAGCGACTTACGTTGCGTAGCGAGCTTAACCGAATAGGGGAGGCGAAGCGAAAGCGAGTCCGAACAGGGCGATTTAGTTGCGCGGCGTAGACCCGAAACCGGATGATCTAGCCATGGCCAGGCTGAAGCGGGGGTAACACCTCGTGGAGGGCCGAACCCACTCCCGTTGAAAAGGTAGGGGATGAGCTGTGGCTAGGGGCGAAAGGCTAATCAAATCCGGAAATAGCTGGTTCTCTCCGAAAACTATTGAGGTAGTGCCTCGTGTATCACTCTCGGGGGTAGAGCACTGTCATGGTGGTGGGGGTCATCGCGACTTGCCACGCCATTGCAAACTCCGAATACCGGGAAGTGCAAGCACGGGAGACAGACAGCGGGTGCTAACGTCCGTTGTCGAGAGGGAAACAACCCAGACCACCAGCTAAGGTCCCCAAGCACAGTTAAGTGGGAAACGAGGTGGGAAGGCTCAGACAGCCAGGATGTTGGCTTAGAAGCAGCCATCATTTAAAGAAAGCGTAATAGCTCACTGGTCGAGTCGTCCTGCGCGGAAGATGTAACGGGGCTCAAACTGTGCACCGAAGCTGTGGATTTCAGGTAACAGAGTTCAGGCAACAGGTAACGGATGGGAGCGCATCGGTTCGAGGATCTCGATGTGTTTCAGCGCGCCTACAGGGTTTCGCTGGAAATACATCGGTTCACGCAAACGATGCCGCAAGTCGAGCAATTCGACTTGGCGAGCCAGATACGAAGGGCGAGCAAATCCATCTGCGCCAACTTGGCAGAAGGTTTTGGTAAGCAGAGTCGATCCAAAGCCGAATTCAAGCGTTTCATCCAGATGTGCATCGGGTCGGCAGACGAGATGCGAGTCTGGTTACGCTACTGCCTCGATCTAGGGTACACAGACGAAATTACGTGGCAGCGCTGGCGCGACGAGTACGAAGCGATCGCGAAGATGCTGAACGGGCTGCACGGCAGCATCGATTGAGTCTGTTCCCTGTTCCCTGACCTCTGTTACCTGGAGTGGTAGGAGAGCGTTCCGTAGGCCTGTGAAGGTGAGGGGAGACCCTTGCTGGAGGTATCGGAAGTGCGAATGCTGACATGAGTAGCGATAAAGCAGGTGAAAGGCCTGCTCGCCGTAAGCCCAAGGTTTCCTGCGCCACGTTCATCGGCGCAGGGTGAGTCGGCCCCTAAGGTGAGGACGAGAGTCGTAGCTGATGGGAAGCGGGTCAATATTCCCGCACCGACCAACGATGCGATGGGGGGACGGAGAAGGTTATGCCGGCCGGGTGTTGGACGTCCCGGTTCAAGCGTGTAGACGTGCTGCGTAGGCAAATCCGCGTGGCTTAGTCAAGGCGTGATAACGAGGACTGGCTTGCCAGTCTGAAGTGGCGGATACCCTGCTTCCAGGAAAAGCCTCTAAGCTTCAGTCGTTGGACGACCGTACCGCAAACCGACACAGGTGGGCGAGCTGAATATGCTCAGGCGCTTGAGAGAACTCAGGAGAAGGAACTCGGCAAATTGACACCGTAACTTCGGGATAAGGTGTGCCCTCGGTAGGTGAAGGCGAACAGCCGGAGCCGAGGGGGGCCGCAGAGAATCGGTGGCTGCGACTGTTTAACAAAAACACAGCACTCTGCCAAGACGAAAGTCGACGTATAGGGTGTGACGCCTGCCCGGTGCCGGAAGGTTAAGTGATGGGGTGCAAGCTCTTGATCGAAGCCCCGGTAAACGGCGGCCGTAACTATAACGGTCCTAAGGTAGCGAAATTCCTTGTCGGGTAAGTTCCGACCTGCACGAATGGCGTAACGATGGCCACGCTGTCTCCTCCTGAGACTCAGCGAAGTTGAAGTGTTTGTGAAGATGCAATCTCCCCGCGGCAAGACGGAAAGACCCCGTGCACCTTTACTGTAGCTTTGCATTGGACTGTGATGAGGCTTGTGTAGGATAGCTGGGAGGCGATGAAGCGGCGGCGCTAGCTGTCGTGGAGCCAACCTTGAAATACCAGCCTGGCGTCATTGCGGCTCTAACCTGGATCCATCAGCTGGATCGGGGACCGTGCATGGTAGGCAGTTTGACTGGGGCGGTCTCCTCCCAAAGAGTAACGGAGGAGCTCGAAGGTTCGCTTAGCGCGGTCGGACATCGCGCCAGACGTGCAAAGGCACAAGCGAGCTTGACTGCGAGCCTGACAAGGCGAGCAGGTGCGAAAGCAGGACTTAGTGATCCGGTGGTTCTGTATGGAAGGGCCATCGCTCAACGGACAAAAGGTACGCCGGGGATAACAGGCTGATACCGCCCAAGAGTTCATATCGACGGCGGTGTTTGGCACCTCGATGTCGGCTCATCACATCCTGGGGCTGTAGCCGGTCCCAAGGGTATGGCTGTTCGCCATTTAAAGTGGTACGTGAGCTGGGTTCAAAACGTCGTGAGACAGTTTGGTCCCTATCTGCCGTGGGCGCTGGAGATTTGACGGGGGCTGCTCCTAGTACGAGAGGACCGGAGTGGACGTACCGCTGGTGTACCGGTTGTGACGCCAGTCGCATCGCCGGGTAGCTATGTACGGAAGCGATAACCGCTGAAAGCATCTAAGCGGGAAACGTGCCTGAAGATGAGATCTCCCGGAGGCTAGACCTCCCTGAAGGGTCGTGGCAGACCACCACGTTGATAGGCCGGATGTGGAAGCGCGGTAACGCGTTGAGCTAACCGGTACTAATGGCCCGTGCGGCTTGACTCCATAATTGTGGGTCGCGCCAATACACCTCACCCCACCTTGCCTTCCCGCGGTTAAATGGGGTCAGAGCTGTAATACTTGCGCACGGCTTCGCCCAGCGCACCCGGGTCCAAGTATTACAGCTCTGACCCCATTTAACCGATCCTTCAACGCCTGACGACCATAGCCCGCTGGAACCACCCCTTCCCATCCCGAACAGGACCGTGAAACGGCGGCACGCCGATGATAGTACGGACTACCCGTGCGAAAGTAGGTCATTGTCAGGCACCCCTCCAAGCCAAAGGCCCAGTCACCCGACTGGGCCTTTTGCTTTGCAGCTCGCTGCGATTCACGCAACGCGCTCGTCGACATCGACACCTTGCAAGATCGGTGCCGGTGTCGGAGATACACCGACAGTGGATTCATCCTCGACGACAAGAACGGCCGTGTCCGCCAGGGGTCGAAACAAATGATTCCATCGCCCGGTGCGGATCGATCGCAAGGTTGGTCGGGAAGTGCCGGGCGGGAAGTGCCGACGGTCACGACGCGAGACTGCAGCCGCGCATCGCCGGATCCGGATTTCCACTGTGCCGTTCGCGGCTCGTGCGAATGCGTTGGCGAATGGCGAAACGGAAGGAGCTTCACCATGAAAAATCCGTTCAGGTCCGTCCTGATGATCGCGGGCACGATGTCGGCGCTCGCATTCCTCTTTGCAGTTCCGCCCGCGAACGCGTCGACCCCGACGTGGGGACGGATCTGGACGCCGAACAGCGTGACGGCATGCAAGCGCCTGCCGCTCAGCGAATGGGGCATCTGCAAGGTCGAGGTCGTCGCACGGGAACGCGGATCGCTCGCTGCCACCCAGAGCCACTATCCGGCGAGCTACACGGCTGCAGTCGCCGCCTGCGCGAAATTGCCACACAGCGAGCAGGGAATCTGCGACGTGGAGGCGCAGATGCGCACCCCGCTTCAAACCGGCCCTTCGGCGAAGCTGCGGGGTGACCAGCCGGTGGCCTCGGCGCAGGCGTCGAGAGGCATTGCGACTGTGGGGAGCGAGGTCGATTCGAAGTACCAGGCGGCGCTCGACGCATGCCACGCGCTGCCGCACAGCGAGCACTCGAGTTGCGAGTCGGAGGCGACGCTGCTGCCGCACGCCGTCGGATAGTCCTTCTCGGCTGTCGAGCAAAGCTCCTGTTCCGGGCCGCTCCCGACCGTCGGATTCTTGCAATCGCGCCCATCGGCACCATATCCCGCCTCGAGTCGTCGCAGGGCTCAAGTGCGCTGGGGCAAGATTGCGGCGAGGACCGACCCGAGGGAGTGGACCCAGATGGCGACTGCGCAGGCAAGAAAGGCACCAGGGAGCGAGACGGGAGCGGGACGTGCGGTTTCGCGCAGGGTCCGTGGCCGGGCGGCCAGCGATGGTGCCGGGGTGCGGTTGACGCGCGTGATCGGCGGCCCGGATCTGCCTGATCTCGATCCATTCCTGCTGCTCGATGAATTCCGGTCCGACGATCCGGGCGACTATCTGGCCGGATTTCCGGATCACCCGCACCGCGGCTTCGAAACGGTGACCTACATGCTCGCCGGTCGGATGCGCCATGGCGACAACAAGGGCAACACCGGGCTGCTTCGCGCCGGCAGCGTGCAATGGATGACGGCGGGTCGCGGCATCGTGCACTCGGAAATGCCCGAGCAGGAAGACGGCCTGATGTGGGGGTTCCAGCTCTGGGTCAACCTGCCGCGCGAGGACAAGATGGCGACGCCGCGCTACCAGGACATCGCGCCCGAGCACATACCGGAAGTCGACCTCGGGGGTGGCGTGCGCGCGCGCGTCATCGCAGGTCGCCTGCGGGACGTCGAAGGCCCGGTCCGGGGCATCGCGACCGAGCCGCACTATTTCGATGTCGCGCTACCGGCGGGCGCCGCCGCCGACGTCGCGCTGCCTCGGGAGCACCACGCCTTTGCCTACGTCTTCGAGGGCTCGGTTCGGATCGGAGGGGCGGAATCGCCGGTCGAGCTCCCACGCGGCGAGCTCGGCGTACTCTCGTCGGGCGACCAGCTGCGCCTCGCGGCGGGCCCGGAGGGCGGGCGGCTGATCGTCGTGGCGGGCCGCCCGCTGGCCGAGCCCATCGTTCGATACGGGCCGTTCGTGATGAACACGCGCGACCAGATCCGCGAAGCGATCGAGGATTACAGCCAGGGCCGCTTCTGACCGGCGGCGCGGCCCCACCAGGGCTCGCGCCGCGAGCGTTCACACCGTACCCTCCCTGTGCGGCGCGCGTGTTAATGTGCGCTCCGAAATCGGCCCTGCAAGCGCCGATCGAGGGACACGAGTTGGTCACCGCCGCACGCACGAAGGAAGCCCCCGCCGCCAAGGTCTCCCGGGTCAACGATCCCGAGCAGACCAAGCGCGACATCGTCACCATCGCGACCGAGGAGTTCGCCGAAAAGGGGCTGAGCGGCGCGCGCATCGACGAGATCGCCGCGCGCACGCGCACCAGCAAGCGGATGATCTACTACTACTTCGGCAGCAAGGAAGGCCTGTACATCGCCGCGCTGGAAGATGCCTACCGCAGCATCCGCAACATCGAGCGCGACGTCGACGTGGACCACCTGCCTCCCGAGGAGGCGCTGCGCGAGCTGATTCGATTCAGCTTCGACCGGCACCAGCAGAATCCGAACTTCGTGCGCATCGTCATGAACGAGAACCTGCATCAAGGCAGGTATCTCGCGCAGTCGCGGACGATCGCCCGCCTGAACGTTCCGGCCATCGACACGATCAGGCGCATCGTCGAGCGCGGCAAGGCGGCCGGCGTCATCCGCGAAGACGTCGACCCGACCGACCTGCACATGTCGATCAGCGCGTTGTGCTTCTACAGCGTCTCGAACCGGTACTCGTTCGCGATGATCTTCAACGTCGACATGACATCACCCGCGGCGCTGGCCGCGCGCAGGGAGAGCATCGTCGCGACGATACTCGCGTCGGTCAGGCCCGCGGCGCGCTGAGCCTGCGACGTGGCCCGGTTCTCCGCCTCGCCATCCGGCGGCACCCTCGGCACGGCGAGGCTGCCGCGGAATCGCCGCGGGTCAGCCTGCCATGAGGCCGAGCTCCGCGGCCGCTTCGCGCAGCGCCGGGAGGAAGCTCCTCTGCATTTCGGCGACGGGAACGCGCGGGGCCTGCGCGCCGATGTTGATTGCCGCGACGACGCGCGACCGGAGATCCTTCACCGGAACGGCGATCGAGCGCAATCCGATCTCGAGCTCCTGATCGACGAGCGCGAAGCCGGCGTCGCGGACCCCGGCGAGCACTTCGGCGAGGCGTTCGCGGTCGACGACCGTCCTGCCGGTGTGCGGCGCGAGCTTGACGCGGTGCAGGTAGGACACGAGATCGTCGGGCGCAAGGCCTGCGAGCAGCACGCGACCCATCGACGTGCAATGCGCGGGGAGGCGGCTTCCAACGCCGAGGTCGATCGACAGCAGCCGCTTGCCCGACGACGACCGCGCGATGTAGAGGATCTCGTCGCCGTCCATGATGGCCAGCGAGCAGGATTCGTGCAGCGCGGCGCTGACGCGGTCGAGGACCGGCTGGGCTGCCATGACCAGCGGCGCCGACGACAGGTAGGCATGGCCCAGCGACAGGATCTGAGGACGCAGCGCGAACGTCCTGTCGTCCTCCGCGGCGACGTAGCCGAGCTTCTCGAGCGTGTAGAGGCAGCGCCGCACCGCGGCCCGCGGGATGCCGGTTCGCAGGCTGAGCTGCGCGATCGAAAGTCGGCGCCGCTGCTGCGAGAACCCGCGCACGACCGCGAGCCCCCGCGCCAGCGAGGTCATGAAATCCGGGTCGCCGGCATAGGCTGCTATCTCCTCCGCGGTCGTGGTCTCGGTCGCCAGTGCGGCCCGGGCCTTTCGCGAAGTCGTGGTCGGGCTGCGCAAGCTTGCTTCCTTCGGATGGGCCTCACAGCGGACACTAGACAGTCCGATTATCGCCCACATTTGCGATAATCGCCGTTGACGATGCCGATATTATGTACTAACTTGTTCGTTAGCTGGCAAAAACAATTCGTCTCCGCGTCCAGGAGGGTATCGTTGTGATCCTTTTCGCCCGGCCGCCGGAACGTCCATCCGATGACGGACTGTAACGATGGACATGCATCGATTCGCGATCGACACCGTCACCCTGGCCGGACCGCTGGAGGACAAGCTCGCCGCCACCCGCGACGCGGGTTTCGGGGGCGTCGAGATCTGGGCGAAGGACCTGGTGTCGCACCCGGGCGGCGTCAAGGGGGCGGTCGCGGCGATCCGCGAAAGCGGACTGCGCGTCACCAGCTTCCAGCTCCTTCGCGACTACGAAGGCCTCGAGGCGCACCTGCATACGTACAAGATCGACATCGCCAAGTCGATGCTCGACCTGATGGACGCGATCGGGGTGCCGATGCTGGTGGTGGCATCGACGACGTCCCCGTATGCGTCGGGGGACATGGACAAGATCGTCGCGGACCTGCGGGCACTGGCGACGCTGGCGACCCCGCGAGGGGTGCGCGTCGCATTCGGCGCCCCGGCATGGGCGCGCTGGATCAACGAATATCCGGCGGTGTGGGAGGCGGTCCGGCGTGCCGACTGCTCGAATCTCGGAGTGCTGATCAACACGTTCCACCTGCTCGCGCGAGGCACGCCGCTGGGCGCGCTCGACGCGATTCCCGGCGACAAGATCTTCCTGGTCCAGCTGGCCGATTACCTCGGGGACCTGCGCGACATCACCGAGACCGCCGACCACAGGCGATCGTTTCCGAACGAAAGTGCGCACCGGGAGACGATCGCCGAGATCATCCGCAAGATCCACCGCGCGGGCTACAGCGGCGATTACGTGTTCGAGGTCTTCAACGACGAGTATCTGCATCTCGCACCCGCGTCGATTCTCGCGCGGGCGCGGAAGGCGGCCGAATGGCTGGTGGCCGAGACCTCCCGCGCGCGGCAATGACCCCGGGACGGGACGGGTGCGGCAGGCGGCAGGCAGCGTAGCGACGCTGGGATTGCGACAGGACGAACCGGACCGGGGAAGGGAAACAATGGCGGAAGGAAAGAAGTACGGCCTGGCGGGAGTCATCGGATGGCCGGTCGGCCATTCACGCTCGCCGATGCTGCACGGCTACTGGCTGCAGAAGTACGGCCTGCCCGGCGCCTACGTGCTGCTCCCGGTGCAGCCGGAGCGGCTGCCGGCCGCGCTGAAAGGATTGCCTGCTCTGGGATTTGCCGGATGCAACGTCACGATCCCGCACAAGGTCACGACGATGGAGCTCGTCGACCGGGTCGACCCGGTCGCGCGCAGGATCGGCGCGATCAACACGATCGTGGTCGAGTCCGATGGCACGTTGACCGGCTACAACAACGACGGCTACGGCTACCTGCAGAGCCTGCGTGACGCGCAGCCCGACTGGCACGCCGATGCCGGGCCGGTGATGGTGCTGGGCGCCGGTGGCGCGGCGCGCGCAATCGTCGCGAGCCTCATCGATGCCGGGGCGCGCGAGCTGCGCATCTGCAACCGGACAACGGCACGTGCCGAGGCGGTCGCGAAGGCGATCGGCGGGCCGGTTTCGGTCGTGCCCTGGGAGCGGCGGCACGCGGCGATCGCCGATGTCGCCCTGCTCGTCAACACGACCAGCCAGGGAATGTCCGGTCAGCCGGCGCTGGAACTCGACCTCGCAGCGCTGCCCAGCGCCACACTGGTGTCGGATGCGATCTACATCCCGCTCGAGACGCCGCTGCTCGCTGCGGCGCGCGCACGCGGCAACCGGACCGTCAACGGGCTGGGCATGCTCCTCAACCAGGCGCGACCCGCATTCAACGCCTGGTTCGGCGTCATGCCGGAGATCACCGCCGAGTTGCGCCGGATGATCGAAGCGACCGTCTGATCGCGATGCGACCCATCCACCCGCGCCCGACGACGTCCCGACGCAGACGATCATGACGATGCCGCTCTTTTCCCTCGCCGGCCGGGTGGCGCTGATCACCGGATCGTCGCGCGGGCTCGGCCTCGCGATGGCCGAGGGGCTGGCCGAGGCCGGCGCGACCGTCGTCCTCAATGGCCGCGACCCGGCTACGCTCGAGGCGCGCGCGCAGGAGCTCGCCGCGCGTGGGCTGGCGGCGACGACCGCCGCGTTCGATGTCGTCGATGACGCGGCGGCCCGCGCAGGCGTCGATGCGGTTGTCTCGCGGCACGGCAGGCTCGACATCCTGATCGCCAATGCCGGGGTCCATCATGCGCGGCCGCTGCCGGACTGGGAACTCGCCGACTGGCGCCGGGTGATGAATGCCAACCTCGACGCCTGCTTCGTGCTCGCGCAACGCGCCGCGCTGCCGATGATGCGGCAGCGTCACGGGCGCATCCTGTTCACGACCTCGCTCACCGGCATCCTCGGGCGCCCGACCATCCACGCCTACTCGGCGTCGAAAGCGGGGCTCGCCGGTCTGACGCGCTCGCTCGCCGCCGAACTGGGGGAGCACGGGATCACCTGCAACGCGATCGCACCGGGCTATTTCGAGACGGACCTGAGCGCCGGCTTGCGCAAGGATGCTGCGTTCGTCGAGCGGATCAACGCGCGGGTCCCGCTGCGGCGCTGGGGCAAGCCCCGTGACCTCGCGGGCATTGCCGTCTTCCTCGCCTCCGACGCTGCCGCGTATGTCAGCGGCCAGCAGATCGTCGTCGACGGCGGCATGGGCAGCGTGCTGTGACCGGACGCTGCCGGATCGGCATGCCGCTTTCGCCACCGCGTGGCGCGGGTGCTGGCGGGGACTCAGGCGGTGGATTCGGCCGCGTAGCCGCGGCCCGCCAGCGCGGCGATCGCCAGCATCACGAGTGCCTCGTCCTCCTCGTCGGACAGGGCGCTGACCGCGATGGCGCCCGCGACTTGCGCGCCCGCCCAGACCGGGACGCCGCCGCCGAAACCCGTCAGCCGCGGATCGCCGTAATAGCCGATGTCGATGCCTCTCGCCCGTACGCCCGCACCCAGCACGCGCGTGGGCCGGCGCAGGCGCGCCGCCGTCCATGCCTTGTTCGTCGCGACGGCGATCGAGCTGAGCGGGGCGCCGTCCAGGCGAACCAGCGCCAGCAGCTCGCCGTGGGCGTCGGCCACGGCGATGACCGCCGTCTTGCCCCGCCGCGCGAGCTCGTCGCGTATCGTGTCGACGGCGATCGCCGCGTCTTCGTGTCCCAGCACCGGCTGCATTCCCACGGCTCCTCCCGTTGCGAGCGTAGCATCGGCTCGTGGCGCAGCGCCGATTCCGCGCCCGCGTCGCGCCTGATGCGGCGCAATCATAACTGCGCGATCCGGCGGCGACCGGGATGCGCTTCACCCGATTACGCGCCGGGACCTCACTCCCGGCGTCCCTTGCAGTAGCAGTTCCCCCGTCAAACCAAGGAGGCAGCAATGCAACGATTTGCAGGATGGATAGGCGCGATGATGCTCGGCGTCGCCGCGACCGCGGCTGCGCAGGGCGGTCCGGTCCCGATCGTCGGGCTGGTCGAGCTGTCGGGCCCCGGCGCGGTGTCGGGCACCAACTTCAACGATGGCATCAGGATGGCAGTGGAGGAGATCAACGCCCACGGCGGAATCCTCGGCCGCAAGATCGACTACACGTACAACGACACGCAATCCAATCCCGGTGTGGCCAAGGCGCTCGCCCAGAAGGCGGTCGACCAGAACGCCTACGTCGTGATGGGGCCGGTGTTCTCGGGCTCGATCTTCGTCAGCATGGACGTGACCAAGCGCGCCGAGATCACCAACTTCACCGGTGGCGAGGCGGCGAACATCACCCAGCAGGGCAATCCGTACATCTTCCGGACGTCGTTCACGCAGGCCAACGCGATGCCGCGGGTTGCGCGCTACATGAAGAACGTGCTGAAGCTCAAGACCGTCGACATCATCTGGGTCAACAACGACTTCGGCAAGGGTGGCCACGACGAGTTCATCAAGGCGATCAACGCCGACGGGATCAAGCTCGGCGCCGACGTTTCCACGGACCAGGGGCAGGTCGATTTCTCGGGCGCCGTGCTGAAGGTCAAGCAGTCCGGCTCCGACGGCGTGTTCGTCTACGTGAACGAGGAGGAGTCGGCGCGGGCGCTGCGTGAACTCGCGAAGCAGGGCTACGACAAGCCGCGCGTCGGAGAGACGACGCTCACCGGCCAGAAGGTGATCGAGCTCGCCGGGCCCGCCGCCAACGGCGCGATCGCCCACGTCGGCCTGAGCCCCGACGCCCCGATCCCGGCGGTCCGGGCCTTCGCCGAGAAGTTCCAGAAGGAGTTCAAGTACAAGCCCGACCACAACGGCATCAAGGGCTACACGGCGATGTATGTCGTCAAGGCGATGACGGAGAAGATCGGCAAGTTCGACAGCAAGGCGCTGGCCGCAGCGCTGCACGGTGCCAAGGTCCTGGTCAAGGATCATCCGGGCGTGCTGATGAACGTGTCGTTCGACAAGAATGGCGACATCGACCGCGAGAGCTTCATGAGCAAGGTCGAGAACGGCAAGCAGGTCGTCACGGAAACGCTGCCGCCGCTGCATCCGTTCTGATCGGGCCGCACTGTCGGGGTCTTGCGTGCAGCGCGCGCAAGACCTCTCGGCTGCGGAGGGCCCGCGCCAGGCGCGGGCCCACTCCGGAGGTCAAGTCATGACCGATCTGATCCAGCTCATCGTGTCGGGGACCGCGACCGGCGCCATCTACGCACTCGCGGCGCTCGGCTTCACGCTGCTGTGGCAGGCGTCGGGAACCATCAACTTCGCCCAAGGCGAGTTCGTGATGCTCCCCGCGTTCACGATGCTGATCTGCACGACGCACGGCGCGCCGCTGTGGCTCGGCTTCCTGGTGGCCTGCGTCGTTTCGGCGATCGTGCTCGGCGTCGGTTTCAAACGCATCGTCGTCGACCCCCTGATCAGGCACGGCGTGATTCCGCTGGTGATCGCGACGCTGGGCCTCTCGATCGGCCTGAAGCAGTTCGTCAAGGCCAGCTATGCGACCGAGGCGCAGTCTTTCCCGAGCGTGTTTCCCCCGGGCCAGTTCGCGTTCTTCGGCACCCACGTTTCGTATTCCGACGTCGGGACGCTGCTGATCGCGGGCCTGATCGTCATCGGCCTGCAGCTGTTCCTCAAGCGCACCGTCACCGGGCGTGCGATGCAGGCCTGCGCCCAGAACATGGACGCCGCCAAGGTGCTCGGCATCAACGTGAAGACGATGGTGCTCTACGTATTCATCATCAACGCCGTGCTGGCGGTCGTCGCCTCGCTGCTGATCTCGCCCACCTACCTGGCCAAGTTCGACATGGGCGATGCGATCGGGCAGAAGGCTTTCTTCGCCGCAATCATCGGCGGATTCAACCAGACCAGCGGCGCGCTGCTGGGCGGCGTGCTGATCGGGGTGCTCGAGAACGTCATCGGGTTCTACGTCTCGCCTGCGTACAAGGAGGGCGTGGCGCTGGTGCTGTTCATGGTGGTGATCCTGTTCCGCCCCGAGGGCCTGCTCGGCAAGGCCGAGGAGCGCAAGGTATGAATGCGAAGACCGGCAAGCTGGTACTGGTCGTCGGGATCGCCGCATTCGCGGTCCTCCCGCTGTTCCTCAAGGGCTACGGCGTCTACCTCTGTGCGCTGTTCTGCGTCTACCTGATGGCGACGTTCGGCCTCAACCTGACGGTCGGCTACGCGGGCCAGATGTCTCTCGGGCAGGCGGCGTTCTTCGGCATCGGCGCCTATCACGCCGCCATCCTGCTCAAGCTCGGCTGGCCGTTCTTCGTGGTGCTGCCGATTGCCGCCGTCGCCTGCTTCATCGTCGGCCTGCTGCTCGGCTTCCCGGCGCTTCGGGTGCAGCACCACTACCTCGCGTTCGCGACGCTGGGGTTCAACATCCTCGTGTTCCTGGTCATGCGCAACGAGTCGGCGATCACCGGCGGACCCCTTGGGATCTCGAGCATCCCGCGCCCGTCGCTGTTCGGGATCTCGCTGGATGCCGACATCCGGTTCTTCTGGTTCACGCTTTTCTTCACCGTCGTGTTGGCGGCGATCCTGTGGTGGCTGCTGCGCTCGCCCTGGGGCCGGGCGTTCGCGGCGCTGCGCGACAACCCGATCCGTGCCGAGAGCCTCGGCATCAACATCACTGCCTACACGCTGTTCGCGTTCGCGATCGGCGCCGCCTGCGCGGGCGTCGGCGGGGTGTTCTACGCTTCACTGCTGCAGTTCATCGAGCCGTCGCCTTTCTATTTCTCGTACTCGCTGATGATGCTGCTCGCGGTGATCGTCGGCGGGTCGGGGCGCTTCTTCGGACCGGTGCTGGGAACGGTGATCATCATCCTGCTGCCCGAGTGGCTGCGCTTCATGCAGAACTGGTACCTCGCGGTCTTCGGGTTCGCGATCGTCGCACTGATGATCTTCCTGCCCGGAGGACTGCTGTCGCTTCCCGAGCGCCTCGGCGAGCACGCGAAGCGCCTGGGCGCGAGCGGGGCGCCGAAATGACGATCAAGCCCAGCTTCCTCGAGGTCAAGGACGTCCGCAAGGCCTACGGCGCGATCAAGGCCGTCGACGGCATCAGCTTCTCGGTCGGACCGGGCGAGATCGTCGGCGTCATCGGCCCGAACGGATCGGGCAAGACGACCCTCTTCAACAGCATCCTCGGGCAGATCAAGCCGACGTCGGGCAGCGTCGAATTCTGCGGCGAGGACATCACCGGAATGTCGCCACTGGAGCTGTCGCGGCGCGGCGTCGGGCGCACGTTCCAGACGCTGCAGGTGTTCACCCACCTTTCGGTGCGCGACAACCTGATCGCGGCCGCGCAGGAGTTCAAGGGCACGATGCCGGCCCGGTTGTTCGCGGCCCCCGACGCGGGCCTCGGGCACCATGCCGACGAAATGATCGAGCTGTTCCGCCTCAAGCACGTCGCGCACCTGAAGGCCGGCACGCTGTCGTACGGACAGCAGAAGCTGATCGACATCGCAATGGCGTTCATGCCCGCGCCGAGGCTCGTGCTGCTCGACGAGCCCTGCGCAGGCGTCAATCCGAGCCTGGTCGACCAGCTGCGCGAGCTGCTCGGCGAGCTCAACAGGACGCAGGGCGGCAGCTTCGTCGTCATCGAGCACAACATGGACTTCATCATGAGGCTCTGTCCGCACGTGATCTGCATGGTCGAGGGCAAGATGCTCGCCGAAGGTCCACCCACCGAGGTGCAGGCGAACCGGCAGGTGCTCGAGGCGTATCTAGGCAACTGAGTGGGCAACTGAGGCGGCAACTGAGGCGGCAACCGAGGGGATCGACGTGGCGAACGGGAAGATCATCGAATTCGACAAGGTCGTCGCAGGCTATTCACCCAGCCTGACGATTCTCAACGAAACGACGCTCGACGCCCGCAAGGGCGAGATCACGCTGCTGATCGGGCCCAACGGTGCCGGCAAGTCGACGGTGCTGAAGACCCTGTTCGGGATGCTCGTCCCTCGCTCGGGAGAGGTGCGGTTCGAGGGCAGGTGCGTCAACGGCAAGTCGCAGCGCGAGCTCCTCGCCGAAGGCATCGCGTTCGTGCCCCAGGGCCGCAACCTGTTCGGTTCGCTGTCGGTGCGGCACAACCTCGAGTTGGGCGGCATCACGCTGCCGCGCGGGGCGCTTCCGGGACGCATCGAGGAGGTGTTGACGCGCTTTCCCAGGATCCGCGAGCGCATCGACAATCAGGCGTCGACGATGTCCGGCGGCGAGCAGAAGCAGCTCGAGGTGGGTCGCGCGCTGCTGTTGCACCCGCGGGTGCTGCTGATCGACGAACCGTCGATCGGGCTGTCACCCAAGCTGGTCCAGGAAGTGATGACACTGCTGCGCCAGCTCGCCGACGCCGGCACGACGGTGCTGATGGTCGAGCAGAACGTCCGCACCGCGCTCAAGTACTCGAACCGCGCGCTGGTGCTGGAGATGGGCAGGCTCGCCCTCGACCGTCCGGCATCCGAGGTGTTGAACGATCCCGATCTCAACCGCCTGTTCCTCGGCGGCCACGCGAGGCCGGCTGCCGCCTGAAGCCCGGCTCCGTCTCCGCCGCCGGCTGGCAACCCCAATCCAAGCCCCGCTCGCAACCCCGATTCGAAGGAGTCCCAAGATGATGCGCCTGGACGTCGCGACGCTTTCCATCCACACCGGCAAGGCCGCGGCCGTGCAGTCCAGGGTCGAACAATATTTCAAGGCGGGGCAGGGCGCCGGAACGCTGTGCGCATCGTGGACTACCGAGATCGGCGACCTGAACCGGGTCCTGGTCCTGCGTGCGTTCGACGACAGCGTTGCATTGCACGCCGAGCGCGAGCGGATGCTCGTTTCCGGAGACATCTTCGGGGCGAGCGAATACCTGATCGATGTCGCGTTCGAAGCCTACGCGCCGTTTCCGTATTTCCCGCCCCAGCTCTCCGGCAGCTTCGGTGGCGTCTACGAGTTCCGCGTCTACAGGATCAAGCCGAGCGGGATCAAGCCGGTGCTGGCGGCGTGGGAGATGGCGCTGCCGCCGCGCACGCGGCTGTCGCCGATCGTGTTCGTCGGCTATGCGCTCGATGGCGTCACGCCGCGCATGCTGCATATCTGTCCCTACCGCGACCTCGCCGAGCGGACGCGTGTTCGGGCGGAAGCGGTGGCGTCGGGCGAATGGCCCCCCAAGGGCGGGCCCGACTGGCTGACGGTGATGGATTCGACGATCTGCGTCCCTGCGGCCTTCTCGCCGTTGCGCTGACCGCCGGCACGGCATCCGGGTGCGAGTCACCGATACACGTATCCACGACGACCATGCAACGCACCATCGGGCTTGCCGCATTGACGGTCCTAGAGCTCGCACCTCCCGACATCGTGTCCTGTGCGGCGCAGGCGGGCTACGACTGCGTGGGCCTGCGCCTGCTGCCGGCAACCGAATCGGAGACCCGGCATCCGATCATCGGTGACACGCCGATGGTTCGCGAGACCGCGGCGCGCCTCGCCGACAGCGGCATGCGCATGCTGGACATCGAGCTCTTCCGGCTGCAACCCGACACGGACGTGCGCAAATACTGCGCGGCGCTCGAGACCGGGGCGCGCCTGGGTGCGCGCGAGGCGCTGGTGGCCGGCAACGATCCCGACGAGCGGCGCCTCGTCGACCGTTTCGGCGCGTTCTGCGATCTCGCCGCCGGATTCGGCCTCGGCGCCAACCTGGAGCCCATGCCCTGGGCCGACGTGCGCGATTTCCCGCAGGGCGCAAGGATCGTCGAGGCCGTGGGCCGCGACAATGCGGGGCTGGTCATCGATCCGATCCATTTCGATCGCGCCGGCAACCGCCCGGACCAGATTGCATCGGTTCCGGCGCGCCGCCTGCGCTACATGCAGCTGTGCGACGCGCCCGCGGAGCGGCCTGCCGACGTCGACACGATCATTCATCAGGCGCGCGCCGAACGGTTGATGCCGGGAGACGGGGGGCTGGACCTGCGCGGCATCCTGCGCGCGGTGCCGGCGGACATCCCGGTCAGCGTCGAGGTCCCGATGCGAACGCTCGCGCGCTCGGTCCCGGCGCCGGAGCGTGCACGGCAGATGCTCGCGAAGACCCGGAGGCTGCTGGATTCACTCTGACGGGCGGGCCGCAGCGCCCTGCCCAGACCCATCGAAAGGAAACCGATGAAGAAAATCCTCGTTCTCAATGGCCCCAACCTGAACCTGCTCGGCACGCGCGAGCCCGCGGTGTATGGCAGGGACACCCTCGCCGACGTCGAGAAGCTGTGCCAAGACGAGGGAGCGAGACAGGGTGTGGCGATCGAATGCCGCCAGTCCAACCACGAGGGCCAGCTGATCGACTGGATCCACGAGGCAGGTCGCGAGTTCGCCGCCGGCAGCCTGCTCGGCGTCGTGTTCAATGCCGGCGCCTACACGCATACCTCGATCGCTCTGCACGATGCGATCAAGGGCGCAGGCGTGCCGGTGATCGAGCTCCATATCTCCAACGTCCACGCGCGCGAGGAGTTTCGCCACCACTCGTACCTGTCGCCGGCGGCAAGGGGCGTGATGGCCGGATTCGGCGTCGCCGGATACGGGCTGGCAATCGCGGGCCTGGTGCGGATCTCGGAAGCGCGGGCCTGAGCTCATGCGCAAGTGCATCGCGACGGTTTCGATTTCGGGCACGCTCGGCGACAAGCTCGACGCCAT
Organism: uncultured beta proteobacterium; assembly: GCA_963734515.1. GTDB lineage: Bacteria > Pseudomonadota > Gammaproteobacteria > Burkholderiales > Casimicrobiaceae > VBCG01. Next base: position 47,831 of record CAVTHP010000006.1, on the reverse strand, counting down.
CGCGGCGGCGCGCTTCGATGCGATCGAGGTGTTCGAGAACGACCTGATGTATTTCCAGGGCCCGCCGCGCGATCTCGCCAGGATGGCCGCGGACCGGGGACTGGGCATCGACCTGTACCAGCCGTTCCGCGAGTTCGAGGCCGTCGGCGACGAGCAGTTCAGGCGCAATCTCGACCGCGCCGAGCGCAAGTTCGACGTGATGGAGGCGCTCGGCGCGCCGATGCTGCTCGTATGCTCGAACGTGTCTCCGCTCGCGATCGACGACGACGCGCGCGCCGCCGCCCAGCTGCATGAGCTCGCCGAGCGGGCGGCGCGACGCAACCTGCGCATTGGCTACGAGGCCCTCGCCTGGGGCGCTCACGTCAACCGTTACGGGCACTCGTGGAAGATCGTCCGCGAGGCCGACCATCCGCACCTGGGCGTGATTCTCGACAGCTTTCACATCCTGTCGGTGGGCGACGACCCGGCAGCCATCGCGCAGATCCCCGGCGAGCGGATCTTCTTCCTGCAGATGGCCGATGCGCCGCGGCTCGCGATGGACGTGCTGCAGTGGAGCCGGCACTACCGGAATTTTCCCGGGCAGGGCCAACTCGACCTGCCGCGCTTCATGGAGCACGTGCTGATGGCCGGCTACACCGGGTCGCTGTCGCTCGAGATCTTCAACGACGTGTTCCGCGAGGCGCCCAACCGTCCGACGGCGATCGACGCGATGCGCTCGCTGCAGTGGCTCGAGGAGCAGACGCGCCTGCGTCTTCTCGACGCTGCGTCGGACAGTCCCCATCCCGCCGAGGCCCGGGCCCGGACCGTCCGCCGTGTCGAGCTTCTCGACCCGCCGGCCGCGCCGGTGCTGACCGGCGTCGCCTTCCTCGAGTTCGCCGTCGACGAGGCGGCCGAATGGCTGCTTGCCAACGTCCTCGAGACCCTTGGCTTCCATCGCGCCGGCGGGCACCGGTCCAAGAACGTCACGCTGTACCGGCAGGGATCGATCAACCTGATCCTCAATGCCGAACCGGCGTCGGTCGCGCGCGAATACTTCGCCGAGCACGGAGCCTCGGTCTGCGCGGTCGGCCTCGCGACCGACGACGCGGTTCGGGCGCAGAGCCGTGCGACCGCGCTGCACTGCCCGCGCTTCGACAGCCGGCTCGGCCCCAACGAGCAGCGGGTCCCGGCGATACGCGCCCCCAACGGCAGCGTCGTCTATTTCGTGCCGGGCGAGCTCGGCTCGGGGGCGCTCTACGAGGTCGACTTCGACCTGCACGACGAAGCGGCCCCGCCCGAAGCCGGCGCCGGGCTCGCCAGCGTCGACCACATCGCGACCGGGCTGCCGGTCGAGGAGCTCGATACCTGGATCCTCTTCTACCGCGCGGTCCTCGGCATGGTGCCCGGCGAGAGCCTCGAGCTCTCCGATCCGTTCGGGCTGATCCGCAGCAGCGGCATCGCGAGTGGCAACCGCAGCGTGCGTGCGGTGCTGAACGTGTCGCAGAGCCAGAGCACCGTCACCGCGAAGACCATCTCGCTCTCCGGCGGGGCGAGCATCCACCACGTCGCCTTCGCTTCCTCCGACATCTTCGGGACCATGGCCACGCTGGTCGCCAATGGCGCGAAGTTCGTCATGATCTCGCCCAACTACTACGACGATCTCGTCGCGCGCTTTACGCTGCCCGAGGCGCAGGTGGCGAGGATGCGCGAGTTCGGCGTGCTGTACGAGCGGGCGGGAAGTGGCGAGTACTTCCACGCCTACACCGAGCGTTTCGCCGATCGCTTCTTCTTCGAGATCGTGCAGCGCGTCGGCGGCTACGACGGCTACGGCGCGCTCAATGCGCCTGCCCGCATGGCATCGCAGCTTCAGCAGCCGGCGTCGTGAACCGCCCCGCAGCAACGATTCGACTCCTCCGGAAACCCAATGATCGACAAGACCGTGGCCACAGTGGCGGACGCGATCGCCGACATCAAGGACGGTGCTACCGTCATGATCGGCGGTTTCGGCTCCGCGGGAATGCCTTCGGAGCTCATCGACGCGCTGATCGGGCAGGGCGCGCGCGAGCTCACGATCGTCAACAACAATGCCGGCAACGGCGACGCCGGTCTCGCGCTGCTGCTCAAGGGGAGGCGCGTGCGCAAGATCATCTGCTCGTTCCCGCGCCAGACCGATTCATGGCATTTCGACGCGCTCTACCGGGCAGGCGAGATCGAGCTCGAGCTGGTGCCGCAGGGCAATCTCGCCGAGCGCATCCGCGCTGCAGGTGCGGGCATCGGCGCGTTCTACACGCCGACCGGATATGGGACGCTGCTCGCGCAGGGCAAGGAGACGCGGGAGATCGACGGCCGCCAATACGTCCTCGAGCACCCGATCCGTGCGGACTTCGCGCTGATCAAGGCGCTTGCCGGGGACCGCTGGGGAAATCTCGTCTACCGCAAGACCGCGCGCAACTTCGGCCCGATCATGGCGACTGCCGCCCGTTGTACGATCGCGCAGGTGCAGCGGATCGTCGAACTCGGGGCCCTCGACCCCGAGGCCGTCGTAACGCCGGGCATTTTCGTCCATCGCGTCGTCTGCGTGCCGGCCGGGGCGACGGGAGCGGTGCACGAGGCCGCTGCGTGAACGCGACGAAGAGGAGCGCACGATGAATCGCTATACCCGCGACCAGATGGCCGCCCGCGTCGCGCAGGACATCCAGGAGGGCGCCTATGTCAATCTCGGCATCGGCTTGCCGACGCTGGTCGCCAACCACCTTCCGAAGGATCGCGAGATCATCCTGCACACGGAGAATGGACTGCTCGGCATGGGGCCGGCACCGGCGCCGGGGGCGGAGGATCCCGACCTGATCAACGCCAGCAAGCAGCCGGTCACCGAGCTGCCGGGCGCCTCGTTCTTCCACCACGCGGATTCGTTCGCGATGATGCGCGGCGGCCATCTCGATTGCTGCGTGCTGGGCGCGTTCCAGGTCTCCGTCGACGGGGATCTCGCGAACTGGCACACCGGTGCGCCGGACGCGATTCCCGCGGTCGGCGGCGCGATGGACCTCGCCCTGGGAGCGAAAAGCGTCTACGTGATGATGGAGCACCTGACCAAGGGCGGCGAAAGCAAGATCGTCTTGCAGTGCTCGTATCCGGTCACGGCGCTGCGCTGCGTCAGCCGCATCTATACCGACCTGGCGGTGCTCGAAGTGACGCCGCGGGGCCTGCGGGCCGTCGACATCATCGACGGGCTGTCGCTGCCCGAGCTCGCACGCCTGTCCGGCGTCGCCATCGACGGCTAGGATGACGACCATGGCAGAAGCCTTCATTTGCGATGCGATCAGGACGCCGTTCGGGCGCTACGCCGGCGCGCTTTCCGGTGTTCGCGCCGACGATCTCGCCGCGGCACCGCTGCAGGCGCTGATGCAGCGCAACCCGCGGGTCGACTGGGGCGCGGTCGACGATGTCGTGTACGGCTGCGCCAACCAGGCCGGCGAGGACAACCGCAACGTCGGTCGCATGGCGCTGCTGCTCGCCGGGTTGCCGCAGGAGGTGCCTGGCTCGACGGTCAACCGGCTTTGCGGCTCCAGTCTCGACGCGATCACGATCGCTTCGCGCGCGATCAAGGCCGGCGAGGGCTCGCTGCTGCTGGCGGGCGGCGTCGAGAGCATGTCGCGCGCGCCGTTCGTGCAGGGCAAGGCGACCGAGGCGTTCTCGCGGGCGGCCAGGCTCGAGGACACGACCATCGGCTGGCGCTTCGTCAATCCGCTGATGAAGGCGCGCTACGGCATCGATTCGATGCCCGAGACCGCGGAGAACGTCGCCCGGGAATTCGGCGTCGGCCGTGCGGACCAGGACGCGTTCGCACTGCGCAGCCAGCAGCGTGCCGCCGCGGCGATCGCCGACGGCCGGATGGCGGAGGAAATCTCGCCGATCGCCATTCCGCAGCGCAAAGGCGATCCGGTGATCGTCGCCGTCGACGAGCATCCGCGCGCGACCTCCCTCGACGCGCTGGCGAAGCTCAAGGGCATCGTGCGGCCCGAAGGCAGCGTCACGGCGGGCAACGCGTCGGGTGTCAACGACGGCGCCTGCGCGTTGATCATCGCCTCCGAGGACGCCGCGAAGCGCAATGGGCTGACGCCGCGTGCCCGCATCGTCGCCGGTGCCGTCGCCGGGGTCGCGCCGCGCATCATGGGCTTCGGTCCGGCACCCGCGATGCGCAAGGTCCTGGCGCGTGCGAAGCTCTCGCTGGCCGACATCGACCTGATCGAATTGAACGAGGCGTTCGCCGCCCAGGCGCTGGCGGTGACTCGTGATCACGGATTGCCCGACGATTCTCCGAAAGTCAATCCGATGGGCGGCGCGATCGCGCTCGGCCACCCGCTGGGAGCGAGCGGCGCGCGCCTGGTCACGACCGCCGTCTACCAGTTGCGCCGCACCGGGGGGCGATATGCGCTGTGCACGATGTGCATCGGGGTCGGCCAGGGCATCGCCCTCATCATCGAACGTGTCTGAACCGGGACGATCATGAAACTGCCATCGCAGCAACACGGGGAGTTCTACCAGCGCGACCGGACGATCCATCCGCCGGCTTATGCGCCTGCCTACAAGACCAGCGTCCTGCGCTCGCCGCAGAAGTCGCTGATCTCGCTGCAGAATTCGTTGTCGGAGATCACCGGCCCGGTGTTCGGCGCCGACGAGTTGGGCCCGCTCGACAACGACCTGATCATGAACTACGCGAAGACCGGCCTGCCGGTGGGCGAGCGGATCGTCGTCCACGGCCACGTCCTGGACGAGAACGGACGCCCGGTGAAGAACGCGCTGATCGAGGTCTGGCAGGCGAATGCCGGCGGCCGCTACCGGCACAGGAACGACACCTATATCGCGCCGATCGACCCGAACTTCGGTGGCTGTGGCCGCGCGCTGACCGACGATAACGGGCATTACTTCTACCGGACGATCAAGCCGGGGCCCTACCCGTGGCGCAACAACGTCAACGACTGGCGGCCCGCGCACGTCCACTACTCGATCTCGGGATCGGGATGGGCACAGCGCCTGGTCACGCAGATGTATTTCGAGGGCGATCCGCTGATCGCGACCTGCCCGATCCTGCGCACGGTCCCGTCGGAAGCGGCGGTGCGCCAGCTGATCGCGCCGCTCGACCGCAACGCGGGCATCCAGCTCGACAGCCTCGCCTACCGTTTCGACATCGTGCTTCGCGGCTCGCGCGCGACGTGGTTCGAGAACGCCGTGCAACCCGACGACCCCATGCAAGGCGAATGACGATCATGGTCAACCAACTCGAGTACCTGAAGGAAACCGCGTCGCAGACCGCGGGACCCTACGTCCACATCGGGCTCGCCCCCAAGCAGGCGGGTTTCGACATCTTCGAGAACAACTTCGGCAACGTGCTGGCGGGCCCCAGGACCAAGGGCGAGCGCATCCGGGTCGAGGGTCGCGTGATCGACGGATCGGGCACGCCGCTGCGCGATGTCCTGATCGAGATCTGGCAGGCCAACGCTGCCGGCAAGTACAACCATCCGGCAGACCGGCAGAACAAGCCGGTCGACAAGACGTTCCGCGGCTGGGGACGCGGATGCTCGGATTTCAAGACCGGCGTCTGGGCGTTCGACACCATCAAGCCGGGATCGGTGATGGGCCGCAACAAACGGCCGATGGCACCCCACATCAGTTTCTGGATCGTCGCGCGCGGCATCAACGTCGGTCTGTCGACCCGGATGTACTTCTCCGACGAGCAGGCCGCCAACGCGAAGGATCCGGTGCTGAACCTGATCGAATGGGAGGTGCGCCGCAAGACGCTGATCGCCGCCCGCGAGCAGCGCAAGGGCCAGGTCGTCTACCGGTTCGACATCAACATCCAGGGCCCCGACGAGACGGTCTTCTTCGACATCTGATGCCCCGCTGATAGTTCGCCAATGCCCGACACGCTGTTCACCACCGATGCGATGCGCGCGGTCTTCTCGGACCGGGCGCGCATCCAGCGCATGCTCGATTTCGAGGCCGCGCTTGCGCAGGCGGAAGCTGCGGCCGGCGTGATCCCGAAGGACGCCGCCGACGCCATCGCCGATGCCTGCGACGCCGGCAGGTTCGACGCCGAGGCGCTCGCGGACGCAGCCCGGAGTGCGGGCAATCTCGCGATCCCGCTGGTCGCTGCCCTGACGCGCAATGTCGCAGCGGCCGATCCGGTCGCGCGCGGGTATGTCCACTGGGGGGCGACGAGCCAGGACGTCATCGACACCGCGCTGGTGCTGCAGCTGCGCGATGCGCTGGCGTTGATCGACGCAGATGTCGAGCGGCTGACCGCAGCGCTCGCGGTCCAGGCGCGCCGCCACGCGACGACGGTCCTCGCCGGGCGCAGCTGGCTGCAACAGGCGATCCCGGTCACGCTGGGCCTCAAGCTCGCCGGGTTTGTCAGCGCGCTGGACCGGCACCGGCTGCGCCTCTCCGAGGCGCGCAATCGGGCACTGGTCCTGCAGTTCGGCGGCGCGGTGGGAACGCTGGCTTCGCTGGGCGATCGCGGAATCGCGGTCAGCGAGGCACTTGCCGCGCGGCTGGCACTGCCGCTGCCCGACCTGCCGTGGCACACCCAGCGCGACCGCGTCTGCGAAATCGCCGCGGTGCTGGGCTTGCTGGCGGCCACGCTCGGCAAGCTTGCCCGCGACCTGGCCCTGCTCGCGCAGACCGAGGTCGCCGAGGTGTTCGAGCCCGCGGCGCCGGGACGCGGCGGCTCGTCGACGATGCCGCACAAGCGCAACCCGGTGGGCGCCTCGATCGCGATCGCCGCGGCCGTTCGCATCCCCGGGCTGGTGGCGACGATGCTCGCGGCAGCTGCGCAGGAGCACGAGCGCGGCCTGGGCAACTGGCCCGCCGAATGGGAGACGCTGCCCGAGATCGTGCTGCTCGTCGCGGGTGCGCTGGCGGCGATGGCCGACGTCGCGCCGAGGCTCGATGTCGATGCGGAGCGGATGCGGGCGAACCTCGAGCTGACGCAGGGCCAGGTCTTCGCCGAAGCGGTGCAGATGGCGCTCGCACCTGCGCTCGGCCGCGACCGCGCTCACGCGCTGGTCGCCGACGCCTGCAGGCGCGCGACGAAGGAGCGCGTCCACCTGCGCGAAGTGCTGCGCGCGGTTCCCGAGGTTGCGTCGGCGCTGGACGCGACTGCGCTCGACCGCTTGTTCGATCCCGCCAACTACCTCGGCGAAAGCCGCCCCTACATCGAGCGCGCGCTCGCTGCGCACCGGTCCTGAAGGAACGACACGACCATGCCCTTCGCCAATGCCGGCGGCGTCCGCCTGCACTACCGGATCGACGGTGACGCTGCCGCGCCGCCGCTAGTCCTTTCCAATTCGCTCGGGGCCTCGCTCGAGATGTGGGAGCCGCAGATGGCGGAGCTGTCGCGCACTTCCGCGTCCTGCGCTACGACACGCGCGGTCACGGCGAGTCGGAAGTGACCCCGGGACCCTACACGATCGCGACGCTGGGCACCGACGTGGTGGCGCTGCTCGACGCGCTGGCGATCCCACGCGCCCATTTCTGCGGCCTGTCGATGGGCGGCATGACGGGCATGTGGCTGGGCGGCGAACGCTCCGCAGCGCATCGACCGCCTGGTGCTCGCCAACACTGCGGCCAAGATCGGCACCGCCGACTGTGGAACGCGCGCATCGACGCGATCCGCAACGGTGGCATGGCGGCGGTCGCGTCTCGCCCGTGCTGGCGCGCTGGTTCACGCCCGCGGTGCTCGACCAGCCGACGCCGATGGTTGCCAGGCTGCGGTCGAGCTTCGAGCGCACATCGGCCGACGGCTACGTCGCCTGCTGCGCGGCGGTCCGCGACATGGACGAGCGCAACGCGCTGTCGAGCATCCACGTCCCGACGCTGGTGATCGCGGGTAGCGTGGACCAGTCGACGCCGCCGGACGACGGGCGCTACCTCGCCGACCGCATTCCCGGAGCGCGCTACGTCGAGCTGCCGGCCCCGCACCTATCGAACGTGGAGGCGGCCCCCGCCTTCACGCAGGCGATGTTGCAATTCCTGACCGAAAGCAAGGAGTGACGACGATGGACGAAACAGAACGCTACGACCGCGGCATGGTCGTGCGGCGCGCAGTGCTGGGCGACGCGCACGTCGACCGGACGCTGGCCAAGCGCAACGAGTTCAACAGCGATTTCCAGGAGCTGATCACCCGTTACGCCTGGGGCGAGATCTGGTCGCGACCGGAGCTGTCGCGGCACACGCGCAGCCTGCTGACGATCGCGATGATGGTCGCGCTGAACCGCCCCGACGAGTTCAGGCTGCACCTGCGCGGCGCGTTCAACAACGGCGTGACCCAGGACGAGATCAAGGAAGTGCTGTTGCACTGCGCGATCTACGCCGGCGTCCCCGCCGCCAATTCGGCGTACCACATGGCGGAAGAGGTCTTCGCGCAGATGCATCCGCCGCCGGAGTGACCTCCGCGCGGCAGCTGGCTGCGAGGGCGGGGCAGGCTGCAGCTCGCGCATTGGCGCGGGTCGCGTTGATCGCCATCCGCACGTCGGCGCGGATCGGGTAGGTTGCCATCCGCGCGTCGGCGCGGATGGCCGGGCCTCAGCGCTTCCTGCCGAGCAGCGAGCCGAGGACGCCGCGGACGATCTCGCGGCCGATGGACGAGCCGACGCTGCGCACGGCGCTTTTGGCCATCGCCTCGACCAGACTGTCCTTGCGCCCGCTGCCGGTCATCAGCCCGCCGAGCGATCCCTTGATCGCATCCATGACGCCGCCACCCTGATCGCCGCCCGCGCCGGCGCCGCCTGCCGAGGTCGAGGCGCGACCGGCGAGCTTCTCGTAGGCCGATTCGCGGTCGATCGTTTTCTCGTAGGTCCCCTTGACCGACGATCCCGCAATCACCGCCTTGCGCTCGTCGGGGGTGATCGGTCCGATCCTGGACGCAGGGGGCAGAACCCATGCGCGCTCGGCCACCCCGGGGCGGCCCTTGTCATCGAGGAAGGAGATCAGCGCCTCGCCGACGCCCAGTTCGGTGATCGCTTTCTCGGTATCGATCTTCGGATTGGCGCGCATCGTCGTGGCCGCCGACTTGACCGCTTTCTGATCGCGCGGGGTGAACGCGCGCAGCGCGAACTGGATCCGGTTGCCGAGCTGTCCCAGGACCGTGTCGGGGATGTCGAGCGGATTCTGGGTGACGAAGAACACGCCGACGCCCTTGGAGCGGATCAGGCGCACGACCTGCTCGATCTTGTCGAGCAGCACCTTGGGCGCGTCGTTGAACAGCAGGTGCGCCTCGTCGAAAAAGAAGACGAGCTTGGGTTTGTCCCGGTCGCCGACTTCCGGCAGCCGCTCGTAGAGTTCCGACAGCAGCCACAGCAGCATCGTCGCGTAGAGCTGTGGCGATTGCATCAGTCGATCGGCCGCGAGCACGTTGACGACGCCACGGCCGCCCTCGACCTGCAGCAGGTCGTCGACGTTCAGCATCGGTTCGCCGAGGAAGGAAGCACCCCCCTGCTGCTCGAGGGCGAGCAGGCCGCGCTGGATCGCGCCGACCGAGGCGGCGGAAATGTTGCCGTACGAGGTCTGCAGCTCCTGCGCGTTGGCGGCCGCGTGTTCGAGCAGCGCCCGCAGGTCCTTCAGGTCGAGCAGCAGCAGGCCACGGTCGTCGGCGAGCTTGAACGCCAGGGTCAGCACCCCCTGCTGCGTCTCGTTGAGGTTCAGGATCCGGGACAGCAGCAGCGGCCCGAGGTCGCTGACGGTCGCCCGCACCGGGTGTCCCTGCTCGCCGAAGACGTCCCAGAACACGGTCGGCATGCCGGCGAACTTCGGTTCGGCCGCCCCGATCGCCTTGAGGCGCGCGGTGAGCTTGGGCGAGCTCGCGCCGGGCTGGCTGATGCCGGCCAGGTCACCCTTGACGTCCGCCATGAACACCGGAACGCCGATGGCGCTCATCCGCTCGGCGATCACCTGCAGCGAGACGGTTTTGCCGGTGCCGGTCGCGCCGGCGATCAGGCCGTGGCGGTTGGCGAGGGCGGGGAGAAGGTCGAGTTCGAGGTCGCCGTGGACGGCGATGGGCAGCGGGTCGGCCATTCGGTCGGGCTCCTGAGGGGGCGCGCTGGGAGCGAGTTTAGCGCGCCTGCCCCTGTCCGGCCGCCCCAAGGCCTGCCAGAATGACGGGTTTCCTGCTACAATTGCGCCCGACAAGTAACGAGAAATGGGCTGGGCGCAGCCCATTTTTTTTTGGGGTTTCGACCCCACTTCATGGACGCGAATGGCATCGACCTTGGCTGAACTGCTGGAGCGGACCGTACCGCCGCTGGGATACGAGCTCGTCGACTGGGACCTGTCGGCGAGGAGCGGGCTCGTGCGCGTGTTCATCGACAAGGCCGGCGGCGTGGACGTCGAGGATTGCGCGAGCGTCTCCAACCACCTGACGCGGCTGTTCGCCGTCGAAAACGTCGCTTTCGAGCGTCTCGAGGTGTCCTCGCCCGGCCTGGACCGTCCGCTCAGGAAGCTTGCCGACTTCGAGCGCTTCACCGGCCAGCAGGCCCAGCTGACCCTGGCGGCGCCGGTCGACGGCGCGCGCCGGATCAAGGGAGTCCTGCGGGGCACGCAAGGCGACGACGTCGTCGTCGAGACGCCAGGTGGCGTGAGGTCGTTCCCGTTCGGAACGATCGGAAGCGCGCGGCTCGTGCCCGCGATCGACTGGAGAAAAGGATCATGAACCGCGAACTACTGCTGCTGGTCGATGCGCTGTCGCGCGAAAAGAACGTTCCGAAGGAAATCGTCTTCACGGCGCTCGAAGCCGCGCTCGCCTCGGCCACCAAGAAGAAATACGCGGACAACATCGACGCGCGCGTCGCGATCGACCGCGAGACCGGAGACTACGAGTCGTTCCGGCGCTGGACCGTCGTGCCCGACGAGGAGCACGAGGAGCCGGCGCACCAGATCGCCATCACCGACGCCGCGGAGCGCGATCCCGAGCTCAAGCTGGGCGACGTCGTCGAGGAGCCGCTCGAGCCGGTCGAGTTCGGGCGCATCGGCGCGCAGGCGGCGAAGCAGGTGATCCTGCAGAAGATCCGCGATGCCGAGCGCGAGCAGATCCTGAACGACTTCCTCGAGCGCGACGACAACCTGCTCTCGGGCACGGTCAAGCGCATCGAGCGCGGCAGCGTCATCATCGAGTCGGGGCGCATCGAGGGCGTGATCCCGCGTGACCAGCTGATCCCGAAGGAGATGCTGCGAGTCGGCGACCGCATCCGGGCCTACGTGATGAAGATCGACCGCACCGCCAAGGGTCCGCAGCTCATCCTGTCGCGCGTCGCGCCCGAGTTCATCATGCGCCTGTTCGAGCTCGAGGTTCCCGAGATCGAGGAGGGGCTGATCGAGATCAGGGCCGCCGCCCGCGATCCCGGCATCCGCGCCAAGATCGCGGTCAAGTCGAACGACCCCCGCCTCGACCCGCAGGGCACCTGCATCGGCATGCGCGGCTCGCGCGTGACCGCGGTGACCAACGAGCTCGCAGGCGAGCGCGTCGACATCGTCCTGTGGTCCGACGATCCGGCGAAACTCGTCATCAACGCGCTGGCGCCCGCCGAGGTGCAGAGCATCGTCGTCGACGAGGAGCGGCACGCGATGGACGTCGTCGTCGACGAGGAAAACCTCGCGATCGCGATCGGTCGCAGCGGCCAGAACGTCCGGCTCGCCTCCGAGCTCACCGGATGGGAGCTCAACCTGATGAGCGTCGAGGAGTCGCAGCAGAAGCACGAGGCCGAGACCGGCCGCCTGCGCTCGCTGTTCATGGAGAAGCTCGACGTCGACGAGGAAGTCGCCGACATCCTGATCGGCGAAGGCTTCACCTCGCTCGAGGAAGTCGCCTACGTGCCGATCACCGAGATGATGGAGATCGAGTCCTTCGACGAGGACACGGTGAACGAGTTGCGCTCGCGCGCTCGCAATGCGCTGCTGACCGATGCGATCGCGCGCGAGGAATCGGTGGAGAACGTCGAGGAAGCGCTGCTCTCGCTCGACGGGATGGACACCGAGATCGCGAGCAAGCTCGCCGCGAACGGGATCACGACCCGCGACGCGCTGGCCGATCTCGCCGGTGACGAGCTGGTCGAGCTGACCGGGATCGACGAGGCGAGGGCGCAGGACCTGATCATGAAGGCCCGTGCGCACTGGTTCGAGACGCCAGCACAGGCGCCGCAGTCGGGCGCAGCGGCGTGACGACCGGACAGGATCGGAAATAAGGCAGGATAGGCAGTACGGGAGAGCCGCATGGCGCAGACGACAATCGAACAATTCGCGACCGACCTGAAGATGCCGGCGGGCGCGCTGCTGGAGCAGCTCGCCGCTGCCGGCGTCGCAGGCAAGAAGCAGGGCGACAAGCTCACCGAGCAGGACAAGACGCGTCTGCTCGATTACCTGCGCAAGCAGCACGGCGCGGCAGCCGACGCCAAGAAACGGATCACGCTGACGCGCAAGCAGACTTCCGAGATCAAGGCGGCCGATTCGACCGGCAAGGCGCGCACGATCCAGGTCGAGGTGCGCAAGAAGCGGGTGCTCGTCCGCCGCGAAGAGGGCGAAGCCGCGCCCGCGGCACCCGCACCTGTCGTCGAGGAGGCGCCGAAGCCGGCCGCCGCGCAGGCGCCGGTGCTCTCGGCCGAGGAAGTCGCCGTACGCGAGGCGGAGGAGCGCAAGGCCCAGGAGCTGATCGCCCGCCAGCAGGAAGATTTGCAGAAGAAGCAGGAAGAAGCTGCGAAGCGCAAGACCCGGAAGGAAAAGGAAGCCGAGGAGGCCGCAGCACGCGCTGCCGCCGAAGCGAAGGCTGCCGAGGAAGCGAAGGCCGCTTCCGAAGCGGCTGCCGCCGCCACTGCCACCGCCACTGCAAAGGCGCCGGCCGCGGGCAAGGCTCCGGGAACCGAGGGAACGCTCCATCGGCCCGCGGCGCGACCCGGCGAAAAGCGCGAGAAGACCGCGAAGAAGGTGCCGGGCCAGGTGTTCCAGGAAGAAGCTGCGCGCCGCCGCGCGCTGCGCCTGCGCGGCGACGCGACGGGCGGTACCGCAACCACGGGCTGGCGCGGCGCCAAGGGCGGCCGCCATGGCCGCGACGAGGAGACCGGCGAGGCCTATGCCGGGGCCGGAACGGCGGCGGGTCCGCAGGTGCGCGAGATCTCGGTCCCCGAGACGATCACCGTTGCGGACCTCGCGCACCGGATGTCGGTCAAGGCCGCCGAAGTGATCAAGGCGCTGATGAAGATGGGTTCGATGGTCACGATCAACCAGGTGATCGACCAGGAAACCGCGATGATCGTCGTCGAGGAAATGGGCCACAAGGCAAAGGCGGCCAAGCTCGACGAGCCGGATGCGCTGCTGGCCGAGACCGAGGCGACGCATGCGGCCGACGCGCTGCCGCGGCCGCCGGTCGTCACCGTGATGGGACACGTCGACCACGGCAAGACGTCGCTGCTCGACACGATCCGGCGCACGCGCGTGGCGAGCGGCGAGGCCGGGGGCATCACGCAGCACATCGGCGCCTACCACGTCGAGACGCCCAAGGGCGTGATCACGTTCCTCGACACCCCGGGCCACGAAGCGTTCACGGCGATGCGCGCGCGCGGCGCCAAGGTCACCGACATCGTCGTGCTGGTCGTCGCGGCCGACGACGGCGTCATGCCGCAGACCAAGGAAGCCATCGCGCACGCGAAGGCGGGCCATGTCCCGCTGGTCGTCGCAATCAACAAGATCGACAAGCCCGATGCCAACCTCGATCGAGTCAAGCAGGAACTGGTCGCCGAGAGCGTGCTCCCCGAGGAATACGGCGGGGACGTCCAGTTCATCCCGGTGTCGGCCAAGACGGGTGCGGGCATCGACGCCCTGCTCGATGCGATCCTGCTGCAGGCGGAAGTGCTGGAGCTGAAGGCGCCGAGGGACGCACCTGCCAAGGGGATCGTCATCGAATCGCGCCTCGACAAGGGCCGCGGCCCGGTGGCGACGGTGCTGGTGCATTCGGGAACGCTGAAGCGCGGCGACATCGTGCTCGCCGGCGCGGTGTTCGGCCGCGTGCGCGCGATGACCGACGAGGCTGGCAAGCCGGTCACCGAGGCCGGTCCCGCCATTCCTGTCGAGATCCAGGGCCTCTCCGACGTCCCGCTCGCGGGCGAGGAGGTGATGGCGCTGGGCGACGAGCGCAAGGCGCGCGAGATCGCGCTGTTCCGGCAGGGCAAGTTCCGCGACGTCAAGCTCGCCAAGCAGCAGGCCGCGAAGCTCGAGAACATGTTCGACCAGATGGGCGAGAGCGGGGTGAAGACGCTGACGCTGATCGTCAAGGCCGACGTGCAGGGCAGCTACGAGGCGCTCTCGCAGGCGCTTACCAAGCTGTCCACCGACGAGGTCAAGGTCAACATCGTGCACGCCGCGGTGGGCGGCATCACCGAGTCCGACGTCAACCTCGCGCTCGCGTCCAAGGCCGTCATCATCGGCTTCAACACGCGCGCCGATGCGCAGGCGCGAAAGCTCGCCGAATCCGGCGGTGTCCAGCTGCGCTACTACGACATCATCTACGAGGCGGTCGACGACGTGAAGGCCGCGCTGTCGGGCATGCTCACGCCGGAGCACAAGGAGAGTCGCCTGGGCCTGGTCGACGTGCGCGAGGTCTACCGGATCTCGAAGGTCGGCACGGTCGCGGGTTGCTACGTCCTCGAGGGCCTGGTCCGCCGCGGGTCCAAGGTCCGCGTGCTGCGCGACAACGTCGTGGTCCACGACGGCGAGCTCGATTCGCTCAAGCGCTTCAAGGACGACGTGCGCGAGGTGAAGGCAGGCTTCGAGTGCGGGCTGTCGATCAGGAACTTCAACGACATTCAGCAGAAGGACCAGCTCGAGGTCTACGAGATCGTCGAGGTCTCGCGCACCCTTTGAGCGGCGCGCCGCGCGCGACGCTGCTGCGCGCGGTCGCCCCCTTGCCGACATGAAGAAAACGTCGCAGCGCGCGCAACGGGTGGGTGACCAGATCCAGCGGGAGCTCGCCGATCTCCTGAAGAACGAGGTCAAGGACCCGCGCGTCGGCCCGGTGACGGTCACCGAGGTCGACGTCAGCGCCGACCTCTCGCACGCGACGGTCCGCTTCACGCACCTTGCAGGCAAGGAGAAATCGCAGGCTGCGGTCGACGCGCTCGCGCGCACCGCCGGATTCCTGCGCAGCGAGCTCGCACGCCGGCTGGACCTCTATTCGGTGCCCCAGCTGCATTTCGTCTACGACGACTCGATCGAGGCGGGAATGCGCCTGTCGCAACTGATCGACGACGCCGTGGCCGAAGACCGGAAATTGGGGTCAGAGCCGTAATATCCGGCGTGGCTGTCGGTCATCATGGGCAAATTCGCAGCAGAGCCGAGTATTACGGCTCTGACCCCAATTTCCGGTCCTCGGCGCCCGCCGCGACGGCGTGTCGACGGCGTGCTGCTGCTCGACAAGCCGGCGGGCATCACGTCCAGTGCGGCGCTCGGACAGGTCAAACGCCTGTACAACGCCGACAAGGCAGGGCATACGGGAACCCTCGATCCCCTGGCGTCGGGGCTGCTGCCGATCTGCTTCGGGGAAGCCACCAAGTTCGCTCAGTTGCTGCTGGACGCGCCCAAACGCTACCGCGCCACCATCCGCTTCGGCGTGGCGACGACGACGCAGGATGCCGAGGGCGACGTCGTGGCGACGCGGCCCGTGGCATTCGATGCCGCAGACCTCGCCGCGGCACTGGCGCGCTTCGTCGGTCCGCAGAGCCAGGTCCCGCCTGCGCACTCGGCGCTGAAGTTCCAGGGACGCCCCTACTACGCCTACGCGCGCGCCGGCGTCGAGATCCCGCGCGCTGCGCGCGAGATCGTCGTCCACTCGCTGACGCTGGTGGAATGGCTCGCGCCGGATGCAGTCGTCGACGTCCTGTGCAGCAAAGGGACCTACGTACGCGCACTCGCCTCCGATCTGGGAGAGGCGCTGGGCTGCGGCGCGCACCTTGCCGCATTGCGGCGCACGGCGAGCGGCGGATTCGACATCCGAGACGCGCATACGGTCGACGCCCTGGCGGCGATGGATGCCCCGGCGCGCGACCGCTGCCTGCTGCCGGTGTCGTCGCTCACCGCGCACTTGCCGGCACTGCATGTGGAGGGGGCGACGGCAAGGCGCTTCCTGCAGGGCGCAGCCATCGTTGCGCCGGCGCAGGCCGCCGGGGTCCAGGCCGTCTACTGCGACGGGGAGCTGCTGGGGATCGCCGATGCCGCGGGGGGCGAGGCCCGGCCGCGGCGGGTGATCGCCGGCGGCCAGGCCGCAGCCTAGGCCCGGCTGTCGACAGGGCGTCGTCGAGCAGCTGTCGAGCGTCTTGAAAACTAAGCGTTTTCCACGCTATAATCGCCCTCTTGTCCGAAGGTGAACGAACGAGAGAGAACAAGGAATACACATGGCCGTCACGGTTGCCGAAAAGGCGAAGGTCATCGCCGAAAACCAGCGCGCTAAGGGCGACACGGGGTCCCCCGAGGTCCAGATCGCGCTGTTGACCGCCCGCATCAACGGGCTTACCGATCACTTCAAGGAAAACGTCAAGGATCACCACTCGCGGCGCGGTCTGCTGCGGATGGTGTCGCGCCGACGCAAGCTGCTCGACTACCTCAAGTCGTGCAACGCCGACACCTATCGGTCGCTGATCGAGAAGCTGGGCCTGCGCAAGTGATGCGCATGCCGCAACGACTCGCGGCGGCTCCATCGAGCGTCGTCAGGGCGCTCCGACGGAGTTGATCGGGATCCTAATTGCCGCGGCCGCGATGCAGCGCCCGCCGGCTCCCGCCTGATAACCATTCGCAATGGCCGCGTCGTCGCACGCGGCCATTGTCATTTTCGAATTGCGAGGACAACGTGTCGAACCCCATCAAGAAGTCGATCGCCTACGGCGCCCACACGCTGACGCTGGAAACGGGCGAGATTGCGCGCCAGGCGGCCGGTGCCGTCATGGTCAGCCTCGGTGACACCGTCGTGCTGGTCACTGCCGTCGCGGCCAAGCAGGCGAAGCCGGGCCAGGATTTCTTTCCGCTGACCGTCGACTACCAGGAAAAGACCTATGCCGCGGGCAAGATCCCCGGCGGCTTCTTCAAGCGCGAAGGGCGCCCGTCCGAGAAGGAGACGCTGACCTGCCGCCTGATCGATCGTCCGATCCGGCCGCTGTTTCCCGACGGTCTCTACAACGACGTGCAGATCGTCGCGACGGTGATGTCGGTCGACCCCGAGATCGATCCCGACATTCCGGCGATCATCGGCGCGTCGGCGGCGCTGTCGCTGTCGGGCGTTCCGTTCAACGGACCGATCGGCGCCGCGCGCGTCGGCTACGCCAACGGCCAGTACATCCTCAATCCGTCGAAAACCGAGCTCGAGACGTCGCAGCTCAACCTCGTTGTCGCGGGCACCGAGGCCGCCGTGCTGATGGTCGAATCCGAGGCGCAGGAGCTACCCGAGGACGTGATGCTGGGCGCCGTGGTGTTCGGCCACCAGCAGCAGCAGGCGGCGATCGAGCTCATTCACCAGCTGGTCGAAGAGGGCGGCAAGCCGATGTGGGACTGGCAGCCTCCGATCAAGGACCAGGCCCTGATCGACCGTGTCGCAGCACTCGCCGAAGCCGACGTGCGCGCAGCATACTCGACCCGCTCGAAGCAGCAGCGCCAGCAGCGCCTGAAGGAGATCGCCGCCAAGGTCGAAGCTGACGCACTGACGGCCGACGCTTCCCCCGACGACAAGCGCCATGTCGGCAACATCCTGTTCGACATCGAGGCGAAGGTCGTGCGCAGCCAGATCCTCGAAGGCGAGCCGCGCATCGACGGGCGCGATACGCGCACCGTGCGCCCGATCACCATCCGCTCGGGCGTGCTGCCGCGCACGCACGGCTCGGCGCTGTTCACCCGCGGCGAGACCCAGGCGCTGGTCGTCGCGACCTTGGGCACCGCGCGCGACGAGCAGATCATCGACGCGCTGATGGGCGAATATCGCGACCGCTTCATGTTCCACTACAACATGCCGCCCTATGCGACCGGGGAAACCGGCCGGGTCGGGTCGCCCAAGCGCCGCGAGATCGGCCACGGACGGCTCGCCAAGCGCGCGCTCATCGCCGTGCTGCCGACCGGCGAGGAATTTGCCTATTCGATGCGCGTGGTCTCGGAGATCACCGAATCGAACGGCAGCTCGTCGATGGCGTCGGTGTGCGGGGCGAGCCTCGCGCTGATGGACGCCGGCGTGCCGACGAAAGCGCACGTCGCCGGCATCGCGATGGGCCTGATCAAGGAAGGCAACCGCTTTGCCGTGCTGACCGACATCCTCGGCGACGAGGATCACCTGGGCGACATGGACTTCAAGGTCGCCGGCACCGATCGCGGCATCACCGCGCTGCAGATGGACATCAAGATCCAGGGGATCACCAAGGAGATCATGGCCGTCGCCCTGTCGCAGGCGCGCGAGGGCCGCATGCACATCCTGGGCCTCATGCAGCAGGCGCTGCCGCACGCGCGCACCGAGGTCTCGCAGCACGCGCCGCGGATGATGACGTTCAAGATCAACCCCGAGAAGATCCGCGACGTCATCGGCAAGGGCGGCGCGGTGATCCGCGCGCTGACCGAGGAAACGGGCACGACGATCGATATCCAGGACGACGGCTCGATCACCATCGCGTCGGTCAACGCCGATGCCTGCAACGTTGCGCGCAAGCGCATCGAGCAGATCACCGCCGAGGTCGAAGTCGGCAAGATCTACGAAGGCCCGATCCTGCGCCTGCTCGATTTTGGCGCGATCGTGCAACTGCTGCCCGGCAAGGACGGCCTGCTGCACATCTCGCAGATCGCCAAGGAACGCGTCAACCAGGTTTCCGATTATCTGAAGGAAGGCCAGGTCGTTCGCGTCAAGGTGCTCGAGGCCGACGAGAAGGGCCGCGTGCGCCTGTCGATGAAGGCCGCCGCCGAGGACGATGCAAAGCAGGGTCAGGCTTCGGAGTCGACCCCGGCCGCGTAGGGTGAGTCGTCAGCCCAGTTTCGTCATCCCGCCGCTTCGTCGCGGCAATGAAAAAGGGCGCCGCAGGCGCCCTTTTTTGTGCGCGCAATGGCGCGAGCGTATCGCCGGGCAGGCCTATCGGGGCGTGCGCACGGTGTCGAGGATTGCCTCACCGCTCACGGTGACCGTGACCTCGGTGGTGCCGCCTTCGACGGCGACGGGCGCTGCGGCAGCAGCGGCCATTCCGGCGGCGCGCATCACCGGGGGCCTGCCGAAATCGCTGGTCTGGATCGCGACCCGTCCGGTACGCCAACCACCTGCACCGAAACCCTGCGCCGCCGCCTGGGCGCGCTGCTGCCACGCCTTGATCGCATTCTGGGTCAATGCGTCTTCCTCGGTGCGCCGCGCTGCGGCGCTGACCGAGAAGTTGAGGCCGGACAGCAGCATGCCGTCCTGGCTCTGCAGTCGCGTGACCAGCGCGGCGAGTGCGGTGAAATCCGCGCTTTCGAGGGCGAGCGACTGCGTCACGCGCCAGCGCATCGGGCGGTTCGGCTCGTTCACCTGGTAGGTCGTGTAACCGGTCGTCGACGCGTCGACGCCGGCGACGGTCTTCGCCTTGGCCAGCGCCTTGCCCATGCGCGCGTTGACGTCGTTTGCCGCGACAGCGGCGTCCGCGTTGTCCACTTCCGCGCGGAGGTACGCGTGCATCCGATCGTTGACGATGCTGCCGGTGGCCGACGCCGAGAGACTCACGACGGGTTGGGGCGTCGGCGCGCCGTCGACCACGGTCTGGGCGCGCGCGCCGCCCGCAGAGGCAAGGAGTGTGATGCAGAGCGCGCGCAGCGCGCGTGAAGTTGCGATGGAGGTCATGGGTTTCCCGATCCGGGTAATGCGATTGCGGGCCGCCCGCGCCCCGATCGGGTCGCACCCGGCCTTTGCCATTGTGCGCTCATCCGTTGCCGGTAGCGTGCGCGATTCGTCGCGGCAACTCGAGGATCGCATCGCGGTTCGACCACGAGAAGCAGCGCGCTGCCGCTTCCTGCCACGGCAGCCACAGGTGACGCAGATGCTCGCGCGGCGCGAGCGCGACCTCCACCGGTGCGCCGACGTCGAGCGAGAACACATGCTCGGTGTTGTGCGTCGTGCCGGGTGGATAGCGGTGGCGCCATTGCGGGAAGATCTCGTACTCGTTCGACAGCTGCCAGTCGACGACTCCGCCGTGGCGACGGGCGTCGATGCCGGTCTCCTCGGCGAGCTCGCGCGTCGCCGTCGTCGCCAGCACCTCGTCGTCGTCGCGGCTTCCCGTCACCGATTGCCAGTGGCCGGGGAAGTCGGCGCGCTCGAGCAGCAGTACCTGCAGGTCGCTGGTATGGACGAGGACCAGCACCGAGATCGGCTGCTTCCAGGGCATGCGCAGGCGCTAGCCCACGAGCACCCAGAACGGAACGTGCCTCTCGCCCCAGAACGCCGAAGCCTCCGCCAGGATCTCCTCGAGGGTCTCCCAGTCGTGCGGATGGTCCTTGCGGAAGTGCGCCGCATGGCGCAGATGCACGACGCAGCCGGTCTTGCCGAGCCAGTCGCGGTCCTCCAGCGAGTCGGCCAGCGCGTCGAAGTTGTTGCCGAAATGCTCGGGCAGCTTGAGACCGCTCGCCAGCGCGGCAAACAGCGACGCCTTGTCGACGGCGTGCGTGAGGACGGCGTCGAGATAGCGCAGCCGGGCATGGTTTGCGGCGGTCGCGATCGCGTCCGCGTGCCCGTGGTACTCGATCACGCCCGCTTCGTCGACCTGAGTGAAGTCCGGCAGCTTCATTCGCGGATCCTCCGAAATGTCCGGTAATGATCGTCGGTGTACCAGCAGGCGTCGGGTGCACGGCGCGGCCCGCCACAGATGATGCGCCGTGCGCCGCGGGTGCGCAGCCCCGGCGTCACCACCGTGTATTCGTGATAGTAGCCGCGATTGCGCAGCGGCAGACTGCGCTCGCGGTTGCCGAACGTGATGCCGTCGCGCTCGAAGCGGAACGGGCCGCCCGCGTGGATGCGCGCGAGCGCGTCGCGTGCCTGGGGCGGCAGCTGGTCGAGCGCGATCTCGCCCGCGTTCCCGGGACGCTCGCGAGCCGGCGCAGGGAGCGCGGCACCGACCAGGCAGATTGCGAGCGCGATCAGTGCGAGCGCGCGGCAGCAACGAGGGGCGATGGCCGGCCGGGTTGGCATGGCCACAAGTGTAGCGCGGGGCTTGCCGCCCCGACACCACGCCGACGCGCCTGCTCGCCGCCGCCGCAGCCAGGTTGCCCCGGGGCCGTCAGCGGATCGCGGTCGCCGCCGTTCGCCGGCGGCCGCCGGATCATGCCGCGGGCGGCTTGATCGCGTCGGAGGGACGCACGCGGATGTGCAGGTCGCGCAGCTGTTGTTCGGTGACGGCCGTCGGCGCATCGACCAGCAGGTCCTGGCCGCGCTGTGTCTTCGGGAATGCGATCACGTCGCGTATCGACTCCGCGCCGCACATCAGGGTCACGACGCGGTCGAGGCCGAACGCAATGCCCCCGTGCGGAGGCGCGCCGTAGCGCAGCGCATCGAGCAGGAATCCGAACTTCCGCTGCTGGTCCTCGACGCTGATGCCCAGCGCCTCGAACACGCGCGCCTGGACTTCGGGACGATGGATGCGCACCGAGCCGCCTCCGATCTCCCAGCCGTTCAGCACGACGTCGTAGGCCTTGGCCAGCGCGTTCGCAGGGTCGGTGGCGAACCGGTCTTCATGACCGTCCTTGGGCGCGGTGAACGGATGATGGCGCGCCGCCCACGCGCCGGTCGCGTCGTCCTGCTCGAACATCGGGAAATCGACGACCCACAGCGGCCGCCACCCGGCTTCGACCTGGCCGCGTTGGTGGCCGATGCGCGCGCGCAGCGCCCCCAGTGCGTCGTTGACCACCTTCGCGCGGTCGGCGACGAAGAACAGCAGGTCGCCGGAGGCCGCACCGCTGCGCTCGAGTATCGCGCGCAGCGTGTCGGGCGCCAGGAACTTGACGATCGGCGACTGCAACCCTTCCTCGTTGGGCTTCGACGCGTCGTTGACCTTGATCCACGCCAGTCCCTTCGCGCCGTAGACGGCGACGAAAGGCGCGCAGTCGTCGATCTCCTTGCGCGTCATCGCGCCGCCTCCGGGCACGCGCAGCGCCGCGACACGCCCGTTCGGCAGGTCGGCTGCGCTGCGGAACACCTTGAAGTCGACGCCCTTCATCAGGTCGGTCAGCTCGGTCAGCTTGAGCGGAATGCGCAGGTCGGGCTTGTCGGAGCCGTAGTCGCGCATCGCGTCGGCGAAGGTCATGATCGGGAACGGGTCGGGCAGGTCGACGGACAGCGCATCGCGGAACATCGTCCGCACCAGGCCTTCCATCATCTGCCGTATCTCGAGTTCGTCGAGGAACGAGGTCTCGACGTCGATCTGCGTGAACTCGGGCTGCCGGTCGGCGCGCAGGTCCTCGTCGCGGAAGCACTTGACGATCTGGTAGTAGCGGTCGAACCCCGCCATCATCAGCATCTGCTTGAACAGCTGGGGCGATTGCGGCAGCGCGTAGAACTGGCCGTGGTGGATGCGCGAAGGCACCAGGAACTCGCGCGCGCCCTCGGGCGTCGACTTGTAGAGGACCGGTGTCTCGATGTCGATGAAGCCCTGCGCGTCGAGGTAGCGGCGCGCCGCCATCGCGGTGCGATAGCGCAGCATCAGGTTCTTCTGCATCGCCGGGCGGCGCAGGTCGATGACGCGATGCTCGAGGCGCACGGTCTCGGACAGGTTCTCGTCGTCGAGCTGGAATGGCGGCGTCGGCGAGGCGTTGAAGATCTCGATCGAGTGGGCAACGACCTCGATCTCGCCCGAGACGAGAGTGGGGTTGACCGTGCCGTCGGGGCGCCGCCGCACGTGGCCTTCCACCGCGATGCAGTACTCGTGGCGGAGCTTCTCTGCGAGCCCGAAGCTCTGCGCACGGTCCGGGTCGAAGACGATCTGCACGAGGCCTTCGCGATCGCGCAGGTCGACGAAGATGACGCCGCCGTGGTCGCGTCGTCGGTGCACCCAGCCCATCACCGTGACCGTCTGGTCGAGGTATCGCCGGTCGATCCGGCCGCAATAGTCAGTTCGCTTCAAGTCGATCTCCGGCACGTGCAGCAGTCAGTGGAGTGGATCAGGGAGGATGGCGAAATGGGCATGCGCGCGGGGCCGCCGGCAGACGACACCGGCTGGCGGGCCGCGCCCGGTCAATTTCGGGTGTCCGGGACCGACGTCCCTGTCGAAGGGGCTGCCGGCGAGATCGTGGCGCCGATCTGTGTCGCGGGCGATCCGGGCTTGGCCGCGCGCGCGCTCGCGCGCGGCGCGACGACGCCCATCGAGATGATGTACTTGAGCGCCTCGTCGACGGTCATGTCGAGCTCGCGCACCTGCGAGCGAGGCAGCATCAGGAAGTAGCCGCCGGTCGGATTCGGCGTCGTCGGCACGTAGACGCTCACGTGCTCTCCAGGAAGGTGCGGCGCCACCGAGGCGGCGGGCGTCCCGGTCAGGAACGCGATGGTCCAGCTCCCCGGGCGGGGGAATTCGACCAGCAGCGCCTTGCGAAACGCGTTGCCCTTTTTCGACAGCAGGGTGTCGCTGACCTGCTTGACCGACGAGTAGATCGACTTGACGAACGGAATGCGTCCGAGCAGCGATTCCCATCCGCGAATGACGCGCTGGCCGAAGAAATTCGCAGCCACGACACCCGTCGCGAGCAGGATCAGGAACGCAACGACGACGCCCAGCCCCGGTATGTCGAATCCGATCAGCGCGCGCGGCTGCAGGTTCCGGGGCAGGACCAGCAGGATCTGGTCGATCGAGGTCAGCAGCCAATGGACGACCCACATCGTGATGCCGAGCGGCACCCAGACGAGCAGGCCCGCGATCAGGTAGCGCTTCATCGCAGCGGCGTGCGTCGACGTCCGGAGGCGGGTGTCGACTCCGGCACTGCAGGGTAGGGCGCGTCGAGGCTCACGTCGACTCCGGTCAGGCCCCGCCGCTGCCGCCCGAAGTCGTGCCCGACGCCTTGGCCGTGGTCGCTGCCGGGCCGGCGGCTGGCTTGCCGTCGCCCGATTTGGCGTCGCCGGGCTTGCCCTTGTCCGACGTGCTTTCGGGCTTACCGGCGGATCCCGCGTCGCCGCCGCCGGCACCCGCCGGCGCAGCATCCGAGGTCTTGGCGCCCCCGGTCTTGGCAGCGGCCTTGGCGCCGCTGTTGCGGAAGTCGGTGACGTACCAGCCCGAACCCTTCAACTGGAACCCGGCCGCGGATACGAGTTTCTGGAGATCCGGCTTGTGGCAGGCAGGGCACTCGGTGAGCGGTGCATCGGACAGCTTCTGCAGCGCCTCGAGTTCATGCCCGCAGGACGCGCATCGGTATTCGTAGATCGGCATGATCCCGGGTGTTTCGCCGCCTGTGAAAGGCTCCGCGAAGCAATTGATTAAAAAAGAATAATTATACCGCAACCGCGGGCCCCGCGCGCGCCCTCCGCAGTCTGCCGTCGGCGGCCCCGGTACCGTCGCGGTGAATCGCTGCGATGCCGCCGCCCTGGCGCAACGGCGCGCGCATCGGCGCGAAAACTGCCTTATCCTTGCACCTTTGCCTGGCATGCGCGACTCATGGCGGATCACTGGATCTGGTGGATTCTGGCGGCGATGCTGATCGGCGCCGAACTGATGAGCGGCACGTTCTATCTGGTCGCGATTGGAATCGCATTCGCGATCGGCGGCGTCGCCGCGTGGCTTGGCGCCTCTACCCCACTGCAGCTTCTGGTCGCCGGCGTGCTGGCCGTTGCGGGAGCGAGCGTCGCCCACCTGTGGCGCCGCCGTCACGGCGAGCCGCCGCGCCAGCCGGGCCTCGACGTCGGCCAGGCCGTGCGCGTGCAGACGTGGCACGCCGACGGCACTGCCCGTGTCGACTATCGCGGCACGCAATGGGACGGCGTTCCCGAATCGGCGCAGACGCCGCACAAGGACACGATGTACATTGTCGCGACGCGCGGCTCAACGCTGGTGCTCGGCGCGTCGCCCCCTTAGCGCGGTGACCCCGGCGCTTCGCGCCCGCCGCAACGAAGCCACAGGCATCCCGGAGGTCGTCAATGCAGGTCGGATCGTCGCTCGTCACGTTCGTGCTGTTCGTCGTGGTGCTGATCGCGATCGTCAAGACGATCCGCGTCGTTCCCCAGCAGCGCGCCTGGGTCGTCGAGCGCCTCGGGCGCTTCCACGCCGTGCTGCAGCCGGGCCTGAACTTCGTGTTCCCGATCGTCGACCGGATCGCCTACAAGCACGACCTGCGCGAGATTCCGCTCGACGTCCCGCCGCAGGTCTGCATCACCAGGGACAACACCCAGCTGCAGGTCGACGGGATCCTGTATTTCCAGGTGACCGACGCAAGGCTCGCCTCCTACGGCTCGTCGAACTACGTGGTCGCGATCACGCAGCTCGCGCAGACGACGCTGCGCAGCGTCATCGGCCGGATGGAGCTCGACCGCACGTTCGAGGAGCGTGACCAGATCAACGCCGCGGTCGTCAATGCGCTCGACGCCGCAGCACCGAGCTGGGGCGTCAAGGTGCTGCGCTACGAGATCAAGGACCTGACGCCGCCGGCCGAGATCCTGCGCGCGATGCAGGCGCAGATCACTGCCGAGCGGGAGAAGCGGGCGGTCATCGCCACCTCCGAGGGCAAGCGCCAGGAGCAGATCAACATCGCCCAAGGGCAGCGCGAAGCCGCGATCGCCAGGTCCGAAGGCGAGAAGCAGGCGGAGATCAACAACGCCCAGGGGCAGGCGGCGGCAATCCTCGCCATCGCCGAGGCCAACTCGAAGGCGATCCGGCAGGTCGCGGAGGCGATGGCCTCCCCCGGCGGCACCGGCGCGGTGAACCTCAAGATCGCCGAGCAGTACATCGCGCAGTTCGGGAACCTGGCGAAGACGACGAACACGCTGATCCTGCCAGCCAATGTCGCCGATGTCGCAGGCCTGATCGCGACCGCGATGTCGGTCGTCAAGTCCGCGCCGGCAAACGGATAGCGGGAAGCGCGATGGACCTCCGTGGAAGCACGTTCATCGTCACCGGCGGCGCGTCGGGCCTGGGCGCCGCGACGGTGCGGATGGTCGTCGAAGGCGGTGGACGCGTGGTCATCGCCGACCTCAACGAGGAGGCAGGTCGCGCGCTGGCCCGCGATCTCGCGGCGGCTGCTCGATTCGTCCGCACCGACGTCGGCGACGAGGCGAGCGCCGGGGCCGCGGTGGCCGCGGCCATGGGCGAATTCGGAGGCGTCCACGGGCTGGTCAACTGCGCGGGCATCGTTCATCAGGAGAAGGTCGTCGGCCGGGACGGCCCGCATACGCTCGCAGGTTTCGCGCGGGCGATCGGCATCAACCTGACCGGCACCTTCAACATGATCCGGCTCACCGCCGATGCGATGGCGAAGAACGCTCCGAACGCCGGCGGCGAGCGCGGCGTCATCGTCAACACCGCGTCGGTCGCCGCCTTCGATGGCCAGATCGGGCAGGCAGCCTACAGCGCATCCAAGGCCGGTGTCGTCGGCATGACGCTGCCGATTGCGCGCGAGCTCGCGCGCTTCGGCATCCGCGTGATGACGATTGCCCCCGGCATTTTCGAGACGCCGATGGTCGCGGGGTTTTCGCAGGAACTGCAGGACGCGCTCGGCCGGATGGTGCCGTTCCCGCCGCGGCTCGGCAAGCCTGCGGAGTTCGCATCGCTGGTGCGCGAGATCGTCGGAAACGCGATGCTGAACGGCGAGGTGATCCGGCTGGACGGTGCGATCAGGATGGCGCCGAAGTAGCGGCGCTGACCGACGATCAGACGCCCGGCGGTTCGACCGTCGGCTCGTTGGCCGCCTCCGGCCGCGGTTGCTTGTCGACGACCTTGATGGCGATCCAGCTCCACTCGCCGCGTTGCTCGACGAGTTGCCGCATCGCGACCGTGTAGATCGAGTTCGGCGTCGTCAGGATCACTTCGCGCCCTTCCGCGTATTCGTGCGTCGGTACGATCACCGTCTTCGCGAGAATGGGTTTGTGCGGCCGCGACGGAGGCGGAAGGTAGAGCCCTTCGATTCTCTGCCCGGAAGGGGGCTCGGCGCCCCCGACGGCGACCCCGGAATCCTGCTCGACGTGGCGCTTCGCATGCAGGGTGATCGCATCGAAATGCTCGGCGATCAGCGATACGCCGGCCTCGATCTCGCCGGACGGCAGCCGGTTGATCCTGCGTACCGCGCCGAGCCGCCACTTCGACACGTCGGACTGCCGGACCGCCACCAGCGCGCCGACAATCAGCGCCTGTCCGGCCTCGCCCTGCGTGAAGATGCGCAATCCCGAAACGCTGCGGTCCTTCACCTGCCATATCGTGTGGTCGACCATTGCCAGCGTCGCGCACAGGGTGTCGGGCGCATCGGTGCCCTGCCGCCGGGTGCGCGCCTTGCGGTCATTCGAACGGACTTCGACGACCCGGCCCAGCGAAGCGTCGGACCCCGTCGTGTTTTGCCCCTTGCAGAGCTGGTGTATCCGCGCCAGGCCCATGCGCAAGCGCGCGGGTATCGAGCATGCCTCGCGCGGATCTCGCCGCAAGTGGCTGTTCGGAACCGGCGCGACAGTGTCGCATGCGTTCTGGAGAATTCGTATGCGCTCGCGTGTCGCGGCGCCGATCGAAGCCGTGTCGGACCTGTCGGACTTGCGCAAGGCGGCGATCGTCAGGTCGAGTTGGGCGGCGAGCGGCGTCGTGTCGACATAGCGCAGCAATGCGCCCGATTCCTGCCCGCTGCGGCGCGCGAGACCCCTCTCGCCGCCGACGTCGACGTAGAAATCTTCCGCCGCGTTGGGGAGTGCGGTGAGCTTCAGCTTGCGGCTGCAGGTTCGAACCAGCGCCGCGACTTCGTCGTACTGTGCCGGCGTCAAGTTGCCGCTGTCGAGCTGGTGCAGCAGCATCACGTAGATGTATTCCTGTTCCACCGTCCATTGCCGCGCGTCGGGGTTCGTCGCCTCGAGCGAGGTCGGTATCCGGCTGACGCCGAGCTCGCTCGCGCGCAGATAGAGCCGATGCAGCTCGCGCCACTTCGCCGGAATCCAGCGCTCGTGCCTGCAGACGCGCAGCTTGGTGTCGGTGGCCTGGTAATGGATCAGCCGCGCAAACAGGATCGGCACCTGCGGCTTCCATGTCCCGTACGCTTTCGGCCCCACTGCGGCTTCGAGTACGGCCTGGTAGGCGGAGGCGAAGGCCTGGGTGAGGTCGAAGCTCGCCTGCCATAGCCGCGTCGATACGCCGGCAGCCGACGCCATGCTCGCGACGTATTGCCGGAAGAGCGCGCGCCGGTCGGTGCTGAGTGCCCGATCCGCATGCTGCAGGGCCTGCGCCCGCGCGAGGTCGATCGGCCGCCTCGACTGCAGCATGCCGTCGAACGCCTGCAGCGCGATCTGCTGCCGTCCGAGGGCATCGCGTGGTGGAAGTTCGCGCAGCCACGCGGTGGTCGCCTTGACCGACGCGAAAGGGTCGGCGCTGACGCGTCGTGTCGAATTCAGGAACGGAAGCATCGTCGTGTCTTTCTGGTCATGCGGTGGTACCGGGGTCCGCCGCCGCGCTCTGGTAGCGATGGAGCGGATCCTTCGATCGCGTCGGGTTGTCTCCGAATGCGAGCGGCGAACACCACGCCTTCTGCAAATTCGGTGCCATGCCGACCGGCGGTTTGACGGGTGCGTGGGGCCCGCGGCTGCGCGCCGGAATGTGCCTGGGCGCACAAGCTGTGGACTACGGCCGGGCGCGCCGCCGCCGAGGCGCGCGATGGGGGCGGGCAGTTCTCGCCTGCGGACAGGCTTCGAGCTAGTCGCGCCGGACCAGCGCGAATGCGGCAGCGATCATCGACAGGAAGAACACGAAGGTCCAGCCGGCGATCGAGAGTCCGAGGAACACCCAGCCTTTCTCGGCGCACTCGCCGCTGCCTTCGAGCACCTTGCGGATCACATCGGTGAAAGGCAGGGTGTTCAGCATGTAGTTGAGGCCCGGGCCGCATTCCGGCACCTGGTCCTTCGGCAGCGATTGCAGCCAGACCTGTCGTGCTGAGAATGCTGCGCCGGCGCCGGCGGCGATCAGGGTCAGCACCGCGTAGAATTTCGCGCCGCCGCGTCGCGGGTTGTGGATCGCCGCGATGAGGAACACGATGCCGACCACGATGACCGCGACCCGCTGGAACACGCACAGCGGGCAGGGCTCGAGGCCCTCGCCGTATTGCAGCCAAAGCGCCCAGCCGATCAGCGCCGCGCATACGACGAAGCCGAGGATGTAGGCGGGCCTGCGCGGCGGCAGCAGGATCAGCGCGGCCGCGGCCACGCCGATCGTCATCACCAGCACGCGGTACGCGGCCTCGGACAGCGAGGGTTCGCTGCCGAACCAGCGCAACAGGGCCTCCTGGCCGAGCAGCGCCAGGCAGAGGATCAATCCGGCCCAAGGCCATGGAACGGTGGGATAACGGTTCATTGCTGAGATTTCTCCAGTGCCTGGTCGAGGTCCCACAGGATGTCGTCGAGCGTTTCGAGCCCGACCGAAAGACGGATCATTTCAGGCGACACGCCGGCGGCGCGCTGCTCGCCTTCGTCGAGCTGGCGATGGGTCGTCGACGCGGGGTGGATGATCAGTGTCTTGGCGTCGCCGATGTTGGCGAGGTGCGACAGGAACTCCACGGCCTCGATGCAGCGCACCCCCGCGGCCGCGCCACCCCTGACGCCGAAGGTCAGGATCCCGCCTGCGCCCCGTGGCAGATAGCGCTGCGCGAGCGCGTACGCCGGGCTGCCGGCCAGCAGCGGATAGTTGACCCATTCGACCGCCGGATGCTGCTCGAGGTGCCGGGCTACGGCGAGCGCAGACTCGCAATGCCGCGGCATCCGCAGGTGCAGCGTCTCGATGCCTTGCAGCAGCAGGAACGCCGACAGCGGCGACAGCGTCGGCCCGAGCGTGCGCATCGCTTCCATGCGCATCTTCATCGTGAAACCGAAGTCGCCGAACGTCTCGTGGAAGATGACGCCGTGGTAGCCGCGCGAGGGCTCGGTCATCTGCGGGAACCTGCCGTTGTCCCAGGGGAACCGGCCCGACTCGACGACGATGCCGCCCATCGTCGTGCCGTGCCCGCCCAGGTACTTGGTCAGCGAATGCACGACGATGTCGGCGCCGTGCTCGATCGGCCGGCACAGGTAGGGCGAGGCCAGCGTATTGTCGATGACCAGCGGCACGCCTGCCGCGTGGGCGGCATCGGCCAGCGCCGCGATGTCGACGACGTTGAGCTGCGGATTGCCGATCGTTTCGGCGTAGAACGCCTTGGTCCGGGGTCTTGCCTCGCGGCGGAAATTCCCGGGATCGCCGGCATCGACGAATGTCGTCTCGATGCCGAACTCGGCGAGCGTGACCGCGAGTTGCGAGTACGAGCCGCCGTAGAGCGTGCGCGCCGCGACGATGTGGTCGCCGGCGTGCGCGAGCGTCACCAGCGCGAGCATCTGCGCCGCCATCCCGGTCGAGGCCGCCAGTGCGGCGCGGCCACCCTCCAGCGCCGCGACGCGCTCCTCGAGTGCGGCCACCGTCGGGTTCGAGATCCGCGAGTAGACGTTGCCGAAGCTCTGCAGGTTGAACAGCGACGCCGCATGGTCGGCATCGTCGAACACGAACGATGTCGTCTGGTAGATCGGCAGCGCGCGGGCGCCGGTCTGCGCGTCGGGGATCTGCCCCGCGTGCAGGCACAGCGTGTCGAATCCGAACGGATGGTCGGGCATGGGTCGGTGGCGGGCGCGGTCTAGGAAACGACGGGCCTGCGCGAGGAGATCACGCCGGTGTTGACGCCCGCCCAGTTGAGGCCGCCCATGATGCGTGCGTGCTCGATCTTGACGCAGCGGTTCATCACCACGTCGAGCCCCGCGTCCGCGGCGCGGCTGGCGGCTGCGTCGTTCTCGATGCCGAGTTGCATCCAGAACACCTTGGCGCCGATCGCGACCGCATCGTCGGCGAGCGCGGGCATCTCGGGGGCCCTGCGGAAGCAGTCGACGATGTCGACCGGCACCGGGATTGCGCGCAGGCTCGGATAGCAGGTCTCGCCCAGCACCGATGCATAGGTGGGGTTCACGGGGATGACGCGGTAGCCATGCGCCCGCATGTACTTGGCTGCGAAGTTGCTCGGGCGGTGCCACTGCGCCGACAGCCCTACGACGGCAATGGTGTGCGAGCGCGCGAGGATGCGGCGCAATCCGGCGATGTCGTCGACGATCGGCATCGGACGGGGTCAGCGTCGCCAGTTCGGCGCGCCGCTGTACGGATTTTCGCTGCTGATCCGGCGACCCGAGGAGACTGCGTTGTCGAGGCCCCAGGGCAGATTCGGGTAGTCGCCGGGCCCGAAGGTACGGCAGGCGCCGCCGAAATCGGCGTCGCTGCAGAAGATCCAGAAGCCCTGCTCGACGCGAATCGACTGCGCGCGGTCGTTGAACCCGGTGTTGGCGAGGTTGCGCACGATATCCCCGCTGATCACGAACTGCTGTCCCTGGAAATCGGGATTGCTGTAGAGGACCGCGCGGACCTCCCGGCCCCAGTTCTGCGGATAGCCGCCGGGTTGCGCGAGCGGCCCCCCGGCCGGGCGCAGCGAGCTCAGCTCGCCCGACAGGTCGCCGATCGCGTTGTAGCGCCCGGGGCCGTACACCTCGCAGGTGCCGCGGAAATCGGCGTCGCGGCACAGTTCCCAGCGCCCGGCGTTGATGATCATCGACCGGGCTCGATCGTTGAATCCATTGCGGTCGAGGTTCTCGACCGGGCCCTCGACCGCGAACTGGCG
Source organism: uncultured beta proteobacterium (assembly GCA_963734515.1). Lineage (GTDB taxonomy): Bacteria > Pseudomonadota > Gammaproteobacteria > Burkholderiales > Casimicrobiaceae > VBCG01. Next base: position 16,007 of record CAVTHP010000006.1, on the reverse strand, counting down.
CCCTGCTTGCTGAAAATCATCGAACAGGATGACGGCGGGGCCAGCGCGCTGTCCATGGCCGGGTCCGGGCACCGGCCCCGGCCCAGGAGCCCCCGCGGGTCCGTAACCCATGGGGCGCGCCGACGAGATGTTGCCCGAGAACCCCATCGGCGCGAGGTCGCGGTATTCGCCCGGCTGCAGCGTGACGCAGCGGCCCTGGAAGTTCGCGTCGGTGCACACCTGCCACATTCCCGAGCGGATGACGAGCGAGCCTGCGCGGTCGTTGTACCCGGTGTTGGCGAGATCGGGAATGGCATCGCGGGCGCTGAACGAGCCGCCGCCGAAGTCCTGGTACTCGTAGAAGATCACGTCCTGCGCGACGGCCGCCCGGGCCGCGAGTGCCAGGACCAATGCTGCAAGCTGGATCGCCGTTTTCATCGATTTGCCCCCTCGGTTGCCGTCGGCATGTGGCGCGTACCCGAGTCTAATCGATGCGGCGGATCCGGTGTCCAGCCATGGACGACGAGCAGCAGCGCGAAACCGACCACGTAGCCCAGCGCGACATGCCAGCCCGCGCGCAGCCAGGCGAACACCGATTTGCCCTCGGGGAAGAGGTTGGTGAGCGCGACCCCGGCGGAGGAGCCGAACCAGATCATCGAGCCGCCGAAGCCGACCGCGAACGCGATGAATCCCCAATCATAACCACCCTGCTTCAGCGCCAGCGCGGTGAGCGGAATGTTGTCGAACACGGCCGAGATGAAGCCCAGACCCAGCGCGACGTGCCACGACGCCTCCGGGAGCTTCTGCACCGGCATCATCGACGCGGCGAGCACCAGCGACAGCAGGAACAGCGAGCCCTTGAATGCCCCCGGCAGCTCTTCCCAGTGCGGACGGCGCAACGGGACGCAGGCGAGCAACGCGATCCACACTGCGACCCCGATGAACGGGAACCGGTCCGACCAGGCATTGAAGCGCAGATTGACCACGACGTTGACGGTGATCGCCGCCAGGAGGATCACGGCGACGATGAACACGCGCGTGCCGTCGATCCGGATCCCGGCCGGGGACTCGCGCACGATCGGCGAGTAGCGCTGCTGCTGGATCGACGCGGGGACGCCGAAGATCGCCATTGCCGTCACCGCCGCGATGTAGGCCTCGAGCACCGACAGCGGCGACACGCCATCGATCCACATCATCGTCGTCGTAGTGTCGCCGACGACGCTGCCCGAGCCGCCGGCATTGGATGCCGCGACGATGGCGGCGAGGTAGCCGATGTGCACCTTGCCCCGGAACACCACGCCTGCGATGGTTCCGCCGATCAGCGCCGCTGCGATGTTGTCGAGGAACGACGACAGCACGAAGATCGTCACCAGCAGCAGGAACGCGCCTTTCCAGTCGTCGGGCAGCAGGCGCGGCAGCCACGCCGGAATGTTGCTCGCCTCGAAATGCTTCGACAGCAGCGCGAATCCGAGCAGCAGTCCGAGCAGGTTGACGAGCAGCACCCATTCATGCCCGAGGTGCACGATCAACCCACCGACGCCCGGGCCCTCGGCGAACGGCGACGCCAGCACCTTGAACAGCGTGATGACGCCGAGTCCGGCCAGCGCGACCTTGAGCGTGTGATGGTGGAACAGCGCGACGCCGAGCAGCGCCAGCGCGAACAGGATGAAGTCGATCGGGATGCCTGCAACCGCCGGGGGCTCGGGGAACGATCCGGTTGCCGCATGCGCGAGCGCCGGAACGAGCAGGACGATGGCGCAGCATAGCGCGCGCAGCGGGCGGCGGAGGGGGGCGGCAGCGGCGGGCGAATCGGGCATCGACAGATCTCGTTATGTGGGCACCGGGCGTGCCCGCGGCGGCGCGCCAGAGGGCGCGGCGCGGCAGTCGCGCGCGGGGGGTCGGACCGCTCGATGCCGCCCGGCGTTGCTTGGTGACGCGGATTGTAACTGCGGCGCCGGACCGGGCGCCGTCCGGTCCGCGACACCCCGGGGTGGCCCGGCGGCGATTTTCCGGCCCCCGGCGGCGTCCCGGGGCGCGGACCGCGGGCCCGATCCTTGCTTTCCCCCTAGGGCTCGACCCTCCATGACCCGACCCGATCCTTCGACCTGTCCGTGGCCCTGACCCGCTCGCTCGGCCGCCTCGATCTGGCGCCGGTGCCCCCCACGGTCGGGGAGGCGCTCGACCGCGGGCCCCTGCTCGCGCTGTCGCAGCGCAAGCTGAACGCGCTCGGCACACCGCTCGCCTACGTCGACCGCGCCCAGCGCTATCGCTTTGCCAACAAGGCGCTGCTCGACTGGCTCGGCAAGCGGGTCGACGAGGTGCTGGGGCACGAGGTCATCGAGGTCCTGGGCCGGGACAACTACCAGGTGTTCAGCGCCTATGTCGAAGCGGCGCTCGGCGGCGAGCGCACCGGCTATGAATGGCAGCTCGCGGTGCCAGGTCGCGCGCCGATCTGGGTGCGCGTCGAGTACTTTCCGGATCGCAACCAGCAGGGTCATGTCCGCGGTTTCCTCGCGACGTTCAGCGACGTCGACCAGCTGAAGCGCCTCGAGCTCGAGGCGGGGCAGCGCGAGCACCGGCTGCGGCTGGTCACCGACAGCGTCGGCCTGCCGATCCTGCACTTCGACCGGCAGCTCCGCCTGCGCTTCGCCAACAAGCCGTTCGCCGACTGGATCGGCGTGCAGGCCGACGACCTGCTGGGCCACGCGCTGTCCGATTTCCTGCCCTCGGACGCGCTGACCGAAATGCAGGGCTACATCGAGCGCGCGTTCGCCGGCGCGACGGTGTCCTACGAGCGGCGCGAGCGCCGCGCTTCGGGCGAGCTGCGCTGGGTGCGCGTGACGCTGTTCCCCGACCGCGAGGTGGGCGGCCGCGTCGGAGGCGCATTCGTCGTCTGGAACGACATCGAGGACGATGTCCGTGTCCGCGAGGCGCTGAAGTCGCAGCAGCAGCAACTCCGGCTGTTCGCCGACAACATCCCCGGCCCGATCGCCTACCTCGACAAGAGCCTGCACTACACGTTCGTCAACCAGGCGTTCGCGAACTGGGTCTGCAAGCCGCAGGACGAGATCTACGGCAAGACGCCCTTCGAGGTGATGGCACCCGACGTCGCGTCGTTCCTGCGCCCGATCCTGAAGCGCGCTCAGGTGGGCGAGCACGTCGAGTACGAGCGCATCGGCCAGAACGCCAACGGCCAGCGGCGCTGGATGCACGGCCGGATGGCGCCGGATCTCGATTCCACCGGCAAGGTGCGCGGGCTCTACTGCACCGAATACGACATCCACGACCTCAAGCAGACCGAGCAGGAGCTCGCCGAGCGCGAGAAGCAGCTGCGCCTGTTCACCGACAACATCCCGGAGCCCGTCGTCTATCTCGACGCCGAGCGCCGCTACGTTTTCGTCAACGAGGCGTTCCTCGAGCTCTACGGGGTCAGCCGCGACGAGGTCATCGGCAAGAAGCCCGAGGAGGTGCTGGGCGTCGGGGCCTCGCAGTCGCTGACCCCGGACCGCGAACAGGTGATGAAGGGCGAGGCGCTCACCTACGAGCGCGCCGTCGTCGACGCCCTCGGCCGCACCCGCTGGATCCGCGCGCGCTGCGTGCCCGACCTCGCCTTCGACGGCTCGCTCAAGGGCGAGTACGTCGTCGGCCACGACATCACCGACCTCAAGGTCGCCCAGGACACCCTGGCGTCGCGCGAGTCGCAGCTGCGGGCGATCATGGACGGCGTGCCGGCGCCGGTCGCCTACATCGACCGCGACGAGCGCTGCCATTACGTCAACCGGACGTTCCTGCAGTACTTCGGCCTCACCGTGGCGCAGGTCGAGCATCTGCGACTGCGCGACATCCTGGGGCCGGTCATCTACCAGAGCGCGCAGCCGATGTTCGCACGCGCACTGGAAGGCGAATCGGCATCGTTCGATCGCCTGGTGCCCGGCGCCAACGGCGCGCGCCGCTGGATGACCGTTCGCGTCGTGCCCGACGCGGCCGCATCGGGCGAGGTGCACGGCACGTTCGTGCTGATGAACGACATCCACGGCCTCAAGCAGGCGCAGGAGGCGTTGCGGGCGTCCGAAGGCGAGCTGCGGCTCATCATGGACAACGTGCCGGCGCGCGTGTCGTACATCGATCGCGACTATCGCTACCGCTTCATCAACGGGCACAACGAGACGTGGCTGGGTGCGAGCCGCAACGAGCTCACCGGGCGCGGCATGGTCGACGTCGTCGGGCAGCAGCGCTTCCTGCTGCTGCAGCCGCTGCTCGACCGCGTGCTGAAGGGCGAGACGGTGTCGACCGAGCTCAAGCTTCCGCAGCCTTCGGGCGAGCTGATGTGGGAGTCGATCCACTACGCGCCACACCGCGACAGCGAAGAGAACGTCATCGGCATCTATGCCGTGCACACCGACATCGACGACCAGAAGAAGAACGAGGATGCGCTGCGCCGTGCCAACTGGATGCTGTCGTCGCACATCAGCAATACGCCGCTCGCGGTTCTGGAGTGGGACCGTGACCTGAAGCTGGTCCGCTGGTCGCCGCAGGCCGAGGTCATCTTCGGCTGGGACGGCAAGGCGATTCTGGGCAAGACGCTCACCGACAACCCGCTGCTGCACGAGGAGGACAGCGGCGCGATGGTCGGGCTGATCAACCGCCTGCTCTCGGGCCAGGAGCCGCGCGAGACCGGCGTAACGCGCAACTACCGCAAGGACGGCAACACGATCTGGTGCGAGTGGTACCACTCGGCGCTCGTCGGCGACGACGGCAAGGTCGTGTCGATCCTGTCGTTCGTGCAGGACGTGAGCTCGCGCATCCAGGCCGAGGAACGCCTGCAGTACATGGCCACGCGCGATGCGCTGACCGGGCTGCCGAACCGGCTGATGCTGAACGAGCGCCTGACGCAGGCGATCGTCCAGGCACGACGCAGCGGAAGGCGGGTGGGGGTGCTGTTCATCGACCTCGACCGCTTCAAGAACGTCAACGACACGCTCGGCCACCGGATCGGCGACGAGCTCCTGAAGAGCGTCACCCGCGAGCTGACCGAGGCATTGCGCGAATCCGACCTGCTCGCGCGGCTGGGCGGTGACGAGTTCATGGTCATCGTCGAGGATTTCGACGAGCCGCAGGTGCTGGGACGCATCGCGCAGAAGCTGCTCGACGCGATCGCGCAGCCGTTCCGCATCGAGGACCACGACATCTACGTGACGTCGTCGATCGGCATCTCGGTGTTCCCCGACGATTCGGACGATCCCGAAGAGTTGATGAAGCACGCCGACGTCGCGATGTACCGTTCGAAGGAGCTGGGCCGCAACACCTACCAGTTCCTCGACGCCGATCTCGCCGCCCGCCGCTCGCGCCAGCACACGCTGGAGACCGCGCTGCGCGGCGCGCTGAAAGACGACGTGCTGAAGCTCCATTACCAGCCGGTCGTGCGCATCGCCGACCGGGCGATCATCGGGGCGGAGGCGCTGTTGCGCTGGAACGATCCGGAGCACGGGAACGTCGCGCCGCAGATATTCATTCCGCTGGCCGAGGAATCGGGCCTCATCCACGCCCTGGGCGACTGGGTGCTGAAGACCGCAGCCGCGCAATGCGCAGCCTGGCGCAAGGCCGGCATGCCGCTCACGATCTCGGTCAACCTGTCGGCCAAGCAGTTCTACCGGGAGGACCTCTGGCAGCGGATATCCGCGATCGTGCGCGGCGAAGGCTGCGAGCCGTCGTGGCTCGAGCTCGAGGTCACCGAGACCAGCCTGATGCACGACCTGGACGCCATGCGCAAGGTGCTGCACGCGCTGCGCGGCGAGGGGTTCACCGTCGCGATCGACGATTTCGGCACCGGCTACTCGTCACTGACGCACCTGAAGCACTTCCCGATCGACACGCTGAAGATCGACATCTCGTTCATCGCCGACCTCGAGACCGATCCGCAGGATGCGGCGATCACCGAGGCGATCATCGGGCTCGCCCGCGGCCTCGGCCTCAAGGTCGTCGCCGAAGGCGTCGGCACCCGCGCCCAGCTCGAGTTCCTCGACGTGCGCGGCTGCCACTGCTTCCAGGGCTACTGGGTCAGCCAACCGCTCTCGGCGGAGGCGTTCACCGACTTCCTCAGCAAGCGGCCGCATTAATTGGGGTCAGAGCTGTAATAATTCGGCGCGGCTTCCCGCAGCACGCTCTCGCGGTTTCGCGCCCGAATTATTACAGCTCTGACCCCAATATTCTGGCGCCGATTACTCGAGGGTGCGCAGCCAGGCCTCGAGCGGCTGCGCGGCACGTTCCCAGCCCGGCTCGAGCATCAGCAGGTGCGCGAGTCCCGGCACGATGGTGGCGTCGACGCCGTGGTGCCGCGCGGTGGCGCGCACGTCGTCCGGCGTGCAGATCACGTCCCCATCGGCGCCCAGCACGAACACCGGTCGGTGGTCGCGCGTCGGCAGCGCCCAGTGCAGGCGCAGCGACAGGTCGAACAGCGCACGCGCCGATTCGCCGTTCAGGTGTCGCGCGGCCTCGGCGAGCAGGTCGGCCGGGACGTTGGCGCTGAAGTAGAACGGCCGCAGCGCCTCCAGCACTTCCTCGGACATCCGTGACGGATCCATGCCGCTCATGTGCATCAGGTAATGCGGATGCTCGCTTGCGAGGCGCGTCGCGACCGACAGCAGGCCCGCCGGCGGCACGGGTGCGAGCAGTGCGGCGCCGCGCACCGGGCGCTTGGCGACGATGCGCTCGACGATCGCCGCCCCCATCGAGTGCCCGATGAACACCGGTGGCGCCGCCAGCGTGCCGGCGACGTGCTCGACGTCGGCTTCGTAATCGTCGAGGCCGGCGATGAACATCGTGTCGCCGCCCCCGCTCGCGCCATGGCCGCGCAGGCTGAGCGCATACGCGGGGTAGCCCCGCGCCGCGAACCAGGGCAGGAAGTTGGGCTCCCACACCCACGCGTCGCAATAGCCGCCATGGACGAACACGAGCGGCGGCTTGCGCGAGCTGCCGGCGGGCAGGCGCTTGCGGATCTCGAGGTGGGTTTCGAGGGGGAGCACGGTAAAATGTTGTGTTGCCACCCAGTTGAAAGAGCGCGAATTGTGCCAGACGCGGTGATCGCCTCTCCGACTTACGACGCGGCGTGCCGCCGTTGCCCGCGCCTCGCGGGTTTTCTGGACGAGGTCCGGGCTGCGCATCCGGCCTACCGCTGTGCCCCGGTTCCCCCGTTCGGCGATCCCGCGGCGCGCCTGGTCATCGTGGGGCTGGCGCCGGGCATGCACGGGGCCAATGCCACCGGGCGGCCGTTCACCGGCGATCACGCTGGAATCCTTCTGTACCACACGCTCCACGCCTACGGCTACGCGTCGTCGCCGCTGTCGCGCACCGCGGACGATCCGCTGACCCTGGTCGACTGCCGGATCACCAACGCGGTCAAGTGCCTGCCGCCCGAAAACAAGCCCACGGCCGGCGAGGTGCGGGCCTGCAACGGTTTTCTCGCCGCGGATCTCGCGACGGTTGTCGCAGGCGCCGCGATCCTGGCCCTGGGCCGGATCGCGCACGATGCGGCCCTCGCGGCACTGGGCGAGCGCCGCAGTGCGCATCCGTTCGCTCATGCGTCGCGGCATTCGATGGCATCGGGTGCGACGCTGTTCGACAGCTATCACTGCAGCCGCTACAACACGAACACCGGGCGCCTGACGACGCCGATGTTCCGCTCGGTATTCGATGCGATCGCTGCGCATCTCGGGCACCCGCCCGGCGTCGGGACTGGAAAGCGGCGGGCTGCACCGCCGTGACGCGCCGATGACCAAGATCGCGCGACACAACCGCCACACCGTCGACGCCGAGGCTCGGGCGGCGACGTTCGACGCGCGCGAGCTCGTGGCATCGCTGCCGCACCTGCCGGGTGTGTACCGGATGTTCGATGCGGAGGGCGCGGCGCTCTACGTCGGCAAGGCGCGCGACCTGAAGAAGCGCGTCGCCAACTACTTCCAGAAGACCGGCCACGAACCGCGGATCGCGACGATGATCGCGCAGGTCGCGCGCGTCGAGACGACGGTCGCGCGCTCCGAGGGGGAGGCGCTGCTGCTCGAGAACAACCTGATCAAGGCGCTCGAGCCGCGCTACAACATCCTGTTCCGCGACGACAAGAGCTATCCGTACGTGTGCCTGTCGGGCGATCCCTTTCCCCAGTTGCGCTTCCACCGCGGCGCGCTCGACCGGCGCCATCGCTACTTCGGCCCGTTCCCCAGCGCGGGCGCCGTGCGCGAAGGAATGGCGCTGCTGCAGAAGGTCTTCCAGCTGCGGACCTGCGAGAACACCGTGTTCGCCAACCGGTCCCGGCCGTGCATGCTGCACCAGATCGCGCGCTGCACGGCGCCCTGCGTGGGACTGATCTCCGAGAGCGATTACCGCGAGGACGTGCACGCGGCGGTGCTGTTCCTGCAGGGCAAGACCGACGAGGTGCTGGCGCAGCTCAAGCTGCAGATGGATGGGGCGGTGGCGGCGCTGGAGTTCGAGCGCGCGGCGCGCATCCGCGACAAGACCCAGCGCCTGCGCGAGCTGCAGTCGCGCCAGTTCGTCGAGAGCACGACTGCGGGCGATGTCGACGTGATCGCCGCCGTGTACGAGGAGGGCGTGTTCGCTGTCAACGTCGTGATGATCCGCGGCGGCCGCCATGTGGGCGACCGCACGTTCTTCCCCAGGCATGCGGAGTCGGGCGATCCGTCGGATGTCGCCGGGGCGTTCCTCGCGCAGCACTACGTCGAGCGTCCGGTGCCGCCGACCCTGATCGCCCCCCAGGCCGACGATGCCGCGGCGCTCGCCGGCGTGCTCTCGGAGCAGGCGGGGCGCAAGGTCGAGATCGTGACCAACCCGGGAGGCGAGCGCCGCGTGTGGGTGACGATGGCGACGCAGAACGCGACGCTCGCGATCCACCAGCGCCTCGCGCAGAAGGCGACGCAGGAGGAGCGCCTTGCCGCATTGCAGGAGGCGCTGGAACTGCCACCGTCGACGCAGCGCATCGAATGCTTCGACGTGTCGCACACGATGGGCGAGGCCGCGGTCGCGTCCTGCGTCATCTTCGACCGGCTGGCGATGCAGACCTCGGAATACCGCCGCTTCAACGTGACGCCGCCGCAGGGTGGCGACGACTACGCGGCGATGCGCGAGGCGCTGTCGCGGCGCTGCGCACGCATCGTCGCCGGCGAGTATCCGGCGCCCGACCTGCTGGTGATCGACGGCGGGCGAGGGCAGGTGTCCGTCGCCGCCGAGGTGCTGGCCGAGCAGGGCCTGCACCAGGTCCCGCTGATCGGCATCGCGAAGGGGCCCGAGCGCAAGCCCGGCCTCGAGGACATCGTGTTTCCCGGCCGCGAACGGGCGCTGAACCTGCCGGCCGATCATCCGGGCCTGCACCTGCTGCAGCAGATCCGCGACGAGGCGCATCGGTTCGCGATCCAGGGCCACCGGGCGCGGCGCGGCAAGGCCCGCACGACCTCGTCGCTGCAGGAGATCGACGGCATCGGCGTCAAGCGCCGGCAGGCGCTGCTTGCGCATTTCGGCGGGCTGAAAGGCATGCAATCGGCCAGCATCGAGGAGATCGCCCGCGTTCCGGGCATTTCGCAGGCGCTGGCCGAGCGGATCTACGCCCAGCTCCACTGACACCGAGGAGTAGAATTCCCGCTGCCGGCGCGAGCATTTCGCCGGTTCCCCGACGATGCTCAATATTCCCACCGCGCTGACGTGGCTCCGGATCGTGCTGATCCCGGTGTTCGTCGGCGTGTATTACGCGCCCGACGCATGGATGTCGCAGATGGCGCGCGACTGGACCGGCATGGGCGTGTTCGCGCTCGCCGCGATCACCGATTGGCTCGACGGCTACCTCGCGCGCCGCTGGGGCCAGACCAGCGCCTTCGGCGCCTTCCTCGACCCGGTCGCCGACAAGCTGATGGTCGCGGCAGCGCTGATCCTGCTGGTCGCCCTCGGCCGCGCCGACGCCTGGCTCGCGATCATCATCATCGGCCGCGAGATCGCGATCTCCGCCTTGCGCGAATGGATGGCCCAGCTCGGCCGCTCGCGCAATGTCGCGGTCGCGTTCGTAGGCAAGATCAAGACCGTGGCCCAGATGACCGCGTTGATCGCACTCCTGCTGTGGGAGAACGTGATCCCCGGGGTATCGACGCCGGTGCTCGGCACGATCGCGCTGTGGATCGCCGCCATCCTCACGCTGTGGTCGATGTTCCACTACCTGAAGCTCGCGGCCCCGCACTTTCGCGGCGAGGCGACGCCCCGCGATTCCGAAACGCCGCCGCGCAGACCCGCGGCACAGGTCGACGCCGCCCGCCCGCCGCTGCAGTAGCTAGCGCACGCGGGCAACCGCGTCCATCGTGAGCCAGCCTTCGCGGTCGCGTGCCCAGAGGCGGTACGTGTTGCCGTCGGCCTCCGGCTTGCCGCAGACGAAGAACGGTCCGCCGTCGAAGGTCGGGCGCAGCGCGCGGAACTCGAAGCGTGCCACATCGACGTCGGGCCGCCGCTCGTGCAGCAGGTCGAGCAGCAGCGTGGCGATCAGCGGCCCGTGCACGACCAGCCCCGGGTAGCCCTCGACTTCGGTGACGTAGCGCCGGTCGTAGTGGATGCGGTGGCCGTTGAACGTGAGCGCCGAGTAGCGAAACAGCAGCACCTCGTCCGGGACGCAGCGACGCTCCCAGACCGCGTCGGCAGGGGCTGCCTTGGGCGGCGACGCGACCTCGCCCGGCTTGGGCGCATCGCGGTACACGATGTCGTGGAATTCGGTGATCGCGGCGTCGGCGTCGTCGTGTCGGCGGATCTCGTGGCGGACCCGGACGAAGACCAGCGGACCGCTGCGTCCGCTCTTCTGCGTCACGCTCTCGATGGTGGAGATGCGCGTCACTGGATCGCCAACGCGCAGGGGTTCGTGGAAGTCGAGCTGGCTGCCCGCCCACATGCGGCGCGGCAGCGATACCGGTGGCAGGAAACCGCCGCGCTGCGGGTGACCGTCCGTACCGAGCTCGGACTGCCGGTGCATCGGCAGGAAGTAGAGCCAGTGCCACAGCGGAGGCAGCGGTGCGCCAACCGCAGGCCGCTCGCCCGGATGGTCGAGCGTCGCAGCGAGCGCGGCGCAGGGCGCGGCGGTCACCACGTCCGACATCGTCTCCGTCCTTCCGATCCAGTCCTCGAGCATTTGCCTATCGCCTCCCGGTCCACCCGGCTCCGTGACCCACCGTCCCGGCAACGTAGCACGAAGCGCCGCGCGCCCTGCCGTGGTTTCGCAGCGCACACCGCAGCGGCCACGGATTTGGTATGGTCGCGTCCGTGCCGCCGATCATTTCCGTTTCGGGCCTCTCCAAGACCTACGCGTCGGGCTTCCAGGCGCTGAAGGGCGTCGACCTCGAAATCCGGCGCGGCGAGATATTCGCCCTGCTGGGGCCGAACGGCGCCGGCAAGACGACGTTGATCAGCATCGTCTGCGGCATCGTCAATCCGAGCGCGGGCCGCGTGCTGGTCGACGGCCACGACATCGTCGCCGACTACCGCGCTGCGCGCTCGCTCGATCGGCCTCGTGCCCCAGGAACTGACGACCGACGCGTTCGAGACGCCGTGGGCCACCGTGTCGTTCAGCCGCGGGCTGTTCGGGAAGGCGCCCAATCCCGCCCACATCGAGAAGGTGCTGAAGGATCTCTCGCTCTGGGACAAGAAGGACAGCAGGATCATGACCCTTTCGGGCGGCATGAAGCGCCGCCTGCTGATCGCCAAGGCCCTGTCGCACGAGCCGCAGATCCTGTTCCTGGACGAGCCCACCGCCGGCGTCGACGTCGAGCTCCGCCGCGGCATGTGGCAGCTCGTGCACGCGCTGCGCGAGCGCGGGGTGACCGTCATCCTGACGACCCACTACATCGACGAGGCCGAGGAGATGGCCGACCGCATCGGCGTGATCAGCAAGGGCGAGCTCATCGTCGTCGAGGAGAAGGCCGAGCTGATGCGCAAGCTCGGTCGCAAGCAGCTGACGCTGCAGCTCCACGGCACGCTGGACCGGATTCCCCCCGCGCTATCGCGGCACCAGCTCGAATTGTCGCGCGACGGCAGCGAGTTGACGTACACGTACGATGCGGAAGTCGAAGGGACCGGCATCGTCGCGCTGCTGGAGGACCTCGACCAGGCGGGCATCCGCTTCAAGGACCTGCAGACCTCGCAGAGCTCGCTCGAGGACATCTTCGTCAGCCTGGTGAGGGGCGCGCGATGAACCTCCACGCGGTGCGTGCGATCTACCGCTTCGAGATGGCGCGCGCCGGCAGGACGGTGCTGCAGAGCATCGTGTCGCCGGTGATCTCGACGTCGCTCTATTTCGTCGTCTTCGGCGCGGCGATCGGGTCGCGCATCCAGCAGGTCGGCGGCATCGGCTACGGCTCGTTCATCGTGCCGGGACTGATCATGCTGTCGCTGCTGACGCAGAGCGTGTCCAACGCGTCGTTCGGCATCTACTTCCCCAGGTTCACCGGCACGATCTACGAGCTGCTGTCGGCGCCGGTCTCGTACCTGGAGATCGTCGTCAGCTACGTCGGCGCCGCCGCGACCAAGTCGATCATCCTCGGCCTCATCATCCTCGCCACGGCCGCGCTGTTCGTGCCGCTGCACATCGAGCATCCGGTGTGGATGGTCCTGTTCCTGGTGCTGACTGCGGTGACCTTCAGCCTGCTCGGATTCATCATCGGCATCTGGGCCGACGGCTTCGAGAAGCTGCAGCTCGTGCCGCTGCTGATCGTGACGCCGCTGACCTTCCTCGGCGGCAGCTTCTACTCGATCGACATGCTGCCGCCGATCTGGCAGAAGGTGACGCTGTTCAATCCGGTCGTCTACCTGGTCAGCGGATTCCGCTGGAGCTTCTACGGCATCGCCGACGTGAGCGTCCCGGTGAGCCTCGGGATGACCGTCGTCTTCCTCGTCGTCTTCATGGCGATCATCGCCTGGATCTTCAGGACCGGATACCGCCTCAAGTCCTGAGTTGTCGAGTCGGCTTCAACTCGGTCGGCGGAGCCGCTATAATGCTCGACTTTGCAGCAAATCCCCGATAGCTCAGTTGGTAGAGCGACGGACTGTTAATCCGCAGGTCCCAGGTTCGAGCCCTGGTCGGGGAGCCACGGATAAGTAGCTGGTGCGAAAGGCGTTCTTCGGAACGCCTTTTTTCTTTTCGGCGTTCGCCGGGCGTTTGATAGCAGCGTTGATAGCAGCCGGGCGTGCGGTTCGCGCCGGCGGCGTGCGCGCAGGTGCGGTCGGCTGCGCGCCGGGGAGGCCCACCACGGGCGCCACCGGCGCGCCGGCGACGGTCCGCCCGGCGCGATAAAGCAGCGTTGCCTATACCCCTTCGTCCCAGTCAATGACATGGAGCGAAGGATGACCTCAACGAAACGTTGCAAGCAGTTTCCCCAAGCCGCACGGGCCGTGACCGGCGCGGTGAGCCCTGCCTGCGCCGGGTCGGTCGCCGCTCGGCCGCGCGACCCAACGCCTGCAACTCGACCGCCACCGCCTGCTGGCATCACTTGCCGCCGGCGGTGGCGTGGGGCGCCGGCACTTCGACCACCTGCATGACGCCCTGCGCTGGTACGCAGCACAGGTCGGCGCGAGGTGCGTGATGCGGGGCGCATGCGCGGCGTTGGTTGGCAACGCCTCGGTGCTGCGGCGGGCCGCCGCCGGCGCGGCAGCCGCTGATGCCCCGGCCGGCGCCGCCGGCCACGGCGATGGGGAGGCGTGATGCCGACCATCTTCCGCTATCGCAACCGCTGGCGCGCGCAGGCCAACCTCCCGGGGCGGCCGCACCAGGACTTCAAGTACGAGCAGGAGGCCAAGCGCTGGGCCGCGACGCTGGAAGCGGCGCACGAGGCGGGCAAGGCGCCGCGCCTGGGCGGGCCGACCCGGGTCAGTCTCGCCCAGATGCTCGACGAGTACGCGCGCCATTACACCGTGGCGCGGGACGGACGCGCCAGCGAGCTGAACCGCATCAACCACTATCTAAGGGGCGCGGGCCTTCGGCTGCTCACCGTGCAGGCGTGCGGCGAGGGGCAGTGGCACATCGTCGAGACCGACGCAGCGGCCGTCGACGCGGCGGTCGCCGACGGCTGGCAGGACTACCTCGCTGAGCGACGCCAAAAGCGGGCGCGGACCTATGCCGCGATCGCGGCGCTCGCCCGCCGCCGGGTGAGCACGCTGCTGCCCGGCGACGTGCACGACCTGATGTCGACGATGAAGAGCGACGGGCTGAGCGACAGCACGATACAGAAGGAAGTCGCGCTGTTGCGCGCAATGTTCAACGTTGCCATCAACGAATGGCATTGGCTGGGATTTCGCCAATCCCTGCGCCGGCATGAAGCTCGGCAAGGCCACGCCGCGCTTCGTGCACGTCAGCCCCGAGCAGCTGCTGCGGGTGTACGAGGCTGCGGCACAGTGCGACAACCCGTTCGTACTGCCGTTGATTGACTGCGCCATCTTCCTCACCGCGCGTTCCGGCAGCCTGTTGCAGCTGCGCTGGCAGGACATCGACCTCGAGCAGCGCAAGCTATTCCTGCGCAAGACCAAGTCAGGACCGGTCCTGCTCGACCTGCCGCTGCGGGTGAAGGCGGTGCTCGAAGCGCTGCCGCGCGACCCGCCGGGGCGCGTGTTTCCGCTGACCGCCAACGCGCTGGCCATGGCTTGGCGCGGCGTGCGCGACAAGGCCGGCCTGCCGTCGCTGCAGTTCCGCGACCTGCGTCATCTGGGCGGCACGCATTACGCCCGCTATGTACCCGCGCACGTCCTGCGCGACCTGATGGGGCACCGCACGCTGCACATGGCGCAGGTCTACGTCAACCTGGCGTCCAACGACCGCCAGCGCATCCTCGACGACGTCGAGCGGCAGGCCACCGACCTGCCGCCGGTGATTCAGGTCGCGTCCCAGACGATGGCCGAGCGCAAGGCACTGCGGCTGAACCGAAAGAATGGCGACGGCGACGCAGGGGTGGACGCAAAGGATGCCGGAACACCGGCGCCGGTCGCGGGCTCGAACGTGATTCCATTCCCATCGGGAGTGAAGACCCCGCGGGACCGCGACGAGCCCACGCCGCCGCCGGGCCGGCGCGACGCGGGCTAGCCGGTCGTGGCACGCCGCCGGCGCGCCGGCGGCACCCAGGCGCGCTGGCGCGGCAAAGCGCGCCGTGAGCCAGGCGTCGACGACCGCCCTGTCCCACAACGCGCGCCTGCCCAGCTGCACCGGCGGCGGGAACTCGCCCCGAGTCACCAGGTTTTCCAGGGTGCGCTCGCACACCCCGAGCGCCTTGGTTACTCCGCCCTTGTCCAGCAGTTCCATGCTTTCGCTCCACGGTGAGATGCACCGTGTAGCGCGGCCCTTTATACGCGGCGGCGCGGCTGCTGCGCCCTGCGGGGCGCGCCGATCGGGTGCGCGGCGCCTTTCCGGGCACCCCGCTGCGTCCTGCCTCCTGCCACGCCTTGGACTGAGCCGCAAACCGCCGCCGTTGACCGTCGGCGGCGCTCGCCGTGGAATTCCGACGCTGGGAACGCCCGCCCATTGACGCGACCCCGCCGCCAGCGCGCCCTCGAAAAGAAGGTTTTGTTGGGGTTGCTACAGGTCGTGTAGGGGATGGCCCCTACAGGCCAAGGAGATTACGAATGGACAGGACGTTCAAGTCGCGATGCCACGGACGTTACACGCGCAGCACCCCGCGCGAGCGGCATACGGTGCTCGGGGACGCGCAGGTCGCACCACCGCGGCGATGCGGAACGCTGCTGAGGAAGGCGCTTGCGGCACGCGCCGCCGCAACGGGCAAGTCCCTGCGCGAATTGGTGCGGGAACTTGGCGGCACCGAGCATGACAGCACGCTGCTCAACCAGGACGCGGTGGATACCGCCCGTCTCAGCCCGCAGTTTGTGGCCGAGAGCGCACGGTACTTGCAACTGCCGCGGATAGCGGTGCGGTGCCTGGCCGGCGAGTTCACCCTGGGCGATTTTGTTGTGCCGCATTGGGAGGCTGGAGGACTGAGCCAGGCGCTGGCGCGCATTGA